>PLXS01000042.1 GCA_003151515.1 Opitutaceae bacterium
CCGATGCGCCCGCGGCCGCGGATCCCGGAGCGGCGCAGCCGCCCGCGGACCCGGCGCCCGCTGCGGACGCCCCCGCGGCCGTCCAGCCGCCTGCGCCTAGCGAAGGCGCACCGAGTGGCGGCCCGGCTTGAGGATTTCCAGATCGACGTGCAGGGCGTCGGGCGGCAGCCACCCGCCGACCCGCTCGGGCCATTCCACGGCTAGGCACCAGGGGCTGACCAGGAACTCCTCGAGCAGGAGGTCCTCGGCCTGCGCGGGAGACTCCAGGCGATAGGCGTCAAGGTGCGCGAGCATGGTGCGCGGCCCCTGGTGTATCCCGTATATCGTGAAGGTGGGACTCGTGACGGGGGAGGTGATCCCGAGGCCCAGCGCCAGGCCCTGCACCCACGTCGTCTTGCCGGCGCCCAGATCGCCGTGCAGGGCGACCGTCGCGTCGGCCGGCAGGGTGAGCGCCCATTCGGCGGCCAGGGAGCGGGTCTCGCGGGCCGAGCGCGTCGTGACGCCGGCCTTGAGCCTATCGCAGATGCTCGTAGCCACGGTAGTCGGACAGCCGCAGTGCGTCCGCCGGAACGGCGCCCCTCGGCGCGAAGCGCCCGATGCAGGTGAGCCGGGTGCGCGGGAAGGCCCTCCGGAAGGACCGCTCGAAGGGAGCGCGGCGGCAGCGTCCCGAGACCCCGAAGACGAGCTCGTAGTCCTCGCCGTCGCAGAGCGCCTCGCGAACCGTCGCGCCCCGGCGCCTGGGAAGCGAGGGTCCAAAGATGGCCGCGAGGCACCCCCGGGGGGTCAGCGCCGCGATGTCCTTCGCAAGGCCGTCGCTTAGGTCCATCATCGAGCGCACCTCGCGCCGGCGCGCAAGCCAGGCGCCCTGCGCGAGCCGGGGCTCGAAGGCGTGGTGGTGGCCGCTTCGCAGGCTCCCGCCGAGCGTGCCGGTCACGTAGATCCAGTCGCCGCGGCGCGAGCCGCTCCTCGTGACCGCCCGCGCCCGCGCCTCGCCCGTCAGGGCGAGCGTCGCCACGAATGCGCCGGGCAGCCGCGCCACGTCGCCCCCCACGATCGGCACGCCGTGCCGCCGGCTCTCCGCGGCCAGGCCCGAGAAGAACCCGCGAAGCCAGGCGAGCGACACCCGGGAGTCGAGCGCCAGGGCGAGCACGGCCGCCCGCGGTCGCCCGCCCATGGCTGCGATGTCGCTCAGGTTGCGACGCAGCAGCTTTGCGCCGGCCTCGGCGGGCGCGGTTTGATCGTCGAAGTGGACCCCGTAGACCACCGGGTCGACCGTCAGGAGCTCGCGGCCCCGGGCGGGGCGCAGCACGGCGCAGTCATCCCCGATCCCGCGCGGCGCCTTGGGCGAGGCCTTCCCCAGCCAGCGCCTGATGAGGCCGATGAGCGCGAGCTCGCCCACCGCCGAGACCGATCCCCGGCTCGAGCTCGAGAATATGCGGGCGTGCTTCAAGAGCCGATGCCCGCGAGGACGAGTATGATCATGTTGATGTTGAAGAGGGCGTGCGCGACCACGGTGGTCCCGATCTGCCCCGTCCGCTCGTACGCCACGCAGAAGATGGCGGCAAGGACGATGAGGGGGGCCAGGGTGGGCAGGCCCGCCATGTGGTCGGCCCAGGCGACGTGCAGGGCCCCGAAGAGGACGGAGGTCGCGGTGATGGCCGCCCAGCGCGGGAAGCGCGTGCGCGAGAACCGGAAGAGGCCGCCCCTGAAGACGAGCTCCTCGGTAAGGGGCACGAGGACGGTCGCCACGGCGATGAACCCAAAGCGCAGGGCCCCCGGGCCCGTCTTCTCCAGGATGTCCACGAGCTCCTGCTTCTCGTCGGGCAGGCCGAGGCGCACGAGGAGGTACTCCCAGGCGTAGCTCACGGCCACCACGAGCGGCAGGGCGGCCAGGAAGGTCGCGATCCCGCTCCGCACGGCGAGGCGCAGGTCGGTGCCCGCGGCGCCGGCGCGCCGCCCGCGCGCGTAGAGCAGATGGAAGGCCGCGATCCCCAGCAGGAAGCCCCCCTCCATGACGGCGGAGCCGAGGACGGTCGTCGCGTCCTGCGCCAGGCGGGCGCGCCGCGTGGCGGCGCCGGCGATGCTGCTCAGGGCCACCGCCCCGACCAGGCCCGAGCAGGCGTAGCACGCGAAGTCGATCGCGGGCAGGCGCCACTCCGCCAGGCGGGGGACGCGCTCGGCCCTGCGGCCGGGGCTTAGCGCGTGGCGCCAAATCATCCAGGCGCCGGCCAGCCACATCGCGATCTCGAGGCCCCCGGCCGCGTACCCGGCCGGCGTCATCTGGTCCGCCTGGGTCACGAGGCCGGGGTGGGGAAGACGATCCTGCCGTCGACGATGGTCGTCTTGACCCTGCCCTGCAGCCTGCAGCCGCTCCAGGGGGAGTTGGCCGACTTGCTGAACCCGGCCCTGGCGTCGTAGGTCCAGGCCTCCTTGGGGTCGAAGATGCAGACGTCGGCCGGCGCCCCGGCGGCGAGCGTGCCGGCCGCAAGGCCCAGCACCTGCGCGGGCCTGCGCGTCATCAGGTCGACGACCCGCGACAGGCTGAAGCGGTTCTCGCGCAGCAGCACGCCCAGCACCACCGGCAGCGCCGTCTCGAGCCCGATGATGCCGTTCGGGGCGTAGTCGAACTCCTTGTCCTTCTCGTAGTCGGTGTGCGGGGCGTGGTCGGTCGCGATGCAGTCCAGGGTGCCGTCCTTGAGGCCCTCGATGAGCGCCCTGCGGTCGTCCTCGGTCCTCAGGGGCGGGTTCATCTTGAAGTTCGTGTCGTAGGTGGAGAGCGAGGCGTCGGTGAGCGCGATGTGGTGCGGCGAGGCCTCCGCCGTGACGCGCACGCCCTTGGCCTTGGCCTGCCTCAGGATGTCCACGGAGAGCGCCGACGAGACGTGCTGCATGTGGATGTGCGCCTCCGTGTAGGAGGACAGGATCACGTTTCGCGAAACGATCAGGTCCTCGGCCGCGTTCGGCCACCCGCGCAGCCCGAGTCGGATCGACATGACCCCCTCGTTCATGACCGCGCTCTCGGTCATCGAGCGGTCCTGGCAGTGGTCCATCACGGGCAGGTCGAACATCTTGGCGTACTCGATCGCGCGCCTCATCACCTCGTTGGACTGGACGCAGTCGCCGTCGTCGGTGATCGCGACGACCCCGGCGCGCTTGAGGGAGCCGATCGGCGCCAGCGCCTCGCCCTTCATCCCGATCGTGATGCAGCCGGTCGGCAGCACCTTGACGAGCGAGTCGCGCCGCACGGCGTCCAGGATGTACTGGATCGTCCCGGCGTTGTCCGCCGGCGGCGACGTGTTCGGCATGCACACGACGGTCGTGAAGCCGCCCGCCGCCGCGGCCCGCGAGCCGGTGGCGATCGTCTCCTTGTGGGTCTGGCCGGGCTCGCGGAAGTGGACGTGGATGTCCACGAGCCCCGGGGTCGCCACGAGCCCGCGCGCGTCGACCAGGCGGGCGCGCTTCCTCTCCGCGGCCGGGAGCGAGGCGACGATGCGCCCGTCCCGGGCGAAGAGGTCGCCCACGCCGTCGCGCCGCGAGGCGGGGTCTACGACGCGGGCGTTCCTGATCCAGAGGGCGGGCATGGGCTGTTTACTCCGTGGAGGCGATGACGTTCTCGGGCTGGTAGCCCGCGCAGAGGTAGAGCACGGCCATCCGCACCGCGATCCCGTTGGCGACCTGCTCCAGGATGACGCTGCGGTCGCCGTCGGCCAGGTCGCTGTCGATCTCGACGCCCCTGTTGATCGGGCCCGGGTGCATGATGATGGCCTCGGGGCTCAGCCACGAGGCGCGCGTCTTGGTGAGGCCGAACATGCTCGTGTACTCGCCGAGCGAGGGGAAGTGCCTGTGTCCCTGGCGCTCGTGCTGGATGCGAAGAAGCATGACGACGTCCGCGTCGGCGAGCGCCGACTTGAGGTCGTGGGAGACCTTGGCCCCGAGGGCCGTGAAGCCGTGGGGCACGAGGGTGGACGGGCCGACGAGCGTCACGGCGGCCCCCATCTTGGTCAGGGCGTAGATGTTGCTGCGGGCGACGCGGCTGAAGAGGATGTCGCCCAGGATCACGACCTTGCGGCCCTTGAGCGAGCCCAGGTGCTCCTTCATGGTGAAGGTGTCGAGCAGGCCCTGGGTCGGGTGCTCGTGGGCCCCGTCGCCCGCGTTGATCACCGGGATGCCGAGGATCCTGCTCAGGTACAGGGGCGAGCCCGCGGCCGAGTGCCGGATGACGATCATGTCGGCGTTGAGCGCCTCGATGTTCTGGGCGGTGTCGCGCAGCGTCTCGCCCTTCGTCGTGGAGGAGCTGGCGGCGTCGAATGCGATCACGTCGGCGCTCAGGCGCTTTGCCGCCATGTCGAAGGCCATGCGGGTCCGCGTGCTCGGCTCCAGGAACAGGTTGACGATCGTCTTGCCGCGCAGGGCGGGGACCTTCTTGACGCTGCGCTGCAGTATCTTCTTGAACGCCGCAGCGGTCGCGTGGATCTGCTCGATTTCGGCCAGGCTCAGCTCCTCGAGGGTCAGCAGGTGTCGTCGTGTCCAGGTCATCGGGTAAGCGCGGGCCGCAGCGCGCGGGGCCGGATCTCGATCCGGTCGCGCGAGGGGTTCTCGTCGAGGCACACGATCACGTCCTCGCCGTCGCCGGCGCAGAGGGTGGTGCCCACGAAGTCGGCCACGATCGGCAGGCGGCGGCCGCCGCGGTCGACCAGGACCGCGAGCTCGACGGTGGCGGGCCTGCCGTGGTCGAAGAGCTCGTCCAGGGCCGCCTTGGCGGTGCGCCCCGTGAAGAGGACGTCGTCGACCAGGATGACGGTCGCCCCGTCCACGTCGGCCGGCAGGAGCGTCGGCGTGAACTCCTTGGGGATCGGGTGCCTGCCGAGGTCGTCCCGGTGGAAGGAGATGTCCAGGTCGCCGACCCTCCTGATCCCGAGCTTCTTGCAGAGCCTGCGCGCGAGCGGGATGCCGCCGTTCGCTATTCCGAGCACCAGGAGGTCGCCCGCATGCCTGTGGCGGGCCTCGATGGCTGCGCCGAGCCGCTCCAGGGCGGCATGCACGTCCCGGGATCCAATGGTCTTGGGCGAGGCCACTATCTCAAGTACTGCATGCCAGCGCACCCACGGTAAAGAGAAATAGCGTCAGCGCTCCGAGGAAAGCCAGGACTGCATGTCGCCGTCCTCGATGATCCGCCGGCGCGTGCGGTACTCGGGCGCGAGCAGCCGCTCGTAGCCGGGCTCCGCGAAGCGCCTGCAGTGCAGCAGGACCCGGGCGCTCTGGCCGGGGGCGCGCACCAGCCGCCCGAGCGCCTGGTTCACCTTCTGCATCCCGGGGATGCGGTAGACGCGGTCGAAGGCGGCCTCCCGGCCGAGGCCGGCGAGCGCCGCGAGCTTCGCACGCTGCACCGGGTTAACCTCGGGGAGCGCGGGGCCGACGACCATGGCGTGCGAGACGCGGCCGCCCAGCATGTCGATCCCCTCGGCGAAGCCCGAGCCCAGGACGAGGAAGAGCGCGCGGCCGTCCTCGACCGCGTCGTTGATCCAGGCCCCCTGGGCCGAGAGCTCGGCGCGCCTCGGCTGGAGCGCGGCGGGCGCGCACTCGCGCGCCACGGCCTCGGCGTAGGCGAAGCTCGGGAAGAACACGGCGACGGCGGCGCCGGCGCTCTCGTGCAGGTCGCGCACGGCCTGGGCCGTCGCCGGGATGTGGCGCTGGCGGTGCTGGAACGTCGTGTCGACGCGCAGGTCCACGGCGACGTCGTAGGCGTTGTCGCGCCAGGGCGTGGACGCCCGCACGACCTGCAGGGAGTCGAGCCCGCAGGCCTGGGCGAAGGCCTCGGCCGGGCCGGGCGTGGCGGTCGCGAGGACGACGCCGCCGAACTCGCGCAGCGAGGCGCCGGTTGACGCGGCCGCGTCGAGGCACGTGGCGGCGAGCACCCCGTCGTTCGGGCACCACCAGAGGCGGGGCAGGTCGGCCGAGTCGAGCTGCTCGGCCGCCGACGGCATGGCCCAGATCTGAGCGCAGGCGTGCGGCCCCAGCTCCGCGTAGTCGACCGGGAAGGCCGAGGCGCCCTCGGCCAGGGCCCGGATGCGCTCTCGGGCGTCCTCGGCGTCCGATTCGCGCAGCGCGCCGGTGCGGGCGAGCGACTGCAGGAAGGAGGCCCAGTCCTCCCAGAGGGACGCCCAGGCGGAGTGGGCGCGCAACCTGCGCAGCTCCCCTGCGACCAGCCTCGCGTCCGCGGCCGCGAAGGCGTGGGAGAGCGCGTCGGCGGCGCGGGAGGGCAGGTTGTGGGCCTCGTCGGCCACGAGGAGGGTGCGCGCCGGCTCGAACCCGGGCCTCTCGTAGAAGAGCCCGCGGCTGTCCGGCGAGAACACGTAATTGTAGTCGCCGATCCACACGTCGTTGAAGGCGAGAGCCGCCCGCGTGATCTCGTAAGGGCAGATTCGGGCGGCCGCCCCGGCCTCGCGCAGCGCCGCCAGGTCCCTCGGCTGCCCCTCCAGCAGGAAGAACCGGGAGAGGCCGCTCGAGGGCCACCGCTCCTCGGCCCCGTCCAGGTAGGCGCACGCCTCGCGCACGCACTGGAAGACCGCGTTCACGCAGTGCTCGGACTTGTTGCGCACGTGCCACGCCGCGACCGGCGCTCCCGCGCCCAGGTCCGCTCCGGGGGCCGTCATCGCGCGCAGCGTCTCCATCACGTGGATCTGGCCCGTCGACTTGCCGGTGAGGTAGAGCACGCGGTCGAAGGCGCCCTCGCGCAATGCGCCGAGCGCGGCCTCGAGCACGACCCCGGTCTTGCCGAAGCCGGTCGGGGCCTCGAGGAGGACGGCGGATCGGCCGCCCAGGACGGCGCCCTGGAGCGCGGAGGCGGCGGCCTCCTGGCCCTCGCGCGGCGCCGCGAAGGCCGGCCGGAAGCGAAGCGAGCGCAGGCGCTCCCTGGCGCGCAGGCGCAGGTCGAGGAACTCGGCGACCTGGTCCAGCTGCAGGCCGAGGAGCCGCTCGGCCGCAGCCCCGGCCGCCACGGTCTGCGCCAGGCCCGTGTCCGCCTCGACGAACACGAGCTCGGCGTCCTCGCCGCCCCCGCGCAGCGCCGCGTAGGCGGCGAGCTGCACGAAGTACCCGGGAAAGTCCGACCGCAGCTCCTCCTCCCGGGCGGGCAGCGGGCGGGTCACGGTCTTTATCTCGCGAAGCACGGTGCGGGCCGCCGCCCTCACGACCTGGTCGATGCGCCCGGACAGCGCCACGATCCAGCCCCTTCGGGCCAGCTCGCCCTCGACCGGCACCTCGAAGTCGGCGTCCTCGCCCCCCGCCAGGGCCCTCGCGCGAAACTCGACGTGCCAGCGCGTGCCGAGCTGGGCCCGCCAGAGTCCGCCCGCCCCCCCGGAGGAGCCGCGCGGCCCGATGGAGAAGTCCGAAAGTTCGCCGACGCCCATGCGCGCGCGGCGCCGCTCCAGGTCGAATTTCACGGGATGATGATCTCGGTGGAGGAGGCGAGGTAGAGCTCGAGGCTGCGTCTGAGGCGCGCGACCGCCTCGGCGGCGCAGTCGCTCGCGCTGAGGGGCCGGCCCAGGAGCGCCGACGCCGCGTCATGGTCCTCGCGGCCGAGCGACGGGAGCCACTCCTGGCGCACGGGGTAGCCCTCGTCGCGGGCGAAGACGTACAGGCTCTTCAGGTGCACGATGTCCGGCCGCTTCGCGGCGCCGAAGGCGTCGAGCGCGGTCCTTAGGAGCCGGGCCACGCCGTCGCGGCTCTCCTCATGCACGGGGTTGCGGCTGATGACCGCGGCCAGGGCGCTGGCGAAGCGCAGGGCGTCGTAGCTGCGGCCGATCGCCTCGCGGCGCACGGCGATGCGCGCCTCCCTGAAGAACCAGGTGCGGCCCTGGTTGGAGGTCTCGAGGATCGCTCCGACCTCGTCAAAGAGGTCCGGCAGCGGGCGCTGGGATCCGGCGCGGGCGGAGAGGCGGTGCAGGGCGGTCAGGTTGCCGTGCTCGGCCGAGAAGAGCACGAAGGTCTGGAACGCCTCCCCCGGGGGGCGCTTCTCGATGACAAACGCCTCAAGCGTGAGCGACTGGCCCGGCACCGGTTAACGGGGCGCCTCGACGGACGGCCAGGGCGGCACGAAGGCGCCGCCCGAGATGATCATCTTCATCCCGTCGCCGACGGCCATGTCGAGCTCCACGATGGAGGATCGCGGCAGCATCAGAAGGAAGCCGCTCGTTGGGTTGGGGGTCGTCGGGACGAACACCGTCCACACCTCCTCGTTCGTCCTGGACTGCGCCTCGCCCTGGGCCGTGCTCGTCAAGAACCCGATCGTCCAGCACCCCTTGCGCGGGAACTCGACGAGGACGACCTTGCTGAACATGTGGCGGCCCTGGGAGCTGAAGGTGTTAACGATCTGCTTGACCGTGTTGTACACGGTGTTGACTCCCGGGATGCTCTGGATGAAGCGGTCGCCAATGCTGAAGAAGAACTTCCCGAAGACGTAGCGCGAGACGAGGCCCAGCAGCGTCACCAGCGCGATCACGATCAGCGTCGCCAGGATGTCCCAGACCATCTCCAGGCTCGGCCTGTTGCGCAGCGAGTTCGGCACGACCCACTGGAAGACCGGCCTGAACGTGCCCCCCACCAGGTCGGTTATCTTGGCGAAGACGAGCAGCGTGAGCCACAGCGGGGCGACGAGGATCACGCCCGAGAAGAAGGCGTTCCTGAGCGTCACGTAGAAGGGATAGGTCTTTGTGGGCTCGTCCATGGTTCGGTTCCTCCTATTCGAAGGCCTGCGCGCCGCTTAGGCCAGCTTGAAGCGGGGCAGCGCCCCGCGCCCGCGCAGCAGGCGCATGGCGCGGGCCTCGGCCCGGCGCATCGCGCGCCTGGCGGGGGCCGTCGTGTCGTCGTAGCCGGCGAGGTGGAGCCATCCGTGGACGATGTAGAGGGTGAGCTCGCCGGAGAGCCCCGAGCGGCCTCGCCCCTGGCGCAGGGCGGCGTCCACCGAGACGCAGATCTCGCCCGCCGTGGCCACCGCGGGGTCGCCCCCGAAGGTGATGACGTCGGTGGCGCCGGGGTCGCCCAGGAACCTGCCGTTCAGGCGCGCCAGGGCGCGGTCCGTCAGGAGGGCAACCGAGAGCTCGCCCGGCGGGCAGCCGCCGCGGAAGCGCGCCCCGTTCTCGTCCAGGACCCTGAGCGCCCCCTCGAGCGCGCCCCTGGCGACCGAGAGGCGGGGGTGGCGGTTCGCGACGCCGAGCGGGCGGTGCGGCCGCGTCACGCCTTCGCCTCGTTGGGCGGCTCCCCGGCCGAGGCGTAGGCCACGCGGGAGTGAAGCATGTTGAGCAGCGTGAAGGTGAAGCTGTTCCTTATCTTCGCAAGGTCCTCGAAGGTGATCGGCGCCTCGTCGAGCTGGCCGTCGGCGACGCGGTCCGCGACCAGCCGGTCGATGCGCGCGGAGAGCTTCTCCATCGTTATCGTGCGCACCGAGCGGGTCACGGCCTCCACCCCGTCCGCGAGCGACACGACCGCGCTCTCCTTGAACTGGGGCTTCGGGCCGTCGTAGCGATAGGGCGTGTCCGGGACCGACGGTGGGTCGACGCCGGGGAAGGGCGACTGGGAGAGGGCCAGGGCGCGCTCGTAGAAGAACTTCACGAGCGTCGTTCCGTGGTGCTGGCGGATGACGTCGATCACGGCGCGCGGCAGGTTGTGCCTCGCCGCGAGCTCGACTCCGTCCGCCACGTGCTGGCGTATGATCGCCGCCGACGACGCGGGGTCCTTCTCGCTGTGGGGGTTCACCCCGTCGCGCTGGTTCTCGGTGAAGTAGGCCGGGTTCGCCGTCTTGCCGATGTCGTGGAAGAGCGCGCACGCGCGCGCGAGCAGCGGGTTGGCGCCTATCGCGTTGGAGGCGTTCTCCGAGAGCTGGGCGACGACGAGCGAGTGGTGGTACGTGCCGGGCGCCTCGAGCTGCATGCGCCGCAGCAGCGGGTGGTTGAAGTCCGTGAGCTCGAGGAGCGTGATGTCCGTCGTCCTCTTGAAGAGCGACTCGAGCACCGGCAGGAGGCCGACGACCGCGACGCCGGTCAACAGCCCCGTGAGGAGCCCCGCGCCCATCTGCAGGACCAGGGTCTCGTAGGGCGTCTGCTGCGCTATGCCGATCAGGGCGGCGAAGGCCGCGACCGTCAGGCCGCCGGTGCCCGCGGCGCTGACGACGCGCCCGCGCCTGCGGGCGTTGTGGCAGCCGAAGATGGCGACCATCGAGGCGAGGAAGGTGAGGACAAGCAGGTCGAGCCTGTTGCCGTAGATGACGCCCGTGAAGATCGAGATCAGCAGCGCCATGAAGATCGCCGAGCCGGCGTCGATGAGGATGTCGACGATCAGGGGGGCGAGCGCGGTCGGCGCGAGGTAGGGCAGGGCGGACGCCCACTTCGGGTCCCGCGCGAATGGCTCGGCGCCGCCGGCCGAGTAGACCGCGCGCACGAGGCCCAGGTTGAAGATGACGACGAGCGCGAGCAGCCCCAGGCGCACGTTGCTCGCCAGGGTCTCCGGGTCCTCGAGCCTCACGTAGATGACCGCGGCCAGCACCATCGCAAGGACGAGGAGCACCCGGCCGAAGAGCTCGAGGCCTTCGCCGAGCTCGGCCGACCCGCCCTCGAGCGCGGCGGTGCGGTACGCCGTCGCCATCTCGTACTGCTCGGGCGTCACCCGGTCGCCCGCGTCCACGATCGTCGTGCCCGGGGCGACGCTCACGGTGACGGCCTTGAGCTTGGCGAGCACCTCGGTCTCCCGGGCGGCGGCGGCCTGCCGGTCGAATACCAGGTTCGGCTGCGCGCCGCTTCGAAAGAGCCTGAAGAGGGCGCCCGCGGCCGCCTTGGGCACGGCCTCGGCCGCCAGGCTAACCCGCAGGAAGGTGAGGGCGTCCTCCATGGACTGCACCGGCCTCGCCGCCGGCCCGCCCGTCGGGCGCTCGATCTCGAGCATCACGACGGAGTCGGCGCCGCCCTCGCCGGAGGTGCCGTAGTCGTGGACCCCGATGCTGTAGATCTGCCTGAGGGCCGCGAAGCCGTTCTCGAAGAGGGCGGCCCGGGCCGCGGCGTCGCCGGCCGTCAGGAGCGCGGCCAGGTCGTCCGCGTTCGTCTCGTAGGGCCCGCGCAGGTTGAACTCGTCGGCCACGGCGGTGAGCGCCTTGCGCCGGTCGAAGAAGAGGGCCGAGGGGTCGGGGTGCTTCGCCTCGAACGCGTCCAGCCTGGAGAGGAGGCTGCGGGCCGCGCCCTCGAAGCGCTCGAGCGGCGCCGTGTCCAGCCGGTAGATGGGGGGCAGCCGGCTCAGAGCCTGCTCGCGGGCGGCGCGGGTCTTCTCCGCGCTCACGTAGGAGAACGGGACGCCGGCCACGATCCTCACGGGCGCGATCTGGCTCGGGAGCACGGGCAGGTCCAGGACGCGCATCCCGGCCGAGCTGATGGCGACGATCGCGGCCACCGTGACGACGAAGATGAGGACCGCGACGAGCCGGCTCTGGTCGAGGAAATCGCGGAACCCCGAGGACGCCGTGGTGTTCGGGTCGCCGCGGTGCGCGCCCAGGCCGCCGACGAGGAGCTTAAGCTGGTTGCGGACGGACATCGCCTAGGCCCCCTTCCCGAATTGCCCGCCCGGCGCGCTCCTGTGCCTCGCGTACGCCTCGATGACGCGCTGCACGAGCTGGGGGCGCACCACGTCGGCGCTCGTGAAGGTGTGGAAGACGATCCCGGGCACGTTGCCGAGGATTTGGCGGGCCTCGAGCAGGCCCGACACCTTGGATCGCGGCAGGTCGACCTGCGTCACGTCGCCCGTGACCACCAGGCGCGAGTCCTCGCCCAGACGCGTCAGGAACATCATCATCTGCTCGGAGGTCGTGTTCTGCGCCTCGTCCAGGATCACGAAGGCGCGCGAAAGCGTGCGCCCGCGCATGTAGGCGAGCGGGGCGATCTCGATTATGCCCTTCTCGGCCAGCTTGATGACCTCCTCGGCGTCGAGCATGTCGTGCAGGGCGTCGTAGAGGGGCCGCAGGTACGGGAGGATCTTCTCGCGCAGGTCGCCGGGAAGGAAGCCCAGGGCCTCGCCCGCCTCGACGGCCGGCCGGGTGAGGATGATGCGCTCGACCTCGTGGTTGAGCAGGGCCGAGACCGCGGCCGCCATCGCAAGGAACGTCTTGCCGGTGCCCGCGGGGCCGATGCCGAAGACGATCGTCTGCTTCATGACCGCCTGCAGGTACTCCTTCTGCCCGATCGTCTTCGGCACGACGCTCTTGCGGTCGGTGGCGATGACCAGGGGCTCGTCCAGGAGCGCCTGCCAGCGCTCCGACTCGCCCTTCGCGAAGGAATCGACGAGCCGGGCGAAGTCGGGGGTGCGGATGGTCATGCCCTGGCTGCGCGCGGCGTTCAGGAAGGCGAAGAACTCCTCGGCCAGGGCCAGGGGCTCCTGGGGGGCCTCGATCTTGAGCCAGTCCTCCCTGGTGACGAGTTTGACCCCGAGGGCCCTCTCGGCGTGGGCGAGGTTCTCCTCCTTGCCCGCATAGAGCTGGCTCAGGTGCCTCGGGCTCTGGAAATGAAGCGTTTTTGCTGGCACGATCGTCCTTGCCCGGGCGGCCTACCTGGGGCTCATCCGCCGCACGACAGAGTCGAGCCTCTCCCATGTGGTCTCGAGCGCCTGCGGGAGCACCCGGGTCTGCGTCAGCACCGGCATGAAGTTGTTGTCCCCGCTCCAGCGCGGGACGATGTGGGCGTGCAGGTGGGAGATGCTGCCGCCGGCCTGGGCGCCGAGGTTGAAGCCGATGTTAACGCCGTCCGGTTTCATGGCCTCAGTGAGCAGGCGCCTTGCCAGGGTGATCTCCTCCATGAGGTCAGCCCGCTCCTCGACCGAGAGCTCCTCCAGCTCGACCACCTCGCGGAAGGGCACCGCGAGCAGGTGGCCGGGATTGTAAGGGAAGCGGTTGAGGACGAGGTAGGAGTGCCCGGAGCGGTGGACAATGAGCGCCGCGCGGTCGTCGCCCATGGCCGGCAGCTCCGTGAACGGTCGCTTCATCGTTGCCGGGTAGCGCGGCGCCTCAATGTAATCCATGCGCCAGTACGCGTGAAGCTGCTGCATCGGTTGGAGTCGGCAAGCAGATCATACGGGGGGGCCAAAGTCAAAGACTTGCCTAGGGCCGCCCCAATCGTGTCACCTGTGGGCATGTCGACTGCCAAGAACAGCCGCCGGGTCGCCGTCACGGGCCTGGGCGCCGTCACGCCCGTGGGCCTGACGGCCCCCTCCACCTGGGCTTCCCTCATCGAGGGGCGAAGCGGGATAGGCCCCATAACGCATTTTGATGCAACAGGATGCACTGCAAGGATAGCCGGGGAGGTCAGGGGTTTCGATCCCACCCGCCCGCTCGCCGCGCCCGTGCACCCGTGGGGTCCCCTCTCGGCGCCCGTAACCGCGGGCCTCTCCCCAAAGGATGTGCGCAAGTTGGGACGCTTCAGCCACTTGGGGATTTGCGCCGGCCTCGAGGCCTATGTCGACTCAGGCCTGGACGCCCACCGCGCGTCGATCCCTTCGGAGAGGATCGGCGTGAACCTCGGTGTGGGCCTGGGGGGCCTGCCCGAGATCGTGGCGACCCATGAGGTGTGGCGCACCGGCGGCTTCCGCAAGATATCGCCGTTCTTCATCCTGCAGGCGGCCCCCAACATACTCGCGGGCCAGCTGGCCATCCTCCTGAACTGCCGCGGCCCCAACATGAGCATGGCCTCGGCATGCGCGACCAGCGGCCACAGCCTGGGGGAGTCGGCGAGGGCGATCCAGCGCGGCGACGCCGACGTCATCCTGGCCGGCGGGGCCGAGGCCGTGATCACGCCGGTCGCGGTCGGCGCCTTCGCGCAGATGAAGGCCCTGTCCACCCGCAACGACGACCCCGAGAGGGCCTCGCGCCCGTACGACGCCGACAGGGACGGCTTCGTGGTCGGAGAGGGCTCCGTCGTCATGGTCCTGGAGGAGATGGAGCGCGCCCGGGGGCGCGGGGCGCACATCTACGCCGAGCTGCTGGGCTACGGGGCTACGGCCGACGCCCACCACCTCTCCTCCCTGGCGCCCCAGGGCGAGGGCTCGCGCCGCTCCATGCAGATCGCGCTCGCGGACGGGGGCGTCGCCCCGGGCCAGGTGGGCTACGTCTCCGCCCACGCGACGTCGACGCCGAGCGGCGACGGCGAGGAGGCGGCGGCGATCGCCGCCGTCTTCGAGGCGGCCAGGGGGCGGCTGCAGGTGAGCGCCGTCAAGTCGATGACCGGCCACCTCCTGGGCGCGGCGGGCGCCCTCGGGGCGCTGGCGGCGATACTCGCGATAGATAAGGGGGTCATCGCGCCGACCATCAACCTCGACAACCTCGACCCCGCGTGCGCGGCCCTGGGCCTCGACTTCACGGCGCGCACGGCCGTCCGCAGGACGGTCGACTACGCGCTCGCCAACAGCTTCGGCTTCGGCGGGACGAACGCCTCGCTCGTGTTCGGCCGGCCCTAGGGGTCCTAGAGGCCGTCCGGCGGCGGCGTCACGGCCGACGAGGGCGAGCCCGCCGGCGTCGGGTAGGGGTGGATGATGACGCGCGACGCCTTCTCGGGCGAGAGGTAGGCCGCAGCCAGCGCGTCCAGGTCCGCCTTCGTGATCGACTGGAAGTCGAAGCTTCGCGAGCGCGCCCAGTCGAGGACCTCCGGCCTCTCCTGCGCGCGGCTGAGCACGGTTATCCAGTAGCCGTTCGTGCGCTCGCTCTCCCGGATCTGGGTCATGATCGGGTTCTTGGCGCGCTCGAGCTCGTCCGGCGTGACGCCGTTCGCGCACACGTCGGCGGCGACGGAGACCACGACGTCCTGGACCGGCTTCGCCTTGGACGGCTCGGCTATGACGATGGCGGCAAAGTAGCCATAGCCCGGAAGGATGTCGCTCGCCGAGCTCGCGACCGTCGGGGCGTAGGAGCTGCCCATCTGCTCCCTCACCTTCACCCGGAGCCGGTCGGTGAGGACGCTCGCCATCAGGGCGAGGCGGCGCGCGCGGTGCACGTCCATCGCGTCGGCGCTCGGCCAGTAGGCGCCGACCAGGCTCTTCGGGATCTGAGTGTCGATGCCGTAGTCCTTGCGGAAGGGCTCCCTCGGGAACGAGACCTTGCGCAGGTCGTCCAGCGACGGCCGCACCTGGCGCGGGGGCAGCGTGCCCAGGGTCTTGGCGGCCGCCGCGATCGTGGCGTCGATGTCCAGGTCGCCGACGACTGAGACCTCGAGGGCGCCGACCTCGAGCGTGGGCGCCATCCAGGACCTCTCCTCTTCCAGGGTTCGCCGCATCAGGTCGTCCTTGGGCGGAAGCCCGAAGCGCGGGTCGCCCCCGGCGAGGATCCGGTTCACGTGCAGCGCCATGGGGCCGCCCTCCGTGTGGGCGAAGCGCAGGTAGGCGTCCTCGATGCGCTTGCGCGCGACGCGCAGCGCCTCCGGCCTGTAGCCCGGGTCCTTGATCGAGGCCGTCAGGTACTCGAGCTCGAGCGCCAGGTCCTCGCGGTTCGTGTCGCCGCTCAGCATGAAGGCGTCGAGCGTCGCGCCGAACTGCACGCCGACCGTCCGGCCCGAGAGGATGCGCTGCAGGTCGTCGGCGCTGTGCTTGCCCAGCCCGCCGGCCGTGTAGGTGAGGCTCGTGAACGTGGCGAGGCCCGGCTCCGCGGCCGCCGGCTCCGCCAGCTCTCCGGTGCCGAGGCGCGCCGAGACGTGGATCTGGTTCGCCTCGAAGTCGGTCTTCTTGAGGTTCAGGCGCACCCCGTTGGCGAAGGTGACCTCCGTGAAGTCCAGGTCGTCGACGTGCGTGCGGCTCGTGACCGCGCCCGCCGCGCCGAAGTCCGTGTAGCCCCAGGCGACGTTCGCCAGGGCGTCCGTCGGGCCCACGGCCTGCGCCTGGGAGCGCGCGTAGGCGGCGGCGACCGCCGCGTCCGCGTCGCCGCCCACCTTGGCGTTTCCGGAGACGAAGACATAGCGGCCGGGCGCCGACCAGGCGTCGCGCAGCGCAGCGAGGCACTCGGCGGGCGTCACCCTGGCGAGGGCCGGCCCCAAGAGCGCCAGGTCGTCGGCCGGGCTCGTGAAGACCTCGCGCTCGACGAGGCTGTCGGCGATCTCGCCCGCCAGGTCGTCGGAGCGCCTGGTCGAGGCCGACTTCGCGGCCTGCTCGAGGTCGTTCTTGAAGTCCGCCGCCGCCTCGCGCAGCTCGTCGGGCCTGAAGCCGTACTGCAGGGTGCGGCGCAACTCCTGCTCGGCAACGCCGAGGCCGGCCTGCCACTGCTCCGCCTTGGAGGTCACCTCGATCTCGGCCGCGCGGTAGAGGTTGAAGGGCTCGTCGACGCTCGCGTTCGCCCGGATGAACGGCGCGTTCTCCGTCTTGGAGAGGATGGCGAGCCTGCGGTTGAGCATCTCGACGGCCAGGTTTCGGCGAAGCTCCTTTAGCCTCTCCAGGGCCGTGTCCTGCGGGCGCGTGTACGGGACCGTGGTCGCGATGATGGCCTGGGTGTCGGGCGCCTCGGCCTCGCCGTGGAAGCGGGCCCTGACCCCGGTGAACTCCTGGACGCTGCCCAGGTCGGCGGGCGCGGGCTCGGGGCTTCGCGCCTCGATGCCCGCGAAGCGCTCCGAGACCTCCTTCTCGAGCGCGGCCCCGTCGATGTCCCCGACCACGATGACGGCCATGAGCTCGGGCCGGTACCACGTGTTGTAGAAGTCGACGAAGCGCTCCCGGGCCGCCTTCTCGATCACCTCGGCCAGGCCGATCGGCATCCTCTGCGGGACGCGGGTGCCGGCCTCCATGAACTCGAGCTCGGCGACCAGCGTGCGGTAGCCGACCGAGTCGCGCGCCCGCTTCTCGCTCAGGATGATGCCGCGCTCCTTGTCGACCATGGCCTGCTGCAGCAGGAGCCCCCCGCAGTAGTCCGCGAGGATATCGAGGCCCTCGGTGACCGTCTCCGGCTTGGTGTCCGGCATCTCCAGCTCGAAGATCGTGTGGTCGAAGCTCGTCGCCGCGTTCGTGTCCGCCCCGAAGCCCATGCCCAGGCGCTGGAGCCTCTCCACCAGCGTGCCCGGGACGAAGTGGGTGCTCCCGTTGAAGGCCATGTGCTCGAGGTAGTGCGCGAGGCCGCGCTGGGCCTCGGTCTCCTCGAACGAGCCGGCCAGGACGAGCAGGCGCAGGGAAACGCGCGCCTTGGGCTCGCGGTTGGGGAGCACGACGTAGCGCAGGCCGTTGGGAAGCGTCCCGAACCTGGCGGCCGCGTCGGCCTTGAGGTCGCTGCCGGCCTGCGGGAAGGGGATGGCGGCGCCCTGCAGGGACACCGCGAGGGCCACAGCGGCCAGGAATGCGCAGACCTTGGTTGGGCGGCTCATCGGGGGGAGGCGGGCATCGTTGCTCCGGGCCGCGCCCGCTCAAGAGCAAAAAACCGGGCCCGTGTGAAACTTGTTGTGGCCATGGCGCTCCCTTTGAGGTGTGTCTTGGGTCTGCCACCCTGGCCTTTGCGACCGATGATCTGGCTCTACAGGCTGCTCTTCCCCCTGGCGCTCGCCGTCATGTCGCCCTACTACCTGTGGAGGATGGCGAGGCGCGGCGGCTACGGGGACGGCTTCTGGCACCGCTTCGGCCTTCCGCCCAGGCTCGCTCCCCGCGCGGCCGGGGCGCGCCGGGTGTGGCTGCAGGCCGTGAGCGTCGGCGAGGTGCTGGCCGTGGGCCCGATCCTCAGGGCCCTGAGCGCGGAGGGGATCGAGGTGGTCCTCACGACAACGACCAGCACGGGCTACCGGGTCGCCCGCGAGCGCCACAGGGCCGACGTGCTCTGCATCGCGTACTTCCCGGTCGACTGGTGGCCCTTCTCCGCGCGCGCCTGGTCGGCCCTGTCGCCCGACCTGGCCGTCGTGACCGAGGGCGAGCGCTGGCCCGAGCACATGCGCCAGGCCGCGCAGCGTGGCGTCCCCGTCGTCTGCATAAACGCCCGCATCTCCGACCGCAGCTACAGGCGCCTCATGCGGCTGCCGGCCGCGGCGTCGTTCGTGCTGCGGGGCATGACGAGGATCCTCGCCGGCTCGCAGCAGGACGCCGAGCGGTTCGTCGCCCTCGGCTTCGAGCGCTCGCGCGTCGCCGTCACGGGCAACATAAAGCTCGACGTGGAGATAGCGCCGCTCGGCGAGGCGGCGCGCGCCTCGCTGCGCGGCGAGCTCGGCCTGCCGGCGGACCGGCTGGTCCTGCTCGGATCCTCGACCTGGCCCGGTGAGGAGGAGGCCCTGGTCGGCGCGCTGCTTCGCGCACGCTCCCAGGGGACAGCGTGCTCGCTCCTGCTCGTGCCCAGGCACGCCGAGCGCAGGGGCGACGTCGCGAGGCTCCTCAGGGCCTCGGGGCTCGCCTTCCACCTGCGCTCCCGCGGGCCGGCGCCGGCCCCTGTCGACGTCGCGGTGGCGGACACGACCGGCGAGCTTCGGGCGCTCACGCAGCTCGCCGACGTCGTCTTCGTGGGCAAGAGCCTGCCGCCGCACAGGGAGGGGCAGACCCCCGTGGAGGCCGCGGCGCTCGGCAAGCCGATCCTCATGGGCCCGGGCACGGGCAACTTCCGGGCCATAGCCTCGGACCTCCTCGGGCGGGGGGCGGCGCGGCGCGTGGCCGACGCCGCCGACCTTGCGGCGCAGGCCGCGGTCCTGCTCGCGGACGCGCCCCTGCGCGCCGCGCTTTCGGCGGCCGCAACCCAGTGGCAAAGGGACAACGGGGGCGGCGTGCGGCGCACCCTGGAGGCCCTTCGCGCCGAGCTGCCAAAGGCTCATTAGCGCGACGCCTTCGGGGCATCGCTCCATGTCATATTGGCGGGGGAAACGATTAACTCCCTTGCCTTGGCCCGCAGGCTGAGTTGAATGAAACGCTCCCGCATTCTCGCGGGACCCGCAGGTCTGGAACCTACAACACTAACGCCACCAAATAGATCACTCCCATGGCTGTAAAAGTCGCAATCAATGGTTTTGGCCGCATCGGCCGTCTGGTATTCCGCGCGCTCGTCGAGCAGGGCCTTCTCGGCTCCACCTTCGACGTGGTCGCGGTGGGCGATATCGTCCCGGCCGACAACCTGGCCTACCTGCTCAAGTATGACTCCACGCAGGGCCGCTTCGCCGGAACGGTGACCTCGAAGAAGTCAACCGCCGACAGGCCGGACGCCGACGTTCTCGTCGTCAACGGCCACGACATCAAGGTCGTGAGCGCGAAGACCCCTGCGGAACTGCCCTGGGCGGCGCTCGGTGTGCAGATCGTGATCGAGTCGACGGGCCTCTTTACGGACGCCGAGAAGGCCAGGGGCCACCTCGCGGCCGGCGCGAAGAAGGTGATCATCTCGGCCCCGGCCAAGGGCGAGGACGTGACGCTCGTCCTGGGCGTCAACGACTCCAAGTACGACCCGGCCAAGCACCACATCATCTCGAACGCGTCCTGCACGACCAACTGCCTGGCGCCCTTGGTCCACGTGCTCCTCAAGGAGGGCTTCGGCATCGAGGAGGGCCTGATGACGACCGTCCACTCCTACACGGCAACCCAGAAGACCGTGGACGGCCCCTCGAAGAAGGACTGGAAGGGCGGCCGCTCGGCCGCGATCAACATCATCCCGTCCACGACCGGCGCCGCCAGGGCGGTCGGGCTCGTCTGCCCCGAGGTCAAGGGGAAGCTTTCGGGCATGTCGCTGCGCGTTCCGACGCCCACCGTCTCGGTGGTCGACCTGACGGTCAGGACCGTCAAGGAGACCTCCTACAAGGAGATCGCGGCCGCGATGAAGCGCGCGAGCGAGACCTACCTCAAGGGCATCCTCAACTACACCGAGGACGAGGTCGCCTCGAGCGACTTCATCCACGACAAGGCATCGTCGATCTTCGACGCCGGCTCCGGAATGGAGCTCAACAGCAGGTTCTTCAAGCTGGTCGCCTGGTACGACAACGAGTGGGGCTACAGCAACCGCTGCGTCGACCTCCTGAGGAAGGTGGCCTCGGGCCTATGAGCTTCAAGAGCATCCGCGACCTGCGGCTGGCGGGCAAGCGGGTCCTCATGCGGGTGGACTTCAACGTCCCGCTGGACAAGGCGACAGGGGCCATCACGAACAACCAGCGGATCGCGGCGGCCCTGCCCACGATTCGCTACGCCCTCGAGCAGGGGGCGTCGGTCGTGCTCATGAGCCACCTGGGCCGACCCGACGGGCAGCGCAAGGCGAAGTACTCGCTCAAGCCCGTCGCGGCGGAGCTCTCCAGGCTCCTCGGCCGCCCGGTCACGTTCCTCGACGACTGCGTGGGCGCGGCCGTCGAGGCCGCAACGGCCAGCCCGCCCGCGGGCTCGGTCATCCTGCTCGAGAACCTGCGCTTCCACATCGAGGAGGAGGGCAAGGTGAAGCTCGAGGACGGCACGTCGAAGAAGGCCGACCCCGCGGCCGTGGCGGCGTTCCGCGCGAGCCTCAGCAAGCTGGGCGACGTCTACGTGAACGACGCCTTCGGCACGGCCCACCGCGCGCACTCCTCCATGGTCGGGGTCGGCCTCGCGCAGAAGGCCGCGGGCTTCCTCATGGAGGCCGAGCTCAAGGCGTTCGCGGCCGTGGTCACGAACCCGCGTAGGCCGCTGCTGGCGATCCTGGGCGGGGCGAAGATCGCCGACAAGATCCCGCTCATCCGCAACCTGATCGACAAGGCCGACGAGATCATCATCGGGGGCGGCATGGCGTACACGTTCAAGAAGGTGATGGACGGGATGGAGATCGGCGAGAGCCTGTTCGACCCGGAGGGCGCGAAGATCGTGCCCGAGCTCGTCGCCAAGGCGAAGGCGCGCGGCGTCTCGATCATCCTGCCGGTCGACTACGTCTGCGCCGACAAGTTCGACGCCAGCGCGGCGACGCGGACCGCGGACGACTCGACCGGGATCCCGAAGGGCTGGATGGGCCTCGACTGCGGCCCCAAGTCGATCGCCCTCTTCGACGAGGCGATCCGCCGGGCGAAGACCATCATCTGGAACGGCCCCTCCGGCGTGTTCGA
Source organism: Opitutaceae bacterium (assembly GCA_003151515.1). Classification (GTDB taxonomy): domain Bacteria; phylum Verrucomicrobiota; class Verrucomicrobiia; order Opitutales; family Opitutaceae; genus Palsa-1447. The sequence goes on from PLXS01000042.1 coordinate 21,006, forward strand.
GTTCGACAAGTTCGCGGGCTCGACGCGCGCCATGGCCCGGGCGATCGCCGAGGCCACGGCCCACGGCGCCACGACGGTCGTCGGTGGCGGCGACACCGCCACGGCGGCCGCAAAGTTCAACGTCGCCGACAAGGTGACCCACTGCTCGACGGGCGGCGGGGCGAGCCTCGAGTTCCTCGAGGGAAGGACCCTGCCCGGCGTCGCGTACCTCGAGTCCTAGGGGCGCCCCCGCCCAAAAAAAGGAGCCCATGAACCGCAAGAAGCTGATTGCCGGCAACTGGAAGATGAACAAGACGTCGGCCGAGGCCGTCGCCCTCGCGCGCGAGATCGTCCAGGGCGCCGGCACGCGCACGGACGTCGAGGTCGTCGTCTGCCCGCCGTTCACGGCCCTGGAGTCCGTGGCGGCGGTGGTCGACGGCTCCCAGGTGAGGCTCGGGGCCCAGAACATGCACTTCGAGCCCTCGGGCGCGTTCACCGGGGAGGTGTCCGCCCCGATGCTGCGGGCGTTCTTCGCGACGCACGTCATCCTGGGCCACAGCGAGCGCAGGAACCTCTTCGGGGAGACCGACGAGCTCGTGAACCGCAAGGTCTTGAGCGCCCTCAAGAACCAGCTGCGCCCGATCGTGTGCGTCGGCGAGTCTCTCGCCGAGCGCGAGGCCTCCCTGACCCTCAAGGTTGTGCAGACGCAGACCGAGCGGGCGCTCGAGGGCGTCAGCAAGGAGCTCGCGGCCGGCATCATCATCGCCTACGAGCCCGTCTGGGCCATCGGCACCGGCAAGGTCGCGACGACCGAGCAGGCCCAGGAGGTGCACGGGTTCATCCGGGGGCTCCTGACGAAGCTCCAGGGCGAGGCCGTCTCCCAGCGCATGCGCATCCTCTACGGCGGCTCGATGAAGCCCGCCAACGCGCCCGAGCTATTGGCCCAGAAGGACATCGACGGCGGGCTGATCGGAGGCGCGAGCCTGGAGGCGCGCAGCTTCCTCGAGCTCGTCAAGGCGGCGGCCGGCCCCGCCTGACCCCCTAGGGCTGGCCGGCGAGGCCCGTAGAGGCGGGCTTGTCGCCGTAGGCCTTGCGCAGCGCCTCCGTCGAGCGCGCGAGCGCCGACGCCGCGTACTCGCGCAGCGTCCCGTCCATCTGGCGAGAGAGCAGGGAGTCGGCCTCGGGGATCGTGACGTCCTCGCGCATCTTCATCGCGCGGTACAGGCGCAGCATCGCGACCCACCCCTCGAACGGGTTGGCGTCCTGCCGGCCCGAGGCCAGCTGCGCCTTGACGCAGCCCGAGAGGTAGGCGGCGAGCAGAAGGCCCCGCTCGCCCGAGTGGGGCATGTCCGCGATCCCCTTCTTGACGTCGCACCAGGTGACCGCGTTCGGCCCCAGGTCGACGACGACGTCGTCGCTCTCGATGGCGAACTTGAGGATCGTGTTGGACGCCTTCGCGACCGCGTCGGCAGCCTCGGCGGCCCGGCCGGGCGTGTCGGCCCCCGTGGCGTTGGCCTCAAAGGCCCGGATCGCCTCGAGCACCTGGGCGCGGGTGACGCCGGAGGCGAGGGCGGGGGAGGGCAGGGCGGCGGCTAGCGCCGACGCGCAGGCAAGCAGGAGGAATCGGGGCATCTTTCGGGAAACGGGGCTGCCCCAATGAATTCCGCCCGCCGCGAATATGCAATTTCAATGGGTCCTCGACAGGAGGCTTTGCGCGAGCGAGCAGAGGAACCCGGTGTCGCCGGGCAGGCCCTTGAGGGAGCTCACCGCCCCCTGCGAGAGCTCGCGGGCCATCGCGCGGGCGGCGTCGATCCCATGGACGCTGACGACCGTGGCCTTGCCCGCGCGCGCGTCCTTGCCGGCGGTCTTGCCGAGCGTCGCCGTGTCGGAGGTGGCGTCCAGGAGGTCGTCGATGATCTGGAAGGCCAGGCCCAGCTGGCGGCCCGCGTCGCGCAGGCCGGCGGCCGCGCCCGCCGGGGCGCCCCCGCAGAGCCCGCCCATGACGAGCGAGGCCTCGACCATGGCCGCGGTCTTGTTCTCGTGGATGAACCGCAGGGCCTGCGGGTCGGCCCCGCCGCGGCCCTCGGCAAGGAGGTCCTCCATCTGGCCCGCGATCAGCCGGCGGCTTCCGGCCGCGTCCGCGAGCTCGCGCACGAGGGCCGCCGCCAGGCCCGGGTCGGCGCCGTAGGACTCGGCGAGGATCGCGAAGGCGCGGGTCAGGAGGGCGTCGCCCGCGAGCAGCGCCGTCGCCTCGTCGAAGGCCCGGTGCGCCGTGGGGCGGCCCCTTCGCAGGTCGTCATCGTCCATGCACGGCAGGTCGTCGTGGACGAGCGAGTAGGTGTGGACGCACTCGACGGCGACCGCGGCCGCCAGGGGGTCCGCCCGCCGGTCCCCGAAGAGGCCGGAGGCCGCGAGGACGAGCACCGGGCGCAGGCGCTTGCCGCCCGCCTGCATCGAGTAGCGCATCGCCGCGTGCAGCCGTGCCGAAGGCTCGGACGCCGCGGGCAAGAGGCGGTCGATTCCCCCCTCGGCGCGCGCCACCAGGACCTGGAGCTCTGAGGCGAAGTCCATCCCGCGAAAGTGAGGGGCCAAGGGCCGCGCATGCCGAGAACAAACTCGCCAAAGCCGCCGCGTTGGCCCATACAACCGCCGTCCAACGCGATGCCCACCTACGAGTACGCCTGCCGCAAGTGCGGCCACCGCTTCGAGAAGTTCCAGCCCATGAGGGACGAGCCCCTGGTCAAGTGCCCGAAGTGCGGGCGCGCGGCCCTGAAGAGGCTGGTCGGGGGCGGCGGCGGGCTCATCTTCAAGGGGAGCGGCTTCTACAGCACGGACTACCGCAAGAAGGAGAAGGGCAAGGAAGCGGCGGCTGCGGCGCCGTCCGGCGACGCCAAGCCCGCCGCCGCGCCCGCCGCGCCGCCGGCTGCGGCCCCGGCGGCTTCGCCAAAGAAATGAACCCTCTACCATGAGCGCCAAGAAAACCCAGAGGGGCCCAAGCCTGTTCGAGGTTGCCCTCGGTGCGGCCCTGAGCGTCGCCCTGGGCTGCGCGGTGGGCGCGGCCCTGCTCCTGATCAAGCCCGTGCTGAAGGTGAAGGAGATCCCGAAGGACGCGCCCGCGAACGCCGTCTACTACATCGAGGGCAACCGCGACTTCAACAGGACCGCCGAGGTGACCGACAAGCGCAAGGCGTTCGCCGGGGGCGAGTCGGTGGACCTTAGCGAGGGCGAGCTCAACGTCCTCTTTAGCGCGATCGGCAGCAAGCCCGCCGCGGGGGCCCCCAAGCCCGGCGAGAAGCCGCCGGAGCCCAGGGCAATCGACCTGAGCGGCCTGAACGCGCGCATCCACGACGGCAGGCTGCAGCTTGCCGACACCCTCACCGTCAGCCTCTTCGGCGCGACGGGCACCTTCATCGTCCAGGCGAGCGGCGCCTTCGAGAAGGGCGCCTCGGGCTTCGAGTTCGTGCCCGACGTCTTCTACGTCGGCGGCTGCCCGATGCAGCGCCTGCCGATCATCAAGGACATACTCCTTAAGAAGTTCCTTCTCGGCCAGCCCGTCCCGGACGACCTCGTGGCGGCCTGGCCCAAGCTAGCCGCCGTTTCCATCGAGGGTTCGACGCTCCGCCTGAAGATGCCCTAGGCGGGGCCGGGACTCCGTGTCGAAGAGCCTCAAGCACATCGGGGTACTCTCTTCCCTTACGGTCGTCTCGCGGGTGCTCGGGCTCGCGCGCGACATGCTTGCGGCGTCGCTCTTCGGCACGAGCCTGCTTTACTCGGCGTGGGTGACGGCCTTCAGCTGGCCGAACCTCTTCCGGCGCCTGCTGGGCGAGGGATCCATGACGGCGGCCTTCGTGCCGACGCTCCAGGACGAGCTCCACGCGAACGGGCGCCCGGGCGCCTTCGCGCTCCTCTCCAAGGTGACCTCGTGGCTCCTCGTGGTGACGGGCGCCCTCGTCCTCGTGTCCATGCTTGCCCTCGGCAACGCGCGGGCGCTGGTCGGCCACGAGAGCCGCTGGTACATCGCGGCCGACCTCGGGGTCTGGCTCTTCCCCTACATGGTCCTCGTGTGCGTCGCCGCGGGCTTCAACGCGACCTTGAACGTGCTCGAGCGCTTCACCGAGCCCGCGCTCTCGCCCATCTGGCTCAACATCGCCATGATCGCCTCGCTGGCGGGAGCCGGCCTGCACTACGCGCACTCCCCGCTCGAGGAGATCCACTGGCTGTGCACGGGCGTCCTGATAGGCGGCTTCTTCCAGGCGGCGGTGCCCGCCGGCGTCCTCGTTCGCGAGGGCTGGCGCCCGCGCTTCGACCTGGGGCTCTCGCCGCGGGTGCGCGAGATCGCGGCCATCATGACCCCGGGCCTGTTCGGCACGGCGATCTACCAGATCAACATCCTGGTCTCCCGCCAGCTCGCGTACTCGGTGAGCGACTCGGGCGCCACCCTGATCTTCATGGGCAACCGGCTGATGGAGCTCCCGATCGGGGTCTTCGCGATCGCGGTCTCGACGGTCGTCTACCCGCTCCTCGCCCGCCACGCGACCGAGCGCAACCACGCGGGGATGGCGAGGGACTTCCACAAGGGCATCCGCCTGATCCTCATCATCAACGTGCCGGCCGGGGCGGGGCTCGCGCTCCTGAGCACGCCCATCGTGCGGTTCCTCTACGAGCGCGGGCAGTTCAACGCCCTGGACGCGCGCAACCTCTCGGTCATCGTCGCCCTCTTCTGCATCGGCATGCCCTTCTTCTCGGTCGTGAACCTGACGGTGCGCGCCTTCTACGCGCTCAAGGACATCGCGACCCCCGTGCGGGTCGCGGCGGTGGACTTCTGCATCAACCTGGCCCTGAGCCTCACCCTCATGCGCTGGCTGGGCGTCCCCGGCTTGGTCATCGCGAGCACGACCGCCATCGTCGCCCAGACGCTGCTCCTGCACCGCGCGCTCGTTCGCAAGATGCCCGCCATGCACTTCGGGCCGCTCATGCCGAGCCTCGCCAAGGTGCTCGCGGCCACCGCGGCGATGGCGGCCGTGGTGGAGGGCGCTCTTCGCGCCCTCGGGGCCTCGGGCCTCGGTCCCCGGGCCGTCGAGTGGGCCTCGGTGGCTGGCCTGGTCCCGCTCGGCGTCTGCGCCTACGCGGCCGCCCTCTGGCTCCTGCGCATCGAGGGCCGCGACGAGATCGGCGCGCTGCTCGCGCGCGTCCCGCTGATCGGTGGCCTATTCCCTCGCGCTCCTTTGACAAAAGCCGATTAAGGGGCTCGTTCTCTTCCCATCCACCATGACGACCACATCCACGCAGGCCATTTCCGAGGCGCTCCACTGGCGCTACGCCACCAAGAGGTTCGACCGCACGAGAAAGATCCCGGCCGCGACCTGGGCGTGCCTTGAGGAGGCCCTGGTCCTCGCCCCGTCCTCCTTCGGCATGCAGCCGTGGAGGTTCGTGGTCGTCACGGACCCGGCCATGCGCGAGAGGCTCTCCGCGGCGGCGAACGGCCAGACCCAGCCCGTCGAGTGCTCGCACTTCGTCGTCTTCGCCGCGCGCAAGGGTCTCGACGGCGCCGACATCGAGCGCCACCTGGCGAGGATCGCCGAGGTGCGCGCCGTCCCTGCCGCGAGCCTCAAGGGCTTCGGCGACGTGCTCTCGGGCTTCACGGAGCACGCGCGCAGGCAGGGCACGCTCGACGGCTGGTGCGCCAGGCAGGCCTACATCGCCCTCGGGCAGTTCATGGCGGCCGCCGCGCTCCTGGGCGTCGACGCGTGCCCGATGGAGGGGATAGACCCCGCGAAGTTTGACGAGATCCTGGGCCTTCCCGCGAAGGGCTACGGGGCCGTCTGCGCCTGCGCCGCGGGCTACCGGGCGACCGACGACAAGTACGCGCAGCTGCCCAAGGTGCGCTTCAGGGCGCAGGACGTGATCCTGCGGGCCTAGCCCGGCCCCCGCCATGCGCGCCCTCAGGATAGAGGCCGTCGGAGCGCTCGCGGTGCGCGAGGTGCCCGACCCCGTCGCCGCGGCGGGCGAGGCGGTGGTCGACATCCGGGCCGCGGCCCTCAACCACCGCGACGTGTGGATCAAGCTCGGCCAGTACGCCGGACTCAAGTACCCTTGCATCCCCGGCTCCGACGGCGCGGGCATCGTCTCGTCCGTCGGCGCCGGGGTCGACCCCTCGTGGGTCGGGCGCCAAGTGGTCATGAACCCGGGCCTCGACTGGGGCCCGTCCGAGTCCGCGCAGGGCGCGGCCTTCACCATCCTCGGCCTGCCGCGCGACGGGACGATCGCCGGACGCGTTTCGGTGCCGGCCCAGCAGCTGTGCGCGAAGCCCGGGCACCTGGGCTGGGAGGAGGCGGCGGCGCTGCCGCTCGGCGGCCTGACCGCCTGGCGGGCCCTGTTCAGCAGGGGGCGCGCGGCCCCGGGCGAGCGGGTCCTCGTGACGGGCATCGGCGGAGGCGTCGCGCTCTTCACGCTCCAGTTCGCGGTGGCCGCCGGAAACGAGGTCTGGGTCACGTCCGGCTCCGACGACAAGATCGCCCGTGCGGTCGCCCTGGGCGCCCGGGGCGGCTTCCGCTACGACCGCCCCGAATGGCCGGCGGCCGCGGCCAAGGAGGCGGGCCTCTTCGACGTCATCGTGGACAGCGCCGGGGGTCCGGGATTCGCCGGCCTGGTCGACCTCGCGGCTCCCGGCGGCCGAATCGTCTTCTTCGGGGCCACGAGGGGCAACGCGAACGAGCTTGCGCTTCGCAAGGTGTTCTGGAGGCAGATCTCGCTCCTGGGCTCCACCATGGGAAGCCCCGCGGACTGGGCGGCGATGACGGAGTTCGTCTCGCGCAGGGCCATCAGGCCCGTCGTGAGCGACGTCTTCGCGCTCGAGCGCGCGGCGCAGGCCTTCGAGCTCATGGAGCGCGGGGGCCAGTTCGGGAAGATTGTCATCACGACCTAGGGGGGCCGCGCCCAAAAAACCGGCCCCGGGCGCCGTTTGCGGCTTGGCGCGGGCCCGGCGCCGGCTGATCCTTTTGCGCAGTACCTATGAGACCCGACCCCAGGTTCCATGCCTGCATCATCGCCGGGGGCAGCGGCGAGCGCCTCTGGCCGATGAGCCGCGTGAGCGCGCCCAAGCACCTGCTAAAGATATTCTCCGAGAGGACGCTCCTGGAGCAGACCGTCTTGAGGCTCAGGGGCGTCGTGCTCACGCGCAACATCTGGATCCTGACCAACCGCGCGCAGGTCGCGCACGTGCGAAGGGTCCTGCCCGGCTTCCCGAAGGGGCAGATCGTCGCGGAGCCCTCGCGGCGCGACACCGCGCCGGCCGCGGCCCTGGCGACCGGCTTGGTTTACGCCCGCGACCCCGGGGGCGTCGTCGCCATCCTGCCGGCGGACGCCCTGATCAAGGACACCAAGCGCTTCGCCCAGCAGCTTGAGCAGGCCCTGCGCTGGGCGGCGCAGGAGGCCGGGGGCGGCCACGGCCTCCTGACCTTCGCGGTCGCCCCCACGTTCCCGGCCACGGGCTACGGCTACCTTGAGCTCGGCCCGGAGCTCGCCCGGGGCAGGCACGGCAGCCGCCTGCTCAAGGTGCAGCGCTTCGTCGAGAAGCCCGACCTGAAGACCGCAAGGGGCTACCTGGCCGGCGGAGGCTATGCGTGGAACGCCGGGATATTCGTGTGGAGCGCGAGGCGCTTCCTCTCCGAGGTCAGCCGCACGGCGCCCCGGCTGGCGAGGTTCGTCCGCGACTTCCCGGCCGGCGACCCCGCCCGCTACCTGTCCAGGCGCTTCGGCTCCCTGCCCAAGGCCTCGGTGGACTACGCGGTCCTCGAGAAGGCGGCGGCCGTGTCGACCGTGATCGCGAAGTTCGACTGGGACGACGTCGGCTCCTGGTCGGCCCTGAACAAGCACTTCAAGTGCGACCCGTCGGGCAACATCGCCCTGGGCCAGGTCGTCTCCGTCTCCACGAAAAACACGATCGCCGTGAGCAACGGCCGCGTGATCGGCCTGTGCGGCGTGCGCGACCTGGTGGTCGTGGAGACGCCCGACGCCGTGCTCGTCTGCCACAAGGACTGCGTGCAGGACATCAAGAGGCTGCTCCCCGGCCTTCCCAAGCACATCGTCTAGCCCTTAGGAAGACGGGCGCCCGCCATGCTCCAGTCCCTGCGCATCCAGAACCTCGCCCTTCTGGACGCGGTGTCGGTGGACTTCGAGGCCGGCTTCACGGTCGTCACCGGCGAGACGGGGGCCGGCAAGAGCATCCTGGTCGGGGCCCTGGGCCTGCTCGCGGGCGAGAGGGCGGACAAGGCGGTCATCCGACAGGGGGCCGCCTCCTGCGAGGTCGAGGCCTCCCTGTACTTCAGGGACAGCGCGGGCGTGGACAGGCTGCTCGCCGAGCTGGACCTGCCGCCCTGCGAGGACGGCGTCCTGCTGCTCAAGCGCAGCGTGGCGCGCGAGCGCCCACCGAGGATCACCGTGAACGGGAGCATGGCGACGCTCGCCGCCCTCCAGCGCCTGGGCGAGCGCTGGGTCGACTTCCACGGCCCGAGCGAGCCCAGGCGCCTCCTCAAGGACTCGTGCCAGCTCGAGCTCCTGGACCTCTTCGGGCGCACCGCGAGCGCCCTGCAGGCCTACGGCGCCCACTACGGCTCGTGGTGCTGGCTGCAGGAGGAGAGCGATCGCCTCGCCTCGCAGGCGAGGCTCTCGCCCGACGAGCTGGCCTACATGGAGGCCCAGCTTGCGAAGCTCGACCGGCTCGACCTCACGGAGGAGGCGATCGCCGGCCTCGAGCGCGACTTCCAGCGCATGAGCCGGGCCCAGGAGATCGCCGCCCTGGCGACGTCGCTAGAGAGCGGCCTCGGGGGCGACGACGGGGCGATCCCGCGCGTGGCCGCGCTCGTGCGCGAGGCGCGCCGCCTCGAGTCGATCGACCCCGCCAGCAAGGCCCTCGCGGAGCGCCTGGCGGTAGCCTCCTCGGAGCTGGGCGAGCTGGCGGCCGAGTTCGCGTCCCTGGGGCGCGAGGTGCAGTCGGACCCCGACGCACAGGCACCGCTTGAGGAGCGCATGAACGACTGGCTCGAGGCCAGGAGGCGCCACGGGCCCGACGTGCGCTCGGTCCTTGAGGCGCGCGAGGCGATGCGCCTGCGGGTGGCGTCCCAGGGCGACACCGAGGGGGCGCTCGAGCGCCTCGGCCGCCAGATCGAGGCCGCGGCGCGCGAGGCGAGGAAGGCGGCGGCCGAGCTGCGGGCCCAGCGAGAGAAGGCGGCGCGCAGCCTCGCCAAGGCGGCGTCCGCGGCGATCGCCGGCCTGGGGTTCGGCAAGGCGCAGTTCCAGGTCTCGATAACCCAGCAGCCCGGCCTGGGGCCCACGGGCGACTGCGGCTGCGAGTTCCTCTTCTCGCCCAACGTGGGCGAGGCGCCGATGCCGCTCAGCCGGATCGCCTCGAGCGGGGAGCTGGCCCGAGTCATGCTGGCGCTCAAGGCCGTGCTCGCCGACCTGGACTCGGTCCCGGTGCTCGTCTTCGACGAGGTGGACGCGAACGTCGGCGGGGAGATCGGAAACGTGGTCGGCGAGCGCATGGCGGCCATCGGGGAGCGCCACCAGGTCCTCTGCGTGACCCACCTGCCGCAGGTCGCCGCGCACGCGACGGGCCACTTCGTCGTCTCCAAGGACCAGTCGGGCGAGCGGGCCCGGGTGAGCGTCGTGCCCGTCCACGGCGACAGGAAGGCGAGGGTGGCCGAGCTCGCCCGCATGCTCGGGGACCGCAGCGCGAAGAGCGCGCTCGCCCACGCCGAGAAGCTGCTGCGGGCGGGATAGCCCCCCATGAAGCTCGAGCCCCTGGGAGATTCGGCGGTCGTCGCGACCTTGGGGACGCGCATCGACGCCGAGGCGCTCGCTCCGGTCCTGGCGCTCGCGAGGGCCGTCAGGGAGTCGAAGGCGAGGGGCGTCGTCGAGGTGGTGCCCGCGTACGCGACCGTGACCGTCTTCTACGACCCGCTGCAGTTCGCCAACCCCGACGAGGACGCCTACGAGTTCATATGCAACCTGATCGAGTCCTGCGCGGGGCGCGCGGTCGGGGGCGAGCGCGCGGGCCGCGACTTCGAGATACCCGTGTGCTACGGCGGGCAATTCGGGCCCGACATGGGGCACGTCGCGGCCCACTGCAGGATGGATCCGCTCGAGGCGGCCGCCGCCCACAGCGGCGCGGACTACCTCGTGCACGCCATTGGCTTCACCCCGGGCTTCCCCTTCCTGGGCGGGCTCCCGGCGGCCCTCGCGACCCCGCGGCGCGAGACGCCGCGCGCGCGCGTGGCGGCGGGATCCGTCGGGATCGGCGCCGCGCAGACCGGGGTCTACCCGATCGCGTCGCCCGGGGGCTGGCAGATCATCGGGCGAACGCCGCTCTCGCTCTTCAGGCCGGACAGGTCCCCGGCGTCGCTGCTCAGGCCCGGGGACCGGGTGCGCTTCAGGAGGATAACGGCCGAGGAGTTCGAGTCATGGAAGTGAGATTCATCTGCGCCGGCATGCTCTCGACCGTCCAGGACCTCGGGCGGCGCGGGCTGCTGTGCGAGGGCGTGCCCCTGGGGGGCGCGGTTGACGCGTTCGCGCTGCGCGTCGCCAACCTGCTGGTCGGCAACCCGGAGGGGGCCCCGGCGCTCGAGATAACGCTGCGGGGGCCCGAGATCGAGTTCTCGAAGGCCGGATGGGTCGCCGCGTGCGGCGCCCGCTTCGCGGACGTGCCGGCGTGGAGGCCGTTCCAGGTCGCGGCCGGCGAGCGCCTGAAGTTCGGCGAGCGCTCCGAGGGATGCCGCTGCTACCTGGCGGTGTCGGGGGGATTCGACGTGCCGGCCGTGCTGGGCGGCTCGGGAACGAACCTAGCCGCCGCGATCGGCGGCTTCCAGGGCCGCGCGCTCGCGGACGGCGACGTCCTGGCCACGGGGCCCGCGCTCAGGGTTCCCACCGGCCACTGGGGAATCGACGAGCGCATGCTGCCCAGGTACTCGCGCGATCCCCTGGTTCGCGTGATAGCCGGGGCGCAGGCCGCGGACTTCGGCGACACGCTCTACTCCGGGAGCTTCACCGTCACCCCGCGCTCCGACCGCATGGGCATGCGCCTGGCGGGCCCCAGGCTGGAGCGCAGGGCGGGCTACGACCTGATCTCGGCGGCGGTGGCCCCGGGCACGATCCAGGTGCCGCCCGACGGCAACCCCATACTCCTCATGGCCGACGCCCAGACGCTCGGGGGGTACCCGCGCGTCGCCCACGTCGCATCCGTGGACATGCCGCTCGTGGCGCAGCTTGCCCCCGGCGACCGCGTGAGGTTCGCCGCGTCAGGGGTCGCCGAGGCCCACGCGCTCATCCACGCGCAGAACCACCAGCTCGCGCTCCTGCGCCACGGGATCGCGGGAAAGATGGCCCCCGCATGAGCCTGCGCCTCTCGATCGACCTGAACGCCGACGTCGGCGAGGGCTGCGGCCACGACGACGAGCTCGTGCCCCTGGTCTCGTCGGTCAACATCGCGTGCGGCGCCCACGCCGGAGACGAGGCGACCATGCGCAGCACCGTCGAGCTGGCGCTGCGCCACGGCGCGGCGATAGGCGCGCATCCCGGCTTCGCGGACCGCGCGAACTTCGGGCGCAGGGAGATCCCGGTCAGCCCGCGGGAGGCGGCCGACCTCGTGGTCGGGCAGACGCACCGACTCGAGGAGATCGCGCACGGCCTCGGCGCGCGCCTTCGGCACGTGAAGCTGCACGGGGCGCTCTACAACATGGCGTCCAGGGACCCGAAGCTGGCGGACGCGGTGGCGCGCGCCCTGTTTGAGGCGAAGGGGCGACACGGGGACCATTGGGTGCTCGTGGCGCTCGCAGGCAGCGAGCTCGCGGCGGCGGGCCGGGCCCTCGGCATGCGGGTTCTGAGCGAGGGCTTCGCCGACCGCGCCTACACGCCCGGCGGGGCGCTCGCTCCGCGCTCCGTCCCGGGAGCGTTCATCGCCGACGAGGAGCTCGCAGCCGCGCAGGCCGCGAGGCTCGCGCGCGACGGCCTTGTGCGCGCGACCGACGGCTCCGACATCAGGGTCGACGCGGACACGATCTGCATCCATGGCGACAGCCCGAGATCGGCCGCGCTCGCGCGCCGGATCAGGGAGCGCCTGGCGGCGGACGGGATAGGCGTCCGGAGCTGACCGCGCGGGCGCCCGGGATCAATGGGTAGGACACGCCACGGTCCTTGGCGTGCATGCTGGCCGTTCTCGGCCAGAATAGCGGCTTTGTAGCTCTCGGTTGTCGTAAGTGTCACCCCCGAGGAGGGTATCCGCATGCGAGCACTCCTGAATCCAACCCTTCTTCTGGTTCTCGCGGCATTGTCCGCGGGAAGGGCCTGGGCCCAGCCGGTCATCACGACGCAGCCCGTGAGCCAGACCGCTGATCTCGGGGCGTCGGTGGAGTTCTCCGTCGCCGCAACCTCGTCAAACACGGTCCACTACCAATGGCAGTTCAACGCGACGGCGATCGACATGGCGACAAGCGCCAGCCTTACGCTGAGCAATGTCGGCGCGTCGCAGGCGGGCAGCTACACGGTTTACGTCTACGATGTCGTGGGCGGGGTGACTTCGAATCCCGCGACGCTGACCCTCGTGGGCGGCCCCGTCATCACCGGCAGGCTTACCTCCACGGTCTGCGCGTACACGTTCCCATTCTATTACGCGATAAGCGCCTCAAACTCGCCAACCAGTTTCGGCGCGACCGGCCTGCCGCCGGGACTCTCGGTCAACAACCAGACGGGGGTCATATCGGGAACGCCGACAACGACCGGCGTCTTCCAGGTCGCGATTTCGGCCTCGAATTCCAGCGGCACAGGGACGGCGACGCTCAGCATCACGATTAACCAGCCCCCCTATTGCTTCAGTGCGCTTGGCGTGAATCCGCCGGCCTCCGGATTGTCCAGTTTGACGGGCATTGTCAGCGCCGACCCAGGCCTGTTCTACATCGCGGACACGGGCCGCAGCACGATCGACAAGTTTGATCCCACGACACTGGCGGCCACCGTCTGGGCGGGAACATCGGGCGTGACGGGAACGAGCGACGGCGCCGGCACCGCGGCCCAGTTCAACAATCCCACGGGCCTGGCCGTGGACGGAAGCGGAGATGTCTATGTCGCCGACACGGCAAGCTCCACGATCCGCAAGATAAGCGCCGCCGGGGCCGTCACGACGCTTGCAGGCGTCCCCGGTGAGCCCGGCTCCACGGACGGGGTCTCGACGGCGGCCCATTTCAACTATCCCCAGGGCGTCGCCGTGGATTCCTCCGGCAACGTGTACGTGGCCGACACCGGGAACTCGACCATCAGGCAGATCAGCCCGAGCGGAAGCGTTACAACCCTCGCGGGCACGGCGGGCTCGCCGGGAAGCGCCGACGGCACCGGCGCCGCCGCCAGCTTCGGCAAGCCGGTGGCGATCGTGATCGATTCCAGCGGGAACCTCTTCGTCGAGGATTACGGGGCCCAGAATCTCCTGATCCGCAAGATCGCGGCAGGCGCCGTGGTAACGACGCCGGTGAGCCTGCCCTGGAATTCGTCGATGGGAACGGGCTCCAGCAATCTGGCGATAGACTCGTCAAACCTCCTCTACTTGGTCACCTACAATCCCCTCGTCGGGCCGCCGGCGACGCTGACGGTGGCCTCGGCAAGCGGCGTCATATCGTCAACGGGCCTGCTGTCCTCCTACGGTCTCGAACCATTCTCCAGCGTGCCGGCAGGCATGGCCTTCGACCAGTCGGGAGACATGTTCGCAACCGAGGGATCCAGCATATTCGAGGGAACGTACGCGACTGGGCCGGCGATCACCTCGCAGCCGCAGATCACCATTTCCGAGGTCGATCTTGACTACCCCCAAACGGAGACGTTTGCGATCATCAGCGTGGCTGCGGATTCGTTGCCGGGCGGCGTGCTCACGTATCAGTGGCTCCTCAATGGCAATCCAGCGCCGCTATCGTACGTGCCCGGCTACTTCTACGTCCCGCAGCCGGACAGTTATGTCACCCTCATCAACCCTGGGACGGTGGGGACGTACACGGTCCTAATCACGGACAGCTACTTGGGCGGCTCGATAATGTCGGATGGCGTCGCCCTCTCGCCCGCATCGGGGATTGTCTTCAACAGCCAGCCGCAGAGCCGAACGGTTGTTGTGGGGCAGGACGTGTCGTTTTCCGTCAGCATGGGCGGGACATTCAGCCCGACCAACCAGTGGTTTCCGACCTATCAGTGGACGTTCAACGGAGCCCCGATCCCGGGTGCGACCGGTGATTACTACCAGATCACGAACGCCCAGGTTTCAGAGTCTGGCTCATACGCAGTGACGGTGACCGGTCAAGGCGTCAGCGTGACCAGCCAGACCGCCGTCCTCACGGTCGAGCCGCCGTTCACCCTCGCCGGCCAGCCGGCGAGCCAGGCGGTTGGCGCCGGTGCGAGCGCGACTTTCTCCGTCACCGCAACCGGGACCCTTGCGCCGAGCTACCAATGGACGCTCAACGGCGCGCCAATCGCGGGGGCGACGGCTCCCTCCTACACGGTCTCGGACGCCCAGGCGCCCAGCTCCGGCGCCTATGCGGCCACGGTGACGGACCAGGGCAGCGCTGTCACAAGCCAGTCGGCCTTCCTCACGGTCACAGCCTCATCGGGAGGGCCCGTGATAGGCACCCAGCCGCAATCGTACACGACCTATCCCCGGGGGACGGTCGTCCTCACGGTTGCGCTGTCATCGTCGCAGGCGCAGGCGAGCGCCGCCCACACCGCCACCGACGCGGCGTCCGCGGTCGCCTACCAATGGTACTTCAACGGCTCGGCGCTGGCCGATGGAGGTGGCATCAGCGGGTCGCAGACGGCGGCCCTGGTGCTTTCGGGAGCCGCAACGCAGGCCGGCACCTATGTCTGCCTCATTGAAGACTCGGCGGGCTCGGTCCTCAGCGAGCCGTCGACGCTCGCCGTCTCGGCCGTGACGGACATCGGGCGCCTGATCGACGTCTCCTGCCGGGCGCAGGCGGGCAGGGGGGCGGACATACTGATCGCCGGATTCGTCGTCGGGGGAAGCGGGACAAGCGGCTCGCAGTCGCTCCTCATCCGGGCCTCGGGTCCGGCACTCGCGCCCTTTGACGTGGCGGGCACCCTGCCGGACCCCGAGCTGCAGCTCTACAGCACCTCATCGGGCAGCAGCCTCGTGGCGACAAACACCGGATGGGCCGGCAACTCCGAGATATCAAGCGCTGCCGCCGCTGTCGGCGCGTTTCCGTGGGTCGATTCCGCGAGCCACGATGCGGCGCTCCTGGAGACCCTGACCCCCGGGCCGTATACGGCCAACGTTTCCGGTGAGGCGGGCGACTCAGGTGTGGCCCTGGCCGAGGTCTACGATGCCACGCCTGGGGGCTCGTACACGCTCGCCACGCCGCGTCTTGTCAACATCTCGGCGCGCGTCCAGGTGGGCACAGGCGGCA
Organism: Opitutaceae bacterium; assembly: GCA_003151515.1. Classification (GTDB taxonomy): domain Bacteria; phylum Verrucomicrobiota; class Verrucomicrobiia; order Opitutales; family Opitutaceae; genus Palsa-1447. Next base: position 36,431 of record PLXS01000042.1, read on the forward strand.
ACACCCTGATCGCCGGCTTTGTGATCGGCGGCTCGACCTCGAAGACGGTCCTCATACGCGCCTCGGGTCCGGCGCTTGGCCCGTTTGGCGTCACGGGGGCGCTGCCGGACCCGCAGCTGAGCCTCTTCCAGGGCAACAGCGGCGGCACGTCCACGCTGCTTCAGTCGAACACGGGCTGGGGCGGCGACGCCCAGATCGCGGCGATTGCCGCCTCCGTCGGGGCATTCTCATGGGGCGCCTCGGCCACGCCGGACTCGGCCCTTCTCGTCACTCTGCCCCCGGGGGCCTACACAGCGCAGGTCTCGGGGGCGAGCGGCGACACCGGAGTCGCCCTTGTCGAGGTGTACGAAGTGCAGTGATCTAGCCCCGTCAGGTGTTGAACCTAATAAGCTCCCTATGAGTTATTTACGCCATAGGGCGTCGGACGGTTCCCGACGGTATTAGACGGGGTTGGAAGGGGTCAAAATGGACATTTTTTGGTCGCGCTCCTGAAAACCACAACCCACGTATGAAAACAACGTCTCCGCCAATTACGTCATTTAGCGGGGAATGCCCGGTAACTGCGTTCCCGTGAGGGGGCGTGGGGAGCAGCCGCAAGCAAGGCAGGCAGCCCGTAACGAAAGTGAAGCCCATCAAATGAGCCCCGAGAAGTCCAAAAAATCCATGGAGCCGAGCCCCTCCAAAAAGGGTGAAGGCTATCAGGGCTGGACAATGGTAAACCCTGCGAAAAGCGGGAGAGACCAGAATGACGACTTGTCCAGTCACCGCCATGGCGTGGTCTGCGGGCACGGGATGTCTGAAAAGGTTGGGGTGTTAAGGGAGGAGATCTGCGCCGGTGGACGTCAGGGTCCAACGGCGGGCCCAAGCGGGGAATCCCGCGAGGCCCGTTTGGCCGGGGCAGAAGTCGGAGAGGCCCGTAGTAGCGATGAAGCGGCTAATCACCGTGGAGCGAAGGAGCCTCACTTGGTCGAAGTGAACAGCGAAGCGGAGGACTGGTGATGATTCCTGAAAAGGAAGTACCCCCACCCACAAAGGTTCAATCGCTTCAACGGACACTTTACCGCAAGGCGAAGGAAGATCCTCGCTGGCGGGCTTGGAGCCTGTTCGGCGATCTATGCCGTCGCGATGTGCTGGAAACGGCACTCACGACGGTGATGCGCAATGGTGCAGCAGACGGAGTAGAACGTGAGACACCGGAGGCCGTAGAGGCCAACGCGTCCGCGTTCCTCGAAGGACTGCAAGCCGAACTGCGCGACAGGA
>PLXS01000022.1 GCA_003151515.1 Opitutaceae bacterium
CCCGACTCCTTCGCAAACGCGACTTCCCGGAGGTGCGCCGCAGGCTCTGGGGCAACCATTTTTGGACCCCGAGCTACTATGCCGGCTCTTGCGGTGGAGCCAGCCGGAAGACCGTCAAACGATACATCCAAGCCCAGAGGTTGCCGAAGACTCCAGATCGGCGGCGCTAGACCCGGCCTAAGCTGCGCTTTGGCCGGGTTTGCGCGCCGTCGGAGATCAAGGTTCGAGCAGCCGCTTGAACTCGTCCATTCGGGCCTTGTCGCCCCCCTTTTCGGCAGCAGTGAGGCCGCGCTTGTAGGCCGCACTTGCATCCGCCTGTCGGCCCAGTTTCTGCAAGAGCCGCCCGAGCGACAAATAGCCCCCGGGATCGTCCGGCTCGACGCGGACGTATTGCTCAAAGGCGTCAACCGCGTCGCCGAATCTGCCGCGCTCGATGGACAGGGTGCCCTCCTCGCCCAGGATCGCCCCGAAATCCGGAGCCACGGCTAGGCCCGCCCGGAATTGCCGGTCCGCCTCCTCCAGGCCACCGGCCTGGCGCGCAGCAACGCCCTTGACGAGATGCCACGCGGCCAGCAGGTGGCGCGCATTCGGCTCATCCGGATTGAGCGCGTACAGCTTGGACACGTAGGCTTCCGCGGACGCAAAATCTCCGGCGTCGAGGTAGATCTCCCCGACGGTGTAAAGCGCCTCGGGATAGTCCGGTCGCATGACCAGCGCTTTCTCGATCGCCGCGCGCGCGCCGTCGCGCTCCCCGAGGTCGAGCAGGACAGCCCCGAGATTGTACTGCGCCTCTGTCAGGGTCGGGTCCAGGCGCAGCGCCTCGCGCAGCTCGGATTCCGCGGCGGCGTGGTCCCCAGTGTCATGAAGGGCTGCCCCCAGGGCCGCGTGCAGCCCGCCATGCTGCGGCCAGCGCTGGACTGCTCGGCGCCCGGCGGCGATCGCCGCCTGCGGCTCGCGCTCCGAGCAGAGCATCCGCACAAGGAGCAAGTGCATCTGCGGCTCGTCCGGGAACTCAGCCACCGCGGCCTCCAGCGTAGCGCGCGCTTGCGCCGCCCGACCCGTCTTGAGGTAGAAGTTCGAGAGCAGGTCCCACACGTACGGATTGGCCGGCGCTCCGGGCGCCAGTTCGACGAGCCTCTTGAGCAGCCTTTCCGCCTCGTCGAAGCGCCCCTCGCGCCGCATCTTCATTGCGCCCACCATTAGGCGGTTGGAGTCGAAGCAATACTGCGCCAGCTCGTCGATCCAGGGATCCTGCGTGCCCAGGTTGAGCTCACTGTCCGCCGCCAGCTTCCGTTCCCGCGCCGCCCCCTCGGTATCATGGGCCGCGGCCCGCAAGTCCCCCATCAGCTCATGAAGCTCTTTGACCCCGGGGTGGGCGCGGGCCAGCTCTTCGAGGCGTCTGCGCGACGAATCCCCGCCGACGCCGTGCTCGGCATCGAAGAGAATGATGTCATACTCGGCCCGCACATCAGTCGGTGCGACGGCGGCCGCCCTTGCGAAGCACTCCCGCGCCCGGTCGCTCGCCCCCAGGCCTTCCAGCAGCTCCCCCATGCGCAGCCACGCGGGCGCGTAGCTCGGATCCAATTCGACGGTTGCGTGAAGGAACGGCTCCGCTCCCTCCGGGTCGCCCGTGCCCAGGTGCATGTCCGCCAGCAGGTAGGGCCAGCGCGCATTCTTCGGATCGAGCCTCTGGAGCGCCGAAAGCGCCTGCTCGGCCTGCGGCGCGAGGTCGTTCGCGCAGTACAGGGCGGCAAGCGCCTCCAAGGGACCCAGGTTGGAGCGCGTCCCACCGGCAGCCTGGCTCTGCGCCAAAACCCGCCGCCTTAGCTCGGCTGGCCAGCGGCTCAGGTCGGGGACCGCCGGCACGCCCGCCGCCGCAATGGCCGCACGCTCCTGCTGCCGCCAGAGGCGCGCGGCCAGCAGCGCCGCCGCCGCGACGAACGCCGCCAGCACCGCACAGGCAAGGAGGTAGCGGGGCTTCACGGCGTTGGCCTCACCGGCGCCTCCATATCGTCACCCGGCTCATCTGCGAATAGGGCGGATAGGCGTCGAGCCCGCCCGTGACCAAGACGGGCACGCCGTTGCCGTCCAGGTCGCCTGCGGCGACCGTGATCAGGTGCGTCGGCTCGTGGGCCAGCGCCACCGGCCTGAAGTACTCGTGGCCGTCGTTCAGCCATGCCGTCATGGTCACGGCCGACGTGTCGAGGCCGTTTGTGAAGGCCGACACCGTCACGATGTCCAGGTGCTTGCGCCCCTTGCCGCTCAGGTCCAGGCAGAGCGGGCTGTAGCAGCCCGGGCTGTTGCCGATTCGGTGGTAGACGAACGCGCCGTCGCCCTTGTTCTCGAGCCACTGCAGGCCGTGCCAGGGCGCCGGCGCCTCGTAGGCGCTGTTGAACGCATCGCCGTTGGTGACGACCAGGTCCTCGAGGCCGTCCCCGTTCACGTCCGCGGCGGCGATCCCGCTGCATCCGAACTCCAGGTTCCCCGTCTTCCAGACGACCGTGTCCCAGAACTCCCCGTTGCCCGTGTTCCTGAAGAGGTGCACCTGTCCGTACACCTGCTGGGAGTCCTGCGACACCAGCGCGGCGATGTCGGTCCTGCCGCTGCGCTCGAAGTCCGCCACCGGGGTCATGATCGTGCCCGCGAGGTTCAGGAGCGCATGCGGGCGGAAATTCCAGCCGCCGAGGTTCTCCAGCCACTGGATCTCGCCCTGGTCGTACCCGTACTGCCCCATGATCAGGTCCATGCGGCCGTGGCCGGCCAGGTCGGCGCCGCGCACGTCGGTCACCCGGGCGATGTTCTCGGCGATCACGTGGTTGCGGAACCGCCCCCCGCCCAGGTTCTCCATCACCACGATCTTCCCGATGCGGTCGTTGTTGGGAAGTATCTGGCCCATGCACGCCACAAGAAGGTCCGGCAGGCCGTCGCCGTTGACGTCGCAGACCGAGACGTGGACCGGAGCCTGGACCGGGTCCCCGATGAACTGCTCGGTGAAGACGCCCCTGGGGCCCTGGCGTATCCAGCCTATGCGGTTGGCCGTCGCGTCGCACACGAGGATTCCGGGGAGGCCGGTCCCTTCCAGGTCGACGACGGCCACGTGTGCGATCATGGGGTGGCCCCCTATGGGGAAGCCAACGGCCTGCGGCACGTACACGAGCGCGGGCTCTGCCTCAGCCGGTATGCGCGCGCCCGCGCTCGGCGCCCGTGGCGGCTCCCGCATGAGCAGCACCAGCAGGTAAACGACCAGCCCGGCCATGACGGCGGCGAGCAGCGCGAGCGCCCCCGTTACTAGTTTGGCGAGCAATGACCTTGGCACTGCGGCAATTCCTAACGCTTTCACAATCGGCAGGTAAAACAAATAGCATCGGCCGCGCGCCGCGGTCCGAGCCGCCGCCACCATCGCCCGCTCCAGACCTCCGCAGCGGACGTTTAAGGCATGGCGGCCCTCAACCGAGGATCATTTTGCCCTGAGCAGAAGCACCGGCACGCTGACGCTGTGGCGCACCCGTCTGGAGGTTGACCCGAGAAAGAGGTCCCCGACGAACCGGTGCCCGTGAGTGCTCATGGCCACCAAGTCGCAGCTCTTGGTCTCGACCCACTTGACCACCTGCGCACCCGGCTCGCCAAAAGCCAGCTCGGCCTCGGCCGGGATGCCCGCGGCCTCAAACTCGGCCTTCACCTTCTGAAGATAGGCGGTGTCCTCGGTCACCTCGGCGCTGACGGCGTCGGGCCCGAAGGTGCGCGCGGCCCACCCGTCCGCGACATGCAGAAGCACGACCCGGCTGTGCATGAACTTGGCCAGCGCCTTCACATGCTCGATGATCGTCCGGTCGGTGGGCGTCGTGTCCAGCGTCACTAGGATCTTGTCATACATTGCCGGCCTTTGGTTGAGGGTGCGTCGTGATCCGGTCTTTCAGTGGCCAACAATGACGGCCCAGGCCTGCCTCAGCGCATCCGGCAGGCTATAGATGTCCATCGCCGTTATCAACACCGCGGTGCCCCAGCCGGCCGCCAGGAGAAACCAGCCGCTGCGCCACTTGCCCATCCTCCTGCGCGAGCTGGTGAACTGCAGCAGCGGGAACATGGCGAAGGGCAGCTCGAGGCAAAGCACTACCTGGCTTAGGTTTACCAGGTCGGTCACACTGCTGTCTCCGCGGATGCCGATGATCAGGATCGCCGGCACGACCGCGAGCATGCGCGTGATCAGGCGGCGCACCCAGGGCTGGATGCGCCAGTGCATGAACCCCTCCATTACGACCTGCCCGGCAAGCGTCCCGGTGATCGTGCTGCTCTGGCCGCTTGCAAGGAGCGCGACCGCAAAGATCGTGCTTGCGAGCGTGGTGCCCAAGAGCGGCGCGAGGGTCAGGTAGGCCACGCGGATCCAGTCGCTGTCGGCCGTGAACTTGACCACCTGCCCGCCGGCCACCGTCACGCTGTCCTTCCCGTAGAACACGATCGCCGCGAGGACGAGGATCGCCGCGTTGATGACAAAGGCGACCGCCAGCGCCACCGTCGTGTCGATCGTGTTGAAGCGGATGGCGCGGCGCACGGACTGCTCGTCATGCTGCAATTTTCGGGTCTGCACCAGGGCGGTGTGCAGGTACAGGTTGTGCGGCATCACCGTCGCGCCGATGATGCCGACCGCCACGAAGAGCATGCCGCTCTGGGCGAAGTCGGGGCGCACCATGGCGCGGCCCATCTCCAGGAAGTCGGGCCGGGTCTGGGAGAGCCCGAAGATCTCGAAGGCGTAGCAGGCGCCGATCGTCAGGACGAAGACCGTGACCACGGCCTCGATAAGCCTGACGCCGAGTCCCTGCAGTCCGAGGAGGAACAGGACGTCGAAGGCCGTGATGATGACCGCCCACAGCAGGGGGATGTGGAAGAGCATGTTCAGCGCCACGGCGCTCCCGAGCGCCTCGGCCAGGTCGGTCATCCCGATGGCGATCTCCATGGAAATCCAGTTCGGCCAGCGGGTCCACCCGGGGTAGTAGTCGCGGCAGCACTGGGCCAGGTCCTTTCCCGTCGCGACGCCCAGCCGGGCGGATATCACCTGGAGGATGACCGCCATCAGGCTGGCCAGGGCAACCACCCAGAGCAGCGCGTACTTGAACTGGGCCCCCCCAGCGAGGTCGGTGCCCCAGTTTCCCGGATCCATGTAGCCGACGCTGATGAGGATCGCCGGCCCGATGAACGCGCGCCACTGGCGCCAGAAGCCCGCCCCCTGGTCGGGGACCGCCACGGTGCCGTGCATCCCCTCAAGCGAAACACGGTTGGGTTCCGTTCCCGCTCCGTCGGGCCTCTTGTCCGGTTCACTCATGAAATCGCGTCAATGGGCCAATCATCCACAAGTTCACCGCTCTAAAGTCGGATTCGCCTTTGACGCGATCAACTCAAAACCCATTAATGGCCCATGGCATTATGACGGACAGGAAGCCCGAGTGCGAAGTCGAGGCCGACGTCCCGCGCAACCTCATTCACGTGAGGTACCGCGGCGACGTTGCCGCGGCGCAGATGAAGGCATGCTCCGAGAGCGTGAGGAAGCTGCTTCCCCAGATGCGCCAGGGCTTCATTTTCCTCACCGACCTCAGCGGCCTGGGATCCATGCAGCTGGATTGCGTGCCCGAATTGACGAAGCTCATGGACGCGTGCAAGGCCAGGGGAATCGGGACCGTGGTCAGAATCGTCCCGGACCCGCGAAGGGACATCGGGTTCAATATTCTCTCCATCGTGCACTACCGGCGCGGCGTCCGCGTTGTCACCTGCCAGAATGCCGCGGAGGCCGAGCAGATCACGGGCATTGGCGGAAGCGGCGCGGCCGCGGCGAAAAAGCCGGCCTGAGCATCGCCCGCCGTCAGCTCCGCACGTTGCCGGGAACTACGGTGCTTTGCCCGCGAGTTCATTTCCATTCGCTGATTTCGGTTTGCAGTGAACGGACATGCATCTCCAAGGCTTTGGCAACCGGTTCGATCCCAGTAACACCCGTCAACTTCCGTGTTCGCCGGGACGGTTCCGGTCCGAAGCCGGAGATGTCCGGCCGCCTGATTTCTCCCTCCGCAATCCTTGGCGATTGAACGCCGATCTGTGCGCAGCCGCCGGGGGAAAGTCTCGGTAATGTAACGGCGTGCGGCCTCGCCCCCATCAAATCGATCCTCCCAGCTGGCCGACGCGCCCGCGTCGGTCCCCATGCGGGGCCGCGGCGGCGCACCTTCCCATGCTTCGAGGAACAGCCTCCGCCCTGTCCGCAGCCGCCGCGGTCATTTCCATGGGCCTTCTTGTCCTGCCGCTCACAGCGCGCGCAGGTCGGAACCGGCGGGAACATCCTGATCGTGGGCTTCGTCGGCGGCGGCTCCGCCTCCAAGACCGTGCTCACCCGAGCCTTCGGGCCCGCGCTCGCGCCCTTCGCGGTCGCGGGCTTCCTTCCCGACCCGGCGCTCAGGCTCTACGGCGCGTCGTCGGGCGCCACGGTGCTTGCGTCGAACACGGGCTGGGGCGGCGCCGGCGAGACAGCCTCCGCGGCGGCCGCGGGTCGGCGCTTTCAGGTGGACAGACGCCTCCTCGGGCGATTCGGCGCTCCTGCTGACGCTGGCCCCCGGCGCGTACACCGCGCAGGTCACCGGCGCGAGCGGCAACTCCGGCGCGGCCCTGCTCGAGGTCCACGAGATTCCGTGAAGATTGCGGTCAGCTCCCGACTTCCTGGTTGAACTCGATGACCCTGCCGTTGCGAAAGACCACGCGGAAGTGGTCATAGGTGCTGACCGGGCCGACCGGATACGGGCCCCAGTACCCGCCCCAGCCGCCGCCCCAAAATCCGTGTCTTCCCCACCCGCCCCAGCCGCCCCAGTACGGGCCGCCATAGAGGAAGGCGCCGTCGTAGTACGCGGTCTCGATGTAATGCCAGACCTCGACCTGGCCCGTCGCATCCGTCTTCAGCGTGATCCGGTCCGGATTGCCGAGGGCAAGCTTGACGGCGTCCGCGCTGAAGCCGAGGCCCACCTGGCCGGCCTTGACCATGGACTGCTCCTGGGGACTTAGCTGGGCAAACGCCGCCGGGTTGCTCTGGATGCGCGCATCAGGCGTGGCGTTGCAGCCCGCCAGCCAAAGCGCGCCCGAGAAGGCCGCTGCCGCGATGAGGTATTGGGTGTGTTTCATGGCAGTGTCAGTCATGACGTTTCTTCCTGGGCCAAAGGTACGCCAGAATTGAGATTTCGCCACATGCCGGCATAGGACGGGACCCGAGACGATCCGCGCGCCCTGCGGGCAGGGCGCCGGCCCGGGCCATTCCCGTCCAGACGGCCCAGCCAATTCTGCTGCTTTGTCACCCGTCATAAGCCGGGAGACATAGACACGCTAGCGCGGCCCAGGTTTCCGTTCGCTGCAGGCTGCAATGGGCCGCTGTGCGGCATACCTAAAACTACGTAACAATGCGTCTCGCTTGGTGTTCCATAATCGGGTCTCATGAGGTCCGGCCGACTCTTGCCCAAGATTCCGCGGCCTGCCTCAAACCAGGAGCTCACCCGATGATTCCAAGGCTTCCGATGGCCACGACGTCTATCATGCGAAGGATGCTTCCCCTGCTCCTAGCCGCCCTCGCAGCGGGGCCCGGCGCGCTCGCCGGCGAGCCGGCCGACATCAAGTCCGATCCGGTCAGCTGGGCATTCGTGCGAACGGAAGGCAGCAGCATCTCCCTGGACGGCGTCTTCCAGATCGAGCTCAAGGGCGACGGCCACTGGAGGCGCAGGCCCGCGGTCGCCGCGCCGGGCGGGGGCATGCTCAACAGCTGGGACATCCTCACAGACACGGATTCCCGAATCGGGATGTTCGCGGTCGTGGACGTGGCCATCGACAAGCTCCCGGAAGCCAAGCGCGACGCCTACGTCAGGAGCCTCGCCCAGGCCTTCCAGCAGAGCGGCGCCGCCGCCATGGCCAAGACGGGTTTCGCGCCGGCCGGCTCCAGCGTGACGGCCGTCGACAGCAAATGGCCCCACACCCAGCTTGCGGTCACCCGCTTCCAGCACGGCGACGAGGCCCAGGTGAGCTTCACCTACCTTTATCCCGCCGGCCGCCTCTACGTCATCAGCTGCACGGTCTCCTCCGAGGACGAGCCGTCGTGGTTCCGGGATACCTGCCAGTCCCTCGACTGCAAGTAAGGGGGGCGCCCTTGCCATCGCCACCGCCGTGGCCTAGGCGGTTGCCCCACCACAACGAAGAGCCCGATGACGAGCACCCCCACCATCCGATGCGTCGGCTGCGGCGCGCCCTTCCCCGACGTCTCCGGCCCGACGCACCCCTACATGGAATCGTGCCCGGGCTGCTGGGCCGCCTATGGAGAGGTGCTTGCCCGTGAGTACGGCGACCGCGGGCACTGGGCGTCCCACCGCCTGACGGTCGACGCGTACGCGGTCCAGCACCCGGACCGGCCTTCGAGGAAAAGCGCCCAGTCCGTGGCCGGGCACCTGATGAGCCTGTGCGTGGTGCTCGAGCGCGGCATGCCGGCAGAGGGGGCGACCAAGGTCCTCGCGGCCGCAGTCGATTGCGGGGTTCCGTATCCATGGCTGACTCCGCCGGCCTCCAGGGGTGACATCACCGTTGCGGACGTCCGCAAGGCGGCCGACGCAGGGGAGCACGCCGAGGTGGTCCTCAGGTGGGCCAAGGGGGCCTGGGCCGCATGGGCCCCGCGCCACGGGCAGATCCACGCCTTGCTGCGATCCCTGGGCGCCTAGGTCGTCTCGCCGTGGGCCGGGTTGCGATGCGTGGGCACCGCGACACACGGGGTGGCGTTCCTCGTGGGCATCTGACGCGGTCGGGCAACCGCAAGGAACTTTTCCCAGGTTCAATCGAGGAGACGCACGGCTTGGGAAATTTTACCAAAAGGTTTGAGATCCCACGGATCCTGTCCCACCGAACAGGGGCAGCCCTTACATGGCATGGACCCGGCACCGCCGCGAAGGGGCATGGCGTATATCCCGCTCAAGAAATCAACAAGACATTGATATCTAATATATTATGTTTATTTCAGGCACAGGAATCCCTGCGGGTTGGCCGGTTGTGCCGCAATGTCCCGCGCAACGGATGCGCAGCCAACAACAAGGCTTGCGGGGTTTCCGGACACCCGCAGGTCTAACGTTGGCCTTGGCGGACTCCCTCCCAGGGAGCCGCATATTAGGGAATGCATAAAAACTAGAACATAACATGAGCACTGAATCTCCAACACCCGTTGCGGCACAGCCGACAACGCCGACAGCAACTTCCGGGCAGGCCCCGGTATCGCCGATCATCGGCGACACGACGCCGAAGCCCATCCAGACCCCGGCTCCCGCCGCCGCAGCTCCCGTCGCCACAGCGACGCCGCCGCGCAAGGCCGGCAAGAAGTCGAAACACCTGTTCACGCGCCCGTAGGCTACGGGCTGCGAAAGTATCCAGTCTCAAGGCCGGCCCGATCGCGGGCCGGCCTTTTTTTTCGACCTGCCCCTCCCCGACGCGCCGTTTGCGAACATGGTGTTACAGCCAGCACTGTCTCTTGTTATGGGAGCCGGGCGCCGATAGCGTCGGCGTCCGGATGACCCCCTCCAGTTCCCGCCACGGCAAGCATGTCCTTTGCGCCCACCCCGGCTTGGACTGACCATGCACGACACGAAGACCCCCCTAGGTCTCAAGGTCATCGCGGCGGCCAAGCTCGCGAAGGGGATCGGCCTCGCCTGCCTTTCGCTCGGCGTATTCGACCTTATCCACCAGGACCTTGCGGCGTTGGCGCGCCGCCTGATCCATGCTGCCCGCATCTCCCCGGAGAACATGTACGTGGCGCTCGCCCTCGAGAAGCTGGGGCTCGTCGACCCGGCCACGCTCGTGCGCCTGGGCATCCTCACGGCCTTCTACGCCTCGATACTGCTGATCGAGGGGTTCGGCCTCTGGATTGGCGCCGCCTGGGCCGAGTACATGGTCGTCATCTCGACCGGTATATTCTTGCCGGAGGAGTTCCTCTCGATGATCCACCACTTCACCTGGCCGCGGGTCGCGATCCTCGCCATAAACGCGGCGATCCTTGTCTACGTGGTGACCCTCGTCTGGCACCGGTACCACGACAGGATGGCGGAGCGGGCGGCCAGGCGGATGGACTCCGGGACGCCCCGCTAGGCCGCGCTCCCGCGCATCCGGCGAAGGTCGGTCGCGGGGCGTCGCAAGGAACCCGGACATCTCCTGCTCAAGGCGGCCCGGAGCGAACCCATCGGCCGGGCGGCCCCGGCTCCGTCCGGCCGCTAGCCTCCCGAATCCCCGGCCGCGAGCGCGCCGTGCAACTCAAGGCTTCCGTCGGCCCGCGCCAGCGCGGCTCCCACCTCCGCATGCTTCGCGCAGAATGCGGCTACCTCCGGGTCCGCCATCACGAAGAACGCCGTGGAAAGGGCGTCGGCGAGCACCGCGGCCGGTGCGCTCGCCCAGGCCCGCAGCGAGCGCCGCGCCGCCTGCCCCGTCCGGGGATCGACCAGGTGGGATCCCTTGATGGCCACGCCCGACCCGCTCAAGGCCCTGCGGCGAAGGCGCAGCTCGCGGCGCCACCCGCCTTCGCCCAATCCGACGGCCCACCCGGCGGAACCGGGCGCGGGCTCGAGCGCAAGGACCGTGCTGCCGCCGCTGTTGAGGCATGCCGACGCGACGCCCCAGTCCCCGAGAACCTCCCCCATGCGGTCCAGGGCGTAGCCCTTGCCGATCGCCCCGAGGTCAAGGTGGAGCCTGGCCGCCCGGGACGTGAGCGCGTGCGCCGCGGGATCGAGCGTGAACACGGGCGCGCCCTGCGGATGCCCCGGCGCGCCCACCGAGCCATAGGCCGGGTCGAAGGTGCGCCCCGTCGCCTCGGCGACCCCCGCGGCCAGCAGCAGGCACTGCAGCGCATCGTCGCCGACCGCGATCGAGGCTCCCTCTTCCAGCCGGTTGGCGCGGGCTATGTCGCTCGACTCCACGAAGAGGCTCAGCTCCGCCTCGAGCCGGTCGAGGACTCGGAAGGCCTCGGCGGCCGCCTGCCTGGCGTAGGATTCGTCGTGGCCGGCGATCACGACCTCGAAGTGGGTCGCCATCGCCTCGTGGCGGAAGCTCGCATGGGTCATGGCGGCGGACGCCTCCGTCCAGCAAGAAGAAGGCGCACCATCGCAGCGGCGGGCCTCCACCACAGCTCGCCAACGCCGTACTTCGAGTGGCCGAGCATCCGGGGAAGGTCCCGAACGGGGCGCTCGCCCACCCTCAGGCCGGCGGCGGCGGCGAGCGCCGGGACGAAGGCCTGCATGAGGTCCATGGGCCGCAGCGCGCGCACAACCTCCCGGCGCATGACGCGGATCTGGCAGCCCGCGTCGTGGACGCCGTCGCGAAGGACCGCGCGCCTGACCAGGTTCGCGACCCGGGAGGCGCCGCGGCGCCACCACGCGCCCCTGCGCCCGGTGCGCCAGCCGCACGCGAGGTCCAGCCGGCCGTCCTCCACCGGCTCGAGCAGCGCCGGGAAGTCCCCGGGATCGTTCTGGCCGTCGCCGTCCATCGTCAGGATGAAATCCCCGCGCGCGCAGTAAAGGCCCGCGAGGAGGGCGGAGGCCTGGCCGACCCGCCCCGGCATGCGCAGCTCGCGGCACTCGGGCCAGCGCGCGACGGCCTCGGCGATCTCCGCCTCGGTCGAGTCCGTGCTGCCGTCGTCGACGAGGATCACCTCATAGGGGCCCCCGAGCCCCGAGAGGACCGCGATCGCCCGCTCGAGGAGCGGCTTCACGTTGCCCGCCTCGTTGAAGAAGGGCACGACGAGCGAGAAGCGCGGGTTCATCGGCGCGGCGTGAAGACGACAAGGACGAAGCCGGGGCGCAGGCCAAGGTACGCCTGGTCATAGGGGCCGTGCAGGCGGGCCCTGACCGCGCCGGCCAGATCGGCCGAGGCCACGACCATCGCGCCGTCGCACGCCTCGGGCGGGGAGTTCCAGTATCCGACGTTGCCCAGCCCCCGAAGATACCATGGAAGCGGCCAGTACTCCTCGCTGATCACGCGCACGGGCCCGCCCGGGGTGCGCGCGAGCGCCCATTCGGCCAGGGGCCTAAACTTGAGGACGTCGGGCGCGCTGTGGACGTAGGCGTAGGGATTGCGCGGGTCGGAGGCGTACACCCGGGCCGCGCGGTCGGCCTGCAACGCGAGCATGGCCACGACCGCAAGCGCCGCCGCGCCGGCAACGGCCGCGCCGAACCGGTCCCTCGCGAGCGCGGCCAGCGCGCCTGCGGCCAGCAGGGCGAAGCCGGGCACGAGGTTGACGGCCAGCCACGGCGTCTTGTAGGGCGTCGCCGAAAGGACCAGAAGGACGAGGCCGGAGTATGCGGCCGCCCAGCGAAGGAGACCTGGGCCGCCCGACAGCGCGATGCCGGCCCCGGCAAGGGCCAGGGCGCCGAACCCGGCCTGCTCGAACGTGAGCCCCCCGCTGCGCTGCCAGGCGAAGAGGCGCAGGTAGTACCACCAGGGCTTCTCGTGGCCGGTGTCGCCCGAGAGCACCCGGGCCGCCGCCGGCCGCCAGGACCCGAGCGCGTCGCGAAGCCCGGCCGGGTGGCTCCCGAACGAGGAGTAGAAGAGCGCGGCGACCGCAAGGGCCGCGCCAAGGCAGGCAAGGGCGGCCAGGCCCCCCCGGGCGTGCGCGGGGCGCGCGGGCAGGGGGCCCGCCGCCGCGAGGGCGAGGAGCGCGCACGCTGCGAACACCGGGGCGCTCTCCTTCGTCGCCAGCATGAGGCCGAGGCACGCCCCGGCGGCCGCGGCCCAGGCCGCGCCGCCGCGCTCCCACCACCGCCTGGCGCAAAGGAACGCCGCCAGCGTGAACGCGACCAGCAGCGTCTCCTGGATGAAGTACCGGCTGTAGTAGAGCGCCGGGGGCGACGACGCCATGAAGGCTGCGGCCGCGAGCGATGGCCAGCGGCCCAGGGGCGCGGCCAGGAGCCCGAGCAGGATGACGCAGGCCGCGCCCGCGATCGCGGGCACCAGGCGCACCGTCACCTCGTCAAGCCCCGCGAGTGTGCGCTCGCCCCTGATCCAGGCCACGGGAAGCACGGCGTAGTAGAGGACGGGGCCGTGATGGTCGCGCGGGTCGTACGCATAGCGGCCCGACTCGAGCAGCTCGCCGGCCTTTACGGCCTGGTTCGCCTCGTCAGCGTGCATCGGCCGCGCCCCGAGCCCTTCGCCCCTCCAGAGCATGGCCGCGACGGCGACCAGCGCCAAGGGCAGCCAGTGGGAGGATGTCTGGGGCATTGCGGGCGGGCGGGCGCCACGCGGTGAGGCCTTTAGTTCACGGGCCTGCCGTAAACCTCGACTTCGGTATAGTGGTTGAGCTCGTCGGACGTGTTTCCGTCGCTGTAGAGGCGCACGTAGCGGGCCGTGACGCCCTTCGCGTCGATCACGCGGCCCCTGTAGGTCTCGACGTACGCGTAGTCCGAGCCCTTGCCGAGCCCGTCCGCGTTCGTGTCGTCGTTGTTGAACACCGTCGTCACGGCCGCCTTGAAGTCCGGGTCGTTCGACAGCTGCACCACGACGGCGTGGTAGACGCGGGCCTCCGCGTGGAAGTGCCAGACGGCGATCGCCGCGAGCCTCGCCGGGGCCCCCAGGTCGACCTGCACCCACTGCACTCCGGGCCCGAGCTCCACGTAGGAGCCCTCGATGCCCGACTTGTCCCCGTCCGTCACGCAGGTGAGCTCGCCGATGACGGGCGAGGAGTCGCTCGAGGTCGCGGGCTTGTTTAGAGAGAGCAGAACCGTTCCCGCCGGCACCATGAAGGGCGGGGGCGTGCCGACCTGCGCCGGCTCAAGGTTCGACACCTTGATCGGGCGGGGCGTGCCGACAAAGAGCGGCTTGGGAAGGTCCAGCTTGAGCGGGACCATCTCCTCGGCGCGCACGGCGCAGACCGAGGCGAGGGCGATGATTGCGGTGAGGAGGCGAAGCATAGGCGTGTCCTTTCTAGGCGGTGAAGTCTTCCGGGGCGAACATGAGCATCTTGCGGGCCGCGACCGCATCGTTGACCTTGAGCACGGTGACCGCAGTCGCGAACCCGACCTCGCCCGGGCTGTGAAGGGAGCCCTTCCCGCGCATGGCGTCAAAGAAGTTCTCGAGGTGGGGCTGGTGGATCGCCTTGTCGAGGACAACGGGCATGTCCCACGCGGAGAGCTCGGCCGTCTCGCGCACGTCCACCGTCGAGTCGCTCTTCGACACCATCGAGAGCTTCGGGCGCGGCTTCTCCCAGGGCTTGACCGGCGGCAGGGCGCCCTCGCCCGTGCCCGGGCGGATGATCAGGCCGTCGCTCACCCATTTGTCCCACTCGGGCGCCCTCGCCTCGCGGTAGAGCCTCGTGTACTTCGGGTTCTCGGATATCTTGAGCGCGCCCTCGTCTCCCATGATGTACTCGTGGTAGCCGCCCCCGGCGCTCGTCGTGGTCTCCACCTGGTAGACGGCGCGCACGATGCCCGTCTTCGTCGGGAACTCGTATATCGCCGTCACGTTGTCGTACCACTCGTGGTTGGTGTAGTAGTCGCGCCCGCCCCCCGCGAGCACCGAGCGCGGGTTTGCTCCAAGCATCCAGTTGAAGATGTCGATCTGGTGCGCGCCCAGGTCCGAGATGACTCCGCCGGAATACTTCCTGAACCAGCGCCAGTTGCGGAACTCGTGCATGTTGGCGTAGCCGTACTTGTGGAGAATCGCCTCGGGAATCTCTTGGTGCGCCGGGCAGCCCAGGTCCTCGGTCACCGCCCTGTTCCACTGCGCGTCGGCGGCGGTGATCCGCCCCAGGATGTGCGCCTGCCCGAGCAGGCGGTCGTGGGCGTAGACGTAGCGGGGATTGCTGCGCCTCTGGTGACCGATCTGCAGGAAACGCCCGGTCGCGCGCGCGGTGGCCACCATCGAGCGCGCGCCCTCGACCGTGTTCGAAATCAGCTTCTCGCAGTACACGTGCTTGCCCGCACGCAGGGACGCGTTCGTGTGCTCGGCGTGCATGAAGTCCGGCGTGGCGACAATTACGGCGTCGATGCCGGGGATATCCGAGAGCATCTCCCGGTAGTCCTCGTACGGCTTGGGGTCGTGCCCGAACTTCTTGAGGAGGCGCTCGCCGTACCCGCGGTTGTAGGGCCAGATGTCGCAGACCGCGACAAAGCGGATGTTCGGGATCTTGAGCGCGGCGCTCAGCAGCACGCGGCCCTCCTCGCCGCAGCCTATGAGCCCGACGTTTATCGTGTCGCCCGCCTCCTGCGGGGCGGCGGCCCGCACTATGTAGGGCGCCGCGAGAATCGCGGCGCCCAGCTTTGCGCCCGCTGAAAGGAAGTCGCGGCGCGTGAGCCCCGGGGGCTGTTGGGGTGATGTCGTCACGGCCGGGATCCTAGGAACGGCTGCGCCAGGCGCAGAAGCGGTCGTGGCGCACGAGGACGAGCGCGCCGGCGATCAGGCCCACGTAGACGGCCAGCCATGCGACGCCCTCGTTCTCCTGGACGGCCATGAGGCCGAAGGCGAGGCTCACGTAGAGAAGCCCCGTCAGGATGAGAGTCGCCCGGGTCTTGACGCCCAGCAGGAGCGCCGCGCCCAGGACAAGCAGCGCGTAGCCCAGCGCGTGCGCGTAGTTGCTCGTCGCCCAGAGCGGCAGGAACGAGTTGGCGGTGATGCCCTGCGCCATCTTGCCCATGTTCTGGTAGTAGTTCGCGAAGGAGTAGGTGCCGCCGAGCTCGAACTTCTCGACGCCCTCGAAGAACGTGCGCAGGCCCAGGAAGAGGCGCAGGATCAGGAATGCCCAGGTGTACTCGCAGGACGACGGCGCCGGGGCGGACGGGTTGGGTTCGTTCATGGTGATGGGGGCCGTCGGCTCAAACGCCGAAGCCGGCCCGGTATTGCTTCGCGACGTATTCGTTCACGGCGGCGACGTTGGTAACCTTCATCGCGGCCGAATCCCACTCGATGCGGCGCCTGGCGCGAATGGCGACGTTGCCCAGGACGACCGACTCGGTCAGGCGTGAAGAGTACTCGAAGTTGGACCCCGCGGCGACGCCCCCCTTGCAGGCCCGCGCCCACTCCAGGAAGTGGCTCATGCCGACGCGTGCAATCGTCTTTGCGGGCAGGCTCGGCGCGACCTGCTTCATCCTGGCCTCCGGTATGATCCGGATGCTCCCGTAGTAGGTGTCGCACAGGACTGTCGCCTTGGAGCCGACGAGCAGCGTCCCGTTGTCCTGGAGCCTGCGGCCCTCCTCGAGCTCCGGCGGGTACGGGGGCGTGAGGCCGCCGTCGTACCAGGTCCAGCGAACGGGCGGCATGGCGCCGCGCGCTGGGAACTCAAGGCGCACGACCGAGGCGCCCGGCGGGCTGATCTCGGTCTGGATGCCGCCGATCGGATCGACCGACGTCGGCGCGGTCAGGCCCAGGGCCCAGTATGCGCCGTCCATGATGTGGCAGCCCATGTCGCCCAGGGCGCCGCTTCCGAAGTCCCAGAATCCGCGCCAGGTGAAGGGCAGGTAGGCCGGGTCGTACTCGCGCGGCTGCGCGACGCCGAGCCAGAGGTCCCAGTCCAGGGTATGGGGGACAACCGGCATCATCTTGCTGTGATCCAGGGGCTTGACGCCCTGCGGCCAGATCGGCCTGTCGGTCCAGCTGTGCACCTCGCGCACATCGCCCAGGATGCCGGCGTCGACCCACTCCTTGAGAAGCCTCGCGCCCTCGCCGGCGTGGCCCTGGTTGCCCATCTGGGTCGCCACCTTCGCCTCGCGGGCCGCCTGCGCCAGGCGCCGGGCCTCCGCCACCGTGTGCGTCAGCGGCTTCTCCACGAACACGTGCTTGCCGTGCGCGATCGCCGCCATGGCGATCGGGAAATGCATGTGGTCGGGCGTCGAGACCGTGACGGCGTCGATGCTGCCCCCCATCTTGTCGAGCATGACCCGGAAGTCGCGGAAATGCGGGACGGACGGGAATTCCGCGTACGCCTTCGCCGCGCGCTCGTCGTCCACGTCGCAGAAGGCGACCAGGTTCTCGCCCTTGAGCCCCTGGACCGCGTCGTAGCCGCGGCCCCCAACGCCGCAGCAGGCGACGTTAAGCTTGTTGTTCGGCGACTGCCCGCCGGCGCCCTGCGACCGAAGGATGTTCGGCAGCGAGGCCGCCGCTGTGGCCAGCGTGGCGGCTTTGATGAAGGTGCGGCGGTTCATGCTCTTGGAGTCCATTTTCTTGCTGGGGTTTGGGATGGGGCCCGGCATGGGCCGGGCGTTGTTTGGAAGGGGGGTTTCTCGGCGGGCGGGGGCAACGCCGCGCAAGGGTGTCCGGCCCGTCGACCATGCCCAATGTGTGTGAAGTTCAACCGGACGCCAAGAAAGACCTTGTGATTAATCGAAGAAATTTCCCGGGCCCGGAACCGCGCGCCAGGTGAGACAGCCTCGCAAGCCGCACGGCTTGCAAAGGCGCGGATGCTGCCCATACATCCTGCAGACACCTCCCCCCAAGGGCCGGGCGTCCCCTTCCCCCGATGAATAACCCCATGCAGGACAAGGCGCGCTTCGCCGCCAAGGAATTCCAAGTCTCGCGCAGATCCTTCATAGCGAAGGTCGCGACCATAGCCGCGGCGACGGGGCTCCCCACTTGGTTCGTCGAGCGCCAGCTCCTGGGCGCGCAGGAGGCGGCCGCCGCCCCATCGCCGAACGACCGCCCGGGAATCGCCCTCATCGGCTGCGGCGGCATGGGCAAGGGCGACGCGACGAACGCGGCCAACCACGGCGACATTGTCGCGGTGTGCGACGTCGACGACGCGCACGCAGCCGAGGCCGCCGCGAAGTTCACCGTGGACGGAAAGGCGCCGGCGACCTACAGCGACTTCCGCAGGGTCCTCGAGCGCAAGGACGTCCACGTGGTGGTGAACGCGACGCCCGACCACTGGCACTCGCTCATCAACATCGCCGCCGCCAAGGCCGGCAAGGACATCTACGGGGAAAAGCCGCTCACCCTCACGATCGACGAGGGCCGCCATGTCATCGACGCGGTGCGCTCCCACGGCACGGTCCTTCAGACGGGCACCCAGCAGCGCAGCTCCCAGCGCTTCCGGCTCGCGTGCGAGCTCGTGCGCAACGGGCGGATCGGCGCCCTGAAGCAGGCCGAGGTGTGGCTGCCCGCGGGGCTGCGCGACGGCCCGTTCGCCCCCGAGAAGGTGCCCGCCGGGCTCAACTGGGACTTCTGGCAGGGGCAGGCTCCGAGCTTCCCGTACGTGAAGCAGCGCTGCCACACGTATTTCCGCTACTGGTATGAGTACTCGGGCGGGACGATGACCGACTGGGGCGCACACCACAACGACATCGCCTACTGGGCCATCGGCCTGAAGGCGCCGCGCGAGGTCGAGGGCAAGGCGCTATCGCAGCCCATTCCCGGCGGCTACACTACGTTCGCCGAGTACGAGGTGAAGTACACGTACGCGAACGGCATCGTGCTCCTCGTCCACACGACCAAGGACGACAATATCTACGGGGAAATCGTGAACCCGAAGGGCCAGCGAAACGGCATACGCTTCGAGGGGACTGGCGGCTGGATCTGGGTCAACAGGCACGAGATCACGGCCAGCGACCCGGAGCTGCTGCGCGCCCCCCTGCCCTCGGACGCGGTCCGGCTCTACGTGAGCAACGACCACATGGGCAACTTCTTCGACTGCGTGCGCTCGCGCAAGCTGCCGATCTGCGACGTCGAGACCGGCCACCGCTCCGCCACCATGTGCCATCTGGGGGCGATCGCCCTAAGGACCGGCAAGAAGCTCGTCTGGGACTATGACCTCGAGCAGTTCGTTGGCGACAACTCCCACACGGCGAACCGCTACATCGCCCGGGAGATGCGCAAGCCCTACTCGTACGATTTTGTCTAAGGGCGCGGCCCCTCCCGTGTCAGACCTTGGAAAACCCCTCGTTGTCATCGGCCTTGGCATCGCGGCGGCCGGGGCCGTCCTTTGGTCCGGCCTGGGCCGCTCCTGGATAGGGCGGCTGCCCGGCGACATCCACGTGCGCCGGGGCGGGGCCGACTTCTACTTCCCGCTGGCGACATGCGTCGTCCTGAGCGTTGCCCTGAGCCTGGTCGCGTGGCTCGTCCGCGGCCGCCACTAGCCACCCCGCATGAACTCGCGACACCTCATGTTGGCGGCCGCCGCCGCCGCGGCGGCGCTCCCCGGCATGCTCGGCGCCGACGAGGCCCCCTCCCCCAGGCGCCCGAGGATTACCGGCCTCTCGCACGTGGCGCTCTGGGTCAGGGACCTGGAGCGCTCCAGGGCGTTCTACGAGGGCTTCCTGGGCTTCGGCGAGCCGTACTCGCTCAAGGGCGACTCGGGCGCGGTGCAGATCGCCTGGATAAAGATAAACGACCGCCAGTCCGTGGAGCTCTTCCCGACCGGCGGGGGCGCGCCCAAGGACGGCGACAGCCTTTACCACATCGCCCTCGAGACCGACGACGCGCAGGGGATGCTCGACTACCTCAGGTCCAGGGGCGTCAAGGGCCCCGGGGGCCAGCCCCTGCCCGAGAAGGCCAAGGCGGGCAGGATCGGCAACCTCAACTACTTCACCGAGGACCCGGACGGCCACATCGTCGAGTTCACGCAGTACCTGCCGGACGGATGGACGATGCAGAAGGCCGGGCAGTCCATGCCTGCGACCCGGATCGCGTGGCGCATGAGCCACGCGGGGATCACCGTCGCAAACCTCGAGGCCTCCCTGCGCTTCTACAGGGACATCCTGGGCTTGCGCGAGTTCTGGAGGGGAAGCTCGGACGGGAAGACGCTCAGCTGGGTGAACCTGCGGGCGCCGGAGGGCCGCGACTACATCGAGCTCATGCTCTGCGGCGCAAGGCCCGACACCGAGCGCCTCCACGTGCTCAACCACCTCTGCCTCGAGGTCCCGGACGCGCAGGCAGCCGGGGACGAGCTGAAGTCGCGCACCCTGCCGGCGGGCTGCAAGGCGCCCAACCCGCCCAGGGTCGGCGTGAACAGGAGGCGCCAGGTCAACTGCTACGACCCTGACGGGACGCGCGTCGAGGTGATGGAGGCGAACACCGTGGACGGAAGGCCCGCGCCGCCGTCGTCGGCCCCCGCGCCGGGCGGCTGAACGCGCGCCCGGACAATCCCCCTCCCATGACCACGCGCGCCGCATCGCCCGGAGCAGCGGCCGCCCGGGCTGCGGCGGGCCACTGGCTGGTGAAGCAGGAGCCGGACAGCTACAGCTGGGCCGACTTCGCGCGGGAGGGCCGCGCCGGCTGGGAGGGCGTGCGCAACTACCAGGCGCAAAACAACCTCAGGCTCATGAAGCCGGGCGACCCGGTCCTCTTCTACGCGAGCGGCGACGCAAGGAGCGTCGTCGGGATCGCGGCGGTCGCCAGGGCCGCCTACCCCGACCCGACCGCGGACGAGCCGGGCTGGGTTGCCGTGGACCTCAGGCCCGACCGCCCGCTTCCGCGCCCGGTCACCCTTGCGCGGATCAAGGCGGAGCCCTCGCTGCGCGACATCCTGCTCGTGAGGAACAGCCGCCTTTCGGTGATGCCTCTCCCGCGGGAGGCGTTCCTAAGGATTGTCGCGATGGGAAGCTAGACGGGGCGCCTCAGTGCTGCCCCGCCAGCATGTCGTTGAACTGCGTGACGAAGGCGGCCTCGCCGGGGCCCGGGTTGTTGCGCAGCATCTTGACGCGCTCGACCAGCACCTCCTCCGAATCCGTGCCGAGCACGCCGAGCGTCTCCTCTATGAAGCTCGCCAGGGGCATGGCGCGCGCCTCGCTCTTGCTGTTGAGAAGGTCGGTCTGCACCCACGGCGGCGCCACCTCGAGCACCCTGACCGAGGTGCCCCTGAGCTTGTACCTGAGCGACATCGTGTACGAGTGAAGGGCCGCCTTGGTGGCCGAGTACACCGCCGTCGCGGCCAGCGGCACGAACGCGAGGCCCGAGGAAACATTTATCACGGTCGCCGACGGCTGCCTCTTGAGGTGCTCGACCAGCGCCGAGGTCACCCGAATCGGCCCCAGGAGGTTGGTCGTCACGGTCGACACCAGGAGCTCGTCGTCGACGGCGCCCGAGGCGTCGTCGATGCGCATGATGCCCGCGTTGTTTATGAGGACGTTTAGCTCCGGGTGGCTCGCGGCCAGCTGGCGAGCGACCGCGGCGATGCTCGCCGGGTCGCCGACATCCAGCTCGACGCACTGCATCCCGCGGTTCGCCCGCGTCGTCTCCTCAAGATGGCCCCTGCGCCGGCCAGCAATGACGACCTGGTTGCCCAGCCTGTGGAGCGCCTCGGCGAGCCCCCGCCCGATCCCTGAGCCGCCGCCCGTGATGAAGATGGTGTTTCCGGTGAGTTTCATGGGTGTGACGCTTGTCTACACCAGCCGGCGGCCCGGCGCAACCCGAGGGCAAGGACTGTCGCGTCACAGGTTAAACCCGCCAGGGCCCCATCGCACCATGCCCGCCATGCCGCCGCCAATCCCGGTCCTCCTTGCGCCCTATGACCCCGAGTGGCCCCGGTTGGCGCCAGCCCACGCGCAGCGACTGAGCGCGCTTGGCCCAGTCCTTGTTGCGGTCCACCACATCGGCTCGACCTCGGTGCCCGGCCTGGCGGCCAAGCCGATCATTGAGCTGATGCCCCTGGTGACCTCCCTGGCCGGCCTCGACCGGGAGCGCCGGCGCGTGGAGGCGCTCGGCTACGGCTGGCACGGGGAGCTGGACATCCCGGGAAGGCGCTACTGCACGCTTGCGAACGATTCCGGCGTCCGCCGCGTGCAGCTTCACTTCTTCCAGGCGGACTCGCCCCATGTCGCGCGCCATGTCGCCTTCAGGGACTACCTGCGCTCCCGGCCCGATGTCGCCAGGACCTACGAGGAGGAAAAGCGCCGCGCCCAGGGGCTTCATCCCCTCGACTCCCACGCCTATGCCGACGAGAAGGCCGCGTGGGTTCGGACAAGGGAAGCCGAAGCCATCGTTTGGTTCGCCGGTCAGCGCGGCACGGGGCGCACGGGCCAGGCCCCAGGCTGAGACCCGCGCCGCGGGACGCCTGCCCAGGCCGGCCTTGCGAAGTCGGCTAAATCCCGGTATTTTGAATCCCCGACACCTGCAGGACCGTCTAGCTACGCGGGAAAGCACGCCCACCCCATGAAAACCCCATTGGTCATGCTCTGCGCGGTGATGTCCGCGGCCCCGGCGGGCGCCAACCCGTTCTTCGCCCTTTCCGACAGCGAGCAGATGACGGCGGTCGCCTCGAAGGCGTACAACGGCTATGTCCGCACGAAGAACGCGGACGGAACCTACAAGACCGAGCCCTACGCGTTCGGAAACGGCGGCGACCTCGGCGAATACACGGGCTACCTGCCGATGAGCGACCCCACCTTCGACGCCGTGGACTTCAGCTCGATCGCTCACATCGTCGCGGTCCCCCTCGCGAAGCAGAACTATGTCCCCAGCTTCGACCCGAAGGCGACCAAGCTGTTCATCATGGTGTACTGGGGCCTGACGACCGGCGCCCGGAACATCCTGGACGGATACGGCCAGGACGTGCTCAACTTCGCGAATGCCAAGCTGCTCGGCTTTGACACGGAGCCGCCCTTCGACGGCATGACGAACCCGATGGAGGACGCGGGCGCGTTCTTCTGGGGCCCCTCCTACAGGGAAAACTTCATGCGCAAGATGCACCAGGCGACGATGAGCCAGGTCGAGGTCAACCGCTACTACGTGATCCTGCGCGCGTACGACTTCCAGACGGCCTGGAAGGAGAAGAAGCTGAAGCTCCTCTGGGAGACGCGCTTCAGCCTGGGCCAGCGCCTCCACGACTTCGGAAGGGACCTCCCGGTGATGGCTCAGAGCGCCGGGGCATATTTCGGGCACGACAGCTACGGGCTGGTCTACAGGCCGGTGCCCGAGGGCCGCGTCGAGATCGGCCAGGCGACCGTCGTGGAGGACTCGGTCTCGAGCGGCGACGTCTCGGGAATCGCGGGCGACTGGCGCGGCAAGTCGCCCGCCTTCTCGCAGATCGTCGTGCACTTCGACAAGGGCGGCGCGTCGACCGTCGGGTACCCCATGGAGCACTGGACCGCCCCGGCGACCGTCACGGTGGCGGGCAGCGATGTCACGATCTGGGTTCCCGGCTGGGGCCTGTCCTTCCACGGCAAGATCAAGGCGAAGAGGATCACGGGGACCCTGGCACAGTACGGGCACGGCAGCTCCATGACGCTGTTCCGGGAATCCGCCGCGGCGGCGCCCGGGCTGGGGAACAACCCTTAGGGCAGGCCCCGGGGCGCGGACCCGAGCCGGCGCGCCCGCGCACCCTTTCCGCCGCCGGGGCGCGGCGGCTCCAAATGTCACCAAGTCGTCAAGGTGCCGTCGCGCCGGCGTTACGTGCCGACGGCAGAATGACGGAGTGAACCGTAACAGAAGCACCCGTTCCCTCAGACTGCTAAGTTTCGCGGCGATCGTCTCGGTCGCCGGCTGGCCGGCCCTCCGGGCGGCCGACAACACCACCGCCGGCGACGCAACCGGCGACCAGGCGCTCCGGCTGGACGAGGTCGAGGTGTTCTCCTCGCGGACCTCGGCCCTGACCCAGGCCCCGGTGGACAGCATCCTCGAGGCGACCGAGCCCACGTCGATCATTAGCGCCCAGACCATCAACAACGAGATCGCGCCCACGGCCGACTATGCGACCATCGCCAACCTCGCCCCCAGCGTGGCCAACGTGGAGACCGAGGGGCCGGGCCTGAGCGAGTCGAAGATGCTCAACATGCGCGGATTCGCCGACGGCCAGTACAACGTGACGTACGACGGGATACCCTTCGGCGACGCCAATGGCCAGACGCATCACACGACTAGCTACTTTCCCGCGAAGGTCCTGGGCGGCATGGTCATCGACCGCGGCCCCGGAACCGCCGCCGACATCGGGGAGAACACGTTCGGCGGGACGATCGGGCTTCTGTCGAAGGACCCGCGCCCCGACATGGCCACGGTGCTCACCTTCTCGGACGGAAGCTACGACACCTTCCTCGGCAACCTGGAGGTGAACACCGGCGACATCCCGAAGCTAAACGGCGCCTCCGTGGTCGCGACCTACCAGTACATGAGCTCGGACGGGTACCGGACCTACTCCTACCTGCAGCGCAACACCTACTACCTGAAGTACCTGCAGCCCATCGGCAAGAACGCGCTCCTCACGGTCGTGGGCAACTTCAACAACATCAAGTTCAACAACCCGGGCACAGTCACGCAGGCGCAGATCAGCGCGTTCGGGCGAAACTACGGGCTGGACGCGAACCCCTTCGACCCGAACAACAACTACTATCCGTACAACTACCAGCAGAAGCAGGCCGACTTCGAGTACGTCGGCCTCAAGGCGCGGATGGGCGAGGTCTGGTTCGAGGACAAGGCCTACACCTACGCCTACAACAACGACAGCCATGAGAATTCAGCGGATCCCGTGGCCGGCGCCTCCGTTACCAAGTATCCCGGGACGGCCTACTCCGGACCGGCCTACGTGAACGACTCCCCGAACACCCTCCCCGACACGGGCGAGGGCCAGGCGAAGTCGACCGGCATCACGAACGACGACGACCCGGGCGGCAGGATCAAGGTCAACTCCTACCGGGCGCTGGGCGACTACCTGGCCCTCTCCCACGGAAGCGAAACGTTCCTCGAGGAGAAGGTCGGCCTCTGGGCGGAGTACGTCAAAGCCGACCGCTACGCGTACCTCCTCGACTACAGCCCCGAGTACGCCGCGGCGAACCCCCAGGACAGCATGCTCTTCGGCTTCATCGACACCGCGAGCTCCAAGGGCTCCCCCTACCAGCCGGGCTACCAGTGGTACATGCACGTCGAGAACAAGACGTTCCAGCCGTACGCCGACATCATCTGGAAGCCGATCCCGAACCTGACGATCGAGGCCGGCGTCAAGGACTCGAACTTCACGATAGACCTCGAGGCGCCCGTCAACCAGGGGACGGAGCAGCCCGACTTCAGCAACTACACCTATACGAACCTCGAGCCCCACTTCTCGGCGAACTACAGGATAACCCAGGACTGGTCGGCGTACCTGCAGCTCGCCAAGGGCATCGCCTACCCCATCGTGACCGACGAGGAGAACGTGCCCGAGGACCCGAAGGACATCGCCAAGAGCGGCTCGTCCTACACCCCGGGCAGCCTCAAGGAGGAGCAGACGGTCAACTACCAGCTGGGCACCGTCTACAAGATGGACCGGCTCAACGCCGACGCCGACGTCTACCTGATCGACATAAACAACCTGGTCTCCTCGGTCGTCGACCCCAACGACTCAACGAATACGCTCTACTTCCAGTCGAAGGGCGCCTGGGTGAGCGGCCTCGAGGCCGAGGCGACGTACTACGTCGGCGGCGGCCTTAGCGCCTTCGCGAACGGCTCCCTCAACCGGGCGGTGTTCAAGACCGACGTCGGCGTGCCCGGGTTCAACGTCGGCTCCCTCGGGGCGTTCGGGGCCGGCGGCGTGCCGAACTCAACGGCCGCGCTCGGCGTGGTCTTCAACCGCTGGGGCACGTTCTTCTCGGTAGACGACAAGTACGTCGGCCCGTTCGTCGTCTACTCGAGCGCGCTCGTGAACCCGGACCTGGGGCTCTACGGGCAGCCGAGCACCGGGCAGCCCGGGGGCGCTAACGTCCCCGTCCTCTCCGCGATCAACCCCGGCTACTGGATGATGGATGTCGCCTTCGGCTGGGCCATCAAGATGCCCCCCGCGAGCCACCTGCACTCGGTGAAGGTCAAGGTCCAGCTGGACAACCTCCTGAGCAAGCAGGCGCAGGTGCTGGCCTCGGTGGCCGCCAGCGGCAACGGCTACAACGTGCTGCCGACCTTCAACTACTTCGTCACGCTCTCGACCGAGTTCTGAAGCCGGGCGCCCGGGGGGCCCTGCGGCGGGTCAGCGCTCCCGGCGCGCCATGAGGAGGGCCACCGAGCGCTTCTCGTCCATCAGGCGGCGCCGGCCGTCCTCCGTGGCGGTCGCGCCCCGCTTGATCAGGTCGATCACCTGCTCGGGCGTGAGCGAGGGGTCGAGGGCGAACAGCTTGGCCGCCAGGTTGACGACGTTGGGGGAGGCCATCGAGGTGCCCGAGAGCTTGAGCAGGGAGCCGCCGGGCACCCGGCTTTCGACGTCGTAGCCGTCCGCGTGCACGGCGACCAAGGCGCCGTAGCTCGTGAACGACGTCTCGTCCCCGGCCTGGTTGACCGCGCCCACTGCGATCAGGTTCGGCAGGCTCAGGGAGGACGGGACGTCCTCCGTGAAGCCCGTGTCGCTGTCGCTGTTGCCGGCCGCGGTCACGAAAAGCATGCCGGGAGCGTTCTTGATCGCCCCCTCCACGGCCTGGCGCCAGATGGAGAAGAGCTCCGCCGCGCGCCTCTTCCTGTCCGCCGGGTCGGAGCCGCCTCCGGTCTTCGAGATCCACGTCTCAAATTCCTGCCTGTCGTCGCCCCAGCTCATGTTGACGACGCGCACGTTGCGCGTCCTGAAGTATTCGGCCATCTGCGCGAAGTCCGCGCCCATGCGCCGGGCCCACTCGGCGGTCGGGGCGAACGGCAGGTCCGGCAGCTGGTCGTCGAAGCGTGCGACGACCAGGCGGGCCGCCGGGTTTCCCCGCACCGCGATCCCCGCGCAGTGGGTGCCGTGCATGTAGAAGCCTACCACCTTGCGGATCTCGGCCAGCCTGTGCAGCTGGTCTGGCGACAGGCTCTTCAGCTTCTTCTCGAGCGCCGCCGCCTCGGGAGAGTCCTTGCCCTCCTCGATGTCGAGGCGCCCCTTGATCTCGTCTCGGATCTCCGGATACGTGGCCTGCTGGTCGGCCGTGAGCGGGTAGAGCCACGAGGTCGACGGCGCCCCCGAGTCGTCAAACGCCAGGCCGTGGGTCCCGCTCGCGGTCGCGTTCGGGTCGTCGAAGGTCTGCCCCGGGAAATGGTCCACGTCTATCCCCGAGTCCCAAATTCCGACCAGCACGGGCGTGAGGGCCTGCTGCGGCGTGAGCGTGACCTCGCGCTCCGCCCAGATGTCCGGCTTCGTGGTCGTGTGCGCCGCGATGTACGCGCCGAGCACCCTCGCCTGGGCCGGCGCGACGGGGATGCGCAGAGCCAGGGTGGCGCGGGTCCAGACGAGCAGCCCCGCCTCGTCGTCGTCGAGGGCCTGGGACTTGCGCACGGCCGGGTCGAGCTCCGTCATCACGTAGGCAAGGCGGGCCGCCGGCGACGCGAGCCTCGCCGCCGCGTAGGCCTGCCTGGCGGTGTCCTGGACGACGTCCCAGGGAAGCGGGGAGACCTCCTGGCCGTAAATTCGGGTGAACGCCGCCTCGAACTCGCCGCCGGAGACATGGCCCGTCTCGATGGCGGCCCGCAGCAGGGCGCGGTCGAGAAGCCCCGCCGTCAGCTTGGGCGAGGGCTTGTCCTCGGCGGCCCTGAGGGCCTCGATGGCCTCAAGGGCCGCGTGGTAATCGCCGGAGAGCTCGTCCAGGTCGATCCTCGTCGCAAGCAGGTCGCGCAGCGTCGACTTATCCTCGATCTCGTAGTCCCGGAACTCCGACTCGACGCTCGCCTGGACCTTCGACGCGAACGCCGCGAAGGTGGCGTCGTCCGCCTTGACGAGGGCCGAGGCGAGCCCCTCGACGGGGTAGCTGTGCCGGGGCAGGTCCGCCTGGCTCGAGACCTTCTTCTTGGCGGCGGGCTGCGCAAAGGACGCGGGGGCGGCAAGGACGAGGGCCAGGGACAGAACGCGCGCCGTCAGGGCTACGGGGTGTTTCATGGCGACCAAGCAACCGGGGCGTCGGGCCGATTGCAGCCAAAATCTTGACCGGCGGCTTGGGGCTCGGGCCGGCTCCAGGGCGTGATGGCGGGTTTTGGCGCCCCGGGTGTCTTGGTTTCCCGAGGACCCGGGGCCGCAGGCCCAATGGCAGGACGGCGCGGGCCCGCAGCACCCGACATGCAGCCCACCGACAAGGGCACAGCGGCCGCGTACCCGCTCAAGCCCGCGCTAGCCACCACGGCTGCCGCGCTGCTCATCCTCTTCATGCGGCGCCCGGAGTGCTTCCGCCAGCCGCAGTTCTTCGCCGAGGACGGGCCCGTGTTCTTCATGGGGGCCCACCGCGACCCGCTGGGCTCGATTCTGGCCCCGTACGCGGGTTACCTCCACGTCGCGGGGCGCCTGGTGGCATCCGCCTGCTCGGGACTGGACCCGCTCTGGGTGCCCACGGCCTATTTCGCGGCCTGCATGGCCGCCGTGGCCGCCCTCTGCCTCTGCCTGTTCTCCAGGCGGGTCGGCCTGCCGCGGCCCGCCCTCCTGGCGCTCGTTATCGTGCTCATCCCGCACACGGGCGAGGTATTCGACAACCTGACGAACCTGCAGTGGATGGTGGCGCTCGGGCTCATCGTGCTCCTGGTCGCGGGGGATCCGTCGTCCCCGGCGCAGTGGTCGGTTGACCTCGCCTTCGCCCTGGTCGCGAGTCTGAGCGGCGTCTTCTCGGTCCTCCTCGCGCCCCTCTTCGCGATCCGGGCGTTCCTCAGGGGTACGCGTCCGGCGGCCGCCGTCGCGTGCGTGGTTTGCGCGGGGGCCGCCGTGCAGCCCCGCGAGATCCTGGGCGACGCCGCGGCTCCGGCGGCGAACACGCTGACTGCATTCCTCACGCTCTCGACCTTCGGGCAGCGCGTCTGGATGAGCCTCCTAGCGCCGCCGCACGCCGTGGACGCGTCGCCCCTGTGGCTTCGCGCATGCTTCGGGATCGCGGGCGCCGCGGTGCTCCTGGCGCTCTGCCTGCGCTCCGGGGCGTTGCGCGCCGAGCGAATCGGCCTCGCAGCCGTCCTGCTGCTCATCGTCGCAGCGTCGCTCTTCAGGTTCCGGGACTCCATCGAGTCGCTCGGCCGCGTGGAAAACGGGGACCGCTACTTCTTCGTACCCAAGGTGGCGCTGGCGTGGCTCCTCGCGGCGCAGCTGGGGGGCGCCCTTCCCCTGCGCCGCCTGTCGCTCGCGCTCCTGGCCGCGATGGCGCTCAACACATGCCTTGCATTCCGCTACGAGCGCTGGAGCGACCTGAACTGGGCCTATTGGGCGGACCGGATCGACCAGGGCGAGCGCGTGGTCGTCCCGATCAACCCGCCCGGCTTCTCCTTCGTGTACGACGACGACAGGCCGCCCTAGGCGCGGCCACCCTCGGCGGCTCCGCCCGGGCCTAGCAGCCGGCGGGCGCGCCCGGCCGCGCACCGCGCCCTTCGCACCATCCGCCATGCCCAGTTGCGGCGCATGGCCAGGACCTCCGCCTGGAGCGCCGCAAACTGCCGGTCGCGGCTCTCCAGCATGCGGCGCACAAAGCGGTTCTCCCTGGCGAGCGCCTCCGCCGCGGCGCGCTCCCTGGCGCATGCCTCCCGCTCGCGCTCAAGCTGCGCCTGGGCGGCCTTTTCCGCGCGCAGCAGGCAGTTCACCAGGCGCTCGGTGCTGCCCTCCTTCCTGCAGATCCCGTAGAGCCAGCGCATCGGCTCCCCGGCCTCCGAGAGCGGGTCATCCGTGACCTCGTAGACACGACGAATCCACTCGGCGAAGTCCCCCCCGGCGCGGCTCTCGAGCGGGTACGCCCCGCCCGGATTGCACAGGCTGCCTCCTTCCGCCGCGCGTGCCTCAGCCTGGGTACCGGTGTCCACAAAAACCTATAACAATCCAGGCGGCAAAACCCTCCATCACGCCAAAGGAAAGGGCCGGCCCGATAGGGGGTCCGGCCCCAGGTCAGCCCGGCGGGCATGAGATGCCCGCGGCAGGCTTAGTCGAGCAGCACCTCGTAAACCTCGACAAGCGCCGTGCCCGTGTCGCCGGTGGCGCCCTCGACGATCGACGTGTAGGCCCCCGCCTCAAGCTGGATCAGGATCGCGTCGTCCCCTGCGGCCGGGGGCGACAGGTGCGTCGCCTGGATCTCGGAGACGATCGCCGGGCTGGACTGGTTCTGCCAGCCCGTGTTCGAGGCCAGGGGCGTCTGGCCGTGGTAGAGCGTCACCGTCGGGTCCATGATCGGGGCCGTGATGCTGTACTGGGCAAGGCCCGGGCCAAGGACGCGCACAAGGACGAGCTTCGGGCCGCCGTCGATGATGAAGCCCCCTATGAGGACGTTCTGGCCGGTCCCGACGAGGCCCCGGGTGGAGATGTTGCCGAAGCGGTTGGCCGCGGCGTCGCGGAAGGCAACGAAGTCGAACGAGCCGCTGGAGTACGTGAAGCTGCCCGACATGGTGTAGGCGTTCGTCGTGAAGGTGCCGCTGCCGACATCGCCCTTCATGCTCGTGAAGCTGAACGCCCCGCCCGTTTCGGCGCCGTTCGGCGTGACCGTCCCGATGTCGCCGGAGTAGACGCCCGCCGACACCTCGTGGATCAGGTAGAGGTTGTCATTGGCGTCGACGATAAGGGTCAGGTTCGTGGATCCCGAGGCGTCGATCGTCGCCGTCCCCTTGCCGACCTCCTGCTGGCCCGAGTCGAAGAGGTAGGCGTCCAGCGTGTTGTTGTCGTGGACCGCGACGACGAGGGTCAGGGTGCTGTTGATGCTTGCCGTGTAGATGCCGCGCAGGCTCACCTGCGCGGAGGCCTGGCCGAGGCCGGCCGCAAGGAACGCCGCAAGGGCGAACGCGATCTTGTGCAGAGGTTTCATGGTAGGGGTGCAGGAAAACTCAGTTTGACGTGGCGAATCATGTACAAGCCCCCCTGACGCCGGCGCCGGAGCGCAGGTTACACGTCTCTCTCGCGCACGGCGGGCGGGCCCGCCCCAAAGGGCCGCTGCGACGCCGTCCCTCAGATCTGGGAGAAGGGCGCGGGGACGACGAAGCGGCTCGTTATCTTCGAGACCGTGTCGGCGTACTGGGGGTCGCCCTTCATGCGCACCCACACGGGATGCGCGCCGAAGGCGGCCCAATTGCGCTTGTGCGTCTCCATGTCCGGGCTGCAGAGCATGTAGGTCAGGTGCGGAAGGTCCCTGCCCACGAGCGCCTGCCCGTAGAACACCGGCGAGAGGCTCAGCTGCTGCATGAGCGCTATCTCGCCCGCGTTGAACATCTCCACCTTCTTTAGAGCCTTGAGCTCGCTGTAGCTTTCGTAGGTGCGCATCTCGAAGATCCTCGGCTTGCCGGCCGCCGCGAGTGCGGGCACCGCGAGCCTTGGCAGGCCGGAGAACGACAGGAGCAGCCAGCTGTCGATGCGCTCGAACGCCGGATCCGCGGGCGTGGGCGAGCCCAGGTACAGCGCGCCGGCCGCCCGGACGGCCGGGTCGGAGTTGATGGAGGCCGTCACCGACGCGACCGACTCAAGCGAGGGGTGCGGGATCAGCACCCAGACGGCGGCGCCGTCCTTGGCCTGCGGCTCCGTGAACACGCCGACGCTCCCGATCCCGCGGGAGTTGACGGCGGGGATGAACGCCTTCTCGAGGTATGAGTCCAGGAGGGCGTGCGGCGCGCCCGGCTTGAGGCGGTAGGCGCGAAGCTCAAGGTAGTCGCGGCCTGCCTCGGCCGCCCGCGCCTGGGCGCCCGTCAGGGCCGCGGCCGATGCGGCCACGGTTGCTTTCATAAAATCACGGCGGCTGAGTCCATTCATGGGTGTGGGGGGTTGATTGTCGGCGCCCGCTCCGGGAAGAGTCTCCTTAGCCCGGCCTCGGAGGCCTCCGCGACGCCGCGCTCGGTGATGAGGCCTGTGACGAGCCTCGCCGGGGTGACGTCGAAGGCCGGGTTTGCCGCCGCGCTTCCCTGCGGCGTTATGGCAACCGTCGCCACGGCGCCGTCCGGCAGCCGCCCCGAGATGTGGGTCACCTCCCTGGCCGGCCTGTTCTCGATGGGGATCTCGCGCAGTCCGTCCCGCACGCCCCAGTCGATCGATGGCGACGGGACGGCCGCGTAGAACGGGACGCCACAGTCGCGGGCAGCGAGGGCCTTCAGGTACGTGCCTATCTTGTTGCACACGTCGCCGGTCGCGCTCGTGCGGTCGGTGCCCACGATGACCATGTCCACCTGCCCGCGCTGCATCAGGTGGCCGCCGGCGTTGTCGGATATTACCGTGTGCGCGACCCCGTGGTTCAGGAGCTCCCAGGCCGTGAGGCTCGCGCCCTGGTTTCGCGGCCGGGTCTCGTCGACCCAGACGTGGACCAGCACGCCCGCGTCGTGCGCCTCGTAGATGGGCGCGGTCGCCGTCCCCACGTCGACCGTGGCGAGCCACCCGGCGTTGCAGTGCGTGAGCACGTTCACGGCGCCGCCCGCTGGCTTGCGAGCCGCGATCGCCCGGATGAGCGGGAGCCCGGCGGCGCCTATGCCGCGGTTGATCGCGACGTCCTCGTCGCACACCTGCGCCGCCCGGGCGAGCGCCGCGGCGGCCCGGCCGCCCGCGGGAAGCGGCGCGATCCAGGACGTCATCCGCTCGACCGCCCAGCGCAGATTGACGGCGGTCGGCCGGGTGGAGAGGAGCGCCTGGGCCGCGGCGCGAAGCGAGGCGTCCGAGGGGTCGCGCAGCATGGCGAGCCAGATTCCGTAGGCGGCGGTGGCCCCGATGAGGGGCGCCCCCCGCACGAGCATGGCGCTGATCGCGCGCGCCGCCCCCTCGACGGAGTCGAGCCTCGCGACCGCGAACTCGTGGGGCAGGCGCGTCTGGTCGATGACCTCGACCGAGGCGCCGTCGCTGCCGGGCCAGATGGTGCGCTGCGGCCGTCCGTTGACCCTCAAATGACCCTCTCGTTTCCCCCGTCGACGGGAACCTGGGCGCCGGTCGTCTTCGCGAACGCGGGCCCGCACATCTCGGCCGCGAGCGCGGCGACGTCGCGGCTGGTGACCTCGACCTTGAGCACGTTGTTGGACCGGTATGCCTCGACGGTGAGGCCGTATTGCGTGGCCCTCGACTCCAGCACCTCGGGAGTCCACAGCCCCGTGTCGAAGACCATGTTCGGATGGATCGTGTTGATCCTGATTCGGTCCCTGCCCCACTCGAGGGCCGCGACGCGGGCAAGCTGGTTGACGGCGGCCTTGGACGCCGAGTAGGCCGCGGCCCCCGGCCCCGGCGCGGGCACGTTCTTTGAGCCGATGACGACCACGCGGCCGCCGTTCGGGGCGAGCTTCAGGATCGGGTGGCAGCTGCGCATCATGAAGAAGGTGGCGTCCAGGTTCGTGCCCATCACCCGGCGCCAGGTCTCGGTGTCGAGTTCCGCGACGGGCCTGCCCTGGCCGAAGATTCCGGCGTTGAGGACAAGCATGTCCAGGCCCCCGAACGCCCTCACGGCCTCCTCGATGGCCGAGGCGACCTGCGCCTCGCGGGTCAGGTCGCAGACGATCCCCAGGTAGTCGGGCCCGGCGCGAAGGCCCCGCACCTGCGCGTTCAGGTCGAGGCCGACGACCGCAGCGCCGCGCGAGAGGAGGGCCTCGGCGCAGGCGCGCCCGATGCCCGATGCGGCGCCGGTCACGAGCGCGACCTCGCCCGCAAACGGGGCCGGCGGACCCGGGCGCCGCAGCTTGGCCTGCTCGAGGTCCCAGTACTCGACCTCGAACAGGTCCCTTGCCGAAAGCGCCCTCCAGCCCCCGAGGGCTGTCGCACGCATGATGACGTCGATCGTGTGGCGGTACAGGTCGGCCGTGATCGCGGCCTCGCCGGCCGTGCGCCCGGCACTCAGGACTCCCCAGGCCGGGTCGATGACCACGCGGGGGGCCGGATCGAGCATCCGCGGCGCGGGGCTCGCGCCCGCAGCGCATTCCCTGAAGTAGGCCTCGTAGGCCGCGCAGTACGCGGCCAGGTCGCGCCCGACCATGGGGACGCGCTTCGTCCGGATGACGTGGTCGGGCGTCGCCGGACCCTGCTGCGAGATGACAGCCACGTCGGCGCGGCCTGCGAATCCGAGGGACACCGGGTCGCCGTGGGCGGTCACGATGGCGGGCGCCCCCATGGCCGCCGAGAGCTCGCGCCGGAAGCCCGCGAGCTCGACCGCCGAGGGGCCCCTGGGGGCCGGCGCCGCCGGCCAGTCTATGCTCCACGCCTTCTTCCTCGCGAGGTACTCCTCGGCGAGGGTGGCGAGCTCGATCATACGGAGGTAGGAGGACTCGGCCGTGTCGCCGAAGCTGATGAGGCCGTGGCTCTGGAGGACGACGCCGATCGTCCCGGCCGGCAGCTTCGCGGGTATCAGCCCGGCGCAGAGGCGGGCGAGCCTGAATCCCGGCATCATGTACGGGATGACGATCACGCGCTCGCCGTAGACCTCCCTGATCCTGTCAGCCCCGCCCGGTGTATTTGAGATGGAGATGAGGGCGTCGGCGTGCGTGTGGTCCACGTAGGCGGCCGGCAGGATAGCGTGGAGGATGGCCTCCACGGAGGGCGCCGGCGCCGAGGGGTTCGTCATCGAGCCCCTGAGCTCGGCGGCCATGCGCAGGTCGCTCATCGACCCGAGCCGCGAGAGCCGCAGGAGATGCTCCATGCGGCAGGGCGAGAAACCGGCGGGCTCCATCGACGCCAGGTCCCACCCGCTTCCCTTGATGTAAAGCACTGCCTCGTCGTCACCGAAGATGTTCTTCTCCAAGATCTTTACAGAGGTGTTGCCCCCGCCGTGGAGCACGAGCGAGGGCTCGCTCCCGATGAGCCGCGAGGAATAGACTCGCTGGCCCAGTTCCCCCTTGAATGCCGCCGCGTCGATTCTGTTCCACAGGTTCCTCATCGGGATGATGGGCGGGGCGCGGTCGCCGGGGGGGTCATCCCCAAAGTCGTGCCCCCCCCGCGCCGCAGAGTCAAGCGAGCCACCCCCGGGTGGCCGCCTTCAAGGCATCCGCTTACCTGTTGAACCGCGGGCGCTGTCTGCTCACATGGGAGGCAACATCCCTTGAACAAGCGGATCCACGGCCTAGACCTCCTCCGCTCCCTGGCGATCGGGCTGGTCATGTTCGGGCACGCCGGCCAGATCGTGCAGCTCAAGTTCCCCGGGGTGACGCCGTTCGTGAACACCGGTCCGTTCGGCGTGGACCTCTTCTTCGTGCTGAGCGGCTTCCTGATCGGCGGGATACTCCTGCGCCTGCGGGAGGACCTCCGAAGCCCGAGGACCCTCGCCGGGTTCTGGGTGAGCCGCGCCCTGCGGACCCTGCCCAGCTACTACCTCTTTGTCCTGGTCAACGTCGCCGTGCGCCTCCTGGTCTACCGCTTCCCGTTCGAGTCGTGGCGCACGGTCCTTCCCTACTTCTTCTTCGGGCAGAGCCTGCTCCACCGCCCCGACTGGTTCTTTGTAGAGTCGTGGTCGCTGTGCGTGGAGGAGTGGTTCTATTTCCTTCTCCCCGTGGCTCTGTGCCTCTGCCTGCAGGTCGTGCGGCGCATGATCCCGGCCTACTGCGCCCTCGTGGGCGCCATGATCGCGGCATCGGTCTGCCTGCGGGCGGTCATCCGCCCCGCGGACCTTGACTCCCTGGCGGTCGTCTACCACGCGGACTCGATCGGCCTGGGCCTTGCGGCCGCCGTCCTCGCCGCGACAAGGCGGGAGGCGTGGCAGAGGGCGGGCCCGGCGGCCGCCGCGCTCGGCGCAGTCCTAGCCGCGTTCACCTACGCTTGGGCGGTGCGGCCCCACGATGAGGCCTCCCTCTTCGCCTCCGCAGCGGTCCCGTTCATTCGCGCGCTCGGATACGCGCTTTTGCTCCCGTGGGCCGCGAGCCGCCTGACGGGCGGGCGCGGCCTCTTCGAGGCTGCCACGGCGGCGGTCGCCCGCTGGTCGTACTCGCTCTACCTGACGAACTTCATCTGCTGCATCACCTCGATGCTCTTCGTCATGCCGCGCCTCGGTATCACGGCCGCGGTGGCGGCGATGCTCGCCTCGAGCCTCCTCGCGAGCGCTGCCCTGTACCGGTGGTTCGAGAGGCCCGTCCTGGAGCTTCGCGGCAGAATCGCGATATGCCGCGAGACCAGAGCCTACGTGCCCTTCGCCCCGACCCCGCCCCGGTGACGCGGGTGCCTAGACGATCCTGAATCCCAGGGCGCCGAGCTCGTCCATCGCGAAGGGCGCGCAACCGAGGAGCTCCTGGAGGCTGGCCGCCGCCGCCGCAAGGGACGCGGCGCCGGCCACCGCCGCCCCGTCGTCGCGGTCGTGGACATGGACGGCCCAGGGATCGGCCCCGCCCTCGGCCCCCGTCTCGACCACGGATCCGTAAAGGTAGTTTCCCGGCAGGCCCGGGTGGGGCCCGCAGCCGGGTACGAGAAAGATCGTGTGCACGAGGTCGTGGGCCGCGGGCAGTCGCTCGGCCCCGGTGTGCTTCGGCCGGTGGTGCACGGGGCGGCCGACGACCCGCAGCCTGTGGGCCTCGGCCCCCGGGCGCAGGACCGCCGGCAGCGAGCGCAGGTAGCGCTCGAAGATCGCGTCGTTCGGCTCCATCGCCTCGGCGGGCGCGCTTCCGTCGGCAACGGCCTCGAGGTTCGCCGCGCTGAAGCTCGGGCGGCCGGCGAGCGAGCGCGCCGTCACGTGCCCGTCGCGGTTGTCGGCGCTGGCGTAGACCTGGTGGGTGCGGTAGAGCCTCTTCAGGGCGTCCTGGTAGGCCGGTGTCATCGGCACCGATCCGGCGGCGCTCTGCTCGATCATGTCGAGGACGGCGTGGTCAAACAACTCGTTGGGGTCGTGGGGCATCGTGAAGGGCGACCATGCTGCCGGCCGCCGCGCAAAAATGCGATCCATTCTGGTTGCGAGATTGCTTTTTTCAGTCGAGGTTTCAGGCCGCATACAGCCATCCCGATGCCCGCATTGAGACCCATCCTCGCCGCCGCCCTGGCCGCGGCCACTGCGGCGTGCGGCTACGCCGCGATGCCGACCCAGCACGAGGCGCTCGAGGCGATTGCGACGCTTGAGAAGAGCGTGGCGGGCCCGGAGGCGCTCTCCGCCGCGCGCACGATAGTGACCTACGCCCAGATGAGCGAGGACGTCCTGGTCGACATCGGCCCCGAGGAGGTCCCCTGGGCTGAGGAGAACTGGGGCCTGGGCGACGAGCGCGAGCAGTCGTGCCAGTCCGTGCTCCTCGCCTCCTTCGTCGCCGGAGACGTGCGCTCGCAGATCAAGAACAGCCGGGTCGAGGACGACACGTACTCGGGCTGGATCTTCGTGATCAGCACCTACAACCGGCTCCGCCAGAAGGAGCACTTCAGCAGCCCTTCCATCGAGTCGCTGTCCAGGATGCAGGCCAACGGGACGCTCCTGCAGCATGCGAGGGAGGTCGAGGCCAGGGCGAGCCAGGAGGAGGAGCCCGCCGAGAAGAAGCCCATGGCCTAGTTGCCCGGGCGCGCCCCGGGCCTTCAGGCCCTGAAGCTGCGCCAGCGCTCGAGGGGGGTTGCGCACAGCGCGATCAGCGCAAGCTGGCTGGCGATGAAGGCGCTCAGCCACCAAAAGGCCGCCTGGGTGAAGCCGTAGCTGTGCAGACCGATGCCCAGCATGTTGGTGCCGAACCAGCTCCAGCTCGTCACGATGTTGCCGAAGATGGCCAGTCCCATGAGGCCGCGCTGCCTGACGATCCCCGCCCAGCGGGCGTGCAGGATGAGCGCGTTCCAGATGACGATGATCAGGGCCCCGTTCTCCTTCGGATCCCAGCCCCAGAACCGTCCCCACGACTGGTCGGCCCAGATCCCCCCGAGGGTCGTGCCGGCGAAGCTGAAGAGCGTGGCGAAGCAGACGATCCCGTAGACCATCCGGGAGAGCGAGTCGGCGGTCCCCCTGTCCAGCGTGCTCGTGAACACGCCCCGAAGGACGTAGATCACGGCCAGCATGCCCGCGAGGAAGGTCGAGGCGTAGCCGATGGTCACCACGACCACATGGGTCCCGAGCCAGAAGTTGGAGTCGAGGACCGCCCTCATCATCTCCAGGGTGTCTCCCGCGAGCGCCAGGTGGTGCGCGATCATGAGCGTCGCGAAGCCGATAGCGCCGGCCGCGGCGCTCCCGATCGCGTTCTTGAACGAGGCCTCGAGGACGAGGCACAGGGCGACCGAGCCCCACCCGATGAAGAGCGCCGACGAGTACAGGTTCGTCACGGGCGGGCGCCCCTCGAGCCACATGCGGGTCGCGATCCCCGCGGTCGCGAGCGCCCACGCGAGCGCCACCAGACCCCAGGCGGAGACCCGCGCGGGCTCGGCCCACCTGAGCCACGAGAGCGCGGCGAAGAAGAAAGCCGCGAGGTAGATGAGCATGCACGAGTAGAAGGGCTCCGCGGCGTTGAAGACGGTCTCGACGCGCGCCTTGCGGACCTGGGCGGGGAAGCGCCTGGCGAGGCTATCGCCGTACATCTTTACGATGTGCGCGAAGCTCGCCTCGTCGCCGCGGCGCCAGGCGTAGCCCATGCCCGCGTAGGCGAGGACCGAGGTGTCCACGTCGCCGCGGGCGAAGGAGCCCAGGAGGGCCTGGCCCGCGTTGCGCCACGCGGAGGGGCCCTCTCCGGCGTCGGGGGCGATCGCCAGGATGTCCGTGCCGTCTGACATGGCTATGAACCGCTTGCCCTCCTCGATCAGCGCTTCGGCCTTTGCCTCGTCGTGCGGCTTGCCCGCCTGCTTCGCCCGCACGGCCTCGATCCCGTCGGGGAGCGCCTCCTGGAGGTGGAGCAGCTCGCCCAGGAAGTCCGCCGACCCGTCGGGCTGCAGGCAGCGCCTGATCCTCACGTAGCGCGAGAGGTCCCCGTAGAGCTGGACAACAGCCGACTGGAAGGGCGTCCTCGCCTGGGCCTCGACGGCCTCGGCAAGCTTGTACTGGGCCTCGACCTCGGGGATGTAGGGCGCGATCTCGTTGAATGACATGCGTCGCTGGCGCGTCGGCAGGATGTCGAGGATCGCGGCCAGCTGCTGGCCCGTGCTTTTGTAGCGGATCGCCAGGTTCTCGTCGTTCTTGCCGATCAAGAGCAGCAGGTCGGTGTTGTCGACGACGAAGGTCCGGTACGAGTCGGCCCTCTCGGGCCTGAAGAGCGCGTCGAGGAGCCACTGGTCGGGCGCAAGCTCGGTGCCGTCCGGTGCCACGACGCGCTGGCGCCCCTGGATGACGAGGAGCGTGCTGCGCGCCACGGAGTCGAGCGGCTTGATCCGGCC
This sequence comes from Opitutaceae bacterium, assembly GCA_003151515.1. GTDB lineage: Bacteria > Verrucomicrobiota > Verrucomicrobiia > Opitutales > Opitutaceae > Palsa-1447. The sequence continues at coordinate 39,005 of PLXS01000022.1, forward strand.
CTCGGCGAGCACCGGCAGCCTGCCGAACGCCTCGACGGCGGCGCTTTCCGACGCGGGCCTGGAGAAGAATCCGGAGAGGGCGCACAACGCGGCGGCCAGGACGACGAAGATGGGCATCCTGCGGCTCATGCGGCAGCCCTCCTCCTGGCGAAACCGACAAGGTGGGTCAGGAACTGGATCACGAGGCCGAGGGTTATCGCGGCGCACGCGACGTATGGGACGAGCCAGCTCGGGTTTCGCACCACCTGCAGGACCGTCGTCTGGTCGTTGTTCTCGAAGCCCGCCTGGTAGAAGGTCAGCCCGCCGTAGCGCAGGGGGTTGTTCATGTAGATCAGGACCTCCCTCGACGCGTCCCCGCCGGGGAGATCTATCCTCACCTTGCTCGAGAAGTTCTTGGGGATGTCGGTGCCGGGGTAGATGTCGTGGCTGAACTTCTCAAGCGTGAGCGAGAACGGCTGGTAGTGGCGCTCGGGCCTCATGGCGATCCGCCACTTGCGCCCGGCGTAGTCGAAGCGCTGCGGCGCCCCCAGCTCCGGCGAGACGGCCCAGATGCCGAGCGAGCCCTCGGGCCCCTCGAGCTCGACCGACGCGAACGGGATGTTGACCTCGTTCTCCCTGTAGGTGACCTCGAGCGGCTGGGCCGCGATCTGCGGCCCGAGGCCGCGGTTGGCGATGGGCGCCGGCGCGCCCTGCGCTAGCCCCCGCATCTGGATCGCGCTGTTCGGGTAGAATTCCCTCGGCACGACCCTGAACGGGAGCTTCGGGTTCTGCACCGCGGCGCCGCGTGCGAGGAAGGACGCGGGGATAGCGACCACCCCGTCGAACCCGGGGTCGGTCTCGTCGACGATCGCGAGCTCGTAGCGCCGGACGCTCTCCGAGAAGTTCTTCGTCTCCCCGTTGTCGAGGCGCATCTGGAAGTCCTGCTGCAGGAGCCCGGAGATGAGCTCGCCCAGGAGCAGGAGGATGAGTCCCGCGTGGGCGATCCAGATGCCCGCCTTGCCCCAGCCCGCCCTGAACCGGTAGGCGTGCGCCGAGACGAGGTTAGCCAGCAGCAGGCCGCCGATCAGGTAGCCGCCCGGAAACACCGGCACCTGCAGTCCGCCCACCCTCACGAACACGAAGAGGGAGTGGAAGAATTTCTGCTGGACCGCCCAGACCCCGAGGTGCACCTGGTCCAGGGTCGCCCAGAACACGAGGACGATCGAGAGGGCGAGCAGGACCACCGTCAGGCGCAGGGAGACGAGGATCGAACGGATCTGCCTGAGTGCCTCGGCCATGGGGGTGCTAGGGGGCGCGCACGCCGCGCAGGAACTCGAGGAACTGCGGCTTCGCGGCCGCCACGGCGGGGACGGGCCCCGATAGCTTGAAGAACCAGGTGGAGCCCGCGAAGGGCACGCTGGCCCCGACGATGGCCCGCGCGTCGGCGGCCTCGCCGGCGCGGATGTCGGCCACCGCGAAGGCCACGCCGTTCGCCTCGAAGCGGCTGAGAGCGCCGTCCAGGCCATCGGCGGGGAGCTCGGGAAGGCCCAGCTGGGACCTCCACCGGTTCACGTTGGCGAGCTCGCCCCCCACGTCCCCGGGAAACGCCGTGACCGACAGGTCGCACGCGCCGCCGCCCGCCACGATCCGGTAGCTCGCCTTGCGCATGGCGGACGCGGGCCCCGGCTCCCATGAGGCCGGCGCGCTCCAGACGAGGTCGGACCCGCTCGCCACCGGCACCGGCTCGGACGCCATGGCGGCGGCCGGGGCGCGCACGCTGCGCACGAAGCCCAGGAAGTCCCCCTTTGCGGCGCCCACCGCCCCGGCGGGCCCCGACAGCTTGAAAAACCACGTCGAGTCCCCGAGGGGCACGATCGCCCCGATCATGCCCCGGCCCGCCTGCGCGCCGGCGCCCTCCAGCTCGACCAGGGTCGCCCTGAGCCCGTTCGGCTCGATTCGGCTCACTGACGAGTCGAGCTCCCCGGCGCCCAGGGGCGCAAGCCCGACCTGGCCGCGCCAGCGGTTGACATTGGCAAGCTCCCCGCCGACGTCGCCCGGAAAAGCCGTGACCGACAGGTCGCAGTCGCCCGGAACGCCGTAGCTGGCCCTGCGCATCTCGCTGGCCGGCTTAGGCTTCCATGACGGCGGTGCATCCCATGAAAGTCCCGGCCCCGAGGCCGCCGGCGCCGCCGCGCCGGCCATCGCTCCCTGGTCCGGGGCGACCGCCCCGGCGCCCTGAGCCTCCTTCTCCCTGGGCACGCGATACACCGCCGCCTCGTCGCGCCCGCACCCGCAAGCAAGCAGTGCTGTCGCCACGATGGCGAGGATGGGCGCGCGCGGTGACATGGAACGTCCAAAGTCCCATCTCGCCACCGAAAACTCAACCCTCTTCCGCACGCACGTGGGTCCTGCCGTCGGCAAACTCGGCCTCGAGCCTCTGGCCGGGCGCGATCCTGGCGCGCCGCGTAACCGGGTCTCCCCTCTCGTCGCGCATGATGGCGAAGCCCCGGTTCAGGACCGAGCCCGGGCTCGCGCCCCGGAGCCGCTTGAACAGGGAAAGGAGCCGGTGCGACTCGAAGCGCACGCGGGTCTCGGGCGAGGCCTTGTCCAGCCCCGCGGCGGCGGCCGCGAGGGCCTGCCGGCGGGCCTGGGCCGACAAGCGTAGCGCCGCGGCCAGCCGGTTCGACAGGTCGTCGAGCCTCAGGTTGCCGCGCTCGACGAGCGCCGCGGGCGACAGGAGCCTCAGGCGCGAGCGGCCGTGGGCTACGCGCTCCCTGGCGCGGCCCAGGGCGTCCTCGACCGCCGAGCGCGCCGCGCGGCCCGCCGACTCGGTCCTCTGGGCGAACCGCACAAACTCGCTGGAGACAAGCTCCGCGGCCGCGCTCGGCGTCTCGGCGCGGCGGTCCGCAGCGAAGTCACAGAGCGTGAAGTCGACCTCGTGGCCGACCGCGGAGATGGTCGGGATGGGACAGGCCGCCACGGCCCGCACGAGCGCCTCCTCGTTGAACGCCCAGAGGTCCTCGATGCTTCCACCGCCGCGCCCGATGACGATCAGGTCGAAGATGCCGAGGCTCTCGGCCAGCCGCAGCATGCCGATCATCTCCTCGGCAGCGTCCTCGCCCTGCACCCGGGCGGGGAGCACGACCACGCGCCCGCGCCAGCCGCGCCGGATCAGGATCCTCATGAAGTCCTGGACTGCCGCGCCCGACGGCGATGTCACGAACCCGACGGTATGCGGCATCTGCGGGATCGGCTTCTTCCTCGCGGCCTCGAAGAGGCCCTCCTCGGTCAGGCGCCGCTTGAGCTCCTCGTAGCGCCTCTGCAGCTCCCCGACCCCGTCCTCGACCAGCACCTTGACCACAAGCTGGTACTGGCCGCGCGGCTCGTAGACGCCGATGTCGCCGTGGGCGACGACCTGGAGCCCGTCCCTGAGCTTGACCGACTGGCGCAGGGCCTGCGACCGGAACATGACGGCCGCCAGCTGGGCCCCCGCGTCCTTGAGCGAGAAGTAGACGTGGCCGCTCGGCTGGACGCGCAGGTTGGAGACCTCGCCCCTCACCCAGCATGAGCCGATGCCCGCCTCGAGGACGTCCTTCACGCGGCGCGTGAGCTCCGTGACGGTGAGCGGCCTTGCCGCGCGGCCCGAGGGACCCGGGTCAATCGGCTCGTCCGGCATACCTCTTGCGGAGCATGTGCACGACGGCTGTCGCCGCCACGATGACCCCGACCCCGTAGAGGAGGAGCTTGAAGTCCCCGTTGAATATCCCCTTGCCGAGGACGACGAAGGCCACGACCCAGGGCGTGATGCACAGGAAGGAGACGACCATGTACAGCCTGAAGGGCACCGCGGCCAGGCCCAGGATGTAGGACTGCATGAAGAAGGGGGGGCCGGGCGTCAGCCGCAGGACGAGCGCAATGGAAAGAGCGTTGCCGGGCGTGACCGTGGGAATCGTGTAGCCGTAGCGCTGCGCCAGCCAGGAGAGGAGCGGCCGAAGCGCGTACCGGGCGAGCCAGTAGGTGAGCGCCAGGTTGGCGATCACCGAGAGGAGCACCGCCGCGACGACGCCAGGCAGGGTCATCTGCCGGGAGAACGCCTCGCCCGCCACGAGCGTAAACGCGCTCAGCGGCGCCCCGACGGCCGGCAGGGCGACGATCGCCGCGAAGAAGACCATGGGGCCGCCCGCGCGTATCGCCGCCATCGCGTGCTCGCCCAGGGCCCGGTAGTCGTGGCCGCGCATGAGGAGGACCCCGGCCGCGACCGCCACGAGCGCGACGACGGCCAGCCTTAAGATCGGAAGCTTCCTGCCCACGCGGGGCTCCTCAGAGGGCATGGGGGCAAGCCTGCCCGCGCGACAGTCCGAGCGTCAAGAACTCGCCGAGGCGCCCCCAAGGGCCACAACGGGCTCGCCTGCCGGCCGGCGCCGCGTTGTCATTGCCGGCGGTGTCAAGCAGCGCCCCGAACAAGGATTTGCCCCGGGCACCCGGTGCGTCGGTGCGCCAGATCGCCATCGCGCTTCCCGTGCTGGCGGCCCTGGCCTACGGCCTGGGCCACCTGGGCTGGTACCTGGGCACCCCGCTGGGACGCGTGCCCGTCCTCGACGAGCGCGAGAACATGGACCTCGCGGCCGCGATCGCGTCCGGCAGCCTGCCCCATGCACCGTTCTACAGGGCGCCGGGCTACGCCCTGGTGCTCGCCTGCCTGCGCTGGGCGGGCGTTTCGCAGGGGGCCCTGTTCCCCGTCGCGCTCCTCCTCGGCGTCGCTCTCCACGCGGCCGGGGCGGCGCTTGTCGCTCGGATCTCGGGCCGCTGGTTCGGGGCCGGCGCGGCGCTCCTTGCGGGCCTGCTCTACGCCATGGACCCGGTCCTCGTCCACTTCGCGACGCAGGCCCTGGACTCCACGCTCTCGCTCACGCTCTTCCTGGCCGGCCTGGACCTCCTCCTGGTGGCCGCGAGCGAGCCCGGGCGCGCCGGCGCTTGGGCGGGCGCCGGCATCCTCTGGGCCCTCGCGGCGCTCGTTCGGCCGAACTACCTGCTCGCGTGGGTGCTCGCCCCGGCGCTCGCGCTCCTGCTGCCCGCGGCGCGGGCCCTGCGGCTGCGGGCCTGCGCCACGGCCCTCTGCGGCGTCCTGCTCTTCGGCGCCGAGGCCGCGTGGCAGTGGCGCGAGAGCGGCGTTGCCGGGTTCCTGCCCTGGCAGGGCGCCTACAATCTCTGGTCCGCCAACCGGCCGGGCGCCAACGGCCGCTTCTTCACGCAGCAGGTGAGCCTGCCGCCGGACCTCGCCCGGGCGAACCCCGCCCGCGCCGAGTCCGTGATCCTCTATGAAAGGGAGACCGGCGGGGCGCCCGCCGACATCGCCGCCATGAACGCCCACTGGCGCGCCAGGTTCTGGGACGAGGTCCTAAGCCACCCCCTGCGCTGGGGCCGGCTCATGGCCCGCAAGGCCTATGCCCTCGCCAACAACTGGGAGCAGTACAACAACAAGACGTTCGCGTTCCACAAGGCGCTCTCGCCCTGGCTGCGCTGGAACCCGATCTGCTGGGGCCTGCTGCTCGTGCTCAGCGTCCCCGGCGCCATGCGCCTCGCGCGGGAGTCCCCGCGCCAGGCGGCCGTCCTGGCCTGCGTCGCGGCGGCCTGCGCGGCCTCGGTCCTCCTCTTCTTCGTCAGCGCGCGCTTCCGCCTGCCGCTCGCGGCCCTCCTGGCGGCGCTTGCGGGCGGCGCCGCGGGCCTTCCCTCGCGCTGGCGCGACTGGCCCGCCTCGTGGCGCGTGGGCGCCGGGCTCGCGGCGGCCGCCGCGGCCCTCGTGGCGTTCAGCGACCTGGGCGGGGTCGCCGACACCGACACCTACGTCGCCGACCACGCCCTCCTCGCCCGCGCGGCGTACACGGTCGGCGACGACGTGACCGCGCTCTCCGAGGCGCGTGCGGCGCTCAAGATCCAGCCGTGGCATCCCGACGCCGCGGCCATAGCGCAGGCCGCCGAGGCGGAGCTCGCGCGGAAGGCGCACGCAAAATGAGCTCGGGCGGGATGCGGCGCTCGGGGCTCGCCCTCTGGCTCTCGGCCGGGGCTTGCGCGGCCGCGGCGTTCTGGATCTCCATGGGGGTCTCGCCCTGGAGGGGCGACACGAGAAACGTCTGGCACCACTACGAGTACCTGGCCGAGGGGTTCGTCCACGGGCACACCTACCTGCCACTGCAGCCGGCGCCGCAGCTGCTCGCCCTGAAGGACCCGTACGACCCCGCGGCCAACGCCCCGTACCGGCTGTGGGACGCGACCCTGTACAACGGCAGGTACTACCTCTACTTCGGTCCCGCGCCGCTCATCCTCTTCCTGCCCTGGAGGATCCTCACGGGCACGGCCCTGCCCCAGAACCTTGCGGCCGCGGCCCTGGCCGCCCTGGGGCTCGCGGGGCTCGCCCGCCTGCTCTGGGAGGTGCGCGGCCGCCACTTCCCGCGCCTCTCGGACGCTGGCGTGGCCCTCATCGCCGCCGTGGCGTTCCACGCCTCGTGGCTGCCGGTGACGTTGCGGCGCTCGGGCGTCTGGGACGTGCCCGTCGTATCGGCTACGGCCTTCGCGTGGTGGTCCCTCTACCTCCTCTGGAGGTTTCACGAGTCCGGGGGCCGCGCGCGTTGGGCGCTCGCAACCGGCGCCGCGCTCGCTCTCCTCATGGCCTCGCGGGTCACGTTCGTCCCGGGGGCCGCCGCCATCGCGCTCCTCATGCTCGTACCCGCCGGCGGGCCCGGTGCGGCCCGCTCGAGGCGCTGGGGCGCGGCCTGCGCTGGCGCCGCGGTGGCCGCCGCCGGCGGCATCGCCCTGCTCGCCTACAACCGCGCGCGCTTCGGCAGCTGGACCGAGTTCGGGCTAAGATACGTGCTCTTCGGCGAGGACTACCGCGCCGTGCGCTACTTCAGCGCCTCCCTCGCGCCCTTCAACGCCTGGGCCTACCTCTTCTCGGCGCCGCAGCTCGGGCCCTACTTCCCGTTCCTTCACCCGTACTGGAGCGACGCGACCCCGGCAGGATTCGTCGGCTTCGAGGAGGTGTACGGAGTCCTCTTCATGGTGCCCGTGCACCTCGCGGGCCTTGCGGCGCTCGCATGGGCCGCGAGGCCGGGCGCCCCGCGGGGACCCGCCGCCGCCGCGCTCCTCGCGGGGGCCGCGGCGCTGTCCCTCTCGGCGGCCTCGGTCCTGTTCTGCTGGGCATGGGCCTGCTCGCGCTACACGAACGAGCTCCTCGCCGGCTGGACCGTCGCGACCGCGGTCGGCCTGATGGCGATCTTCGGCTCCGACGGTGGCGCGCGGCCGAGCCGGCTTGTGCGCGCCCTCGCGGCCCTCGCCTCGCTCTGGAGCGTCGCGTGCGTGTGGCTCGCCTCGGCCGAGTTTCGCGGGTTCATGGCGCAGACAAACCCAAGGGCCTACGCGGCGGCGGCGCATCTCCTCGACTACCCGGGCCTCTGGGCCGCCAGGGCCCGGGGAGTGGAGTTCGGGCCCCTTGACCTTGCGATCCGTGCGCCCGGCCCCGGCGCGGGCGCCGACTGCGTGCTCCTCGCCAGCGGACGCGTGCAGAGGCTAAACCAGCTCGTGCTGAGCCCGGCCGGCGCTGGTCGCGTCACGCTGCGGCTGGTCGAGAACGAGCACCTTGTGCTCTCGAGCCCCCCTATCGACGCGCACGACGGCGTCGTTCACGTGAGGGTCGCCGCGCCCTGGCTCTACCCCCCGGCCGCTAGCCCGTACTGGGACGGCGTGGATCCGGCCCTGCGCGGGGGCCTGCAGACCCTCTTCTCGCTCGCGTGGGACGGCGGCGCCGTCTCCGTCCACTCCCCGCACTCCGCGGACCCGGTGGGATTCGAGCCGGAGGTCCGGCGCTCGCCGGAGTTCCCGGGCGGCCCCTTCGTCGAGGCGGTCGCGCACGCCCCGCAGGCGGGGCGATAAAAGCTTCCGTTGGCGCTTCGCGCATACCATTCTTTGCAACTTTACCGGAAATGAAGCTCTCGATCGTCATCCCCTGCTACAACGAGGCAAAAACCATCCGGGCGCTGGTCGAGCGGGTGCGCAACTCGCCCTATCCCGACAAGGAGGTCATCATCGTCGACGACTGCTCGCGGGACGGCACGAGGGACCTGCTTCGCACCCAGATCGAGCCGCTGGTCGACAGGATCATCTACCATGAGGTGAACCAGGGCAAGGGGGCGGCGCTCAGGACCGGCTTCGCGGCCGCGACCGGGGAGGCGGTCATCGTGCAGGACGCCGACCTCGAGTACGACCCGAACGAGTACCCCAAGCTCGTGAAGCCCATCATCGACGGCAAGGCGGACGTCGTCTTCGGTTCGCGCTTCATGGGCGGGGAACCGCACCGCGTCCACTTCTTCTGGCACATGGTCGGCAACAAGTTCCTCACCCTGCTCTCGAACATGATGACGAACCTGAACCTCACGGACATGGAGACCTGCTACAAGGTGTTCCGCCGCTCCGTGCTCCAGCAGATCCGCATCGAGGAGGACCGCTTCGGCTTCGAGCCCGAGATCACGGCAAAGGTCTCCCGCCTGAAGGTGGTCATCTTCGAGGTCGGCATCAGCTACTACGGGCGCTCCTACGCCGAGGGAAAGAAGATCGGCTGGCGCGATGGCTTCAGGGCGCTCTGGGCGATCTTCAAGTACAACCTGGGCTGATCCCGGGGGCCCACCGGGTTCGACCCCCATCGGTGCCATTGCTCCTGGCGTAACATGTTACCATTCAAATGAATACAATGGCATGCCGAAGGTTGCCGTCCCCAGGTGGCCGGCCTCACTGCCCTTTTGACCAGGTCCACGCCGACCATGATCGAGACCCTGTGCGCAGTCCGGGCGAACGGTCGCTCGCCGACCCGCTCGGCGCTGATAGATTTGCCTTCGATGCCGCCTGCACCGAGAAAAACCTGTCCTAGATTGAGCATCCTGAAGACGGATCCCCGATGAGCCGACAGACCTACCTCTCCCTGGCCGGCGCAGGCGCGCGCTTGCCCATCGGCACGCACCTGCTGCTTCACGCTCACCCGGATCCCGAGGCGATTGTTCTCGATGGCCGGCGCCTTGGCGGGGTCATTGTCGAGGCTGCGGAACGATTCCGAACCAGCCTCGCTGTCCCGCTAATGGATCTCGCCCTTGAGAAGGAGGCGCTGCTGCTGGCTTGCGGCCTGCCCGCGTCACAGGTCGACGGTCATCATTTTTCCGCCCCTCCCGATATTCCAGATGAGATCCCCCTCACGCCCCGCATGCGGGCCGCCTGCGGGGCCCTGGCCGAGGTGGCCTGCCGGCCCGGCCTGGTTCCCATCGGCATGGCGATCGGGCCCTTCTCCCTCATGACGAAGCTCGTCTGCGACCCGATCACGCCGGTGTATGTCGCCGGCACCGGCGTGACCGCCGACGAGGATTGCGAGGTCGCACTAGTCGAGCAGCTGCTTGCGTCCGGCGAAAGGGCCATCCACCGCTACCTGAAGGCGCAGATCGGGGCAGGTGCCAGGGCCATCATGATCTGCGAGCCAGCCGCCAACATGGTCTATTTCTCCCCGAAGCAGCTCGCCGTCGACGCCAGGGTCTTCGAGCGGTTCGTCATGGAGCCCATGCGGCGCATCGCGGGGCTGCTGGCCGAGCACCAGGTCGACCTGATCTTCCACGACTGCGGCGAGCTGACCGATGACATGGTCCGCCGGTTCTCCACCCTGGGCGCCGCCGTGCTGAGCTTCGGCAGCTCACGCAGGCTCTGGGAGGATGCCCGTCTGGTCCCCAGCGACACGGTACTCTACGGCAACCTGCCCACGAAGCGATTTTACGCCGATCAATTTACCGTCGCCGAAGTCGAGCGCCTGGCGCGAGAACTCATGGCCAGGATGGGCGCCACCGGACACCCCTTCATTCTCGGCAGCGAATGCGACGTGCTCAGCGTGCCGGGCAAGGAGCGGGAGATTCTCAGCAAAGTCGACGCGTTCATGAACTGCCCCGGCGCCTCCTGCGCCTGCTGATGGGCCCATCCCCCCTCTCCCAAGAAAGGGAAATGCGGTCGTCGCCGTGGCAGTTGACCCTCCCGGAGCCGGACCCGCACGGCCTTGGGCTTGCCGTATGGGCCCGCCGCGACAAGTCTCCCCTATTGCTTGGGAGATGTCCTGATCCGGCCGGGTCTTGGCCCCCCGGACGCGCTCGCTGGAAATACACATGACTGGACGCGATCGACTCGCCGCTTCCCTGGACCATCGGTCCACCGACCGGGTCGCCGTCGACTTCGGCGCCTCCTTTGTCACCGGCATGCACGTGTCGGCCGTGACCCGCCTGCGGCGCCACCTGCTTGGAGACACGGGCTTCAGGGTAAAGGTCAACGAGCCCTACCAGATGCTCGGCGAAATCGACGACCAACTTCGCGCGGCCCTTCCGATCGACGTCATTGGAATCCCGGGCCGCAAGTCCATCTTCGGGACCGAGTCCCGCGACTGGAAGCCGTTCACCCTCTTCGACGGGACCGAGTGCCTCGTGCCGGGCCAGTTCAACGTCACGCGCGCCCCGGACGCCGGCTGGCATATGTACCCTGAGGGCGACACCTCGGTGCGACCGAGCGGGCATATGCCCGCAGGCGGCTATTTCTTCGATTCGATCATCCGCCAGCCGCCCATTGACGACGACCGGCTCGACCCCGCGGACAACCTTGAGGAGTTTGCGCCGCTTGACGACGCCGACCTCGAGTTCTATCGCGCCCAGAGGCGCTGGCTCGACGAGCACGGCGACCTGGGGGCCCTCCTGGTGATCCCGGGCGCCGCCTTCGGCGACATCGCGCTCGTCCCGGCACCCTTCCTCAAGAACCCAAGGGGCATCCGCGACATCGAGGAGTGGTATGTCTCCACCGTGGCGCGGCAGGACTTTGTGCTGGAGGTATTCGACCGGCAATGCGCCATCGCGGAGCGCAATCTTCTAACGCTCATCGGCCTCTTCGGCGACTCGGTGCAGGTGGCGCTTCTCACCGGCACGGATTTCGGCACGCAGCGCGGGCCATTCATCTCGAGGGGGGCCTACCGCACGCTCTACCAGCCCTTCCACCGCCGGCTAAACGACCTGATCCACCGCCACTCGTCCTGGAAGACGTTCATTCACTCCTGCGGCGACGTCTACCCGCTCCTCCCGGACTTCATAGCCTCGGGCTTTGACATCCTGAACCCCGTGCAGTGCTCGGCCGCGGAGATGGACCCGGCCCGGCTGAAGAGTGAGTTCGGCCGCGACATAACCTTCTGGGGGGGCGGCGTCGACACGCAGCACACGCTGCCCTTCGGAACGCCCGACGAGATCTACCGGGAGTGCCGGGAGCGGATCGACATCTTTGCAGCCGGCGGGGGATTCGTCTTCAATGCCATTCACAACGTCCAGGGGCCGACTTCCGTGGAGAAGATGCTCGCCATGTTCCGCGCCATCCGCGACAGCGCGGGCGGCTAAGGCCGCACCCGTGACGCCCCTGCCCACCGCCCCCCTCCAACCGCCCGGGGTCAACACGGCCCTCATCGCCTGCCGCGTGCTCGAGGCGGAGATAGAGGCGCTCTCCACGGGGGCCGCGCACATCGTGCGCCGGGAGTTCTTCGAGATCGGCCTGCACGACCAGCCTACCAAGCTGCGCTCGCTGCTCGCGGGCGCCATCGCACGCGCCGAGGATGACCCGGCGGTAGAGCAGGTGGCGCTTGCGTACGGACTCTGCGGCCTCGCGCTCGTGGACCTCGCCCCGCGCCGCTGCAGCCTCGTGGTCGCCCGGGCGCACGACTGCATAACCCTGTTTCTTGGCAGCAAGGAGCGCTACGCCGCCATCATGCGCGAGGAGCCCGGGACCTACTGGTACTCGCCGGGCTGGAACAAGGCCCAGCGTGTGCCGGGCCCGGAGCGGGAGGCGAAGCTGCGGGCCGAGTACACCGCGCGGTTCGGCGCGGAGGAGGCCGAGGCGCTGATGGAGATGGAACGGTGCGCCTTCGCGCAGCACTCGGTCGCCGGCCACACCGACCTGGCCCTGCCCGGCGATGATAAGGACCGGAAGTACTCCGAGCGCTGCGCCCAGTCCCTTGGCTGGCGCTTCAGGCACCATGCGGGAGACGCCACGCTCCTGCGCGACCTGCTGCACGGGCCGTGGGACAGCGAGCGGTTCCTCGTCGTGCGCCCGGGCGAGCGGATCGCGCACAGTGTTGACGCAGCCATAATCAAGGCCATCCCCGCGGAGCGGAGAGCCTGACAATCGCCTCACGAGGGACCGTGACCGCCGAACACATCGGCCTGCAAACCCCGGACGGGCGCCACGAGCTGGCCGTAGCGGGAGCCGAGGCGTCGCTGCCCCTCTCCGAGGTGCTCAGGCTCAGGGGCTTCCCGCTGAACACGCGCTGCGGCGGTCGCGGGCTGTGCGGGGGCTGCGAGATCGAGCTTCGCGCCGGCTCGCTCGGCCGCGCCGCCGACGGGGCCCGCGTCGCCGCCGGCGCCGCCCGCCTCAGGTCATGCCAGATGCGCCTGCGCGGGGAGGATGTCGAGATCGCGCTGCCGGCGGGCTCGCTGCTGCGCCACGATCCCGCGGTCGTGGCGGAGTTCCGCATCAACATCCCCTGGGCACGCGACCCGCTCGTCCCAGGGGTGCGCTACGGCGCGGCCGTGGACGTCGGAACGACCACGGTCGCCCTGCTGCTGTGCGACCTCGGGACAGGCGCCGTGGTCGGTGACGCCTCGTCGTTCAACGCCCAGATCCGCTTCGGTGAGGACGTCATCACGCGCATCCAGCGCTGCAGCGCCGATCCCGAGGCGCTCGGGCAGCTGCAGCGCGCGGTCGCCGCCGAGACCATCACACCGCTCCTGAGGGAGGCGTGCGGCCAATGCGGCGTGGCGCCGGGCGATGTCGGCGCGATGGCCGTCGCGGGGAACACCACGATGCTGCACCTGCTGGCCGGCGTGGACCCGACGCCCATGGGAGTCCACCCGTTCCGGCCCGCGTTTCTCGGGCACCGCACGTATTCGCCGAGGGATGTCGGGCTCGCGTTCGGTGGGAGCGCCGCCCAGGTGCACCTCCTGCCGGGGCCCGCGGCCTACGTGGGGGCGGACCTTGCCGCCGGCATGGTCGCCACGGGCATGATCTACGACGAGGGTCCGGCGCTGCTGATCGACGTGGGCACCAACGGCGAGATCATCGCGAAGGTCGGCGACCGGCTGGTCGGATGCGCGACGGCGGCGGGGCCCGCATTCGAGGGCTCCGGCCTCACGAGCGGCACGCGCGCCGTCCGGGGCGCGATCGAGCGCATACGGCTGCGCACCGGTCCCTTCGCGGCCGAGCTTGGGCTCATCGGCGCGGCCGACCGGCCGCTGGGCATCTGCGGTTCGGCATACGTGGACTTTCTCTGGGAGGCGCGCCGCCTGGGCATCCTGCAGGCCAATGGCCGGTTTGACGGCGCGTTTTGCTCTCGCGCCGGCGATGCGATCGAGGCCGGCACCTACGGACGCAGGCTGAGGCTTAATGCAAGCGCCTCCACGGGCGCGATCTGGATCTCCGAACTGGATATTGCCCGCCTCCTGCAGGCGAAGGCCGCCATCGCGGCCGGCACTTCGACGCTGTTGCATTTGCTCGGAAAGGCACCGGCCGACTTTAGGAGGATCTATCTCGCCGGCGGCTTCGGTTTTCACCTATCCCTCGAGCACGCCATTGGATGCGGCCTTCTCGCGGGCTTTGGGGCCGGCCAGGTCCAGGTGGTCGGCAACACGTCGCTCGGCGGCGCCTACCTCGTGCTGAACGACCGCAGCCTGCTCGGGGAGATGGCCGGCGCGTGCCGGGCCATGGAGGCGGTCGAGCTCAATCTGCAGCCCGGATTTGAGGACGCCTATATCGACAACCTGGTCCTTCCCTGACATGAACGACACTCGCCCACGCGGCCGATGTTCCGTCGTGCCCCAAGGCCCCCGTTTCTGCTAGACTTCAGGCGCCCCCGACAACCCCCCAACAACAATGACAACGCTCGAGCAACTGTACCAAGCCGTCATAGACGGGAAGAACAAGGATGCCAGGGCCCTCGCCCAGCGGGCGCTCGACGAGGGAGCCAATCCCGGCGACATCGTGGACAAGGCGCTGGTTCCCGCGATGGCCGCCGTGGGCGAGAGATTCAAGAGCAACGAGATCTTCGTGCCCGAGATGCTCGTCGCGGCCCGGGCGATGAAGGAGGCGATGGGCGTGCTGGAGCCGCGGCTTGTCGCCGCGGGCATCACGCCCAAGTACACGGCCCTGATCGGCACCGTGCAGGGCGACCTGCACGACATCGGCAAGAACCTGGTCGCGGTCATGTGGAGGGGGTCCAACTTCCGCGTCATAGACCTGGGCAGCAACGTGCCCGCCACCAAGTTCGTGAGCGCGATAAACGAGCACCGCCCACACCTGGTCGGCCTGTCCGCGCTGCTCACCACGACAATGCCGGCCATGGTGGAAACCGTGCGGGCCATCCGCTCCGCCGGATGCCCGCCCGTCAAGATCATGGTGGGCGGAGCGCCGATCAGCCAGCAGTTTGCCGATGAGGTCGGCGCCGACGGCTTTGCCCCCGACGCGGCCTCGGCGGCCGAGAAGGCCCGCGCGCTCGTCGAGTCCGCGTGAGACCGCCAGACCTTCCCCCCAGCGCAGCGCACGCCTAAATCCCATGGAGCCCCGTGAACGCTACATGGCGGTGCTGGAGGGGGGCCGCCCCGACATGCTGCCGCGCATGCCCATCCTGATGCAGTTCGCCGCCGAGCACATCGGCTCCTATTACGGCGCCTTCGCGTCGGACCATCGCGTGCTGGTCGAGGCCAACCTGCGCTGCGCCGAGGAGTTCGGCATCGACCAGCTCAGCGCGATATCCGACCCCTACCGGGAGACGGCGGGGTTCGGCGCGCCGATCGAGTTCCCGCGAAACGGCGTGCCCATTTGCCTGAAGCCGCCGCTGGAGGAGGATCCGGATCTCGCCAGGCTTTCGCGGCCCGATCCCCTCAAGGCGCCGCGCATGCGCGACCGCGTCGACGCCGTGTCCGCCTACAAGGCGCGGGCCGGCGGCCGCTATTCCATCATGGGATGGGTGGAGGGACCCGCGGCCGAGGCGGCCGACCTGCGCGGGGTTTCCAATTTCTTCGTCGATTTGCTCGACGACCCGGCCTATGCGAGCGCGCTGATGGCCCGTTGCGTCGACACGGCAATTGACTTTGCCAGGGCGCAGGTGGCCGCCGGCGCCGACACGGTCGGCATCGGCGATGCCGTCGCCAGCCAGGTGTCGGCGAAGCTTTACGAATCCCTCATCCTTCCGCACGAGAGGCGGCTCGTGGCGGCGGTGCATGAGATGCGCGCGCGCGTCCGGCTCCACATTTGCGGAAACATCAGGCACCTGCTGTCCGGCATCGCGAGCCTCGGCCTCGATATCGTCGACATCGACCACATGGTAAGCCTCGCCGAGGCACGGCGGGTGCTGGGCCCGAACATCGTGCTGGCAGGAAACGTCGACCCGGTCGCGTGCGTGATGCGCGGATCGCCGGAGGCCATCGCCTCCGCCGTGCGCCAATGCTACGCCGAGGCCGGCGAGCCATTCATGGTGGCCGCCGGCTGCGAGATTCCCGCATCGACACCGCCCGCGAATCTGGCCGCGCTCTGCCGGCCCATCGTTCCGCGATGAGGGAGGCCGGCGGGCGACGGGAATCCCCGGGGGCTCCGGGCGCCATCACCCCGCGCCCGGGCGGAACTGGTCGACCATCCGCCGGATCTGCCTGGTGTGCTCTGGCGTGCTCCCGCAGCAGGAGCCGACGATCCTGACGCCAGCCTCCAGGACCTCGGGAACCTCACGGGCCATGTCGCAGGGACCCTGCCTGTAGACGGCCTTGTGGTTCTCGATGATGGGCCGGCCCGCATTCGGCTGCACCATCATGGGAAGCCTGGAGTTCTGCCGGTAGAGGCGCGCAACCCTCGCTGCCCCCGCCATGTCCATTCCCGTGCCGCAGTTGAGCGCCACGAAGTGCGCGCCCCTTTCCTCGACAAACCGCGCCGCCTGCTCGGGCGAGACGCCCATCATCGTCCGGTAGGAGGCCCCGTCCTGCAACAGGTCGTAGGCCAGCGACGCGATGACGCACGGCGCGCCCGCCCTCCTGGCCGCGTCGATTGCGATGCCTAGCTCATCGAGCGCAGTCTGAGTTTCGATGATGATCGCATCGACGCCGGCTCCCACGAGCGCGCCGGCTTGCTCCTCAAGCGCCACCTTCGCCTCCGCCAAGGGGAAATCGCCGGTGGGCTCCAGGATCGCGCCGAGCGGCCCAATGTCGCCCAGCACAAAACCGGGCCGGCCTTCAAATGCCTCGCGCGCGATCCGAGCTCCGGCCCTGTTGATCTCCTCCAGCTGCGCCCCGTGGCCATGCGGCGCGAGCCTGATGCGGTTCGCGCCGAACGTGTTCGTAATCAGGCAGTCCGCGCCCGCCTCGACATACCGCCTCTGGATCAAGAGCACCCGCTCGGGATGACTCAGGTTCCAGGCCTCGCCGCACCCACCCTGCTCGAGGCCGGCGAGCACAAGCTCGGTGCCCATTGCCCCGTCGCAGACAAGGCGGCGCTCGCGAACGGCTTCATGAAGGAGGATTCCAGGCATTTCGGTCGCGGCAGTCCCAACCAAACGCCACACAAGCCTATCCGCCGACACCTTACAATTCCTTACTGCGGGTTTCGGCGCGCAATCGGCTGCCCTGTCCAGGCATTGCGTCTGCACAATGCAGCCTGCCGGCGTCAATCAATCTGCCGCCGGTCGCACATCCCGGTCATTGGAAACCCGAATCCGCAATTGCTTCTTCCAAGCTAAAGTACCTTTCGTCCATTCAAGGAGAACAACCTAGAGCATCCCAGAATGATCACACATTGTGCAACTCTGTGCGTAATTTCCCCGTCGGATGCACGAGCTGATGTGGCCGTGATACCATAGCGACCGTGTCTCCCGTGCCGCGCAGCGTCGTGCAATGAGTTCTCCCGGCCGGGATCGGAATCTCGTTCGCGCTCATGGCCTCCATGGTATGTTTCGTCCGAGTGCATCAGGTCGCGCACTGCATCGGCGCCGGCGTAGCGAACGAAGTCTCAGGCGTGACACGTTCGCCGTGTTGAACGCTCGAGCGTTCGACTGTTTCCACAGCCGACAATCACCGCGCCCAAGGTGCGTTTGCTCATGAGCTATCTTGCCAAAAGCTCCCTCACATAGTGAAGACTGGCCACGCAGTCTTCGCCCGGATCGAAGTCCTCCGGCTCGTGCTCGATCGCGATCGAGTCGCCATAGCCGTGCCGTTTCAGCGCGCGCACGCACTCAGCAATTGGAACGATTCCTCCGCCGAGCCGGCAGGTTTCGTGTCCCGCGTCGATCAACTGGAAGCCGGCCTTCTCCTTTCGCCGCGCCTTGACGTCCTTTAAGTGCACCTGGAAGAGCCGCGGCGCTAGCACCTCGAGCGCCTGCGCCGAATCACAACCCTGCGTTCCGAACCAACCGGTGTCGACCGCCGCACCGACAACGTCCTCGTCGCCCTGCCCGAATCGCTCCAATAATTCCTGCGGCGTTTTCTCCTGATGATTCTCAACGCCGAGCCTGAGTCTGTGCTCGCGCAGCACGGCAACGAGTCCGCTGCGTTGTTTGGCGAGGAGCGGCGTCCCGCCCCCGAGCACCGGCGCCCCGACAGCCTGCGCCACGCGGCAGGCGGCACGGAGTTCTTCGAGCGTCTCGCCAAACCCGCCAGCCAAGCTCGGCACCGTCATCCCATGCCTCTTTAATAATTCGCGGGTCGCGGACAGATGCCGGTCCGTCGCCCACGACCAGTTCAGATGTGCCGTCCAGATATCGCACGCATCGAATTCCAACGCCTTAACCGATCGCAGCAGACCATCGAAGCGTTCGGGAAAAGTTTCGACCGGTGAAAACCAGGCGTTGGCGGCACAGTCGCCCTGCATCCAGCCGCCGGGCATGTGCCAGCCAACTTCGCGCGCAACATAGTTGGCGCTCATGAACGATATCGTGTTTTTCATGGGACAAAGGTTCTCGCCCTCACGCCTTGATTCGCCGAACCGCTCCGGGGATTTGTGGCTGGCCGGTGTCAGCGGAAACCATAGCGGCAAAGGCCAGCGCAAGACTGTCGAGATTCCCCGCCGCGGCGTTTTCGGGTTCGCGCCGTTCCTCGATAGCGCAGAGCAATTCGCCCATGGCGCCCATGAAGCCATTTGTGAACCACGTTCCCTCAAGCTTTGGCGTCGCCTGACAAGCCGGGGTGTACACTGTAACCGACTGCTCCGACAAGCTGGGCCCGAAACTGCGTAAGGTGCCGGAGCTGCCGGCGATGACGGTGCGGTCCTCCTGCCCGAGCCGCACGTGGCCGTTGAAACTCAGCCGCACTTGAGCCCCGGGATAATCGACCCCGACGTGCGCGAGCATCGGAGGCTTCATTTTCTGAAACGTGCTACGCGCAACAGACGCCCAAACGCGCTCCGGGCGCCGGCCCTGCAAAAGCCGCACGGTCATGTCGAACCAATGGATGCCGAAATCGAGCAGGACGAGATGATGCAGCTCCTCGAACCTCGTACCCGCGGTCCAGGTATGGTCCCAGTGCAATGTGAAGTCCACGCTCGCCACCTCGCCGATCAAGCCGCTGCGCACCGCGGCGGTCAGATAGCTGAAGTGCGGCGCCCAGCGGCCGTTCTGATTGACGGCAAGCTTCACGTCATGCTCCGTCGCGAGCGCGACGAACCGCTCGCCGACATCAAGATCCAGCACAAAGGGCTTCTGGCTTAGGACGTGTTTGCGCGCTCGCAGCGCCGCCTCGATTACCTCGGCGCGCTCGGCCGGGTGCAGCGCGATGTCGACCACCTCGACGTCGTTTCGCCGCAGCACCTCGCGGTAGTCGCTGGACAAGGCCGCGCCGGGATAGAACTCGCTTCGACGCCTCTCGGAGCGCACCGGATCGCGGTCGCACAACGCCACCACGTCGAGCCCCATCGCGCGATAGGCCCTTAGATGGTATTCGGAGATCGCGCCGCAGCCGATCAGCGCGATCTTCGGCCGATACCTGCGCGGGCACGGTGGCAGGTAGTTGAGAACGGGTGCGGCCATCGCCATCGCCGCCGGGATCGCGCTCAATCCGTAACCGCTGCTGGGCGTCGACTCGCTCATTGCGTCATTCAATGAGCTCCACCGTCTTTCGCATCCGCGCGCTGCGCACCGCGCTGTCGACGATCTGCTGACCGATTCGCGCGATCTTCGGCGAAAGCGGCCCCTCGACGGGCAGGCCCTCGTTAATGCAGTGAATGAAATACTGGATCGGGTCTTGGAACGGCGGCTTCAGCTCGTCCACCGCGATGTCCTCGCCGCGCGGATCGGCGCGCGTCTGCACGCGAATCGTCGGCTCGTAGTCGTAGGAGCTGATCGTGCCGTCCTCAGCCTTCAGGACGAACCCGCACTTGGGCTGCGGCTGATGCGTCCACGGATCGGTGAAGGTGCCCCACCGGGTCTCGAATTTCGAGAGCCCCGTCAGGTAGCGCGCTATCGTCACGCTGTGCTCATCGATTTCAAGTCCTCGCGGCCGATCGACCACGGCCGTCACCTCGATCGGTTTCCTGCCTTCGTGATACCACGTGCCGAGCGTCGTGCCGTAGCCCAGATAATCGAGCAGTGAACCGCCGCCTTGTTTCGCCTCATAGAACCAGCTCTTCCGTTTCATCGCGGCCGTCGGCGTCGTCTCAATCTTGTCCGCCGTATGCCAGAGCGGGCCGCGGTTGCCATCGTAATAGTGCACCTCCTGTAGCGCGCCGATCCGGCCCTCGCGCAGGAGCCTGTGCGCCGTGACATGGCTCGGATACCACCGAAGCGGCCAGTTTATTGCGAGAAGCCGCGTTGCCCTCTTCGCCGCCGCGATCATCCGATCCGCGTCGCGCAATGTCGCCGCAAACGGCTTCTCGACGAGCATATGAACGCGATAAGGCGCCACCAGCTCGACATAGTCGGCGTGCCGGGCCGTTGCCGGACAGAGGATCACGAAATCGGGCTCTGTAGCCTCGAGACAGCGATGCGGATCGGTAAACACGCGGGCGGACGGGATTTGAAGATCAGCCATCGCCGCCTGCATTCGCGCGGGGTCATCGTCACAGATGCCCGCGATCTCCACGCCGGGATGCTCGCGGCATTTGCGCAGCAGATCGCCCATGTGCATGTGATCGAAGTTCAGGCCGACAACCTTGAGTCTTTTCATGGCGGGATGTTCAGGATCTACGGCGCGTCGTCCAATGACTCAAACGTATGCTGAAGCGGCATTCCGATAATAGCAGTCGAGCATGGCGCCGCGACAGTCCCTTTTGCAAATCCGGTCTTTGCGCAGACCGACTCTGAGGGCGGTGCGAAAATGGGGATCCGGTCAGCATCGCGCCCGCAGGCTTTGCGGCGGATTGACGCTCCATTGGCCGATTCCAGTAGTCTTGGTTACTTTTCGTGCTCCTCCATGTTAATCAAAGAGCCCCAAGATACGCGGGGCCCTTTCTTATACGGAACACCCAGGCCAAGCGCTTCCCAATTGCATTTGTGTGAAAAGCTCGCCTCGAGTATACCGCATCGGGCTCATCATCATGAAAACGCGAATCCTCAAGGAATGCATGTCTCGCTGCCTCACTCTGAGACTGGCCTGGCTATTGCCGGCAGTTTGGGCGCCAACACTGCCGGGTAGCCCGCTGAAGGTCACGTTTACGCAGGCCCCGAAGGAAATCGAAGCTTACGATCTTGTGGAGGTCGCCGCCGATGTGGAACGCCCTGACGCGCCCAACCCGTTCACCGATGCCGCCCTCAGCGGGACCTTTGTGAAGGCCGGCGGAACCGAGCGCTACGAGGTCGCGGGGTTCTGCGATTCGGCCGACGGCAGCGTCTTTCGGATCCGTTTCATGCCCTCCTCACCGGGAGACTACACCTACGTGCTGACCTACCGCCAGGGCAGCTTCGAGTCGACCCAATCGGGATTGTTCCGGGCATCCACCAGCCACCGGCGCGGCCCCATTCGCGTCGATCCCAAGTATCCCTGGCATTTCATCTGGGAGGGAACAGGCGAGCATTATTTCTTCAACGGGACGACGGCCTATTTTTTGATCGGCTGGAAGGACGAGCGCATCATCGATTATTCCATCGACCGCCTACATCGCCTCAAGGTTAACCGGATCCGCGTGACGATCGCCGGGCGGGAAGACGTGTTCTTCGGGGAACCCGTGATGAACGGGGACAATTTCACCACCTTTCCAACTCCGTGGCCGGCCCAGCAGGCCAACGACATGTATCATCCAGGCTTCGATTACACGCGGTTCGATCTGGAGTATTGGCGCAAGTTTGAGCGCGCAATCCGCTTTGCGCGGGACCGGGACGTGATCATGTCGCTCGTCCTGGATATGAATGACAACAAGGTTCACCCCAAGGCGGGCAGCGACGATGAATACCGATTCATTCGCTATGCCATCGCCCGGTTCGGGGCGTTTTCGAACATCACCTGGGACCTAGGTGATGACCTGGAGCGCTATCGTTCGGACGAATGGACTCACCAGACGGGCACGCTGATCAAGAGTTGGGATCCGTACAAGCACCTCGCCACCAGCCACCCGGTTGAAGACGTGCACCAGGACAGGACCTCGGATTGGTTCGACTTCACTTCATTTCAGGAGTGGTCGCGCAATCAGCACGCGTACATCCTCAGGCAGCGCGAAGCCCAGGAGAGGACGGGCCGGATAATTCCCCAGGCCAACGAGGAGTACGGTTACGAAGACCATTACCCCATGTGGGCGCCGGGTCCCGGTCTGGACTCTGCAGACGTGCTGCGTCGTACCGCCTGGGACATCTATATGGCCGGCGGGTACCAACTCGTCGGTGAGAGTGCAAGGCGCGGCACAAATATCTTCCCCGACACCGGCGGTGGATGGCTGAACGGGCGCGGTGATGACTCCATGACCATGTTTATCGGTTTCGGACACATCGTTGATTTTTTTTCCAGCTTCGAGTGGTGGAAGACAAACCCGCACGATGAGCTGGTCGACAACGGCGCCTATTGCCTTGCGAGGCCCGGAGAGATTTATGCCGTTTACCTACCCAAGGAGGGGAAAGTGACCATCCATCTCGAGGCTGGAACGTATTCGGCGCAGTGGTTCGGTGCGTCCACGGGCGAGATAATTCCGCTGCCGCTAGTCAATGGCCCGGTATGGACATCGCCACCTACGCCGGACCGGCTGGACTGGGCGTTGCTGCTCTTGAGGCTGCCCTGACGGCGTCGCGCCTATTTGTGCGTGACGCTTGCGACGGGATACGGGTGTTCACAAGGATCCGCCTGCACCCCGATGCGGCGCGTCAGCGTACGAGCCCTATGAGCACGCTGCGGCTCTTGGAGTGGACGCGCAGGACATGGCTGGAAGGATCCCATGTCACCGTGGCCCCCTCAATTTCAGAAGGGGAGCACGACCCCAGCTTGAACAGCTCCTCGGAATCCGCATCGAACTTTTCATACCGTATCCGGGATTCCCCGTACTCGATCGACCGGATCACCGAGGAGGTGCGCAGCAGGTGCACCTGGTTGTCCGGCGCCAGCTGCGGGTCCGAGGCCATCGCGCGGATGTAATGGCGCACGAAGTCCCCGTAGCCGTCCGTGAGCCAGTTGTCGTCCCTCGGGTACTGGTTCTTGCCGTCGCCATCCACCCAGTAGGTGGCCCAGTTGAGCCTCCGGATCGCCGCAGGCCTTGCGGACCAGTCCCCGGTCCTCTCGGCGTAGAGCAGCTCCACGGCGGCGTGCCGCGAGGTGTGGCTGTTGCCGGGTACGGGGAACTGCGTCTGCTCGTTGATGACGACCACGCGCCACTTGTCCGCCTCATGGTTCGCAAACCTGCCGTATGACCAGTCGAGGATGCCCCTCGCCTTCGCCCTCCACTCGGGATCCCAGCCCGGGTGCTCCAGGATGTAGGCCGCGAGCGTGTCGGCGTTGATCTCCGTGTCGGAATAGTCCTTCGTGCTCACGTCCTCGAAGAAGGGGCCCCAGCGGTTGTTCCTCAGGGGGTATTTCTTGAGCCAGTCGGTGACGAGCCGGGACGTCTCACGGTACTTGCCCGGCTGGCCTTCGTTCAGGGCCGCGAGCTCGTCGAAGAGCCGCAGCGCCCCCGTCCAGTTGGTCGTGTAGGACGCCCTGTAGACGAGGTGGTCGCGGTCGTTGAGCTCCTCGTGGACCTTTCCCGTGGCGCTGTTAACGCGGAAGGGCCAGGGCGAGTTCGCCTCGTCGCCGGGCGCAACGTTGCGCGCCAGCCTGTCCGCGATCCGGATCGCCCGCTGCAGGTAGCGCCGGTCGCCCGTCGCCTTGTACAGCACCACGAGCTCCGCCCCGAAGCTCGCCGCCTTGTCGGGTTGCAGGAAGCCGGGGCCCGCCCTCATGTCCCCGTCATAGCGGCCCGAGCGCTCGTCCAAGTTGTAGGGATAGGGAAGCCCTCCCCAAAGCTGATCCTCGGGGGCTATCCCGTGCGCCATCCAATAGTCGGCCATCAGGCGCATGTTGTCATGGACCGCGGGGTCGCCCAGGTACCCGTAGAGCAGGTTCCACGACGAGAGCGCCATGTTGATCTGGTCCCCCCCAAGCCCCCTCGGGTCGTCCCTGTCCGCTTTCCAGACCTGGTGAAGCAGGTAGTACGGGACCCCGTTCGGGCATGTCCTCATGGTGATCCAGAAACTCCAGACCTGCCGGATCACGTGGTCGTAGGCCTCGGGCGGCCCTTCCCCGTACCAGGGGACAATCCCCCCCTGCGCGTCGACCCTCACCTCGTGGTAGCCGAGGCTCTCGGCCGAGGCCGCGCGCGCGGGCGCCAGGCAAGCAGACGCCAGCACCGCGCAGAGAAGGACGGCGGGGCGGCCGGGACACCCGGGCAAGGCCCCCGCAAGGAGCCGCGGTTTCGCCAATATCATCCTCACCCTAGGCTCGATCGGCGCCTACTAGCGTCAACGGCAAACCGCCCATTGGGGGTCGGCGAGGAAGACGGTGTTGCCATTTGGGCCCCCGTGCGGTGCCCTTTCGGGGCCCCGCCCATGATCGCCGAGACGCTCGCCTGCCTCCTCCTCGTTCTCGTCGTCGCGGCGGGCCTGTCGCGCCCGGTGGTTGACCGCATGGGGCTTGCGCCCGCCGAGGCCCTGGCGGCGGGGGCCCTCCTTTCGCTTGTC
Organism: Opitutaceae bacterium; assembly: GCA_003151515.1. GTDB lineage: Bacteria > Verrucomicrobiota > Verrucomicrobiia > Opitutales > Opitutaceae > Palsa-1447. The sequence goes on from PLXS01000022.1 coordinate 63,180, forward strand.
GCAGCCTGGGCGATCGACTGGGCGGTCTTCACGACGGGCTGCCCCCTGTCGGGCTACTGGGCCGCGCCAGCGCTGGCGGCGGCCTTCCTCGTGGCCGGGCGGCGCGCCCTCGCGGCCATCCTGCGCGACCCAGACGCCCGCGGCCTCGCCGCCGGCCAGCTCCTGGTCACCGGCTGGTGCGTGTCCTTCCTCTCCTTCGTTAAGAACTACTCCGGCGGCGCCTGGACGGGCGACTCCTACGAGCACTGGGAGAGGGCGCTGTACTTCCTGCGGATGTGGGGGCACGACCGGGCCTTCATCGGGCTCTACCAGCTTCCGGCGCGACCGCCCCTGGCGAACGTGCTGGCCGCGGGCTTCCTGCGCCTCACCTCGGTCGATTACGCGCACTACCAGATCGTGACGACCGCGCTCTGCAGCCTCGCGTACCTCCCGGTGGGGCTCCTGGCGCTTCGCTTCGGCGGCGCCCGCGCGGCGCGGATGGCCGCGCTCATCCTGATGGTCAACCCCCTCTTCATCCAGAACGCCACGTACCCGTGGACCAAGCTCCAGGCGGCGGCGTTCGTCCTGGGTGGGCTGTACTTCCTGCTGCGGGTGCGCGACGGCGGCCCGCAGAGGGGACCTTGCGCGGCCCTGTGCGGGCTTCTATTCGGGGGCGCGCTCGTCACCCACTACTCCGCCGGGCCCTACGCCGCGGCGGCCGCGGCGGCCTGGCTCGTCATGGCGTGGCGATCCGGCCGGGGCGGCCGGCTCTGGGGAGGCGCGGCGGCCGCTGCGGTCGCCGGGGCGTGCGTGGCGCTGCCCTGGTTCCTCTGGAGCACGGGCGAGTACGGGCTTCGCTCGACGCTCCTCTCGAACACCACGGTCTCCATGATGCAGAAGGTGCCGGGGAGCCTGCTGGTCAAGATGGCGCTCAACCTGCGCGACACCCTCATCCCGCCGCAGCTTCGCGGCTTCCACGGCACGCTCTTCCTGCAGTCGAGCCCCTGGGGGGCGCTGCGCGACCAGGCCTTCATCGTCTACCAGCTCAACCTCCTCTTGGCCTTGGGGAGCGTCGGCTTCGCCGCGACCCTGCGCGAGGCGGCGCGGGCATGGAAGGCGGCGCCCGCGGGGGCGCGCGCCTTCTGGCCGGCATTCCTCGGGTGCGTCGTGGCCTTAAGCCTTGCGGCCTACGGGGACCGGGACCACTACGGGATCGCGCACATCTGCCTGCAGCCGGTCATCCTCCTGGCCCTCGCCTTCCTGGCCTCCCGGTGGGCGTCGCTTGGTCCCGCTTGGCGCGCCGCCCTCGCCGCGGGCTGGGCCGCGGACTTCTGCCTCGGGATCGCGCTGCAGTTCGCCGTCGAGGACTTCGCAATCGACCGCTGGCTCACCCCCGGGCGCAGCCTCCTGGAGGTGTCCGCGACGTATTCGGGGGTGTCGCAGGAGAACCTCGCTGAGAAAATCATCGCCCACGACGCGTATTTTTCCGACATTCTCCCCACTCGTCCCGCGTTCGTCCTGGTGCTCATGGGTGCACTCCTCTGCCTAGCCCTCTTGCGCGCCGTCCGATCGCAGCCGGGCCCCGCATAGCCAATGACCGATTCCAAGGAGACAGTCGCCATCGTGATCCCCGTCTTCAACGAGGAGCATGTGCTGCCCGAGCTGCTGGCGCGGCTGGGCGGCCTCCTCGCGGGCCAGCCAGGCCTCGCGTGGAGGGTCGTGTTCGTCGACGACGGCAGCCGCGACCGCACGGCGGAGCTCGTCCGGGCCCAGGCCGCGGCCGACCCCCGCTTCGAGCTGGTCGAGCTCTCGCGCAACTTCGGCTTCCAGAGCGCGCTCTCCGCGGGGCTCGCCCGCGCCGCGGGCGCCGACGCCGTCGTCACCATGGACGCGGACCTGCAGGACCCCCCGGAGCTGATCCCAAAGCTGATCGCCGCGTGGCGCTCGGGCGCCGAGGTCGTCCGGGCCGTGCGGGCCTCGCGCAGCGAGACCGGGCTCCGCCGCATGGGATTCGACCTCTTCCACTCCCTCTACGGGAGGCTCACGGACATCCCCGTCGAGTCCAACACGGGCACGTTCGGCCTTCTCGGCGGGCCCGCGCTTGAGGCGTTCGCGCAGCTGCCCGAGCGCAACAGGTTCTTCCCGGGCCTGCGGGCCTGGATCGGCTTCCCCACGGCGGACGTGGCCTACGACCGCCAGGAGCGGGCCGCGGGCAGACCCAAGCAGACGCTGCGCCGGCTCGTGCGCTACGCGGTCGACGGCTTCTTCAGCTTCTCGTACCTGCCGCTGCGCTTCCTCACCTACAGCGGCATCCTGGTGAGCCTGCTCGGGTTCATCCTGGGCCTCTACTTCATCGTGAAGCGCCTCCTGGGCATCGAGACGGCGTCGACGGGGTTCACGACCCTCGTGTCGCTCGTCACGTTCCTCGGGGGGATCCAGCTGATCGGCATCGGGGTCCTGGGCGAGTACCTGGGCCGCGTCTACGACGAGGTGAAGCAGCGGCCGATCTACATCGTGAAGCCGCCGCGGCGCTGAAGGCCCCATGCCCCGAATCCGGCACCTCGCATGGTCGGGCCTGCTGGTGATCGTGGCGGCCGCCCTCTGGCGAAACCTCCCGCGGCTGGCTCCCGGCATGCTCGACTGGGCGGAGCCCGGCAACGTCGCGGCCGCGCTCGCCCAGGGCCGCGGCTTCAGCGACCCCTTTGGCGGCGGGACCGGCGCCACCGCCTGGGTTTCCCCCCTTCCGGCATGGATCGAGGCGCTCGTGTTCCTGGCCTTTGGCGTGAAGAGCGCGGCCTCGGCGAAGGCCCTCCTCGTCCTCACGGTCTTGGGCCTGGGCGCGGCGAACGCCCTGCTTGTCGCGGCCATGGAGCCCTTCGGGGCCTGGGCGGCCGCCGCCGCGTCCGCGTCGTTCCTCGCCTACGCGACCCTCGTGCCATCGGGGCCGCTCGAGGTCCTAAGCGAGGCGTGGCTGGACATCCTGCTCTCCGCGACCCTCCTCTGGGCGGCCCTTGGCGCCGCGAGGAATCCGCGGGGCCGCGCGGGCGCGGCCCTGGTGGCCGTCTCGCTCCTCGCGCCCCTGGACAACGCCGGCCTCGCCGCAGCGGCCGCTTTGGTGCTCCTCGCCATCGCGTGGCCCCTGCGCCGCGACCCGCGGGCGCTCGCCGTGCCCACGGCGGCGGCCGCCGCCGCGCTCCTCGTGGTGTCGGCTTGGACCTGGCGCAACGCCTCGGCGCTCGGGCGCCTGATCCCGCTCAAGTCCAACTTCTGGTTCGAGTTTCACCTCGCCAACGTCGACTCCCCCGACGGCCTGCCCAGGACGGAGGCCGTGCTGCGCGCCCTGCCCTACTTTGACCCGGGCCAGTTCGCGCGCTACGCGGCGCTGGGCGAGGCGGCGTACATCGACTCGTTCCGCGCGCCGTCGCTTGCCGCGCTGCGCGCCGATCCCCTGCACTTCGCGGGCAACGTCCTGCGGCGGGCGACCGACGCCGCGGTCTTCTGCAGGAGGGAGGGGGGCGGGGCGTTCACGCGGGCGCAGCTCGACCCGACCGACGTGGCCCGGCTCGCGGCCGCAGGCGAGCTCCTCGCCGCGGGCGCCTCGGGCGCCTACTGGACGAGGATAGACGCCCCCCCTGGGCGGCAGCGGGCCCTCTTCGCCTCCCTGGGGCTTAAGGACGGCCCGTCCGCCTGGGGCGACTGGGCCCTCAAGCGCCTCGCCTACGACCAGGCCTACCGCGGACCGCTCGCCCTGGCGGCAGGGTACGTGACCGCGGGCGTGCCGGTGGCGGCGCTCCTGCTTGCGGCGCTCCTTTGTTCCGGGAGGCCGCCGCCGCCCGCCGCCTGGGCGGCCGCGATCGGCTTCGGGATGCTCCTTCCCTTCGTCCTCGTGAACCACAACGAGCGCCACCAGCTGCCGCTCATCGCCATGCAGTCGGCCGCAATCGGGGCGTTCGCCCAGGCGGCGGCGTCGCGCCTGCGCCGCGCCAGCGGCTCGCCATGAAGCGGATCCTTGTCGCAGCCGCGGCAGCGGCCGTCCTTGCGCTCTACTGGTGGATGGCGACCAGCGTCTCGGACACCATGTGCACGACGGGCGACGAGATCGCACACCTGACCGCGGGCTACTCCTACTGGACCACCAACGACTACAGGCTGCAGCCCGAGAACGGAAACCTGCCGCAGCGCTGGGCCGCCCTGCCTCTCCTCGGACGGGGCCTTAGGTTCCCCGCCCTGGACCAGAACGCGTGGCGGATATCCGACGTGTGGGACATGGGCTTCCAGTGGTTCTACCAGTGCGGCAACGACCTGCCGGGCATGCTCAGGGCCGGCCGCGGCATGATCGCCCTCTTCGGGGTCGCGACGGGCGCCCTCGTCTTCTACTGGGCGCGCCGCCTGGGGGGCTCCAAGGCGGCCCTGCTCGCCGTCTTCCTTTTCGCGTTCTGCCCGACGATGCTCGGGAACGGCGCGCTCGTGACGAGCGACATGGCCGCGACCTGCATGTTCCTCTTGTGCGCCACGGCTTTCTGGGCCATGGCCCACCGGCTCTCGCCGGCGCGCCTCGCCCTCTTCGGGGCCGCGCTGGGGCTTCTCTGCGTCGCCAAGTTCTCCGCGCCGCTCGTCGCCGCCATGTGCGCGATCCTTTTCGCCGTCAGGGTCGCGGGCGAGGCCGGCCTGGAGGCCGGCTGGCCCCTTCCCCGCCGCATCGCGGGGCGCGCGCGCGTCGCCGCGGCGCTGGTCGTCGCGACCCTCGCCGCGTGCGCGATCGCGGTCGCCGTCATCTGGGCCTCGTACGGCTTCCGCTACGCCATGTACAGGCAGTACGAGCCCAACCGCGTGCGCTCGCTGGTCGGCTGGGACGTGCTCGAGGACCAGGGCGGCCCGATGGTCCCGGTCCTTCGATTCGCCCGGGCCCACACGCTCCTGCCCGAGTCCTACATCTACGGCTTCGCGCACACGTACCGGTTCTCGCGCTACCGCAAGGCGTTCCTGAACGGCGACTACCGCAGCACCGGCTGGGTGCAGTACTTCCCGTACACGACGGCCGTGAAGACGCCGCTGGCCCTCTTCGGGCTCCTGGCACTGGCCGGCCTGCAGGCCGCGACGCTGAAGCGCGACGCGGCGCTCTGGCGCAGGCGCCTCTACGAGTGGTCGCCGCTCCTCTCGCTCTTCGCGGTCTACTGGGTGTTCTCGCTGGGCAGCGGCCTGAACATCGGCCACCGCCACATCATGCCCGTCTATCCGGTCCTCTTCGTCATGGCCTCGGGCGCCGCGGCCTGGGTGACGGCGCCGCTTCGCTGGTCGGGGGTTGCGGCCGCCATGCTCGCGGCGTGGTTCGCGGCGGAGTCCGTCTGGATCCGGCCGCACTACCTGGAGTACTTCAACGAGCTCGTGGGCCCCGGGGACGCCTGGAAGCACGTGGTCGACAGCTCGATTGACTGGGGCCAGGACCTGCCGGAGCTGCGGCGGTGGCTGGACGCGCACCCCGAGAAGGGGCCCGTCTTCATCTCGTACTTCGGCTCCGGCGACCTGGACACCTACGGGATCAGGGCCACCCGGGTGGGCGACATCAACTTCGACCTGCGCCCGCGCAAGGCGCCCGCCATACTCTCGGGCGGCCTCTGGATCATCAGCGTGACGCAGTTCCAGCAGGTCTACACCGAGGCGCGCGGCCCCTGGGACCTTGCGAAGGAGAGCACCTACCGCGGCCTCCTCGCCCATGTGCTCGAGCTCGAGCGCACCCACGGCAAGCTCACCTACCGCGAGGGCGTCACCTTCGAGGAGTACCAGTTCGCGCGCCTCTGCCACGTCCTGCGCGGGCGCGAGCCGCTCGCCCGGCCGTCGTACACCTTCCTCGTCTACAGGCTCAGCGACGAGGAGGTGATGAGGGCCCTCTACGAGCCGATCCCGATACCATGAGCGCCCGCCCCACCCTGCGATGGGCGCCGGCGGCCGCCGCGGCCCTCCTCGCCCTGCACTTCGTGATGGCGGTCGCGAGCAAGCTGCACCAGAGCACGACCTCGGACGAGATCGTCCACCTGACGGGCGGCTACAGCTACTGGGCCCTTGACGACTACCGCCTGCAGCCCGAGAACGGCAACCTGGCGCAGCGCTGGGTGGCGCTGCCCACCTGGATAAGGGGCGCCACGTTCCCCACGCTCGACCAGGACTACTGGAGAAAGAGCGACGTGTGGGTCATGGGCCACGAGTTCTTCTACGAGACGGGCGAGGATCACTTCCCCAGGCTCATGGCGGCGCGCGCCATGACGGCGCTCCTGAGCGTGGCCCTGGGCGCACTCGTGTTCGCCTGGTCCCGTCGCCTCTTCGGCGACCCGGGGGCGCTCGTTTCCGTCGCCTTCTACGCCTTCAGCCCCTCCTTCCTCGCCCACGGGGGCTACGCCACGTCCGACGTGTGCATGGCGTTCTTCATGCTGGCCTGCGTAGGGGCCTGGTGGCGCCACCTGCAGACCCCCGGCGCCGGCCCCTTCGCCCTGTCCGCGGCGGTCTTCGGGCTCGCCTGCGTCGCCAAGTTCTCGGCGGTGCTGCTGCTGCCGATGATGGCGCTGTGTGCGCTCGCCCTCGTCGCGGCGGGGCGCGCCGGGATCCCGAGGGTCGTCCTCTCGGCCCTGGGCCACGCGGCCGCGGCCGTCCTCGTCATCTGGGCCTTCTACGGCTTCCGCTACAGCGCGTTCAACCCGGCCCTGCCGCCCGCCGACCAGTTCATCGAGTCGTGGCCCGACATGTACGCGCACACGGGCTGGATCGGGGCCGTCATCCACCGCGTGGCCGACGCCAGGCTCCTGCCCGAGGCGTTCCTCTACGGGGCCGCCTACGTCGTCGAGACCTCCCAGGTGCGGGGGGCGTTCCTGAACGGCGAGTACAGCATCGCCGGCTGGCATAGCTTCTTCCTCTGGGCCTTCGCCCTGAAGACGACGCTGCCCCTGATGGCCGCGTGCGCGGCATCCCTCGGGCTGGGCGCCGCCGCCCTCCTGAGAAAGGGGCCTGGAGCGCGGGCGCGGCTCCTGGCGCTGCTTCCGTTCACGCCGCTCGCGGCCCTCTTCGCCGTCTACTGGGCCGCTTCCCTCGCCAGCCACCTCAATATCGGCCACCGCCACCTCCTGCCGGCGTACCCGCCGCTGTACATCCTCACCGGGGCCCTGGGCCGGCTCTTCACCCGGCCCCTGCGCCTCAGCGGCGCCCTGGCCGCGATTCTGGTCGCCTGGCACGCGGCCGAGTCGGCCCTGGTCGCCCCGAGCTACATCGCCTACTTCAACGAGCTCGCCGGGGGGCCCGCCGGCGGCTACAGGCACCTGGTCGACAGCTCGCTCGACTGGGGCCAGGACCTGCCGGGGCTCAAGGCCTGGCTGGAGCGCAACGCGAGGCCCGGGGAGGACGTGTACCTCGCCTACTTCGGCACCGGCGAGCCCCGCTACTACAGGATCCCGGCCAAGCGCCTGGCCTACATAAACACCTTCCACGAGGACGAGCCCTACATCCCCCTGGGACCGGGCCTGTACTGCGTCGGCGCAACGATGCTCCAGCAGGTCTACAGCTCCGTGCGGGGCCCCTGGACCATTGAGCTGGAGAAGGAGTACGTGTTCCTGCGCACGTTCGAGCCGGCCTTCGCGGCCTACGCGTCCGACCCGGCCGCGCGCGAGAGCCTGGAGCGCGAGCTATCGCCCGCCAAGTGGAAGGCGAGCCGCGACCGCTTCCTGCACCTGCGCTTCGCGCGCCTGTGCCACTACCTGCGGGTGCGCCGGCCGGACGCCGTGGTCGGCTACTCGATCTTCATCTACCGGCTGGGCGCCGGCGAGGTCGCCGGGGCGACCGAGGGGCCGCTCAAGGACTGGATCTCGCTGATAAACCGCAGCGGGGAGGGCCGCGCCGGCCCCTGAGGCGCGCCCGCCGGGCCCTCGGGCTGCGCGTCGATAGACAGGATGCGGCTCACCCGGGCCAGGTTGGCGCCGAAGCGCTTCTCGGCGATCGTCTCCAGGTGGTAGCCCAGGGGCATCAGGTCGCCGGGATCCACCCCGTAGTCGCCGTCGGGCGTCGTCGGCCTCATGTTCTGCACCACCAGCACCTCCCTGAAGGTCCCCTGCCCCATGTGGTAGCGGATCTGCTCGCCCCTCTGCATGCCCACGGCGCTTATGATCGCGGGGATGTGCCAGAGCACGAAGGGGATGGTCGAGCGGTTCGTGATGACGAGCACCGGGCCCGGCCGCGACGCAATCAGCCCGTGCTCCCAGTTGAGCTCCTGCATGACCAGGTTCTCGTCCGTGTAGGTCCTCGCCGCCATGGCGGGGAACCCGCCGGTGAGGATCCAGACGCCCAGGCCCGCGGCCAGGATGCGCACCCCGGGCAGGCGGCGCTCCTCGAGGCCCCGGGCCAGCGCCGCCGCCAGAAGCGCGCAGGACAGGCATATCGGCAGCGAGAAGCGCGAGGCCAGCAGGTCGTCGAAGCGGGCCCACCAGTAGAACAGGAGGACGCAGAAGTGCAGCGCGACCCCGGCCCCGAACGCCGCGGCGACGAACACGGGCGCCGGCAGGTCCGCCAGGCCGCGCGCTCGCGCGCGGCGCCACGCGAGAGCGGCGCACCAGAGAAGCCCGCACGCCCCCGCCGCCGACAGGTACCAGGAGTTCGCGAGGCCGGGCCCGAGGTTGAACATGAAGCGCATGTCGCCGCTGAAGTTCTTGGCGATGTTCTCCCATCCGAACGCCGATGTCTGGCCCTCCTGCAGCTGCCAGAAGATCGGCTCGGAGCCCAGGACCCTCAGGTGGAAGGCGCAGGGCACGAGCAGGATCGGCGCGAGGACGACCGGCCAGGGCAGGATGACGCGCCCCGCCTTTAGCCATCCCGCGACGACGACGGCCGCCGCGGGCAAGACAAACACCACGGACTCGTAGCGGCTCTCCGTGAGGAGCACGGAGCCCAGGACGAGCAGGGTGAGCCGGTCGTCCGAGGGGACGCGCAGGTACAGGACGCCCAGGCAGGCGACGAGCGCGATCATGGCGACGTTGTGCAGGTCCATGCCCGCGCCGGTCGCGTTCTGCGCGAAGAGCGGCATCGTGGCGAAGAGGGCCACCGCCAGAAGGGCGGGCCCCCTGCCGGCGATCTGCAGGGCGAGCCAGTACAGGAGCGCGAGGAGCGCCCCGGCGCAGGCCATGTTCACGATGAAGAGGTTCGAGGTCCTGTAGCCCGCCAGGTCGTGGAGCAGGGAGACGAGGAAGGGGAAGAAGTACGGGCGCTTGTCCAGGAACGTGTCGATCGGCAGCCACGTCCCGTTGATCTCGTACGCGCGCAGGACTGTGCTCACCTGCTTGGCGACGTGCATCTCGTAGGCCGTCCCCTGGATCACGTACTCGTCGAAGAGCACCTTGTGCCTGAAGGGCTCCGACCACGCGGCGAACAACAGGCCGCCCGCGATCGCAGCCCCGGCCCATCCGGGCCTGCGCAGCCACTGCGCCCATACCGCGCGCCTCTCGCGCAGCACGCGCACGGCGAAGAAGGCGAAGGCGGCCGACAAGCCGAGGATGTAGTAGTAGCCCCAGGCGATGATCAGGTGGCCCGCCGTTATGGGGCCCACCAGGCGGAAGCCCACGGCGGACGCCAGCGCCCCGCTCAACAGGAAGAGCAGAAGCCTCGCCCTCTGCGGGGAGGCGGCTATCAGCGCTGCGAGCCGTCTCACGGGAGCTGCCGCAGGAAGTTCTGGAAGTAGGCCTGGCGCATCTTCTCGATCTCCTCCGGATTCTTGGGGACCACGTGGTCCGGCTCGGGCTTGGTGAGCACTTTGGAGCCGCTCCTGATCTCCACGACCCTGCTGATGCGCGTCAGCGTGAGCAGGGCCAGGCGCTCCTCCTTGACCGGCTCAAGCACGTAGTCGGGGCCCAGGTCGTCGCCGTCGCGCAGCGTCATCTTGCCCGTGTCCGGGTCTATCATGAAGCGCTGGAACACGAAGATGTTCGAGAACGTGTGGTTCTTCATGAAGAACACGATCGCGTCGCGCCGGTTGGTCGCCGACAGCACCGGGGTCGCCGAGACCTGGTGCGCGACCCACAGGATCGAGTCGTTGTCGATCATCAGGTAGTCCTTGCGCGGCTGCTCGGCGATGAACTCGCGCCTCCAGGCCGTCTCCAGGCCGGCCAGATACTCCTGGTTGTAGGCGTGTGCAGCCATGGACGGGATGCCCTGGGTGATCACGCCCAAGACCGCCACGACCAGCAGGGTGCGCACGACCGCGGGCTTCGGGAACTGGGTGAGAACCGCCATGACGGCGAGCACCATCCAGAGCTGCGTCGGCAGGGAGAGGCGCCGGATCACGGGGTCGTCAAAGTGCCCCCAGAAGTAGCACATCATGAGGCCGAAGTGCGCCGCGAACGCGAAGGAGAAGAGGATCGTGGCGGCCGACATCGGCGTCTCGGCGGAGAGCGCCCTCACGCGCTTTGCGATCAATAGGACGAGGAAGGCGACCGCGACGCACCCGAGCGCCGACAGGACGTAGGAATTGGGCTGGTCGGTGGGCTTGCCGAAGAAGAATCCCGACGCGTGCGCGAGGTTGTCCGGGATGTAGGACAGGGAGAAGGGCTTCGAGTAGCCGGGCTTGCTCTGCAGCTGCCACGCCGAGGTCTGGATGTCAAAGATCCGGTTCTGCAGGGCGCACGTGATCATGAGGACGGGCGCGGCGACGACCGGCCATGTGAGGATCGCCCTTCCCTCCCGCCACCAGACCCAGAGGATGATGGCGGCGACCGGGACTAGGAAAATAGCAGACTCGTAGCGCACCTGTGTCAGGAGCAGGGCGCTGTAGCACAGGGCCGTGAACGACGCCCCGTCGCGCTTCTCGATGAACCGGGCGCCGAGCAGGAGCGTCGCGAGGATCATGACGAGGTTGAGGAGCTCGAAGCCGCCGCCCGTCGCGTTCTGACCGAGAAGGGGCAGGCCCGCGAACAGGATGACCCCGAGCCAGCCCGCCCGCCTGCCGGCCAGCTTGCGGCCCGCGACGAACACGAGCGCGAGGAACACGAACACGAGGACGGCGTTCAGGATGAACGCGTTCTCGGGCCTGTAGCCCGCCAGGTCGTGGATGACGGACTCCAGGAACGGGAAGAAGAGGGGCCTCTTGTCCATCCTGCCCTCCACGATCACGAAGGTCCCGTGGATGTCGCTGCCGCGGAAGGGGGTCTGAACCGTCCGCGTGAAGTGCATGTTCATGGACGTCCCCAGGAGCATGAGCTCGTCCATCACGATCTTGAACCCGAACGCCTCGTGCACGAGAAGGACGGACCCGCAGAGCGCGACCACGGCGACGGAGGCCCAGTCGGCCCCACGCAGGCCCGCGTCGAGGACCCTGGCCAGGTCGTCCCTGAGGGTCCGCCACAGCGCCCCGATGAAAATGATGAATGCGGCCAGCACGCACCAGTAGCCCGCGTCGGTCACGATCCCGAGCGCCAGCTTGTCCGGGACCAGGAAGAAGCCCGTGGCCGCGGAAAGCGCGGCGACGAATACAAAGAGCCACAGCCTGCGCTCGGCCAGGACCGGCGCGAATGACGGTGCGTTCATCGGTGGGGAATAGCCAAAAAAAAGCCGCCCACGCTAAGCGGGCGGCTTTGATTGTTGAGGATACCTACCCCAAATGTCGACTACGGGGCGTAGGTGATCGTACGGACGCCGGCGACGCTGGTGATCGTGATCGTGATCCCCTGCGTGAAGGACGACGGGTACGTCTCGTTGGCGACCGAGTTGAGCGCCTTGACGTAGGACGTGGGCCCGAGGAGGTCCGACAGCGTCACCGTCGAGACACCGTTCTCGAGGTAGTACTGGTCGGCGCCTGCCGAGAGCTGGCGGGCGTTGTTCAGGACGGCCTTGTCCTGCGAGTTCGTGCGCACCTTCTGGAAGGCGGGAATCGCCATGGCGGCCAGTAGGCCGATGATGACGACGACGATCATGATTTCAACAAGGGTGAAGCCCTTGGTATTCTTCAGTGTATTCTTCATTATTATCCTATGATTTACGGGTTTCTCTGAGCAACGCGCCTGTTAGGGCGAGTAGGTGATTGTGCGCACGCCGGCGACGCTGGTGATCGTGATCGTGATCCCCTGCGTGAAGGACGACGGGTACGTCTCGTTGGCGACCGAGTTGAGCGCCTTGACGTAGGACGTGGGCCCGAGGAGGTCCGACAGCGTCACCGTCGAGACACCGTTCTCGAGGTAGTACTGGTCGGCGCCTGCCGAGAGCTGGCGGGCGTTGTTCAAGACGGCCTTGTCCTGCGAGTTCGTGCGCACCTTCTGGAAGGCGGGAATCGCCATGGCGGCCAGTAGGCCGATGATGACGACGACGATCATGATTTCGACAAGGGTGAAACCCTTGGTGTTGTTGCAATTCATTTTCATTTGGTGACCCTTATTCTTGTATCGTTTTATGATTTACCGACTGAAGCTGCTGAAACGTCTCCAATCTGACCATTCAACCTCTCCTGTTAATTCCTCTCAAGTTAAAACAATAGTAATACGTAAAACCACGCATTGCATCCTTTATTCAATAAGACGTAAGACCAATTAATACAATAGGATACAATAGCTAGGAAATGCGTAGATCCTCGTTGCCTACGGAGAATACGTGATCGTACGGGAGCCGGCGACGCTGGTGATCGTTATCGTGATCCCCTGTGTGAAGGACGTCGGGTACGTCTCGTTCGCCACCGTGTTCAGCGCCTTGATGTAGGACGTGGGTCCGAGCAGGTCGCTGAGTGTAACGGTGGAGGCGCCGTTTTCGAGGTAGTACTGATCAGAGGCGGCTGAAAGCTGCCTCGCATTGTTCAGGACAGCCTTGTCCTGGGAACTCGTCCTGACCTTCTGAAACGCCGGGATAGCCATTGAAGCCAAAAGGCCTATGATTACCACGACGATCATGATTTCAACGAGGGTAAAACCCTTGTTTTTAGTCTTCATGTCGTGAGCCTTAACGTTATGTTTGTTATCGTTTTATTATGTACGTGTCCGGAATTCGGGCAATTGCATGTTAGGGCGCCTGGGATGCCCCTTCAAGAAGCTATTGTCAAAAATACTACGTAGAATTTCGTATTCCGCCCAGACGTGCCCTAGGGAGCCTTGGGGCATGCCCTGAGTACCTAACTGTCTATAGTATAATTATTTGCGATTCGTCGGCTTTTTCCGTGCCGGCTTTTTCGCAATAAGCGCCGCTTTTTTCGCGGGGCGCTTCCCATCCGAGAGCATTGCCTCGACAGGGACCTCCCTCCCGTCCCGCCAGAGACTTTCAAGAGAGTACCGGGCCCGGCGTTCAGGCGTGAAGATGTGCACCATGACATCAAAGGCGTCCATGACCGCCCAGCCGCTCTCGCGGGCCGTCTCAAAGCCTATGATGTGCGTCTTCGCCGAATCCACCGCCTTCTCCAACTCGATCCTCAGGGCCCTGACATGGGGTTCCGAGGTCGCCGTCGCGATCACCAGGTAGTCGGTGATCGACGAGTAACCCCTGACATCGAGGACGCGCAGGTCGCCAGCCTTCTTGGAATCGAGCGCGCGGCAGCAGAGCCTCACCAGGTGCAGGGATCTCGGATCGGGTGCTTTCAACGCTCGTCGAGATAGAGCCCCTTCTCCCGGATGTAAACAATCGCCTTGTGGGGAACGAAGTAGTCCAGGGAGAGACCCTTTCGGGTGCGGTCCCGCAGCTCGGTCGAGCTGATCGCCAGCAGGTGCCCGTCGCAGCGGTTAAGCCGCAGGCCCGGGACGTCCTGCGTCGCCTTCACCGGGTATCCCGGCCGCTCGAGGAATATGAACTCCACGAGGCCCGCCAGCTCACCTATGTCCTTCCACAGGTGGATCCTCGGGAGCTGGTCGCCCCCGATCACCCAATAGAGCTCGTCATTGGGGTACAGCTTCCGGAAATGCCGGGCGGAGTCGATGGTGTAGCTGACCCCGCCCCGGCGCAGCTCGAGGTCCGACACCTCGAAGCGCGTGTCCCACTCGGTCGCCGCCCTCAGCATGGCGAGGCGGTCGTTCGCCGAGGACTTGACGTCGTTCGGCTTCATCGGCGCCTGAGCCGCCGGCACGATGATGAGCCTGTCCAGCCTGTGCTGCTCAAAAGCGTCCTGAGCGGCTAGCAGGTGGCCGAAGTGCACGGGGTCGAAACTGCCTCCGAGGAATCCGATCTTCACGGGAAGAGTGGCCAAGCTGCTCGGGACCGGACCGCCCGGCAAGGCCCAATTGCCGCCCCCGGGGGGCCGGCTTCAAACGTCGGAGGTGTCCCAGACGACGAGCACGAGCATCGCGCCAACGATGAGGATGGGCGCCATCATGGGCTGCCCCTTCCCTGCGAGGGCCGCATACCGCCTTGGTCCGTCATGTGGAGGTGTTTCTTCAAGATGTAACTTGAAATAATCGCACACCTGGCGGAATATGCAAGCAACTGCTTGCATGCACCCCGCGACCAAGCCGAGACGCCGCCGCCCCCCGGCCCGCCAGCTGCTCCTTAGCGCGGCCGCGCGCGTGTTCGCCAGGGACGGACTCGAGGGCGCGACCACCCGCGCGATCTCCCGCGAGGCCGGCGTGAACGAGGTGACGCTCTTCCGGCATTTCGGGACGAAGGAGCACCTGATCGAGGCGGTTGTCGGGAGCGCCTTCGGAAAGCGCGCCCCCAAGCCCGCGGAGCGCCACCCGGGGCGGCGCAGCCTGCGCGCCGACCTTGCGGCGTTCGCCCGCGGCTACGAGGAGCAGCTGGTCGAGAACCTTCCGCTCATCCGCACCATTGTCGGCGAGATCCACCGGCACGGGCTCTGCCAGCACCAGGCCCTCTACGGGATCTTCTGGCCGATGAGGGAGGCCCTGGTGGAGCGCCTGGCCCGCGCGTCGAAATCGGGCGAGGCGCGCCCCGGGCTCAACGCCCCGATCGCGGCCGACATGCTTGCGGGGACCATTTTCGCGTCGGTGCTGCGCCGCGCCGGGCCCGGCGCGAGGCGCGATTATAGCGTGTCCGAGTACCGAGACGCCTGCGTTGACACCTTCATCCACGGAATAGCCGTCCGATGAGCGGGGCGCAATCGGGCCTGTACGGCTCAGACAGGAGCTTGCTGTCGCCCTCCGCGGTGCGCCTGCTTGACCGCGGCGTGCTCAAGTGGGTGATCGCGATCACGGCGGCGCTGGGCGCCATCCTTGAGGTGATCGACACGAGCATCGTCAACGTCGCGCTGCCCGACATCCAGGGGAACCTCGGCGCGACGCTCTCCGAGGCCGGCTGGGTCTCGACCGGCTACGCGTGCGCCAACGTTGTCATCATCCCTCTCACGGCGTGGCTGAGCAACAGGTTCGGGCGCAGGCAGTACCTCCTGTTCTCGCTGGTCGGCTTCACGGCGTCCTCAGCCCTTTGCGGCATGTCGGCCAACCTCCCGATGCTGGTTTTCGCGCGCGTCCTGCAGGGGCTCTCCGGCGGCGGCCTTCTCGCGAAGGCGCAGTCGATCCTGTTCGAGGCATTCCCCCGGTGGGAGCAGCCCGCCGCCCAGGCGATATTCGGGATCGGGGTCATCTCGGGCCCGGCGCTCGGGCCGGTGCTCGGGGGCTATCTGACCGACACGCTGGGCTGGCGCTGGATATTCTTCATCAACCTGCCCTTCGGAATCCTGGCGGTGCTCATGACGATCGTGTTCCTGCCCCGGGATCGCCGCCAGGACATCAGCCGAGACCGGGTCGACTGGATCGGCATCGTGCTCCTCGCGATCGGGCTCGGGTGCTTCCAGACATTCCTCGAGCAGGGCCAGGAGGACGACTGGTTCAGCTCCCGCCTCATCGTGTGCATGGCGGTGGGGACGGTCACGGGCCTCGCCCTGTTCGTCAGGCGGGAGCTCACGATCGACTTCCCGGCGGTCGACCTTCGGGCGCTGCGCTACCGGGCGCTCTCGGCTGGCAGCCTCTATTCCCTTGTCCTTGGCATGGGGCTCTACGGCGTCATCTTCGCCGTGCCGGTCTTCGTGCAGGACTACCTGCACTACACGGCGATGCAGAGCGGAATCCTGCAGCTGCCGAGCGCCTTGGCCGCCGCCTTCGCCATGATCCTGATGGGGAAGGTCTCCGGCCGCGTGGACGCAAGGCTCCTGATCGCGATCGGGGCCGTGATAACCGTCGCCGCGGCGCTCATGCTGGCGACGATCAACCCGGACACGAGCCCCATGAGCCTCTACGTGCCGCTGTTCCTGCGCGGGCTCGGCAGCCCGATCATGTTCCTGCCGCTCAGCCTCGCGACCCTGGGGGACCTGCCCAAGGACAAGGTGGCCTCCGGCGCCGGCTTCTACAACCTGACCCGCCAGCTCGGAAGCAGCATCGGGATCGCCGTGATCACCTCCACCCTCTCCTACCGCCAGGCCGTGCACCGCGCCGTGCTCGTGGTCCACGAGGGCATCGGCAGCCCGGACCTCGCCGCGCGCCTCGGCCGCCTGCGGGCGGCGCTCTCAAGGGTGAGCTCGGACCCCGTGGGGATCCGCATGCGCGCGCTCAAGCTCCTCGACGTGGGGGTGGACCAGCAGTCTCTGCTCCTTTCGTTTGCCGACATATTCATGTACGTTGCCGTGGCCTTCACACTCTCGCTCCCGCTTCTCCTCCTCCTCGGGCGCGGCAGGAACGCGACCGCGGCGACGGCCCACGAGTAGCACGCAGCGGGGAACCCACCACCATGACACAATCCACGAAGACACAGTCGCCCATACCGCGCAAGGGAACGGGAGCGGCCGCGCGGATAGCCGTATCGGTCGCCATCGTTGGCACGCTCGCGTGGCTCGGCCATTTCGCATACAGGATGTACCTCTACGAGGAGACCGACGACGCCGTCGTGGAGGGCCACGTCCACCAGGTGAGCCCCCAGATCGACGGGACGGTAAAGGAGGTGCTCGCAAGCGACAACCAGGAGGTGGCGCAGGGCGACGTGCTCGTGCGGCTCGATCCCCTTGAGTTCCAGATCCTGGTCGAGAAGGAGGAGGCCGGGCTCGCCCAGTCCGAGGCCGACGAGGCGCGCGCGGGCGCGGCCGCCGCGCAGGCCCAGGCGCAGCTCGCGGGCGCGCAGGCACGCTCGACGGCCGCCGGGGCGCAGGTCACCGAGGCCAAAGTGCAGCTCGACCTCGCCGAGATAAACCGCCGGCGCGCCCGTCAGCTCTTCAGCGAAGGTGGCGCCGTCACGCAGTCGGACGTCGACAACGCCGAGAGCTCCTACAGCGGCGCGCAGGCGGCGCTCGACGCGGCGCAGGCGAACACGCGCGTGGCGGAGGCGTCCATCGGGGAGGCCAGGGCCTCGCTGGAGGAGGCGAAGGCGCAGGCCCTCTCCGCAAAGGCGAACTCCCTCTCGTTCAGGGCCGGCGTCACCGACGCCAAGCGCAAGCTCGCCTACGCGACCATCCTCGCGCCGGCAGCCGGACGCATCGGCAACAGGAATGTCGAGGCGGGCAACCGCGTCCAGGCGGGCCAGGTTCTCTTTGCCCTCGTGGAGCCCAATCCGTGGATCGTCGCCAATTTCAAGGAGACGCAGATCGCGCGCATGCACGCGGGCCTTCCGGTCGACGTCACGATCGACGCCCTGCCCGGCGTCGAGCTGCACGGCTCCGTGGACAGCCTGTCCCCGGCCAGCGGGGCGCAGTTCGCCCTGCTTCCGCCGGACAACGCGACGGGCAACTTTACGAAGGTCGTCCAGCGCGTGCCCGTGAAGATCATGCTCGAGCCGGCGAGCGCCCAGGTGCTCGGCGAGCGCCTGCGGCCTGGCCTGTCGGCTGTCGTGGACATCAGAGTCCGCTAGAGAGACGCCGCTCATGCGTGCGGCTTCGAAGGCCCATGGATCTTAAGTTAATGGTAATTTTTACCATAATGAAGCTGTACATTAATCCATTGGGAATGGTCCTCAAATCCAAACGTTTCGAATATTATATATTATGTGGCTATCTGTTATTACCTTAGACATATAAGCAATCGCACGATCCAGATCCCTAGCCGCCTGATTATCGCTGCAATCAAACCGGCACCAGCGGGGACGGAATCGGCCCATCAGCCCGCTGGTCTGCGGCTTGGGTACGCACACACCAGGAGCCATCGACTGCCATCCATGATCGTCTTGCGGGGCATTTTCAGAGGGGCACGGGATTGCGTTTGCGCGTTGGATTCCCTCCTGCCCGCAAAGGCCATCCGGCTGTCATCGCCGCCAGTGATCAGCGACCTAGCGCGCGGCATTGACATCCCATTATGTTATAATTCTACATGATTTCATCATGATTTCCCGTGCCGCCGCTGCGCGAATTGACGGTAGATCCTCTTCTCAAGTCACTTAGTAAACATTAGCCTTGGCTCCAAGAAAACACATCATCGGCGGTACCGCGCCCCTAAGCGTCGATTCCCGCCAACGGCGCATCCTAGACGAGCTCCAGGCCAGGGGTTCCTGCACGTACAGGGAGTTCGAGAAACTGCTGGGCGTGTCGTCGATGACCGTGCGAAGGGACGTCGACGTCCTTGCGAAGCGCGACGCCCTCATCAAGACGCTTGGCGGGGCCCAGTATTCGAACGTCCCGCAGTTCCTCTACGAGACGGCGCTCTCGGAGCGGATTGCGGTGAACCGGGCCGAGAAGGACATCATTGCCGACAGCGCGCTCAAGCTGGTGCAGCCCCAGCAGACGCTCTACCTCGACGGAAGCAGCACCTGCATCGCGCTCGCGCGCCTGCTCGCGAAGGCCCAGTTTGCGCTCACGGTGATCACGAACTCGGCGATCATCGCGATGGAGGTCGGCGTCTCCCCGACCGCGAAGGTGCTGTGCCTCGGAGGGGATTACGACCCCCAGAGCGCGTCATTCGTGGGCGTGCTTGCCGAGGAGGCCTGCGTGAAGTTCTTCGTGGACACGGCGTTCATGTCTACGAAGGCGTTCTTGCCGGAGGAGGGCATGTTCGAGTCGTCCATCGCCGCGCTGCGCATAAAGCAGCTGATGGCGCAAAGGAGTGCGAAATTGGTCCTGCTCGTGGACCACTCGAAGTTCGGCCAGCGGTCTCTCTGCAGGGTCGTCGCCATCGAGGCCATCCACACCGTGGTAACCGACGCCAAAAGCCCCAGGGCGGCGCTCGAGGTGCTGCGCAAAGGCGGGCGCCAGGTCGTCGTCGCGGGAGGGAGCGAGCCCGAGGAGCCGAAGGCCGCGTGATTCGGCTACGGAAAACACCGGCTTGCGCGCCGAACGGCGTCAACCGAGCCCAGAGAGCCCGGGGCCGGGCTCTTCCTGAATGCGCCGCTTGGGATTACCGCTTGACCGGCCCGATCGGGAGCACGACGTGCCCGAACACCTCGTTTAACACCAGAGCAA
This sequence comes from Opitutaceae bacterium, assembly GCA_003151515.1. Classification (GTDB taxonomy): domain Bacteria; phylum Verrucomicrobiota; class Verrucomicrobiia; order Opitutales; family Opitutaceae; genus Palsa-1447. Next base: position 82,477 of record PLXS01000022.1, read on the forward strand.
TGCCCGTGTACATCGCCGATAGCCCGCAGATGATTCCCTCGTAGCCGGCAAACTTGGTGATCGCCGGATTGCCGAGGTGGTGCCCTATGGCCAGCAGGAAGAAGAGGATCACGAGGGTCGCGAAGACGAACTGAAGAGCGCGGTTCAGGCGCAGGGTCCCGATGAATAGGCCCGCGGTGAAGACGCCCCAGATTATGAGGTAGGCGACCAGGGCCGCGCCGCTTGTCTCGGCAACGCCCGGAATCCTCTTTGGCAGCGTGATCAGAGCCACCAGCGTAAGCCAGAACATGCCGTAGGAGATGAAGGCTGTGGCGCCGAAGGTGTTGTTCTTCTTCCATTCCATGATTCCCGCGATGACCTGGGCGGCTCCACCGTAGAAGATGCCCATGGCAAGGATCATGCTGCTCAGCTCGAAATAGCCAGCGTTGTGGAGGTTCAGCAGGACCGTGGTCATTCCAAACGCGAGCAAACCCAGCGGAGCCGGATTGGCGGTGGTGTCTTTGATCTCAGTCGTTGCGATGTCGGCCATTTTATTGGGGGGTTACCAACACATCTCGTTTCGAAAACAGCTAACGCGGGTCGACTCTGGGGGCCCGGGGTAAACGGCAGAATCTGTGCGAAGCCGGCAAGGGCTCGTCAAGTGCGTAATGGGCATGCCCATAGCGTGATGCACCTACCCCGTTGACATCTGCCGGGATGTCCCTTTCGGGCTCGACTCCCTCTGCGAGCATCTGAGTTGGTGCCCAGGGCCGGACTCGAACCGGCACTTCCTTGCGGAAATCGGATTTTAAGTCCGAAGCGTCTACCGTTCCGCCACCCGGGCAACACAATGATAATTAATGACCTATAGAATAGGCTATCTTACTGAGACCGACGAATTGACATTATATTGACACTTACAGCCCCTATCGCGACCATAGGCGCATGAGAACGTCTAAACCAACGGTAGCGGCTTACAAACACTCTGCGACGACACCCTTCGTGGTCGAAGGGCTCCGGGTCAACGGCAAACGGACGCGCCGATTCTTCGCAACCCGCAAAGAGGCGGACGCATGGTTAAGGCTCACGCTGGCCCGAATGAGGCAGGAAGGTGAAGCGGCCATCACGATGCCTGAGGATTTGCGCGTGGAGGCCATCAAATGCGCCGAGAGGCTCCGCCCCTACGGAAAGACCTTGGGGGACGCTACAGACCACTTATTGACCTACCTGGAGGCCACGGCGAAGAGTTGCACGGTGGCCGAGCTAGTGGCCGAGTTCAATGCGGCCAAGAAGAGGGATGGAGCATCTCAGCGCTACCTTGAGGACCTAAGTTACCGACTCGCCACGTTTGAGGAGAAATTCGGCGCGCTCAAGGTGGCTGAGATCCTGCCCGCTCAAATAGACGATTGGCTGCGGGGACTGGATGTTGCCCCGCTTACCCGGAATAACTTCCGCCGGATTCTCAGCGTCTTCTTTAGGTTCGCCAAAGTACGCGGTTACGTCACCTCGAACCCCATTGAAGGGACGGCCAAGGCCAAGGTTGTTTGCGGCACTCCGGGGATTTTCACCCCCGAGCAAATGCGGACGGTACTGGAGAAGGCCCCCGCATCGTTTGTGCCGTATCTTGCTATCGGCGGCTTCGCTGGGCTTAGGTCGGCTGAGATCGAACGTCTTGACTGGTCTAAGATCGACCTCGCAGGGCGGCTGATCGAAGTGACGGCCAAGAACTCCAAGAGTGCGCAACGAAGGTTCGTGCATATCTGCGACGCTCTGGCCGCGTGGCTCGCACCCCATGTCCGCGCGTCCGGACCCGTGACGAGCGCAGACAGCATTCGGATTGGCCGCCCGGCAACGGCGAAGGCATCGGGAATCGCATGGCCATCGAATGTTCTGCGGCATTCGTTCGCCTCCTACCACCTCGCAAAGTTCAAGAACGCTGGCCAGACCGCCGCGGAGCTTGGGCACGCCGGGGCTGCGATGCTTTACCAACACTATCGGGAGCTTGTCACCCCCGAGGCTGCGGCCCAGTGGTGGCAGATCATGCCTCCCGCCGATTACGGCAACGTGGTGGCATTCGAGGCGGAGGTGGCCAATGGCTAAGAGACTTCGCGCGGAATCTGCTAGCAAACTCCGAAGCAAGGCTGCCAATACAGCCGCCAAGAAGACGGGGCTTGAACCGGCTGCTATTCCCCAGGAATCACCGATGGGCCAACCCGCCGCACTGTCTTACTACTGGGAAGGCAACCGCATCCTGCGATGCCTCCGAAGCAAGATTCTGTCCGACAACGGCCCTGACGCAGACTTAGCCGGTCCTGATTCGGAGGACGCCTTGAAAGCAATGTTCCGCCGCGTTTTTCAGTCAATGACCT
>PLXS01000007.1 GCA_003151515.1 Opitutaceae bacterium
GATAGGAATTATTCAGGACCGACTAATGACGTTGTGTATAATTGGGCAGCTCGTCCAAGCGCACGCAGGCCGCCTCGTGTGCCGGGCCGCAAGCGACGAGCGCGGGCACGGCCTTCTTGCAGCGCTCCTGCGCATGGGGGCAGCGCGGGTGGAAGGCGCAGCCGGCGGGCGGGTTGACGGGCGAGGGCGGGTCCCCCGCGAGCACGATCCTCTGGCGGGCCCGCTCGACCGCGGGGTCCGGCACGGGTATCGCGCTTACGAGGGCGCGCGTGTAGGGGTGCCTCGGCCGGTCGATGACCTCCTCGGCCGGCCCGAGCTCGACAATCCGGCCCAGGTACATGACTGCCACGCGGTCCGAGATGTGGCGCACGACCGAGAGGTCGTGCGCGATGAAGACCAGGGCGAGGTTCATGCGGCGGCACAGCTGGGAGAGGAGGTTGAGGATCTGCGCCTGAATCGAGACGTCGAGCGCCGACACCGGCTCGTCAGCCACCACGATCTTCGGGCGCAAGGCGAGCGCCCTCGCGATCGCTATCCTCTGGCGCTGGCCCCCCGAGAACTCGTGCGGGTACTTGCGCGCGTAGCGGGGGGAGAGGCCGACGGTCCTCATGAGCTCGGCCACGTGGTCGGCGACCTGCGCCGGGCCGCAGATGCCGTGGACGAGGAGGGGCTCGGCGAGCGCCGCGTGCACCGTCATCCTGGGGTTGAGCGAGGCGTAGGGGTCCTGGAAGATCATCTGCAGGTCGCGCCTGCAGGCACGCATCTGCGTCGGGGTCGCGCTTCCGAGGTCGCGACCGGAAAGCGTGATCGTGCCCGAGGTGGCCGGAACAAGCTGCAGGATCGTCCTGGCGAGGGTCGACTTGCCGCAGCCCGACTCGCCGACCAGGCCGAGGACCTCGCCCTCGCGCACGTCGAGCGTCACACCGTCAACGGCCCGAACCGCGCCGTCCTCCCTCCTCAGGAGGAAGCCCTTGTGGATGGGGAAGTGCGTGCGCACGTCCCGAAGCTCCAGGATGTTCCCGCTCATGGCACGCGGCCCCTTCTCATTAGACCCTTATCTCCCCAGCGTGCGCGCGCGTGCATGCGTGCCAGTGGCCCGGGGCCGCCTCGGCGAGCTCCGGGGTGGCGTCCTCGCACGCGGGCGCCGCGAAGCCGCACCGGGGCGCGAACGCGCAGCCCGCGAAGGGCTTCGAGACGTCGGGCGGCATTCCCGGTATCGTGAAGAGCTCCTCGCCCTTCGGCTGGAGCCCCGGGATGGAGCGCTGCAGCGCACGGGTGTAGGGGTGCATCGGCGCGCGGTACAGGGTGTCGACGTCCGCGGACTCGACGATGCGCCCGGCGTACATGACCTGCACCTTGTCGCACAGGCCGGCCACGATCCCCAGGTCATGGGTCACGAAGATGACGGCCATCCCGAGCTCGCGCTGCTCCTTGCGGATGAGCTCGAGGATCTGGGCCTGCACGGTCACGTCCAGGGCGGTCGTCGGCTCGTCCGCGATCAGCAGCTCGGGCCGCGTTACGAGCGCCATGGCGATCATGACGCGCTGGCGCATCCCGCCCGAGAACTCGTGGGGGAAGGTGTTCATGCGCCGCGAGGCGTCGTTTATTCCGACCGCCTCCATCATGGAGAGCGCCCGCCCCAGGGCCTCCCGGCGGGTCACGCCCCCGTGTATCATGAGGGGCTCGATCACCTGGTCCGAGACCTTCATGTAGGGGTTGAGCGACGTCATCGGGTCCTGGAAGATCATCGAGATGCGCCTGCCGCGGATCGAGCGCGCCATGGCCGGGGGGCAGCGCAGCAGGTCGACGCCGTCGAACATCGCCGAGCCCCCAATGATCCGGCCGGGAGGCTGGGGCACCAGGCCCATGATCGAGTAGCACGTCACCGACTTGCCGGAGCCCGACTCGCCCACGATCCCCAGGGTTTCGCCGCGCTCGACCGCGAAGCTGGCCCCGTCGACCGCGCGGTAGGCGCCGTGCCGCGTGTGGAAATGGGTGCGCAGGTCGGTGACTGAGAGGAGCGGCATCGGCTTGGTGCAGGGTGTCCGCATCAGCCGTGCCATGGCAAGTATCCCATCGCCTCAAGGACGATTTCGGCCGCCAGGTCGGCCAGCCGGCCGCCGCCGGTCGGCGGGCAGCCCGGGGGCTGCAGGACCTTGAACGGCGCCGCGAACACGGGGCCCGTGCGCACCGGGTTCGTGGGCCCGTACAGGCCCAGGACCGGGATCCCGAGCGCGTTGGCGAGGTGCATGCCCCCCGTGTCGTTGGAGACCAGGAGCCGGCAGGTCGCCAGGCGCTCCGCGAACTCGGCAAGGCTCGTCTTGCCGGCCAGGTCCTGGACACGGGACGGGTCCTGCCCCGCCGCCACGGCCGCGGTTATCGCGGCGTCGGCGCGGGTCCCGAACAGGATGAAGCGCTCGCGCGGCAGCGCCTCGACGACCCTGCGCCATCCGGCGACCGGCCAGCGCTTGGACGGCTCGTTCTCGGAGCCCGCGATCAAGCCCACGGGGCCCTGCTCGGGCCCGCCTACCAGGAGCGGGATGCGGTCGGGGCGCCCCTCCAGGCCGAAGTGGCGCAGGAAGGCGAGCCAGAGCTCGAGCTGGTGGTGCTGCGCCTCGTCGAAGTCGTCCGGCACGCGGTAGCCGTGGCTAAGGAGCGGCCTTCTGCGGCCCCTGCGCAGGACACCGAAGCGCTGGGGGCAGCCCGCCACCCGCGCCTCCAGGTCGCCCCGCAAGGAGTTCGTGAACAGGATCCAGACGTCCGGATACTCGGCCCTCATGGCCGCGAACCGGGCCAGGTAGCCGGCCCCGGGCTGCGGCAGGGCCCGGACGCGGTCGGCCAGGCCCCAGGACTCGAGCAGCGGGACGAAGCCGGGCTTGGCGAGGAGGGTGATCTCCGCGTCCGGGCGCGACAGGCGCACGGCCCGAAGGAGCGGAACGGTCATCGCCACGTCGCCCAGCCAGTTGGGCAGGCGGATCCACAGCCGCGTCCCCCGGGGCAGCCGCTTCAGTCCCCGCGCGGCCTGGTCGGCCCCGAGGAGGTTTCGCTTGGCCTCGAGGCGCAGCCGCCTTGCCGGCATGTCCTGGTTGCGCCAGCGGTCGTGGGCCCAGAGCCATGAGGCGCACAGGTCCTCGTCGCCGGACAGCGCCCGCTCAAGCCAGCGGTTGACCTCGATCGTGGCCCCGCCCGGCGTCCCGTCGAAGGGGACCGCCTCGGACTCGAAGGTGACCCTCCAGAACCCGGTGCGCCTGGGATAGAAGGTGCGAAGCTCGGCCGAGAACCTCTCGGCGAGGATCCCGGGCAGCTCGGTCGTCGAGCAGACGCGCCCGAAGAAGAGGGTGAGCGCCCCCCGGTTGCCCGCGTTCTGGTCGACCAGGACCCCGACGCACCCGTTGCCCCTCAGGATTGCGAGCGCCTGGGCGAAACCCTCCTTGCGCGACAACAGCCGCATCCCGTGGCGCTCCCGCGTCGCCTTGACGAAGGCGTCGGCGGAGGCGAGGTCGAGCGGCCTGAAGATGATGCCGAACTCCGGGATGGGATGGTCGACCAGGACCTTGAGCCAGGTCTGGCTCTCCCAGAGGGCGAGGTGGATGGTGGCCAGGACGACGGGGCGGGGGCGCGCCCCGATGTCGTCCGTGAAGGCCCGCACGGAGGGCCCGAGGGTCGCGGTCCTCCTGATGCGCTCCAGGGAGAGGAAAGGGGCCGCGAGCGACAACAGCGTCGTCTCGACGAGCCTTCGGGAGCTCTCGCGCGCGATCTGCCGGCGCCAGGCGCGCGCTCGCTCGGGGAACGCGTGGTGGAGGTTGGAGCGCAAGACGCGCCTCCGCCTGGGCGCGAGCCACAGGATCAGCTCGCCGCCGGCGGCGCAAAGCACGCGAAGCGCGGGCTCGGGCGCAAGCGCGAGCAGCCGCCCGGCGAGGCTTAGGGCCAGGGTGATCACGCGCTTAGAGCCGCGTCGCGGGGATTTGGCATTTGATTTCGGACGTGAAAAGCCATGGAACGTTACGCCCGCGCGTCAATGACCGAAGTCCTCATCATAAAGCCGTCGTCCCTGGGCGACATCGTCCACGGCCTCCAGGTCGCCTCTTCCATAAAGGCGCAGAAGCCCGGCGTTCGCATCTCCTGGATCGTGCGGGAGATATTCGCGCCGATCGTTCGCTCGTGCGAGGCGGTCGACCACGCGTACGTTTTCGAGAGGGCAGGCGGCGCGAAGGGGTTCCTTCGCCTCATGAGGGAGGTGCGCGCCACGAAGTTCGACTACGTCTTCGACATGCAGGGGCTCTTGAGGACGGGCCTGATGACATCGAGGGCGCGCGCGAGGCGCAAGGTCGGCCGCAGCGACGCCCGGGAGTGGGCCGGGATCTTCTACGACGAGAAGGTGCCGCTGCCGCCGGACGGCCGGCGAAGCCACGCCCTGGAGATCCTGCTGCAGTTCTGCACGGTCCTGGGAGCGAAGCCGGAGCTCAAGGGGACGCTCAGGTTCCGCGAGGTCGACAGCCTGAACCTGCGCTTCGCGGACGGCAGGGGCGGGGCTAGGCCCTACGTCCTCTTCCCGGACAGCCGCAGGCCCGAGAAGAGGTGGGGAGGCTTCAAGCAGCTGACGGAGCTCATCCTGCGCGAGGACCGCGCGCGCAAGGTCGTCTGGGCCGGAAGCAACCACCTCCCGGACAAGGGGGCCTTCCCCGCCTCGCAGTTCCTCAACCTGACGGGCAACACGAGCCTCGTGTCCCTGCCGGCGCTCGTGAAGAGGGCCGACTGGGTCGTCAGCAACGACAGCGGACCGATGCACCTCGCGGCCGCCATGGGCGTCAAGGTCTTCGCCATCTTCGGCCCGACCGACCCGAGGCTCTTCGGCCCGTACCCGCTGGGGACCGCCCACAACCACGTGATCCAGGCGCCGGTCGGGGACCTGCGCCTGCTCTCCGCGCGCGACGTCTACGCTCGCTTCCAGAAGATACGGGGCCGTTGACGAGAGCGCCCGCGCGCCACAGAACGGACCCCTCCCATGCTAGACCCGAAGCTGATCCGCGAGTCGCCGGACCTCGTCCGCGCGGCGATCGCCAAGAAGCACCTCACGGTGGACCTGGACGCCGTCCTGGGAGCCGACGCCGCGTGGCGCTCCCTGCTGCAGGAGAGCGAGCACCTGCGCTCGGTGCAGAAAGCCGCAAACGCGGCCATGGCGGCGCTCCCGAAGGGCTCCGCGGAGTTCGTGGCCAAGGTCGCGGAGATGAAGGCGGTCTCGGCGCAGCTCAAGGGGAGGGACGGGGCGCTCAAGGCCGCGGAGGAGCGATGCCGCGAGGCGATGCTCACGCTGCCCAACCTGCCGCACGCGAGCGTGCCCGAGGGCCGCACGCCCGAGCAGAACGTGGTCTTCTCGACGCACGGGGACCCGGCCGGGACGGGCCGCGCGGCCGTTCCCCACTGGGACATCCCGGGCTTCTCCAGGCTCTTCGACTTCGAGCGCGGCGCCAAGGTGACGGGCGCCGGCTTCCCGTTCTTCGTCGGCGACGGCGCTCGGCTCGTGCGCGCCCTCATCAACTTCTTCCTGGAGGAGGACTCCAGGGCGGGCTACATCGAGGTGTCGCCGCCCATCCTCGTCAACGCCGCCAGCGCGACCGCGACCGGGCAGTTGCCCGACAAGGAGGGGCAGATGTACGAGACGACGCCCGACCGGCTCTTCGCGGTGCCCACGGCGGAGGTGCCCCTCACCAACTTCTTCAGGGACGAGATCCTGGACGAGTCGGCGCTGCCCATTCGCCGCTGCGCCTACTCGCCCTGCTTCCGCAGGGAGGCCGGCAGCTACGGCAAGGACGTGCGCGGCCTAAACCGCGTCCACCAATTCGACAAGGTCGAGCTCCTGAAGTGGGTGCACCCGTCGTCGAGCTACGGCGAGCTCGACGGGCTGCGCGACGACGCGGAGGCGCTGCTGCGCAAGCTCGAGATCCCCTACCGCGTGCTGCTCATGTGCGGGGGCGAGCTCGGCTTCGCCCAGTCGAAGAAGTACGACCTCGAGGTCTGGGCCGCCGGGCAGAGGCGCTGGCTCGAGGTCTCCAGCTGCTCCAACTTCGAGGCGTTCCAGGCGCGGCGCGCGCAGATCCGCTACCGCTCGAGGCAGACCGGCAAGGCGGAGCTCGTTCACACGCTCAACGGCTCGGGCCTTGCCGTGCCGCGCGTTCTGGCCGCGCTCCTCGAGAACAACCTTGAGGCGGACGGCCGCGTGAGGATCCCCGCCGCGCTCGTGCCGCACTTCGGCAAGGAGCACCTTTCGTTCGCCTGAGCGTGGCCCAGGCCGCCCGCACGATGAAGAAGGGACGCGTCGACTGGCCGGGCGCAGCCCTGCGGGCCGCGCAGCTGATACCGCGGGAGCGGCTGCACCCGGCGGTCGTCGCGTGGGCCGACGCGCGCCCCCGCGGGGAGCCCTGGGCCGTGGCGCTGTCCGGCGGCGCGGACTCGGTCGCGCTCCTGCTTCTCGTCTGGGCGCACTGGCCGGCGAGGCGGGGCCGCCTCGTGGCGCTGCACTTCAACCACAGGCTGCGGGGCGCGGAGTCGGCGGCCGACGCGCGCTTCTGCGCTTCGCTGTGCTCCGGCCTCGGCGTGGACCTCCTCAGCGGGAGGCGAAAGGGCAGGGCGCCCGCCCTTGCTGAGGCGCAGGCGCGCGAGGCGCGCTTCGGCTTCATGGAGAGGGCCATGGCGCGGCGCGGGGCGCGCGTCCTCTGGCTCGGCCACCAGCAGGACGACGTCGCCGAGAGCATGCTGATGAGGCTGTCGCGGGGGAGCGGCGGGGCAGGCCTTGCCGCCCCGCGCGCGGTGCACGCCCTGGCGGCGGGCGGGGCGAGGCGCTTCCACGTCAGGCCGCTCCTCGGGCTCAAGAAGTCCGAGATCGCCCGGGACCTGGGTCTCGCCGGCGCCCGCTGGAGGGAGGACTCGAGCAACGCCAAGGGCGTCCATTTCAGGAACCGGCTGCGGCGCGACGTCATCCCGCGGTGGGTGCGCGCCTCGGGCAGGGACGCCCTCTCGGGCGCCGCGCTCTCGCGCGAGCTCCTGGAGGAGGACGACCGGGCGCTCGAGGCCTGGGCCGACTCGCTGGAGGCCCTGGGGCCCGGCCGTTCGCTCGCCGTCACCCGGCTCTCCGGGGTGCCCCGGGCCGTCGTGCGCCGGGTCCTGCACCGCTGGCTTTCGCTCCAGCCCAGGGCCGGCGAGCTGTCACGGCAGGGGTTCGAGGCCCTGCTGCGCGCCGTCGAACGCGGCGCGCGATTCAGGCACAGCCTTGGCAGCCATGGCTTTGCGGTTATCCGGGCCGGCCGGCTGCGTTTTGAGCCGATACGCAATAGTCCGAGGACTCATTGACTTGTAACGCTGGAACAACAACGTTCTTTTGAGAGTCAACGTACATTAACTAGATGTCCGACAACGACACAAAGAAATCCCGCCGCCAGTTGAAGAACATCCCGCCGGACCGGTTTCAGCCCAAAGTGCTCGTTTTCTGGGTCATACTGGCCTTTGCGGTCGTGGCGCTGCTCTACTGGTCGCCAGGAATGACGGTTTCGCCAGCCCAGATGACGATCCACGAGGTCCTCACCCACGCCGAGCAGGGCGACATGAGCCAGGCGGTCATCCAGCCCGACCCCTCGGGGGGGCGCGACTGGGTCATGATCACGGGCGAGCTCAAGGATGCGTCGCTCAAGAACGAGCGGGGCATGAAGACCTCGGCTTTCAGGGCGGCCGGCCGCCTGACCGACTCCAACATGGAGCGCCTGCAGAAGACGGACAAGTTCGTCGAGCGCCAGCCCACGACCCTCCTCACCCAGATCGCAGCCCAGGTGATCCCGATCCTGATCATCATGGGCGTTCTCTACTTCCTTTTCGTGCGCCAGCTGCGCCAGGCGGGCAGGGGGGCCCTCAACTTCGGCAAGAGCCGCGCCAAGCTGCTGACGCGCGACCGCGACAAGGTCACCTTCGGCGACGTGGCCGGGTGCGACGAGGCGAAGGAAGAGGTCTCCGAGGTGGTGGAGTTCCTGCGCGACCCGAAGAAGTTCACGAAGATGGGGGGCAGGATCCCGAAGGGCATCCTCATGGTTGGGCCGCCGGGAACCGGCAAGACGCTCCTCGCGAAGGCCGTGGCCGGTGAGGCCGACGTGCCGTTCTTCAGCATCTCGGGCTCGGATTTCGTAGAAATGTTCGTCGGCGTGGGCGCCTCGCGGGTGCGCGACATGTTCGAGCAGGGGCGCAAGAGCGCCCCGTGCCTGATCTTCATCGACGAGATCGACGCCGTGGGCCGCCAGCGCGGCGCGGGCCTGGGCGGCGGCAACGACGAGCGCGAGCAGACGCTCAACTCCCTCCTGGTCGAGATGGACGGCTTCGACACGACCGAGGGCGTCATCATCATCGCGGCCACGAACAGGCCCGACGTGCTTGACAGCGCCCTGCTGCGCCCCGGCCGCTTCGACCGCCAGATCTTCGTCGACCTGCCCGACATGATCGGCCGCGAGCAGATCCTGCGGGTCCACGCACGCAAGCTGAGCCTGGCCGACAACGTCGACCTAGGGGTCATCGCGCGCGGCACGCCCGGCCTTTCGGGCGCCGACCTGGCGAACCTTCTCAACGAGTCCGCCCTCCTTGCGGCGCGAAGGAACCGCAAGAAGATCGACGCCGCCGACGTCGAGGACGCGCGCGAGAAGGTGCAGTTCGGGCGCGAGCGCCGCCGCCTGATGGACGACGACGAGAAGAAGCTGACGGCCTACCACGAGGCCGGGCACGCGCTCGTGCAGGCCGTCCTCGACGACGGCCACATGCCCATTCACAAAGTGACCATCATACCGCGCGGTCGCAGCCTCGGGAGCACGATGTTCATCCCCAAGAAGGACGTCATAACGCAGGCGATGAAGCGGATGCTCAACCACATCGCCATGGGGCTCGGCGGCCGCATCGCCGAGGAGCTCGTGATAGGGGACATTTCCAGCGGCGCCGAGGGCGACATCAAGCAGATCACCGCGATAGCGCGCCACATGGTGTGCGACTGGGGCATGAGCCCCCTCGGCCCGATAGCCTACGGCATCACCCACGACACGGTCTTCCTCGGCCGCGACATCACCCGCAACGAAACCGTCTCGGAGGAGACGGCGAAGCAGATCGACAAAGAGATCCACCGCATCGTGAGCGAGCAGTACGAGCGGGCGAAGAAGATCGTCACCGAGCACCGCGCCGCCCTGGACAAGATCGCGGAGGCGCTCCTGGAGCACGAGACGCTCGAGGGCAGGCACGTCCTCGAGATTGTCGAGTTTGGCGAGATCCGCTCGCCGATAGCGGCCGTCCTGGTGGGCAAGGCGCCCGAGAGGCCCGAGGAGAAGAAGGCCGCCGACAAGGCCGCCTCGAGCGAGGGGCTTGGCGCGAGCGGGCCGGCTCCGTCGCCGACGCCGGCCTGACCGCGCCGGCCGCCGCTTCGCGGCGTCTTTTACGGCTTGGATTTGCCTCGGGAAGCCCCAGCATGGGGCTTGTATCCCCATGAAGATCTGCTGCATCGGTGCTGGCTACGTCGGCGGGCCAACGATGGCGATGATCGCGCTCAAGGCGCCTGACATCGAGGTGCGGGTCGTCGACATGAACGCCGCCCGCATCGCCGCATGGTGCTCCGACACGCTGCCCGTGTACGAGCCGGGCCTGGATGACATCGTCAGGCAGGCGCGGGGCAGGAACCTGCATTTCTCGACGGACGTGAAGGGCGCGATCCAGGCCGCGGACATCGTGTTCGTGGCCGTGAACACCCCGACCAAGAGCTACGGCGTGGGCGCCGGCAGGGGCGCCGACCTGAGGTTTATCGAGTCGGTCGCCAGGACGATCGCCGAGTGCGCGAACGGGCCGAAGATCATCGTGGAGAAGTCCACGATCCCGGTTAAGACGGCCGAGACGATCAAGGACATCCTCTCGGCGAACGGTCGCGGCATAAGCTTCCAGGTGCTTTCGAACCCGGAGTTCCTCGCCGAGGGAACGGCCGTGGCCGACCTCCTGAGCCCGGACCGGGTCCTCATCGGGGGCGAGCGCACGCCGGAGGGCGCCGCGGCCGTGAAGCAGCTGGTGGAAGTCTACGCGCGCTGGGTGCCGAGGGAGCGCATCATCACGACCAACCTCTGGTCCTCCGAGCTTTCGAAGCTCGTGGCGAACGCCTTTCTCGCCCAGCGCATCTCCTCGATCAACTCGATCTCGGCGCTTTGCGAGGCCACGGGAGCCGACGTCGACGAGGTCGCGAACGCGATCGGTCGCGACTCGAGGATCGGCCCGAAGTTCCTGAAGGCCTCGGTGGGCTTCGGCGGATCGTGCTTCCAGAAGGACATCCTGAACCTCGTCTACCTGTGCGAGCATTTTGGGCTGCCCGAAGTCGCCACCTTCTGGGAGGGCGTCGTGCGAATGAACGACTGGCAGAAGCGCCGGTTCACCGCGAAGATCGTAAAGGCCCTCTACAACTCGGTAGCCGACAAGAAGATAGCCGTCCTTGGTTTCGCGTTCAAGAAGGACACGAACGACACGAGGGAGTCGCCGGCGATCACCATCTGTCGGGACCTGATCGCCGAGCAGGCGCGGGTCGCCGTGTACGACCCGAAGGTCCCCGCTCAGGAGATCCGCCGCGACGTCCTCGGGGCGGGCGCCGAGAACCCTCTGCTGTCTGTCGCCGCGGACGCCTACGAGGCGGCCAAGGGCGCGCACGCCCTCGCTATCGCCACGGAATGGGACGAGTTCAGGCTCTTGGACTTCGCGAGGATCCACGAGTCCATGTGCAAGCCGGCCTTCGTCTTCGACGGGCGCAACATCCTGGACCTTGCCAAGCTCAGGCAGATCGGCTTCCGGGCCACCGGCATCGGCAAGTAGCGCCCGCCCTACACGCCGAGCGCCGTCTTGTAGATGCGGGGAACGCGCTTGGTCACCGAGCACAGCGTCTCCCAGGGGATCGTGTCCGCCCAGCGGCTGAACTCCGTGATCGAGATCTCGCAGGCGCCCTGCCTGCCCACGATGACCGCCTCGTCGCCGCAGGCGACGCCGGGGACGTCCGAAACGTCGACCACGGTCTGGTCCATCGTCACCCTGCCCATGACGGGGCAGCGCACCCCGCCGACCAGGATGCTCGCCTTGTTGCCGACCGAGCGGGTGATGCCGTCGCCGTAGCCGGCGCACAGCACGGCAACGTTGGAATCGCGCGTCAGCGTGCGCGTGCGCCCGTAGCTCACGGTCGTGCCCGCGGGGAGGCGCTTCACGATCCCAACGCGTGTCCTGAAGCTGAATACAGGCTCGGTCCTCACCTGGGCGAGCATCGATCCCGGGTGCGGCAGGATCCCGAACTGCAGCAGGCCGATCCGCACGGCGTTGAAGGGGCTCGCGCCGGGCATGGTCCCGATCGCGGCGCTGTTGTCGGCGTGGACGTAGAGGCCGCGCGCGGCGGCCTCCGAGATGCCGCAGGCGTCGAGCGCGAAGAGGAACCTGCGGCGCTGCTCCTCGGTGAAGGCGGGGTCGTCGTCCGGGCTCGCGAAATGGGTGAAGACCCCGGCCAGCTTGAGGTGCCCCGACCCCCTGATGCGCTCCATGAGCCGCGGGGCCTCGGGGTGCCAGACGCCGAGCCTGCCCATGCCGGTGTCGATCTTCAGGTGCACCGATATGGGGCGCCCCGCGGCGCGCCCCGCGGCGTCCAGCCTGGACACCTCGTCCGCAGTCGAGACCGTCGCGGCGACGTCGTACTCGGCGACGTACCTGTCCTCGTCTGGCAAGAGGGGGCTCAGCAGCAGGATCGGCCATCCGGGCCCCAGCTCCCTGAGCTGGGCCGCCTCGGTGATGTTCGCGACGCCGAAGAGGTCGGCGCCCGCGTGCATGAGCCTCGCGGCCACGTGCTGCAGGCCGTGGCCGTACGCGTCCGCCTTGACGACGGCGACGTAGCGGATGTGGGAGGGCAGCGAGGCCCTTATGAGGTGAAGGTTGCGCTCGAGCGCGGCCAGGTCGATCTCGGCCCAGCAGCGCAGGGGCATGGAGGCTGAGCTCGAGGTCATGGCGCGCGGTGGATCTGCGGAACCCACTTGGCGTAGCTCGGCTCGGCGTGGAGGAAGGCGTCCGGCGCCGCCGTCAGGCGAAAGAGGTCGGCGGAGGCCACCGCGGGATCGCCCAGGAGCGCCGCGAGGTCGTAGGGAACCGTGGAGGTGTCCGGGGGCAAAGGGTCCCAGTGCCGGAAGCCCTCGGGCGTCACGAGTTCGCCCGAGAGCTCGGGGCCGGGCAGGCGCTCCAGCGCCCCGCCGTCGCGGATGCGGTGCCACAGGCCCCTGCGGGCGTCGGCGATCACGGCCGCAGCGGGGCGCCCGAGCGCGCGGGCGACGACCGCCAGGCCGCAGTACGCATACGCCGGCCGGGGTGCGATTGCGTCCCATGCCCGGATCGCCATCGCCGCCGTCCTTATCCCCAGGATCGAGCCCGGGCCTTCGCAGAAGGCGAACCCCCGCATGGCGCCGATCTCCGCGTCCAGCTGGTCGAGGCACTCAAAGAGCCCGACGCCCGCCTCCTTGGCGCTCGCGGCCCACCGGGGCGCCTGCCCGCGCGCGAGCACGGCCACCTGAACGGTGGCCGACGCAGCATCGATCAGCAGCACGGGGGACTGCTCCCCTAGGATCTGGGTAAGGCTTGGCATCCTTATTCGAGCCTTCACCAAAGGATGACGGGGGCGCGCCCGCAAGCCCGGTCGGATCGCGCCCAATACGGCATTGACCCTCGCGCCCTCAAAACCTACGGTTGACCCTTACATTTTGCGCAAAGACCCAAACGACAACACGCCGTGAACGTCCAACTGAACACCGTTTCCGATACCCGAAAGAGCCTGGTAGTCACCATGGACAAGTCCGAGGTTGAGACCGAGCACAAGGCGGTCCTAGGCGAGTACATCCGTCTGGCAAGGCTCCCGGGATTCCGGCCGGGCAAGGCGCCCGAGGCATTGGTGGTCAAGAGGTTCTCGAAGGAGATCAACGAGGAGTTCAAGCAGAAGGTCGTTTCCAAGGCCTACCGCGAGGCGCTTGAGAAGGAGAAGCTGGACGTCCTGAGCGTCGTAAAGGTCGAGGAGGGGACGATCGAGCCCGGGGTCTCTGCCGCCATCACGCTCACCGTGGATGTGCGCCCGGACTTCAAGCTGCCGGAGTACCTGGGGCTGCCGACGAAGGTTCCGCCGGCGGAGCCGACGGACGCCGAGGTGGACAGCATCATCCAGGCCCTGCGCTCGGAGTCCGCGGACTTCAAGGCGGCGGAGCGGGCGGCCGCGAAGGGGGACTATGTCAAGCTTGCCTACGAGGGAGCGATCGATGGCAAGCCGATTTCCGAGATGGCGGGCGACAAGCAGCTCTACGCCAAGGTTCCGCAGACGTGGGAGGAGGTCGAGGGCGCGAACGAGGGGATCATCCCCGGCCTGGGCAAGCGCCTCGCCGGCGTCGCCAAGGGCGACAGGAAGACCGTGTCGATAACGTTCCCCGCGAACTTCCAGCCGGTGCCGGCGCTTGCAGGCAAGACGGCCCAGTACGCGCTCGAGATCCTGGAGATACGCGAGCGGATCCTGCCGGAACTGGACGTGGCCTTCTTCAAGGCGCACCGGGTCGACGACCTCGAGGGGCTCAAGGGCCAGGTGCGCTCGAACCTCAAGCTGCAGAAGGAGCGCTCGAACCTCGTGTCGCAGCGCGCGCAGGTCACCCAGGCGCTCGCCGACAGGGTCAGCTTCGAGCCCCCGCACAGCCTCGTCGACGCGGAGACCCAGTCGGTCCTGCGCCAGTTCATCGAGGAGAACATGCGCCGCGGCGTCCCCGCCGAGCAGTTCGAGAAGGACAAGAAGGAGCTCTTCGAGAGCGCGCGCAAGGCGGCCTTCGGCAGGGTCAAGGTCCAGCTGATCCTGGCGAAGATCGCGGAGGCCGAGAAGATAAGCGTCGGGGAGAGGGACATCGACGCCTACATCCTCAAGGAGGCCGCCCGCTCGAACCAGCGGCCGGAAAAGGTCGCCAAGGAGCTGGCCAAGAACCGCGACGCGCTGCGCTCGGTGCAGCAGGCCATAATTTTCGACAAGTCGGTTGATTTCCTTGTGTCGAAGGCTACGGTTGCCGTTACACCATCGTGAGCTATTACGTGCCCATAGTCCTTGAGAACACCGGCCGCGGGGAGCGGTCGATGGACATCTATTCGAGGCTGCTCAAGGACCGCATCATCTTCATCGGCACGCCGATCGACGATATGGTCGCGAACCTCGTGATCGCGCAGCTGCTGTTCCTGCAGATGGAGGACGCGAAGAAGGACATCCACCTGTACATCAATTCCCCGGGCGGCGTCGTGACGGGCGGCATGGCGATCTACGACACCATAAACTTCCTGCAGTGCGACGTGGTGACGTACTGCATCGGCATGGCGGCCAGCATGAGCACGGTGCTGCTCGCCGCGGGCACCAAGGGGAAGCGCTTCGCGCTGCCCAACAGCCGCGTCATGATCCATCAGCCCTCGGGCGGCGCGGGCGGTCAGGCGGCCGACATAACGATTGCTGCGAAGGAGATCCTGCGCTGGCGCAAGACGCTGAGCGAGGTGATCGCCCGCCACACGGGCAAGTCCCCCGAGCAGGTGGACAAGGACTCCGACCGGGACTACTACCTTAGCGCCCAGGAGGCCAAGGAGTATGGCATTGTGGACCACGTGGTTGCGTCGACAAGGGAGGCGCAGACAATCGTGGTTAAGTCAGCCGCGTAGGCACCCCGGGGGCCGCAGTTTCCGCCCTCGACAGAGCCCCGGCCTACCCCAGACTCTCCCGCCATGGCCAAATCGTCGCGCATGACCTTGTGCTCCTTCTGCGGCAAATCGCAGGCGGAGGTGAAGAAGATCATCGCCGGGCCGGGCGTGTACATCTGCGACTCCTGCGTCAACGTCTGCAAGACGATCATCGACCGGGAGGTCAGGCAGCCGGCGGTCGAGGTAAAGCCGGCGTTCCGGATGATCAAGCCCTCGGGCATCAAGAAGGTGCTCGACGACTACGTGATCGGCCAGGAGCACGCGAAGAAGGTCCTCTCGGTCGCCGTCTACAACCACTACAAGCGCCTCAACTTCGAGTCGGGGCAGACGCCGCGCGACCCGGCCGCCGTGGCGACCGAGTTCAGCGACGTCGAGGTCGAGAAGAGCAACATCCTGCTCGTGGGGCCGACGGGCTCGGGCAAGACCCTCCTGGCGAGGTCGCTCGCCCGGATCCTCGACGTGCCCTTCGCGATCTCGGACGCCACGACGCTCACCGAGGCGGGCTACGTCGGCGAGGACGTCGAGAACGTCGTGCTGCGGCTGCTGCAGAACGCCAACTACGACGTCAAGCGCGCCGAGTGCGGGATCATCTACATAGACGAGATAGACAAGATCCGCCGCACCACCGAGAACGTCTCCATAACGCGCGACGTCTCGGGCGAGGGCGTGCAGCAGGCTCTGCTCAAGATCCTCGAGGGCACCGTGAGCAACGTGCCGCCGCAGGGTGGGCGCAAGCACCCGAACCAGGAGTACGTCCAGGTCAACACCTCGAACATCCTGTTTGTCTGCGGCGGCGCCTTCGTGGGTCTGGACCAGATCGTCAAGAAGAGGCTGGGCCACCGCTCCATCGGCTTCCACATCAACGCCGAGGACCGCGAGGTCTCCCCCGAGGAGATGATGAAGAGCATCGCGCCGGAGGACCTCGTGCGCTTCGGGATGATCCCGGAGTTCATCGGGCGCCTTCCCGTGGTCACGGTCCTTGACGAGCTCAAGACGGCCGACCTTGAGAAGATCCTGCTGCGGACGAAGAACGCGATGGTCAAGCAGTACTCGAAGCTCTTCGCGATGGACGGCGTTCGCCTCAGGTTCACGCCGGACGCCGTCAAGGCGGTGGCCCTTAAGGCCATCGAGCTCAAGACGGGCGCCCGGGCCCTGAGGGCTATCCTCGAGGGCATCATGCTCGAGATCATGTACGACCTGCCGCAGCAGGACGACGTGACCGAGGTGATCGTCGACGCGGCCGCGGTCGCCGGCAAGCGCCGGCCGACGATCAGGCGCCTGCCCAAGGCCGCCCCCAACGAGAACGCCGCCTAGCGGCGCCGGCCGGGATCACCAGCTGCGGTAGTCGCCCTTGGCGACGCCCCTGGCGAATTCCACGAAGAGCTTGACGCAGCGCTCGACGTCCTCGAGGTCGACCACCTCGCTCGGCGTGTGCATGTAGCGCAGGGGGATGCTCACGACGCCGGTCGCCACGCCGCCGCGGCCGACCTGGATCGCCTTGGCGTCGGTTCCCGTCGGCCTCGGGTCGCTCTCGACCTGGTAGGGGATCTTCAGCTTCCTTGCCGCCCTCACCAGGCCGTCGAAGACCTTCGGGTTGATGTTGGCGCCGCGGCAGAGCATCGGGCCGCCGCTCAGCTTCGTCTCGCCATACTTGCGGTTGTCGCAGTCGGGGTGGTCGGTCGCGTGGCCGACGTCGACAACGAGGGCCACCTGGGGGTCGACGGAGAACACGGAGCCGGTGGCGCCGCGAACACCGATCTCCTCCTGGGAGGTCGCGACGGAGACGACCCTGGCCTCCAGCCGCTTCCTGTCCTTCGCGAGCCTGATCAGGGCCTCGCCGACCACGTAGGCCCCGACCTTGTTGTCGAAGGCGCGCGCCGTCCCGATGGAGCCGTGGATCAGTTCGAATT
This sequence comes from Opitutaceae bacterium, assembly GCA_003151515.1. Lineage (GTDB taxonomy): Bacteria > Verrucomicrobiota > Verrucomicrobiia > Opitutales > Opitutaceae > Palsa-1447. The sequence goes on from PLXS01000007.1 coordinate 16,683, forward strand.
CATGGTCGTACGTCGCAGCGTCCCCGATGGAGACGCGCTCGAGGGCCTCCTTCTTGCTGCGCGCCCCGATGTCGATCCAGATCTCGTGGATCTCGGGCACCTTCTTTCGGTCCGCCTCGTCCATCAGGTGAATGGCGCGCTTGCCGGTGACGCCCTTCACGGGCCCTTTCTCCGTCTGGATGATGACGCGCCTGCCGGAGATCACCGTGCGGTCATGGCCCCCTATCGTGTCAAAGTACAGGAACCCGTCCTTGTTCACGTAGGTGATGATGAGGCCTAGCTCGTCCATGTGGCCCGCAAACATGAGCGTCGGGTCGCCCCCCGGGTTCAGCGTCGCAATGCGGTTGCCCAGGGCGTCGCCCGTGTACGCGTCAGCGCTCGGCTTGACGTGCCGGTCGAAGACCTCCTGGGCTTCGCGCTCATACCCGGAGGGGGAGCGGGCGTGGAGCAGTTCAGTGAGAAAGGCAGGGGGCGTGTATTGTGCCATCTTCGTTTTGGATAGTGCCGCCAATGTCGCGCACCGTGGCGGGAACCGCAACGGGGAAAAAGGCCTTGCCTTCGGGCCCATACGTGGGACGTTGCGCGTCCGATGACGATCTACCCCGCCATTGACATCAGGGCCGGGCGCTGCGTCCGCCTGACGCAGGGCCGGGCCGACGCGGAGACGGTCTATTCCGACGACCCTGCGTCGGTGGCCGCGGGTTTCCGCGGGGCCGGGGCCGAATGGGTGCACGTCGTCGATCTGGACGGCGCATTCGCGGGCGAGCCCGCAAACCAGGACGCCGTAAGGCGGATCTTGGGCTGCGGTCTCAAGGTGCAGCTCGGCGGCGGCCTGAGGACGAGGGAGGCGGTCGCCGCCGCGGTCGAGATGGGGGTTTCGCGCGTCGTCATCGGGACGCGCGCCGCCGAGAGCGAGCCGTTCATGGCCGAGCTGGTCGCGGCCTACGGCAACCGCATCGCGGTCGGGATCGACGCCAGGGATGGGAAGGTCGCCATACGCGGGTGGGTCGACGCAACGGCGGTGACGGCGCTCGGCCTTGCCAGGCGCATGGACGCCCTCGGCGTGGCGACGCTGGTGCACACCGACGTCGGGACCGACGGGATGCTCACGGGCCCGAACCTTGCCGCCCAGGAGGCGATGCTTGGCGCGGTCCAGGCGACCGTCATCGCGAGCGGGGGAGTCGCCCGGCGCGAGGATGTCGTCCGCCTCTTGCAGCTGGCCAAGAGTCGCCCGAACCTGGGCGGCGTCATCGTCGGGAAGGCGATCTACGAGGGCAGAGTCCAGCTCCGGGACCTGCTCGTGCTCAGTGGCGCAAAGGGCGTTTAGTGCTCCGTGAGCGCGCGTGCGGCAGGGCCTCCGCGATCTCCTCCAGCGGATAGGTGACTATCTCGGCGAGGGTGGGGTGGTACCACGGGGCCCGGAGCATGTCGTGGACGGTCGCGCGCATGGCCAGGGGCGTCGAGAAGCAGTGGATCAACTCCCCGGCATCCTTGCCGACGATCTCCGCCCCCAGCAGGCGTCCCTTTCGGGCTTCCGCGAGGACCTTCACGTAGCCGTAGTTCGCGTTCATGAGTATGGACTTTCCGTGGTCGTTGAAGGGATAGCTCGCGGCGATGTACTTGACGTGCCGCTCCGCAAGCTCGCGCTCGCGCAGGCCCAGGGTTGCCACCTGCGGATCGGTGAAGACGACACCCAGGAGCAGCGAGTGGTCGACGGGCTTCAGGCCCTTAAGTCCGCAGGCATGGCGTGCGGCGAGCTCGGCCTGCTGGATCGCGACGTGAACTATCTCGTGCGGCCCGCAGCAGTCGCCGGCCGCATAGATGTGGGGAACGCCGGACTGCTGCCAGCGGTTGGTGAGTATCCTCCCGTTCGAGGCGGTGGCGACGCCCGCTGCGTCCAGCCCGAGTCCGGCCGTGGCGGGCTCCCGGCCAAGCGCATTGAACAGGTGCTGCGCATGGCGCATGAGGGTCCTTCTGCCCTGCTTGAACCTGACCCATGCCCCCTTCGCGCTCGTGCGGATTCCGAGGACCTGCGTGCCCGTGTGGACTTCCATTCCCTCGTCCTCGAAGGCGCGCCGGACCACGGCGGCCGCCTCCCTGGAGTGCTCCCGCAGCAGGTCGGGGCTCCTCTGGATCAGGCACACGCGTGCGCCGATCCTCCTTAAGTACTGGGCAAGCTCACAGGCCACGATGCCGCCGCCCAGCACGATGACGCTTCGGGGCTTGAAATCGAGGGAGAGGACATCGTCGCTGGTCCAGAAGCTGGAAGAGGCGAGACCGGGAACGGGCGGGACGCTCACCCTCGAGCCGGTGCCGATGATTATGCGCTTCGCCCTGATCTTGCTCCCGTCCTTAAGAACCAGGGTGTGCGCGTCCGCGAAGCGCGCGTGGCTTCGTATCAGGTCGAACTTGCCCGACTTGAGGTGCTTGAGCCGGTCGCTCGTAAACTCGGCGATGATGCGCCGCTTCCGGGCCTGCACCTCGGCCATGTCGGCGGCGGCGCCGCGCACCCGCAGCCCGAAATCCCGGGCGCTGCGGGCGAGGTGGAGGACCTCCGCCGAATAGATGAGGGTCTTCGAGGGCATGCAACCCCTCAGGATGCACAGGCCGCCGAGCTCGCGCGCCCCGTCAATGACGGCTACACGCTTGCCTAGGCTCGCGGCAATTCGCGCGGCGTTGAAACCGGCGGACCCGCCACCTATCGCCACAAAGTCGTATGAGAGCATCGCTCAGTGACCCTTTTGAAGGAGCATCACGTGGATCGTTTTCAGGACAATCGATGCGTCGAGCATGAAGGAGAAGTTGCGGATGTAGTACAGGTCGTACTCGAGCTTCCTGAGCGTGTCCTGGAGGTCGAGGCCGTACCTGTAATTGACCTGGGCCCAGCCCGTTATCCCGGGCTTCACGAGATGGCGGAAGTGGTAGCAGGGAATCTTGCGCTCGTATTCGGCGACCAGGCGGTCCCATTCGGCACGCGGCCCGATAAGGCTCATCTGGCCGCAGAGCACATTCCACAGCTGAGGAAGCTCGTCGAGGCGCCCCGCTCGCAGCCAACGACCGACCCGGGTGATCCGTGCGTCCCCCTGCCTCGTATAGGGGTCGCCGGCCCCGACCGCCTCCTTCATGGTCCTTAGCTTTAGCAGCCTGAACGGCACCCGATGCTTCCCTATGCGTGTCTGGGCAAAGAAGACGGGCCCGCCGCCCTCGAGCTTTATGGCCAGGGCCGCCAGCGCGATCACCGGCGACGAGAGGAGCAGACCTACGGTTGAGAGAACCACGTCAAGCATCCCCTTGATTCGCTCGAAGACTGGCTCGCGCGCCACCTTGAAACCCTCCTGGAAGAGCCAGACCGGATTGATCCTGTAGAGGGGAATCTTCCTCCAATAAACCTGGTTGAAAAACTCGAGCGTGTAGGTCGGGGTGCCGTCAAAATACAGCTGAACCAGCCGCAAGGGGAGCTCGGGGGGAAACTCCCTCCCGGACTCCTTCACCACGATCGCCTCCGCTCTGACCTTTGACTCGGCTATGGAATCGAGCACGCCTTCAAAGGCATTGTAGCCGTCGGCCGTGTCCACATGGAGCAGGGGCGTGCGGGTTCCCATCCGCTCGCACTCCACCTTGAATTCGTCGAAGTCCGGCTTCGCTCCGACAAACACGATCACCCTGGCGCCCACCGAGATCGCCCTCCTGCTGTAGATGGCCCTCCGGTATTCCAGGGTCAGCGGCCCCAGCAGGGCAAAGCTGATCAGGATCACGGCCCTGCTCTCCTGAAGCTCGAATCCGATCGGAATGAAAACGAATGTGAGCAGCAGAATCGTGAGGCAGCTGAAGAACGTGGCGATCAGGTGGCCACTCGCGTAATCCAGGCTGAGCATGTCGGAGCGCAGGCCGTAGCCGTCGATCAGATACAGCGCCATGACAAACACCAGGGCGGGTACGGTGTACGCCCAAAGATACGCTGGCGTGGAGACTCCCCTCAGGTAGGTGACCACGCCGAACAGAACCACCGTCGACGCGACGTCGCAGGCGACGAGGAACAGCAGGTTCTTATGATATGCTTTGATGACCACGATTAGCCCCTTCCCCTCAGCCGGTCAATTTCCTCTGAGATGAACCCCTCGTATCGCGCCAGGAGGCGGCAATAATGCAGTCCCTGCGTCCCGTCCAGAAAACCCCCGCGCAACATATACTGGTATACAAAGCGAAAAGCCGGCCGGCTGGGAAGATTGAAGCTCAACCGCTTCAGCGCGCGCCGGCGCCTTAGGGGGTCGCGCGCCAGCAGGCCGGGCGATGCGGACGCATCGCCCGGCGCTAGAAGGGAACGGGCCTCCGCCTCGGCGTACCTCCTGTGCTTGGCCAGCCAGGCGTCCTCCCCGTAGATCGAGAGATCGTGCAGATACGACTCGCGCAGGTTCTCCATGCGCATGTTCGGGGCCTCGCGCTGCCCGTGCCCCACCTGGACGAACTCGAAAGCCGGCGCGCGCACAAAGCGCGCCTGGTAGGCGGGGTAGTCGGTGCAATGGCGGATCCAGCGGCCCTCAAACATCATTTTCGGCGCTGCGCGGAAGCCGTCGAGGTCTGAGCGCGCGGCGGCCTGCCGGCATTCGGCGTCGAGCGCCGGGGTCATCCGCTCGTCCGCGTCGAGGTGAAAGACCCAGGGATGGCGGAAGGGGACCTTGCGCTGGGCGTAGTTCCTCTGGCCCGCAAAGTCGTCAAACGGCCTCCTGAAAACCCGCGCTGCTGCGGCCTCCGCGATAGCGACGGTGCCATCCGACGAGCCGGAATCGAGGATCACGACGTCATCGCAGCCCCCGAGCGAGGACAGGCAGGCCGGCAGCGCGCGCTCCTCGTTCAAGGTGAGGATGACAACGGAGTAAGTCATTCGGCGGCCGCATCCGGCGCGGAATGGGCGTCGGTCAAACGGGCATACTGCACCGCGGCGAAGAAGCACAGCCACCATGCCAGGGTCACGGCGACATTCCCAAAGGGGAACTCGACCCACGAATACAGGGCGACCAGCAGGCAGCCCGACAGAAGGAAATAGGGGATGGGCGTCAGCATTCGCCGGCAAAGGGCCGTGAGCGGGAGCAGGACCGCAGCGCCTATGAGGGCAGTGCCCGCAAACCCGATCTCGGCGACCGACTGCAGCCAGTCCGAGTGGGCGTCATGGTAGATGACCGGGAGGCGATCCCGATTTGGCTTCTGCGTGTTGTAGAGCGCGAAGACAGTGGGGTAGCTTCCCATTCCCCACCCGAAAACGGGCCGTTCGCGGGCCATGCGCCAGGTGTCCCTGTAGAGCACGGCCCTGGTGCCCAGCCCTCCCTGGGCCAGGATGGCCGCGACCTGGGCGCGAGCCTTCGCGGCGCGGCTCTCGATGACTTCTCCCGCGACGGTCCAGGCTGCCCAGGCCACAAGGATCGCCAAAAGAGCCGTCCCGCCGTAGACGACGCCTGGTCGAACCCCCGAGTGCCGAAGCGCCCCCAAAATCGTGGGCCAGCCCTTCACGAGGGCCAGGCAGCACACGACGCCCACCAGGAGCGTGCAGGCCCTCGAGCCGCTGAGGGGCACCGAGAGGCCAAGCATGAGGACGGCGACAAGCCCCACGAGGGACGGGCCCCTGAAGAAGCCCTCGCCCCTTCTGCCATAGGCATACCTTAGGGTCAGCCCCACGCACGCCGCGATCATCAGGACCATGAAGGCGCCCCAATGGTTGTCATAGACGAACGATGCGAAGAAGTAGTCCTGGGGCGACCTCACGGCCCCGAAGTAGATGCCCGTCGCCCCCAAGAGCTTCTGGGTGGTTCCGAATACAGCGAGGACGAGGGCGTTTCCGACGACGATGGCCAACACGATGCGCAGCGTGCGCCTTCGCGAAACGGCCAGGGCGAGGTTAAGGCATGAGAAATAGATGCCGTCGAAGAGCCACAGGGAGCGCAGCGCCAGCTCGGGCCGCGCGGCGCTCGGGCGCCACCACGGCATCTCGACGGGCATGAGCATCCTCTCCAGGCCGAAGGAAACCTGCCTGAACCCGGGCGTCAGGCATGAGGCAAGCACGAGGACGTTCAGGGCGGCAACGGGAAGCGCCCAACGCAGCCCGCCCCCAAGGATCCTGCCTCGGCCAACGGGGTCCGCGATCACGCCCGCCGTCAGGACCATCCCGAGGGTCCCTAGGAGCGAGATCGGCGTTCGCACCCAGTCGGCATTGCCCCCAAAGGCCCACGAGACGCTGATCATGAGCACCGCGGCTTGGGCGGCCACGGCCATTTCGATGGTCGGCCTTGGGTTGAATCGCCTGTGCCCGCTCACGGCTTCCGCTCCCCGGCGTTTCCTCCCAGCTTCGCGTAGAACTGGGAGAGCATCTTGGCCGAATGGGACCAGGAGAACTCCCTGAGCACCCATTCCCGGGCCACTGCGCCCCGGCGCCGAAGCGCCTCGGGGCCCTCGGCAGTCGCGCTTCGAATCGCCGGGCCATAATCGGCCCAGGGCACGCACCAGCCCGATCCGGTCTGATTGAGGCCGGCCCACGGCGTCGTGTCGGTCACCAGCGCGGGCACCCCGTTCGCCAGCGCCTCGGCAATGGCGAGGCCGAAATTCTCGGAGTGGGAGGGCAGCAGGAAAAGAGACGCGATCCCGTAGGGAGGGGGCCGCCCGGCTCCGCTGTAGGCCCTGATCCGACCCGCCTCGCCCGCCCGAAGCACGTAATCCTCGATCATTCGCGGCGTGTACTCCTCTGGAATCCCGACCACCAGCAGAAGCCAGTCCTTCGGGCCGAATTCAAGCCAGGTGTCGACAAGCTCAAGGAGCCGTTTCTTCCTGTGGAACCTGGAGTAGAACAGGGCCACGGGACGCTCAGTCGGCTCCTCCAGCTCCTGGCGCCAGTGGGCGACCGCCGAGGTCATCTCCTCGTCGGACAGGGCGGCGACGCCATTTGAGGCCACGCAGACGGGCTGCCTGAACCCAAGCTGAGCTATTGCGGCTGCCTCGGCATCGCTCGTGGCGTGCCAGCCGTTGACCGCCTCGAAGGCCCCGGGGTGGATGAAGGCCCTTGCAAGGGCCTTGCGGCGGGAATGGTGATGCCACGCCCACGGGTCCATCATTCCCCGCGGGGAAACGACAAAGGGCACGCCGGCGCGCCGGGCAGCCTCATGGGCGTAGTGCAGGGTCCGCAGCCAGATCGAGTGATGGTGGATGACATCGGCGCGGCTGGACATGACATGGCGTCTGAGGTCGGGCGAAGGGCAGATCCACCCGGGCCAGGCTCGGTGATAGGTGTGGAGATTCAGGCGCTCGCTGGCTTGGCTCCAGCCCTCCCCGGGGTCGGTCGTGAGGAGCTCAACCTCGTTGCGGGCCTCGGCGAGGGCCCTGGCCAGGGCAAGGACTGACTTGCTCGGCCCACCGTAACGGGCCTCAAGGCTCGGGACTATTTGGCAGAGTCTCACGGCACGGGCGGGATGCGCTCCTTGATGACCCTGCAAGGGTTGCCTGCGCAGACGGTTCCTGCCGGTACATCCTTGACGACCACCGAGCGCGCCCCGACGACCGAAAGCGCCCCAATCGTGACGCCGGGCCCGACGAAGACATCGGCGCCCAGCCAGGCGTTTTCCCCGATGGTGATGGGTTTCGAAACAAGGGGCATGTCCCACCTCGAGTAATCGTGCGTGCCCGCGCAAATGTGGGTGTTCTGGCTGACGTTGGCGCCGCGCATGAACGTCACTTTGGCCAGGTTGTACACCCTGACGTTTGGTCCAATCATGCTTCGGGGGGCCATGGAAAGCTTCGAGGGGAAGACCACCGAGGCGCTGGGGAAGATGACGACCTTGCTGGGCTCTGGGATATCCGCGCCGAAAAGCCGAAGGAGCCGTGCCCGAAACCCGTGAAAACCCCGCGGGCTCAGCCTGAAAAGGCTTCCCTGGACAAGCGACCATAGTGAGCGGGCCAGGATCTCGCCGCCGGAATACGGTGTGGCGCATCCCTGGCCCAAATAGGGGTCTTCCTTTGGCATGTTTGGACTATTGGGTATTTCCGGGCGGCGCGCCCGCCAAAAGCGAGAGGTCCCCGATCACATCCCGGGCGACCTCGGGGTAGTCGAAACGGCGGACGTCTTGTTGCCCCTTGTCAGCCAAGCTCTTGCGCAAAGCGGGGTCGGTGGCAAGCCTCGCCACGCAGTCCGCGAGCAGCCGCTCGGGGCCGGCTGCCGCATGGTCGAAGACGAACCCGTTCTCGCCGTTGCGAACCAGGTCGCCAAAGCAGCGCAGCGCAGACACGACGACCGCGCATCCGGCGGCCATCGCCTCGGCAACGGCAACCCCGAAGGTCTCGCCGCGCTCGGCGAGGCTCGGGTAGCAAAAGATGTCCACCGCCCCATAGAGCTTCGCCAGTCGCTCGCGGTCAAATTCCGCCCCAAGCCATTCTATGCGTTGACCAAGCGACGCCGCCTCCCGCTTGAGCGACTCGGCCCACTCGGCGCCGCCTCCCCCCTCGGCGACGCTCTCGGGTCCTGCGATCGTGAGCCTCCAGTCGGGCATGTCCGGCCGACCCGCAAGAAGCATTGCCGCGCGCACGAGGAGCGCGACACCCTTCTCCGGGTGAATCCGTCCGATGTAGCCGATGCGCAGGACCGGCGCGGACCTGCCCGCGGTGCGGGAAAGCAGATCCCAGTCGATCGGATAGCCGATCACCCGCGCCCTCGCCCTTGCCCAGGCCGATCCAAGCTCCTCGTAGACAAAGGTGCTTGGGACGTAGATTCGGGCGACGTCGCGATAGAAGCCGACCTGGCCCTTCGGCAGCCTGCCGATCATGACAGCCACCTTCCCAACCGAGGGGCGAAGCCTGCCAATCCATACGGGCAGCGTGACCGTGTTGCATACGACGACGTCGGAAACGGGAAGGGCCCGCGCCACGCGCAGGCCCCAGACGAAATCGTGCGCCAGGTTCACGAGCAGGCGCCCCGAGTGGGCGAACCCCCTGAGGCGAATGTGCCTCACCCCGGACTCCGACTCGGTCGGGTTGAGGCCCGGCCAGCTTCTGGAGACGAACGTCACCTCGTGGCCGGCCGCTGCAAACGCCTTCGCCAGGCCGTACCAAGACCTTTCCGTCGCGCCCCCCTTCAGGGCGGGCACCGGCAGGAAAAAGCCTGTTACGATCGTGACGCGCAAGGGATTCAGGATTTCAGCGCCATCCTATCAACGCGGCAGGGCGGATGCGAGGGCCTCGAGCAGGCCGGCGGTGGTCTGGGCGTAGGTAAAGCGGGAGATCCTGCGGACAACGGCCTGGCGAAAGGCGTCCCTGCGCGCCGCCAGCCCAACGTCGCCAAGGGCGCCCGACAACGCACTGGCAAGCGCGCCGGGGTCGCCAGCCTCAAAGACCCATCCGGTCTCGCCTTGGGTCACCAGGTCGCCCTGGCACCCGACTCGGTCGCTGACGAGGCAGGGCACGCCCATGTGCATGGCCTCGTTGACCGCGAGTCCCCATGTCTCGTATTCGCCCCGCGAAGGAAGGACAAAGATGTCGGCAAGGAGGTAGCGCGACGGCATCTCGCTTTGGTTCGCAAAGGGCAGGAAATGCACGGCTGGCGCGCCGGGGGCACGCTCCGATCGCCCGTAGGCGAGCTCAAGCCCCTCCTTTTCCGGGCCGTCTCCGACAAACACCAATGCCGCGTCGTTTGGCCGGATCGCCAGGAACGCCTCCAGCAGCTCCATCGGCTGCTTGGCCGCCGTAAGCTTGCCGGCAAAGAGCACGACCTTGGTCGAGGGCGCGAGTCCCAGGCTTGAGCGCAGCCGTTGGCATTCATCCCGGTACGCGGGCCTGCCTGGGTCAAAAAGCTCCTCGTTCACCGAATGCGGGGCGAAGAACAGCTTGCGCGCGGGCACGCCGAACGCCTCGAAATACCTGCGGTTGGCCGAGCCGACGTAGAGGAACCGCGAGAACTGCGAGAAGAGGATCCGAAGGAGGATTCTCATCGGGAGCGAAGGCGAGGGCCTTCCCAAAAGGTGCGAGTCCCCGCGGAAAAGGATCGGCACCCCGGCAAGTCTCGCCCAGGCGGCCGCGCGCAGGTGGCTTGCCCAGTTGTATCCGAACAGAAGCAGGGCCTGCGGCCTCCAGGCGCGCAGGCGCGAGACAAGGCCCGGGTTGTTGAATCCAAGGAAATGCTCCGGGCCGGGTTTGGCGGCCCTGTTCGGCACGAACTCGGATTCGTATCCGGAGAGGAGATCGACGTCCCACTGGATGCTCCTTCCGAATCTCTCGTCGTGTCGCGCGGCGACCCCGAAGTCCCACAGATAGAACACGCGAAACTCGACGTCAGCGTGAAGGCGCACCCACCTGAACCATGGGCTGTAGTACTGGGTTGGGTGGGAGAGCACCACGGCAACGCGCCGTTTCGTCTCGGTATTGCCGATCACGGTTTCCGCCGGTCGCGCCCGGCTGCCCTTTCGAAACACTGTGCAAGCTGATGCGTCATGTTCTCGGCCGTGTAAGGGCGGAACAGGGACAGATCCAAGTCGTTCTTCTCCTTGATCGCCCCGCCGAAAAACCAGGAGTCGGCGATTTTGTCCGCGACGGCATCAATGTCCGCGGCGTCGCCGAAGGCGTAGCAATGGCGGTGCCTCAATTGCGAACAGATGCCGACCACGGGGCTTTGCTCGCTGAAAATCACGAGCAGCGGGCGCCGGGCCAAGACAAACGGGAATATCTTTGACGCGCTGTACGTGGGGTCATTGGAGCCGATCGCGATCAGGGCGTCCGCATGGGTCATGTAATAGAGCGCGTCAAAGTAGGGCACGCGGTAGCAGTGCTCGCGCACGTAATCGGTTACTCCTTCCGACCTGGCGGTGGGGACCACCCATTCCCGGCCGAGCGGGCGGGGCGCATAGTCGGTGCCGATGAAGTGGAAGCGGAACCGCCTGGCCTCGTCCGGTCTCGCGGCCATGAACCTCTTGAATGCGCGGAAGACGATCGTGAGCGATGTCGACATGTCGGGTCCACAGCGCCCCGTGTATACCATGTGGATGTTGCCGTCCCCAAATGGCACAAGGGGCTCGGCGGGCCTGTGATTCTTGGCGACTTCGAAGTCGTTCTCGGCCGCGCCGAAGGGAAGGCACTCAACCCGCCCCTGGTCAAACCAGGGATAGGTAGCCGCCAGCGTGGGCGCGTACGCCGTCGATACGGCCAATATGCCCGAGGCGCCGCGCAGCACGCGGGGCTCCCGCCTGCGGGCGTTGAACTGCGACAGGCCGAACTTGACCCAGCCGCCTGGAGGGCGGGTATGGGTGCGTTTGTAGTAGCCGTTTATCCATGGATCCTGGTAGTCGACCACATACGGGACATTGAACTTCCCCCGCCACCGCGGCCCCAGCGAGAAAGCGTCAAACTGGGTTGTGCTGACAAAGACGAGGTCGAACCTCTCGGTGCCAAGAAGCCCGTCGCCGGCCGAGCGGATCGCATTGCCGCAGCGCAACCACAGGCTGGCGAATCCCGCCCAGCGGGTGGCTCGCGGGGGGATGCCCCGCACCCGGACGACACGGATGTCGCCCGGATACGTGGCCTCAAACAGCGGGTCGAGCACGGCGCCTTCGACCATCTCGGGATCGACCGCCAGGACGACGGGCTCCCATCCGCACGCCCGAAGATAGGGCAGGGCGAGCCTCGTCCGCTGCATGTCGGGAGCGTTCACGGGCGGGAAATGGGGTGAGACGATCAGAACCTTCCGCAAGGGCGTCTCCGCGGGTCGGGCGTTCATTGTTCGAACAGGAATTCTTCTGGGCGGCAGAATTCGGAGGCCAGGTCCGGCGGCAGCGCGGGCGTCCCTTCTGGGGCGATTGGACGGAGCTGCGAAGCGTATGCGTCAATGGCCATGGTCTTCAAGTCGCGCATTTGAGGGAACGCGTGCCGCCATATGATCCGGCTGGTTAGCATTGGCTTAAGAAGAAGGAGGGGGTTTCTCCTGGCCCATATCGGGAATTCGAGGAGACGGGGTCTTAGGCCGGCCCGCGCGAGGGCGTCCGCCACGATCAAGAAGGCAGCATCATGTTCAGAGCTGCCATCCCTGCGGCACGGCAGGAGAATGGCGTCGGGCTTTGTCTCGAGAATCATGTCGGCGACTCGCGCGGCAATCAGCGCTTTGCCCTTCCCATGTAGCCCGGCAAGCGTCCCGTCCTTCGCGTCCAAGAAGAACAATCTGTCCGGCTCGAGGCCGAGGATGGCGGCGGCGGACTTGGCCTCAGCTTTGCGAATCTCGGCGATCATGCCCGGAGTGTAGAGTGCATGGGAGGGATGCGACGCGCCCCCGTCCGTTATAAATGCGACGAACAAACGAACTTTGCTGCGGGCCAGCAGCGCGACCGTGCCTCCGCAGCCCAGTGTCTCGTCATCGGGATGCGGCGCCACCACCAGGGCGGTGCCGATCGCACCTGGGGAGAACGGCCTGCTCCTGAGGCGCAACGCGGCGCGGACCGTCCGGCTGACAGCCGCGCGAATGCGCTGGCGTCCCTTGGGCGAGTCGGACCACCCGAGTGTCACGGCGCCGGCGATCTTGGAGACGGTGCTCTTCGAAGTATGCAAGGATGGGATGGATTCGTCAGCTCTGACTGGGCCTGTGCGATTTAACAACGGTCCTTCGCACGAATGGGAGGCAGACCACCACGATTATCAGAAAGGATTGAAACGTGGAGGTCACAAAGACGCTGGAGACCATCTCGAATGAATTCATCAGATTGAGCATGAGGCTAAGGGAGAGGAATCCCTCCATAGAGATCACCAGCTTTCGTGCCGTGAACATCTCGACCCAGGCAAAGCACACACCCAGGAAGATGCCTATGCAGAGGGAGCCCGCGTATTCGCCGAAATTCCCGTAGGCCTCGGGAAGCAGGCCCCACGCGATGTACGTGTCGAATGTCGAGTTTAGGTCCTGTCTGCCGAAGTGAACATTAAGCAGGACCTGACCCTGGTGGCTGCGGGGCTTGTCCGGATTGAGGATTCTCGGCACCAGCAGAGGCGGTATGAGCTCGTAAGTGGCCCCATGCAGCAGCGACACATGCATCGTGTCGACGGCATCAATGACAAAGAGAAGGTTTTGGAGGTTATCAATCCGGTCGAGAAGCGTCTGGTTCTTGTTCGCCTGGCTCTTGTTGGCGCCGTCGCTGGCACCTGGGCTGGTTCGATTCTCGAGGACGGCGTTGTAGCTCGCCTGAATCCACTCGCCATACAGCTGGGGAAGCCTCGGTAGGGACGTTTCAGCCGTCGGCTCGTAGTCGCGGCTCCAGTACCGCTCCCGCATTGTGGATTTCCCCGTATTGAAAAACGAGAGGCAGAGCATGCTAACGATCAGATAGCGCCAGGGAATCCGGCCGCTGCTCCAAAAGAAGCCGATCGCGACGGTGATCAAGCTGGCGGCGGCCGAGAACAGAAAGAGTTCGGATGCGGCGAGCATCCCGTTTGCGATCAACAACGCCCAGAAAAGCGCCTTGCCGCCGGCGGAGGTCTGGCCAGACCCGACCGTCATGGAGATAAGAAAGAAGCCGAACGTGCTCACGACCGAGACCAATGCGGCGATAATCGAGCTGGAGCCGTTAGGAAGGCTGGAAATGACCGGATCGGTTAGGTTGAGGCTCTGCAGGACCAGATATGCAGTCGAAGCGGCGACCATGCCGAATCCCAGCCGGGACCATCCCTTTGCACCCGCCCGATCGAACTCCTGCAAGGCGTAGCATACGGGCGCCGAAGGCTGGAAGAGTTGCATCCCAGCCCTCCAGGCGAAGGCCATGGCCAAATTGAATAACAAGACCTCTTCGCCGGCCCTGAGCACAAAGCTCGAGGGGTAGGTCAGGACGATGTCGTGGCCGGCCGCAATGGGCACTCCATAGATGATCAGGCTCTGGACTGCCATTATCGGTAGCAACGGAAGACCGACAGCCGCCGTGATCCAGATGCAAAGTGCCAATATTACTCCCAGGCCAATGAGCCCGAAGGCCGAGGCCCCAGGCCGGTCCTGCAACGAGAGATAGCCCGTTTCGGCTATAAGAACGATGGTCAGGGGAACCAAGGACCTCTTCACCGCCAAGCGGACCTTCTCGCTTAGCAAGCCTATCTGCGTGTTACGCTCAAGCTGGCTCGTCGTCACAGCCGCCCTCATCTCTGAACCTCCGGCTGAAAGAGGCGCGCCGCGAGCGCGGCCGGCCAGCCCCGTCTGGCCCAGCTGCAAGCTTTGTTTCGGCAATTCATTGATTCGGCTCGGCGTTTGAGCTTCGCTCAAACCTCGAAAGCAAGATGCCTAGGCGCTCGAGGAGATGTTGATAGGAGAACGCTGCAGCCTGGGCGAGCAGCGGTTCCATTTTCCATTCACGCCTGATAGCGTCCACGATGGCTGAGACGATGCCAGCAACGTCCCCGTATTCCACTAGGACACCGGTCTCGCCGGTTATGACTTCCGGAACCCCTCCCGCGCGGGCGCCTAGGCACGGGCGGCCGTGGGCCATGGCCTCCAGGTAGACAAGTCCGAAGCCCTCCCTTTGGCTTGGCAATGCGAACAGGCTGCAGCGCCGAAACTCGGTCTCCAGCTCGGCGTCGCTCAAGAAGCCCGCGAACTCTACCGCATCGCCCACGCCCAGGCGCGTCGCAAGAGCCTGGAGACCCCCTAGCGCATCGCCCCTTCCGACTATTCGAAGTCGGACGCCGGGGATGACGGAGCGCAGGGCGGGCATCGCCTCGACGAGATGGTCAATTCCCTTGTAGCTGTCGGACCTCGACAGGCGGGAGATAGATAGAACCACCGGCGGCCCGCTGCCCCGGGCGCCCACCGAGCCCGGAATCATGAACGGGTCGAGGGCATTCGGGAGAACGGCGACCCGGTCCTCAGCCAGCGGGCACCGCTCCCTTAGCAGGCGCCTCGTGTAATCACTGACGCAGAATACCCCGGTTGCCCCCTGAATTGCTGCCATCTCGAGCCTTGAGAACGGCCGCCAGACCTCGATTCCGTGAGCCACAAGGTAATATGAAACGCCGTGGTACAGCCGCGATAAGGCCCATGCGACGGGAAGCTGGCCGATATGCCCGCAAATGACCCTCCGCGAGCGGCGCCCCATCAGAAGCGACGCGCCGATGAACCTGAGTTTCCCCCTCCTGCATGCCTTCCACCGACCCAGGTGATCATTCGTGTATCGTCGCAGGCTCGATGGGTCGATGAGGCCGTCGTTCAACGAGACAAAACCGACCCGCTCACCATCAACCGCAAGCTCGCATGCGGCTTTCAGGTACAGCCTAAGCATGCGCATGACCCCGCCCTCGCTGCCGAAAAGCTCTGGTGCCAGCAGAAGGGTGTTCATGCCCGGCGAGCCTGAATCGCAGCGGGGGGCCTAAAAGCCCCGCGCCCACGGTTGATGAAATCGATGAGCACGGCCAGGCTCCAGATGCGGGACCAGTCCGCGTCGTTACGACCAGAGGTGAATGCGCGCCATAGGGAGTTGATCGGCCCTGCCGAGAAGTAGCCGCTCTTTGCAATGCTGGCCGGCGACAGCGTGTCCTCGAGGAAAGGCCGCAGATCAGAGCGCATCCAGATTGGGAATGGAAACGTGAATCCCCGTTTTCTCCTTTTCAGGAGCCCAGAGGGCAGGATGTCGGCCGCCGCCTCCCTCAGCGCGGACTTGGGAGAACGCCGGTCGTCCTTCAGGGATGCGGGCTGGCGCCAGAGCCATTCCACGAGCGGCCTGTCCAAATACGGCACGCGCAGCTCGATGGAATGGCGCATACTCATCACATCACTGTCGCGCAAAAGGACATCCGCCATGTAAGTGCGCATCTCCCAAGCGCTTGTCACCGCATACAGCTCGTCCAAATCAACGTCTGCGCGGATTGCTGACAGCCTCGGGTGAAAGGCTTCGAAGGCCCTCGCGCGTGCGACAAGGTCCGGCGACAGGATCGAAAGCCGGCTGGAATCTGAGAACACGCGCCGCTGCAGGGCGCCGACCTCGTGGGCATCCCTTGCGTGCGAGAGGTAATCCGCAAGCTTTCGCGCGCGGGTGCCTCCAGCCGCAAGCATACGAACGACGAGCGCCCGCATGGGGCCGGGAAGCCGCCGCCATGAGCGCAGGCGCCGCGCCAGCATCGGGAGGGTGTCAAACGACGGATATCCCCCGAATAGCTCGTCGCCGCCAAGCCCCGAAAGCGCTACCTTTACCCCGCCATCCTGGGCTGTCTGGCTGACATAGTAGGTATTGATCCCGTCCCCAGTGGGCTGGTCGCATGCCGAGAGGAACTTCTCGAGGTCGCGCGCCACCTCGCGTCCGGAGAGAACACGAGTATGATGGATCGTTCCAAAATGCTTCGCCGTCTCCTCCGCCTCGTCGGCCTCGGTGAATCCGCTCTCCTCAAAGCCGATCGTGAAAGTCTTCAGGGGATCCGAGGAAGCGCGCGACATCAGACCGACCACAACTGCGGAGTCGAGGCCCCCGGAGAGGAATGCGCCGACAGGCACATCGGCTAGCATGTGCGCCCGGATAGCGTCATCGAGCTGCATGCGCAGGGTCTCGACGAATTCGGCGCGCGTCGAGCTCGGTTTGATGTCGTGAGGAATCGATCTGAATGACCACGCGAAGCCCGCGCTCAACCTCCCGCGGCAAAAGCGGATAAATTCACCGGGTTGGAGGCTCGATACTCCTTCATAGATCGTTGCGGGCGCCGGCACCGCAAGCCAAGCGAGGTATTCGATTACGGAGTCCGGGTCGATCGAGCCGCCACTCGCGCCGGAGGCAAGAAGGGCGGAGACTTCCGATGCGAACACAAGGCGGTCCGCCTGGTGCATGAAGTATAGCGGCTTGATGCCGAATGGATCGCGCGCGAGCAGCAGCGATTCCTCCTTCGAGTCCCACAGCGCAAAGGCAAACATTCCCCGAAGGCGCGCCAAGGCGCCCTCGCCCCAATGGGCGAGGGCAGCCAATAGCACCTCAGTGTCGCACCGCGTGCGGAAGCTCCATCCCGCGGACTCGAGTTCGGGCTGGAGGTTTCTGAAGTTGTAGATGGCCCCGTTGAACACGAGCGTGTACCGCCGGTCGGGAGTGGTCATGGGCTGGTGGCCGTTGCTCGGATCGAATATCGCGAGGCGGCGCATGCCAATCGTCGCAGGCCCAACCGAGGCCATTCCCGAATCGTCAGGTCCCCTGTGCTCCATCGCCTGACACATGCGAAGGACGGCCTGTTCTCTGGCCTCGACGGTCGCCGCAGGGTCAAGAAAGCCGGCTATTCCGCACATGGCAATTGGGAAAGCTTCGCCCAGTCGCTTCCGAAGCCAGCAACAAAAAGGCACTCATTGAGTTTGAACATGGGCATTCGAAAGGGCATGGCCCGCCAAAGCTTGATGACAACTGCGCCTTTCCCCCCGCGCAACTCTTCGCAAAGGCGTATTTTCACCCAGAAATGGGCTCGTCGAGCAGGCGCCGGTGCCCGCGCGGTGTAGTGGCGGAGGCGCCTTCGCCCGCAGATCATAAGTTCGAGGGCTATGGAGCATTTGGCTGCATGGGATGTCGCTCTGGGTGGGTGCCGCCGGTGACCCAACCTTGCCTACAGGGCAGGCTACGGCGCCGGAGGCCTTTGCCAGGCCACGGTGTCCTGGGTGTCCGAACTGATCTCATAGCCCAAACGAAGGAGCTCGCCGTAAAAAGCAAGCCGGTCGGCTTCGGTGGCGCACCCATGCTCAAAAAGGATCACGCGTGGCCGCCACCGATCCAGATTGGCGGCGCGCAGGAGGGTTATGTCGTATCCCTCCGCATCCACGACCAGCACATCGCACGGATGGTCTCCAAACGTGGTCCGTATTTCGTCCCAGGTCACCGCTTGAACCTCCTCGGATACGATGTCCTGGTCGCTCAGCCCGAGCGCACGGGCGACCGTCTGTAGGCGCGGGAGGTCGAAGGTCGGCAGCCCGTGGGCCCAATCGGGAACGTCTAGGTTCGGGCGCAACTGGAAAATCCGTCGGGTGCCGGGTTCCAAATCGACCGCGGCATTCACAAACTGAAGGCCATGCAGGCCTGCATAGTTCCTGCGCAGCTGTTCAAAGTAGATGGGCAACGGTTCTACAAACACGCCTCTCCACCGGTGCAGCCGAACCTTCTGGTAAATCGGATCAGCGCGGACGCCGTCGTTGGCCCCAACTTGGATGAAGCGCAGGCCGTCCAAATTCTCGAAGACGCTCAGCAAGATCTGATTGAAGGCTCCGCTGGGAGGATTGTCCAGGTATCGGACTCCGGTGTGGCCGGTGCGCACGACCACGAAACCCATTCGCCTGAGGAGTCCCTTTACAAGTGATGAAAGTGGCATTGGAGATCGGGCTCCTGTTGGTTACGACAGGATGCGCTGGAAATCGTTCGGGCGGTAGAGCGCGTTCGTTCGGACGGCGGCGGCTTCGCCCATGTCGCGCCAGCGCCCCCGCTGCTCCCAAGCTTCCCTGAGAGATTCGGTCAAGAGCTCCAATGTCGGGGCCGCGCAGATGAATCCCGTGCGGCCATGCTCAATCCACTCGTCCGCGCCGCCGACATGGGTGGCGAGAACGCATCGGCGACGCAACATGGCTTCCGGTATCGTCATCGGGACCCCTTCATCGAGCGACGACGACACCAGCATGTGATTGCATCTATAGATCTCATCCAAGTCGGAGACGAATCCGGGGAAATGCACCCTTTCGCCTATGCCACAGACCCGCGCGCACTCGCCCAAGTAGCCAAGCTGGGGCCCACCGCCGTAGACATTGAGCCGCCACCCAGAGGAATCTCGCAGCGCCGCTCCCAGGGAATGAATCAGCAGATCCATCCCCTTGATCGGCTCGAGACGAGCCACGCTTGCGAGGCTCCAAGGCTCCGTCACGGGCCAGTCGATTTCCGATGCGGGGTAAAGCGAATTGTGCACCCGGCATCCGTGGATGCAGACCGCGTTTGGCAATGGATCCAAGAGATGCCTCCTCGTGATCTCGAGGTTTCGGGGCGAGACAAAGAATATACGGTCGGCTGCGGCCAGGAAGTCACGGGCACGCTGGCGGTCCGCCTCCGACAGCGAAGGGTGCTCATATTGCAGATTGGCGATGATCCTGTAGGGCGTATGCGACACCCGAAGGGCGCCAATCAGGGATTCTTCAAGTATCGTATCATAGGTGCCGCCGCAGCTGATGACCACGAGATCCGGCGCAAATGCCCTAAGGGAGGATGGCAGCCGGTCGGACTGCATCATCGTCGAGCGAAGCCTTCTTAATGCGCGCCTCCAGAATGGGGTTGGGCCGCCTGGACCGGATCGGATGAACAACTCGGCTTTTCGTCTGACGAGCGCGGACACCCTCGCGCCGCCTGCGGTAAGCTCGGAGACCGCCAGCAGCACGCGATCGCCACGGTCGATTGCCTGCTCCGCCGCGGATGTCCACAAGGCGTCGGCTCCGCCCCAAGGGTAGGAGAGGATCGTGGAAACAAACGCAATTTTCATCAGGCCGCCGGAATCCGCGTCCAACCCGCGGGGACGAGGTCTCGGTCGTCATGGATCTTGCCGGCGAACCAGGGATCTGGGGCGATGACTGTCTTTTGAGGGTCGGGATTCAGCCAGGCGCCCCACCATGCAAACGTGCTATTTGAGATTATCGCATGATTGCATGCGCTCATGAGCCTTATCTTGTCATAGGAATGCCACGGCTTCACCGCGCGAACAAATACGCAGGGCGCGGTGGTCCGAAGGTCGCGCTCGATCGCATCTATGTCGTCGGAGAACAGATAGAAGGTGATGCCCGGATGTTTTTGCCTTAGCAACTCCATCGCCCGACTGTAGTAATCGAAGCCGATAACGCCAATCGTGCTATTGAAACTGGCGTTTCGGACATAGTCGCCCCGGCGAAAGTCGACGGCGGCTGACGGGCCGCTGTTGCGAATCCGGGCCATCATATCCACGACTGCGGGCAGCATGGGATAGCGAAAACTGAAGTGCATCCGAAGCAGGTCAGCCACCGGAGCGAAGAATCGCTCCGACTGCCACATCCCGTGCAGGTATGTGTTGTCTGGCTGATCGAAAAACCCGGGATAGAATTCGAACGATTCCGACCGATGCAGGTTGGCCTTGGCGCGATAGCGATCCGAGTACTGGTAGAGGCGCAGCACGCGCGCCAAGCCGGCGGCCCATCGTTCCGAATGAGTGAGGGTCACGCCCCGCACACGATCAATCTCTTCGCGGGCCGCGAACTGCTCCGTGATGTTAAAACAGCTGAGGCCATAGCGGTTGTGGTCCTCATACTCGGAGTTCTCGCGAAACCAATCTACATCCAGCTTCAGCACCGTACGGCGATGCTCGGCCAGCGCCAAGCCAGCCGCATATTGGAACATCTGGTTGCCCCGTCCGCCCGTGAGCCAAGTAATTATCATGCGTTGGGAGGTTTTCGCAATCCGACAGCGCGGATCAGAAACGAAGCAATCGATCTGGCCCGGCGAAGAATGAACCAAGCGCAGTTTCGCGGAAACCTGAGATTAATATACAGCTGGTCGCCTTCGACGCCCCGGGATTCCTCGTGGACCAGCTTGAAGCCGGCGCGTCGCAGCAAGTCCTCAATGTCGGCGCCTTGCACGTCCATGTGAACAAAATCCATGCTCCCGAGGCCGCGGACCTTACAGAAAGCGTCGAGAGTCTCGCAGGTCACCGTGATGCGATCCGGAAAGCTGATCCACCCGAGCATCGGCTCGGCGGCGGGCGCCAGCAGGGAACTGGACTTATTGCCGTAATTCCAATTCTCCCCCGAGAAGAGGGCGGGAGGGGTTCCGCTGGAGACATGGAAGACGCCGGGGCCCGATTGATTGGACAGCGCAACTGGGACCAGTTCGGCCGTCACGCCGTACTTGGAGGAATTGGCGCGGATAATCTCCTGATTGGCCGGGAGAGGTTCGAATGCGAATATACGCGCCCGCGGGAAAAGGCGAAAGTAACGGATGGTGTCATCACCCTCACATGCGCCGACATCAAGGATGACGGGCGCGGGCCGCCGGCCGAGGAGTTGGGGTAGGAATCGCTCTGGCGGGTTCGGTCGAGCCAGGCACGACTCCAGGTCGACTGGGTGCAGGCTCACGTGCGCTTCAGTGTTACCCGCATTGAGTTTAGCACTATGCCAGCGCCGCTTGTCATGGGG
Source organism: Opitutaceae bacterium (assembly GCA_003151515.1). GTDB lineage: Bacteria > Verrucomicrobiota > Verrucomicrobiia > Opitutales > Opitutaceae > Palsa-1447. The sequence continues at coordinate 37,813 of PLXS01000007.1, forward strand.
AAGTAGCCGTGGGGATTGTCGCCAGATATATCCATTCTGGACGCTTCGATCTGCTGAAGGCTAAGGTCCGAATCGCTTAGCCCCACGATCAGACTGTAAGTCCCTGCCTGAAGGGAGGTCAACTGCTCAAAGGTCACCTCGTGCTCGCCGGGTTCAAGTCCTGCCGGTTCGCTCCATGCGGTTTGCGCGCTGATGCCGTCGGCCGACATCAGGCCCAGACCCACCACGAACCGAGCGTACGGACGGCAAACACGAAATCCGATTCGCACCCGCCAAGGCTCACCTACCGCGACGACAGAGCGCGGACGCCCGTCCAACGACTCCAGAACGACGCTTATTGTGTACGCCCGCTCCGCAAGCCGGGCATCCGGAACTGGCACCCGGGCCGGTTCCGAGGTCAGGCTCTGTTGAAGATATTGGTTGATTACGTGGGTCGCGCTGTCCATCGCGCAAACGCGCCCGCCCGCCAGCATTATGGCCGTGTGGCACAAACGGCGCACGGCATCGATGTTGTGCGATACGAACAGGACCGTTCGGCCCTCCCCCGTGGAGACCGCCTGCATCTTCCCAAGGCATTTCTTCTGAAATGCGATGTCACCCACGGCCAGGACTTCGTCGACGATTAGAACCTCGGGCTCAAGGTGCGCTGCGACCGCGAAGGCAAGGCGCACGTACATTCCGCTGGAGTAATGCTTGACCGGCGTGTCAAGGAACGGCCCGATTTCGGCAAACTCCACAATCTCGTCGAACTTGCGACGTATCTCGAGGCGCGGCATGCCCAGAATCGCGCCGTTGAGATAGATGTTCTCCCTGCCGGTGAGCTCGGGATGAAACCCGGTCCCGACCTCGAGCAGGCTCGCTACCCGCCCGCGAAGGCGGATACGTCCGCTTGTCGGGTCGGTGATGCGAGAGAGGATCTTGAGCAGGGTCGATTTCCCCGCCCCGTTGCGTCCAATTATGCCGACGACGTCCCCCTGCTTTATCTCAAATGAAACATCCCGAAGCGCCCAGAATTCCACTTCTTTCGTTGATGCGTCGGCTCCGTGACGCCCCCCGAACAGTCGCCGCCACGAATTGCCGAGGCCGGCGCTGAGGCGGTCGCGCAAGGTGTCATACGGCCGAGCGGCGCCGACCATAAAACGCTTGGAGATGTTCTCGGCTATTATGATTGGCTGGGGCATCGAGGAGTTTGGCCTTCGTAAGACGCCTTCAGATGATGTCGGCGACGATCTTCTCGGTCTTCCGGAAATACCAGATGCCTGTGACCAGCGTGATCGTGATGAGGGCGAGCGATATCGCCAACCCTGCCGGATCGATTGTGTAGTCGCCCCCCAGCAGGCACCAGCGGAAACCCTCGATCACCGCGGTCATGGGGTTCGCTGCCAGGACAAAGCGCCAGTTCGGGGTAACGTCGGTGCGGAAGCCAATGGGGGTGGCGAAGACTCCGAACTGGAGCAGGAACGGGACAATGAAGCGAAAATCGCGGTACTTCACGGTAAGGGAAGTCAGCCAAAGGCCGCCGCCCAGCGCTGCGGTGATTGCAACCAGCGTAAAGAACGGAAGAAGCACGATGCGCCAGGTCGGCCAAACGCTGAACCAGCTGGCCATTACGAGGTAAAGGCCGAAGACGATTGCAAAATCAAGAAGGGCGACGCCCAGGGTCGCCAACGGCGGCACAAGGCGCGGGAAGTAGATCTTCGATATGAGATTTGCGTTTGCGCCAAGGCTCGTGCTGGAGGCGGAGAGTGCCGAAGAGAACAACTGCCAGGGAAGCAAACCCGACATGACTAGCAGCGGATAGGGCACCCTGCCTGACGACATTCCAGCCAGGTGGTTGAAGACGAACGTAAACAGCGTCATCGTCACAATCGGCTGAACCAGGGCCCACGCTGCGCCCATCGCGGCCTGCTTGTACCGCACCTTCACGTCGCGCCATGCGAGAAAGTACAGCAATTCGCGGTAGTGCCATAGATCACGCCAGTAACGGCTACTGCTCCTACCGGCCTCGATGACCAACTCATTTTCACTCAACGCGGCTGAAGGGGTTTGAATGGGATCGCTCATGGGAGGGGCGCAGGCGAGGGCACTCCTTGATGTTTGAATAGGCAAACCTCAAGGCTGGGTCGAGCATTGCCAAGCCAATCGTCGCTGTTGTTCGACCACGCGGGCCCACTGCAGGGGCGCCCATTCTTAGCCTTGCATTGCCGCGGGCGATCGGATGCGGAGACATCCGTCGCCTGCATTGACGAGTGCCGGCGACACGAGTCAGTGCGGCTCCTGGCTGCAGAGTCCTCAAAGAGGCCTCCGTCCACCAAGAATTGGGTAATGTTCTGAATAAAAACGGCTAATGCAACAATTGGGCCGATTTGACCATTTCCCCTCCCGTCGGAATGGTAAGTTCTGCGTGCCTGCAGACGCGCATCCATCTGCGTGGGCGTGCCTCTATGCGCAGATCGATTTTCCAACTTCTAAAGCCTTCTCGGGAGAGTAAAGATTCTCGACAATCGCGAGCCCGAATTCGACCGCCGTTCCGGCTCCCCGCGACGTGATCAATCGGCCGTCTAGGACGACCCGCTCGCGAAAAAGCGCATCCGGCAATTCCGACGCTACTGAATGGTGGGCGGTGTAGCGCCTTCCGTGCAGGACCCCCGCATCCTTAAGCACCACGGGCGCCGCGCATATCGCGGCTATCCAGCCCTTGGCCTCGTCCTGGCGTCTAAGGATTGTCCCGATCCGCGCATCCTCCCGAAGCCTGTTGACCCCGGGTCCGCCGGGAAGGAGCAAACATTGGAAGGAGTCGCCTTCAACGGAGGCGAGCATCGTATCGGCGTGAATCGTCAACCCGCTGCGTCCGGTCACATGTATCCCATCGCTCAGGGCGGCCGTCACAACAGTCGCTCCCGCGCGCCTTAGGATGTCAATCGGGGCGACGGCCTCGATCTCCTCAAAGCCCTGGGCGAGTATTACGAGTACGCTTGTTTGTGCCATGGGTGTTAGTGAATACGCTGGGGCCGGCCTTCTCACGAAAATTTTCAACAAAAACGCCTCGTTTTTTGCCGGCGGCGCGCAAGAATGAATCCCATGGCTGGCGTTGGAAAACTCCTCAAGACGGCTCAGAAAATGCAGCGCTCGATCGAGGCACTGCAAGCGCAGCTGGAGGCCCGGGAGATCGACGTGACCGCCGGTGGCGGGGCCGTGAGGATCAAGATCAGCGCCGCCGGGAAATTCATGTCGCTTTCCCTTGATCCGGAATTCCTCAGGGAGGACCCGAAACTGGTCGCCGACACGGTTCTGGCGGCGATCCAGGACGCTGCGACTCAGGCCAAGACATTGAACGACAGCGAGATGAGCAAGGTCACATCGGCATTCCAGCTGCCAGGCCTGATCTGAGCGGCGTGACGTCTTCGTTCGAAAGACTCCAATTGGTCCTGCGCAAGCTGCCGGGCATCGGCTTTCGGTCGTCAGAACGGATCGCGCTCCACCTGCTCCTCGGAAAGCCGGACCAGCTCCAGTCGCTGGTCGGCGCGCTCCAGGAGGCGTCCCGGACCATCCATCGATGCTCCCGTTGCGGCAACCTCACCGAAGACGACTTGTGTGCGATTTGCGCCGACCCTAGGCGCGACCATCGGTCCGTGTGCGTGGTTGAGACCGTGCCGGACCTGGTTGCGATCGAGAAGAGCGGCTCGTGGAGGTCGGCCTATCATGTCCTTCACGGCAAGCTTTCGCCGCTGAACGGGGTCGGCCCCGACGACCTGAACTTTGCCGGACTGCTGGCCCGCGTCCGATCGGCAGAAGTTGAGGAGCTCGTTCTGGCGCTGTCGAACGACATCGAGGGCGAGGCGACGTGCCATTACATCCGCGAGAAGCTGCCGCATGGGCAAAGCGTCCGCGTGACGCGAATCGGGTTCGGCATTCCCAGCGGTGGAGGGGTCCTGTACGCTGATTCCGTGACGCTGAAGAGCGCCATGGAAAGCCGCCGTTCGCTGAGCTGACTGGGTTTCGGATCCCCTCGCGTGCGACGGCCAATGTCGGCGGACGCGCCCTGAGCGCCTCGTCACTGCGCGGGTTTCGCCAGCACGGCCGAGACCTTCTCCAGCAAAAGCGGGGCCTGCCGCTCCCAGCAGTACTTTCGCTCGGCGGCGAGCCTTGAGGCGCGCCCCATGGCGTCGATGCGCGAAGGGTCGCCGAGAAGCGGCTCAATCTCCGCGGCGAGCCTCGGCGCAACCTTGGTGTCGCAGACGACCCCGGCCCCAGGCGCAAAAGAGAGGGCCTCACGCTGGCCCGCGGTGTCGCTGGCGATGATCGCGAGTCCGGCATTCATGTACTGCAGAATCTTGTTGGTTATGGTCAGGTCGCGATTCGGTATCGACGGGTCCTCCAGTGCGAGGCCGATGTCGTGCTGCGCGATGAACGAAGGCAGCTGCGTGGGAGGAACGGCTGGAACGAAGGAAACACGCTCGCGCAAGTTTTCGGGCACAAGACGCATGAGGTCAGCGCGAGTCCTGTCGGACACCGTGCCAAGCAGCACCAGGCGGCTCGGCCGGCCGACAAGCGCCCAGCCCGCGACAAAGGCCTCCAGGCCCCGACCCGGGCCGACCGTCTGAGAGAACCACAGGATCGACGGCACAGGACCCCGGGAAGCCGCCCTGGGCTGAGCCTGAAGCGGAAAGGCGTTTGCGATCGTCAGCGGCAGCGGGCCGGCGTAGCGCCTGGACAGGGCGTTCGACAGCGATACGGACGTTGTCGAAGTGTAGACGGCGTCGTTGACCAGCGTCTTCTCGATTGCCTGCAGAAGGCCGAGCGGCCTGTTCCTGCGATCCTGGGGAAGCAGGTCCTCGGAATGCCAATCCTCAAAGTCGGCTGCAACCCGGCGTCCCGCGCGCATGAGCCTGGTGCCTATCCAGAAGGGAATCTCGGTGTGGACGATGAAAAGGTCCGCCGCCAGCTCGAATGCCCTTCGCTCGAGGGGGCCGATGACCCCGAGCGAATGCCGCGTCTCGAATCCGGCGCGCGCGGCCTTTCTGGCCAGCCAAACCTGGGAGCGGCACAGAAGGCTCGACGCCGCTGTGCGCCCCCAGACGACGCACTCGTGGCGGTATGGGGCCCCCTGGGTCAGGTCCCGGTCGGCCTCCGTCACGCCTCCGGCGGCCGCCATGGTGAGCAGGGTCACGTCGTAGCCTGCGCGTCCAAGCGCGTCCGCCTCCTTGACCGGCCGCGGGTTGTAGCACGGATTGCCCGCGGTCATCACCACTATCCGGCGGCTCAGGCGGGGATCTGCGTGCTGGGTCATGGGATCAGTCTCGCCTCCACGGCCTTTTCCACCACCGATTGCGTGCCATCTCGGCTAGGGCCTCGCTCCAATCGACCATGCTCGCGTTGATGTCATGGTCGCCTCGTTGGGCATCGGGAATATCTCCGGACTCGACGCGCCTGACCAGCTCCGGAAGCCTGTGGTAGAAGTCCGGGCAGCGGTAGGGGGGATGCAGGGACCACATTCCCGGCTCCCGTCCCAGGAATTCCCGACGCACGAGACCCGCGCTCCTCATGGCGTCCGTGAACAGGTGCTCCGGAAGGTCCTCGGGCGGATTGCCCTCGATGAGCGCCTTGATCGTGTTGCGAAGGGCCCTCGGGCGGCGGGCCCGCAGAGCCCCGATTCGCTCGTGGAACCGCTGACGGTCTATCAGGAAGAGCCTCGTGCTCATGCCATCGAGACGAAAGGCGTGCGGCTCATGCGCATCCGGCTCGCCTGGCTGGCTGCGCAGGCGCCCGTCCGGCGCGGGCGGGCCGGGCAGGGGGGCCGCAAACAGCACCTCGCTGCGTTTCTCGAGGCAGTCCAGGGCCTCTCCGATCCATGTCTGGCTGCGGCCGCCAAAGAATATGTCGGAGTCCGTGTGCAGGACGAAGCGGTGCTGGGCCTGCGCCATTCCAAAGAAATATGAGAAAAAGGGGCCCCCGCGAAAATCCTTTGCCGGGACGCGACGGCCGCCAAAGAACTCCGCGGAAACGCGCTCCATCGACGATTCGCCATAGTCGACGATCAGGGTGCGGGCTACCTTGACCGACTTGGCCAGCTTCAGGATCCGCTCCTTGCCCTCGTTCCAGCGGGCCGAGAAGCGGCCCGAGCTGCGGTGAAAGTCGACGCAGAGGAGCACCTCTGCGACCTGACCTCCCCAGACCCTGACCTGGTGCTCGAGGAGTATACGCGCGTGGCCGTAGTCGGATGGGGCCAGACTGATCTGGAGCGTGACCGGACGTGGCGTCATTTTGGTGGCAGGGCAGAACCTCTTCGCGCTGCATTAGCCGTACACCAAGCCCGAGACCGGTCGAGACGGCATTTTGAGCTATCGCCAAGCGCGGAAACGGGTTTTCGCCCCGGCGAAGGCCGGCAAAACCCGGGGCGCAACCGCGCAATTCATCGGTTGGCGGAGAATTCATCCCGCGAATGTCACGTGTCAACGGGCGCCTTCCCGGGCCCTAATGCTTGTGGATTGTGTCGTGACCAGATGGGTGCGATAGAATGGGGCGATGACTGACGGAAAGCGCGCGGCATTCGGCCCCAGGGCATTCGCCTATTCCCTGGCCGGGCTGGGGGCGCTGCCCCTTTTGCCCGAGGTGGGCCTCTTCCTGCAGAACCACACGGACATCAAGGCCTTTGTCCCCATCATTTACTACCAGTTCGCCGTCTCGTTCCTGCTGCTCATGCCGGCGCTGCTTCTGCCCCGGCTCCTGGCGCGAATCTGGGTGGTCATGGTCGGCCTGCCGTTGGCGGTCTCGACGATCATTGTGGGCTTCTATTCCGCGTCGATCGGGGCGCACTGGAATCTGACGGCCCACACCGCGCTGATGCAGACGAATGCGGGCGAGGCCTGGGGCTTCCTGCAATCATTCTCGTCCGTTGGAAGAATTGCGTGGGTGGCGTTTCTTGGGGTCGCATTCCTTGCCTGCATCGGGATCAACGTCCTGTCAGCCCCGCCGCCGAGGTGGCGCAGCCGTTTGGGCGCGGCGGCCGTCGGACTCCTCGTGTGCGCGCACGGGATCCGCAGCGCGGTGGTGTACGGTGGGGTGCTCATCCACAACACTCCCGTTTCGGGATCCCATTCGCTAAGGGTGGTCGAGGTAGGGATCAACTCGCTGCACCCCCTCACGCTGCTGGCCGCGACGCACTACAACTACCTGGCGACGCACCAATACTACCTGCAGCAATTTGATCAGTCAAACGGCCGGTTCGATCAGCTCAAGGGGGCCAAGACTCTTCCCGGATGCGTGAGTCCCCGGGTGGTCGTCGTGGTCATAGGCGAGTCCGCGAATCGCCTCCACTGGTCCCTGTACGGCTACCCGCGGCCGACAACGCCTCAACTGCAGGGGCTCTCGCGTGAGTTATTCGTCTTTACCGACGTCATCTCATCGTGCGCGGCGACCCTCTGCTCGATCCAGGGGATGCTTGCGACGACGGGCGAATCGTTGCCCACGTTCAACATGTTCTCGGGCGCCGGGTATTCGACCCATTGGCTGTCCGCGCAGTACAACCAGGGCACCAACGACATCGAGATGGTGGGGCTCGTCGGCTCCTGCGGCGAGAGGGTCTTCCTGAGCGCGGCCTACGATGGGAACCTGGTCCCCCTCATGGCACAGGCTGCGGGAAAGCCTGGCCGGCAGATGATCTTCCTTAACCTCTTTGGGAGCCACGTGCGCTACAGCGACCGCTATCCGGAGAGCGAAGCCCTCTTCCACGGGGCGAGCGTGGCGGAGAAGCTGCGCGCGACCTATGACAACTCGATCCACTACACGGACAGGGTGATTGCCGAGCTGATCGAGACGCTGCGCAGTCGGCATGAGTCGAGCTGCCTGCTTTACGTCAGCGACCACGGCGAGGACGTGCATGACTCCCGGCCGGACAAGTACCTGTTCCGGGACGAGTCGATCGCAACCGACCCCATGTACGAGGTCCCGTTCTTCGTCTGGTTTTCGCCGGAGTACATCCGGGACAACCGCGAGTTCGTGGAGCACGACGTCGCCGCCGCGGTCGGCAGGAAGTACCAGAACCGAGCGCTTTACAATGCCCTGCTGGACCTTGCCCGGCTGGAGCACCCCCTCTACGACGCCCGGATGGACCTTTTCTCTCCGCAATTCGTCGAGCGCGAAAGGCGGGTGGGCGTGGCGGGACGGCTTTACATCAAGACCGATTGAACAGCGGGCACTTGGGGCCGCGGCGTCATACCGCCGTCGCCAAGGGTCGCAAGTCAGCCGCCGAGATTAAGCCGGCTGGCCATCTTTTCCATCGTCCGGCCAATGGAATGATCGGCAAGGGCGCGGCGCTGTGCCGCGGTGCGCATGCCCAGCCGGCGAGGGGCGTCCCCTTCCAATTCCTGCGCCTTCTCGACCAACTCGGATGCGCTGGCGTAAGTCTCGATCTCCGAGCCCAAGTCGTAAAGATCGCCGAGACCCTCGGTCCACTCGGTGAGGTAACAGGCGCCGGCCATCGGCGCCTCGATGTCGCGCAGCCTCGAGTAGGTGTCGGGCCTGGAAAAGGGGTAACGCAGGCTCGGGTAGCGGCTGACACCGATGCAGACCCTGCTGCCCCGCAAAACCTTCCAGTAGTCGTCGCCGTCCGGTGCCGGCTTGGAGCTGGGGCCGAAATCGTGCGCGAGGGCCTTCGGCCGGCGCATCGACTGCGCCAGCTTTCGGGCAAGAGCGCCGAGGCCCTGGCGCTGTGCAAACGCGACCTGGTTGGCCAGCGTTGCCGCGATTGAATGCGTTTCGCGCCGCGGGGGCGCCGCTGGAGCATCGTGGCCGCTCCATCCGGTTCCCCGCAGCTCAACATCCAACCCGAGGTCGGCGGCCGCTGCGAAAAGCGCTAGCCTTTGCTCGTCAGCGGTTCCAACGAAGGTGACGGCCAAAGGCTCCTCGGCGACGGGAACGCGCCAAGCCGGGGGCACAAAACAGGGCATGGGGGCGTGCAGGAAGGGCAGGTTCGCACGCTCATACAGGGAAACCGCCTTGTACTCCGGAACCCAGTGAAGGTCGAATCCCGCAAAGGCCCTTGGCACCTCACGGAACTCGCGGACATTGTCGCAGAAGAAGTTGACGCTTGGGATGCCCAGGGCGCGGACCTCCCCGAGGGCGGCGGCGGATACCTGCCCGGGGAACAGGTACGCCAGGAAAAGGTCGACGGGGCGGCGCGTGTGCTCCTCGCGAATCGCATCGATTGCGATCTGCCAGGTGCGATCGAGCCAGGTGGAGCGGGCCGCGTCATCCAACGGCAGCAGACCCTCCGCCCAGTCGCAGGTCGCCGCCTCGACAAAGGAGTGGCCCGCCTCCGCCAGTCCCTCGCGGAAATACCCGGCCCAGAACCTGTACTCCGGAACCGGATGGCGCTTAAGCGACTGCTGGCAGCAAAGGAAGACTCTCAAGGGCCGTTTCACGCTCGTATGGCGCCCTATCTCAAGAAGAGGGCGTCGGTTTGCACAAGGGGTGCGCCAAGGGGGGTGCCCATGCCCAGCGCGCTCAGGCGGAAACCGCGCGCCTCAAGAAAGCTGACGACCTCGGCGAACGACGGCTGCCCTTTGTAATACTCTCGAAAACTGACCTCGCAGATGATTGCGCGCGCGTGTTGCAGGGCCCTTTCACCCCCGCGAAGGACCTCCAATTCGTAGCCCTGGACGTCAAGCTTCATGAGGTCGGGCAAGGAAAGCGCTTCGCTCGCAACCAGCGTGTCCAGCCTGTGAACGGGCACCCGTTGCGATCCGGCTGTGGCTATCTTGAACTCGCGAACGCCTTCCTCGCCCATGGGGAGCAGGCTAGATGCGTCCGGGAAATCCATGACCTGGAGGTCCGCGGTGCCGTCCGCCGCTCCCAGCGCGCAGGCGTGGAGCCTGACGTCATTCTTCCACGGGAAGGTGGCCTCGTGAAACCCTTCGGCGTTGGCCGCTTGCGGCTCGAACGCCTCGACCCTGGCACCAGGAAACAGCGACTTGGCGAGGCAGGTCCATGAGCCAACGCTCGCGCCGATGTCGTAGATGGTCGCCGGCGGGTTCGCTTTGAGCATCTCGAGAAGCTCCAAACTATCAAGATGCCCCAGCTTGAGCCGGGCAGCGAGAGTGCCCCTCAGCCTCCGCTTTCGCCGAAGCCGCTGCGAAGCGATGGCAAGTCGCTCAACAAGGTCGCGTGGATTGTAAAAGAGGCTGATTCTCAAGTTAACGTGTGCGCAAGCTTAGGGCCCTCGCTTCTGCAGCGCACGTGCCTTCCTCCATCCGAGTAGGCGCGCGAGGAGCCGGAACAGCAAGCCGCCGAGGGGCCTGATTTCAGACCCCCCGAATTCGCCTGCTCGCTTCTCGCAGGCGGCCGCAAGGTCTGGGAAATCGGGATAGACTTGATACGCCAGCCTCTGGAAAAGGTCGGCGCACGCGCGGCGGGTGCGGGGGCTGTCCTCGGAGGCGATCAGGTGCCTGGCGCATAGCTCGTGCGACAGAAACGCCGAGTCCCATGCCTCGGCCGAGCGCCGGCCGCTCAGGCTTCCGGGCAGGTTCGAGCGGTAATACGACGGTGCGTCGGGACAGAAGTCGATCCCGCTGCACGCCAGCAGCACGCGGCAGAAGTACTCGCCGTCGTCGTTCAGCGTGAGGCGCTCGTCCCAGGGGCCCGCGGCCTGCGCGACGGCGCGCGGCGTAAGCCACGCAACCGGGGGCATCATGCCGCGCCCCGCGAAGTTGTGGGTAAGCCACTCCACGGGTTCGGATTCGCTCCAATTGCGCTCGGGCACGATTTTCGCCTCGGCCGTGGACCTCTCGAATCGTCCCCAGGGGCCCGAGGCCACACGGTTTGCGGGGGACGACGAGAGCCTGCGCACCTGGTTCTCGATCTTTGCTGGCGACAGAATGTCGTCGGAGTCAAGCCACTGGATGAAGCTGCCATGCGATGCGCGAAAGCCCGTGTTTCGCGCGGCGCTGGCCCCTTTCTTGGCCTGCGAGATCACCGTGACGCCCCTCAACTCGAAGCGTCGAGCGACTTGAAGGCTGGCGTCAGTCGAACCGTCATCAACCGTGACGATCTCGCAGCCCGGCCAGGTCTGCGCCAGCGCCGATTCAATCGTCTCCCCAAGCCACGCTTCGGCGTTGTGACAGGGAATGATGATGGATACGGCCGGTGTCACTTGGGTGGCTTGGGTTCCTGGTTTCGAAGTCAACACTCTGGCAGAATGGGAGCCTGCCAGCGACATTGGATTCGCACCGCGTCCGCCCTGGCCGCCGCGCCGCGGCCGCGCCACCAGCGTGCAACGCGTTGGACGGCACGGTGCTCCAAATCCAGCCAGGGGCGGCCACGGTAGAGTTCGGGATGGGCCAGGCCATTGCGCACGGCGTCCTCCTCCCATCGCTTCTTCGCCGCGGCACTGAATGTCTTGGCGCCGCCATGGTGGCGGACGAGCCCAAGCGGCCAGGGGATGTACCTGGCGCGCGCACCGGGCAGCATCCGTATCCAGAGCTCATAATCGATGGAACAATACTGCTCCTCCCAGATCGGCTGATGGTTCCTCGCGGTCCAGAAGGTCGCATGCGATTTCACCAGTCCCGCATATTTCACGTACCGCGCGGACGCAAAATTCGCCAACTCGTATTGGATCTGGCCAGAGGCCTGAGTCAGGAGCAGACCATCGCCGTAGAAGATGTCTCCGCCCTTCTTCGCCTCCTCGGCAACCCCGCGAAAACAATTCGGCAAGTAGAAATCATCGCTGTTGAGCCAGCCTCTGAGCCCCTCCGGCGACGCCAGGCTGAATCCGAGGTTTATAGCGTGCCCCTGACCTCGGTCACGGGCGATCCGAGCGAAGCTGAGCCAAGGGCGGTATTTCTCGATGATCGAGGGCGAAGCGTCCGTCGAGCCGCCGTCCATGACGACGTATTCGAGGTTCGGGTAGTTCTGCAGAAGAACAGAACGGATTGTCTCCTCAAGAAATTCGCCCTGCATGTAAGACGGCGTTACCACGCTTATGAGCGGCCATCTCTCTGTGGCGGCCGCGAAGGGCTCGGTCTGCACGTCCCAGGGCCATCCGCGCCTGGCGGCCGGCGGAGCCGGAAGGATACCCAGAAGGCCCGCCGGGGAGAACGGCACCCGGGGCAGGGGCACTGTCGCCCCCGAGTCCGACAGCTCCCGACGATAGTCGGCGAGGTTGGGAAGGCTCTGCGTAAAGGCCGAGTTCACGAGCGCGGCAGCAGGGCGAAGCTCTCGTCGAACTGCATCAGGGAGCGCAGGTGGGCGGCGGACGACACGCGCACGAGCGTCGGCATCGCGAACACATCGTACCCGGACTCCGCGGCAAAGGTGAGCAGGGCCCCCGGGTCGCAGCCGAAGCTGCGGAGATTGGCGTCGTTCCATTCGGCGAGCACAACGGGGCGGGTTGCGCTCAGGCAGGCTCCCGCGCCGCGCAGCACGGAGATCTCGGCGCCCTCCACGTCGATCTTGATCGCCGAAACGTCCGGGCGTCCCCGTTGCTCCCAGGCGGCGTCGAGCGTCGTCAATTGCACGCGCACAGCGGTGGTGGCCCCGGCGCGCCCGGTGTCGGCGAGGCCGTCGAAGGCGCCGAGGCCTGGCGCCGCGCAGTAGAAGGTGACCTCGGCGGTGCGGTCCCCCAGTGCCGAGGCTACGACCTCCCACCGGTCGCGGAAGGCGCTTTCGAGCGCAGTTCGCCGCAGATGCTCGAAGTTGTTCGGGGACGGCTCGAAGGCGACTACTCGTACGGAGGGCCCCTGGACGAGAAGGGGTATTGCCATCAGGCCGATGTTCGCCCCCACGTCGAATACGGTGGTGGCGGGCCGCAGCGCGGAGAGTAGGAGGCGCACGTTCGCGGCCTCATAAATCCCCTGGTCACATGCGAGGGCAAAGACAAGGGAGCGCCGTGGAAAATAGGTGCGCACACCGTAATAAGGGAACGATCCAGCAAAGCCGGGGCACGAGCCGTACAGCAGGCGCTTCATGCGGGACCTAAGGGATGTGCTCATGTGGTTTCATGCGCCACCGCCGGCGGCAGAAGCGCCGGCAATGTGGCGCCACCCATAGCGGAAATACCAACGTTTGGACGTGTCGACGTAGTGGTGCATAACGGCCCGCGGCCGCTCGACTTCGCAGCGCTGGGGCAGGGTCACATAATCGCCGGGCGGCGCCACGGTGCACCGCTTCCCGGCGACAATCATCGCGACCAGGGCCTGCTCGAGGTAGTAGTTCGTCCTTTCGCGTGCGATCAGCTCCGCGCACCAGGCCTCCAGCCGCTCCCAGTCCAGGTCCTCGCTGCGCAACCCGCACAGCCCGACATTGACGAGCGGCGCGATTGGCGCCTTCGCTAGGCGCGCCATCAGGTCGCGCGAGTAGCCGTAGGCCTCCGCGCAGTCCACGGCGTGCAGGGGCCCGCCGGGCGCGGCCAGCCAGTCGAGCATGACGTCGGGGCGACGGAAGAAAAGGATGTCGGAATCGATCACGAGCTTCCAGCCACTGGAGCCGCAGTGAACGTCGGTCAGCTTGCGGATGTTGACGTAATTCTGCCACCGCTCGCGAAGCACCGGAAAGCGCGCGGCCGGCAGGAGCCGGTCAAGTTGCTCGCGCAGCTCCTGGGCGCGCCGGATCCGCACGCCGGGGCCGAGGGAGGCCAGACGGCCGGCGCACTCCTCGTCGATCGAGCCGTCGTCATACAGGACCGCGCGAACGTTGGCGCGCGACGCGATGGCCAGAGAATGGAGGCAGAAAGCCGACTGGTACCAGAAGCGGCGCCCGGTCATCAGGTGCACGGACGCGCACGGCGCGTCCTGAAAGACCGGCAGCGGTCCCAAATGCGCAGCGGCGGTCTCCATTTCCCGTCGGTTCGCCTCCGTGCGCGCTTGCGCCCAGGGGCCGCCCTCGCGGATCGACCGGCGGACGCTCCCCACGGGCGTGTAAAAGAAGCGCAGAAGGAATTGGCCCGGTGTCATGTCTGGGCTATATCTGCGCGCCCAAGGAAGCGCCCATGGGCGCCGCGCCAGCGTATGCGCTGCGCGGGGCCCCTCCACGCTCCCTCGCGAATCCAGGCCCGCGCCGAGCGAATGGGGACGGTCCAGTGCGCGATGGGCGTCCACGGGCGCTGGCCGTGCAGCGACAGGACGCGGACCCAGGAGCGCTGTATCCCCTCGTTCAAGCGGGCAAGATAGCCGGGGGCGAGGCGGCTCGAGGGAATCAGATGCGTCAAGAACAGCTCCGGGAAATAGGCGACATCCCATCCGGCGGCGCAGAGCGTCAGCACGATGTCGTTGTCGCCGCCGGAGGTGAGGTCGCTTCCGCGCCGATCGGTCAGGCTGCAGGACGGCGAGTCGAGCCAAGCCTGGGCGGCCTCGCGGCGAAGCACCATGCCGGCGCCGATGGGCGCGCATGGCGGATACTTGAGAAAGGCCGCCGCCGCCGGCGCGATCAGCGGCTCGTTGCCCAGGTCGCGCACCGCGAGCAGCGTCGTGAACTCCCGCTGCCAGTCCGCGGGCGCAGCCTCAAATTCCGCGAGACTGCGCCCGCCGAAGGCCCCGACCCGCGGGTGGGCGTCCGCTATGCAAAGCGCCTTTTCGAGGTAGTCGGGGGCCAGCACGTTGTCGTCGTCCACAAGGACGCACAGGAGGCCGGCGGCCTCGCCCAGCCCCCTCCTGCGGGCGTGGGACAGACCGGGCTTGGGCTCGCGGACCATGCGCAGGTTTGAAAGGCCCGCCGGCCCGACGGCCGGCGTGGAGGCATTGTCAACGACGAGACAATCCCACTGCGCGCCCGGGAGGGTCTGCCGGCGCAATCCTTCGAGCGTTCGCGCGAACCGCCCGGGGTGCGGATTGTGCGTGCAGACGATTGCCGTAATATCCACGACTTAGCGGGTGCCAATCACCCGGGCTGGGATCCCGACCGCGATGCTTTGGGGCGGCAGGTCGGACTTCACCACGGCACCGGCGCCGACGACGCAGCCGTCGCCGATCGTAACGCCGCCAAGCACAGTCACACCGGCGCCGAGCCAGACATCGTGCCCTAT
This sequence comes from Opitutaceae bacterium, assembly GCA_003151515.1. GTDB lineage: Bacteria > Verrucomicrobiota > Verrucomicrobiia > Opitutales > Opitutaceae > Palsa-1447. The sequence goes on from PLXS01000007.1 coordinate 52,829, forward strand.
TCGCGTCGGCTTCACGATGTCGGGCGTCGATCGAATCCGCTGTCCGGGCGCGGGCACGGTATGGTCGGAGGAGAGAATGCGGCAATGCATCGAGACAAGGCAGTCGTCGCCGATTTCCACGCCGCCATGGCCGTATATCACGGTGTACGGGCCAATGAACACGTTCCGGCCGAGGGTGATTGTCCCGCCGTAGGCATGGAGCACGACGCCGGCCTCGAGCTGCAGGTCGACGCCCGCCGTAATCCGGCCCAGCTGGCTGTTACGGACGTCTTGGCGCACATCGACGCCCGCTCCAATGAAGCGAGGGCTGGCTAGAGTGGCGCCATCTATCCGCATGCGCAGGCACCTGAGCATTGTAAGGAATCTGCGCATGAAGGCTCGCATCTTGAAATTGAGGTGTCGGCGGGGTCTGTTGCGAGGCGTAACAGCGGGGGGATGCAACGTCAATTGACCTTGAGCGCTTCGACAGGGGCGGGCCAGCGCGCTCCCTGTCTTGGTCGCCCGCCGGTGCGCCGATCGGCCCGTCAATCGATGATTGAACGGGGGGCCGCAAGATCCCTTCGTGCGAAGAAGGCGCTGCACCAGCCCAGGAACGGACCCAGCCGGCACTTCTCGTAGAAGTCCACCAGATAGAGCGAATGCCCCTGGAGCAGGCCGATCAGCTCGTAGGCCCAGACCTGGTTCTCATAAAGGGGCACGAAATTCAGCTCGAGCAGCACGGCGCCGACGCGTTTCTGCGAAAGGAGGCCCTCGGCGCCCTTGAGAACCTGGCGCTCGTATCCCTGGGTGTCTATCTTCAGAAGGTCGATCCGCCCGATGCCCGCCTTTCCGGCGTAGTCATCGAGCCGCATCACGGATGCGCGCACCTGCGCCACCCGGGCGGCGCCGCCAAGGGTGCGCTCCGCCCCCTGGGCCATGGGCAGGAATGAATTCAGCGTCTGGTTGTCGAACACGTTCAATTCCAGCTCTCCGGGTTGGTCCGAAAGGCCGGCCTGCACGAGGTGGACTCCGGCGGTGCCGCCGTAGCGCCCGCGCAGAGTTTCAAACGGCCCCGGCGCGGGCTCGAACGCGTGCACGACGGGATCTTGAAGCGCCTTCAGAAGCAGTCCCACAAATTCCCCAACGTTGGCACCCGCGTCGACGCAGACCGCACCTGGTCTGCCTCCTGCAACTATTGAAATGTCGCGGGCAAGGTTGTGGCCGCACGGGACGCCGCGCGGCAGCCGCTGCACGACGAATCCCATCGAGGCGAACAGCGACTTAAGCGAATCTTTGGCTTTCTGTTTTATCGGGGGGTTGCTCTGGCGCTCCCCTTGAGGCAAGTGGTCGGCAGGCGCAATTCGCCGAAGGGGGTTCGCTCCCATTGCACCCTGACCGAGAATGAATCCAAAGTCGAGACGCCGCCGCGAGCGGCGAGATTGCAGGTAGCCGCTGGCGCGAATCACTCTTTGATTGACGCCGCCGCAGGGGCGTCATTGCAATCATGGCCCCGCAGTCGCGCCACTAGTTCATCGGTAGAACGTGAGCTTCCCAAGCTTGAGAGGTGGGTTCGATTCCCACGTGGCGCACCATCCCAAAGGGGTGCTTGGCGCGGACGTCTCCATTCATCCCTAAGATTCGCCGCGGGATGCTCGCGGCGCCAGATGGTTCATGCGCCGATTGCGCGGCAGGCGCGGCAGCCCGTGCAACGGCACCGATGGCAAAGGCGCCCGCGGCCAGCCAAGGCACTGAAGATTTGGCTTGCTTAACCCAATAAACAAGACATGTCTAATTTATGATCGTAATATCCCGCACGCTCTTCCTTGCCGCCGCCTTCGAGGCCACCGATGTGCTCGGTTGGCTCTTCACCCTCGGCCTCGCCGGCTCCGTCTGGCAGGGGATCAAGCACGCGCAGCGCGCCTACCGCGCCCAGGACAAGCAGGACAAGCTGGAGGAGGCGGCGTGGGCCATCGGGATACCGGCCATCTCCGCGGGCGTCTATTGGTTCTCGATCAAGATCGGCATCATAAGCCCGGTCTGGACTCTGGGGAGCCTTCCGACCTGGTGAGCGCTCCAGACGGATCCCAGGAGCCATGGACGCCGACCCGCAGGAGCCCGCGCTGCCCTACACGCCGACCAACACCGGGCGCCGGGCGAGGGTGGGCTATCTGGGCTTCGAGGGGATAGGCTTCGACGGCCTCTGGCCCCTCTTCTGCGGGCTCATAGCCAGCATCGGGCTCGGCCTGCGCTTCTTCGTGGGCGCGCAGTCGGCCGCGAGCCACTGGCCCTCCAAGACCGCCTTGGCCGCGCTCCCCCTGTGCGCGGGCTACGGTTACCTGCGATTCCTCGTTCAGGGGCGCCCGCCGCACTTCAAGGGCGACCTTCTTCATGCGGCGTTGCAGCTGCGCCTCGACTTTGCGGACCCGCCGCTTCGCGCCCTGCCGATCCTCCCGCGCATCGTGGCCGCAGCCGAGGCTCCGCGGCGCGCAGCCGACCTCGCGCACCCCATGCGGGAGCGCAGGCGGCTGCGGGGCGCGTGAACGGCAGAAGGAGGGCGCGATGGCGGGTACCTTTCCGGTAGGCTGGTTCGAAAGTGGCATGCTCTGGTGGGGCGAGCAGCTCGACTCGCGCACGTGCCTGTCGCGCGGCGCGCGCGTCGAGGTGCCGGACCTGCGAAGCGCCGACAACAGGACCATCCTCGACCTGCGCGCGCAGAACGCCCACATGCTGGCGGCCGTCGGCCCCGAGGCCTTGCTCCAGGTCCAATGGACCGTCGAGGACGACTTCGAAGCCGCCCTGGAATCGTACGCGCGGCGCAAGGCGGGGGCGTCGCCCTGGTGCCGAAGGACCTGCGCCGTCAGGCGGGAGTTCTACGCGCAGCGCCTCGCCGAGGGCAGCCTGCGCCGCGAGCGCGTGCACGTCTACCTGGGCAGGCGCTGCGCCCTCCTCGCCTCGTCCGACGTGCGCACCGTCGCGTCGTGCGAGGCCTTCCTCGCGCAGGCGGCCTCGGGCCTCGACGCGCAGCTAAGGACGCTCGCCATGGTCCATCCGCTCGGCCGGTGGGAGCCCATGGACACGCGGGCGCAGGCCCTGCACCTGAGGAAGTTCCTGAACCCCAGCCTCTCGCGCCTCTTCAGCGGGAGCGGGGACGAGGGCCTCGCGGGCTTCGACGAGGCGCGCTCCATCAGGGCCAACTGCATGCGCAGCGACATGGAGGCCTTCTCGTCGGGCAGGGGCGCGGAGCGGGCCAGCCTGCTGCACTTCGACGGGAACTTCCACGCCGTCTTCGTGATGCGCGAACTGCCGAGGGGGACGCGCCCGGGCATGCTGCTGCCGGTCCTTGACGCCGTGAACCGGGGCGCCGCGATCACGCTCGCCATCCGCCCGAGGCCGGTGGGCGCCGAGATAGACCGGCTGCGCCGGGAGATAGACGAGCTGTCCGCTTTCCTGTCGGACCGGCGCGCAGCCGGCGTCGAGAACGAGATCCGCCTGCGCCGGGGCAGGATCGACTCGCTGCTCTCGTCGGTGACCATCCCCTTCAACATGCTCTTCGTCGTGCGGGTGTGGGCGCAGACGCCCGAGGCGATCGCCGCCAAGGCCCTCGCGATGAGGACCGCGCTGCAGGGCGTGGACGGCGCCGAGTTCATGCAGGTCGCCAACGCGACGCAGGCGCGCAGCCTCTTCTACGAGACGCTGCCGGGCAACCTCGGCGGGGCCTACCGCGGCTGGGACATCTACGTGGAGAACCACAACCTGGCCGACCTTCTGCCGGTCTCCTCGACGTTCACCGCGCACCTGGACGAGGCCCAGGCGCTCTACGACAGCCCGGGGCGCAGCGTCGTCGGCATCCGCCTGGTCACCCCCAACGGGACGCCGCAGCACTCCATCGCCGTCGGCGTGAACGGCTCGGGCAAGTCGGCCTTCCTCATGGACCTCATGAGCCAGTCGGACTGCGACTGGGCCTACCGGTTCTATCAGGAGGAGGGCCTTGCCTTCGTGACTCAGGCCCAGCTCTGCGGGATGCGCAGCCTCGTCCTTCGCGAGTCCGGCGAGTGCACGCTAAACCCTTTCGACACGCTGGGCCTGCCCCTCACCTCGGCAACCGTCGCCAGGGTCGTTCGCACCTGCATGAAGCTCGTTGGCCTCTCGAGGGACGAGGACCGCAACCGCCGCCGCGAGGGCCTGATCGGCGAGTACGTGCGCGCCCACCTCGAGGACTGCGCCGAGGACTGGAAGGGCGCGGACGAGGGCCGGTGGCTGGCCGTGGCCCGCAGGGCGCTTCTCGCCGACGGCCTGCGCTCGGAGGGCGACGACTTCCTGGACGGGCACCTCGCGCTCCTCGAGCTCGAGCGCTCCGACCCCGCCAGGGCCGGCGAACTCCTGTCGGGGCCCGCAGACGACGAGGTGGCGCGCCAGTCGATAAGCCCCTCGGGTCGGCGAAACGCACTCGCCATGGCCTTCAGCATGCTCGGGCCCGAGCAGTGCCCGAGGTTCGCGGGCCTGGTCTCCCTCATGCGCCACGGCCGCCTTCCCCACCACCGAAGCGCCGCCGTGACGGCCGAGCTCGACTTCCTCTCCTCGGAGCTCGCCAAGGGGCTTCGCGAGGGCGGCGTCGTCGGGGGCTTCATCGACGGGGCGACCAACGTCGATGTGCGCGGCGCCGGCCTGCACTTCGACACGAGCCGCCTGCCCGAGGGGACCCTGAAGGAGCTCGCCGGCTTCGTCGTCTTCGACCACGTGCGCCAGCACATCCTCGCCCTGCCGCGCGCCGCCGCGAAGGTCATGCTCCTGGACGAGCTGCGCCGCATCCTGCTCATCCCGGGCGCGGCGGAATTCGTGAAGGAGCTCCTCGCGCAGCTGCGCAAGTACCGCTGCGCCTTCATCGGGGCGTTCCAGGAGCCGTCCCAGGTCGACGACATCGACCCGGCGCTCACCGACCTGCTCCTCGGCCAGTGCAAGCAGTACTTCCTCATGCGCCAGAACAACGCGGAGCAGGTGCGCCGGATCGCGCGCGCGATCGGGCTGCCCGGCGCCGCCCAGAGGGCGATCGCCCAGCACCCGCTTGTCGAGCACCAGGCGGGCTCCCGCAAGGCCTCGTATTTCACGTACTTCTCCAGGGAGGGCGCCGCGACGGTCTGCGGCACCGTGCGCGTCGAGGTTGACCCGGCCATGCTCTACGTCGCCGAATCCTCCGGGGCCGTGTTCGACAGGCGCATGTCCGCGCTCGGCAGGTATCCGTCCGTCCTCGAGGGGGTGCTCGCCGAGTCCGGGGCGCAGCGGCCATGAGACGGGCGGCCATCCTGTCCCTCGCCCTTGGCGTCGCCGGATGCGCGAGCCGCCAGTCCCGCGGCACCGTGTCGGCGGACCAGGCCTACCTGCAGGGCGCCGCGGACGCCGCGAAGCAGCTCTACTGGGCCAAGCAGGCCCTCGAGGCCCCCCGCGGCGCGGTGCCCGCGGGGCGCACCGAGTACTACACGTGGGAGGAGTCCGGCGAGACCCGCGACGGGCGAAGGCTCGCCCCGGAAACCGTGGCCGTCCCCGTCTTCATCCCGGACCCGGCACCCGCCGCCCAGGACCGGTGAGAGCGCTTCCAATACTCCTCCTTGCCGCGGGGTGCGCGCTGGGCGCGTCCCGGGGGCGCGCCTTCCTAGGGGTCGGCGACACGTCCTTCGTGACGGTCATCGCCAACCCCGCGGAGGCGGCGAACTGGGCCGCGCAGCTCGAGAGGCTCAACGGGCAGCTAGTCGCGGCGAACGCAACCCTCCAGGCGGTCACGACGCTCAGGGCGTACGCGGGGGACCCCAGGGCCGCCCTGGCCGCGATGCCGGACCTGGCGCAGATCACCCGCGCCGTCGCGGCGCTGGCCTCGGGCGGCCAGACCGCCGAGGACCTCCTGCAGTCGTGGCAGGCCGAGGGCTTGGCGCAGAGGCTGCTTGGCGAGGCGGCGCTCCTGCAGGCGGCCGGCGTCGCCCCTTCCATGAACGTCTTCGGGGCCGAGCAGCAGCGCGACTATTCGATCTACGCGGGCGTGGCGCAGGACGCCGGCTCGGCCGCCGCGCTTCGCGGCCAGATTGCCGGCGAGCAGCAGGCCCGCCAGGCCGTGGCGTCGCAGCTCTCCCTCGCCTGGAGCCGCTTCAGGGCTGCCCCGGACGAGTCGAGCAAGCAGGCGGTCCTCTCCGAGATAAGCCAGCTGCAGTCCCAGGACGCCCTCATGGACGCGCGGCGCAGGGCGATCCTGGACGACCTGGCCCTTTCCGACCGGGAGCGCAGGGACGACTCGGCCGTCCGCTCCAGGGCCGCCGACGAGGTGCTGCTCGCGCAATCGGCCCTCCTGAACAGCGGCGCGGGGGCCCGCGCGACGGCCGCGCAGGCGGCCCGCATGGCGACCCTGGCGAAGCCTGCGCCTGCGCCGGCCGCCGCCGACTACGGCGGGATCAGGGTGTGGACGACGGCGGATGCCGCGGGAGGGTCACCGTGACGGCGTTCCTCGCGGATACGGGGCCCGCCTCGGACCTGCTCGACGTATTCAGCTCGTACGACTCGGGCGTGCTTTTCCGCGGGCTCACGCAGGGTGGCGGGGGCCAGCCCGCAATCCTGGGCACGCTCGGATGGATCTTCACGGCGCTCGGCGCCTTCTTCACCCTCTGGGGCTTCGTCCTTCGCTCCCGGCGCTCCGCGGGCGAGGCGAAGATGGATGAGGTCGCCAAGACCTGGATCGTCATTGCGGCGATGCTGGCGGGCCCGTTCCTGATGCGCACCGCGATGCAGGGGGCGGACCAGGTCTACGAGTCCGCCGTGGGCGGGCCGGGCCAGCTGACGGCGGCCTGCGTCAAGGCGGCCTATGCGATGCCCGAGCTCTCGGACCTCTTCGACGTGCTGCGCCGAAGCGCCATCGGGACCGCCGGGGCCGCGCAGGGCCAGGCCGCCCAGGGCAGGCAGGCCCTGCTGAGCGGCGCGAACGACGGGAGCGTCCTCGGGTACCTGGAGGCGTTCGGCGTTGCGCTCTGGGACACGGGCGCCGACTACGCCGCGGGGGCCGGCCAGGCCTGGAGCGGGATGGTGAGGATGGCTGCGATGGCGACCGGGTTCGGCTCGGCGATGCTCAAGTGCCTGCTCATCATCCTGACCATCGGCCCCCTGTACCTGCTCCTGCTCGCGAGCGCCGCGGTCATCTGGTTCATGTGGCAGCTGCGCTACTTCCTCGCGGTCTCCGGCTCGATGATGCTGCCGCTTTTCATCGGCATGTTCTCGCTTCCCCAGGGCCACCCCAACCGGCAGCCCGCCCAGGCCTACGTGATGCACATGCTCTCGCTGGCCCTCTGGCCCGTCGCCTGGGCGATCGGGCACTCGGCGACCGCCTCCTTCTACAACGCCCTGATCTCCCTCGTGGCCGGCACGAGTCGCGTCCCCGACCTGGCCGGCGCGCTGCAGTGGGACTCGCTGGCCGCCCAGGGGCCCTCCGGGGCCCAGGTGCAGGCCGCCGAGGCGGCGCTTGGCAACTGGTTCATGGGGAACGTGACGGCGCTCCTTTCGATCCTCGTCGGGGGCCTGGGCTTCGCGGCCTGGGTCGCGGCGGTCACGATCCTTGGCCCGGTCTTCCTGCACAGGCTCCTCGCGACCGGTGCCCTGTTCTTCGCGCAGGCCGCGGCGTCCTCGGCCCGGCAGGCGGCCGTGGCGGGAAGGCTCGCGGTTGGAGCCGCCCAGGAGCACGGCCTCGTGGCGGCCGTCCTCGGGGGCCCGGGGCCCGGTCCCGGCGAGCGCCTCGCGGAGGGCGCCGCGGCGATCGCCGTGCCCCTGGTTGGGGGCGTGGAAGCCGGCACGGCGGGCGCGCAGGGCGGCGTGGCGAGCATGGCCATGGCCGCGCGCCGGGTGGATGTTTCGGATGGAAAGGGCGGCGCTTCCGTATGACACTGCTCCGATGCCCGCCCCGCCCATCCTGCGTTCCATAGGCTCGGGCGTCGAGCGGCTCGTCGACCGGGCGCTGTGCGTCCTGGGCGCGGTCCTGTTCTCCCAGCTGCCCGAATTCATGCAGCAGTACCTGCAGCGCCTTGAGGGGCACCTCGACGAGGCGCGCCTGCAGGTCGATCACTTCCGGGACGCGGCCTCGAGGTCGGGGATGACCCTTGAGCAGCTGATCGCCGGCGCCGGCCAGAACCCGGATCCGGCGATGGGCCGGCTGGGGGCCGTCGTGCGCCAGGCGCTCGAGCGCGCGGGCCAGCTCGGCTCGGCCGACGACGCCCTTCGCCACGCCTCGGCATGGTCGAGGCCCTTCGTGTTCGCCGCGCATGCCGACTGGACGATCGCAAAGGCCACCTGGTCCATCTACCGGCCGGCGGTGCCGACAACGGCAGAGGGCCTGGCCTACGCCGCCGTCGGAATGGTCCTTGCGCTTGGCGCCTACCACCTCGGGGTCAGGGCTCCCGTTGCGGCCTGGGCGCGGCGGCGCCGACGGCCCGCTGGACCCGACCCGGGTTAAGCTCAAATCCATGGACATGGGCGGGCGCGGGAGCTAGCATGCCGACACGATGTCCGACTTGCTGAAGGTCCATCTGGGCGACCGCTCCTACCCCATAGTGTTTGGGGAGGACCTGACCGCGCAGGTGCACGCCATCGCGGCCGAGCTTGCCTTCGGCGGACGCAAGATAGCCGTCGTTACGGACCGCAACGTGGCGAGGATCCACGCGAAGGCGCTCAGGGTCCTCTTCGGCGAGTCCCCGACGCTTGCGGTGGCGGCCGGCGAGGGGTCGAAGTCGGTGGCCGAGCTCGGGCGCGTCCTTGAATTCCTCGCCGCGTGCGGCCTCGACCGCTCCGGGGTCGTGTTCGCCGCCGGGGGGGGGGTCGTCGGCGACCTCGCGGGCTTCGCCGCGGCCTGCTACCTGCGCGGGATCGACTACTACCAGGTCCCGACCACGCTCCTCGCGATGGTCGACAGCTCGGTCGGCGGGAAGACGGGGGTCAACCTGAAGGCGGGCAAGAACCTCGCCGGGGCCTTCCACCAGCCGCACGGCGTGTTCATAGCCACGGGCTTCCTAAGGACGCTTCCCGCGCGCGAGTTCGCGGCCGGGGCGGCCGAGGTCATAAAGACCGCGCTTCTTGGCGACGGCGAGCTCTTCGCCAAGCTCGAGCAGTCCCCGCTCTCGCCCGGCGACGCCCGGCTCGCGGGCGTTGTCAGGCGCTGCTGCGAGATCAAGGCCGGGATCGTCGAGGCCGACGAGAGGGAGAGGGCGGGGGAGGGGGGCAGGGCCCTCCTCAACCTCGGCCACACTTTCGGGCACGCGATCGAGCAGGTGACGGGCTACGCGCAGTACCTGCACGGCGAGGCGGTCGCCGTGGGCCTTTGCGCCGCCGCGCGCCTGTCGCGCAGGTTGGGGCTCATTCCCGACTCGGATGTGGCGAGGGTCGAGGCGACCGTCGCCGCGCACGCTCTGCCGGTGCGGGTGCGCACGGCGCTCTCCATAGCGAGCCTCATGGCCGTCGCGGCCCGCGACAAGAAGGCGCGCGGCGGCTCGCCGCGCTTTGTCGTGCTCAAGGCGGTGGGCAGGGCCTCGGTCGTGGGCTCCGTGGCCCCGGACGCGGTCGAGGCGGCCTGGCGCGAGGTGGGGTGCTCCTAGGGCGCGCCCCCGAGAAAATTCGTGTGTTTGGGCCGGCTCCCGGCTATTGATTGACTCATGTCCGCCATCGACGAAGGCATCGTGCGCGAGTTCTTCGAGCAGAATGGATTCTTCGTGCGCCAGGTGCGCAAGTACCAGGTCCAGGCGCGCCGCAAGACGGGCGACGAGGAGGTCGACCTGCTCGTGCACAACCCGGCCTGGCGCAAGACGAGCCGCAAGCCCGACTTCTTCCTCTTCTCGACCGAGCTGCAGTTCGTCCACCAGGCGGTCGTCGCCGTGAAGCCCTGGCACACCGAGGTCTTCACGCCCGCGATGCTGAAGGGCTCCCCGGAGATCTTTGGGTTCCTCGAGCAGAACGTCGTCAAGCAGGCGTCGCGGCTCTTCCCGCCGGACGCGGGCGACCTCGGGGGCGACGTGGCCAAGATCCTCGTCCTGCCGGCGCTCCCCACGGCGGAGCCGTTCCGCTCGCAGAGCGTCGCCCTGCTCAAGGAGCGCGGCGTCGACGGCATCATCTCCTTCCGCTCGATGCTCCTGGACCTGATCGAGAAGATCGAGGCCAACCGCAACTACGGAAAGAGCGACACGCTGCAGGTCATACGCATCCTCAAGATCTACGACCTGCTCAAGGACGCGCAGCTCGACCTGCTGTCGGACCGCATGCAGTCGGCGAGAAGGGCGCGCGCCGCGCAGGCCGAGCCGGCCCGTGAGTAGGCCGCCGCGCCGGGCGCAAAACGGACTCGCCCTGCGCCCGGCCGGCGCCGAGATTTCAGAGAAGATGAAGCCATCCATCCACCCAACGGCAATCGTCGAGCCGGGCGCGCAGCTCGGCGACGGGTGCGTCATCCACGCCGGCGCGATCATCAGGCCGGGCGCGATCCTGGGCGAGCGCGTCGCGGTGCACCCCTACGCGGTGGTGGGCGGCGACCCCCAGGTCCTGCGCTTCAACCCCGCCGTGCGCACGGGCGTCAAGGTGGGCGCCGGCACGATCATCCGCGAATACGTCACGATCAACCGCTCGACCGAGGAGGGCGGCCACACGCTCGTGGGCTCCAACTGCCTCTTCATGGCCTGCTCCCACGTGGCGCACGACGCAGCCGTCGGCGACAACGTCGTGGTCGCGAACGCGGTGCTGCTCGCCGGCCACGTGGTCGTCGGCAGCCATGCGGTCCTTGGCGGCGGCTCCGCCTACCACCAGTTCACTCGGGTGGGCGAGGGCGCCATCGTGGGCGGTCTCGCCCGCATCACGAAGGACATCCCGCCGTTCGTGATGGCCGCAGAGCGGGACGAGGTCGCGGGCCTGAACCTGGTGGGCCTTAGGCGGCGCGAGGTGCCGCGCGAGGCGATCGCGGAGGTGAAGGAGGCGTTCCGCCAGGTCTATTTCACGCCGGGAAACATCCGCGAAGTCGCGGCCCGGCTTCTGGCCAAGGGGGGATTCAAGTCGGCGCAGGCCCGCGCGTTCCTGGAGTTCATCACCGCGGGCAAGAGGGGCATCGCGCGCGCCAGGCGGGCCTCGCTGGCGGACGGCGGGGCCGAGGAATGACGCCCATGGGCGAAGGCCATTGAGCGAGCGAATAGCAGTCACCTGCGGCGACCCAGCCGGAGTCGGGCCCGACGTCATTGCGGCGTGGCTCGCCGCGGGCCCGATTGACCCGGGCGCCGTGACCCTGATCGGGCCCGCCCGCTGGCTCTCGGCCCTGCCGACGGGCCCGGGGAAGGTCCCCGTGGGCCTCGAGGGGTACGCCGCCGAGCCCGGAAGGCCGGACGGCGAGGGCTCGCTCGTCGCGTGGGCCGCCCTCGAGCGCGCGGCCGCGCTCTGCAGGGCCGGCGACTGCTCCGGGGTCGTGACCGGCCCGGTCAGCAAGGAGCGGATGGCCGCCATAGGCTGGCCATTCCCCGGGCAGACCGAGTTCTTCGCCGCGAGGTGGGGCGGGGCGCCCACGATGGCTTTCTGCGGCGGGCGCCTGCGCGTCGTCCTCGTCACCTGGCACGTGCCGCTTCGCGATGTGCCCGCCCACCTGACGCCGGAGAGCATCGCGCGCGCGCTCGGCGCCGCGGCCGAGCTCGCGCGCTGCGAGGGCGTGGGGGAGCCGAGGATCGGCGTGTGCGGCCTTAACCCGCACGCCGGCGAGGGAGGGCTGATCGGCACCGAGGAGCGCGACATCATAGACCCGATCCTGGACGGCCTGCGCGCCTCCCACCCGGGTCTTTCGAGGTGCCAGCCCGCGGACACGCTCTTCGGCCGGCAGCTAAGGGGGGAATTCGATGTCTCGGTGGCCCTCTACCACGACCAGGGCCTGGCGCCGCTAAAGACGGTGGACTTCGAGGACTCCGTGAACGTCACCCTGGGCCTTGCGCACGTGCGAACGAGCCCCGACCACGGGACCGCGTACGGGATAGCCGGCACGGGCAAGGCGAGCGCGCGGAGCTTCTCAAACGCCGTGGCGGCGGCGCGGCGCTTGATTAAGGCGAGAAGCGGGCGATAGTCCCCTAAAGCATGCCCGAGCCCGCCACCTTGGTTCCGCAGACCGCCCCGCCCGCCTTCAGGGAGGGGGGCGAGGGCCTCGTGCGCCTCACCGATGCGGCGGGCGCCAAGGTGCGCGCCCTGGTCGCCCGCGAGGGCCAGGGCGAGTACCTGAGGATCGCGATCACCGGGGGCGGCTGCAACGGGCTCAGCTACAAGCTCGGATTCGCCCCGCAGCCCAGGAGGGGCGACATCCTCGTGCGCACCGCGGGCGTCCCCGTCCTCGTGGACGCGCGGACGGCGCTTTACCTGAAGGGAACGCAGGTCGACTACTCCAGCCAGCTCATAGCCGGGGGATTCAAGTTCACGAATCCCAACGCCAAGGCCAGCTGCTCCTGCGGGGAGAGCTTCAGCGTTTAGGTATTGTCATCAGGGCCGCTAGTTGCGAACTTCCCCCGATTCTACACACCCAGTAGCGCATAATTGATGGCCTTACCGACTCCCTCGGCCGCCCCAGGCGGCAACCGCTCCAGCGGGCAGTACCAGCGTCGCAGCAACGATCCGTTCGCGAACATCCGCCGCAACCACCGCATCAAGGTCCCCCAGGTGCGCGTGATTTCCCCCGAAGGCAAGCAGCTGGGGATCCTCGACACGCCGAAGGCCGTCAACCTTGCGCTCGAGGTGGGGCTTGACCTGGTCGAGGTGGCCCCGAACGCCACGCCCCCGGTCTGCCGCATCATGGACTTCGGCAAGTACGTCTACGAGGAGCAGAAGAAGCACTCCCACGCCAAGTCCACGGCGAGCAAGATCAAGGAGATCGAGTTCACGGCGCGCATCGCCCCCAACGACTTCAACACGAAGCTGCGCCACGCGGAGGAGTTCCTGGACCACGGCAACAAGGTGAAGCTGCGCCTGAAGTTCCGCGGCCGCGAGATGGCCCACACCGAGATCGGGTTCGAGGTGATGAAGAGGGCCGTGATCGAGCTCGCCGGCATGGGGCACCCCGATTCTGAGCCCAAGCTGATCGGCCGCAACATCCACGTCATGCTGACGCCCCTTCCCGTGAACAAGCGAAAGGCGAAGTTCCAGGTGAAGGGCTCGGACGAGGCCGAGCCCGACGTCCCTCAGGAGGCCGAGGCCTGATTGCGACCGCGGCCATGCGCCCGGCGGCCCTCCTCCTGATTCTGGCGCCGGCCCTGGCATGCGCGGCGGAGCGGGCCGGGCCCGCAGTCACGCGAATCGGCTCGGTCGACTACATAAACATCGAGGACGAGGCCGCCCGGATCGGCCTCAGGGTCGAGCGCCTGGGCGCGCAGGCCATCCTGCTGAAGGACGGGGCGCGGCCCGTGGCGCAGCTCACCGAGCACAGCCGCGAGATGGACCTGAAGGGGCTGCGCGTATTCCTCGGCAATCCCGTCAACGAGAAGGGGGGGGCCTTCCACGTGAGCCTCGCGGATTACAGGCTTCGCCTGCTGCCGAGGCTTCGGCCCGCGCTCTGCCCGCCGCCCCCCCAGCCGCCCAGGAAGATAGCCATCGACCCGGGCCACGGGGGCCACGATCACGGGGCCGAGAACCACGCCCTGGGGACGATGGAGAAGACGTACACGCTCGACGTCGCGTCGCGCATGAAGCGCATGCTCGAGGCGGCCGGGTACGAGGTGGTGATGACGCGCGACTCCGACGTCGACGTGCCCCTCGCGCTCCGCGCGGAGGTCGCGAACCGGGCCGGCGCGGACCTCTTCGTGAGCATCCACTTCAACTCCCTCTACCCGAACACGAAGACGACCGGCGCGGAGGTGCTCAACTTCCCGCCGCCCCGGCAGCGCTCCACGGACTCGTGGAGCATGGGCGGGAGGGATGACGCCGAGCCGGCCGCGGCCCCGGTGAACGCGTTCGACGCCTGGAACACACTGCTGGCCGGCGCCGTCCACCTGCGCATCCTCGACGCGCTGCGCGACGGCGACCGCGGCGAGAAGTTCGCGCACCTGGGGGTCTTGCGGGAGCTCAAGTGCCCGGGCATTCTCGTGGAGTCGGCCATCATCTCGAGCGACAAGGAATCGGCGCTCCTGGAGACCTCCGCGTTCAGGGAGAAGATCGCGTCGGCCGTTTGCGCCGGCATAGGCGATTACGCCGAGCAGCTTCGCGCGCTGCGGCCCGAGGCGCCCAGGGCGCAGCCGGGCCCGGCTCCTGCGGCGGCTCCGGGGGCTGCGGCGCAGCGCTTCGAGCCCACGCGGCCCAACGGCACGTGAAGGGGCCGCTCAGGGTCTCGGGCGCCGACGCGCGCCGGTTCCTTCGCCGTGCGCACCGGCTCGACGAGCGCCTGCCCGGCACGGCCGCCGCCCTCGAGCGCCACGCCTACGTCCAGCTGGACCCGCTCAACGTGTGCGGAAGGATGCAGGACCACATCCTGCGCAACCGCGTGGCCGGCTACCGGGAGGGCGACCTCATGCGCCACCTGCACGGCGACGAGGGGGGCGCTCTTGCCGCCCGCGACCGGGTGGCCTTCGAGCACCACCTCCCGCTGACACACGTCCTGGCGGCCTTTCCGCTCGAGGCGTGGCCGCACCTGCAGGGCGCCATGCGCGCGAGGGAGCGCCGTCCCAGCGCCTGGATGGGACGGCTGACCGCCCGCGAGAGGGAGGTCTCGGCGCTCATTCTTGAGACCCTCGGGGCGGGGGGCCCCATCGGCCCGGAGGCCATCGTGGACGAGCGCAAGGGCCGGCGTGTCTGGGGCGCGGCCTCGCTCGCCAAGGCGACCATGCAGAAGCTCTTCTTCCACGGCAGGATCCTCATCTCCGGCCGCCGGGCGAACCGAAGGGTCTACGACCTGCCGGAGCGCGTCATGCCCGCGCAGGTCCTCGCTCAGCCACCAAGCGGGCCGGAGGAGGCCGCCCGCTGGGCCGCCACCTGCCGGCTTCGCCAGCACCGCCTCGGCGTCCTTCGCAGGGAGGAGGCGGCGCTCGTCGAGGACGTCGCCGCCCGGGTCCATGTCGAGGGCTGCCCGGCGCTTCACTGCCTGCTCGAGGACCTCGCCCTCTTCGAGGGCGACGGCGACGGCGGCGCCGGGCTCCCCGAGGCGCTGCTGCTCGCGCCGCTCGACCCGATCATCTATGACCGGCGCCTGACGCGCCTGCTCTGGGGATTCGACTACACCTGGGAGGCGTACGTGCCGGGGCCGAGGCGCAAGCGCGGCTACTACGCCCTGCCGGTCATGGCCGGCACCGAGCTCGTGGGCCACGTCGACCTCAGGGCGGACCGGGCGAGGGGGCGCCTCGAGGTGGTCTCCCGCTCGGTGCGCCGCGGGCACCGGACCGCCCGGGCGGTGGGCGGACTCGCCCGCTTCCTTGGGCTTCGCCCGGCGCGGCCCTAGCAGGTTGCGACGCCGACCTGCCCGCCGGCCCTCGCCGGCTCGAACCAGCCGATCGCCTCCGAGTCGACGGCGAACTCCCGGCACTCCTGCGCCAGGTGCCTGCGCAGGCGCTCGCGCGCCCGCGCGATCCGGCTCTTCACGGTTCCGACATTGATGCCGAGGTTCGCCGCTATCTCTTCGTATGACTGGTCGAGGATCGTGCGCATGGTGAGAATCTTGCGGCAGGAGGGCTCGAGGCGCTCCATGCTCCGCTCGACCGCTTCAAGGAACTCGTTCCGGGAGCTTTCCTGCGCCGGGTCGGGCTCCGCCGTCGAGACAAGGTCGGAGAACGTCGAGTCGCCGTCCTCGCCCATCGCCGCGTCGAGGGAGAGCGTCGCGCTGCGGCGCCGCCTGAAGTAGTACCAGTAGCGGTTGCGCGCCAGGTTGACAGCGATCCTGTGCAGCCAGGTGGCCACCGAGCAGTCGCCCCGGAACCGGGCGAAGCCCCGGTGGGCGCGAACGAACGTGTCCTGGACGATCTCCTCGGCGTCAGCCCTGTTGTGCAGAAGGCCCATCGCCGCCGCGAAGATTCGCGAAGTGTGGCGGTTCATGATCTCTGTGAAGGCGGACTCATCGCCCGCATTAAAACGTCCCACGAGTTCGGCGTCCTGGATGGCTTCGGCATTCATGGCTGCCGACTTTGATACCTCAACGCGTGCCACGGCCGCGGCCGCTCACGTAAGGCCCTTGGTCCTTAGTCATTAAGAATGATTGGCGGCGGAGGGCCGCCACCTTCCGTCCCCAAATTTCGTGCAAATTGCACAAGCAGGCGCGGCCCTCTTTCGCAAACGGCACGACGGCCCAAAAAATCCGTTCGGCGGCTAAGCGTTACAATTTTGCGTCACGAAAAATTTTCAGGCTTCCATGCTTGACTGTAACACAGGCAAACGATGTTCCTTGTTTTTAAGTTAGATTCACACCAGCGGCCCCGTACCCCGGGGGTCGTATACCGGCAAGTTCTCGTAAGTAACCTACAAACCATGAAACTGAAATTCCCATCCGTACGATGGATCTGGGCCGGGGCGATAGCTCTGGCGTTTTCCGCGACGGCAACGATGTTCGGCCAAGGCGTCACGACATCATCGCTGTCGGGATTTGTGACCGACAAGGATGGCAAGCCCGTGTCCGGGGCAGCGGTCAGCGTCGTCCTTACGGAGTCAGGCACAAGGTATTCGGCGGTAACCCGCTCGACGGGCCAGTACGAGGTCTCGGGCCTACTGCCCGGCGGCCCCTACACCGTCACCGCGACGGCGGCCGGGTATCCGACCGCTGAGGAAAACGATGTCTATGTCGAGCTCGGCGGCACCAAGGCCCTCGACCTGACCATGAGCTCCGAGGTCGTTAAGCTCGAGGCGTACAAGGTGAGCGAGACGGGCAAGGACCTGACCTTCGACTCAGGCTCCATGGGCACCGGCTCGACCTTCAACACGACGGACATCGCGAACATCGAGTCCGTCCGCCACGACCTGCAGGACATCCAGAACCTCGACCCGCGCGCGGTCGTCACGCAAGTGAGCGCATCGGACCCCGCCTTTTCCTTCAGCGTGGCCGGCCAGAATCCGCGTGAAAACCAGCTCCTGGTCGACGGCGTGTCCGCGGCCGACAACTTCGGCCTGAATTCGAACGGCTACGCCGGCCTTCGCAACCCGATCCCCTTTGACTGGATCTCGAGCCTTACCCTGCAGATCAATCCCTTCGACGTGATCTACAGCGGCTTCCTGGGCGCCGTGACCGACGTCTCCCTGAAGACGGGCACGAACGACTTCCACGGGTCGGCCTACGAGATCTACACGGGAACGCGCATGCGCGGCCCCGACCCGGTGGTCGGGCTCCTCGGGCCCCACGAGCCGATCCAGCAGCACACGACCGGCTTCACCATCGGCGGCCCGATCATCAAGAACAAGCTGTTCTTCTTCGTGGGCTACGAGGCGTTTCGCCAGATCGCGGCCGCTCCGCCCCAGCAGTTCAATCCGCTGGCGAGCCCGACGGGCACCACGCAGTACAACGAGATCGTCCCGCAGCTCGAGAAGATATACGGCTTCAACCCGGGCAGCCTGAACGCCATCAGCCATACCTGGGAGCAGAATTTCGTCGCCAAGGTGGACTGGAACATCTCGGACTCGCAGAAGTTCACGTTCACGTTCCGCCACACGATCGGCGACGCGCCCGTGTTCTACAACTACACGAGCACGTTTGAGACCTCCTGGGACACGTCGTGGTACAACTCGAACCGCAGCGACCAGTCCTACACGGCCCAGCTGAACAGCGACTGGAGCAAGTTCATCCCGAGCCTGCACACGGAGATCGAGGCGACGTACAAGCGCTACAACGGCACGGCGACCCTGAACGGCCCCAAGGAGGCGGCGATCACGATCGAGGGCGTTTCCGGCTACCAGGTGACCACGAACAGCATCATCACGAGCGGCGAGCTCTTCGCGGGCACCTACTGGGCCTACCAGGACAACAACGTCTACACCTGGGAGCAGGAGGAGCACATGTACGGCGACTACTCCTTGGGCAACCACACGTTCAAGTTCGGCGCCCAGTTCGACCGCACGGGCTACACCGACACGTTCATTCCGAACGCCATCGGCAGCTACGTGTACTTCACCGTCGCGGACTTCCTGAACAACAAGATCGACCAGTCGACCGTGGAGACGCCGGCGAAGGGCTTCACGCTCCAGGACGACGTCTCGCACTACTACCTGCTCGACATCGCCCCCCTCATCCAGGACACGTGGAAGCCCAACTCCCAGCTGACCTTCGTCGGCGGCCTGCGGATGGACTACCCGTACCTGCCGCAGTCGCCGATCGCGAGCCCGGTGTTCTACAACGCCTACGGCTTCTCGAACAGCGTCTCGATGAACGGCAACTACGTGATCTCGCCGCGCGTCGGCTTCAACTACGAGTTGCAGAGCAAGCTGCCGACGCAGATTCGCGGCGGCGCCGGCCTCTTCATGGGCCAGAACCCCGTGGTCTGGGTTGAGAACAACTACAACAACGCAGGCCAGCTGAACTCCATCATCAACGGCGTCGCCTCGTCGGCGGTCCCGGGATTCGACTACCAGGACCCGAGCTTCAAGTGGCCGTCGAGCTGGAAGGAGAACCTCGCGATCGACAAGACGCTGCCTTGGCTCGGCCTCATCGCCACGGCGGAGGTCGACCTGACGCAGGTGAACAAGGACGTCAAGTACTACGAGACTAACCCCTACGCCGCGCCGGCGTCGGGCCCTCTGACGATGCCCGACGGCGCCATTCGCTTTGCGGGGGCGATCACCCCGGGCACGTCCTCCACCATCGGGACCGCCTACGTCCAGTCGAACGCGCCGGCCGGCTACTACTCGTCCGTGACGTCGGCCCCGGCCACGCTCTACCAGAACAAGGCGACGGGCGCCGTCTACGAGCTCACCAACACGAGCAAGGGAGGGAGCCAGGAGTACACGGTCATGCTGCACCGCCCGATGATCGACAACTGGTCGTTCGGCTTGGCCTACACCTACACCCACGCGACCCAGGTGGATCCCTTCACCTCGTCCGTGGCCGGCTCCGGGTTCACGTCCGCACCGTACGTCAACCCGAACGACAACATCGCCTACCGCTCGAACTACTCGCTGCCGAACAAGATCGTCGTGTCGGCGAGCCGCGAGTTCAACTTCTTCAAGAAGAAATACGCGGAGACCGTCATCACGGCGCAGTTCATCACGGAGAACGGATTCCCGTACAGCTTCGTGTACAAGGGTGACGGCTCGGGCGCAGGCATCACGGGTGAGACGCTCTTCTACGTGCCGACCGGCCCGAGTGATCCCAAGGTCGAGTGGCTGAGCGCGACGGAGGAGGCCAACTTCTTCAGCTACCTGGCGAGCAACCCGCAGCTGAGCAAGTGGGCTGGGCAGATCGCTCCGCGCAACAGCGCCCTCGCGCCGTGGCAGGAGACCCTCAACCTGCACGTCGAGCAGTCGATCCCCGTCTGGCGCAACTACCGGGTCAGCGTCTTCGCCGACTGCTACAACTTCTCGAACCTGATCGACAAGCACTCGGGCATTGTTGACAACTTCAACAACGCTTTCGTGACGCAGACGATCGCGGGAACAGGGTACGACACGAAGACCAACAAGTACATCTACACGTTCAACCCCGGGACGCTCGGAACGCCGTCGATCTACTCTGACCTGTCCCGCTGGCAGGTCCAGGTTGGCGCCAGGATCGACTTCTGAGGCAACCCGCCAGGTCCAAGGCAATGTTTGGCAACGGCCGCCCCGATCGGGGCGGCCGTTTTCTTTCGTACGCCCAAATCCCTGGGCCGCGGCTTGTCGCCGGCCGCGTTGGCCGCTAGAAGCCTTGGCAAGCTTCGCCATGAACGACCCCACAACCCCACGGCCCGGCGCGCCGAGCGCTCCCGGGTGGCAGATCCTGGCCTTGGCGGCGGTGCTGGCGTGCGCGGTGGCGGCGACCTTTGCGAGGGGCCTCCGGGGCCCGTTCCTCTATGACGACGTCGACTCGATAGCGGGGAACGAATCGATAAGGCGCCTGGCGACGGCGTTTTCGCCGCCCTTCGGCGCGACGGTGAGCGGCCGGCCAGTCCTCAACGCGACCTTCGCCCTCAACTACCTCGTGTCCGGGAGCGCGACATGGAGCTACCATGCGCTCAACATCGCGATCCACGCCGCGGCGGCCCTCGCCCTCTTCGGCGTCCTGCGCAGGACCCTCGGCACGGCCGCGGCCGGGGGCCGCGGCGGGGGCGACGGTCTCCTCATCAGCTTCGGGGCCGCGCTCCTGTGGGCGGTGCACCCGCTGCAGGTGGAATCCGTCACCTACGCCGTGCAGCGCGCCGAGTCCCTGATGGGGCTCTTCTACCTGCTCACCCTCTATGCCTTCATCCGGCGCGCCGCGGGCGGCAGGGGCGCCTGGGCCTGGGGGGTGGCGTCGGTCGGCGCCTGCCTCTTGGGGATGGGAACCAAGGAGGTCATGGCCACGGCGCCCTTCGTTGTCCTCCTCTACGACTGGACCTTCCTCGGCGGGTCGCTGGCGCAGTGCCTGCGCAGGGCCAGGGCGCTCTACGCCGCCTACGCCGCCTGCTGGATCCCCCTTGCTTTCCTGGTGGCGCGCGCGGGCGGGCGGGGGGGGTCGGCCGGCTTCGGCTCCGCCGTCCCGTGGTGGGCGTACCTCCTGACGCAGTTCACGGCGATCGCCCACTACCTTCGCCTTTGCGTGTGGCCCAGGCCGCTCGTCGGGGACTACGGGCGCATCCTGGCGGGCGATCCCCTCGAGGTCGTCCTGTGCGCGGCGATCGTCCTGTCGCTTGTCGCGGCCGCCGTGGCACTCGTTCGCCGGCGTTCCCCCTTTGGCTTCCTCGCCGCCTGGTTCCTCGTCATCCTGGCGCCAAGCTCCAGCGTGATTCCCGTCTCCACCGAAATCATGGCGGAGCACCGGATGTACCTGCCCCTGGCGGCCGTTGCGACCCTGGGAGCCCTGGCCCTGGCCGCCGTGCTCGGGCGCAAGCTCTTCCCCGTCGCCGTCTTCGCGGCCGCCGCCGCCCTCGCGATTCTTTCGGCGCGAAGGATCCGGGCGTATGACAGCGCATTCGCCTTCTGGAGCGACGTCGCGAGGAAGGTCCCCGCAAACGCGGGCGCCTGGAACAACCTGGGGATCATCCTCGCCGGCAGGGGGGACCAGAAGGGGGCGATAGAGGACTACCTGCGGGCCCTGTCGATCGCCCCGAACTACGCCTACGCGCACTACAACCTTGGCAATTCCCTCAAGGCCACCGGGCACCCCGCGGAGGCCGTGCAGCAGTACGAGAAGGCCCTGCTGTTCCAGCCCGCCGACCCATCGATCCACTACAACATGGCCAACGCCCTGGCGCTCGAGAAGCGCTGGTACGCCGCCGCGGCGGAGTACAGGGAGGCCCTGAGGCTCGACCCCGGCCGCATGGACGCCATGTTCAACCTGGGCGATGCGATGGTGAGCGTTGGAAACCTGAAGGAGGCGGCCGCCGCCTACGGGGCGGTGGCCGGGCGCCGGCCCGACTTCGCGGACGCCAGGGTCAACTACGGCAGCGTGCTGGCCGAGCAGGGGAGGCTCGCCGAGGCGGTCCTGCAGTTCAGGGAGGCGCTTAGAATCGACCCCATGGCGGCGGACGTGCACAACGACCTCGGCAGCGTGCTGGCCGAGGGGGGAAGGTGGGGGGAGGCCCGGGCCGAGTTTGACGAGGCGCTCAGGCTTCGCCCCGACTACGCGCAGGCGAGGGACAACCTGCGGCGCATCGACGCCCTCGAGCAGGCGCACACCCGCCCATGAGGAACCTGGCCCGCGCCCTGGCCGTGGCTCTCGTGTGCCTCTGGGTCTACCACCCGAGCCTGCACGGCACGTGGCTCTGGGACGACGGCCTCGAGGTGGCGCAGAACCCGATGGTGCGCTCGGCCGGCGGGTGGTGGCAGGCCTGGGTCCATCCCCAGGGCATGGACTACTTCCCGCTCAAGGGGAGCTTCCAGTGGCTGGAGTGGCACCTGTGGGGGGCCGACCCGTTCGGCTACCATGCGGCAAGCCTGGCGCTCCACATCGCGGCCTCGCTCCTCGTCTGGAGGCTCCTTCTCGCGCTCGGGGTGCCGGCGGCATACATCGGTGGCCTGCTCTTCGCCGTGCACCCGCTGGCGGTCGAGTCCGTGGCGTGGATATCGGAGCTGAAGAACACGCTGTCGCTGCCCCCGCTCCTTTTGGCCGCGGCGGCCGCCGTCCGCTTCGACTCGGGCGGCCGGCGCCGAGACCAGGTTGCGGCGCTCCTCTGGTTCATCGCCGCCCTCCTGTGCAAGACCTCGGTGGTCATGCTCCCGTTCCTCATCCTTCTGCTTGCCTGGTGGCGGCGCGGCCGCATCGGCGCGCGAGACCTCGCCGCGTCGGCCCCCTTCTTCTTTGCCGCCGCCGCCCTGGGCTTCGTCACCGTCTGGTTCCAGTCGACCCGGGCGATCGGACTTGCGGGAACGCCGCAGCCGCTCCTGGAGCGCCTGGCACAGGCGGGCTGGAGCATCGCCGAGTACGTGCGGCTTTTCGCGTGGCCGCCGGCCATATCGCCCATCTACCCGCCCGGGGCCGCCGGCTTGGCGGCGCTTCTGCCCTGGCTCGGGCTGGCGGCCGTCCTGGGCGCCCTCTGGGCGTTCCGGTCGGGCTGGGGGCGCCACGGCCTGCTCGGGGCTGGCTGGTACCTCCTTAACCTTGCGCCGGTCCTCGGCCTTGTGCCGATGGCCTACTCAAGGGTGTCGCCGAGGGCCGACCACCTGGTCTACCTGCCCATGGTCGGGCTCGCTGGCCTGGCCGCGGCCGGCCTGGGGGCCGCGTGCGGGCGCCTGTCTGCGCGAACGGGCGGCGGTGGGGGCGCGCGGCTCGCCCTTGGCGTCGCCGCCGGCCTCACGCTCGGGGCACTGGCGATGGAGTCCCATTCCCTGGCCGGCCGGTATCGCGACGGCAAGGCCCTGTGGTCCTTCGCCGTGCAGCGCAATCCCGGCTCATGGCTCGCCCACAACAACCTGGGCAAGGAGCTCATGCAGGAGGGCCATGCGGGCGCCGCGGAGAGGCAGTTCCGGGCCGCGATCGCGATCCAGTCCGACTCTCCCGAGGCCCACGCGAACCTGGGCAACGCCCTTGAGGAGCAGGGCAGGGACGCCGAGGCGAGGGCCGAATACGAGGCGGCGCTCGCCATCGACCCGGGCTTCGCGGGGGCCCACTACAACCTGGGCCTGGCGCTTCTGAGGTCGCGCAGCATGGCCCTGGCGGCCGAGCAGTTCCAGGCGACCGTGAGGCTCGACCCGGGCCATGCCCAGGCGCTCAATGGCCTGGGCCTCGCGCTCGCGGGCGAGGGACGCCTGGACGAGGCGATGGAGCGCTACGAGGCGGCCATCAAGGCCGACCCGGGCCTCCCGGAGGCCCACTTGAACCTCGGCAACGCCCTCTTCAGGAAGGGGCGCACCCTTGACGCGGTGCGCGAATACCGGGAGGCGATCCGCCTCGCGCCCGGATACGCGGGGGCGCACTTCAACCTGTGCCAGGCGCTGCTGAGCCTCGGACGCACCGAGGAGGCTCGGGCCGAGCTCAAGGCGGCCCGCGCCTCGGCAAATCATTGACTCGGGATGGGAAGGCCTGAGCGTCTCTAAGCCATGCGCCGATCCGTAATCCTGGGCGCGGTGGCGCTCGCCGTTGCGGCCGCCGCCGCCGCGGCGTACTGGCCCGCCCTGACCGGGGGGCTGGTCTGGGACGACGACGGGCACATCACGCGGGCCGCCTTGAGGTCGCTGCGGGGGCTAAGGGCGATCTGGCTCGAGCCGGGAGCGACCCAGCAGTACTACCCGGTGCTCCACAGCCTGTTCTGGGTCGAGCACAGGCTCTGGGGCGACGCCCCGCTGGGCTACCACCTGGCGAACCTCCTGCTGCACCTTGCGGCCTGCGCGCTCCTTTACCGGGTCCTGCGCCGCATCGAGGTGCCCGGAGCGCTGCTGGCCGCCTCGCTGTTCGCGCTGCACCCGGTCTGCGTGGAGTCCGTGGCATGGATCTCGGAGCAGAAGAACACGCTCTCGACCGTGTTCTACATGGCCGCGGCCCTGGCCTACCTGCGCTTTGACGGGGGGCGCCGGCGCGGGTGGTACGCCCTTGCGACCGCGCTCTTCGCGGCCGCGCTCCTGAGCAAGAGCGTCACGGCGAGCCTCCCCGCGGCGATCCTGGTCGTCTTCTGGTGGAAGGGGAGGCTTTCGTGGCGCGCCGCGGCGCCGCTCGCTCCCTGGTTCTGCCTGAGCGCCGCGGCGGCCGTGGTGACCCCGTGGGTCGAGAGCAAGTTCGTGGGGGCCTACGGGCCCGCGTTCAACCTCGGTTTGACCGACCGCATCCTGATCGCGGGCAGGGCGCCGTGGTTCTACCTGGGCAAGATTGTCTGGCCGGCCGACCTGGTGTTCATCTACCCGCGCTGGAAGCTGGATTGGACCGACGCCGCCCAATGGGCGTACCCGCTGGCGGCAGCCCTGGCGCTCGTCCTGCTCTGGGGGGTGCGCGGCCGCGCCCGCGGCCCCCTCGCC
Source organism: Opitutaceae bacterium (assembly GCA_003151515.1). GTDB lineage: Bacteria > Verrucomicrobiota > Verrucomicrobiia > Opitutales > Opitutaceae > Palsa-1447. Next base: position 77,345 of record PLXS01000007.1, read on the forward strand.
GCCGCGCTCCTCTTCGTGGGCACCCTCTTCCCCGCGCTCGGCTTCATAGACGTCTACCCGTTCGTCTTCTCGTTCGTCGCGGACCATTTCCAATACCTGGCCGCCGCGATCATGATCTCGGCGCTGTCGGCGGGCGCCAGCATCCTCGCCGGCCGCTGGCTCGTGCGCCGGGCAGGGATGGCCGGCGCCGCGACCCTCTGCGCGTGCGCGGCGCTCGCGTGCCTCACCTGGCGCCAGAGCGGCAAATACCACGACATCGAGACCTTCTACCGGTCCATCCTTGAGGGAAACCCGTCCAGCTGGCTCGCCCATGACAACCTGGGCGTGGTCCTTGTCCAGCGAGGGCGCCTCGAGGAGGCCGTGGGGCACTACCGGGAGGCCATCAGCCTCAATCCCGACTATCCCCAGGCCTACAACAACTACGGGAACGTCCTGGCCAAGCAGGGCCATTTTGCCGAGGCCGCCGAGGAGTACGCAGGCGCGCTTAAGGCGAGGCCGTCGTTCGCGGCCGCCGAGTACAACTGGGGCAGCGCCCTGAGCGACTCCGGCAACTACTGGCAGGCGGAGGCCCACCTCAGGAACGCGATCAAGATACAGCCCGACTACCCGCAGGCCCATTACGCGCTGGCCAACGCCCTGGCGAACTCGGGGCGCCTGGACGCGGCGGTGCCGGAGTACGCCGAGGCCCTCAGGCTCGAGCCGGACTATCCCGAGGCGCACGCGAACCTGGGCCTCGCGCTCGCCGAGAAAGGCGACTGGGTCGGGGCGCTGGCGCAGATAACCGAGGCCGTGCGGCTTCGCCCGGGCTACGCGGAGGCGCACGCCTACCTGGGATTCGCCCTCGCCGGGTCCGGCCGCTACGAGGATGCGCTCTCGGCTTACGGGCAGGCCCTTACGATCGGGCTCAACAACGCCGACCTGCACTACCAGATGGGGATCGCCCTGCGGAAGCTCGGCCGCATGGACGAGGCGCGGGCCGAATTCGCCGAGGCCACGCGGATGGAGGGGCGGAGGTAGACGCGCCATGCCCCTGGATGCGCAGGCGGCGCTCCCACGGATCGTCCACCTGGACGCGGACGCGTTCTTTGTCGCGTGCGAGCAGGCGCGCGACCCGTCGCTGCGCGGCAAGAAGTGCGCGGTGGGGGGCCGGGAGCGCGGCATCATCTCGTCGGCCAGCTACGAGGCCCGGGCGTGCGGCGTGTACACGCCCATGCCGACGGCGAGGGCGAGGCGCGTGTGCCCGGACCTTGTCCTCATACCGCACACGTTGGGGCTCTACGGCGCAGTCTCGCGTCGCATGTTCGACCTCTGCGAGGAGCTGACGCCCCTCGTCCAGCGCAACTCGATAGACGAGGGCTACCTCGACCTCGGGCCCTGCCGCCACCCTTCGATGGAGGCCATCGAGGGCGCCGTGCGGGCGCTGCAGAGGCGCATCTGGGACGAGCTCGAGATCCCGGTCTCCATGGGTATGGCCGCGAACAAGCTCGTGGCGCAGATCGCGTCCAAGTTGCGCAAGCCCAGGGGTTTCGTGATTGTGCGCCCTGGCGAGGAGGGCGCCTTCCTCGCTCCCCTTCTGGTGGGCCGGCTACCGGGAATCGGGGTCAAGACGGAGGCCCGGCTTGCGACGCTTGGAATCAAGATCGTGAGCGACCTGCTGTCGAGGAGCGAGGCGCAGCTTGCCGCGGCCTTCGGGCGCGACTGGAGAAACATCGTCGAGGCCGCTCTGGGCCGTGACACGAGCCCGGTCGAGACGCAGTCCGGCGACGCGAAGAGCTATTCTCAGCAGGAGACCTTCGCCTCGGACGTGAGGGACTTCGCGGCCGTCGAGCGGATCGCCAAGCGGATGCTCGACGAGCTCATGGCCAAGGTGCGCGCCGACGGCGCTAAGGTGCGGACGGTCACGATCTACGTTCGGTATCCAGATTTCACGCACGAGTCCCACGGCAGGAGCATCGAGGCGCCGACTGACATCGAGGCTCCGTTCTATCCTCTCGTGGGCCCGCTCCTGCGGCGCGCCTGGCGCAGGGACAGGCCGCTGCGGCTCGTGAGCGTGCGCCTCTCGGGCGTCGGGGCGGGCCCGGCGCAGCTCGAGATGTTCGCGGAGGTTGACGACAGGAGGAGGAGGCTGGCCGCCGTCGTCGACAGCCTGAACAGGAAGGGGGGCGGGGGCGCCGTGATGCACGGCCACCAGCTGGGGCCCTCGCCGACGGGTACTGAAAAAAAGGATACATGAGGGCCGGAAGGCCGGCGCGGGGGAGGCGCCCGGGGGCGCCCGCAAGGGGCCTCAGGGGGGATTGGGGACGTTCCCGGGGCCAAAGCGCGGAAAATTCAAAAAATTTAACAATTCAGCGCCACAAACCTGTTGACGGCTGAAACGCAAAGCTCAATAGGTTGTGGCCGGTAGGGGCATTGACCACATCCTGTTGTGGTCAACAATGCGTAAATAAGTTCCAGCAACTTTTGGTCGCTAGGGCTCGTTGCGCGTCGGAAATACCCCTGTTCGCGCCCCTTTTCCCAACAATTTCGCCAGCAGCATCCATGCAGAAAATCTTCCAGGTAGGCACAAAGACGTTCGTCCTCGATCAAGCCAAGGCCGAGAGGGCGTTTGCGGAGAAGCGCGTCATCAACGGACGCGTCACCATGACGTTCAACCTCCTCCCGCTTAAGTACCAATGGGCCTACGACCTCTACCGCAAGATGAAGGCCAACCACTGGGAGCCCGAGGACATCCCGATGGGCAAGGACATCGAGCAGTGGCGCGACGCCAAGGCGGTGAGCGACGTCGAGCGCTGGATCATCCGGATGGGGATCGGCTACTTCTCGGCCGCGGAGGGGATCGTCGGGGACAACATCCAACACGTCGTCCGCGAGCTGGTCACCGCTCCTGAGCTGAAGCTGGTCCTGGGCAGGCATGCCCACGAGGAGAACATCCACGCTGACTCGCTCCTCTACATGATCGCCTCCCTGGGCATCAACCCGCACGAGTGCGAGGCGATGTTCGAGGACATCCCGACCATCGTTCGCAAGAACGAGTTTGTAACGCGGGTTTCACACGGTCTTCGCAGGGACCTGGACCTCACGAAGCCCGAAAACAAGAAGCTCCTCGCATCGAACATGTTCGTGTTCGGGCAGTGCATGGAGGGGACGCAGTTCTACGGGCTCTTCGGCATGGTTCTATCGCTGTACCGCCAGAACAAGTTCCCGGGGATTGGCCAGATGTTCCGATACACCCTTCGCGACGAGTCCAACCACATCGAGGTGTTCCGTAACCTGTTCATGGACTTGGTTGAGGAGAACCGGGAAATCTGGACGCCCGAGTACAAGGAGGAGCTGCGCGGGCTCATGCGCGAGGCGGTGATGCTCGAGAAGGAGTTCATCCGCGACTGCCTGCCGGTCAACGCCGTGGGCCTGAGCCTCGAGGACTTCCTAGCCTACATTGATTACATCGCCGATCGCCGCCTCGAGGGCTGCGGTCTGGCGCCGCTCTCGAGCGGCATCAAGAATCCCCTGCCATGGCTTGCTGAGATGATGGACATCGCGAAGGAACAGAACTTCTTCGAGGGCCGGGTAACCGAGTATCAGAAGTCATCCTCGCTCAATGTAGCGTCAGACGACGAGCTCTGACCCCAGGAGCCGCACGTGCTGAGAGCCTAAGGCGCCGAACACCCCAATCAACGCTTCAGAGGACTTTTTGCGCAGCCCCGGCGGGCACGACCCTTCATCGACCCTCAGAATTTTCCGCTATTGCAACTATCTTAATAATTGGAACTTAGACAATGAGCAACATCCCCCTTGCCCAGGACCTGGCCCTCAAGAGAACGGTCCACGCCCCGCTTGAACAGAAGCCCATATACGCCTGGCGCGATGTCGTCCCCGCGGGCGCGATCCAGCTTCCCCCGATAGTCCTCCTGTGCCCGCACGGGGAGGAGCGCTTCGACATCGCCGAGGTTGCCGACACGCTGGGCAAGGCGTTCACGAACGTCTGCATCGCGCAGGGCGAGAAGGAAATCTTCACCGAGAAGAACCGCGCCTGGGTGGCCCAGATCTGCCGTGAACTGGCCGCAAACCTTTCCGAGCTTGCGCGCCTGCAGAATCCGCTGCGCCTGACGCTCGACGGCCTCTACGAGCTCATCGAGAAGACGCTGGTCGACAACAACGCCTACATGGTGGCCAAGAGCCTCCTGCTCAACCGCTCCCGCAAGCTCGCGGTCGGCCGCGACTCCGGCGTCCAGAGCACGGTTCGGGTGATCCGGCGAAACGGCCATGTCGTCCCGTGGAACGACCAGAAGGTCGAGATCGCCGTCCGAAAAACGTTTCTTTCCCTGGCGCGCGACTCCGCGCCCGCGGTTGCGATCTCGAAGGCCGTCTCGGAGCGCATCATTTCCGCGCACCAGGCGTTCGTGCGCATCGAGGAGGTCCAGGACATCGTTCAGGAGGAGCTCATGAAGGCGGGCCACTTCAAGGTGGCCGAGGCGTACATACTTTACCGCGCCGAGCGGGCCGTGGCCCGGGCAGAGGGCACGTCAGGGACGGTCGAGGTGGCGGAGCAGCCCGTGGCGGGGCAGGGCACGCTTGTCGTCGTCAAGCGTGCCAACGGCGAAACGGTCCTCTGGGACGGGGCCGACCTGAGCAAGCGAATCGAGTTCGCACGGACGGGGCTCGATCTGTGCCTGTCGGCCGAGGAGATTGAGCTCGAGCTCAGGCGTTCGATTTACGACCAGATCGCGCAAAAGGACCTCGATTCGACGATTGTCCTCAACTCCAAGACCCTGATCGAAAGGGACGCGGATTTCGCCAAGTTTGCCGGCCGCATCCAGCTCACCTACATCTACGAGGAGGTCCTGGGTTGGGACATCCTGCGCGACGGCCTCGGCAAGCTGAGGGAGGCCCACCAGAAGGCCTTCAGGAAATACATCGAGCACGGGATCACCATCAAGCGCCTCAACCCGAAGCTGCTGGAGTACAACCTGGCAAAGCTTGCGGGGGCGCTCGATCCGTCGGCCGACCTGGAACTCGACTTCTTGGGCGTCCAGACGCTCTACGACCGTTATCTCGTCATCGACAAGGTTTCCAAGTCCTCGAGGCGCATCGAGACGCCCCAGTTTTTCTGGATGCGGGTGGCCATGGGGCTTTTCTTGGAAGAGAATGGCGACCGCGAAACAAGGGTTTCCGGGCTCTATGACCTATACAAGAACCGGCGCTTTTGCTCGTCGACCCCGACCCTGTTCAACAGCGGCACGCAACATTCTCAGCTCAGTTCGTGTTTTTTATATTTCGTTGACGACTCGATAGAAGGGATATTCCAACGCGGCATCGCAGAGAACGCCTACCTGTCGAAATGGGCTGGCGGCTTGGGCGGCTCCTGGACTTCCGTCCGCGGCACGGGCGCATACATCGGCGGCACGAATGGCGAGTCCCAGGGCGTCATCCCGTTCCTCAAGCTGCACAACGACCAGCTGGTGGCGGTGAACCAGTGCTTCGCCCCCGAGACGGTCGTCTACACGGCGGACGGCCCCAAGGCCATCCGCGATGTCGCAGTTGGGGACCTCGTCCTGGGCAACAGCGGCACGTATCGGGAGGTCACGGATGTCTACGCCTACGATCAGCACGGCCCGATGGTGGCCGTGAAGATCAAGCACTCGATCGAGCCCATTCGGGTGACTACCGGGCACCCGTTCTTCGCCATTCAGGGCGTGCCCATGGAACAGAACATCGCGCGAACGGCGCGCTGGCTGGAAAAGGGAAAGATCCGCAGCCGGTGGGTTGATGCGTCCGAGCTCCGGCGCGGGGACTACGTGGCCCAGACGATTCCCTCGCAGGTGATGCCTGTGGAGGGTTTCTCCGAGGACGATGCGCGCATATATGGCATCCTGCTGGGGGACGCGTACCTCTCAAAGGAGGGCCGCCAATGGGGTGTCTCGGGGCACCCGGTGCGCGACGAACACATCCAGTTTGTCCGGCAGTACCTTTCCGATCGAGGCATCCATTCCTGGGAGACGGGCCGCGGCGAGACCTACCTGCAGATCCATTGGGCGAGCGGAAGGGGAGTTGTGCGCGACGGGACAACCGGGTGCATTGCGGGAGCTGGGGCGCCCACCATGCCCTTCGGGTACGATGACCTCTATGACCAGAACGGGGCGAAGCGCATAGCGCGCAGGTTTGCGCACCTGCCGCACGGGCAAACCCGTGCGTTGATCCAGGGCCTTCTCGAGACGGACGGAGGAGTCTCCCGCGGGGCCGAGATCTACTTCACAAATACTTCGCAGCCGCTGGTCGAGGGCCTGCGGTACCAGCTCCTGCGCCTCGGTATCCCGACCGCCGGGCAATTCCGCAAACGCGATGCGGCGCATACGGGCACGCGCTCCGATGGCTCGAAGATCGAATTCAAGGGGGTGAGCGAATGCTATGACGTCCGGATTCCCGCGGTGCTGGAGATCGCGTCCCTTGTCGGCTGCAAGCCCATCCGAAAGAGAAACTGGTTCATCCACGACGGCTGCGCCTACTCGCGGGTGAGGGAGGTGGTGAGCATTGATCCGGTCCCGTTCGTCTTCGACCTCAAGGTGGAAGGCGACGAATCCTACACGACGAACGCCGCCCTCGTTCACAACGGCGGGAAACGCAAGGGCTCGGGCTGCGCCTACCTCGAGAGCTGGCACAACGACATCTTTGAATTCCTCGAGCTGAGGAAGAACACGGGAGACGACCGGCGCCGTACCCACGACATGAATACGGCGAACTGGATCCCGGACCTGTTCATGAAGCGCATGGAGGCCCGCGGGCACTGGACCCTGTTCCGCTCGAACGAGGTGCCGGACCTCCACGACTCGTTTGGCAAGAAGTTTGAGGAGCTCTACCTCAAGTACGAGGCCATGGCGGACGAGGGCAAGATTCACGGGCACAAGGTCGAGGCCCTGGTGCTTTGGAAGAAGATGCTCTCGATGCTATTCGAGACGGGCCACCCCTGGATCACGTTCAAGGACCCATGCAACGTGCGGTCGCCGCAGGACCACGTGGGGGTCGTTCACTCTTCAAATCTTTGCTGCATCACGGCGGATCAGCGAGTCGTGACATCGGAGGGTCTTGTGACTGTTGGCTACCTCTACGAGAAAGCGCGCCGTTTGGCCCTCGTGGGAGCCGGTGGAAACACGCCATTGGCTACGGAACCCGTGAACACGGTATTTGGGCGCTCCGGTCCGGTGCTCGCGGGCCCGATGCTTTTGCCGCGCCCGGATGCTCCGATAGTCAAAATACACACAGAAGAAGGATACACCCACAAGGTCACGCCGGACCACAAGGTGTGGGTTGTCGGGCGCGGATGGATCGAGGCCCAGGAACTCGTGGTCGGCGACCTTATTGAGATTCAGCAGGGCGAGGGTCTCTGGGGTTCCGTCGAAGCGGTTGACGAGGCCTTCTTGTGCGGCCTGATCGCCGGCGACGGGACATTCATGTCGCACAAAGGCGATTCGAAGTCCGCTGTCATTGATGTTTGGGCGCAGGAGTTCTCCCTAATCCCGGAAATCGAGGCGATCGTGAGCCGCATGCTTGCGGCGGCCGATGAAGTTTACAACACGGGTTCGAAGCGCCAGCCCGTCTTTGTTGGCGATGAATACAAGCGCCGGCTGACTTCGGCGCCTCTGGCCCGTATCCTTGAGGCGCGCGGCTTCACGACGGGGACAAAGTTAAAGGTCCCAGACTTCATATGGACCGGTACGAGGGATACGGTTGGCGCATATCTGCGGGGCCTTTTTGCTGCGGACGCTACTGTCGAGTCGAGTGGAGAAGTAACCACTTGTGTATTGGCTTCGGTCAACAAGGGCTTCTTGGAAGAAATCCAAATCCTTCTGGCGAACTTCGGAGTGAAGGCGTCGCTTCGCAGTATAAGGAGGGAAGGACCGATCGAGATGCCGGACGGCCAAGGCGGCACAAAGCAGTATTGGCAGGCCGACCTTTGGCGATTGATGGTCACGTCGATCCGAGGATGCCGTATCGTGGAGAACCTAACTGGCCTCGGAGCCTTGAGAAAGAATGCCCGATTCCTGTCGCACTTGGAGAAGCCTGGATATGTGCAAAAGCTGCATGCAACGTTTGCGGGCTTGGAAATCCTGCCGAACGAAGACGCATACTGCCTGCAGGTTTTCACTGACGAGCATTCGTGGACGGTGAACGGGATAGTCACGAAGAACACGGAGATAACCTTAAACACGTCCAAAGAGGAAACGGCGGTCTGCAATCTGGGTTCCATCGTCCTTGAGACGCACCTCATGCCGGACGGATCGATAGACCACAAGAAGCTGCGCGAGACGATCCGCCTTGCGGTGCGCGCACTGGACAACGTGATCGACATCAACTTCTACCCGACCGAGGCGGCCAGGCGCTCGAACATGCGCCACCGTCCGATCGGCCTGGGGGTTATGGGCCTTGCCAACTCACTCTACATTAAGGGCATAGCCTTCGCATCCCCGGAGGCGGTCGAGTTCAACGACGAGGCGATGGAGGCGATCGCGTTCTACGCGTACGAGGCGAGCTCGGACCTCGCGGCCGAGCGGGGCACCTACTCGAGCTACAAGGGCTCGAAGTGGGATCGCGGCCTCCTGCCGTTGGACACCGTCGACATCCTGGAGAAGGAGCGCGGGCTGCCGATCCAGGTGCCGCGCAAGGCGCGCATGGACTGGTCTCCCCTGAGGGCGAAGATAGCCGCGCAGGGAATGCGCAACAGCAACGTCCTCGCGATAGCGCCTACGGCGACGATATCGAACATCACGAACACGTCGCCCTGCATCGAGCCGACCTACAAGAACCTCTTCGTCAAATCGAACCTCTCCGGTGAATTCATCGTCCTGAATCCTTTCCTCGTGAAGGACCTGAAGGCGAGGGGCCTCTGGGACCGGGACATGCTGGACAACCTGAAGTACTTCGACGGCGAGCTTAAGGACATCGACCGGGTGCCGCAGGACCTGAAGGACAAGTACCTCACGGCATTCGGGATCGACCACAAGTGGGTGATCGACGCGGCGGCGCGGCGCCAGAAGTGGATCGACCAGTCGCAGTCCGTGAACCTGTGGATCAAGACCCCGGACCTAAAGACGCTGTCGCACATGTACCGCTACGCGTGGCACGCGGGCCTCAAGACGACGTACTACCTGAGGAGCCTGGGCGCCTCGAACATCGAGAAGGCAACCGTCCAGGTTAAGAAGGACGTGCGCGGAGCGATCGGCGAATCGCGAGCGGAGATGGCGGCGGAGAGCGCCGCTGCGAGCCTCCTGACAACGAGCCCCTTCCCGGTGGAGGGCACGGCGAAGAAGGAGTACACGGCTGAGGAGAAGACGGCGTGCTCCATCGAGGCCATGCGCAACGGCGGGACGTGCGAGGCCTGCCAATAACCGGCAGGGCCAATGCTGGTCCAAAGTCAGGCATCGGCCGGGTCGGGGGTGTGCGCAGGGCCTGGATGTAGCGTCTCTCGGCCTTGAGGTTGCCTCTTCCGCAGGAGCCGCCGCATGCAGATTTGGCGATCCGAGGCGCCGGTGGGCCGCGAAGGAAGCGGGAGCCTAGGTGAAGACCCCATCGAACCGGTTAGGCTCAATCGCTACTATCTGGTGGATGCGTTCGCTCCATTTGGGCCCCGACCGGCGGCTTGAAAGTCCAGATCCACTGTCGCGCTCGGGCCCGCATGCCCGAGGCCCTTGCGCCCGGCCCTCACGGAGGATCCGCAACTCGCGCCGCGCATGTGTGCTTTCAGCTGTCTTCCTCATCTGCGCACGCCTGAACCTCCATGCGCAGGAGCTGTCTTTCCTGGGCGGCACGACGACTGAGATGAACGTCAAGGACTCGAGCTACACCTGGCAGATCGACTACCGGCAGGACTTCTACGAGAACTTCGCCTCGTCGCTCGCCTACATCAACGAGGGCCACGTAATCGGCCACCATCGCGACGGCGACGCGTGGGAGGCGTAGGGTAACCTGCCCTTGTTCAATGACCGGATCGCGGTGTCGCTCGGGGCGGGTGCCTATTATTACTACGACACGCAGTCCATCGGGGGCAATTCGGCTGACATTCATGGCACGGCGCCCATTTTCAGCTTCACCGCCACAGGCTACCTTTCCGATCGCCTCTTCTACCGGATCATTGTCAACCGCATCAGCCCATCGGGTGACGTAAAGACCACCACCGCGGCCGTAGGCGTGGGGTATTGGTTCGGACTCGACCGGCGCCCGATCGGCAAGGAGCCCGACAGGGAGGGCGCGGTCGAGGCGAAGTATGTTACCGAGCCGCAGCTCACAGCCTTTGGGGGACAGAGCGTCGTGAACACCTTCCTGAGCCAGAAGGCCATGGCGGGAGCGGTCGAATACCGCCAGGATGTCCTGCCGCACATCGACGGGACGGCATCGTTCATCTATGAGGGCGACTCGGACATCGCCAGGCGAAGCGGAGTCGCGGTGCAGCTTTGGCCGGTCAACACGTTTCTCGATGAGAGCACATCGGTCGGCTTCGGTCTTGGACCGTACTTCTACATTGACCAGAGGCATCTCCAGAACACCGGTCAGACCGGGAATGTGGGCTTCAAGAATCCGGCCGCCATCGCGCCGCTGGCTTCTCTGACCATAGCCAGGAAGTTGTCCGATCACTGGATCACCCGCGTGGTCTGGGACCGCGTCATCAGCAACTACAACCGCGATTCCGACATCTTCCTCATCGGGCTCGGCTACTACTGGCGCTAGAGGCACAGCTAGCCGTTGGCTGCGGTTCGCGGCACGGCGGGGAGCCGGCCGGGCCTCTTGCCAGGCGGCCGGTCCGTTGAGGCGCCTGCGGCCACCAGATCTGCATCAAGTCGGCATCGCTGGACTCACTGCTCCTCGGGCGCCGGATTCTTGCGCCATTCCACGGCCCCAAGCCGGCTGCTGCCGAGAAGGTTGTAGACTAGGCTGAACGTGCCTTCCGACTGGTACTTGTTTGGGAGAAGGCCGTAGTGGCTGTCGCGGTGTGACTCGACGTATTCGATTCCTATCGCCTGGTGCTGAAACAGCCGAACGGTGAGGCCAAGGTCGCCGCGGAATATCTGCTCCGACCCGTTCTGGTTGTCGGAATCCGTCCCGCTGACGTAGTAGTCGCGCGCCGTAAAATCGAGCATGGTCCGGCGGCCGAAAATGAAGCGCAGGGCAAGCAGCCTCTGGGGCGTAACGCCAAAGTGGTAGTCGCGCTGACCATCGGCCAGCGGGATGGTGCCGGCTGCGCCGAAGCCTACGCCTGCCAGTGCCGATCCCTGCATGGCCACGGAGCGCGAGAGCCACCACTGTTCCGTCGTTCCCACGGAGACGGCGGTTGAAGAGATGCGAAAGATCGGAGGAGCGATGTAGTCGTAGCTGGCGTAGAGGCCCCAAATGCCCCGGTAGTTCTCCCCGACCGCGTAATCGGTCCCATAGAGCATGCCGCGGATCATGATGTCCTGGAGGAAATCGTCGGTGTGCGCGCTGGTTTGGGTGGCGATCTCGAACGAGAAGTAGTCAAAAGGCCGGGAGTATTCATAATCCACCTTGCCCGGGAGTCCGTAGGCGAAGGAGAAGTCGAGGATCGCCTCACTCTGCTTCTTGCTCGTGTAGGTGGATCCTTCGTCGAGCAGGAGGTTGTTCGACTTGACGAGGTCCGTGCTGACGCCCCAGCGCAGTCGCATGAAGGTCGCAGGGTCATAGCTAGGGAACACGGCCTTGAAGCGGTCATCAAACACGAGGCGGTTGAAGCCGGTCGGCGGAGACAGCGCTGCGGCGCCCAGCTCGCGCCAGAATCCCGGATCTGTGCCGCCCTCTTCGAGCAGGAGGCTCGCCATTCGAAACAGCGCCTCGCCCAGGATGGCACCGGCCGTGCCCGTCGTGATCTGGTCGTTTATCGAGGGCAGGTCGGTTTCTCCCGCCATCTTCCAGATGAAGCTGCCGGCGTTGTTGTAGATGAGCGACTGCCAGAAGGAGACACCGGTCGACCGCGCTAATCCGAACATCATCGCTCCCTGGTACGGATGGGCGAACTGATTGATGTCGAAGGGATCCGTATCGAAGACCCAGTGCTCTTCGTGCAGGTGCTCCCATGTGCTGCTCAGCGTCGCATCGTAGACGTCGTGCGGAATGGCGATCCGGTCATAGACACTGAGCACGGCCAGAAAACCCGGCACTTCAAAGGCCGGGACTTCGTAGCTCTCTCCCTGGCCGGTTTTCCAGTTTAGGACCTCGTCCTGTCCGAAGGGTGGCGCCGCGGCTGGGAAGGGGACTAACACGGGCGTCATCTGGGCGCATAGGCCCGTTCCGAACGCAAACAACAGTAGCACCGCAGCGATGTGCCGTGGCAGCGGGAATTCAGGGCGCATCCGAGCGCACAGGGCAATGGGTGGTCGCATGGCGCTTGGAAGAGCGGCGTTTCCGCAGACAATAGGGAGCCTGTGGTAACCCCTCTATGGGGTGTTGACCTGATTCCCGCATGCCGTCCGCATTCGGCCCGGGGATCTCCTCACCTTGTTGGCGGGATGATGGGTTTGAATGGGTTCATCCCAGGCACCTTCCGACCATTGCGTCGCGGCCGCCCTTTCCTCGTGCGGCCACAACCGGGCCACATGTTCAACGGAGCTTCTCCGGACCGTGATCGCGCAGCAGCGGCGATCCGAAGCTGGGCAACTACCCTCCGGGGCCCGTTAGCTCGAGGAACTCATAGCGAGCGCGGTGCGCATCGGCTGCGGCGGCGGAACCCGAGCCCTGCAGGTGCATCACCTGGTAGCCGTCGGCCGGTCCGTATGCCGGCCACGGCGGCAGGCCCGGGCCGTTCGGATCCCCGGTCTTCGCAAAGTTGGTCCAGTACGACGCCATGAGCTCCGAGACCTCGCGGTCCTTGGGCCGCCACGGCAGGTGCTTCGAGGAGAGCACCGTGAACACGTACTCGATCTCGCCCGCGTGGGGCGCGCTCGCCACCCTGTCCGGCGCCGATCCGGACGGCAGCGGCAGGGTCTGGTCAAACTCATAGCGGAACACGGGGGCTCGGCCGGTCGCCCGCTGCGACTCGATCCACCTCCACGTGGCAAAGCCGGCGCTCTGGTCGCCCATGAAGTCCTGGGCGGCGCGCCTGGCCTCCGCGTCCGTCGAGGCCGAATAGAGCCTTAGGAATGTATCGGCCCTCGCGCCAAACCGGGCCCGGGCAAGGGCGACATAGTTCGCGAGAACCGGCTCCTCGTGCCCGAAGAACTCCCTGTAGCTGCCCTCGTCCTTGTTCCATCCAGCGAGGAGGGGGACATGGCTTTGCCTGCCGCCGGCGTAGATCGCGGCGCAGTCCTCGGGCAGGAAATACCCGTCGATCGCCGGCCTGAAGGTGCCCCGGGGCATCTTGAGCGCGGCATCGAGCAGCGCCTGCGCCGGCATGGCCCTCAGTGCGGAAAGGGAGGAACTGCCGGTCACCGCCTCAGCGAACTTGACGCCCTTCTCCTCGGCTGCGGCGCGCGACTCGAGGGGATGCGCCTGGCTGAAGAAGGCGCCGCTCTCTCCGATCGCCCGCTTGAACAGCCCCCTGGCAAGGGGGGACGCGACGAGCGCGCTCACGGAGCCCGAGCCGGCCGACTCGCCGAATACGGTGACGTTGTCGGGATCGCCCCCAAACGTCGCGATGTTCCTCTTCACCCACTTGAGCGCGGCAACCTGGTCAAGAAGGCCGTAGTTGCCCGAGGCATCATGCCCGGACTCCCGGGTCAGCTCCGGGTGGGCGAGGAAGCCGAAGACGCCCAGGCGGTAGTTCATGCTCACCACCAGGACGCCCTTCTTAGAGAGGTTCCCGGCGTCCTGGCGCGGCTCAGAGGACGAACCCGCCACGAAGCCCCCGCCGAAGATCCAGACCATGACAGGCAGCTTGTCCTGCTTGGTGTCCGCCGGCATCCAGAGGTTCAGGTACAGGCAGTCCTCGCTGGGCCCCGAGTCGTGGAAGACCATGTCGTCAAAGATCCTTCCCTGCATCGGGCGAGCCCCGTATTCGACGGCGTTTCGGACCCCCTGCCACGGCGCGACGGGCTGCGGCTCCCTCCAGCGCAGCGGCCCGACGGGCGGCGCTGCGAACGGGATGCCCTTGAACGTGCGCACCCTTCCGTCGGCGCTGACGACGCCCTCAAGGATGCCGTCCGCGGTGGCAAGCTGCACGTGGCGCACCTGCTGTGCACCCAGGATTGCGGGAACGAGCGCGGACAGCAGGGCCACGGAGGACCGTCTTAGCTTCATCACGGGGTTGGGGTTAAATTCTGCCCGGGTATGCTTGCCGGCGTTCGTGGCCAGTGCAATTCCCGGGATTCGGGGAATCTTTAAGGGAACGGCGGCGTTGCTCTTGCTCAGCCGCCGTCATTTGCTCTGCCATTAAGGAGTCGCCCATGAAAACGATGGCCGCTATCTGCATAGGGCTGACCTGTGCAGTCGTGATGAAAGCCCAGACTGAAGACTCGGCGGCGGCGCGATGGCTGGCCGCGGCCGACCTGCCGCCCCCGTTCAAGGTGCCCGCGTCCCTGCAGGACTGGCAGGCCAAGCGCCTGGAGGTGCGCTCCGAGCTGTGGAAGCTGCTCGGCCGCCTTCCGCCCAGGCCGGCGAGACCCGAGGTTGAAATCCTCACCCGGGAGGACCGGGGCGACTATGTGGTCGAGAAGTTCCGCTTCGACAACGGCGCCGGCTCGCTCGTGCCGGGATTCATCCTGCTGCCCAAGAACGCCCAGGGAAGGGCGCCGGCGATCCTTTACTGCCACTGGCACGCGGGCGAATACGACCTCGGCAAGGCGGAGCTCTTCGAGTCCAAGCACACGCCCGAGGCTCCCGGTCCGGCGTTCGCGAGGCGGGGCTACGTCGTCCTGGGTGTCGACGCGAGCGGCTTTGGCGAGCGAAACGGGACCGGGCCGGACGGCCCCGGCGAGAGGGACGGCAGGGCCGAGGAGACGGCCGCCAAGTTCAACCTGTGGGTCGGGCGCACGTTCTGGGGAATGCTGGTCAGGGACGACCTGATGGCGCTCGATTACCTGGCGTCGCGGCCGGAGGTGGACCCGGCGAGGATCGGCGTCACCGGCATGAGCATGGGCGCCACGAGGACCTGGTGGCTCATGGCGCTCGACGAGCGCCTGAAGACGGGCGTAGCCATCGCCTGCATGACGCGCTACCGGAGCCTTGTGCTGCACGGCTCCATCCACGAGCACGACATCGGGTACTTCGTTCCCGGAATGCTGAGCCACTTCGACTCCGAGGCCGTGATATCCCTGATCGCGCCGCGTCCGGTCCTGTTCCAGACCGGCGACCGCGACGGCGGCTCGCCCGTCGACGGCATTCATGCGATCGAGGATGCAGTGAAACCCGCCTTTCGCCTCTACGGAGAGGAGGGCGCCTTCCAGAGCATCATCTACCCGGGGCTCGGGCACGTGTACACCCCGCAGATGTGGTCGCGCACGCTCGAGTGGATGGACGCGCACCTCAAGGGAGCGGGCCCGAAGTAGCCCGGGCGGGGGAGGTCCGCGGGCGCAGCGCATTTTTTGATGTCGATTGAGGCGGCCCCAGCTGGCATTTAGACCGCTCCCGCAACCAACCCTGCAATGAAGGCGCGCCCGTTCGCGAAATTCCCGGCCCCGCGGCCCTGAATCGAGATCTCAATCCATGAAGCATGCCCACCTCCGGCCCCTGGCGGCCCTGGCGATCCTTTTCGCCCCTCTTGCCTCCCCGCACGCGCGCGCGGGGCAGGACTCCGGAGGCGACGAGCTCAAGCTTGCCATCATCGTCTCGAGGCACGGGGTGAGGTCGCCGCTGCAGCCGAACGAGGAGCTTGCGCCGTACGCATCCAAGCCTTGGCCCAAATGGGAGGTGGCCCCCGGGATCCAGACCGCGCACGGCAACCTGCTGATCGCCCAGCTGGCCGACTTCTACCGGGGGCGCTTCGTGTCGGCGGGGCTCCTGTCGGGCGACCCGGCCAGGGACGAGCCCCTCGTCTTCGTCAGGACGGACAATGACCAGCGCACGATCGAAACGGGACGGATACTGGCCAAGGGCCTGGCCCCGGCGGGCGAGCCCGAGGTCCACCATGTCGCCGAGGGGACGCCCGATCCGCTGTTCCGGCCGCAGGCGGCCGGCGTGGGAGCCCCCGACCAGGCGGTCGAGCTGGCGTCCCTCCTTGGCCGGATGGGCGGCGACCCCCGCAACATCGACCGCGCCTACGCGGCGCAGATGTCGGAGCTCAAGGGCGTCCTGTTCGGCCCCGGCGAGAACCCGCCCCCGGGCTCGCCGCTTGGCGAGCCCACGGCTGTGCCGTCCAGCGTGGACGCCCTTGTTTTCAAGTCGAAGGGGCCCCTTCGCGCGGCGCTGATCTGCACGGACGCCCTCCTGCTCGAGTACGTCCAGGGCCTGCCGATGACCGACGTCGGATGGGGAAGGATGGACGGGAGGACCCTCACGGACCTCCTTGCGCTCCACGACCTGTTCTTCGACCTGACTCAGAGGACCCGGTACCTGGCGCAGGTGGGCGGATCAAACCTCGCCAGCCACATCGTCGACACCCTGGAGCAGGCCGCCACAGGCGAGCCGGTGGTCGGCGCCATCGGCCCGGAGAGCGAGCGCGTGGTCATCCTCGTGGGCCACGACACCAACATTGCGAACCTGGGGGGCCTCCTGGGTCTGGAGTGGTGGATCCCGGGGACGCAGGCGAACCCGATGCTCCCGGGCGGCGCCCTCGTCCTGGAGCTCTGGCGCCACGGTGGCCAGCCGGGCGGCTACTACCTGAAGGCGAGCTACGTCGCGCAGACCCTGGAGGAGATGAGGGAAGCCGGCCCCGGCGCCCCCGCAAAGCTCCCCGTGCGCTGCCCCATCTTCATCCCCGACTGCAGCGGCGCCGGCCCGGACTACGACGCGCCCCTTGCAGCCTTCGTGCGGCACGCCCGCCAGGCGATCAAGCCCGCGTTCATAGCCCCGGAGCCCTGAGGCTGTTGCAATCTGGCGCGTCCGCCGGATAATCCGCCCATGGTAAGCATAACGGGTGAATATCAGGGGGACCTGCACTGCTGCGCGGCGCACGGCCCCTCGGGCAACGCCCTTGCGACGGACGCGCCCAAGGACAACCAGGGCCGCGGCGAGGCCTTCTCGCCCACGGACCTGGTGGCGACGGGCTACGCGACCTGCATCGCGACCACCATGGCCATCGCGGCCAGGCGCCACGGCGTCGACATCGCTGGGCTTCGCTTCGAGGTCACCAAGGAGATGTCCGCGGATCCGCCCAGGAGGATCTCGAAACTCACCGCGCGCATCCACCTTCCGCCGGCCGCCCGCCGGGTGCCGCAGGGGCTGCTCGAGAAGGCGGCCCACACGTGCCCGGTCCACGAGAGCCTGGCGCCCTCGGTGGAGCGGGTCATCGAGCTGGTCTGGGAGTGACCGGCGCGGGCTCGCCGGGCGGGCCCTGCAGCTCGTACGTCGTGTTGTAGGTGAGGATGATCCTCTTGGAGATGAAGATTCGCACCCGGATTCGCCCCTCCCGGGGCCCGGTGGGCGTCGCGGTCCCGTCGACCTTGCGCTCGTCGCCCGAGTCGTTGACGGCCCGCCCCGTGAAATCGACGGGTTCGCCCCGGTTCACGCGCGCAAGCGCCTCGTCCGGCACCGTGATCCAGATCCGGCCCCGCTCGCCCAGGAAGAAGTACGGGAACACGCGCGCCGCATAGGACGACGAGTACCCGGACCTGTGGCGCACGAACGGCTGGAACGCAATCGTCACGCTGGCGATGTAGAAGGAGGCGGACGACGGCCTGATCACGACCTGCTCGAACTTCGCCAGGTCGTCGCTCCCCCGCGCGGGCGCCGCCCCGGCGAGGCAGAGCAGCGCGAGGGCGAGGAGAGGGCGCATCCGGGCAATTTGCAGCGGCTGCGGCGGCGGGCAAACTGGAAAACCCGGGGCGGCTGTCTCGTTGCGTCTTGCGAGCGGCGCACTGTCACCTCTAAATGCCGTCAATCATGGCCAAGCAGACACAAGCCACCTGGGGGGGGCGCTTCGAGGCGGGCCCCGCCGCGCTGATGCTCAGGTTCAGCGAATCGGCGTCCCTTGACAGGCGGCTGGCCCCGTACGACGTCGCCTGCAGCAAGGCGCACAGCGAGATGCTCGCCCACGTCGGCCTGCTGACGAGGAAGGAGTGCAAGGCGATCCACGACGGCCTCGACGCCATTCTGGCGGACATCGCCTCGGGGCGGTTCCACTGGGAGGAGCGCCTGGAGGACGTGCACATGAACATCGAGCATGCGCTCACCTCCAAGGTGCCGGCCGCCGCGAAGCTCCACACGGCGCGCAGCCGCAACGACCAGGTGGCGACCGACATGAGGCTCTTCCTCAGGGACGCCTGCGCCGCCCTATCGGCGAAAATCAAGGCGGCGCAGGCGGCCGTGCTCTCGGTGGCCTCGGACAACCGCAATGTCCTCATTCCCGGCTACACCCACCTGCAGCGGGCCCAGCCCGTCTTCGCCGCGCACCACCTCCTCGCATGGATGGAGATGCTCCAGCGGGACCGCGATCGGCTGGCCGAGGTCGCGCAGAAGGCCAACGAATGCCCGCTCGGCTCCGGCGCGGTCGCCGGGACCACGCTGCCCATAGACCGCGAGTTCGCGGCGAAGCTCCTCGGGTTCGTCGATTCCAGGGGCAACCCGCGCGTCACGCAGAACTCGATGGACGCGGTCGCCGACCGGGACCCGTTCATCGAGTTCGCTTCGGCATGCGCCCTGTTCGGCGTCCACGGCTCGAGGATTGCGGAGGACCTGATCCTCTGGAGCAGCGCCGAGTTCCGGTTCATCGCCCTGCCCGACGCGTTCTGCACCGGCAGCTCGCTCATGCCGCAGAAGAAGAACCCAGACTCGTGCGAGCTGATCCGGGGCAAGTCCGCGCGCCTGCAGGGCAACCTCCACGCGCTTCTGACGCTGGTGAAGGGGCTCCCGCTCGCATACAACCGCGACCTGCAGGAGGACAAGCCGCCGCTGTTCGACAGCTTCGACCAGTCGTCGCTCTGCGCCGAGGTGCTCGGGGCGACGATCGCGGGGATGACGTTCAACGCCGGCCCGTGCGCCGACGCCGTCTCCGACCCGGCGCTCCTGGCCACGGACCTTGCCGACTACCTGGTGTCGCGCGGTGTCCCGTTCCGCGAGGCCCACCACGCGGTCGGGGCCGCCGTTGCGCTCGCCGAGAGGAGGAAGTGCCGGATAACGGAGCTCGCGACCGCGGACATGGTGCGGATCAACCGCGGGTTCGGGGCCGACTGGGCCTCGGTATTCGACCTCGGGCGCGCCGTCGAGATGCGCAAGGGAACCGGCATGCCCGGGACCGCACAGCTCGCCCGCCAGCTGGCCCGCTGGGCCAAGGCCCTGGCGTAGGGCCGCCCTCTTGCGGGCGCCCCCCTGTAATGGCGAAGGTACGCATCCTTCCTGACCGCGTCGCGAACCAGATCGCCGCCGGTGAGGTGATCGAGCGCCCGGCGGCCGTCGTCAAGGAGCTGGTCGAGAACGCCCTGGACGCGGGCGCGACGAGCGTCGTGGTCGAGTTCGCCCACGCGGGCAGGGCCCTCATCCGAGTCGAGGACAACGGCGCCGGCATGTCGCCCGAGGACGCCCGCACGGCGCTCGAGCGCCATGCGACGAGCAAGATAGCCGAAGCCGGCGACCTTGACCGGCTTTCGACGTTCGGCTTCCGGGGGGAGGCCCTCCCTTCGATAGCCAGCGTCTCCCGGTTCACGATTCGCACCCGCGAAGAGGGACGCGACTCCGGGACGGAGATAGCCGTGCACGCCGGGCGGATCGTCCACGAGAAGGCGTGCGGCCGGCCCGTCGGCACGCGCGTGGACGTCGAGCACCTCTTCGAGCCCGTGCCCGCCCGGCGCAAGTTCCTGAAGACCGACAGGACGGAATCGGCCCACATTGTCAACTGCGTGCGCCTCTACGCGCTCGCGTGCCCCGGCGCCTCGTTCGCCCTCTACGAGGACGGCAGGGAGGTGTTCCGCTCGCCGCGCTGCCCGGGCCTCGCCGAGCGCGTCGCCGAGATATTCGGCAAGCAGGCGGCCGAGGGACTCGTCCCAATCGACGCCTGCGAGGGCGGGATGCGCCTGCACGGGCTCGTCGGCGCACCGGGAGTCGGCCGCTCGACGCGCCACGACATGGTCGCGTTCGTCAACTCCCGCCCCGTCGACAGCCGAACCGTGAACGGCGCGCTCCTAGAGGGCTACCGCGAGGCGCTGCCCCAGGGCAGGTATCCCGTGGCGTTCGTGTTCCTCGAGTGCGATCCCGCGCAGGTCGACGTGAACGTGCACCCGGCGAAGAGGGAGGTGCGTTTTCGAAGCGAGGCTCTCGTGCGGGGCTTCGTCATCCGCTCGCTGCTCCGGCGCCTGCGGGAGTGCGCGGGCGGTGCCGGCCCCGCGCCCGAGGCGCCGCCCGGGGCCGTTCTCGGGGCCCCTGCGGCCCTGCCGTCCCCGTTTCTTGCCCGCGAGCCCGGGCCTGGCGCGTCCGGCGCCACGGAGCACCGGTTTGCCGAACCCGCGGCGCCGCCCGGCGGCGCCGCCCGGCGGGAGGCCGGGGTCGCGCCCGCGTGGCGCTTCCTCGGGACGGCGCTGTCGGCGTACGCGCTCTTCGAGACGCCAAGGGGCCTCGTCCTGCTGGACAGGCGGGCGGCGCACGAGCGCATCTGGTACGAGAGGCTCAAGGAGCAGTTCTCCAGCGGCGGGGTCCCCGTCCAGCGCCTGCTCCTGCCCGTCCCCCTCGAACTCAACCCCGTTTCTTCGGCCCTCCTCACGGACCACCTCACGTTTTTCCAGAGGCACGGGCTCGAGATCTCGGAATTCGGCCGGAACTTCTTCCGCGTCGAGGCCGTGCCCTCCTGGCTCGAGCCGGGTGACGCCGAGTCCTTCGTGCGCGACCTCCTGGGCGCCGCGCGGGAGGGCAGGATGCCCGCCACGGACGTCGACCTGGCGAGGGACGAGCTCGCGCGCGTCGCGGCGGCGAAGGCCGTGCGCCTGCCGGTGGCGGTGGGCGAGGGCGCCGCGCTTGCCCTGGTCCGGGAGCTCTTCGAGACGTCGACGCCGGGCTCCAGCCCGTCGGGGCACCCGACCTACGTCGAGCTCAACCATTCCGAGCTTGCAAGGCGCTTCCAAAAATAGCACGGCCGGCCGCGTTTTTGCGTGACCGGGTGTCTCCGCAGGTCGAATCTCGTAGCTTCGGAAACCTCCCTCCCTTAATGCCCACCTCGACGCTCAAGAGGACAGCGGCCGACTCGCCGGCCGAGATCATGCGCTCGCTCATCCAGCGGCACCTGACATCGACGCTCGCGCGGTACGCGCCCAGCGCCACGCCCCGCGACTGGTGGATAGCCTCCTCGCTGGCCGTGCGCGACACGATCTTGGAGAGGATGATCGCGACCCAGGGTGTCCACAACGCCGAGAACGGACGCAGGCTCTACTACTTCTCGATGGAGTACCTGATGGGGCGCCTCTACGAGACGAATCTCCTGGCGACCGGGCTCAACGACGCGGTCCGGGACGCCCTGGCCTCGATGAACGTCGACTTTGACGAGGTCCGCGAGGCCGAGGTCGACATGGGTCTGGGAAACGGCGGCCTCGGGCGCCTCGCCGCGTGCTTCCTCGACTCGCTGGCGACCCTGGACTACCCGGCGCTCGGCTACGGGATATTCTATGAATTCGGCCTTTTCCAGCAGGCCTTCGTCAACGGAAGCCAGGTCGAGCACCCGGACCGCTGGATGCTTTTCGGGAGCCCCTGGGACATCATCCGGGCGGAATTCACGCAGGAGGTTAAGATCTACGGGCGCGTGATAAACTCGTTCGACGAGAGGGGCGACTCCAGGCCCCAGTGGGTGGACACGCGCACGGTCCTTGGCGTGCCGCACGACATCCCGATCGCGGGCTTCGGCACGAAGACCGTGAACCTCCTGCGCCTGTGGGCGTCGCGCTCGTCCCACGACTTCGACCTTGAGGCGTTCAACTCGGGCGGCTACGTCGAGGCCGTGCGGGAGAAGGCCCTGGGAGAGACCATTTCCAAGGTCCTTTATCCCAATGACAAGACGGAGAACGGCAAGGAGCTGAGGCTCGTCCAGCAGTACTTCTTCGTCTCGTGCTCGATCCGGGACATCATCCGGCGCCATTTCAGGACGCCTGAGAACTCCTGGAGGAACTTCCCGGACAAGGCGGCCATCCAGCTCAACGACACGCACCCGGCGATCGCCGTTGTCGAGCTCATGCGCATCCTGCTCGACGAGCAGGCGATGGACTGGGACGCCGCCTGGGACATCACGACGCGCACGTTCGGCTACACCAACCACACGCTCCTGCCCGAGGCCCTCGAGAAGTGGGGCGTTCCGCTCTTTGAGCGCGTCCTGCCGCGCCACCTTCAGATCATCTTCGACCTGAACGTGCGGGTCCTGGCCCTATGCGACTCCAAGTGGCCCAATGACAACGGCAAGAGGCGCGCGTGCTCGCTGATCGAGGAGAACGGCCAGAAGATGGTCCGCATGGCGCACCTTGCCGTCGTGGGGTCCCACGCCGTGAACGGCGTCGCAGCGCTCCACACGCAGCTCCTGCGCAAGAACCTCTTCCCCGAGTTCGATGCCCTCTACCCGGGGCGCTTCCAGAACAAGACCAACGGGATCACGCCGCGGCGCTGGCTGCTGCAGTGCAATCCGCGCCTAGCCGGCCTGGTCACGAAGGCGCTTGGCGGCGATGGGTGGGCGCGCGACCTCGACCGGCTCAGGGGCCTGGAGAAATTCGTGGAGGACAAGGGCTTCCAGGACGAGTTCATGGCGGTTAAGCACGCCAACAAGGCCGACCTTGCCCAGCTGATCCAAGACGAGTGCGGGATAAAGGTCTCGGCCAACGCGATGTTCGACGCGCAGATCAAGAGGCTGCACGAGTACAAGCGCCAGCACCTGAACCTGCTCCACATCATGGCGCTGTACCGGCGCATCCTTCACGACCCGGGCATCGACATGGTGCCGCGCGTGTTCATCTTCGCCGCGAAGGCCGCCCCGGGCTACGACGTTGCGAAGAACCTGATCCGGGCGATCAACCTGGTCGGCGCCAGGATCAACTCCGACAGCCGGGTCGGCGACCGCATCAAGGTGGCCTTCATGCCGAACTACAGGGTGTCGCTGGCCGAGAAGATCATTCCGGCCGTCGACCTCTCCGAGCAGATCTCCACGGCCGGCAAGGAGGCCTCCGGGACGGGCAACATGAAGCTCGCCCTGAACGGCGCCCTCACGATCGGCACGCTTGACGGCGCCAATGTCGAGATCCGCGAGGAGGTGGGCGCCGAGAACATATTCATCTTCGGGATGACCGTCGAGGAGGTGGAGGTCCTGCGCACCCGGGGCTACAATCCCTGGGACTTCCACCGCGACGACGAGGAGTTGCGGGCCGTCGTCGACTGGCTTGGGAGCGACTACTGGACCCCCGGCGAGAACGGGGCGTTCGGCGCCATCCATCGCACTCTGCTGCAGGGCGGCGACCCTTTCATGGCGCTCGCCGACTTCCGCTCCTACAGCGACTGCCAGAAGAAGGTCGACGCGGCTTACCGGGACCGTGGCGGCTGGGCCCGCAAGGCCATCCTGAACACGGCGCGCATGGGCAAGTTCTCGAGCGACCGCACCGTGCGCGAGTACGCCAAGGACATATGGAGCCTGACGCCATTCGCCGTCCCATGACGGGGGCCCGGCGCCCGGATGGCACCGACTGCCCATGACGCTTAAGGAGAGGTTGGCAAGGCACCTCGAGCGAAAGCCGGACACATTGGCGGCCGCGTTCGTGGCCGCCAACGCCACCGTGGTTGGCGACGTCGTTCTGAGCCCGAAGGCGAGCGTCTTCTACGGTTGCGTGCTTCGGGGAGACATCAACGAGATCCGGGTGGGCGAGGGAACGAACATCCAGGACAACGCGGTCGTCCACCTGGCCGACGACTTCGGCGCCTACATCGGCGCCTGGTGCACAATCGGCCACGGCGCGATCATCCACGCCTGCAGAATAGGCGACGAATGCCTGGTCGGCATGGGCGCGACGATCCTCGACGGCGCCGTCATCGGCGCCAGAAGCATCATCGGCGCCGATTCCCTCGTGACCCAGCGCTTCGAGTGCCCCCCGGGCTCGCTCGTCTACGGGTCGCCGGCGAGGATCGTGCGCGCCCTCTCCACGGACGAGCAGAGGGGCCTGCGCAAATGGGCCGAGAAGTACGTCGAGGTCGCGAGGGCCCACGCCTCCCGGGCGCGCCGCGCCTAGCGCTCGAGAGTAAAGAAGGTGTAGCGGTAGTTGGCGTCCGAGCTCTCCCGCCTGGAGACCTCCCGCCAGGCCAGGTGGCGCCACTCGGGGAAGTACCGGTCGCCGGGCACCTCCGCGTGGACAAGCGTCAGGTGCAGACGCATGGGCCTGTCCAGCGCCAGCACCTCCGCGAATATCCGCTCGCCCCCGTTGACGTAGATCTCCCCGGGAAGGTCCTCGGCGGCCGCCAGGGCCTCGGGCACGGAGCGCGCGACGCGCACGCCGTCGCGCGCCAGCGCCGAGTCGCTCGTGATGACGACGAGCCGGCGGCCGTCCTCCCGCGCCCGCGGCCAGGTCTGGTAGCAGATGCGCCCTAGCACGATCGTCTTTGCGGCCGTCTGCTCGTGGAAGAACTTGAGGTCCTCGGGGATGCGCCACGGCAGGCGGTTCTCGCGCCCCATCACGCGGTTCTCGGCGCAGCACACCATCAGGTTGAGCATCTTCGGCATCGCACAATCAGTGGGGCAATCCCCGGCCGATTCCAAGCCCGGCGGGGCGGCCGCGGGGCCGCTTGACTCTTGTAAGTTGCACACCCGCCGCCAATATCGGCGCATGATAATCGGAGTACCCAAGGAAATCAAAATTGGGGAGACGCGGGTCTCGATGACCCCGAGCCTTTGCAGGCGCTGCGTAACCCTGGGCGCCAAGGTCCTGATAGAGAAATCGGCCGGCCTGAGTGCGGGCTTCACCGACGCGGAATACCGGGCGGCGGGGGCGACCCTCGTGTCCGACCCGCGCAGGGTGTGGCGCTCGGCCGAGATGATCCTCAAGGTGAAGGAGCCGCTCGCCTCGGAGTACGGGCTGCTTCGGGAGGGCCAGACCCTCTTCACCTACCTGCACCTGGCAGCCGGCCCCAAGCTCACCCAGGAGCTCGTGCGAAAGAAGATCCTAGGCATCGCCTACGAGACGGTCGAGGGCTCCGACGGGTCGTACCCCCTGCTCAAGCCGATGTCCCAGATCGCCGGGCGCCTGGCGATCCAGATCGGCGCCTACTTCCTGCAGTCCCAGCACGGCGGCTCGGGCGTCCTGCTGGGCGGCATCCCGGGGACGCTCCCCGGCCACGTGGTGGTCGTGGGAGCGGGCAACTCGGGGGCCCACGCGGTCCAGATGGCCGCTGGCATGGGCGCCCGGGTGACCGTCCTTGACCTGGACACGCGCAAGCTCGAGGCGCTCGACACCGAATACCGCGGCCGCGTCGTGACCCTCATGTCCAACCCCGCGAACGTAGAGAGCTGCGTCGCGGACGCCGACCTACTGGTCGGGGCCGTGCTCATACCGGCCGCCAAGGCCCCCATCGTCGTGACCGACGCGATGGTGGCGAGGATGCGTCACGGCAGCGTGATCGTCGACATCGCCATCGACCAGGGCGGGTGCATCGAGAGCATCCACCCGACGTCGCATACGGAGCCCGTGTACAGGAAGTACGGTGTCATCCACTACGCGGTTCCCAACATGCCGGCGCTCGTGGGGCGTACCTCGACGCAGGGCCTGACGCAGGCGACCGAGCCCTTCGTGGCGCTGATCGTGCAGAAGGGCGTCGAGACGGCGCTCGCCGAGCACAGGCGCCTCGCCGCGGGCGTCAACACCCGCGACGGGCGCGTCGTCAACCAGGCCGTGGCGCAGGCGCTTGGGTACGCCTAGCCCGCGGCGGGGACGATCGCAACGCTCTCCAGGGCGATCCGCTCTATGGGCGAGCTCTTCTCGCTCCCGGCGGTCGGCACCCCCGCGATCCGGTCAAGCACGTCCTCGCCGGAGACCAGCTCGCCGAACGCCGTGTACTGGCGGTCCAGGAATCGCGCGTTGCCGTGGCAGATGAAGAACTGGCTGCCGGCCGAGTCGGGGTGCGACGAGCGCGCCATCGAGATGACGCCCTTCACGTGGGAGCGCGTGTTGAACTCCGCCTTGACGGTGTAGCCCGGCCCACCGGTCCCGGGCACCCCGCCCTTGCCCTCCTTCGTGTTGGGGCAGCCCCCCTGGATCATGAATCCCTTTATGATCCGGTGGAAGGCCGTGCCGTCGTAGAAGCCATCGCGGGCGAGCTTCTTGAAGTTCTCGACCGTCTTGGGCGCGACATCAGGCCAGAACGCAATCTTCATCACGCCGTAGGACGTCTTGAGGACGGCCTGCTCCTTTGGTGTCTGTTTTTCTTGGCTCATTTGAATTCTTCGTCCACCAGCCCGCAGAGGTAGTGGATCAGGAAAAGGTGAGACTCCTGCGCCGCGGGCCCGCTGTCCCCGGGCACGACCAGGTCGCACGTCGCGATGCCGCGGGCGGCGCCCCCGCCGCGGCCGAGGAAGGCGATCGACTTTAACCCCATGCGGCTCGCCTCACGAAGCGCCGCTACAACGTTGGGGGACTTGCCGCTCGAGGAGATGACGATCACCAGGTCACCCGGGCGCGCGAGGCCCGCGATCTGGCGCGAGAAGGCCTGCTCGAAGCCGTAGTCGTTGCCGATGCAGGTGACCAGGGAGCCGTCCGCCGACAGCGCTACGGCGGGAAGCGACCTGCGGGCCTGGTCGAAGCGGCCCACGAGCTCCGTCGCGAAGTGCGACGCCTCCGCGGAGCTTCCGCCGTTGCCGCAGATCAGGAGCTTGCCGCCGGCGCGCAGCGTGCCGAGGATCAGGGCGGCCGCGGCGTCGATCGACGGCCTGATCTGCGCGAGGGACTCGAGCGCGCGCGCCGACCTCTGGATGGCCTTTTCTAGCGACATGGCGCAATAAAAGGGGCCTGCGGACTTGCGGGCGACAGAAATATTCGCCGTCGTGGACCAATGCGGCCCGGCTGGGGGCCGCCCCCCAGTCGCGACCATGGTCATCCGAAAGCTCACCCTCAGGCACTACCGCAACATAGCGCTTGCCACCCTGCGCCTCGAGGGCAGGCGCCAGTTCCTGGTGGGCTCAAACGGCCAGGGCAAGACCAACCTGATCGAGGCCGCCGGGTTCCTCACGGCGCTGCGCTCGTTCAGGACCCCGGAGAGCAGGCACCTGATCATGCACGGGCAGCCCGAGGCCGGGATCGCGTGCGAGATCGACAGGGAGGGGACGGGGGCTGAGGCCGTGACAATCCGCATCCGCGGGGACGGCAAGGGGCTCTGGCGCAATGACAGGCGCGTGGCGCGCCTCGCCGACCACCTCGGGCAGTTCCCAACGGTCGTGTTCTCGTCGGAGGACCTCCAGCTGGTGCGGGGGGCCCCGGCGCTCAGGCGCAGGTGGCTCGACCTGACGCTCTCGGCAATGGACCCGGGCTACCTCGCGGCCCTCCAGGCCTACGGGGCCGCCCTGGCCGCCCGCAACAGCCTCCTGAGGAGGCGCGACCCCGGCCTGGCGGGGGAGCTGGACGCATTCGAGCGCGCTATGGCTCCGGCGGGCTCGCGGATCATGGCCCTGAGGTCGGCGGGCGTGGCCGAGCTGGCAGCCTCGATGACGGATGCCTACGGGCGGCTGTGCGGCGGCTCCGAGGAGGCGTCGCTCGAGTACGAGCCGTCGTGCGCCGCCGCCTCAGTTGACGGGCTCCTGGCCGCGCTCGGCGGGGGAAGAGCGCGCGACCTGCAGGCCGGCGTGACGCTCGCCGGGCCGCACCGCGACGACATCCGCTTCGTGGTTCGCGGATCCGTCGCCAGGGACTTCGCGTCGGAGGGGCAGCAGCGCTCGGCCGTGCTGGCGCTGCGCCTGGCCCAGGCGGCGTGGTTCCACGGGCGCAGCCGGGTCAGGCCCGTGCTCCTGGCCGACGACGTCCTGGGCGAGCTCGACGGCGACAGGCGCAGCCGGTTCTGGTCGATCCTCGACCCGCAGGCCCAGGTGATTGCGACCGGCACACGGCCGCCCGCGCCCGCGCTCGGCGCCTGGCAGCTCTTCTCGGTTGCTGACGGGGCCTTCAGCCCAGAGGCTGGGGAAATGGAGGCGTCCGGTTGAGCTTTAACGCATGGCAGTGGCTGCTCGCGGTCCTCGCGGCCATGCTGGTGGGGGTGGCGAAGACGGGGATCACGGGGCTGAGCCTGCTCTTTGTCTCGATGTTCGCGTCGATAATGCCCGCCAGGAGATCGACGGGGGTGGTGCTGCCGCTCATGATCGTCGGGGACTTTGTCGCCGTGCTCGCCTACCGCCGGCACGCCCAGTGGAAGTACCTCTGGAAGCTCTTCCCCTGGGCCGGCACCGGGATCGTGATCGGTTACCTCGCCCTCGGGCGGATGAACGACGACCAGGCGCGCCAGGCCATCGGCGCGATCATCGTCGCCCTTGCCGCCCTTCACGTCTACCGGCGCCTGCGCCCCGTCGGCCACGAGTCCGAGCACGGGGCGTGGTTCGCGCCCGTCATCGGGGTCCTCGCGGGGTTCACGACTCTCGTGTCCAACTCCTCGGGGCCCCTCATGGTCATCTACCTGCTGGCGATGCGCCTTCCCAAGATGGAGTACATGGGCACGATGGCCGTCTTCTTCATGCTCCTTAACTTCTTCAAGCTGCCCTTCATGATCAGCCTGGGCCTCGTGAACCGCGAGAGCCTGATGCTGAACCTGGAGCTGGCTCCCGCCGTGCTGATCGGAACATGGCTCGGCAACTGGCTCTTGCGGCGCATCAACCAAAAGGCGTTCGAGACGATCGCGCTCGTCTTGACCCTCTGCGCGGCGGCGAAGATGTTCGTCTAAGAGCATACCGACGATGGCCCGGATGACCGCCAGGCAGATGTGGACCGCGAAGATCGGGGGCAGGAGCCTGCCCGCCGCGCGGGCACCCGCGACCCTCGCCGGGAGGGGGCTTTTCCCGAAGACGGCCTACCTCGGCATCGTGCTGGGGATCGACCCGTCGCTGCGCGGAACGGGCCTCGCCCTGGTCGACGTGCGCCCCGGCCGCGCGCCGGTCCTCATCCGCAGCGCCACCGTGCACGTCCCCGCGGGCCGCGCCATGGCGAGCGCGCTGGCCGAGATCCACCGCGCGGTGAGCGCCTTCATCGAGGGGACGCCGGCGATACGCCACGTGGCGCTCGAGCAGACAATCTACGTCCAGAATTTCCGCACGGCGCAGATCCTTGGCGCCGCGCGGGGCGCCGCGATCGCGGCCGCGGCGATCCGCGACCTGCCCGTGTTCGAGTACCCGCCGCTCAGGGTCAAGCAGGCGGTCACGGGGTCGGGGAGGGCGAGCAAGGAGCAGCTCGCCCGGACGCTCATGGCGCTCCTCGGGCACGCGAGGATGCTCGCGCCCGACGAGTCGGACGCCGCCGGCGTGGCGCTGTGCCACGCCTTCACCTGGCAGCCCTGAGGCTTTGGCGGGCCCTCTATCCGAGGACGGCCTTGAGCACCTTGCCCAGGTCGGTCACGCGGTAGGGCTTCGTCAGGTAGCCGCAGAAGCCTATGTCCAGGTACTGGCGGGCCATGTCCTCGTTGTCGTAGCCGCTTGAGACTATCGCGCGCACGTCGCCGTCGAGCTCCTTGAGGAGCCTGAAGGCCTCCTCTCCGCCCATCCCGCCGATGACCGTCAGATCCATGATGACGGCGTCGTAGGGCCTGCCGATGTTGAGGTAGCGCTTGTAGAGCGTGATCGCCTCGTCGCCGTTCTTCGCTATGTCGTACTTGTAGTCGAGGCTCTCCAGCATCGAGCCCGTGAGCGCGCAGATCTCCGTGTCGTCGTCCATGAACAGCACGCGGCCGGTGCCAAAGCGCAGCGACGGGGCCGGGCGCGCCTGGACCTCGACGGGCTTGTCGGCCAGCGGGAGGCAAATCGTGAAGACGGTCCCCTCGCCGACGGTGGACTGGAGTCCTATCTCGCCCCCGTGCTTGCGCACGATTGAAAGGACGGTCGCCAGGCCAAGGCCCGTGCCGTTCTTCTTCGTCGTGAAGAAGGGGTCCCAGATCTTCTCCAGGTGCTCGGGCTTGATGCCGCTTCCGTTGTCGCGCACCTGGAATTCGACGTAGCCGCCCTCGGGCAGCGAGCCCAGCTGCCCCGCTTCGAGGCGGGCGTCCGCGGCGCGCAGCTGCAGCCTCGCCCTGTGGGGCGCCGGGGGCATCGCCTGCAGCGAGTTCACGATCAGGTTCTGGAAGACCTGCAGGATCTGGCCCCGGTCGACCGTCACGGCGCCGGTCCCCTCGGGGACCTCGACGGTAATCTCGGCGGTCGAGCCCGCGGAGGCGATCTTGACCGCGTCGTCGAGGATCTCCCTCGCGTTGCACACGGTCTGCACGCTCTTTCCGCCCTTCGCGAACAGGAGCAGCTGCTTGGTCAGGCCCTTCGCCGTCATGCAGGCCTTCTCGGAGTCGGCGAGCCTGGACAAGTCCCGGTTGTCCTTGGCCAGCGACAGCCCCCCGAGGATCGTCGTAAGCAGGTTGTTGAAGTCGTGGGCGATCCCGCCGGCCAGGAGGCCCAGGGACTCGAACCGGTTCGCCTTGATCAGCTCCTCGGGCGTCAGGCCCATCTCCTCGGGGTCGCGAAAGACGACAACCACCCCGTTGGGCCTGGAATCCTCGCCGAAGCAGGCCCGCGCGGTCCAGACGACCGGAACCGGGCTCCTGCCCTGGATATTGACCGCGTGGTCGCTGATGAGGGGCAGCGTGCCGTTCGAGGTGAGGGCGCGCTCGGCCGGGCTGTCGCCCGGCTTGCCCGTGAGCCTGTCCACGAGGGCGAAGACCTGGTCGAGGGGCTTGCCCGTGAGGCTGTCCATGGGCTGCCCCACGATCCTGGCCGCGGTCGGGTTTGCGAGGAGCACCTTGCCATCGGCGTCCACCGCGATGACACCCTCGGAAAGGGCTGACAGCATCTCGGTCAGAAGGGCCGCGGGCATTGCGGAGAAGGCGCCCGCCGGGGCCTTTTCCGCCGCGGCGGCCGGCGCCGGGATTGCGGTGTCGGGAAGCGGGCACGCGAACCCGGAAACGCTGGATACCGTCCGCCTGCGGGTCATCGAGCGGCTAATGCCCAGGACAACGGGGACCGTACGGCCGTCGTCCGTGTGCAGTTTGGCCACGATTGAGAAGGACGGTTTCCCGGGCGCCTGCAAAAGCAACCACGCCCGGAGGCCGTCGGGGCATTCCTCGGGCCCAAGAGCCCTCTCGATCGCGCCCTGGCCCTCGGCCGGCGCCTTGGAGGCGCCCATGAGGCGCGCCCAAGCCTCCGAGAACCAGCTGGTCCCCGCGGAGAAATCCACCTCGAAGGCCGCCAGGGGGCCATCGTCGGCCAGGGCGTGCAGGCGCGCGTCGCCGGCCAGGCCAGCTTCCTCGACCTCCTTGCGCTCCGTGGCATCGATGTTCATCCCGATGACGCGCTCGAGCTCGCCGGCCTCGCTCACGACCTGCAGGCCCACGCATTGGATCCAGATCCAGTGCCCGAGGCGGTGCTTCATCCTGAATTCCACGCTGAAGGGGCGGGATCCCTCCTTCAACTTGCGGCCCACCTTGTCGGGGGCGGCCGCCGAGTCCTCCGGGTGTATGAGGCCGAGCCAGACCTCGTACGTGTTCGAGAGCTCAGCGTCCGAGTAACCGAGCATGCGCTTCCACGCCGGGGAGTAGGTCACGTTGCCCGTTTTCAGGCTGAGGTCAAAAAATCCCACGGCGCTCTTCTCCGCGAAGAGCTGGATGGCCGCGGCCTGGTCGTCCCTGGCAGCCGCCGCGGCCGGGCTGGGCTCGCCAGGCGGGCCGACGAGCACGATGAAACCCCCGGCGGTTCCCATCGTCTTCTCGGCGCGGACACTTACGGGCTTGGGCGCCCCTTCGCGCGGCTGCGCCTTGAGCACCGTCTGCTTTTCGAGCATCGCCGAGAGAATGACGTCCCAGCGGGCCTGCGCCATCTCAGGGTCGTCGCAGACGATGTCCAGGGCGAACAGGTCGGGGAAGGACTCGCCGACGAGCTCGCTTTCGCCGGCCTGCCAGAGGGCCTTCGCCTCCTGGTTCGCGCCGACGACCGTGCCCGCGGGATCCAACACAAGCACTGCACTCCGGGAGCCAGTGTCACCCGGAATCTTCATTGCGGCGGCTGAAGCAGGGCCTGAATGATTCACACAGTGCCTGCATTCAACCATTTTCGCACACGATTTGCGAGAAAATCGATAAATACAGGGTGATCATTGGGGCATGTAATTTTCTCAAACTGTTCACCACCAGCAGCTAGGAACGTATCCCGACCCGTCATGGAAATTTCTTCCGAGGTCTCAAGGCAATCGGCCAAGAAGCTCGGGCACATCACCAAGAGCCTCTTCACGCCGGCCTTCGGCAACCGTGCAAGCTCAAAGTCGGTGAACGGCTGCAGCCAGGGCTCGCCGGCCAGCCGGGACTGGTAGGAGATGGAGTGCTTTGCCGGATCGAGCTTCGCTCTGCGGGCGAACTCCATGGTCGTTCGCATGCACTGCGCCCGGTAGCAGGTGGCGTGTGCGGGCGAGCCGGTCGTGCAGCAATCTGCAACAACGGTGCAGTGGGCCTTTGAGGAGTCCGCCTTGCGCAGGTGGCGCTCCGGAATCCCGTGGTAGCTGAACAGAAGGTGGTCGTGCGGCTTCGACAGCATCGGCGCCGCGACGGCATGGAGCATCTCAATGTAGTCGGAATCGGCGAAGAACGGCTGGACGCAGGAGACGCGCATTGCCGGCGCCTGCCTCGCGGCCTCCTCGTACACGCGCACGACCACCGTCTCCCACGACGCCATGGCGTAATGCGGGTACTGCGGGAAAAGGAGGACCTCGTCGCAGCCCGCCTTCGCCAGCGCCGCGACCGCCGCGCCGATGGACGGGTTGCCGTAGCGCATCGCGACGTGGATCGGCGCGCCGCCGTCCCCGAGCGACTCCTGGAGCCTGCGGCGCACGCTTTCCGTAGTTGCTATCAGCGGCGAGCCCTGCGCGGTCCACACCCGCGAGTAGGCGTGCGCCGTCTTCCTCGGCCGCGTGGGCAGGATGAACGCCTCGAGGATCAGCCAGCGAAGGGGAGCCGGGGCGTCGAGGACCCTCTCGTCGCCGAGGAACTCGCGCAGGTACCTCCTGACGTCGGGCACCGACGTTGAGTCCGGTGACCCCAGGTTGACGAGCAGGACGGCGCGCTTGGGCATGGCGCATTCCACCCTCTTGCGCGATCGGTCGTCAAGCCGCGCCTCGGCAGAATCGGATCAGGCGGATCAAGCTGTGGACGTTCTCCGGGGCTATCCGGTCCGTCACCACGGTCCTCGGGTAATTGTGCTCCACGTCCAGATGCACGCCGTCCTCCTCTCCGGGGCGCACGAAGTCCTCGACGAAGTCCATCCCGCCCCGGGAGCGCATCCACCTGTAGTACGGGTCCGGGTCGTCGCTCTCGATGAGGACGTCGTCGCGAAGGAAGATGTGGCAGTAGAGCGTGAGGTCGCGGAATGACGAGAACCACGTGGGGGGATTCACGAGCTGGTCCCTGATGATGAGCGTCATTTCTTGGCCCATTTAGCAGGATTGTTGCCGATTCCCGTCCTATCGGCCTTTTTTCACCCGGCTAGAGTCGACATGCCCGGCGCCCCTGGTATCCTGAAAGATTCACATGAGTTCCTCCCGCAAACCCGTACTCCTGGTGATCCGCGACGGATGGGGCAAGAATCCGCATCCCGAGCAGAACCCGTTCAACGCGACCCTCCTCGCAAAGACGCCCTGCGACGACATGCTGCATGCCCGCTGCCCGGTGACCCTCGTGAGGACCTGCGGCCTGGATGTCGGGCTGCCGGAGGGGGTCATGGGGAACAGCGAGGTTGGCCATGAGAACATAGGAGCCGGCCGGATCGTCGACCAGGAGCTCGTCCGGATAAACAAGCTGTTCGCGGAGAGGCTGCTCGCGTCGAATCCCGTCTGGAAGGAGGTCGTGGCGCGCGTCAAATCCCGGGGCTCGAGGCTTCACCTGATGGGCATCGTCTCGGACGCGGGCGTCCACGGGATGCTGGAGCACCTCTACGGGTTTCTGGCCCAGGCAAAGGCCGACGGCGTCGCGCCCGGCAGCGTCTTCATCCACGCGTTCACCGACGGCCGAGACACGCCTCCCACGAGCGGCCTTGGATACGTGAGGCAGGTCGAGCAAAAGTGCCGCGAGCTCGGGATAGGCCGCATCGCCTCCGTGAGCGGGCGCTTTTGGGCCATGGACCGGGACAACCGCTGGGGGAGGGTCGAGAAGGCGTACTCGGTGCTGACTGGCCGCAAGCTGGCCGTCACGGCGCCCGACGCCGAGTCGGCGGTCCAGGCGTACTATGACAAGCCCCTGAGCGCCACGCAGACGGGAGACGAGTTCGTGACGCCGACGGCGGTCATCGGGGCGGACGGCAGGCCGATCGCGCCGATTGCCGACGGCGACGCCGTCATCTTCTACAACTACCGCGGCGACAGGCCGCGCGAGCTCACCAAGGCCTTCGTGATCGACGGGTTCAAGGACTTCGACCGTGGCCCGAAGCTGGACCTCTATTATGCGACGATGACCGAGTACGAGACGGGCCTTCCCGTCCACGTCCTCCTGTCGAAGCCGCCGAAGCTGAAGAACATCCTGGGCGATGTTGTCTCCCAGGCGGGCCTCGCCCAGTTCCGATGCGCCGAGACGGAGAAGAACCCGCACGTCACCTTCTTCTTCAACAACTACCGCAAGGATCCCTTCCCGGGCGAGGAGCGCGCCTGCCCGCCGAGCCCCAAGGTCCCGACCTACGACATGAAGCCCGAGATGTCGGCCGCCGAGGTGACCAAGGTCGCGAAGGCCGCGATCCTCTCCGGAAAATACGCGCTCATCGTCGTCAACTTCGCCAGCCCGGACATGGTGGGGCACACGGGCTCCCTCCCGGCGGCCATCAAGGCGGTCGAGGCCGCGGACCGGGGCGTCGGCGAGCTCCTTGGCGCGCTCCAGAGCGTCGGGGGCAGCGCCGTCATCGGCGCCGACCACGGCAACTGCGAACAAATGTGGGACTACGAGCACAACGTGCCCCACACCTCGCACACCCTCAACCCGGTCGAGTTTTTCGTCGTCGGCGAGGGCCTGGAGGCCGGAAAGACGCGGATGCGGGAGGGCGGAAGGCTGGCCGACATAGCCCCGACCATCCTTCACCTCATGGGCATTCCCAAGCCGGCCGAGATGACGGGCGAGAGCCTTATCCTCGGCTGATCCCTGCTCCGGCCCAAAAATCGGGTTGCTCCCGCGGGTCCCGGGGGGCTTGCTTTCAGGTTCACACGAAACGACCGGACGATGAAGCGCACCCATCACTGTGCCCAGCTGACGAAGGCCGACCTGGGCTCCAGCGTTTCGCTTTCCGGATGGATAGACTCCATCCGTGACCACGGGGGCATCATCTTCATAGACCTGCGCGACCGCATGGGCGTGACCCAGGTCAAGTTCGACCCAGCCGAAAATCCCGAGCTGGGCGCGAGGGCTGCGCGCCTGCGCCCCGAATCCGTCATCAGCGTCTGGGGCAAGGTCGAGGGGCGCCCCGAGGGCATGCTCAACCCCTCGCTTGTCACGGGCGAGATCGAGGTGGACGCCTCTGGGCTTGAGCTGCTGAACGAATCCGAGACGCCTCCTTTCCCGCTGGACGACGCCGGCGGGGACAAGGTCAACGAGGACCTGAGGCTCACCTACCGCTACCTAGACCTTCGCAGGCCAAAGATGAGGAAGAACCTGGTTGCCAGGCACCGGGCGACGAAGGCGATCCGCGACTACTTCGACCAGCAGGGGTTCATCGAGGTCGAGACGCCGGCCCTCTTCAAGAGCACGCCCGAGGGGGCCAGGGAGTACCTCGTGCCGTCGCGCATCCACCCGGGCCAGTTCTACGCGCTCTCGCAGTCCCCGCAGCAGTTCAAGCAGATCCTCATGGTCGCTGGCGTGGAGCGCTATTTCCAGATAGCGCGCTGCTTCAGGGACGAGGACCTGCGCTCCGACCGCCAGATGGAGTTCACGCAGGTGGACGTCGAGGCGTCGTTCGTGGACCGCGAGGACATCTACGCGCTCTTCGAGGGCATGCTCAAGAGGGTGTGGAGCGAGGTGCTGGGCACCGAGATTGGGACGCCGTTCCCGCGGATGCAGTTCCGCGAGGCCATGGACCGGTACGGCGTCGACAAACCCGACATGCGATTCGGACTCGAGCTTAAGGACTTCTCGGAGACGTTCAGGGCCTCGTCATTCAAGGTCTTCCAGGGCGCCGTGGCCTCGGGGGGGGCCGTGAAGGCCATGAACGCCAAGGGTCTTGCCGACCTCACGCAGGGCGAGATCAAGGGGCTTGAGGAGGTGGCGAAGAGCCTGGGCGCCAAGGGCCTCGCGTTCATCAGGGTCGAGGGAGGAGAGTGGAAGTCGCCGATCGTGAAGTTTTTCAGCGAGGCCGAGAAGGCCGCGCTCGCCTCGGCGCTGGACATCGCCGACGGCGACATGATCTTCTTTGCGGCCGCCCCCTGGGAGAAGGCATGCGCCATCCTGGGGAGGATCCGCCTCGAGGCGGCCGCGCTGCTGCAGAAGCGCGGCAAGCTCACGCTCAGGCCGGACGACTGGAGGTTCCTCTGGGTCGTGGACTTCCCCCTCATGAGCTACGACGAGGACACCAAGGGCTACGTGGCGACCCACCACCCCTTCACGGCGCCCGTGCCCGAGGACCTGGCGCTGCTCGACTCCAACCCCAGGGCCGTCAGGGGCCAGCACTACGACGTCGTGCTCAATGGAATGGAGCTCGGGGGGGGCTCCATACGGATCCACCAGCCCGCCGTGCAGAAGAAGGTGTTCGAGGACGTGCTCAAGATCCCCGCGGACGTTGTCGAGAGCCGCTTCGGCTACATGCTGCGGGCCTTCACGTACGGGGCGCCGCCGCACGGCGGCATCGCGTTCGGCCTCGACAGGATCGTGGCGCTTCTGTGCGGCACGACGAGCATACGCGACGTCATCGCCTTCCCCAAGACGCAGAAGGGCCAGGACCTCATGGCCGGGAGCCCGACGCACGTGACGGCGAAGCAGCTGAGCGACCTTCACATCGCCGTCGTGGCGCCCAAAGAGCCCTTGGCATAACGCCTGCTAGAGCCGCCCCAAGGCATGCGCCAGCATCGAAGAAACGCCGCTTTGACAAGCGCCCGCAGCGGGCAGGAAGCTATGCTTGCTAGGCCAAAGAGTCGGCTCTACGATCTGGCCACGGTTCGGTACTATCCAACCCCTACCTGAATGAAACTGATCATCGCCATCATCAAACCGTTCAAACTTGAAGAGGTGAAGGAGGCTCTTGCGGAGGCGGGCATCGAAGGAATGACCGTTACCGAGGTCAAGGGCTTCGGCCGCCAGAAGGGCCACACCGAGATCTATCGAGGCAGCGAGTACACGGTTGATTTTCTGCCGAAGGTGAAGGTGGAGATCGCCGTGGCGGACGACATGGCGGGCAAGGCGGTGGACGCGATTCTCAAGTCGGCTAAGACCGGTAAGATTGGCGACGGCAAGGTGTTCCTCGTGCCACTCGAAGAGGTGATCCGCATCCGCACCGACGAGCGCGGCGAGTCCGCCGTCTAGCCGGGGCGAATCAGGGCTGCTTTCTCTTCTCGGAGAGGGCCCTCGAGCGGATCTCTTGCGATAGCCTTGGTAGAAATTGTTCGAATGGCGCGGACCCTTCGTCGCCTTTTGCGCGGCTCCTTATACTCACCGAGCGGGACTCGGCCTCCTTTGGCCCCAGGATGAGGGCATACGGAACCTTTTCCACCTCCGAGCGCCGGATCTTGGCCCCGAGCTTGTCGTTGTGCTCGTCTATCGCCGCGCGAACGCCCGCCGCCTTCAGCGCGCCGAGGAGCTCCCTCGCGTAGTCCAGGGTCTTCTCGCTCACCGGGACGAGCCTCACCTGCTCGGGCGACAGCCAGACCGGGAAGTCGCCCCCGAAGTGCTCGATCAGCACGCCGCAGAAGCGCTCCATCGAGCCGAAGGGCGCGCGGTGGATCATGACCGGCCTGTGCGGCTGGTTGTCGGCCCCGCTGTACGTGAGGTCGAAGCGGATCGGCAGGTTGTAGTCGACCTGCACGGTGCCCAGCTGCCACTCCCGCCCGATCACGTCCTGGACGACGAAGTCGATCTTCGGTCCGTAGAAGGCGGCCTCGCCCGGCTCCTCCTTGAACGCGACGCCCAGGGTCTTCGCCGCCTCCCGGCACGCCGCCTCGGCCTTGTCCCAGTTCTCCTTCAGGCCCGTGTACTTGTTTGAGTCGGGGTCGCGCAGGCCCACACGCACGCGATAGTCGTTCATCCCGAGCGTGGTGAGCACCGTGTTGACGAGCGACAGGCAGCCCAGCAGCTCCTGCGCGACCTGGTCCTCGGTGCAGAAGAGGTGGGCGTCGTCCTGGGTGAACCCGCGCACGCGCGTCATCCCGTTGAGCTCCCCGGACTGCTCCCAGCGGTAGACGGTGCCGAACTCCGCTAGCCGCACCGGGAGGTCGCGGTAGGAGTGGGGCTGGGACGCGAAGATCTTGATGTGGTGCGGGCAGTTCATGGGCTTCAGCATGAAGCCGTCCAGGAGCTGCTCGTCGGGCTTGATGCGGTCGGCGGTCACGGTCTCGCGGCCGGTGCGCTCGTTGATCTGTCCCGCCAGGCGCGCGGAGACGGCGTCCAGACGGGCAACCATGTCGGCGCAGGAGCAGCCCTCGCCCAGGATCCTCGCCAGCGACTCGTTCTCCACGATCGGCGTGAACTGCGACTCCTTGTAGTAGGGGAAGTGCCCCGAGATCTTGTAGAGCTCGAGCTTGCCGATGTGGGGAGTGAACACCTGGGAGTAGCCCTGCTTGCGCAGTTCCTCGCTGATGAAGTTCTGCAGCTCCTGGCGGATGATCGAGCCGGCCGGGGTCCACAGGATGAGGCCCTGGCCCACGTCCTCGTCGATGACGAACAGGCGCAGGTCCTTCCCGACCTTGCGGTGGTCGCGCTGCTTGGCCTGCTCGACCTGATCAAGGTACCGGGCGAGCTCCTCCTTCGTCGGGAAGGCCGTCCCGTAGATGCGCTGCAGCTGCTTGTTCTTCTCGTCGCCCCTGTGGTAGGCGCCTGCGATCGAGAGCAGCTTGAAGGCCTTGAGCTTGGAGGTGTAGCGCACGTGCGTTCCCGCGCACAGGTCCATGAACTCGCCGTTCTGGTAGAACGATATCTTCTCCTCCTCGGGGATGTCGGCAAGGCGGCCGAGCTTGTAGCGCTCCTGCCCCCGGGACCTGATGATGTCGGAGGCCTCCTGCCTCGAGGCCTCCTTCCTGACGAAAGGCTGGTTCTCGTCCACGACCTTCTTCATCTCGGCCTCGATCCTCAGGAGGTCCTCGGCGGTCAGCTTGTGGTCGAGGTCGACGTCGTAGTAGAAGCCCGTGTCCGTCGGCGGGCCGATGTCGAGCTTGGCATCGGGGAAGAGGCGCAGCAGGGCGGTTGCGAGGATGTGCGAGCCGGAGTGGCGGAGTTCTTCTAGCGGAGTCATCACGGGAGGTACAACGATGGGCTATGGGCGCCTAAAGCCAAGTCAGGCTTTCCGCGAGCGCTCCAGCCGAAAATCCGCCTTGCCGTCCAGCATCGTCCACCCGGCGGCCGAGAGCTCGGCGCGGAGCCGGTCAGCGGTCGCAAAGTCTCGGGCGAGCTTCGCGTCCCAGCGCCTCCGCGCCAGGCCGAGGATCTCCGGCGGGGCCCCCGTCTCGGCCGCCTCGGCCAGGTCGAATCCGAGCGCGGACTTGACGACCTCGAGGGCGAGGGCGTCCGCCCGGCTCGCGCGGCGCACGTCGAAGGAGTTGATGGCCGTGAAGAGAGCCCCCAGGGCGGCGGGAAGGTTCAGGTCGGAGCGCAGGGAGGCCAGGACCTCGTCGAACAGCCCCGAGGGGCCCGGGCTCCCGCGCGCGGGGCCCTCCAGCGCCGGGCGCAGGGCCTTCTCGAAGGCGCGCAGCGTGTGCAGAGCGCTGTCGGCGGCGTGCAGCGAGTCCAGCGTGAAGTTGAGCTGCTTTCGCGGGTGGCCGGCGAGCAGGGCGTAGCGCACCGCCATGGGCGAGTAGCCCTTTGCGACCAGGTCCCCCAGCACGTAGTAGTTACCCTTGCTCTTGCTCATGGTCGAGCCGTCGACAAGCAGGTGCTCGGAATGGAACCAGTGGCGGGAAAACGTGGCGCCGTTGCAGCACTGGCTCTGGGCGATCTCGTTCTCATGGTGGGGGAACAGCAGGTCGACGCCCCCCGAGTGCAGGTCGATCGTGTCGCCCAAGTGCTTCTTTATCATCGCGCTGCACTCAATGTGCCAACCCGGGCGCCCCTCCGAGGCGCCCTGCGGCCCAGGCCAGTGCACGTCGCCGTCCTCCTCGGGCTTGAAGGCCTTCCAGAGCGCGAAGTCGCCTGCGTCGTCCTTGTGATCGGCGTCGAAGACGCTGTTCGTCACCTTAAGCTCGCGCTCCCTGATCCTCGAGAGCGAGCCGTAGTCCGGGAAGGAGCTGATCTTGAAGTAAACGGACCCGTCGGCGGCGCGGTAGGCGTTACCCTTTCGCATGAGGACGTCGATCATGTCCACCTGCTCGCGGATGTGGCCCGTCGCCGCCGGCTCGACGTGGGGCGTCAGGCAGTTGAGCGCCGCGCAGTCCTCGTGGAAAAGGCGCGTCCACTTCGCCGTTATCTCGGCAAGG
This sequence comes from Opitutaceae bacterium, assembly GCA_003151515.1. Taxonomy (GTDB): domain Bacteria; phylum Verrucomicrobiota; class Verrucomicrobiia; order Opitutales; family Opitutaceae; genus Palsa-1447. Next base: position 118,171 of record PLXS01000007.1, read on the forward strand.
GGGCGTTTCTCCAATCGGGCTTGGCCAATCGTGCGGTCGTCCACGTCCGTGAGGTTTCGCACGTGGCGCACCTTGCCGGGGAACTCGAGCTCTAGCAGGCGCCGTAGGACGTCGTTGATGACGAAAGTGCGGAAATTGCCGATGTGGGCCGGCGCGTAGACCGTGGGGCCGCAGGTGTAGAACCTGAACACCCCGTCGGGGTCGGAGGGCCTCAGCTCAAGGACCTCCCGGGTAAGCGAGTCGAATAGCCTGATTGCCATGTATAGGAGAGAGTGGGGGACGGCCCGCCCAAGGCAAATCCCGACCCCGGCGGCCACGGATTCGCCCCGGCCGCCGGACGTCCGCTCCGATGGCCGAGAAGAATCTTGTGGCGAGCCGTTGCGCGCCGTGCTTCAATGCCTGAGCCAACGAAGACATGCCCAACTCATTCAAGCTCAATCTTCTCTACCGCCCCAGACGGCTTCGCAGGACGGCCGGCCTTCGCGCCCTGGTCGAGGACACAGTCCTTAGGCCCGAGAACCTGATCGCCCCGCTGTTCGTGGTCGACGGCAAGGGCCGCCCGGAGCCGGTCCCGTCGATGCCTGGCGTGTTCCGTTACTCGATTGCGGACCTCGTGAAGGAGTGCCGGCTGCTTTCGGGGCTCGGGGTGCGCGCCGTCGCCCTTTTCCCCAAGCTGGACAGCGCCCTGAAGGACGCCGAGGGCACCGCGGCCCTGTCGCCGGACGCGCTTGTCCTGCGCGCCGTGGGGGCGGTCAAGAAGGCCGTGCCCGAGATGACGGTCGCAACCGACATAGCCCTGGACCCGTACACGGTCCACGGCCACGACGGCGTCCTCACGCCCGACGGGTCGGACGTGGACAACGACCGCACCGTGGAGATCCTCTGCTCGATGGCTGTGCTCCATGCCCGCGCGGGCGTGGACCTGGTCGCGCCAAGCGACATGATGGACGGGCGCATCGGAGCCATCCGCAGGTCCCTGGATGCCGCGGGGCGCGAGCAGACGGCCATCATGGCGTACACGGCCAAGTACGCCTCGGCCTACTACGGGCCGTTCCGCGACGCCGTGGGCAGCGCGAAGGCCGCGGGGACGCGAAGCCTCGACAAGCGCACCTACCAGCTCAATCCGGCAAACCGCCGCGAGGCCCTGATCGAGGTGAAGCTCGACGAGGCCGAGGGTGCCGACATCATCATGGTGAAGCCCGCTGGGCTCTACCTGGACATCATCCGCATGGTGCGCACGGCGACGAAGAAGCCCGTGGCTGCCTACCAGGTGTCGGGCGAGTACTCGCAGATCCACGCGGCGGCCCGGCTCGGATGGCTTGACCTGGAGCTGTGCCGCATGGAGTCGCTCATCGCGATCAAGCGCGCCGGCGCCGACATGATCCTCACGTACTTCGCGAAGGACGTGGCTGCCGAGCTGCGCCGCTAGGGCCCCCTCTAGAACGTCGAGCGGGAAACCTGCAGGGAGTCCCCGGGCTCGAGCCTGGGATCCTGCGAGGGGTTCTTCTGGGCGAGCCTAATGTCCAGGACGTAGAGTGTCTGGTTGCGCACGATGCCCACCTTGTCCTCCTTGGCGTAGAGCGTGAAGCCGCCGGCGGCCTGGATGGCCTTGGCCGCCGTGAGGTCCGGCGTCCAGATGATGCGCCCCGGCTTCTCAACCTCGCCCCCGACATAGACGTAGCGCTCGGTCACGCTCACCGACACGTCGACCGAGGTGTAGATCTTCTTCGTCACGTAGGCCTCCCTGATCTGCTGGGTGAGGCTGGCTGTCGTGTGCCCGGAGGCCTTGATGGTGCCGATGTAGGGGAGGCTGATGATGCCCTGGTCGTCGATCTGCACGCTGTTCGTGCTCGGGTCGGGGACGCCGATGATGGCCACCGTCAGGCTGTCGCCGGGCCGAAGCTGCGAGGAGGACGCCGCCGACGGGATCGTCGGGTTGCGCCCCGAAGGCTCCGAGGTCTCGCAGGCCGCAAGCAGCCCTACGAGGGCTACCAGCACGGCGCGGGAAATTTGCATGGATCGGGTGCGCGGCCCTCAGCGCTTGCCGCGCGACTTCCTTCTTGGCTTCTCTGCCTCCTCCTCGGCGGATTCCTCGCTGTCGCCCTTTGCCTCGGCCTTCTCGCCCTCCTCCTCTTCCTCGTCGTCGCCGTCCTCGTCCCACTTGAGCGACTCGTCGTTCTTGAGCTTCTCCTCCTCCTCGGCGTCGAGCGCGGGCAGGTCGTCCTCTTCCTCTTCCTCCTCGGCCGCCTTGGACGGATGCTCCTCGTCGGCGTCGATCCCGTCGGGCATGTAATCCAGGATCGCGCAGAGCTCCGAGAAGGTGTGGACCGCCTTGCCCTCGATGAAGTGCGTGTTCTGGTCCTCGCGGATCTCATCCTCGACCTCGTCGACGGTGAGCTTGCTCTCGAACGTGAACAGGTCGTTGAGCATCTTGACGCGGCAGCGCGTCAGGTGGTCGAGCAGGTCGGCGTACGGCCCGTTCTCCTCGTCGAGGATGTCGGGCAGCGCGAAGAGCTTCTCGTCCGACTCGAAGATGGACTCCTTGACGCGCTTCAGGCGCACCTTGCCGGAGCCCAGGTCGCGCTCGATGCGGAACGGTATGAAGGCGGCCTCGAAGAGATCCTGGTGGAACCCGTAGTCGCGCAGTGCGTCGACAAGCTCGATCAGGTGCGCGACCTGGCGCGGGTCCACGATGCTCAGGCCGTCGACATCCCAGCGCACCGGGTCGCTCGTTTCGGTGACCCACCAGTTGTGGTCTTCGCCGAGTCGAACAATGCACCATTCGAGCGTGGAGGTGGGCTTAGCCATGGATCGGGTAATTGCAGGAAATTTTAGCCGCAGCGTGCGAGGGGGGTTGCAAATAACAAGCACAAAACGAACTTAGGGGCCCCGGGACCACCCCGATGTGGAACGCCTTGGGCTTTCGGGGGTTTTGCGTGCAATACTTGCAATTTGCCATGCGGATTTCACGCTGGCTGCCGATGGAGGTGTTTTATGAAAAGCTGCTCCGGCCGCTTCTGTTCAGGCTTGACCCCGAGCGGGCGCACGAGCTTGCGGTCGATTCCATGGCCCTGATGGGCCGGCTGGGGCCGCTTTGCGCCGTGCTTGAGGCGCTCGCCCGCCTGCCCGCGGGCTGCTTCCGGCCCGTGGAGGCCCTTGGCCTGAGCTTTCCCAATGCGGTGGGCCTCGCGGCGGGGTTTGACAAGAATGCCATGGCCTGGCCGGCCGCGGCCGCGCTCGGGTTCGGGCACGTGGAGGTGGGCACCGTAACCGCGGTCGCGCAGCCCGGCAACCCGCGCCCAAGGGTGTTCCGCTACCCCCGTCAGGAGGCCGTGATCAACCGCATGGGGTTCAACAACGAGGGTTCCGAGGCGGTGGCGGCGCGCCTTCGCCGCCAGGCACCGAAGGGGCGCCGGCGCATCCCCATAGGGGTGAACATAGGCAAGTCCAGGGTTGCCGAGATCGACGGCGCGCCGCAGGACTACCTGGCAAGCTTCGCGCGCCTGGCCGACCATGCCGACTACCTCGTCCTGAACGTGTCGAGCCCCAACACGCCGGGCCTGAGGCAGCTCCAGGACGAGGCGCGCCTTCGCGAACTGGTGGCGGCCGTCACGGAGGCGAACAGCGGGCGGACATCCGCGGGCGGGAAGGCTCGGGTCCCGATCCTCCTGAAGATCGCGCCCGACTTGAGTTTTCCCCAGATGGACGCCGTCCTGGGCGTCGTCCGGGACTTCGCCCTGGACGGTCTGGTGGCCACGAACACGACACTGGAGCGGCCCGGCCCATTCGCGCGGGTGTCCGAGACGGGCGGCCTCAGCGGTGCGCCGCTCAGGCGCAGGTCGACAGAGATCGTGCGCTACCTTTCCCGCGCGACCGAAGGCCGCCTTCCGATCATCGGGGTTGGGGGGATCACGGACGCGGAAAGCGCCGCCGAGAAGCTCGATGCCGGAGCGTGCCTCGTCCAGGTCTACACGGGGATGATCTACCGCGGCCCCTTCTTTGCGGCGGCCATTGCCCGGGGACTTGCCGATCGACAAAGGCGCCTGGGCTAGGAGGGGCCCGGGGCGGCGACCCTTAGATCACCCAGTCCTCGATGTAGCCGACAAGGACCTCCTTGCGCTGGCGGGGTCTGATTATGAGGTCGTCCGACTTGAAGTAGGCGATGCTGTTCGCCGGCACCGACTCAAGGAGCCAGACGTTGCCTCCGACCACGGAGTTGGCCCCAATGTACGTGTCCCCGCCGAGGATGGTCGCGTGCGCGTAGATGGTGACGTTGTCGCCGATGTCCGGGTGGCGCTTGACGCCCTTCACGGGGTTTCCCTGGTTGTCCACCTCGAACGACTTGGCGCCCAGCGTCACGCCCTGGTAGAGCTTCACGTGCGATCCGATGGTCGCCGTCTCCCCGATCACGACTCCGGTCCCGTGGTCTATGAAGAAGTGGGTTCCTATCCTGGCGCCCGGGTGGATGTCGATCCCGGTGCGCTCATGGCCGAACTCCGTGATCATCCGGGGGAGGATGGGCACTTTCAGCTCGTAGAGCTCGTGCGCGAAGCGCTGCAGCGAAATCGCGAGCACGCACGGGTACGCCATGATGATCTCCTCGTTGCTTCGGGCCGCGGGATCGCCCCTGTAGGCCGCCTCGACGTCGGTGCGGATCGCCTTCCGAAGCTCGGGCAGCTTGCCGAGCACCTCCATGGTCACGGCCCGGGCGTGCGTACCGGGGTGGGGGTCCTTGGAGAACCGCAGGCTCTTCTCGACCTCAACCTCGAGGCGCGTCCCTATCCGCTTGAGAAGCGTGTCCACGAGCCCCGGCACATCCTTCTTTGCCAGCCTCCTCTCCTCGAAGTACCCGGGGAAGAGCAAATGCATGCAGTCGCGCGCTATCTCGTTTACTGACTCCTGCGAGGGAAGGTTGACCCCGTCCAGATGGTTGATCCCGCCGTCCGTTTCATAGGAGGCGAGGAGCGCGGACTTTATCGAGTCGAGTTTCATGCGGGGACGGCCGCCCGGAAGGTTTCCCAACTGGGTCCCTGCGTCAAAACCGAATTTCAGGGCTGGACAACCTGGGGCCCATGCCGCTGATTATCCCCTCCCCAGTATTAGATGCTCAGGTGGTGGAATTGGTAGACACACACGTTTGAGGGGCGTGTGCCGTAAGGCGTAAGGGTTCGAGTCCCTTCCTGAGCACCAACCGAAGATCGCGTGGAGAGCCGGAGGTGTCAGGATACTGAGGCAGTTCGCGTCTTTGGAAGTCGCACTTAAAGAGGCACATATCAAGGCCAAGCAGTTAGCAGACGGACAATATCTGGGCGAACAAATGGACCGAGGTGCGCGCGAGAATTATGTCCGGGCGATCGAGATCTGCGGCAAGACTCCGCTGCTGGCGGCGCTTGAGGAATGGAAGAAGGCGCGCGACCTCACTAACGAGCAAGTCATCCCGGCAGCCAAGGCTTGGGCAGCTAAGAATGGGACTGCGCAAGAGACCGTGGTCGTGAAGGACGCGGTCGGCATGTTCATGAAGGCGAAGAAGCGTGCGGGTGTGGACGTAACGTGCTCATACCAGAAGATCCTGCCGTCGCTTGAGGAGGCTCTGGGTGATCGTTCCATGAACACCGTCTCATCCAGAGAATTGACCGCGTGGATGGACGGCCGATATCCCCATCCGTTGAGCCGCAACACAGCAAGGAAGCGAGTCGTCACGCTGTGGCGCTGGGCGAGAAGGCAGGGCTTCCTGCCTCGTGATGCTCTTACCGAGGCAGAGCAGACCGAAGCATCCCGTGTGACGAGTACGCCGGTTGGGGTGATCTCGGGCGCAACCTACACCGGATTACTTGAGCACATCCGGTCCAACAAACCTAAGTACCTCGGACCGCTCGTGCTCGCGGGGTTCTGCGGGCTGCGACGATCGGAGATTCTAGGGCAGACATGGGAGGACGTGAATGTGGGGAGAGCATTCGTCCGCGTTACCACCGCCAAACGGAACACCCCGTCTCGTCGCCTTGTGCCATTGTCCCCCGTGGCCATCGAGTGGCTAAAGCTCTGTCGCGGTCGCGAGGGGAGTATGTGCTCCGACATGGCAACCGATCGAATCCGGGCGATTGGCCGCACTGCGCAATTCGTCCTGCCTGACAACTGCTTCAGGCATTCGTTCATCAGTCACCGGGTGGCCCAGACGGGTAACGTTGCCGAAACGGCACTGGAGGCAGGGAATAGTCCAACGATCATCTTTCAGAACTACCGCGAACTCTTCGACAAGGCCGACGGCGAGGCATGGTTTGCGATCAAACCCCGCGCGAGCTCCGACGACTGACCCAGTCGTCTAGGGCCTGCTGCTCGAACATTATCCGGCGTGAGTTGAGTCGGACGTGTGGAACTCCCGAGCTGCGGACGAATTGCCAGAACGATGTAGAGTTGGTGTACCCGAAGAAGGTCATCACGACGTCGCTCTTAAGGAGCGGTCGACAAACGAAGTCTTGGGTCATCGAGAGCACGATTAGAATAGTGCGGTATCTGAGGGCGTGGAGCTCATGTGGAAGACATCTTGGCAGGTGCCGTGTCGCACGGCGAACCCGGAATTGTGTTACCGTGTGTTACAGCGGCGTAGTACGATGTTCACTACGGGAACTCAGGATTCACGAACCCAAGTCGCCTTTCGTGTTTCATCAAGGACCCCATCAGCCCATATCCCCGGAGCCGGGGCGGCCGGGCTGCTTGGGTGGGCGGGGAAGACCAGTCAGGGCGGCACCTTAAAATCAGGCGAATTCAGACTGCCTTTCCGCATGATTCCCATCTTCGACTCGAGTGTGATGAGGGCCGGTGTCGGGTTTTCGGCGGTTGCGCTCGCCACGACAACCTACAAGAAGACCCCGCCGGAACCCGAGAACGGCCACCCTCGCGAGGCGATATTAATGTCGACCTCGTTCGCCTCGAATTCTGCGTCCATGCACATCGTGCAGATCAGCGTGACGCCGGGTGTGTCGGGCTACGCCGCTCAGCCGGGCGCGGTGATCATGCTGCGGTAGCGCAGGTTTCGTCGTCCCGTTTCAGATTCCATCGTCATCCTGGCTAATCGCGGGTTGATCCGCGCGTCGGAGCCAGGCTTTCTGACTAGTTGCATCCTGATTCGCGGCCCGCTGAACACGCTGACACCTCTTACACGCGACTCCTGAGAGAAGCTCGATCTGGCCTGAAGGAAGAAGACGGGGCCACATCGCAGATGCGCAATTCCCTGTTAGCACAGGAGCCCCACAATATACGCAGACGGGAAGAGCCATTTCAGTGCGGGTCGAGCGCAACTTCATGCCACCGTTCGCCCGACTCGTCCACACAATGCGAGCCTCATTTCATAGGCCCAATGAACCCCATTGCCTGGGTCCACGGCATGAGGGTCCCTGGGGGCGAGGCCGCCGACACTCTAGAAACCGCGAGTAATTAATCGAGTGCTGGGTAGCTCCCGATTGCACTCTCATGCGCAACTGATTGCGTTCCGTGGCGTCTAGCTGTTATGAGCCCCAGTGGGTAACGCCCACTCCCGACGCGTGAGGACATATACGGGTTCGGCTCAGGGCACATTCACGATCACGTTCTTGCAGCCTGTGTCTGATCGCCTGATCAATGTCTCGACGCGTGGCTTCGTGGGCCCAGGTGGACAATTACTGATCGGGGGGTTTGTAGTTTCTGGCACTTCGTCGGAGACAGTACTCCTTCGCGGAGTGGGTCCCGCGCTTGCTGCATTTGGAGTTACAGGCAGCCTGTCCAGCCCACAACTCGCCCTATTTGACAACTCGGGGAAAGCCATTGCCACAAACACTGGTTGGGGGAATTTGCCCGTTTTAGGCAACTCGACGGTACAAGCGAGTATTCAGCAAGCAACGTCTGCCAACTTTACCGCCGTCGACGCGTTTGGCCTACCGACGGGGTCTGCTGACTGCGCAATGATTGCGGTTCTGCCTCCCGGGGCATATACGGTTCAGGTTAGCGGCGTGGGGAGCACAACGGGGATAGGATTAGTGGAAGCATACGAGCTACCCTGATCGTGTGCATCCTGCGTGCCGGGACTTCCACCTCAGATCCCCTCATGCCCCGTTCCCGGTTTGGGGGTGATTGCGGGAGTTGCGCCACGTTGCTGCCTCGCATGTGGTGACCGGGTACGCCTGCTCCCGGAACCCTTAGTGCCCTGAACCCCAGATGCCAGCGACCGGGCAACCGGCATCCTGAGGAGAGGAGGATCTTTCTGGTTCTTCCGGTTTCTTAAT
>PLXS01000029.1 GCA_003151515.1 Opitutaceae bacterium
ATGCGGCCCCACTCTTTGAGATCAGGCAACCAGCTGAGGACCCCGTAGGAGATGAAAACAATGTCGAAGCGCTCAGACAGTTGGTCCCGCAAGGCATAAACATCAGATTCGATGAATCGCGCTTCGATTCCAACCTCCTTGGCCAATGATCGCGCCAACTCGATGGCGTTCGGCGAAAAGTCGACTCCGGTCACGATCGCACCACGCCGTGCCCAAGACAACGTATCGAGTCCAAAATGGCACTGAAGATGCAGGAGGCTCTTGCCGGAAACGTCTCCCAGTTCCTCGCGTTCGACGCGATGAAGCCGGCATCCCCCAGCCTTAAATTCATCGATGCCATAAACGTTATTTCGCGCGTGAATGCGTGTTACTTCATCCCAGTGCTGGCGATTCAATTCAAGCGGCGAGCTCATTGTGGCAACCAAAGTACAGTTGATGAATTCAAGGGTCAGCCTCAATCAGTAACAGCGGTCATTTCGGATCACCGATCGCGGTCATTTCCCCAACGGGTACCTTTCGCAACGGGTGTTCGCAAACCCACCGGTTTAAGAACGATCTCTGATAGGAAACCTGAGAGCGTTTGCCCTTGGCGCCTCAAGCCCGAAATCGCTATTCCACCCGGAGGGCCAGGATCGGATCGATGCCCGCGGCACGTCGCGCCGGCAGATAGCTTGCTAGCAATGCAACCGCCACGAGCAAAATGGACATTGCGGCGTATGCGAATGGATCCGTGGGGCTCAATTCGTAGAGCAAGTCGGCAATGTAACGGCTTAACATGATGGCGCCAACCAGGCCCGCAGCCATTCCGACCGCGATCTTCCAGGCTGCCTGGCGCATGATCAGAGCCATGATCTGAGGACGTGAAGCTCCAATTGCGCCTCGGACGCCTATCTCTCGAGTGCGCAGCGAAACGTCATAAGCGAGAACGCCGTAAATCCCGATTCCGGAGAGGAAAAGGGCCAGCGCCGCGAATCCACCGAGGACGGCCAGTATCGCCTCTCGGTTCTCAAAGGATTCGTCCACGGCGTCCTTCGTGGTGCTGATCTCGAACAACGGTATCGAGGGGTCGATGCTTCGGATCTTCTCGCGAAGGGCGAGCGCCAGGTCGCCGGGTTGCCGTGCCGAGCGCACAAGGATGCTCAGTCCTTCTTGGGTCCTCGTGCCGATGGGGTAGTAGATGAAGGGATTATTCGATCTATCCTCGACGCCGTTGTGCGGAACCCATCGCACGACCCCAACGATTATGGGTACTTCGGATTCCTTTTCCGGCGGCGCTCCCGGCGGTCGATCGTATGAGAACCGGCCCCCTACCGCTGAGCGCCCGGGAAAGTATTTCCGGGCAAAGCGCTCATCAACCACGTGCGCATTCCTGCCGACCGCAATGTCCGATTGATCGAAAAACCGCCCCTCTAGGATCTGTATGTGAAGGGTGCGGAAGTATTCCGGGGACACGCCGATGAACTGGGCCACCGCCTGCGGCGAACCCGCCGGAAGCGTGCTGTCCTTGAGCGTGAACGGGTTGCTGTTGTCCACGCCCCGAAACGGGATGCTCGTAGCCAGTGCCGTGGACTCCACTCCCGAGATTTCCCGAATCGCACGCAAGAGCCGCTCCTGGAAAGCCGCCCCCTTCTCCTTCCCTCTATAGGCACCGGGCACCGCCATGTTTGCAGTCAGGACATCCGCTGAGTCGAATCCCGGGTCCACCGAGATCGCCTTTGCGAAGCTGCGGGCAAGGAGGCCCGCGCCGCTCAGGAGGACGAGGGCGGCGGCGATCTGCCCGGTGACGAGGATGCTGCTGAACAGCCGAACGCCCGGGCCTGCCGACACGCCCCTCGAATTGATCGGGATCCCTGCAGTCAGTCTCGTGCGAAGGATGCTGAGTACCGGCAAAAACCCAACCGCCAGCCCCACCGCGACAAAGAGGCCCATGGCGATCGCGAGCGCCCCGGCGTCGAGCGCCACCGGCAGCGCATCCGGCATCATTTTCACGACAAAATGGTTGGCAAACGGAAGGCAGCCCAGCGCGATTCCAATACCGAGCCCGATGCCCACCACGATCAGCAGCAGGTACTCGGTCATAAACTGGAGGACGATGGCACCGCGGCTTGCCCCGAGGGCGGCGCGGATTGCAATCTCGTGCTGCCGGCTATTCGTGCGCGCCAGGAGCAGATTGGCGATATTCACGCACCCAACCAGCAGCACAAACGAGGCGGATCCCTGCAGCAGCAGCAGCAAGGACGTGACCGGCTTCGTGCGCTCGGCCTGTACGGGCACGACGGCCATTCCGTGGCCGGAATTGTCAAGGAACGCCTTCATGTTCTCGGGCGCCACGCCGTAGTAGCGGCGCTCGACCGCCAGCGCCTCCGAGAGGGCGCTGCTCGCCGAATGGCCCGCCCTGAGTCTCGCGTAGAGCGGCGTATCGAGTACAAACCTCTCGTATTCGGAGCCTGGATGCTGGGTCCACGCGATCGGCCTTATGAGCTTTGCGCGGGCGTCGAATGCCTCGATGGCGCGCGGTGCGACCCCGATGATTCTATAGGTCTCGCCGTCGATCCGGATCTTCCTCGAGCAAACGCCGGGGTCTTCGGCAAAATGCGACTCCCAGAACGACTCTGTCAGGACGACCACCTTGTCCTCCCCCGGGCGATCGTTCTCCGGCGCAAAGAAGCGCCCGACAATCGGCTTCATGCCAAGAATGGAGAACATCTCGAAAGTGCAATGGGCTTCGGTGATCCTGTCCGCTGCCCCATCCTCGCCCAGCATCACTGTGGCCGAACCCCACAGGCCCACGGCGTCATAGGAGTTGGTCTGGTTCTTGTATTCCAGGTATTGGATTATGCTGCAGGGCTCCTTGTTCAGCCCGGCCCTCGGGAAGGTGTTATATATCTCTACAATCCTGTTTGGCGCCGGAAACGGGAGCGGCTTCAGCAGTAATGCGTAGATCACCGAGAAGATCGCGGTATTTGCGCCAACACATAGAGCGAGGGTGAGCACCGCCACTAGCGTGAACCCCGGGCTCTTTCGCAAGGCGCGCACTCCGAACCGGAGGTCGCGAAAAGTCCTCTCGACCAGTCTCCAGCCCCTTTCATCGCGACACTGCTCCTTGACTTGTTCGACGCCCCCAAAATCGCGAAGCGCTGCGTAGTGCGCCTCCTGCGGTGACATCCCCGCCACGATGTTTCTCTCGGTGCGGAGATCTAGATGCATCCGCATCTCAGCCTCCATGTCGGCGTCGAACGCGCCCCTGGAAACCGGCTTGCCAAACCAGCGGCGGAGCCTCCTAAACCGCTTCATCCTGGATCAGGCGTTCCTGAGGACGTCCCCGATGGCAAGGGCGACACGATCCCAGGTTTGGCGCTCGGCAGCCAATTGCTTCCGCCCGTCCTTCGTTAAGGAGTAGAACTTTGCCCGCCGGCCCTTGTCCGACTGGCCCCATTCCGGCTCGATCCAACCCTTCTCTTCCATCCGGTAGAGAGAAGGGTAGAGGGAGCCCTCCTCAACAATCAACACGTCCCGCGAGAGAGCATGAATCCGCTCTGCAATCGCAAATCCATGCAGCGGTCCACCGTTAAGGACCTGTAGGACTAGCAAATCGAGGGTTCCGGAAAGCAATTCGGGCTTGGCCATGGTAGGAGTAGCCTAGATATTCTAGGTTAATTGCTTCATGGCCTAGATAGTCAAGGGAGAACTGGCCAATGTTCATAAAACGGTCCTTTCTGAACAGGGTTCAGGATATCGCAGAACCGAGGCCTATCGGTTGAAGATAGGCATCCCCTCGCCTCGGCCGGATCCGATCAGCCGCGAGGGTCTACCTTCAAGAAGCCGTCAGGCCTCCAGTGGCGTAATCAAGGGGATCACCTGGCGGCGATTCCGTCGGTAAACCTGAAAATGCCGATCCAACGTGAATATTCTGGAATCGGCCCGCAGTTCAGACATCCGGACAAGACATCCATGCGCAAGGGACATAGGTTGATCCGAATAGACACACATCAATGCAAACACCCGCTCCTTCTCGGCCTTCAGAGAAAAATCCATGGTCCAGGCTCCGGATGCGAGGTTGTCCCGCACCGAGATAACCCCTTTGGGAACATCAGAAAGAAGGAAGCAGAGCTCGGCCAGCACCGCCTCGCAGGTAACTAACGGAGGCCGTATTGTGCGGATCTGTTCTACAGCCCAAGCGTGAAATTTCTCTCGCCGGTCGAGGAGCGCCACAAGGGCCCCCGTGTCGGCCAATACTACATTCATTTTAGCCCAAATCCCTTCAGATGAATAGGGTTGTGGCCAAGATCCCGAATCCCGCTATCGATGGAACCAACGGAGGCCTTCATCAGGTCATACACCGAAGGCTCGTTGGCAGACGCGCGAAGCTTATCCTCTAAAGCCTCACGCATAACGGCGGACTTGGTAGTGCGGCGGCGCGCAGCCATGCGCTCCAGCCGGGCGGCTGTGTCCGTGGAAAGCTTGAGTGTCAGTGTTTGTATAATCAGGCATGTATTACCCAAAGCTGCTTTTGTAAATACCATCGCGATTCATCCCTAATCCCTCAGCTAATTGCCGGTCAGTTTGGCCCACCAGAGCCGGAGGCGCAGCACTGTGCCAAAGGGGGTCCATTAAGAGGCGCCCTTTTGACGATCACGCGCGAGTAATTAATGCGCGGTTCGCTGTCGTCGGATGCTTAGGGGCGGCCAGCCGCGAATCTACTGGATGCCTCGGTCGTTCGTGAATTGGGGGGCGCCTTTCCAAGCTTGAAGCTAATCGATCGCGCTTGGACGCGGCTCTTAGACTCGGTGCTTCGTTCTGCCTACTTCACCGAATACCTTCCGTCCTTATCTACGGAAATCCTGTCAAGGGTCAGCACGCGGTCGGAATTGTAGATCGCCTTGATGCGATCCGGCTCGTTCGAAAGGAACAGGATCCAGCCCCAGGACATGAACCAGGTCCACTCGGGTTGCTGCTTTAGTATCTCGAGCGAAGGCAGTTCTCCTACCTCGCCGAGGGCGACCGGCTTACCGTTGCCCAGGGCCAAGAGCTGATCGTAATGCGAAGGCTTGTAGTCGTTGCGGTAGATGTCGGAAGCCAGGACATCGACATATTCGGCTCCAGGGAAGCAGTCCTCGTAGGGAATGCCCCGTTCGCCGGGGACGCTGCGGGGCGCATTCGCATCCCACACCCAGATGAGGTTGTTCAATTTGTGAATCTTCGTGAAGCGGTCATACATCATGATCCAGAGCCGCTTGAAACCCTGCTCCCCCTTCTTGTGGCCCCACCAGAACCACTCCCCGTTCATTTCGTGGTAGGGCCGCCACAGCACCGGGATGTTGGCTTGTTGAAGCTCCTCCAAATAGCTTGCAACCTCATCGACGCTCTTCTTCCAGGCCTCATTGAGCGGTGTGCCGTCGGTCATTAGTGCGTCCCATTGCGCATCAGTAGGCAGGTGCCCCTCGGCCCAGACGGATTCACCACGGCATGGCGTCCCATCGGTCGGGAAGCATGCGTGCCACATCAACGTGATGATGTGCCCCTTGGCATGTCGGGCCTTTATCTCGTCGATCGTCTTCGCCCTGGCCTGGGCCAGTGTGATGTCGAGGAACTCGGGTTTGGGAAACGCGCCCGGAGGCGGCGGCCCCTGTAGGCCGTTTTTCTTCCTCTCCGCCATGATCGCCCTCACCCTCTCAACATCGATTGTGGGTAGGTTTGCCGGCCCGGCGTGCTGGAAATGCATGGCGTCGTCCCCTTTGACCGTGAAGCTGAAATCGGAGCCCCAAACCACGGGAGACTTCCCGGTCAGCGCCTCCAACTGCTCAGTGAAGGCCGAGCCCTTCCCCACGAAGTTGTGCTGGCCGGAAAGCGTCAACTTCCCCTGGATGTCCTGCAAAAAGTCATAAAGGTTGACCGTGGCGGGGGTGGCCTTCGGATTGATCAGTGGAATGTATTTTCTCTCGTCCGCCGAGCAATGTGCGCAGAGGCTAAAGCCGAAAATCAGGGTGAGGCAGAGGCTTCGAATGTGCATGACGGGACTGGTTGGGGCCAGATTGAGAGTCGAACTACAGACCGTCCTCGGGCAGGCGGACTCATTCAGTAATGAGCTGATAGGAGGCAAAGTAGCGATCCGAAATTGGCGATAATTTACGTCGGCGCTCTCGCAAATGTAAGGAACCTTAGCCCGAGCCGAAGAGCCACAAACAGAACGGCAACCGCCGGGAACCAATTTAGCGCCGAGCGCAGCTACCTGTCTAAGAAGGCACCAGTTAAGAGCCACCCGAACGCTTCGGGCAAATTGCGCGGGCTTCGACGGACTGCTTCACGGGTTTCCGGTCAGCCGGAGGCCACGTCCTCAGTATCGATCATTTCATGAACATTCGCTTCCCCCGTAGACAAGGGGGACGCCGTGTGAGAAATCAAAGGCAATGACCCTCTTGCGGGGACCGATCCCCAAGGGCAACGTTAGCTGCCTGGGTCAGAGATGCCGCGTCCCGGGCAGTTCGCGAAATCCTGCAATCGTTGATTGCTTCACTTAGGAATTCACCAAATGCCACCTCAATCGTCTTGCAAGAAGCTCCTTCTCATTGGCGCGTCCCGCGGCCTTGGTTTTGCCTTGGCTGAGGAGTACCTCAAGCGCGGATGGCAGGTTGTGGCCACCGAGCGGGCCCGAAGCACATCAAGACTGAGCAGCCTTTTGCCGGCTTACGATGACCGACTTGAAGTCGAAACGGTCGACATCGTTTATCCCGATCAAGTTGCCGCGCTTAGAGCGCGCTTGGCATCAAGGGCATTCGACCTGCTGTTCGTCAACGCCGGCGTCAAGAACGACGATCGCGAAACGATCGCCGACGTATCGACCAAAGAATTTGTGCGTGTGATGGTCACAAACGCCCTAAGTCCGATGCGCGTCGTCGAGACGTTTCAGAATCTAGTACTCGCGAGTGGTACTATCGGGATCATGTCCTCCGGACAGGGTAGCATCACTAACAATGAAAACGGAAACTATGAGGTCTATCGTGGAAGCAAGGCGGCGCTCAACATGTTCATGCGCAGCTTCGCCGCCCGCCATGCCGGCGATCCGCGAACGCTCCTTCTCATTGCTCCGGGCTGGGTGCGGACAGATATGGGCGGCCCCAAAGCGCGTCTTAGTATCGAGGAGAGCGTACCGAACCTCGCAAATACCATAGAAGCGCAGGCCGGAAGGGCGGGTCTGCAGTATCTGGACTACTTGGGCCGGACGGTCCCTTGGTAAGTCAGCAAGATTTGAAACCCGCGGATAACGCAATGGGCAAGCGGCTTTAGGATCGGCAGACAGGGCCCAATTGGACAATGCGAGATCCGAAAGCGAAAGCTGCCAATTGCGGGCTCATCGATCACTGTCCTAAGAACGACCCTTTTCGAATGCTGACCCCCAATAGGTCCCCCGAAGACAGTCATTTTCCCAAACCTTCTCATAGGGCGAGTCAGCTAGGATCATAACTTGACGGTCGCTGGAACAAGGCAGCCGAGGCAAAGATAAGTGCGATTCCTAGCTATGGCGCTCCCCAGTGCCGTGCTACGCCCCATTCGGGGCACTGGGCATCGCCCGCGGGGTGTGGTGCGTGTGCTAACTAACAGATCGTAGACACGCTTCGCGACCCCCGGAGTCTTGCGAAGCCAGCTAAGGAAGCCCGCCAGGATGAATTCGCCCAATTCTCATTGCCGCCCCGGCCCCTCGAGCATCCGCGCCAAAGTCTCCCTGCCCACCTTGTATTCGGCTTCGCAGCCAATATTCGCCAGTATCTGATGAAAGCGCGGTTCGTTTCGAACGGCATCCCACATTGGGTGGAAGTAGAGTTTTACGAGATGCACAGCGGGCGGTTCCGCAAGGTACGGAAGCGCCTCGCTGAAGCGGCCCAGCGCCTGGAGCAGCGTTCCGCGGTTGTAGCTTTCGGGAGGCAGCGTCTCGCGGATCTTGTCCGCTTCCTCGGATGCCTCGTCGGCTGCGCCTGCTTGGCAAAGCGCATAGATGGCTTCGTCCTTTGGTCCCCTGCTGGCTGCCTCCGATTTGTCCCTCAGAAGAGAACGCGCAGCTTCCAAGGCCTCTTCCCTCCGGCCAAGGGACAGGAGAGCCACGCACCGTGTGCCGTCGAACCCGGGGAAGTTTCCTCCCACGAGCGCTGCTGCCCGGGCATTTATTTCCAGCGCATCCTCGTGCCTCTTGGCGAAATTCAGCAGCATACCGCGGAACGCGAGCGCGGGGAACGAAAGCGGGTCTAGCGCAATGGCGCGCTCGACTTCGCTCAATCCGAGGTCGATTCTGCCGCGCGCGCTCAGGAGATGTGCATACCAAAGGTGGCCGATTGCATAGTTGGGATTGAGCTGGAACATCCGGCCAAAGTGACGATCAGCGTCCTTGAAGCTGTGCGTGTAAAAGGCGTTCAACGCCAAGGCCCCATGTACTTCGGCCAGGGACGGATCGAGACTCAGGGCACGATCAGCCTGAGCCTTGGCACGCATCATCTCCTCGGTGTGCAAGGTGCCGTCGGCAAAAGACGCAAATATCGCTCTCAACGCGTACACATCGGCTAGGCCGGCATGCGCTTGGGCAAAGTCGGGGCTAATTTCGAGAGACCGCAGGAATGCATTCTCCGCCCGGGCATAACCGGTCGCCGTCCGAAGGGACCAGAAGTGGCGGCCTTCCAACACAAGCCGGTATGCCTCAGGATCTACCTGTTTGGAAGAGCGAAGCTCTTGCCCAAGGCGCAGCTGGAGATTCTGCGCGATCAGCCCGGCAATTTCGTCCTGCACCGCAAAGATGTCCTGCAGTTCGCGATCGAACGTTTCCGACCACATGTGAAACCCATCGGCAGCGTTAATGAGCTGAGCCGTGATGCGCACCCGGTTGCCTGACTTGCGCACGCTGCCCTCGACCACGTGAGCAACGCCGAGCGTCCGTGCAATCTCGGGAATCGGCACGTTCTTGCCCTTGAAGAAGAATGCCGATGTCCGCGCCGCCACACCCAGGCCGGGAATCTTCGCCAGTAGGTTCAGCAACTCCTCGCTGATGCCGTCGCTGAAATACTCGTTCTCGGGGTCGCGGCTAAGGTTCGCAAACGCAAGCACCGCGATCGATTTTGCGTTTGGCCTGGGCTCCGGCGAATGGCTTGAATTCGGACTCGTGGAGAGTGGCATGCGGGGTGAGCCGAGCAAGCGCTTCACGTCGTCCACGAATCGCGCGGTTGGCAACCCTCCAGGCAATCGAGCCCATTGAACGCGCATGAACTCCGGCGGGACCACGGCCCCGCCTTCGGGCGTGTCGTCAACGACTACGGGTGCGAGAAATACGATGCCTTCGGCTAACAGGTGGGTCTGCTCAACGGCGAGTTTCCATTCGAGTCGGAAGTATCCCTTTACCCTCTCTTGCGTATGCTGGGAGATGATCGCCAGGAAAAGGGCGCATTCGCCGATCTGCCGCCGGATTTTCTGATCCCATGCATCGCCGCCGCGCAGTTGATTCCGGTCGAACCAAACCTCGACGCCTTGGCTCTTTAGCGCCTCGGCAATGCGCTGCGCCACCGCGGTGTCCTCGCGGGCATAGCTTAGAAAGACCGCGCCTTGCGAGGTCCCGACTTGGGGGCTGTCTGGCATGAAGCAGTGGCAGCGCCAAAGCTGGCGGTGCCATGGCACTCTGGCCAGAGCAAACCCCAGGATCCGTTGGCTCAGGTGCCGCGTTTCACGTCAATTTAGGCACCAGCTGCCCGTCCAGAAAATCACCGGTTATGGAACAACTGATGGCGACTACCCTCTGGCGATAATTTTCCTACCTACCTTTTCCAATTCCTCGAGTCGCGGGTCCACCCTCGTTCGAACGCTCTCCAAATTGGCGCGCCATACCCCCCACGCTGCGAAGGTGGAATATCCTACAATAGCCCTCGCCGGACATCGAGGCTCAGGGCCGAATTAGAAACGGAAATTCAAGCCCAGGCTTAGCTGGGCCATCGAGCCACCCGTCGTTATCGCGGTCTGCGAGAGACCCAAGACGTTGGCCCCGAGAACTGCGCTGAAGTTATGAATGAAATGGTAGGCGACGTCGCCGTGAACGCCGTAGGTCAACGCGTGGTCGGAAAGATTGTAGCTAATCACGCCAAAGGGCGCCATATAATCGACCTCGAAGTTGCGCCGCTCTTGGGTGACGCCGATGGACGCTCCTATGTGGAACGAGACCCTTGCACTCGCGGGAACCTCGTACTGGTAGCTCGCGAGAAACTGCTCGAATTTGAACGTGTCCGTGGAATCCCCCTTCATGTGGGTGTCGAACGATGCGAAGGAAGCCTCGATAGCATTCGGGCCATAAAAGGACGTGCCAACGGCAACTGAACCGCCAACCGTGTCTTGGATGTTGCTACCGAGGAACACGGCGACAACGGATGGCTGAAGATACAAGGACACTTGGGGCTGCGCCTGGGCATGCGCAGCCAATGGGAGGGCGAGGAGAGACGCACCTAGGGGGAGGAGGCTTTTCATCGTGTGGTGAGGTGGGGGAGGCCCGGGACGGCCGAAGACGAGCCATTCGATAATGACCTTATTTCTCTCGGACACGGCTCAGGCTGCGACCCTCTATTCCGCCCAGCAGCTCATCACCAAGCCGACTCCAGTTGATCATGCCGCCTAATAGCCCGCGGTTGCGCCCGATGTATCCGATGCGCCCTAAGGGTCTGTCTTAATTGGTGGCACCTTCCGCTTGCGCAAGTCCCACTTCGACAAACTGGCGACCAATCAGAATGCGGTGCAGGCCATGGGGGACATAGAGTTCCGGGTCATCGCAACCGAGTTGATGACGCAGGTCAGCACGAGCGCTACTGTCGACTGGACACTGCGGGAATACCCCAATCGGGACCGTTCCTGGGAACACCCTGACGATTTTGAGACCCGAATGGATGCAGGCAGCCCATGGCTGGCAAAAAGGCGTGGATCAGGGGAGATTCCTCGCATGGATTGGCGTGGCCTCATTGACCGTCGCGCGCTAGAAGCGGTTGTCACCGAACCAGTCGTTTCGACCACTGAAATGGTATCGTGGAATCGATCAAGAACATGTCCGGCACCGCAACTGATGACGCCGAACTGGCCCGGGAAGCTCGCGACGGGGACCGCGATGCCTATGGGCGGATTGTCGCTCGATGCCAGTCGCTCATTTGCTCGCTAGCCTACTGCCGCACAGGAAGCGTCTCTCGAAGCGAGGACATCGCCCAGGAGACATTCGTGACCGCCTGGAAGGGTCTGCGGGACCTGCGCGAGCCCGGGAGCCTGCGCGCCTGGCTGTGCGGAATTGCGCGCAATCTGATCAACAATTCGTGCCGTCGCCTGGCTAGGGAGCCGGCGCAGATCGGCGAAACGCTCGACTCGCTGCATGAGGTCGCGTCACCCGAATCGTCACCGCCGGACCAGGCGATCCGAAACGAGGAGGAGGCGATCCTCTGGCGCGCAATGGAGAGCATCCCCGAGAATTATCGCGAGCCATTGGTCCTGTATTACCGGGAACAACGATCGGTCGCGCGCGTGGCGGAATACCTGGGGCTGAGCGAGGACGCGGCCAAGCAGCGTCTCGCCCGGGGCCGTGGCCTCCTGCAGGAGCGGGTGTTGGCTCTCGTCGAGGGAACACTGGAGCGCACGGGGCCGGGGCCCGCGTTCACAAGCGGGGTCCTTTCGGTACTGCCCATGCTCGGCACCTCGGTGGCGGCCGCAATGGCCGCTTCAACGGCAAAGGCATCCACAACGGCAAAGGCTGTCACGTCGGCGAGCGGCTTGGGACTCGGCGCCACATTTCTGGGCCTGTTCGCGGGCTTGGCCAGTTACATCGGCTGGAAAATGAGCGATACGGTGGAGCAATCGCAGGAGGAACGACGCTCTGTCCATCGGTTCTGGAGCTGGGCCGTGATTGGCATGGCCGCGACGATTCTCCCGATTGTGCCCCTCATGATTGTGCTGCGCCATTGGCAGCCTTGGCTCTTTGCCGCACGGACCTGGTGGCTGGGTGCAGTCTATGTTTTTGTCGGCGTACCGCTTGCAATCTGGGCATGGGAGCACCACGTCCGCGTTCGTTTGCGTCGACAAGCCGAAGGCCGAGGAAAACCTTTGAAGAGACTCGGGGCGGCCTCTATCGGGTTGCTTCTGATTGGATTCTTCGCAGCGAGGGAGACGGGATTCCCCTCTGGGTATTTTACGGACCTATGCGTGGAGGTTGTTTTCGCGATGGCGGGACTCTTGGCGGTGGTCTGCTGTTGGGAATCGCTGCGATCGAGGCGGAATCGCAGCGAACCAGAACCTGAGCCCAACCAGCCGGCATCAAGAGGAGTTCCGCGTTCATGGGTGGCGTTGGCTACGGCAGGCATGGCAGCCGTTCTAGCCTTCTTGCTTCTGGATATGGTGAGCGCGGGGCAGGCCAAACACATAACCCAACAGGCAGCCTTGGATCTTGTTGCCGCGCGACATGACGCGAGGGTCTACGTCCTGGAATACCAAAGCGGCGCTCAGATCCTTGAACTGCGGGTGCCCGGGATTGGGAAGCCGACCGGCAAAGCGATCCGCTACTTTGCGCCGCTCGACAAGCCTGCGTCGCAGGCGCTGATTGCCAGCGGCGCAGCGTACAAGATACTGAGGCAGGGACAGGATTTTGAAATCTTCGGCTGGCCGGGGCGAATGCTGTTCCTCCTGGCGGCATTCGTGGTCGTCGCCGGGATTGTGGTCTTGGTTAAGACAAGGCAACAACCGCGGCCAAGCGCGGCGGGATGACGCCAGCAGGCACGCGGGTGGGCGGCGCAGCCGGGAGGGCAGGCTGCCTGGAAAAGGGGCCGATGCCGGGACATGGCCCCGCTTGGGGGGCGCCTAACGCCCGCGCCGGGCCCTGTCGGCGCTTATCACGGTCCTGACGAAGGGACCGTCCGCGAGGCACGAGAAGCGCACGTAGTCGCCCAGGAACCGGCCCCCCTCGGACCAGGCGAAGCGGATCGCGGAGTTGACGCCCACAAGATTCCCCGAGGCGGACAGGAGCGGGCCCCCGCTGTCGCCGTACCAGAGCGGAACGTCGGTCGCTATGAGGGACGGGCCGCGGCCGCCAGGGCCCGCCGCCTCGAGCACGGTTCCGGCCGCCATGCCGAGCTCGCCGCCGATGCCTCCCGCGGGGTGGTTGCAGATGACGGCGAACACGGCGTCGCCCTTGGCGGGGAAGGCGCCGAAGTGCGCGCAATAGTCGAGGGGGGCATCCACCGCGATGACGGCGCTGTCCTCGTCGGGGTCCGAGGGGCGGCCCATGGCGACCACGCGCGCGGGCCGCAACGCCAGCCGTCCGTCCATCCACCCGACGACGTAGACGCTGCCGCGAATGATGTGGCGCGCGGTCAGCAGGTAGCCCGCGCGGTCGACGCCGACCGCGAGCCCTTCGCTGTAAGCCCGATGCGCCGCATCCGGCACGCTGACCCTTCCCGCGTGCGCGTCGAGGACGGGGCCCCGCGCGCCCGGTGCCGTGGCGATCACATAATAGGTCTCAAGGAGCGGCTGGAGCGTGTCGGCGAGGTAAGCGTTGCTGGCGCGGCTGAACGATGAGCGCCTCTCCTGGAGGGAGGGCTCCAGGACCGCGTGGCAGCCCGCGAGCGCCAGCAGGAGCGCCGCGAGGGCGAGGGGCAACGCTGTGCGTCTTGGGCTCATCGGGCGGGGGGCTTTTGCGTCACCAACGGCAACGTGCCGATCGGCGCCGCAACGGCAACTGCAACCGGATCGCCGGGGCCAGGGGCTAGCCCCCGAGATACGCCGCCTTGAGCTGGGGGTCGTTCATCAGGCTCTCGCTCGGGCCCTGCATCGTGATGTGGCCGGTCTCAAGGACGTAGGCGTAGTTGCTCACCTCGAGAGCCAGGTGCGCGTTCTGCTCGACCAGGAGTATGGCGATCCCGCGGTCCCGGTTGATCTCGATTATCCTCTCGAAGATGGTGCTTATGAGGCGCGGGGCGATCCCGAGCGACGGCTCGTCAAGCATGATGAACCTGGGCTCGCCCATGAGCGCGCGGCTGATCGCCAGCATCTGCTGCTCTCCCCCGGAGAGGGTGCCTGCGGTCTGGTGGAGGCGCTCCTTAAGGCGCGGGAAGATCCCGAAGACATAGTCGCGGCTGGCCGCCACGGCCGCCTTGCTCGTCTTCAGGTACGCCCCCATGGCGAGGTTCTCGTCGACCGTCAGGTTTGAGAAGATCATGCGCCCCTCGGGCACGTGGCCCAAGCCGCGGGCAACGACGGCGTGCGCGGGCAGCCGCGTGATGTCCTCGCCCATGAAGGTCACCTTGCCGGACTTCGGGCGGAGCAGGCCGGACACGGTTCGAAGCGTCGTCGTCTTGCCGGCCCCGTTGCCTCCGATGAGCGTCACGATGGAGCCCTTCGGCACCTTGAGCGAGATGCCGCCAAGGGCCGTGATGGCGCCGTAGGAGACGAAGAGGTCGGAGATCTCGAGCATGGGGCTTTTCTAGGGGCGGCGCAGGCTCTTGCCCAGGGGCTCGCCCAGGTAGGCCTCGATGACCTTGGGGTCGTTCTGGATCTCGGCGGGGGTCCCCTCGGCGATCTTGACGCCGTAGTCGAGGACGGCGACGCGCTTGCACACCCCCATGACGACCTTCATGGAGTGCTCGACCAGGAGGATGGACAGGCCGAAGTCGCTGCGGATCTTCTGGATGAGGGCCATCAGCTCGACCTTCTCCGAGGGGTTCATCCCGGCGGCCGGCTCGTCGAGCAGGAGCAGCTTCGGGCGCGTGGCAAGGCAGCGCACGATCTCGAGGCGGCGCTGCTCGCCGTACGGCAGGCTCGTCGCCGGCTGGTCCCTGAAGCGCATGAGGTGGAAGAGGTCCAGCAGCTCCTCGGTCCTCCTCCTGATCGAGGCCTCGTCCTCCCGGAAAGAGCGCATGCGCAGGAAGGCCTGGGCCGGGCCCGCGCTCCGGTGCACGTTGCAGGCCACCCTCACGTTGTCGAAGACCGACAGGCTGCGGAACAGGCGGATGTTCTGGAAGGTGCGCACGATCCCGGCCTCGACGATCTCGTAGGGCTTGAGTCCCGCAAGGTCCCGGCCGTGGGAGCGGATGGTGCCGCTCGTCACCGGGTAGACGCTCGTCACGAGGTTGAAGACGGTCGTCTTGCCGGCGCCGTTCGGCCCGATGAGCCCCACCAGGTCCCCGTCATGGATGGACAGGTCGAGCGCGTTCACGGCCGTCAGGCCGCCGAAGCGGATCGTCGCCTTGTGCAGGTGCAGGATCGGCCTGGTCATCGCGGCTCCTGGCCCCCGGGGCGGCCCGCCGGCGCAAGCCTGCGCCACAGCCGCCCGCAGATCGCGGCGTAGTCGAAGTTGAACAGGCCCTTGGGCCTGGCGAGCATGAGCGCGATCAGCAGGAGCGAGTAGAGCACCATCCGGTACTGCTCCACCGAGCGCAGCACCTCCGGCAGGATGGTGAGCAGGATGGCGGCGAGGATGACGCCGACCGTGTTGCCCATGCCGCCCAGGATCACCATGACGACGATCTCGATGCTCTTGGTGAAGTCGAAGCCGGTCGGCGTTATCGTGAGCTTGAAGTGGCCGTAGAGGCCGCCGGCGACGCCCGCGAAGAAGGCGCCGACGGCGAAGGCGACGATCTTGTAGCGCGTCGTGTTGAGCCCCACCGCCTCCGACGCGATCTCGTCGTCCTGGGTCGCGACGAATCCGCGCCCGTAGGTCGACTGCACGAGGCACGCGACCGTGAAGACCGTCAGGGCCGCGAACGAGTACACCCAGAAGACGGTCGTGTAGTTGGGTATCCCGTTCAGGCCCAGGGCGCCGCCCAGCGCGTCCACGTTCTGGAAGACGACCCGGATGATCTCGCCGAAGCCCAGGGTCACCAGGGCCAGGTAGTCGCCCTTTAGCCTAAAGGAGGGGATTCCGACGGCGAGGCCTGCCAGGGCGGCGCCGGCCCCGCCCGCCAGGAGCGCGGCCAGGAAGAGCATGCCCTGCTGGGCCGCGGAGCCGCCGTCGGCTCCGAGCAGGCCCGGCCCCCAGAGGACCGTGATGGCGGCCGACAGGTACGCGCCGATCGCCATGAACCCCGCGTGGCCGAGGGAGAACTGGCCCGTGTAGCCGTTCACGAGGTTCAGGGACACGGCGAGGATGATGTTGATGCCGACCCCCGTCAGCACGTCCAGGAAGTAGGGGTCGATCCGGTCGGAGAAGGAGGACAGGGCGAAGGCGGCGAGCACCGCCGCCGCCAGGGCAATGATGTGCTTGGGCAGGCGCATCAGACCTTCTCCGAGGTCATGCGGCCGAGCAGGCCGGCCGGCCGGAACAGCAGTATCCCGATCAGGATCGTGAAGGCGATCGCGTCCTTGTAGGTGGACCAGCGCGAGCCGTCCACGAAGGTCTCCACCATGCCGAGGATCATGGCCCCCAGGGCCGCCCCCGGGATGTTGCCGACGCCGCCCAGGACGGCCGCGACGAAGGCCTTGAGCCCCGGAACGACGCCCATCAGGGGGTCGATCGACGGGTAGTTGAGGGCGTAGAGGACCCCGCCGGCGCCCGCCAGCGCCGAGCCCAGGCCGAACGTGAACGAGATGACGACGTCTATGTTGATCCCGACCAGCTGCGCCGCGCCTGGGTTGAGCGCGACCGCGCGCATGGCCGTCCCGATCTTAGTGCGAAAGACCGTGAACTCGAGGCCGAGCAGGAGGACCGAGGCCACGACGATCACGATCACCTGGTTCATCGAGATGATCAGGCCGTGGAACTCCATCACCTTGGACGGGAATATCTGAGGGAACGCCCTGGGCGTGGCGCCGAAGACGAGCTGGCCCGAGTACTCGAGGAAGAGCGACATGCCGATCGCGGTAATGAGCACGTTGAGGGTGGGGCCGCCCCTTAAGGGGCGGTACACGAGCCGCTCGATCACGATCCCTAAGACGGCGCAGCCGGCCATCGCCGCGGCCATCGACACCAGGCCGCCCCAGACCGTCCCCAGGGGCAGCGCCCGGCCCACGTAGTAGCCAATGAAGGCGCCGACCATGAACACGTCCGAGTGCGCGAAGTTGATGAAGCGCAGCACGCCGTAGACCATCGTGTATCCGAGCGCGATCAGCGCGTAGATGGCACCGAGCGAAAGTCCGTTGATCAGCTGCTGAAGGAACTCGGACATCAGGGAGCCACGGTCTCCAGGAAGTTGAGCCTTCCGTCCCTGATCGCGATGATGGTGGCGGGTTTGGAGGCGTCGCGGTTCGCGTCGATCGTGGTCTCGCCCGTGGCGCCGCTGAAGGCCCGGGTGCGGGCGAGCGCGTCGCGCACCCTTGGCCCCTCGGTCGAGCCGGCGCGCCGGATCGCGTCCACGAGGACGCCGGCCGCGTCGTAGCCCAGGGCGGCGAAGGCGTCGGGGGTCGCGCCGGACCACCGGGCGCGGTAGTGCTCCACGAACCGGCGCACTTCGGGGCTCACATTCTGCGGCGAGAAGTGCGTCGAGTAGTAGCATCCGTTCATGGCGTCGCCGCCGATCAGCAGGAGCTCGTCGGAGACCCAGCCGTCGCCGCCGAGGAAGGGCATCGCCATCCCGAGCTCCCGGGCCTGGCGCACGATGAGCGCCGCCTCGGTGTAGTAGCCCGGGACGAAAACGGCGTCGCAGCCCGCGGCCCGGATGGCCGTCAGCTGGGCCCGGAAGTCCTTGTCGCCCTCAGCGTACTTCTGCTCGGCGGGGATCGCGCCCCCGCCGGCGACGAAGCGCTCCCTGAAGATCCTGGCGAGGCCGACGCTGTATGCGTTGGACACGCTCGAGATCAAGGCTACGCGGCGCGCCTTGAGGTCGCCCCCCGCGAACCTGGCCATCACGGTCCCCTGGAACGAGTCGATGAAGCAGACGCGGAAGATGTAGTCGCCGACCTGCGTCACCTTGGGGTTCGTCGACGCGGGCGCGATCATGGGGATCCGGTTGGCCTGGCAGATCGGGGCCGCCTCGAGGGAGCGCCCCGACGAGACCTCGCCCAGGAGCGCGACCACCTTGTCGCGCGAGATGAGCTTCTTGGCGGCGGTGGCGGACTGGCCCGGCACGGTCTGGTTGTCCTCGGTGAGCAGCTCGAGCCTCCGGCCCAGGACCCCGCCGGCGGCGTTTATCTGCTCAAGGGCCATCGCGATCCCCTGGTGGGAGGACTGGCCCCAGCTGGCCTCCTTGCCGGTCAGGGACGCGTATTCCCCGACCCTGATCGCGTCGTCGGCGCGCATCGCGGGGGCGGCGGCGAGCGCGGCCAGGGCCAGGAGGCGCAGGGCGGCGGGAAGGGGGGCGGCCATGGGCTTGCCTAGGGCGAGACGCTCTCGACGAACTGGAAGCGGCCGTCGCGCACCTGCACGATGACGGCCTTCTTCGACGCGTCGCGCTTCTCGTTTATGGTGATCCGCCCCGTGACGGCGTCAAAGTCCCTGGTGGAGGCGATGGCGTCGCGCAGCGCGGCGTGCTCGGTCGTCCCGGCCCTGCGGATCGCGTCGGCGAGGACCAGGGCCGAGTCGTAGCCCAGCGACGCGTTGGAGTCGGGGACCGCGCCCCCGAACCGCCCCTCGTAGGCCGCCACGAACTGGCGCACGCGCGGCGACGGGTCGTCCACCGAGTAGTGCGAGCAGAGATAGGCGCCCTCGATGGCGGGCCCCCCGAGGTCGATCAGGTCCTGCGCCTCCCAGCTGTCGCCTCCGAAGACCGGGACGGTGATCCCGAGGTTGCGCGCCTGCTTAACGATGAGCGCCCCCTCGTTGTAGTAGCCCGGCGAGAAGATGGCGTCGGCGCCGGCCGCGCGGATGGCGGTCAGCTGCGCGTTGAAGTCCTTGTCGCCCTCGGCGTACTTGGGCTCCGCCACGACCTGCCCGCCGCCCGCGATGAAGGCCGCCTTGAAGTACTTGGCGAGCCCCACGCTGTAGGCCGACGTCGAGCTCGAGAATATGGCCACCCGCCTCGACTTGAGCCTGTCCAGGGCGAACTTCGCCATCACGGGCCCCTGGAAGGGGTCAATGAAGCAGACGCGGAAGATGTAGTTGCCGGTCTCGGTGACCTTCGGGTTGGTCGACCCGGGCGATATCATCGGGATCCTCGCGGCCTGGCAGATCGGCGCGGCCTCGAGCGAGCGGCTCGACGCCACCTCGCCCAGGATCGCGACCACGTGCTCGCGCGCGATCAGCTTGCGCACGCACGTGCCGCTCTCGCCCGGCTTGGACTGCGTGTCCTCGGTGATGAGCTCGAGCTTGCGGCCGAGGACCCCGCCCTGCGCGTTGATCGTCTCGACGGCCAGGAGCGTGCCCTGGTGCGACGACGTGCCCAGGCTCGCCTCCTTGCCGGTCAGGCACGCGTACTCGCCGATGGGTATCGTGTCCTGGGCCGAGGCCGCGAGGGCCGCGGCCGCCGCAAGGGCCGAGATTGTCCGCGAGATGCGAATCGTGTTCAAAGTGCCCCAAGAAGAAAGAGGAGGCCCGGATCGGTGACAACCGAATTGCCATGGCGACTTTGCGGGCGCCTGCGGCGGCCGTAACGGGTTGATTAAGCCGCGCCCCTTTGCTTGCCTTGCGCCGCGTTGAACACCTTCGACCGGCACCTCGTCAGGGAATGGCTCTCGATCCTGCTGCTCGTGCTGGCGCTCGTGTGCGGCCTGCTGCTCGTGCAGGTGATGTACGACGACTTCAGGGACCTGCGCGAGGCCGGCGCGCATTTTTCCGACCTCGCCAAGTACAGCCTCATTGCGATCCCGGGGTTCCTCGCCGTCACGCTGCCGATCGTGCTGCTCCTCTCGACTCTCTACGTCCTTAGCAAGCTGCACAAGGCGAACGAGCTCACGGCCATGCGCGTGGCGGGCGTGAGCTTCACCCGGATGATGGCCCCCATCTGGCTGGGCGGGCTGCTCTGCTGCGGGCTTTCGTGGTGGCTCAACGCCTCCGTCGTCCCCTGGTCCGTCGAGAAGACGCGCCAGATGAAGGAGCGCTTCGAGTTCACCCGGCAGGCCCAGAGGACCGCGCCCGACCGGGTCGGCACCGTCTACGAGGTCGGCTTCGACAACCCGGACGGCCGCCGGATGTGGTTCTTCAACCGCTACAGCAGGTTCACGCAGAAGGCGTACGGTGCGTACGTGACCGAGATGGACGTGCGCCGCCGGGAGGTGCTGCGCGTGGCGGCGGCCGAGGCCTGGTACGACGCCGGGCGCGGCGGCTGGGTCTTCGCGAACGGGCGCGAGATGGCCTTCGACCCGCAGAAGGGCGAGAACGTGTCCTCCGTCCCCTTCGAGGAGCGCCTCTATCCGCGCTTCAAGGAGGACCCGGAGCTCATGCTGCTGATCGACCGCCGGCCGATAGACCTCTCGTTCACCGAGCTGCGCGAGCTGATCGACTACTTTGCGAGGGAGAACAACCCGAAGGGCGTCGCGTACGCCGTGCGCTACTACGGCCTGATCGCGGACGTCCTGGGGCCGCTGATCGTGATCGCGATCGCGATCCCGTTCGCCGTCACCGGGGTGCGGGTGAACCCCGCGGTGGGGGTGTCCAAGTCGATCGGGCTCTTCTTCCTGTACTTCGTCTTCAAGAGCCTCGCCGAGTCGCTCGCCACGAAGCAGCTGATCGACCCCATGCTGGCGGCATGGCTCCCCGACATGGGCATGGCGGCGCTCGCGGCGCTGCTCTTCATGCGGCTTCGCTAGGTGCGCAGGTAGGAGGCGCCGTTCACGTCGATGATGGCGCCCGTCATCGCGGCGGGCGCGTCCAGGGCGCAGAAGACGATGGCGCCGGCCACCTCCTCGGCCCGCGTCACGCGGCCCAAGGGGTGCTGCGAGCGGATCTCGGCCCCGCCCGGGCCCGCGAGGAACGCAGCGGCCATCTCGGTCTCGACCCAGCCCGGGGCGACGCAGTAGACGAGGACGCCCTGGGGCGCCAGGGCCTTGGCCATCGACTGGCTCAGGGCGTTCAGGCCCGCCTTGCTCGCCCCGTAGCCCGGGGAGCCGGGCTCGCCCCGGAAGGCCCCTCGCGAGGAGACGTTGACGATCCTGCCGCCGCCGCGCCCCGCCATGGCCTGCGCCGCGAGCAGCGAGAGGTTTGCCGGCCCGAAAAGGTTGGTGGCCATCATCCGCTGCCACTCCTGCTGCCAGCGCTCGTAGCTGGTGGACAGGGGCGGGTGCTCGCCGTGGGCCGCCGCGTTGTTGACGACGATCCCCACCGGGCCCAGCCGGGCGCCGGCCTCGGCCCACAGGCGCGCCACGGCCCTCGCGTCGGCCATGTCCGCCTGGAAGACGGCGTGGCCCGAGCCGGGGAGCGAGCCCAGGACCGCCTCCGCGGCGGCCCGGTTCTCGCGGTAGTGCACGCCGACGCGCGCGCCCCGGGCGGCGAGCTTCAAAGCCACCTCGCGGCCTATGCCGCGGGACGCTCCGGTCACGAGGGCTGAGACGGGCTCCATGTCAGCTCCAGTTGTAGTTGAAGCTTATGCTGATGCGCTCCGCGTCGACGCGGTTGCGGGGCACCTCGTGGCGCAGCCAGCTCTCGAAGAGGATCAGGCTGGCGGCGCGCGCGGGGTAGGTGACGTGCGCCTGGTTCGCGCGGCGCGCCGCCGCGCGCCTGGGTGGGGCGGCCATGAACCGGTCGAGCCGGGGGTCCTCGAACTTGAGCCCCGGGCAGCCCCGGGGAGTGACGACGTAGTAGGTGCCGCTGACGAACGAGAGGGGGTGCAGGTGCAGGGAGTGCGCCGCCGAGGCCGGCATGATGTTCACCCAGAAGTCGGTCATGCGCACCTTGCGGCCCCGCAGGTCCATGTCCAGGGCCGCGGCGAAGCGGCGCACGTGGCGGGTGATCCGGCGCTCGAGGAGCGCGAACGTGCTCGAGAAGCGGTGCAGCTCGTTCATCGAGGCGTAGCTCGTGTAGCCGCCCGGGTAGTTGCGCCTGGACCACGCGCGGCCGGCCCCGTCGAAGTCCCTGAGCGCCCGGCACTCGGCGGCGAGGCCCGCGTTGAAGCGCGCTCCGGACGCCATCAGGGGCTCGCAGTAGATTAACGTGGGAAACCACGCGCGTATCATGGCGCCCGATCGTGGGGCGCCCCCGGCGCGGGGCAAATCCCAAACTCTAGCGGGCCTGGGCGGCCCTCGAGGCGGCCACCAGGGCGGGGCGGCCCTCGGCCTGCGCGGCCGCCTCGAGCCTCGCCAGGAACTCGTGGCGCTCGGCCCTGGGCAGGCCCGCGGGGGCCCAGCGCTCCGAGAGCAGGAAGCTGTCCAGGGCGTCGTCGCTCCTGCCCAGCCGCAGAAGGACCAGCGCCCGGTCGAACGCCGCCTGGTAGAAGCGGTCGTCCTGGCGCAGGGCCTCCCCGAAGTGGTCGTCGGCCTCCTGGAAGGATGCCTCCCTCGCGAACTTGAGGCCCATCTGGTCGTGCAGGATCGCCATGAACGAGACGGGCCCGTAGTAGGCGCCGATCCTGCGCTTGTCGGCGATGATGGCCGCCGCCTTGGCGTAGCCCGGCGCCGCCGGGTTTTCCCTCAGCCGGGCGGCCACGGCCCGCGACGCGTGCTCCTCGTCGCCGCGGATGAACTCGAGGATCAGCTTGCGGCTCGTGAAGTCGTCAAGGAGCTCCGCGTTGGTGATGCCGCGCGCGACGTAGGCGTGCTGGTAGAGGTCGCTCGACCACACCGGCTGCTGGCGCCACGAGAGGACGCCCAGGACGGCGATCAGCCCCAGAGATAGGGCCGCCGCGCACGCCCTGGCGGGCGCCCGCGGCAGGCGCGCGACCCCGGCGGCCAGGGGCGCGGCCATGATGACCATGAGGAGGCAGCCGTAGCGGTCGCTCGTGATGTGGGGCTTCTCCGTCAGCCCGAAGAAGGGAGCCGCGACCGCCAGATAGCCGAACCAGCCGACCGCGAGGGCGGGAGCCCTTCGCACCCAAAGGAGCGCCAGAACGCTCGCCGCGGCGACCGCGGCCGCGCTTGCGAGGAAGGGCCAGTCGGAGGGGCGGAAGGCGACGAGCGTGTCGTAGAGCGGCGACAGGCGAAAGGGCCACCAGGGCTTCCACACGTAGTAGGCCGCGACGTACGCCGACTGGGCGGCGCGGCTCGCCAGGGAAAGGTCGCGCATGCCCGGCACCGCTCCGAACACGGCCGCGTTCGCGACGCGGGCGACG
This sequence comes from Opitutaceae bacterium, assembly GCA_003151515.1. Classification (GTDB taxonomy): domain Bacteria; phylum Verrucomicrobiota; class Verrucomicrobiia; order Opitutales; family Opitutaceae; genus Palsa-1447. Next base: position 23,115 of record PLXS01000029.1, read on the forward strand.
AGCGTGACGGCGAGGACGCACGCTACGGGGACGAAGAACAGGGCCTTCTCGGCGAGGAGCCGCCGCAAGGGGACGGCGGGGTCGAGGCGCCCGCGAAGCCAGTCCATCCCGACCATGAGCACGGGAACGCCCAGGGCGAGCGGGTAGGTGAGGAGCGAGGCGGCGAAGAGGACGGCGGAGGCGGCGAGCCAGGCGGCGCGGCGCGGGCCCCGTGCGTAGGTCTGCATGTACGCGGCGAAAGCGCACAGGAGCAGGGCGACCGACTGGCCGTAGAGGTTGCCCGAGACCCAGGCGGTAGTCTCGACCCGGAAGGGGTGCGCCGCCCACCACCCGGCGGCGAGGGCGGCCGAGGCGACGCACCAGGGCCCCAGGCCGCCCTGCGCCCCCCGAAGGAAGAAGCGCAGGAACTGCAGCAGGACGAGCAGCACGAGCGCGCAGTTGGCGCCGTAGAGGGCGAGGGCCAGCGCGTGGTAGCCCATCGGGTCCAGGTGGGAGAGCCCGTAGGTGGCCGAGAACCCGAGCCAGCCCAGGGGGATGTACCTGCGCACGTAGTCGAAGTCGGTGAACATCCAGCGCAGGCGCTCGGCGCTCAACCCCCCCATGTGCGGGTTCAGGGCCACGTTCACGTCGTCGTCCCTCAGGTACAGGAAGCCGAAGCCGAGCGTCCTCATGTTCAGGGCCAGCGCGGCGAGGACCAGGGCGACGGCGCACAGCCAGGCGAGCCTTCGCGCCTGGGGGCTGGAGAAGAACGGCGCCACGGGGACGGGTTGCTCGCTCATGCCTGGTGCCGGCTTATGTTCGAGCCGTCGCCGGCCTTGAGCTGCCAGAAGATGAGCGACGAGGGGATCGTCATCAGGCCCATGGTCAGGAACGTCCAGTGGATGCCCGAGATCATCCCCGCGGCGCTCGGGCTGCGGTTGCCGCCGAGGAACAGGGCGGCGAGGAGGGAAGAGACTGCCACGCCGAAGCTCATGGACATCTGTTGGGCCGTGCTCGCGATGCTGCTTCCAGCACTGGCCTCGTCGTCCGAAAGGTCGGCGAACACCAGCGTGTTCATGCTCGTGTACTGCATCGACGAGATAAAGCCCAGTACGAATCCCATGGCGACGATGACCGCGGCAGGTGTGCCCGGCGCGACCGACATGAAGGCCATGATCACCAGGCCCATCGCGGCCGTGTTGACGATGAGGACCTGGCGGTACCCGAAGCGGTTCAGTATCTTGGGCATGAGTATCTTCAGCCCCATGGCCGCCAGGGGCTGCGGCATGATGAGCAGGCCCGACTGCACGGGCGTGTACCCGAGTCCGATCTGGTAGAGCAGCGGCAAGAGGAAGGGCATGCCGCCGATCCCGAGACGCGTGGCGTAGCTGCCGGCGACGGCCGTCCTGAAGGTGCGCACGCGAAAGAGCGCCAGCTTGAGGAGCGGGTGCTCCTCGTTCTGGTTGTGGCGCCAGTAGGCGAAGAGGAGAAGGGCCGAGAGCCCCAGCAGGAAGCCCATGCTGCGCAGGCTAAGCGAGTGCTCGCCGAAGATCTCCAGCACGTAGGAGAGGAGCGCGATCCCGGAGCCGAAGAGGGCGAGGCCGACCAGGTCCAGGGGGTCGCTGCGCTCGGCGCGGTAGTCGGGCATGTTGCGCAGGACGAGGAACATCCCGGCGAGCCCCATCGGCAGGTTGACGAAGAAGATCATCCGCCAGTGCAGGTAGCCCACGATCAGGCCCCCGGCCAGCGGCCCCAGGAGCGGGCCGATGAGGCCGGGAACCGCGACGAAGCTCATCGCGCGCACAAGCTCGGTCTTCGGGAACGTGCGCACCATCGTGATCCTGCCCACCGGCATCATGAGGGCGCCCCCGCAGCCCTGCAGGATGCGCGCCCCGATGAGCATGGGCATGTCCACGGACACGCCGCAGAGGAAGGAGCCCAGGGTGAAGATGCCAATCGCGCAAGTGAAGACGGTGCGCGTGCCGAAGCGGTCCGCTATCCAGCCGCTCACCGGGATGAAGACGGCGAGGCTCAGCATGTAGCTGGTGAGCGCCGCCTTCATGTTCAGGGGCACGACCCCCAGGGCCTCCGCGATCGTGGGCACCGCCGTGTTCAGGATCGTCGTGTCGAGCGACTCCATGAAGAAGGCGACCGCCACCAGCCAGGGCAGGAGGCGCTTCGCGGAATCGCTCGAAAGCGTGTCGCTCATGTATAGGGGTGAGAAGTGAACGGGTTGCGCGAGCTTTGGCAAACCGGCGGGGGCCCCCGGGACCATTCGCCCTAAAAGCGCTTGCGTCACTCCACCCACGCAGTGGAGACTGCGGGGCGTCTGTCACCGGGCGCGCACCGTAGACCTCTGACTACATGGACGACGACGCNNATTTCAACAAGATCGACCTGAGCCAACTTCAGGGCTTTAGCTTTGGCACGCAGTGGGCCAAGGACAAGGATTCGCCCGTCGACACGCGCGAGCGCCCGGACCGGCCCCAGCGGGACGACCGCGCGGGGGGGCCGGGTGGCCCCGCGGACCGCAGGGACCGCCGCGCCTTCCGAAGGCCCGCCGGCGAGCCGGCGCCGAGC
>PLXS01000039.1 GCA_003151515.1 Opitutaceae bacterium
CTAGTTCATCGACACGCGGTCGTCGGGGAGGTAGCCGCGCAGCTTGAGCTGCATGATAGCGGAGCTGACCTCGGAGCGCAGGATGTTCAGCAGAAGCGCGAGGCGGCGGTTGACGTCGAGCGTCTCCAGGAGCTTCTGCTTGAGCACCGCGTTCTTGCAGAGGTTGAAGGCCGCGATGTCGGCAAAGATCTCGGGGTCCTGCACGGCGGCGAGCATCGACGCTGCGCCCTCCTCGTCTCCGGGGGAGAGCTTCAGCCTGAGCCTGATCAGCCGCGAGAGCTCCGACTGGAGCTTGGCGTTCTCATCCGGGGCCGCGCCGGGGTTGCTCGTAAGCGCGCGAATCCGGATCCGGCGGTACGGCTCGTCGCCCACAATTGATTCGATGGCGACGCGGCAGAGCCCCTGCAGAATGACCCGCGACGTCCCGTCGTCGTCTTCCTGGCACGCGCGCACGAGGCCGATGCACGCGATGCGGTGAGGGGGCTCAAACCCTCCGGCGGCGGCGGCCTCGCCGTCCAGTCCGGCAACGGCAAAGATGCGGTTTCCGGAAAGCACGTCGGCGAGCATCTGGCGGTAGCGCAGCTCGAAGATCCTCAGCGGCAGGAGCGCCTGGGGGAAGAAGGCCACGTTCGGCAGCGTCATCACAGGCACCTCGTTGGGCACTTGGATCTCGACTTCCATGAGGTCATATATGTGCGTATCTACTCACAATCAAGGATATAGGCTGGCCATTCGCGCGCTCATGTGCCGGGCACCCTCGCAGCTGGGATTGTGCCAGTTGCTGTGTCAGGCGGCGGGTGAATGGGACAAATTGACGTGAAAAGGCGCGCCACCGGGGCGGCGGGATGTGGGTTGTTATATTTTAAGCTGTTTAAGAACAGAGGGTAAGGAAATACGCGGGATCGGGGCACGCACACTGCTATGTATAGGGGCATGAGCCGCATTCTAGGCATTGATCTAGGCACGACAAATTCCTGCATGGCTGTGATGGAGGCAGGAGAACCCGTCGTGGTCCCGAACGCGGAGGGAGCGCGCACCACTCCGTCGGTTGTCGCATTCACAAAGACGGGCGAGCGCGTGGTCGGCCAGGCCGCGAAACGCCAGGCAGTCACCAACCCGCGCAACACGGTCTATTCGGCGAAGCGCCTGATTGGCCGCAAGTTTAACGAGATCCGCGAGGAGGCGAGGAGCATGCCCTTCAAGGTGATCGAGGGAAAGAACGGGGACGCGTACATCGAGGTGCAGGTCGGCGACAAGACCGAGCAGTTCGCGCCGCAGCAGATCTCCGCGTTCGTTCTGGGCAAGATGAAGGCCGACGCCGAGGCCTACCTGGGAGAGAAGATCACGCAGGCCGTAATCACGGTGCCCGCCTATTTCAACGACTCGCAGCGCCAGGCGACCAANNATCATCAACGAGCCGACGGCGGCGTCGCTCGCCTACGGGCTCGACAAGAAGAAGGACGAGAAAATCGCGGTTTTCGACCTGGGCGGCGGCACGTTCGACGTTTCGGTCCTTGAAATCGGCGACGGCGTGTTCGAGGTCAAGGCGACCAACGGCGACACCCACCTTGGCGGCGACAACTGGGACGACGCGCTGATCGGGTGGCTGGTGGACAATTTCAAGAAGGATAACGGCATCGACCTCAGGAAGGACCCGATGGCCCTGCAAAGGCTCAAGGAGGAGGCGGAGAAGGCCAAGATCGCCCTGTCCTCGACGCAGACGGTCGACATCAACCTTCCCTTCATCACCGCGGACGCGTCTGGGCCGAAGCACCTGAACGTCCAGCTTACCCGCGCGAAGATGGAGCAGATCTGCGACCCGCTCTCCGAGCGCTGCATCCAGCCTTTCAAGAACTGCCTCAAGGACGCGGACCTGACCTCCGCGCAGATCGACGAGCTCGTGCTTGTCGGCGGCATGACCCGCATGCCCAAGATCGTCGAGATCGCGAAGATACTGGGCGGCAAGCAGCCGCACCAGGGCGTGAACCCCGACGAGGTGGTGGCCGTAGGCGCGGCGATCCAGGGCGGCGTCCTCAAGGGCGACGTTCGGGACGTGCTCCTGCTCGACGTGACCCCGCTCACGCTTGGCATCATGACCGCGGGCGACGTGGCGACGGCGATGATCCCGCGCAACACGACCATCCCCTCCAAGAAGACGCAGGTGTTCTCGACGTACAGCGACAACCAGCCCTCCGTCGAGATCGTGGTCCTGCAGGGCGAGCGCCCGATGGCCCGCGACAACAAGACACTCGGCACGTTCCGGCTCGACGGGATCCCGCCGGCGCCGCGCGGCCTGCCGCAGATCGAAGTCACCTTCGACATCGATGCTAACGGCATCCTGCACGTGTCCGCGAAGGACCTCGGGACGGGCAAGGACCAGAAGATCACGATCCAGGGCTCCTCGGGCCTGTCGAAGGACGAGGTCGAGAAGATGACGAAGGAGGCCGAACTCCACGCCGCCGAGGACAAGAATCGCCGCGAGAGCGTCGAGGCGCACAACCAGCTCGACACCGCAATCTACCAGCTCGAGAAGACGATCAAGGAAGCGGGCGACAAGCTTCCGGTCGACAAGAAGTCGAAGGTCGAGGGCGTGCTCGCCGACGCCAAGAAGGCGCTCGAGAGCGACGACACGGACAGGATGAAGTCCGCCCTCGAGAGCCTATCGAAGGCAGGCGCAGAATTCTATGCCGAGGCCCAGGCTGCGGCGCAGGCGGCCGGAGGGGCCAAGGGCCACGGCGACGGCGCGGACGCGCCCAAGGCCGAGAAGAAGGCCGACGTCGTTGACGCCGACTTCGAGGTCGTCGACGACGAGAAGAGCAAGAAATAACACTTTCGGGAAAGGGGGCGACTTGTCGCCACTCTCCGAACTTCAACCCAAAACAACATCCAAATGAGTAAAGTTAAAATCAAACCAATCGGTGAAAAGATTCTCGTCAAATTTGCTGAAGAAAAAGAGCAGATCCGCGGAGGCATCATCATCCCGGATTCCGCCAAGGAGAAGCCCCAGGAGGCCGAGGTAATCGCAGTTGGAACGGGCAAGCGCGACGACAACGGCAAGCTGATAGCCTTTGAGGTCAAGGTCGGCGACCGCGTCCTGGTCAGCAAGTACGGCGGCACGGAGGTCAAGCTTGACGAGCAGAAGTACACGATCGTCCGCGAGGACGACATCCTCGGCGTCATCGCCTGAGGATCGCAACGAAACCAGAAAACAAAAATAGAAACTTTACCACAATGCCTGCTAAACAACTCATATTCGACGAGACCGCTCGTCAGAAAATCCTCCGCGGCGTCGAGCTCCTCTCGCGCGCGGTCAAAGTGACGCTCGGGCCCAAGGGCCGAAACGTCGTCATCGACAAGAAGTTCGGGTCCCCGACGGTCACCAAGGACGGCGTCACCGTCGCCAAGGAGATCGAGCTTCCCGACCCGTACGAGAACATGGGCGCCCAGATGGTCAGGGAGGTCGCATCGAAGACCTCCGACGCGGCCGGTGACGGCACCACGACGGCCACGCTCCTCGCCGAGGGCATCTTCCGCGAGGGCCTCAAGAACGTGACGGCCGGCTCGAACCCGATCTTCCTGAAGCGCGGCATCGACAAGGCCGTTGAGGCCGCGGTCGCCGAGCTTGCTAGAACGTCCAAGAAGGTCTCGGACCGGGAGGAAACACGCCAAGTGGCCACCGTGTCCGCGAACTGGGACGAAGCAATTGGCAACATCATCGCCGACGCGATGGACAAGGTAGGCAAGGACGGAACGATCACCGTCGAGGAGGCGAAGACCATCGAGACCACGCTCGAGGTCGTCGACGGCATGCAGTTCGACAAGGGCTACCTCTCGCCGTACTTCGTCACGAACGCCGAGGCGATGGAGGCCGTCATCGAGGACGCCTACGTCCTCATCCACGAGAAGAAGATCAGCTCCCTTAACGACCTGCTCCCGCTCCTGCAGACGATTGCGAAGGGCGGCAAGCCGCTGCTCATCATCGCCGAGGAGGTCGAGGGCGAGGCGCTCGCCGCCCTCGTCGTCAACAAGATCCGCGGGACGCTCAATGTTGTCGCCGTCAAGGCCCCCGGCTTCGGGGACCGCCGCAAGGCCATGCTCGAGGACATCGCGATTCTCACCGGCGGCCGCTGCTTCACCGAGGACCTAGGCATCAAGCTTGAGAATATCCAGGTCAGCGAGCTTGGGCGCGCCAAGCGCATCGTGGTCGACAAGGAGAACACGACTCTAATTCAGGGTGGCGGCAAAACCTCCGACATCCAGGGTCGCGTGAAGCAGATCCGCCTTCAAATCGAAGAGACGACCTCCGACTACGACCGCGAGAAGCTCCAGGAGCGCCTTGCGAAGCTCGCGGGCGGCGTCGCCGTCATCAATGTCGGCGCCTCCACCGAGATCGAGATGAAGGAGAAGAAGGCACGCGTCGAGGACGCACTCCACGCGACCCGCGCGGCCGTCGAGGAGGGCATCGTCGCCGGCGGCGGCGTGGCGCTCCTGCGCACGGCCAAGGTGATCGACGCGCTCGCCCTCGAGGGCGACGAGAAGATCGGCTCGCAGATCGTGCGCCGGGCCATCGAGCACCCGATCCGGATGCTCTGCGCGAACGCGGGCGTCGAGGGCGCCGTTATCGTGGGCCAGGTGGCCGCCGGCAAGGGCAACTACGGCTACAACGTCGCGACCGACAAGTTCGAGGACCTGGTCAAGGCCGGCGTCGTCGATCCGACGAAGGTCACGCGCACCGCGCTCCAGAATGCGGCCTCCGTCGCCGGGCTCCTGCTCACGACCGAGTGCATGATCACCGAGATCCCCGAGAAGAGGGATTCCGCCCCTGCCCATCCCCCGGGCGGCGGCATGGACTACTGAGCGGGCCGATCAAGCCAAAGATTCAAGGGCGCCCTGGCCGCGAGGCCGGGGCGCTTTTTTTTGGTGCCTTGCGCGCCGGTCGGCCCAATCGTGGGTCCAACCGGCCATGGAAGTCATCGTACTAGGAAGCGGCACCTCGCAGGGCGTGCCGATGATCGGATGCTCCTGCGCGGTGTGCACCTCCCGCGATCCGCGCAACCGCCGGACCCGCGCGTCCATCCACGTGGTCATGGACGGCCTCCATGTGCAGGTAGACGCGGCCCCGGAGTTGCGCCTGCAGTGCCTCAGGGAGGGCGTCGACTGCCTCGACCTGTTCGTCCTCACGCACGGGCACGCGGACCACGTGGCGGGGATGGACGACCTGCGGAGATTCTGCGACCTGCGGGGCGGCGATGCGATCACCGTTTACTCGACGCAGGAGGGCATGGCGAGGGTCTCATCAATGTTCCCCTACGCGATGAGGGACCGGGCCGCCATCCGCGGGTATCCCGCGTTCAGGCTCACGGCGATGCCGGGGGAGCTCGAGCTGCCGCAGGGGAAGATCCGGTCCACGATCCTCCCGCACGGCGATATCGACACCATCGGCCTGGTCTTCGCCGAGAGGAGCAGCGGCAAGAGGTTTGTTTACTACACGGACTGCAAGCGGTTGACCGACGAGGCTGTGGCGCTCGCGCGGGGGGCGGATGCGGCGATACTCGACGGGCTTCGCCCCCAGCCCCATCCGTCCCACATGAGCATAGGCGAGGCGGTCGAGGCCGGAAGGCTGCTTGGCGTCGGGCGGATCTGGCTCACGCACCTCACACACCTGACGGAGCACGCCGCGCTCGAATCGGAGCTGCCCGAGGGCTTCATGCTCGCATACGATGGCCTCAGGATTGTCGTCTAGGAAGGCGCACCCTGTCCGCCAAACGCTGCCATGACCGCCCCATTACGGCCGGATGCCTGCTTGTCGTCCTGATCGGCGTCCTGCCCGCCCAAAAGGCGGTCACGAGCCCCGCGCAGGCGCGCGTCATGGAGGGATCCGTGATCCTGCCGGACCCCGGGGGCTTCACGATGGGGCGGGCGCGGATCGTGCGGCGAAGCCTGACGCCCGACGAGTTGTCCGCGTCCATGACGTTCTCGGTTGCGCTCGCCATGCGCGACTTCGCCGGGCTTCAGGCGAGGGTCGAGGCTGGCGGACGCGTATCCCGGGACGAGATGGAGGCGAGGTACCTGCCGCTGCGAGCGGATTACGAGCGAGTGACGGCATGGCTCGGGGCCCAGGGGTTCAATCCCGTGCTGCCGGACTCCATGCACATGATCGCGTTCATGCAGGGAACGGTCGCACAGATTGCGACCGTTTTCGGAGCGAAATTCGCCAGAGTCGCCGCCGCAGACGGCGAGTACACATCGGCTGTCACGGCCCCGTCCCTGCCCGCAGACATCGCCGCCGTGGTGCTCATTACCCTTCCTTCCGGCCCTTACACAGCTGAGATCACGGGCCTCAACAGCACCACGGGAACAGCCCTCGCGGAGGTTTACGAATTCGTTAACAACTAGAAGTTAACGAGTTAGATATAGCGCGCAGACGATTTATGACTTGAGAGGGGGAATAGGACTTGAATTAATACATATTCAATCAATATAGATTAAAGAAGTTACCTATGAAGCTCTCAAAAAAGGGCGAGTACGCCCTTCGATCCCTCATCATCCTCGGCATAGCCGCGGAGGTCGATCGGAAGCTTGTCCCGGTCACCGAGCTTGCCGAGAGCGAGCAGCTGCCGGTCAAGTTTCTTGAGCAGATCCTGCACATCCTCAAGGAGGCGCGGATCGTGGAGAGCCAGCGCGGGAAGTTCGGCGGCTACCATCTCGCCCGACCGGCGCGCAAGATCACGATAGGCGAGGTCGTGCGCCTCATCGACGGGCCCCTAGCGCCCATCGGATGCGTCTCGCAGACGGCCTACGAGCCGTGCACATGCCCCGACGAGGCGCACTGCGGCCTTCGCATGCTCATGGTCGACGTCCGAAACGCCATCGCGGGCATACTCGACCGCTACACGCTTGCCGACGTGGTGGAGATCACCCTGCGCAAGATGCGCAGGGACAGCGTCGTGCTGCCGTTCTCCACGGGCCCGGGCCAGGAGCCGCCCGCCCGCGTCCCCGCGCGTATCGCCCGCCAACGCTTGGCGCGCAAGGGCAGGGCGGCGCGCGCGTCGTCCACGTCGCCCACCGAGGGCGTTCTTCACCACATCCTGGGAGAGTACTCGATCTGACCAGCGCTATCATGAAAACGGAATCCAAGGCCAACGAGTCCGCCGCCGGCCCCGAGCCCGAGTGGATCGCAATACTGCGCGCAAAGGTCCAGGGCCTTCGCTTCGGGGTCGTGCAGCTGGTCGTGCATGACGGCCGCGTCACCCAGATCGAGCGCACGGAAAAGACGCGGCTCCCAGCGGGCCCGGATGAGCACTCGCGGGCGGGCTAAAGGCCGCAGGCCCTACGCCATGGCCCCCGTCCCCGCCAGATTTCTCTGCCGACCGGCAAAACCAGAGGCCCCCACCACATCGATTCCCGAAACCACGCAGACCAGGCGACAGGATGCGGTTTCCAGAAAGGAACCTCCCTTAGCAAACCGTGAACAGCACAGTATTGACTGACCATGAGACGAATTCCCGACGGTCATCGCGACCCTTCCGCCGTCTGCAGGCAGGCGCTGCGGCCGCGCTGCTTTACCTCATGATCGCGGCCGCCGGCCGATCACAAAGCCCCTCGGGGCCGCCCGTCGCGCCCGCGACCGCGGATGCCTGGGGGCTAACGCCGCCCCAATGGGTCTCCGCGGCGTCGTTGGCGGTCGCGGAAGGCAGCGACTCCAACATCTACGGGGTCTCCAACAACCTCGCCGGCCACCCAGCGATCGCCAACATCTCGTCCGCGACCACGACGCTGAGCGCGAGCGTCACGTTCAATCTCCTCGCCGACTCGGGGCCCCAGGACTCCAGGTTCCTCAAGACCCTGACCCTGGCGTACTCGGCAGACTACACCCAGTACGAGGCCGCGGCGCGCGAGGACAACCTGCGGAACACCTTCACGCTCGACGCGACCGGCAAGGACGGCCCCTGGTCGTTCTCGATCGACAACCCGCTCCTCTACGTCGACGGGAGCAAGGAGGACGAGTTCTTCAACTATTACAACAACCTCGGGTACGGGGCAGTGCGCGAGCGCCGCAACCAGATCCAGGAGCGCAACACCTCGTTCCTCCGATATGACTGGAAGGACTGGTTCGTCCGGGCGGTCGACAGCGCGACTTACTACAACCTCCTCATCGACGAGCACAACCCGGTCGGCGCCTACAAGGGCTACGCCAACTGGGTGAACAGGGACGACGTCAATGGCGGGCTGGACCTGGGATTCAACCTCGCGCCCGGCTTCTCGCTCCTGGCCGGCTGGCGCATTGGCCAGCAGACGCAGGCGCACCTCTATTACAGCCTGACCTCGAGCGACAGCACGTACAACCGCGCCCTGCTCGGATTCGAGGGCGCGCCGGTCAAATGGCTCCAGGCGATGCTCCTAACGGGGCCCGACTTGCGCAGGTATTCAAACGCCGCCCATCTCGGGCTCAACGGCGACCGGCACACCTGGTTCTACCTCAAGGGCCAGCTTGTGGCGACCCTGACCCCCTCGGACACGCTGACCGCGTCCGAGAGGGTCTGGCACTTCGTCTCCAGCGCGGGCGTGTACTCGATCCAGGAGACGGTCGAGAGCCTGATCTACAGACACGACTTCTCGAAGCAGCTGTCCGCATCCGCCGGCGTCAAGGCCCTGGGGCACCGCTATGACGCCCCCACCGTGCGCAATGACTGGACAGCCACCGTGCCGGTCGACGTGACGTATGCATTCACGCGCGGCCTCTCCGCCAGCCTGGATTATTCGGCCACGACCGGGCACTCGCACCTGCCGGTGGCCTCCACGCCCGGCCAGAGCTTCGAGGACAACCTCGTTTCGGCCTCGATCAAGGCCTCCTTCTAGCGCCCGACCATCCAAGACCATGAGAATCCGCCACCTGTTCCTTTTCACCGTCCTCGGCGCGGCCGCGGTCTCGCGCGGGAAGACGATCGAGCTGCTCAACGTCTCCTACGACCCGACACGCGAGCTGTATGCCGACTACAACGCGGCCTTCGCGAAGCACTGGAAGGCGAAGACCGGCGACGACGTCGTGGTCAAGCAGTCGCACGGTGGCTCGGGCGCGCAGGCCCGGTCCGTCATCGACGGGCTGCAGGCCGACGTCGTGACGCTGGCGCTCGCCGCCGACATCGACAGCATCCACGCGCACGGCGACCTTCTGCCGGCGGACTGGCAGTCCAAGCTGCCGGAGAACTCGACCCCATACACGAGCACGATCGTTCTGCTCGTGCGCAGCGGCAACCCGAAGGGGATCAAGGACTGGGACGACATCGTGCGCCCCGGCGTCGCGGTGATCGCGCCCAATCCAAAGACCTCGGGAGGGGCGCGTTGGGCGTACCTTGCGGCTTGGGGGTATGCGGAGCGCAGGTACGGCAGCAAGGACAAGGCCAGGGAATTCGTGACCGCCCTCTACAAGAACGTCCAGGTGCTCGACGCCGGCGCGAGGGGCTCGACGATCACGTTCGCCCAGAAGGGGCTGGGGGACGTCCTCCTCGCGTGGGAAAACGAGGCTTTCCTCGCGCAGAAGGAATTCGGTCCGGGCAAGTTCGAGACGGTGGTGCCCTCAAGCAGCATCCTCGCCGAGCCGCCCGTCGCGGTGGTCGAGAAGGTGTCCGCGAGGAAGGGGACAACCGAGATCGCCAGGGCCTACCTGGAATACCTCTACTCGGACGAGGGCCAGGAGATCGCCGGGCGCAACTACTACCGCCCGAGAAACCGCGCGGTGGCCGAGCGGTTCTCCCGCGTCTTTCCCAGGCTCGGCCTTTTCACCATAGATGAGGTGTTCGGGGGCTGGGCTCAGGCCCAGCGGACACACTTTGCCGACGGGGGTGTCTTTGACCAGATATACGAGAAGTGAAATGCCGAGCGCGCGCCAATCCATGATCCCAACAACCGGCTGCACGAGCGTCAGGGGCCGCGGGCGCGCCCTGGCGGCCTAGAGGGTACGACAATGGCGCGCGCACGCACACCCCGCTCCATACTCCCGGGCTTCGGCATCTCCCTGGGCTTCACGGTAGCGTACCTCGGGCTCATCGTGCTCGTCCCGCTGTCGGCGGCGTTCCTGCGGGCCGCGGGAATGAGCCTGCACGACTTCGTGGCCGCGGTCACCTCGCCCAGGGTTGTCGCGGCCTACCGCCTGAGCTTCGGGGCCTCATTTGCGGCGGGCCTGGTGAACATGGCCTTCGGCCTCGTGGTCGCCTGGGTTCTGGTGCGCTACTCCTTCCCGGGGAAACGCCTCATCGACGCGCTGGTCGACCTGCCGTTCGCGCTTCCCACGGCGGTTGCGGGGATAGCGCTCACCTCCCTGTATTCACCGGGAGGGTGGGTCGGCCGCTTCCTTGAGCCCATGGGCCTCAGGGTTGCGTTCACGTGGACGGGCGTGTTTGTCGCGCTCACCTTCATTGGGCTTCCCTTCGTCGTCCGAACGGTGCAGCCGGTGCTCCAGGACCTGGAGCCCGAGATTGAAGAGGCGGCGTCAACGCTCGGGGCCAGCCGGATGCAGGTCGTCACACGGGTCCTCCTGCCCGAGCTCGCCCCGTCGCTCCTGACCGGGTTTGCGCTGGCCTTCGCCCGGGCGCTCGGGGAGTACGGATCCGTCGTTTTCATCTCAGGAAACATGCCCATGAAAACGGAGATCGTTCCGTTTTTGATCATAACCAAGCTCGAGCAGTACGACTACGGCGGCGCCACGGCGATCGCCGTGGTGATGCTTGTATCATCCTTCATCCTGCTGCTGTTCATCAACTTGCTCCAGAAGTGGAGCCGCCGTTCCCATGCAATATGACGTGAATCCGATTTGGGAAGGAACGGGGCTTGAGCAAGCTGTGTCTGCCTGAACCCGGGGCACACCGACCCGAAACACCCTAACCGCCTTTCGCCTTGGCCTCAGTTCCAACAACCGCCCCGTTCGCGCCCCGCCGGTCCCGCCCGGCCCAGCCGCGCGCGACGCGTGATCCCTACTGGGCGCGCGTGCTGCTGACGGCGGTGGCGCTCCTTTTCCTGGCGTTCTTCCTGGTCCTGCCGCTCGCCGCGGTCTTCATCCAGGCGTTCGAAAAGGGGGCCGGCTATTTCCTCAAGTCCGTCCTGGAGCCCGACGCCCTCTCGGCGATCCGCCTGACACTCCTAACGGTGGCGATCGTGGTGCCCGCAAACGTCGTGTTCGGCGTGGCCGCAGCCTGGGCCATCGCGAAGTTCAGCTTCCGCGGGAAGAGCATCCTAACGACGCTCATCGACCTGCCCTTCGCGGTGTCTCCGGTCATCGCCGGCCTGGTCTACGTCCTCGTCTTCGGCGCCCAGGGGTGGTTCGGCCCGTGGCTCATCGCGCACAACGTGCGCATCATATTCGCCGTGCCGGGGATCGTCCTAGCGACCGCGTTCGTGACCTTCCCCTTCGTCGCCCGCGAGCTCATACCGCTCATGCAGGCCCAGGGCACGGACGAGGAGTGCTCCGCGGTGGCGCTCGGGGCCAACGGGTGGCAGACGTTCTGGAGGGTGACGCTGCCCAACATCCGCTGGGGGCTCTTCTATGGGGTCATCCTCTGCAACGCGCGCGCGATGGGCGAGTTCGGCGCCGTCTCGGTCGTCAGCGGCCACATCCGCGGCGAGACAAACACGATGCCGCTGCACGTTGAGGTTCTCTACAACGACTACAACATCGTCGCGGCGTTCGCGGTGGCGTCCCTGCTCGCGCTCCTGGCGCTCGCCACGCTCGCGATAAGGACCGCGATCGAGTGGAGGACGGAGGGCTCCGCATGAGCATCGAGGCGCACGGCATCACGAAGGCCTTCGGGGCATTTGCGGCGCTCAACGGCGTCGACGTGAACGTGCCCAAGGGGAAGCTCGTCGCGCTCCTCGGGCCGTCGGGCTCGGGAAAGACGACGCTGCTTAGGATCATCGCGGGGCTCGAGTTCCCGGACCCCGGAAGCGGCAGGGTGCTCTTCCACGGGGAGGACGTGACCGACCTGCCCGCGGGAAAGAGGAGGGTGGGGTTCGTCTTCCAGCATTATGCGCTCTTCAGGCACATGACGGTCTTTGAGAACGTGGCCTTCGGCCTGCGGGTGCGCCGGCACAGGGACCGCCCGTCTCGGGAGGGCATCGCCGAGCGCGTTCACCACCTGCTCCAGCTTGTTCAGCTCGAGGGCCTCGCGGGGCGCTACCCCTCACAGCTCTCGGGCGGCCAGCGCCAGCGTGTCGCGCTCGCCAGGGCCCTCGCCGTCGAGCCCAAGGTCCTCCTCCTGGACGAGCCCTTCGGGGCGCTGGACGCCCGCGTGCGCAAGGACCTGCGCCGGTGGCTGCGGCGCTTCCACGATGAGATCCATATCACGACCATCTTCGTGACCCACGACCAGGAGGAGGCGCTCGAGATCGCCGACCAGGTCGTCATCATGAACCAGGGCCGTGTCGAGCAGGTGGGCACGCCCCAGGAGGTATACGACAGGCCGGCTACGCCGTTCGTGTACCAGTTCCTGGGCAACGTTAACGTGCTGCGCGCCCCGGCGCTGGCGGTGGCCCTCGCCCAGACGGGCCACGGGGCGGAACAGAATCCCGACGGCCTTATCTACGTGCGCCCCCACGACATCGAGCTCACGCCCCACGACGCCGGCGGCGACGGCCTGTCGGCCGTGGTGCGCCACATCCACGCCGCGGGGCCTCAGGCGAGGGTCCTCTTGGAGCAGATACAGAGCCGCGAGCATGTCGAGGTCGAGATCTCGCGCTCGGAGCTCTCCGATCTGGGCCTGAAGGTGAACGACCTCGTGCGGATTCGCCTCAGGATGGCCCATTCGTTCGAGGAGGATTACGCCATATAGGCCCCCTTGCCCAGATTTCCAAGACAAGCAACAAACCCAAAACAGCAATGGCCAAGATATACAACGACATCACCGAGACGGTCGGCAACACGCCGCTCGTACGCCTCAACCGGACCGCAAGCGCCCACGGCGCCCAGGCGGAGATCCTGCTCAAGCTCGAATTCTTCAACCCGCTCTCGAGCGTGAAGGACCGCATCGGCCTCTCCATGATCGACGACGCCCTGAAGAGCGGCCGCATCAACAAGGACACCGTGCTCATCGAGCCCACCAGCGGCAACACGGGCATTGCCCTCGCCTTCGTGGCGGCGGCCCGCGGGCTGCGGCTCATCCTCACGATGCCCGAGACGATGACGACGGAAAGGCGCAAGATCCTCAAGGTCCTGGGCGCCCGCCTCGTGCTCACCGAGGGCGCCAAGGGTATGAAGGGCGCCATCGCCAAGGCCGAGGAGCTCGCCACGAAGATCCCGAACAGCGTCATCCTGCAGCAGTTCGCGAACCCCTCGAACCCCGCCATCCACCGGCGCACGACCGCCGAGGAGATCTGGAAGGACACCGACGGCAAGGTCGACATCGTCATCTCCGGCATCGGCACCGGCGGGACCATCACCGGCGTCGGCGAGGTCATCAAGGCGCGCAAGCCCTCGGTCAAGATCATCGCCGTGGAGCCGGCCGGCTCCCCGGTCCTCTCCGGCGGCCAGCCCGGCCCCCACAAGCTGCAGGGCCTGGGCGCCGGATTCGTGCCGGCGGTGCTCAACACCAAGATCTACGACGAGGTGATCACGGTGAAGGAGGACGACTCCGCCCCGATAAGCAAGCAGGTCGCCAAGCTGGACGGCATCCCCGTGGGCATCTCCTCCGGCGCTGCCATCTGGGCGGCCATCCAGGTCGCGAAGCGCCCCGAGAACAAGGGCAAGATGATTGTCGCGATCATCCCGTCGTCGGCCGAGCGCTACCTCTCGTCGTGGCTCTTCGCCGACCTGAGCGTCGAGAGCGACTCCATCGAGGACCTCCTCGCGCCCGCCAAGGCATAGGGAGGCCGGCGACGGCCGCGAAAAGGGGCCCCGGCGCCGCGCTCGCGGTCCGGGGCCCTTTCCGTTTGCGCGGGCGCGGCGGGCCCCTTCAGGCCCGCGCGCCCCTGCCGGAGGACGCGAACCACCTGAAGAAGAAGATCCCGAGCGCCGTCAGCGAGACGGCCATGCCCGAGACCTTCATGATGACGCCTGCGACAAGCTGGTCGTCGGCGGGGGAGAACCCCGCGATCAGGCGCGGCGCGAACTCGTAGGTCGGGTAGATGACGTAGCCCGCGAAAACGATGTACGCCGACACGGGGATCATCGCCACCTCAACGCCGAACACGTAGAGCATCCGCACCGGGTAGCTGGGGGCCGGGAACGCCACCGAGGGGCTCGCGATGGGCCACCAGTAGAGGATGGAGGCGGCGAGGAACATCAGGTGCTCGGCGACATGCACGAGCTTGTCCTGGAGGGTCCACTCGTAGAGGAAGGGCGCGTGCCATGCGCTGATCACACCGGCCGAGACGACCGCGCAAAACAGGGGATGGAGTACGACGCGCAGCGGCGCCCGAAGGCCGGGGCGCGAGAGGACGGGATCCACCATCCATGCCGGCGTCCCCAGAAGCATGAGGAATGGAACCGGGTACATGATCAGCATGTGCTGCACCATGTGCGCCGAGAGCAGGAAGCGCTCGCCGACCTGGTCCAGCGGGGAGCCGACCGCGAGGTAGAACAGGGCGAGGGCGAGGTAGAAGAGCGCGGCGCGGCGCCTCGGATACGGCGCCCCCGGGGCGAGCCTTCCCCGGAGCGGGCCGGCAAGCATCGCGTAGAGCCAGCCCGCCAGGATGAGCCCGCCCGTCAGGTAGGGTTCGTTGTGCCAGTGGCGCCAGTCGATCATGCGGGAGGACCGGCGGGCCTTCGGGCCGCCGTCCTCAGGACACGATACGCACTGCGACCGGGCGGTCGGCAAGCGCCATCGTCAGCGGCTTGCTGGCATCCGCGCCGAAGAGCTTGAGGAGCGCCCACATGGTCCCGGACGCGAGCACGAGGCCGATGAAGAAGAGGATGGTGCACAGCGCCTTGTCCCAGCGCAGGTGCATGAAGTAGAAGATGACGAACATGAACTTCACGGCCGACAGGACGACGAGGACGCCCACCAGGAGCCACTTCATGAAGGGCAGGTAAACCGTGACGAGCTCAAGGCCGGTGATGACCGCGAGCAGCATGGCAATCTGGACGAAGATCCAGAACTTGCTCTGCACGAGGCTTTGGACGGGGTCGTGGACGGCGGATGCGGAATCGGAGGCGCTCATGGCGGGATGAATTCTTTGGGGGTCAGATGTACTCGAGCAGGTAGACGGCCGTGAAGATCACGATCCAGACGATGTCGACGAAGTGCCAGTAGAGCCCCATCGACTCGACGTCGATCGCGTCCTTCTGGGTGAGGTTCCCGGTGAACGAGTATAGGAGCATCCCGCTCAGCCAGATGACGCCGATCAGCACGTGCAGCCCGTGCGTGCCCGTGAGGGTGAAGAACGTCGTTCCCAGGATGCTGTTGGTGATCGTCAGGTGCTTCTCGTGCACGAACGTGTTGAACTCGAAGACCTGGCATCCGAGGAAGATGCACCCGAAGAAGATCGTCGTCAGGAGCGACCAGCGCATGCTCTTCAGGTTGCCCTTCTGGATGGCGTTCACCGCGAGCGCCATCATGAGGGAAGACATCAGCAGGATGAACGTCGAGAACGACGTGAGCTCGATGCTGAACACCTGCCTCGCGATGGGGGTGCCCGGCGGCGGGTGCAGGCGGTAGATGAGGTGCGTCGAGATGAGGCAGCCGAAGAACATGCAGTCCGACGCCAGGAAGGCCCACATGAGGAGCTTCTTGTTCGGAATGCCCGTCGACGTGGTCGGGTCGTGATGGTGGTCCAGGGTGGCTGCGGCCGCTTGACTGCTCATGGAGAATGGGGGGTCCTTCGGAAGGGCGCTCAGTAGTGCTTCTGCGCGCCGTCGCCCTTGATGCTGCCGTCTGGATTGAGGTGGATGTGGTAGCCCTCGTTGCCCTCGAGGGACCAGAGGACGACCGCGACGAACATGATCGCCCCGCCGATAATCGTAACGGCGATCTTCGGGCCCCAGAAGCCCGGGTACTTCGTCGGGTCGGCCGGGTCGACGACCGAGACGCCGATGGATCCGATAAGGATGCCCAGGCCCGCCAGGATCGGGTAGATCGACTGGAAGGGCATGTGTATGCCACCGTGGGTGTCCTCCGCCTTCGCGTGTTCGGCCTCCTCTTTCGCGATCTCATCCGCGTGCTGTTTCTCGTACCACCAGCTGTCGCGGGCGTGGATCGTCGGCGTGACCTGGAAGTTGTACACGGGCGGCGGGTTCGGCAGGCTCCACTCGAGCGTGCGCGCGTCCCAGGGGTCCTTCAGCGAGCGCGGCCCCTTGTAGTAGGCGTAGACCATGGCGATCAGGTAGATCGCCAGCCCGATCCCGAGAATGAAGGCGCCCACCGTGCAGATGAAGTTTCCGAGGTTCCAGCCCATGTTCCCATCGTAGGTGAACGTGCGCCTGGGCATGCCCTCGAGGCCGAGGAAGTGCATCGGGAAAAACGTCACGTTGAATCCGACGAAGATGACCCAGAACGAGGTCTTCCCCCAGAACTCGCTCACGCGCCGGCCGAACATGAGGGGGAACCAGTACTGGATGCCGGCCAGCAGGGCGAAGAGCGAGCCGCCGATCAGGACGTAGTGGAAGTGCGCGACGATGAAGTAGCTGCCGTGCTGCTGCAGGTCGGCGGGAGCCGCCGCGTGCATGATGCCCGAGAACCCGCCGATCATGAACATCCACACGAAGCCGAGGGCGAACATCATGGGCGTGCGCATCGTCAGGTGGCCGCCCCAGAGGGTTCCGATCCAGTTGAAGATCTTGACGCCCGTGGGAACCGCGATCGCCATCGTCATGAGCGCGAAGGCGGCGGTCGCCACCGTGCCCATGCCCGTCGTGAACATGTGGTGGCTCCACACGCCGAAGCCGAGGAACCCGATGCTGGCGCCCGAGAAGACGACGATCGGGTAGCCGAAGAGGGGCTTGCGAGCGAAGGTCGGCAGGATTTCCGAGATGATGCCCATGGCGGGCAGGATCAGGATGTAGACCTCGGGGTGCCCGAATATCCAGAAGAGGTGCTGCCAGAGTATCGGCATCCCGCCGTTGGAAACCTCGAAGAAGTTGGTGCCGAAGAGCCGGTCCATCATGATCTCGACAAGGGCGATCGTGATCGCCGGGAAGGAGAGGATGATGAGGAACGAGGTGACGAGCGTCATCCACGTGAACACCGGCAGGCGCATCATGGCCATGCCGGGCGCGCGCAGGTTGATGATCGTCACGATGAAGTTGAGCGCCGCCGCTATCGAGGCGACGCCCAGCAGCTGCAGGCCCATGACCCACATGTCGACCGCGTGGGTCGGGCTGTAGGTGCGCGTCGTCAGCGGGGTGTAGCCGAACCAGCCGGCGTCGGGCGCGCCGTCGGGCCTGAACCAGCCTATGTTGAGGATGATCGCGCCCACCAGGAACGTCCAGAACGAGAACGCGTTGAGCCTCGGGAACGCCACGTCGCGCGCCCCGATCTGCAGGGGCATGATGAAGTTGAAGAACGCGGCGCCCAGGGGCATGACGACGAGGAAGATCATCGTCGTCGCGTGCATCGTGAACATCTCGTTGTACTGAGCCGACGAGAGGAACGTGTTGTTGGGAACGGCGAGCTGGATGCGGATGAAGAGCGCCTCGAGGCCGCCCACCACCAGGAAGAACAGGGCCGACGCCCCGTAGAGGAGGCCGATGCGCTTGTGGTCCACGGTCGTCAGCCAGCTCATGAGGCCCGTCTGTGCCGTCGGGCGCCAGAGCACGAACGGCTTCGCCGCCTGCTCCTCCTTCGCGATGAAATCGGTCTTTGCCAGTGCTTCCATGTTGCGGATTACTTGAGGCTCCTCAGGTACGAGACGAGGGCGTCCTCGTCCTCCGGCGTGAGCTTGATGTTGTTGAGCAGGTAGCCGCTCACCCACATCTTGTTGCCGGGCTTCACGGCGCCCGGGTTGTGGATCCAGCGGTGGAGCTCGTCGCGGTTGTTCTCGAGCAGGCCGCCGGCGATCGTCGTGCGGGCTCCCACGTGGGTGAGCTCCGGGCCGGTGACGCCGACCGCGCCGTCTCCGCGGATGGTGTGGCAGCTGACGCAGGTCTTGGACTGGAAGAGGGCCCGGCCCTTGGCGATCAGATCCGTGTCCTCGGCGTCGTCGGGCTTCTGCTGGCGGCGCCAGGCGTCGAGCGGCGAGGCCTCGAAGGCGTCGGTGTAGCCCGCCTCGTTCTGCCTGAACGTCCGGTAGGCCGCGAACTGCGGCTTGGGCTTGCCGGGGACCGCCTCGGCCCTGCGGGCGGGCGCCATCTGGTTGTTGAGCCACTCGTTGAACTCCCTCGGCCCTAGCGCGATCACCCTGAAGCGCATGACGGCGTGGGACTCGCCGCAGAACTCGGCGCACTGCCCCCAGAAGTATCCCGGCTTGTCCGCCTCGATCCAGAGGTGGTTGGCGCGGTTGGGGATCATGTCCACCTTGCCGGCGAGCTTCGGGATCCAGAAGCTGTGGATCACGTCGACCGCGCGCAGGGCGATCCGCACCGGCCTGCCGGCGGGGATCACGAGCTCGTTGCCCGTCGTCAGCGGCGCGCTCGCCGGCTTGCCCGTCGGGTCGAGCGTCTGCGCGGTCTCGCCCGTGTATTCAAACTTGAACCACCACTGGTACCCGGTCGCGGTGATCTCGTAGGCGTTCGCCTTCTCGTCCTCGGGCACGTCGAAGCTGTACCAGATGCCCTTGAGCGTCGGCACCGCGATGATGACCAGCGCGAAGACGGACGCGCCGATCAGGCTCACCTCGACCATCGGGTTGCCGTGGCCCTGATCGGGCGGCGCCGCGTGCTCGTCGGCCTCGGAGCGCGCCCGGAACCTGACCATCGCGTAGGCGAGGACGCTGCCGACCACCACGAAGATGAACAGGGTGACCCAGCATGTGACGTAGAAGATCCGCAGCTGGTCGCGCGCCACCGGCCCCTCCGGCACGAGAGTCGACTGCGGTCCGTCAAACCAGACGCAACCCGAAAGCAGGCAGGCGCCGGCGAGGGCGGCTGCCGCGCCGGCCCACCGGGCGGCGCGCTGGGAAAACTGGGAATAACGCATGAGTTCTGTCGTGAGTAAAGATGGGGCGGCTTTGGGCCGGACCGCGCAATAGAGTCGGGGAACATTTCGGCATTTCAAGCCATAATCGGACCCATTTTGGGGCCTAATAGGTGAGGCCGCTCCCATCGCCCGTCGGCCGGCACTCCGGAACGGGCGGCGGTGTCGCATCATCCACAGCGCGCGCATCTTCCGCGCATTGCATTTCGGTTTGCGATAAGGCCCGAACTGGGGGATGTTCGCGGTCCAATGAAATTCCGAGTTCTTTTGATCACCGCGTTTGCTGCGATCGTCACTTCCGGCTGCGGCCAGAAGGCCTCCTCGGCGTCGACCGCCGCCGCCCCCGCGGGCCCGCGCGAGATCGAGATCACTGCTGGCGACACGATGAAGTACAGCATCAACTCGATCGAGGCGAAGCCGGGTGAGGAGATTAAGGTCATACTCACCAACAACGGGACGCAGCCACTCGAGGTCATGGGCCACAACTGGGTCCTTCTCAAGGCGGGCACCGACGTCGCCGCCTTCGACGCCGCGGCGCTCTCCTCCAAGGATACGGGCTACATACCGGCCGCGCTCAAGGATCAGATTATCGCGCACATCGACCTTCTTGGGCCGCGCAAGTCGGGCGAGGTGACCTTCAAGGCTCCGGATGCCCCGGGCGACTATCCCTTCCTCTGCACGTTCCCGGCCCACTACCAGGTGGGGATGAAGGGCTTCCTGACGGTCAAGTGAGCGGGGCCGCTGGCGGGTCGCGCCGGCCCCCGGCGCAACCCATGGTTTCGGCGATGGCCCCCGAAACCGACCGCTACGTCGTCAGCACCGATCCCGGCCGGATCGACGCCGACTTCGTCAGCTGCGCTCTGGCGGACTCGTACTGGGCCCAGGGCCGCACGCGCGCCACCGTCGAGAAGTCGATCCGCAACTCGCTCTGCTTCGGGGTCTATGAGAGCGCCAGCGGAAGGCAGCTCGCGTTCGCCCGCGTCGTGACCGACGGCGCGACCTTCTCGTGGATTTGCGACGTCATCGTCGACAAGGACTGCAGGGGCAGGGGCCTTGGCAAGATGCTGATGGAGAGCGTCGCCAACCACCCGGTCGTCTCAGGTACGATGTGCCTGCTCGCGACCCGCGACGCGCACGGGCTCTACGAGAGGCACGGGTTTGTCCGGGCGGAGGCGATGAGGCGCCCGGCCCAGAAGAAGCCCTAATGCGGCGCGGGCCACCAGCGGTACAGGAAGAAGTACACCAGGACGCCGGTCACCGAGACGTAGTACCAGATCGGGAAGGTCACCCGGGCCCAGGCGCGGTGGCGCTCGAAATCGCCCTTGAGCGCAAAGGCGAAGGTCCGGGGCACCAGGAAGGCGATCAGGGCGGCCAGCGGTATGTGGGTCCAGAGGATCGCAAGGTAGACCCAGCGCACCGCGCCCGTCCCCCCGAACGGCGCATGGGCGCTTCGCATCATGGCGTGGTAGGCCAGGTAGAAGCCGAGGAAGAGCGCCGAGGCGACGGCGGCGCTTAGCATGCAGGCGCGGTGCGCGGCCCGGTCGCCCCTCTTTATGAAGATGAAGCCCGCCGTGATGAGCAGGGTCGCGAGCCCGTTAAGGGAGGCCTCGATAGGCGGTATGTCGTGGACGGTCACGGGTGGTGGCCCAGCAGGCGGTCTGCCAGGAGCATGCCCAGAAGCAGGGGCAGGTAGGCCAGCGAGAAGAGGAAGAGGCGCCGCGCCCCCTGGTCGCGGTCAAGGGCCCTGAAGAACGCCGCCGCGCGCCACAGGAACATCGCGCCCGCCGCGCCCGCCGCGAGGGCGTACGCCGTGCTCGAAAGGCCGAGGAACGTCGGCAGGAGGCTGACCGCGACCAGCGCCAGCGTCGCCGCGAAGGACCACCCAGCCACCTTGCCTCCAGCCTCGTCGCGCACGGGCAGCATGGGGAACCCGACCGCGGAGTAGTCCCTGCGGTAGATCCAGGCGATCGCCATGAAGTGCGGGATCTGCCAGAAGAAGAGGACGCCGAAGAGTATCCAGCCGAGCGCCGACACGGAGCCCTGCGCGGCGGTCCAGCCGATGAGCGGGGGGAAGGCGCCGGCGACCGCCCCTATCTCCGTGCTCCAGCGGCTCCATTTCTTGGCGGGCGTGTACCAGCCGAGGTAGAAGGCGATCGTGAGAAGCGTGAAGAGCGCGGAAAGCTTCCCAACCAGGGAGAAGATGAGCATCAGCGCCGCGATGCACATGAGCCAGCCCAGGACAAAGGCCGACCCGCCGGCGATCTTTCCCGTGGGGATGGGCCGCAGCGCCGTCCTTCGCATCCGCGCGTCCGTGTCGCTCTCCATCCACTGGTTGAGCGACGCGACCCCGCCGGCCGCGAGCGACGTGCCGACGACCAGAAACCCGATCCTCGCGGCGTCGAACGGCGGCCGGGCCGCGAAGTACCCGACCAGCGCGGTCAGGACCGAGAGCAGGCTCAGGCGCGGCTTCGTGAGCTCCAGGTAGTCCGAGAAGCGGGCCCCCGGATGGGGCAGGGTGTCGGTCATGGCGAATGCGGCGCCTCGAGCGCGTCCCTGTGCGCCAGCCAGGTCAGCCAGAATGCGGCCGCGAGCGTGAGCGCCCCGACAAGGACGTGGCCCGTCGTCACGCCGACAGCCCTCTGGGTGGCGATGATCGTCGCCCCGAGGAGGATCTGCAGCGCCGTGAGGCAGACGAGGACGCTGGCGCCCGCGCGCAGCGCGAGCGGGGAGCCGCGGTCCCTCCAGATCGCCAGGGCGAACGCCGCGACAGCAAGCGCGAGCACGAGCGCCATGACACGGTGCGCGAAGGCGATCGCGACCCTGAAGTCCCACAGCTGGGGGAGGAGCCCGCCCTGGGGCGTTGACCACGGGAACGTGGGGATCGCCAAGCCGGCGAAGCTGTGGCGCATCACGGCCGCCACGGCGAGCTGGATGAAAAAGAGGGCGCAGCAGGCGATGCCGATCCGCCTGACGCCGTCGCCGACGGGGACCGGCCGGGCGCGCCATGAGCGCGCGCACGACAGGGCGATCGCAATCAGGGTGCACGCGAGCGCCTGCGCGAGGCAGGCGTGCAGCATGGCGAGCAGGCGGCCGACACTCGTGCCGACGGCCTCGACGCGGATGTGGTCCAAGAGGACCCGCAGGCCGCCAACGACCGCCTGGACAAAGACAAGCACTAGCGCGAAATACCCGACCCTCCTCAGCCAGGCCCGGGGCTCGGCGCGCCACAGCCAGGCGGCGAGCACGGCCGTGAGGGCCGTCTCGACGCCGGCGCTAAGCCTGTGGGAGTGCTCGGCGAACATCGAGACGTCGCTCAGCCAGCCCGCCGGGTTCAGCGACCCGTTTGAGAGCGGCCAGTCCGGGAAGGCCATGCCCGCCCCTATGGTCGTCGTGAATGCGCCCAGCGTCACCAGCAGGAACACCCAGGCGGCGGCAAACGCGGAGAACGCGGCGAGGGCCGGCTTGTGGCCGGCCGTGCGCGCGGGGCCTGCGGAGGGAGCCGTGGGAGACGTCATCGGGTGGGTGAAGGTGCAATCGTTGCGCACCCCAAACGCTTTGACAATTTTTTCTTCCGGGGGATTGGTGGTTGCATGAGAACCCATGGCCTGAGCGCTGCCGCCCTTGCGCTGCTGTGCGCCGTCGCGGCGGCCGGCTGCGCCAGGCAGGCGCCTGCCACCCGGGCGGCCGCGGCCCCCGGCGAGAGGCGCTACCCGCTCGCAGGCGAGGTCCTGTCCGCCGACAGGGCGCGCAAGGTGCTGGTCGTGCGCCACAACGAGATCGCGGGGTACATGCCGGCGATGACCATGGAGTTCGCGGTGTCCGCGGGCGACGCCGCCGTCGCAAGGCCCGGCGAGCGCATCCGCGCCGAGCTCGTGGTCGGCAAGGGCGGCGACGCCCGCCTGGAGTCGATCTGGCCCGACGACAAGGTCTCCCTGGACACGATCGGCGCCGCAGCGCGCAGGCTGCGCGAGGACACATTCGAGAAGGGGCGCGGCGCCTACCGCGAGGTGGGGGACACGGTCCCCGACTTCGTCCTCTACGACCAGGACGGGCGCGTCGTGGACAGCGCGCGCTTCCGCGGCAGGCAGGTGATGCTCAACTTCATCTACTCGCGCTGCCCGGTCGCCAACATGTGCCCGCTCTCGACATCCAAGATGATGGAGGCGCAGAGGCTCGCGAGGAAGGCGGGCGTCCCCAACATCGAGTTCGTCTCGATCACGCTCGACCCCGCCCACGACACGCCCGGGGTCCTGCGGGAGTACGCCGACCAGAGGGGGATAGACACGGGCAACTTCTCGTTCCTCACGGGGCCCGAGCCCGCGATCCGCGACCTGCTCACGCAGTTTGGCGTGATAGCCCAGTACAAGGGCGACATCCTCGACCACACGCTCGCCACCCTCTTGATCGACGAGAAGGGCAGGATCGCCTGGAGGGCCGACGGCAGCCAGTGGCAGCCTTCGGAGTTCGTGGAGAAGATGCGCCGATGAGCGCCCCGGCCGAGCCCCGCAGCCTCGGCCCCCGCGAGTGGCGGGGGATCGCGGCCATCAGCGCCTGCGCGCTCGCGCTCTTCGCGATCGTGCGCAACCTGCCGACGGGCACCAACCTGAGCCACATGGACTTCCGCGTGCAGGGCGGCAACGTGATCGAGTTCTGCGATCCCGCGAACCCCCAGTTCCTGCCCGTCGTCGCGGTGCGCTCGCCTGTTTCCCTCGAGCTATCCACCGCGGCGCCCGCGCGGGCCGGCTCGCAGGTCGACGCGACGCTCGTGATGAGGACCTTCAGCGGCAAGCCCATCGCGCCGGAGGACCTCCTGGTCGTCCACACGAGGCCCATCCACCTGCTGATCGTGGACCCCTCGCTCGACGACTACCAGCATGTCCACCCCGCGCCCGGGCGGCGCGCCGGCGAGTGGCGGTTCAGCTTCACGCCGCGCTTCGGCGGCGCCTACCGCGTCTTCGCGGACTTCACGCCGGTGGCGACCAACCGCGGGCTCTACGCCGAGGCGCAGGTGGAGGTCGCCGGGGCGCCGAACCCCGTCGTGGCCGGGACGCAGCCGCTCTCCTGGTCGGCCGAAAGGGACGGCTACCTCGTGCGCCTGACGCCGCTCTCGCCGCCGGTGCGCGCCGGCGTGCCGGCCGACCTGCGCCTGGATGTCACGCGCGACGGCGGCGGCCCGGTGCCCCTGGGGCCCGTCATGGACGCCTACGCGCACCTGGTGGCGTTCGACGCGGCAAGGAGCGGCTTCGCGCACATCCACCCCAGGGAGTCGGACCTTTCGGTCCGGCTCGACCCCGTCCGGCCCGAGTTCAACTTCCGCGTCACGATCCCAAGCCCCGGCCGCTATGTCATCTGGAGCCAGCTGGACGTCGCCGGCCGCGAGGAGCTTTCGCCCTTCTGGTTCGAGGTCTCCCGGTGACCTAGAGCATTTTCGAGTCAGATAGCGGCACATTGTGGGTGCCAAAGGAAGCCCCGGCAATGATCGGGGTCGACGTGGCGCAGGGCGTCGGCAAGGGCGCCCTGGAGCTCGTCCAGGGTGCGGGTGGCGGCCAGTCGGAATCGTGTCGCTGCATTCATGCATGTATTGTTCGGCAGGCATCCCGCGGGTTTCCGGCCGTCCGGCCCGCGACCCCATACCCGGAAGCAGGCCAGTCCCCTTGAAACCGGCGCCCGTCCTTTCTGTGCGAGTTACTTGCACTTCTCGGACGATTTACCAAGTTGCTCCCGCATGCATTTAATCGGCTGGGGGAGACATACATATGTTTCGGTTCTTTGCGCCCTGGCCTCGGGCATCCTGGGCGCCTGCGGCAAGTCGGGAGGCGAGGGAGCCGGGCCCGCCGAGGTCCAGGTGGTGCCGGTCGAGCGCAGGGACGTGCCGATAGCGCGCGAATGGATCGGCACCCTGGACGGCTTCGTGGACGCGCAGATCAGGGCGCAGGTGAGCGGGTACCTGGTGAGGCAGGACTACAAGGAGGGCTTCGCGGTCAGGCGGGGCGACCCCATCTTCGAGATCGACCCGCGGCCCTTCGCCGCGGCCCTCGCGCAGGCGCAGGGCTTGCTCGGCCAGGCCCAGGCCCAGCTCGGCAAGGCGAGCCTGGACGTGGAGCGCTACAGCCCCCTCGCCCGCGACAAAGCGATCAGCCAGGAGGAGCTCGACGACGCCGTGCAGGCCAAGCAGGCGGCCGAGGCGCAGGTGGCATCGGCCCAGGCGGCGGTCGACCAGGCGCGCCTTAACCTCGGATTCACCCACGTCGTTTCGCCGATCGACGGCATCGCGGGGTTGGTCCGCGCACAGATAGGCGACCTTGTGGGACCCTCGACGGGGGCGCTCACCACGGTCAACACGGTC
This sequence comes from Opitutaceae bacterium, assembly GCA_003151515.1. Taxonomy (GTDB): domain Bacteria; phylum Verrucomicrobiota; class Verrucomicrobiia; order Opitutales; family Opitutaceae; genus Palsa-1447. The sequence continues at coordinate 25,402 of PLXS01000039.1, forward strand.
GACCCGATCAAGGCGGTATTCCCGATAAGCGAGCAGGCCTACCTCGAGCTCATGGCGCGCAACCCGGGGGGCGATGGAATCCCGGAGGGGACAAGGTTCGACCTGATCCTAACGGACGGATCGACCTACCCGCGGCCCGGGACCTTCTTCGCGCTGGACAACCAGGTCGACGGAAACACGGGCACCCTGAAGGTGGTGGCGGTCTTCCCCAACCCGGACAACCTCCTGCGCCCGGGCCAGTACGCGAGGATCCGGGCGGTCATCGACGTGAGGAAGGGGGCGCTGCTCGTGCCCCTGAAGGCCCTCTCCGAGCTCCAGGGGGGCTACCAGATCGGGGTGGTCGACTCGGGGAACCACGTCCACCTCCTCTCCGTGACGACCGGCGAGCAGGTCGGCAGCCAGATGGTCGTGGAGTCGGGCCTCCATCCGGGGGACCGAGTGGTCGTGGACGGGGTCCAGAAGCTGAGGGACGGCGCGCTCGTAAACCCGGTCCCGCCGGTGGCCGAGGCGTCCAAGTAGCCGCTCCGTGTCGAAGTTCTTCATCAACCGGCCGATCGTGGCCATCGTCATCGCGATCATCACGGTGATCGTGGGCTCGGTCGCGCTCGTCACCCTGCCCATTGCGCAGTTCCCGAAGATCGTCCCGCCGGAGGCGCGCATCACCACGACCTTCGTGGGCGCGGACGCCCAGACGGTCGAGCAGTCCGTGGCCACCCCGATCGAGCAGGTGCTCAGCGGCGTCGACAACCTGAACTACATGTACTCGATCAACGCCGGGGACGGGTCCCTGCGCCTGACCGCGAACTTCGACGTGGCGACGGACCCGAACACCGACCTGATCCTGACGCAGATGCGGGTGATCCAGTCCAGCCCGCAGCTCCCTCCCGACGTGGCCAACTTCGGCGTCACGGTCCAGAAGCAGCTGACGGCGCCTCTCATACTGATGGCGCTTTACTCGCCGACCGACGCCTACGACAGCACGTTCCTGGCGAACTACGCGTACATCAACATCGTGGACCAGCTCACGCGGGTCCCCGGCATCGCCAGCGCGACGGTCTTCGGCGCGGGCCAGTACGCGATGAGGTTCTGGGTGAAGCCCGACCAGCTCGCCAAGCTGAACATCACGGTGAACGAGGTGGTGCAGGCCATCCAGAGCCAGAACACCGTGAACCCGTCGGGACTGGTCGGGGCCGAGCCCGCCCCGAAGGGCCAGGACTTCACCTATGCCGTCCGCGTCCAGGGCCGCCTGACCTCCCCCGAGGAGTTCGGGGCGATCATCATCCGCGAGAACCCGGGCGGCTCGACGGTGCGCCTGCGCGACGTGGCGCGCGTCGAGCTCGGGGCGCAGGTGTACAACCTGATGGGCAGGCTGAACGGAAAGCCCGCGGCGGTCATCGCGGTCTACCAGCTGCCCGGCTCCAACGCCCTGGACTGCGCCCTGGGCGCCAAGGCCGTGATGGCGCGGCTCAAGCTCCGGTTCCCGCAGGGCCTCGACTACCAGGTCGCGCTGGACACCACTCAGGCGGTCTCCGAGGGGATGAGGGAGATCTCGAACACGCTCTGGCAGGCGATGCTGCTGGTCATCCTGGTCGTCTTCATCTTCCTGCAGGGCTGGCGGCCCACGCTCATCCCGATGCTCGCGGTCCCGGTCTCGCTCATCGGAACGTTCATCCTCTTCCCCGTATTCGGGTTCTCGGTGAACACGCTCTCCCTTTTCGGCCTCGTTCTCGCGATCGGGCTCGTCGTCGACGACGCGATCGTCGTCGTCGAGGCCGTGGAGCACCACATCGAGGAGGGGATGGCCCCCCGGGACGCCACGATCCGGGCGATGCACGAGGTCTCCGGGCCCGTCGTCGCCATCGCGATCATCCTTGCCGCCGTCTTCATCCCGACGGCGTTCATCCCCGGGATCACGGGGCGCCTGTACCAGCAGTTCGCGCTGACGATAGCCATCTCGGTTATCATCTCGGCCTTCAACGCCCTCTCCCTAAGCCCGGCCCTCTGCGCGATGCTCCTGAAGCCTAAGGACGAGAGCCGCGGCCCGGCCTCCAGGTTCTACGACTGGTTCAACGCCCGCTTCGGGGCGGTCCAGGCCGGCTACGTGAAGATCTCGCGGCACCTGATCCACAGGAGCGCGATCAGCTTCCTCGCCCTGGCCGCGTTCGCGCTCGCCGCGTGGCTTCTCGGCAGGAAGCTGCCCTCCTCGTTCCTGCCTGAGGAGGATCAGGGCTACGTGTACGTTCAGCTGCAGCTGCCAAACGCCTCGTCGCTGCAGAGGACGGCCGCGGCCGCCCACAAGGTGGAGGAGATCCTCAGGGACACTCCCGGCGTAAAGACCTACACGTCGGTCATCGGCTTCTCGCTCCTGAGCACGGTCACGAACACCTACAGCGCGTTCTTTTTCGTGAACTTCAAGCCCTGGTCGGAGCGAACCCGGCCCGAGGAGCGGTACGACGCGATCAAGGCCCACCTGAACCGGGAGCTGGGCAAGATCCCCGAGGGCCGGGCGATCGCCTTCGCGCCGCCCTCGATCCCGGGCATCGGCACCGCCGGCGGCTTCAACTTCATCCTGGAGGACCGGGCCGGCAGGGACGTCGCGTTCCTCACGGAGAACGTGAACAAGTTCATGGCCGAGGCGGCCAAGCGCAAGGAGCTCCGGGGGATCTCGACGAGCTACCTGCCCTCGGTGCCGCAGGTCTACGTCAAGGTCGACCGCGCGAAGGTCCTCAAGCAGGGCATCGAGCTCGCGGACGTCTACCGGACGCTCCAGTGCTACATGGGCGGGATCTTCGTCAACTACTTCAACCGCTTCGGGCGGCAGTGGCAGGTGTACGTCGAGGCGGAGGGAGAGTACCGGAACCGTGCCGACAAGCTGGGCAACTACTTCGTGCGCAACCGCGACGGGGCGATGGTGCCGCTGTCGGCGCTCACGAGCGTGGAGAACCGCCTCGGGCCCGAGTTCATGATGCGCTACAATCTCTACCGGAGCGCGCAGATCAACGGCTCGGCGGCGCCCGGGTACAGCTCCAACGAGGCGACGGCGGCGCTCGAGGACGTTTTCGCGAAGACGATGCCGAAGGAGATGGGGTACGACTACATCGGCATGTCCTTCCAGGAGAAGAAGGCCCAGGAGGGCGTCCCGCCGGCCGCCATCTTCGGCCTCTCGCTGGTGTTCGTGTTCCTGATCCTGGCGGCCCTGTATGAGAGCTGGTCGCTGCCCTTCAGCGTGCTCCTCGGGGTGCCGGTGGCGGTCTTCGGCGCCTACCTGACCCTCTTCGCGCGGCAGATGGAGAACAACGTCTTCGCCCAGATCGGGCTCGTGATGCTGATCGGGCTCTCTGCGAAGAACGCCATCCTGATCGTCGAGTTCGCGCGAACGCGCTACGAAAACGGCGTTCCCCTCCTCGACGCCGCGCTGCAGGGCGCGAAGACGAGGCTCAGGCCCATCCTCATGACGTCGCTCGCCTTCATCTTCGGGTGCATCCCGCTCTGGCTGGCGGACGGCTCTGGGGCCGTGGCGCGCAGGGTCATGGGCACCACCGTGATCGGCGGCATGCTCGCCGCGAGCGCCCTGGCCATATTCCTGATCCCGGTCACCTTCTACGTCATCGAGATGTGGGTGACGAAGGGCCTTCCCCACAGCGCGCGCGCGACCCCGCTGCATCCCGTCGCCGAGCATCCCGAGTTCCGGGAGGGCCAGCGCAAAGCCAGCAGAGAGAAGCCGTGACGACGAGGCTGCCAAGACACGCCGGACCGCTCGTTGCCGCAGCCCTGCTCGCGGGCTGCGCCGTCGGGCCCGACTACCGGCGGCCGTCCGCCGGGGAGCCGCCGGCCTTCCGCGAGCAGGCCGCAGGGGAGGCCCGCTCGCTGGCGGACCTCGCCTGGTGGGACCTGTACAGGGATTCCAGACTCAACGAGCTGGTCGGCGCCGCGATCACGAGCGGCTATGACGCGCGGATAGCAGCCTCCCGGGTCGAGCAGGCGCGCGCGGCCGCCGCCCAGGTCCACGGTCAGCTCTTCCCGGGAGTCGGCTACGTGGCGAACGGCGACCGGGGCAAGAACTCCCTCCTCGGCGAGCCTTACACCGAGGGCGGGGGCGTCACGGCGAACGGGTTTGACGGGTACCTGTCGGCCGCGTGGGAGTTCGACCTCTGGGGCCGTGTGCGGCGCCTGGACGAGGCCGCGCGCGCCGAGTACCTCGCCTCCGAGGAAGCGCGCCGGGGCGTACTCCTGAGCCTCGTTAGCGGTGTCGCGACCTCCTATTTCGACCTCCTGGAGCTCGACGAGGAGCTCGCGATCGCCCACCAGGCCGTGCAGTCGTTCGGCGAGAGCCTGCGACTCTTCAACCGCCAGCTCGAGGGCGGCGTCGCGTCGAGGCTCGACACGGCGAGCGCGGAGGCCGCCATGGCGACCAGTGCGGCGCGCATCCCGGACATCGAGCGGCAGATCGCGCTCAAGGAGAACCAGCTCAGCATCCTCGTCGGCAGGAACCCGGGGCCGGTGGCGCGGGGCGCGTCCCTTTCCGAGGAGGCCGGGCCGCCGGAGGTGCCGGCGGGCCTCCCCTCGGCGCTTCTCGAGCGCCGCCCCGACGTGCGCCAGGCGGAGGAGGCGGCGCGGGCGGCCAACGCCGGCATCGGCGTCACCGTGGGGGGGTTCCTTCCCCGGATAGGGCTGAGCGCGATCCTCGGGGCAGTCAGCCCGAGCCTTGACGGCATCACCTCGCAGAAGGCGGGCCTCTGGTCCGTAGGTGCAGACGCGTCCGGCCCCCTGTTCCAGGGCGGCGGTCTTCGCGGCCAGTACGAGCAGTCAGAGCATGCCTGGGAGGAGGCGAAGCTGCGCTACCAGCAGACCGCGCTCGCGGCCTTTGCAGACGTGGCCAATTCGCTTGTCACCCGCCGGAAGCTTGCCGAGGCCCGTGCGCAGCAGGAGCGCGCAGTTCGGGCATACCAGGAGGCGGTCACCCTCTCGGAGCAGCGCTATCTCGCCGGCAAAGCCAGCTACTTCGAGGTCCTCCAGGCGCAGCAGATGCTCTTTCCCGCCGAAGTCGCCCTCGCTCAGACCAAGCGCGACCAGCTGGAGGCGATCGTGCAGCTATACAAGGCCCTCGGGGGCGGCTGGAGCCTCAAGGATTCCGAGTGGTCGGTGGCCGGGGCCAGGTGAGCGGGTCCCGCGCGGGGAGCAGCCGCGCGCCCGGGTGAAGTGCAGATAAGGGCGACATGCGACCACTCGGTCGGGATTTGGGCAGCCGGATCGTGGCGGCGCGGCAGGTGACCCCGATCATCGCCGGGGATTCCTTCGGCACGGCCCATGCGCCGCTATCTGACTCGAAAATGCTCTAGAACTTGAGGTGCTTGACGGTCACGCCCCGGTTTATGAGCTGGCTCAGGGAGTCGATGCCGATCGAGAGGTGCTTCTCCACGTAGGAGTCGTCGACCTTAGCGTCGCTCTCCATCGTCTTCACGCCGTCGGGCACCATCGGCTGGTCGGAGACGAGTAGCAGGGCGCCCGTCGGGATCTCGTTGGCGAAGCCCACAATGAAGATGGTCGCCGTCTCCATGTCCACCGCCATGGCCCGTATCTTCTTCAGGTACCTCTTGAACTCCTCGCTGTGCTCCCAGACGCGCCGGTTCGTCGTGTAGACGGTCCCCGTCCAGTAGTCCATCGCATGGTCCCGGATCGTGGTCGAAATCGCCTTCTGCAGCGCGAAGGCGGGCAGCGCCGGGATCTCCGGCGGGAAATAGTCGTTGCTCGTGCCCTCGCCCCGGATCGCGGCTATCGGCAGGATAAGGTCGCCCACCTCGGCGCGGTGCTTGATGCCCCCGCACTTGCCGAGGAAGAGGACGGCCTTCGGCTTTATCGCGCTTAGCAGGTCCATGACCGTCGCCGCGTTGGCGCTTCCCATGCCGAAGTTGATGATCGTGATGTCGCCGGCGGTCGCCGTCGGCATCGGCTTCTCGCGCCCGTGGACGGGGACCTTGTGCGCCTTCGCGAATAGGTCGACATACCGCTGGAAGTTAGTCAGCAGGACGTACTTGCCGAACTTGTCAAGGGGCACACCCGTGTAGCGGGGCAGCCAGTTCTCGACGATGTCGACTTTCGTTATGAGGGCGCACATGGGCTCTTTTGGGTAAGCTCGCTCAGGCGCTCGCGAGGGTGTTGCGCGTGTTGAGGTGCTGGTCGCCGGTGTAGCGGTGCGACTGCTCGTCGGCGTGGTAGCTCGAGCGCACGAGCGGCCCGCTCTCGACGACGCCGAAGCCGATCGAGAGCCCGAAGCGCTTCCAGCTCAGGAACTCCTCCGGGGTCACCCACCGCTCGACGGGAAGGTGCTGCCTGGTGGGCTGCAGGTACTGGCCGATCGTCAGGATGTCCAGGCCGTCGCCCGCAAGGTCGCGCAGCGTCCGTTCGACCTCGTCCTCGCGCTCGCCCAGCCCGAGCATGATCCCGGTCTTGACCGTGAAGCCCCGGGCCTTCGCGTGGCGCAGCACCGAGCGCGACCGGTCGTAGCGCGCCTGGACGCGCACCGGCCTCTGCAGCCTCTCGACCGTCTCGACGTTGTGGTTGAAGATGTCGGGCCTTGCGTCGAGCACGGTGTCGACGTCCCCGGTGCGGCCCTTGAAGTCGGGGACCAGCACCTCGATCGCAGTGGACGGGTTGCGGTTGCGAACGGAGCGGATCGTGGCGGCCCAGACCGAGGCGCCCCCGTCGGCGAGTTCGTCGCGGGCCACGCTCGTGATCACGCAGTGGCGCAGCCCCATCGCCGCCACGGCCTCGGCCACGCGGGCGGGCTCGCCCAGGTCGAGCTCGGTCGGCCGCCCGGTCTGGATCGCGCAGAAGTTGCACGAGCGCGTGCAGATGTTGCCGAGGATCATGACCGTCGCCGTCCCCCTCGACCAGCACTCGCCCAGGTTGGGGCACTGGGCGCTCTGGCACACCGTGTGCAGCCTGCTCGCCTCCACCAGGCCGCGCACCGCGGAATAGCCCGGGCCCGAGGGCAGCTTCGCCCTGAGCCACGCGGGTTTGCGGGAGGTTTCGGCGGTGTTCTGGGTGCTCGTATCGATGCCACCAAAAAGGGCACGAACGAGCGCGAATCACAAGCAAGGAACCGTCCGGAACTTTCCATTTGCCCATGGGGCCGGCCAAAGGCAGGATCGCCCGCTCACATGAGCGAGATACCGGCCGAAAAGACCCACGACCAGCATGCCGTGCGCCGCCAGAAGCTGGCGGAGCTGCGGGCGGCGGGCGTGGACCCCTTCCGCAACGAGTTCGAGGCGACCCATTTCTCGGACGAGGCGGTCGCGGCCCACGTCGAGGGCAAGGACAACACGGTGCCCGTGGCCGTCGCCGGCCGGCTCGTCACCATCCGCGACATGGGCAAGAGCCAGTTCGTAAAGCTCCTCGACCAGCGCGGCGAGATCCAGCTCTACGCGAGGAAGGACGTCATGGGCGACGAGGCCTACGCCGCCTTCAAGAAGATCGACCTAGGGGACATCATCGGGGCAAGGGGGATGCTCTTCCGGACGAAGGCCGGCGAGGTCACGGTCCGCCTCGAGGGGTACGCGCTCCTCTCGAAGGCGCTTCGGCCCCTTCCCGAGAAGTGGCACGGCCTCGCCGACCCCGAGCAGGTCTACAGGCAGCGCTACCTCGACCTCATCGTGAACCGCGAGTCCCGCGCTCGGCTGCTCCTGCGCTCCCGGATCGTCTCCGCGATACGCAGGTTCCTCGAGGAGAGGAAGTTCGTCGAGGTGGAGACGCCGGTCCTGCAGTCGGTCGCCGGGGGCGCGGCCGCCAAGCCGTTCACCACCCACCACAACGCCCTGAACACGGACTTCTTCCTGAGGATCTCGCTCGAGCTCTACCTGAAGAGGATGCTGGTCGCCGGCTTCGACCGCGTCTTCGAGATGGGGCGCATCTTCCGCAACGAGGGGATATCCCGCAAGCACAACCCGGAGTTCACGATGCTCGAGCTCTACCAGGCCTACAGCGACCACCGCGGCATGATGGCACTCATCAGGGACATGCTGGCGATGATCTGCCGCGACGTGCTGGGGACGGAGAAGGTCGCGCACCCGGCGAGCGGCCAGACGATCGACTTCGGCGGCGCGTGGCGCGAGGTGACCTACAAGGACCTGGTCCGCGCCGAGACGGGCGACCCGGACTGGTTCGGCCGCATGAAGGCGGAGCACGCGGACGCGGCTCGCAAGCTAGGCCTCAAGGTCGAGGAGGGCTGGGAGGATTTCGAGATCACCAACGAGATCTTCTCAAAGAGGATCGAGCCGGCGCTCATCCAGCCCACCTTCGTCCTCAACCTGCCCAAGGAGCTCAACCCGCTCGCGAAGATCAACCGCAAGGACCCGTCCGTCCTCGACGTCTTCGAGCTGTGCATAGGCGGCATGGAGATCGCCCCGGCGTACTCCGAGCAGAACGACCCCGACGTCCAGCGGGAGATGTTCGAGAGGCAGGCCGGCGGCGAGCCCCAGAGCATCGACCAGGACTTCCTGCTCGCCCTGGAGCACGGCATGCCGCCGGCCGGCGGGATGGGCGTCGGCATCGACCGCCTCTGCATCCTTCTGACTGGCGCCGAGAGCATCCGCGACGTCATCCTCTTCCCGCAGCTTCGCCCGTCGGACGCGAAGCCGGCGGAGGGCGCCTGAGACCGTGCCCTGGTACCTCCACCTGGCGCTGAGGCAGCTCTTCCCGACGGGGCGGCGGTTCCCCTTCTTCACGCTCATCTCGACGCTCGGCGTCGCCCTCGGCGTCGCCCTGCTCATCATCGTCATGGGTGTCATGGGTGGCTTCGCCTACGAGATACGCCACATGATCGTGGACACCGAGGGCGAGGTGCAGATCGTCGCGCGCTCCCCGATCCCCGACTACCGGGCGCTCATGCGCAAGATCGACTCGGTCCCCGGGGTCGAGGCGGCCACGCCCTACGCGCGCGACGCCGTCATGCTCAAGTTCGGCGACAAGGCGGCCTTCCCGATGCTGAGGGGGCTCGACCTGGACAGCGTCTCCCGCGTGACCCAGCTCGGGGAGTACGTGCGCGTGGGCTCGCTCGACGACCTGGACGACGACTCCATCATCTTGAGCGCGCAGCTGGCCGTCTCCATTGGGGCCAGGGTGGGCGACACGGTGGAGGTCTACTCGCCGCTCATCATCAACAAGCTCGCGGCCGACTCGGTCTTCCTGCCTAGGGAGGTGCGCGTCGTCGGGATCCTCGAGATCGGCCACCAGCAGCTCGACAGCAGCACGGCCTACGGGACGATCCGGCTCGCGCAGGACCTCTACGGCCTGGGCTCGACCGTGCACGGGCTGGACGTGCGCATCAAGCCGGGGATGAACGAGGACGACGTGGTGGCGCGCATAAACGCCGTCCTGCCGGACGACATCCGCGCTCTCTCCTGGCAGGACAGCTTCTCGGAGTTCCTCTGGGTGCTCAACCTCGAGCGCAACATGATCTTCTTCCTGCTGCTCTTCATCGTGATCGTCGCGGCCTTCTCCGTCACGAGCTCGCTCCTCATCTCGGTCGTCAGGAAGACGCGCGAGATCGGGCTCCTTGGCGCGCTCGGCGGGAAGCCCGTGCACGTCGCCGCCTGCTTCTGCGCGCAGGGCCTCTTCATCGGGGTCCTGGGGTCCGTCGCGGGCCTCGCCCTAGGCCTGACGGCGCTCGCCTTCCGAAACAACGTCGTGCTCTGGATCACCCGGGTGACCCAGCACCCCGAGGTTCTCAGGCGCTACTACCAGTTCAGCGAGCTGCCGTCGCACACGTCGGGCGCGACGGTCGCCCTCATCGTCGCCCTGACGATCGTCATCTCGACCCTGGCCGGCCTCCTTCCCGCGTGGAAGGCGGCGAGCCTGAAGCCCGTGGAGGCCCTGCGCAGTGAGTGAGCCCGTCTTGAGCGCCCGCGCCCTGCGCAAGAGCTACCCGAGCGGCGACGGCCGCCTCGAGGTCTTGCGGGGCGTCGACCTGGACATCGCCGCCGGCGAGAGCGTGAGCATCCGCGGCGAGTCGGGCTCGGGCAAGTCGACGCTCCTCAACCTCCTGGCCGGGCTGGACTCGCCTGACACGGGCAGCGTCTCTTGGGCGGGCTCGACCGACACGGGCGCCGGCCGGCGCGCCGCGTTCCTCGGCATGGTCTTCCAGTCCTTCTACCTCGTGCCCGAGCTGGACGCCCTGGCGAACGTCCTTTTGGCGCGCCGGATCCTGGGCCGCCTCGACCCGGCCGCGCGGACCCGGGCCCGCGACCTCCTCGCCCGGGTCGGCCTGGCCGAGCGCGCGCACCACCTGCCCGCCCACCTGTCGGGCGGCGAGAGGCAGCGGGTGGCCCTGGCCCGCGCCCTCATGAATTCGCCGAGGCTGATCCTCGCCGACGAGCCGACCGGGAACCTGGACGAGCAGACGGGCGGCGGCGTGATCGAGCTTCTCCTTAGCCTTTGCGTCTCGGCCGACGCGGCCCTGGTGCTCGTGACCCACAACGCGGCACACGCGGCCCGCACGCGCCGCAGCCTGCTCCTCACCTCGGGGACGCTCGGCGCGGGCCGGGCGTGATCCGCGCGGCTGGCCGAGCGGGAGGCTCCTGCCCGGCGGACCCCTTGGGGCACGCAAGGTTTGTAGCTCGCCCCGAGCGGGCCGGCGGCTACGCTCTGTCGCCATGCCAGTCTCAAGGATTCGCTGCGGCGTGGTCGGCGTGGGTTCGCTCGGCCAGCACCACGCCCGGATCTATTCGGGCCTTCCGGGGGCCGAGCTTGCCGGGATCTTCGACACCTCGAAGGCCCGGGCCGAGGAGATCGCCGCGAAGGTCGGCTGCCGCTGCTTTGCCTCCCTGGACGAGTTGGCGGGCGCATGCGACGCCGTCTCGATCGTCGTGCCCACCGACCGGCACGCCGAGGTGGCGCTCCCGCTCCTCGAGCGGGGCTGCCACCTGCTGATCGAGAAGCCGATCTGCGCCTCGCTCGACGAGGCCGAGCAGGTGCTCGCGGCGGCGCGCTCGAAGGGGTGCCTCGTGCAGGTCGGCCACGTCGAGCACTTCAACCCGGTGATGGCGTTCCTCGAGAAGGAGGCCGACAGGCCGCAGTACATCACGGCCGAGCGGCTCGCCCCCTACCAGGTCCGGGGGACCGAGGTGGGGGTCGTCCTCGACCTCATGATCCACGACATCGGGATCGTGCTCGCGCTCGTCAAGTCGCCGATCGCGAAGATCGACAGCGTCGGCATCAACGTCCTGTCGAAGACCGAGGACATCGCGAACGCGCGCATCCAGTTCGAGAACGGATGCGTCGCCAACCTGAGCGCGAGCAGGATGAGCCTGAGGAAGTCCCGCGAGGTCAGGATATTCCAGGACAACGCGTACCTCTCGCTGGACTTCATGAACCAGTCCGGGCACCTGGTGAGGAAGAGCGACATCATCGCCTTCGGGCTCAAGATGAAGGTGGGCCTCGTAAAGGCGGGCGACACGAGCTCGGTTCCCGTGCACCAGATCCCGATCGAGAAGGGCGAGCCCCTGGCCCTCGAGCTCGCCCACTTCGTCGAGAGCGTGGCGCGCCGCAGGCAGCCCAAGGTGGGGGCTGAGCTCGGCCGCAGCGCCCTCGAGGTCGCGATCGCGATCACCGACCAGATCCGCAGGAAATGACGGGCGATATCCCCATCCGTCTCCCGGCGCCGCTGGGCGGCGCGCCGGACCTCCTGGTGGTCGCCGGGGAGCACTCGGGGGACGAGCACGCCGCGCGCATGGTTGGGGGGCTGCTCGCCGGGAGGCGCACCCTCAAGGTCGCCGCGCTTGGCGGTCCCCGCCTGGCCGCCGCCGGGGCCCAGCTCTTGCACGACCGCACGACCCTGTCCGTGGTCGGCCTGGGCGAGGTCATAAGGAACCTCGCGTACTTCAGGGCGCTCATCGACGAGACGGTGCACTGGATCGGCAGGCACCGCCCGCGGGCCGTGTGTTTCGTCGACAACTCGGGCGTCAACCTGCGCATCGCCGAGGAGTTGAGGCTTCGCGGGATAAGCGCGAGGGGAGGGGGAGGCGTGCGCACGCTCTACTACATAAGCCCGCAGGTCTGGGCCTCGCGGGCCGCCCGCCGCTTCGACATGGCCCGCAACCTGGACGCCCTGGGAGTCATCTTTCCCTTCGAGGTCGGCTGCTACGCGGACACGGGCCTGCCGGTCGAGTTCGTCGGGCATCCCTTCCTTGCCCCGGACTACACGCCCCCGGTGAGCTACGACCCCGCCGGCCCCGTGCTCCTCCTGCCCGGCAGCCGCGTCAAGGCCGTGTCCCGCATCTTCCCGGCGCTTCTCGCGGGCTACCGCGAGTTTGCCGCCGGCTCGGGCCGCCGGGAGGCCGTGGTCCTCTATCCGAGCGCCGCCGTCAGGAGGCAGCTCGAGTCCTCGCCGCTGCCCGATGGCGTGAGCCTGCGCCAGACCGGGGCGCCCCTGGCGGCGAGCGCGGCCCTGACGAGCAGCGGGACCATGTCCATGCACTGCGCCCTTGCCGGCATACCGGCGGCCATTGCCTACCGCACGGACCTGTTCACGTACGTCATGGCTCGGTGGCTCGTGCGGGTCCCCTACCTGGGGATCGCCAACATCCTCCTCGGGGAGGAGCTGTACCCGGAGTACATCCAGGGCGCCGCCTCGCCGGGCGCCCTCGCCCAGGAGCTCGCCTCGTGTGTCGGGGACCCCGCGCGACGCGAGCGAACGCTCAGGAAGTCCGGGGAGCTGAGGGCGATGCTGACCCGCCGAAGCGAGGGCGAGACCGAGTCCGGCTGGCTCTCGAGGAACCTACCCTAGCGCGGCGGCGGGGCCGCCGGGCCGGCATCGGCGCCGTTCACACGCATCGCGGCCAGGCGCTCCTGCACGTGCCTCCACAGGCTGTCGGCGCGCTCGGCGAGCAGCGTCCTGCAGCGCTGGGCCTCCGCCTCGCGCGCCGCGCGCGACTGCTCGGCAATTTTCGCAAGGTCGTCCAGATTGTAGAGGAAGACGTTCTGCAGGTCGGCCGCCGAGGCCTCGACGTCGCGGGGCATGGCCATGTCGATCAGCAGCAGCGGGCGGGCGGGGCGCCGGCGCATCGCGGCGTGGATTGCCGCCGTGCTGAGGACGGTGCTGGGCGCGGAGGTCGAGCACACGACGATGTCACAGTCGGCGATCCGGTGCTCGCGCTCTTCGAAGGGCACAGTGCCGGCGCCGAGGCCGGCGGCGACCCCGGCGGCGTGCTCCGGCGTGCGGCTCGCCACCGCCAGGTCGGCGGCGCCGCGGCTCCTGAACGCCCGCGCCGTTCCCTCGCCGATCTCGCCCGTTCCCAAGACCAGGATCCGCACCCCGTCGAGGCTGCCGAAGATGTTGGAGGCGAGGTCCACGGCGACGTTCGCTACGCTGACCGTGCCCGCGGAGATCCCGGTGTTCGTGCGGACGTGCTTCGCCGCCTGGAACGCCTTCTGGAACACGCGGTTCAAGACCGCGCCGGCCGAGCCGCGCGCCTGGGCGGCGGCATAGGCCTCTTTCACCTGGCCGAAGATCTCGTTCTCGCCGAGGAGCTGCGAATCGAGCCCGCTCGCGACCTCGAAGAGGTGCAGCGCCGCCTCGCGCCCCGTCAGGCTGATCCTAATCTTCTCGAAGTCGCAAACCTCGAAGCGCTGCATCGCGCAGTAGGCCGCCTGCACGGAGTCCGCCGCCTTCTCGTCCAGTCCGACGCCGTAGAACTCGACCCGGTTGCACGTGGCGAGGATCGCGATCTCCTTGAGCGAGGGCACCCGCGAGAGGCTCTCCCTCAGCGCGGCCTCGTTCGAAACGGCCAGCTTTTCCCTCACCTCGAGCGGCACGTTGTGGTGCGTCGCCCCGATAACGAAGAGGCAGGGCTCGCTCATGGCGCACGCACCTGCGACGCCGGCCTCGCGCCGGGGTGGCGGCTCACGTCGACCGCCTCCAGGGAAAGGAGGGCGGCGGCGAACAGGGCGAGGCAGGCCCACGCGAAGCGCCGGGAGAGGAGACGGCCCACGGCACGCAGCAGAAAAGCCGCGACGGAACCGGCCCAGACGGCCACGGTGGCGGCAAGCTTCGCGTGGTCCACGGTCGCCGTGTCCTTGGACCAGTAGACGGCGCCGAAGACCAGCGCCAGGGTGAGCAGGGCGAGGCCCGCGCCGAGCAGGCGCACCTCGATGTGGTCCAGGTCGCGGATCGAGGGCAGGAACGAAAACCAGCCGCCCAGGTGCTTGGACTTGAGCGAGTAGTGGCGCAGCAGGAAGAGGATCGAGGAGAGCGCGAGGAGCCCGAAGACGCCGTAGCTGAAGATGGCGAGGGCCGCGTGCAGCTCGATCCATGGATTGCCGCCGAAGATGTGGGTGCGCCTGACGGCGTCCCATTCGGGGATCGACAGGGACACGATCGTGAGCGCCGAGCCGAGGCACGACGTGAAGTACCCCATGAGGCTCGAGCGGAACTGGACGCCTACCACCAGATAGAGGGTGATCGCTGACCAGGCGGTGAACTGGAAAATCTCAAACTGGTTGCCCAGGGGGCAGCCGCCCGTCGCATGCCCGCGGATGCCGAGCCCCACGAACTGCAGGACATAGCCCGCGAGGATCGTGAAGTACATGAAAGCCGGTGAAAGGTGGCCGCCCCGCACGACGGACACCGTGCCCCGCAGCAGGCCCACCGTGTACAGGGCCCCCGCGCACCATAGCCATTGCCGGTCTGAGAGTTCTGCAAGCATTGGAGGGGAGAGGATGCGCCTGGGCTCGGGGCCGGGCAAGCCTCCTAATGACTCGCGGGGGCCCAGGCCGCGAGGAACTGGAGGATCTTGGCGGGGCTGTGGCCCGCTCCGTCCTCAAGCTCCCCGGTGTCCTTGGTTGTCACCTGCTTGCCGTCGGAACCCAGAACCACCAGGACCGGGATCCCGTGGCTCGTCGGGTTCCCGTAGCGCTCCACGAGGCCTGCGTTTCGCTTTGTGCCGTTTCGCGTGTTGACGTCCACCATGACGACCACGAATCCCCGCTGCAGGGCGGCGGCAACGGACGAGTCACCCTCGAACGTCGCGTGCAGCCTGCGGCACCAGATGCACCAGTTGGCGCCCATGTCGACGATGACGCGCTTGTGCTCGGCGGAGGCGCGCCGCAGCGCGTCCCCGACCAGCGTGCCGCCGTCGGCCCGCACGTCGTAGATGTCCGGGCCCATCTTGGGGTATTCGGGCTCGGCGCCAAGGGGCGCGGCGATCAGGAGCGCGAGGGCGGCAAAGGCGAGCGGGAGCCTGGGTTTCATGGGTATCACGGGCCGTAGAGGATCCCCCATTTCACCGCGGCGGCAAGGGCGTTCCGGCCCCGAGGGTCCCGGCGCCTACCGCACCCGCTTCCAGGCGGCCAGAAACATCCCGTTGGAGTCGAGGTCCTGGGGCCAGAGCGCCAGCCGGCAGGCGCCGGGCGCCGCGGCAATAGGAAGCGGCCACGGCTCGAATCCGGGGTGCGATGCGCCGAAGCCGTCGGCAACGGCGGTTGTCTCGCTGCGGGTGAGTGTGCACACGGAGTAGACGAGGCGCCCGCCCGGCTTCACGGCCCGGGCGGCGGCCAGCAAAAGCGCGGCCTGCACCGAGGCCAGCTCGCGGACGTCCTCCTGCGACGTCGTCCAGCGCGCGTGCGGGTTGCGCTGCCAGGTCCCGACGCCGCTGCACGGCGCGTCGACAAGGACTCCGTTGCAGGGAGCCCCGAAGGGCGCGCGCCCCGTCCCGCTCCATGCCGCGCAGCGGTAGTTGAACATCCCCGCGCGCGCCGCGCGCCGCTTGAGCGCCGCGAGGCGGCGCTGCGAGCGGTCCGTCGCCCAGACAAGCCCCTTGTTGCGCATGAGGTCGCCCAGGTGGAGCGTCTTTCCGCCCTCGCCGGCGCAGGCGTCCCACCAGGTCTCGCCGGGCTCGGGCCGGCAGGCGTGGCCGACTAGCTGGGACGAAAGGTCCTGGATCTCGAACGCGCCGGACCGGTATCCGGCCGTGCGATGAAGGTCGGCCGCCCCTGTGTAGCGAAGCGCGGCGAGCCCGGGCGGGGCCGCGAGCGCCGCGGGCAGGGCCGGCGGCGCGCAGGACCCCAGGTCCGTCACGACCGCCGCCAGGCCGGCGACCTTGGCGCGGATCCAGAGCGCGGGCTCGCTCTGGAGGCTTCGCAGGTACTGCGGAGGCAGGTCCATCTCCTGCGCGAGCCAGGCGGGGACGGCCCGGGCGCCGAGCGCCTCGGCCTTGACGCTTCCGGGGTCGCGCTCGAAGCGCTCCTGCATGGCGAGCGCGGCGGCGATCCTCGCCTGCGCGGACCCGTCGGGGTCCAGCCAGCCAAGCCACCTGTAGTACGAGAACACGGCGCGGCTCACCTGACGGCCCTCGCCCTCGCGAAGGCCCGCGCGCCCCGAGAGGTACCCGCGCAGCGCGGCGTCCGCGGGCACGCCCGGCCCGACGAGCCGCAGGACGTGGGCGGCGCGGTTCTCTAGCGCCTCGCCCATCGGTTGTCCGCCTTGAGCTCGAGCGGCCGCGCCTCGATCCTCACTCCGGCCACGCTGGGATGGGAGCGCAGCGCCTGGAAGGCCGGGGCCGACAGGCGCCACGAGAGCCCGTGGCTCGCCTCGGCCACGGGAGCGACGCCGCCCTCCATGAGCACCGCGAACTCGATCCTCGTGTCGCCGGACTCGCGAACGACCGTCTCGCGCAGGGCGCGCAGGAAGGCCCCGAGCTCGGGGTGGTCGGGCCGCAGTAGCCAGGTCACCTTCCTCGCGATCCGCGGGACCGCGGCGTCGAGCGCATAGCACTCCCTCACGTTGATCCTGGGGCCGTCGGCGCCGCGGATCACGTTTCCCTGGACGAGGACCGGCGCGTTCTCGGCGAGCACGGGGCCGTAGGCCGCGTAGGCGTCCGCGAACATGTTAAGGGAGATTGTGGCGTTGCGGGTCGCGAGCGTGAACGCCGCCCAGGGCCGGTTGTCCTTCTTCGAGTACTTCTTGGCGATGTTGGCGGCTATCCCGCAGAGTCGGAACTCGCCGCGGTCGGGGAGGCCGGCGAGCTGGTCGGCGGGCGCGGTGTCGATCGCCTCCCAGAGGCCCGCGTAGCTGTTCATCGGGTGGCCCGTCACGTAGAAGCCCAGGAGCTCCTTCTCGAACGAGAGCCGCTCTTGGGCGCTGAAGTCCCCGTCGGTGTTCGGCGCGCGCGCCGCGCCGTTCCTGCGCTCCTCCTGCGGGCCGGCGAGCATCCCGAGGAACGTGTCCTGCCCGGCGGCCCTGTCCCGCGCCCGGGCGGAGCTGGACGCGATCGCGGCGTCGATCCCGCCGAAGAGGCGCTTGCGCCCCTCGTGGCTGAAGTCGAAGGCGCCGGTCTTGACGAGGTGCTCGAGCACGCGCTTGTTGACGGCGCGCCCGTCCACCCGCGCTGCGAAGTCATCGAAGTCCGAGAAGGGGCCGTTTGCCTCGCGCTCGGCGATGATCCTCTGGGCCGCGAGCTCGCCCACGCCCTTTATCCCCGCCAGGCCGAAGCGGATCTTGCCGCCTACCGGGGTGAACATCTCGCGCGACTCGTTGACGTCGGGGCCCATGACGTCCAGGCCCATGGCCTCGCACTCTGCGACGAAGTGCGCGACTTTGTCCGCGTTGCCGAGCTCGGAGCTCAGCATGGCGGCCATGAAGTCCACCGGGTGGTTGGCCTTCAGGTAGGCCGTCTGGTAGCTGAGCAGCGCGTAGGCCGCGGAGTGGGACTTGTTGAACCCATAGCCCGCGAACTTGTTGAGGATGTCGAAGATAGCGTCGGCGGTCCTCTCGTCCATCCCGTGGAGGCGCTTGGCGCCCTCGACGAACTTCCCGCGCTCCTCGGCCATCGCCTCCGGGTCCTTCTTTCCCATGGCGCGCCGCAGCATGTCGGCGCCGCCCAGCGTGTAGCCCGCGACGACCCTCGCCGCTTCCATGACCTGCTCCTGGTACACCATGACGCCGTAGGTTTCGCTGCAGACGTCCTCCAGGAGCTTGTGCGGGAAGCGCACGGTGGAGGGGTCCTTCTTGCCGCGGATGTAGTCGGGTATCCAGTCCATCGGGCCGGGCCGGTAGAGCGCGATCAGGGCGATGATTTCGTCTATGGACGACACCTGCAGCTGCCGGCAGAGGTTCTGCATCCCGGAGGACTCGAGCTGAAACACGCCCGTCGTGCGGCCGCTGTTGAGCAGCGCGAATGTCTTCGGGTCGTCGATCGGGATCTTCTCGATGTCGAACGCCGGGTCGCAGGAGCGACGGATGTTCTCAACGGCGTCCGCGATCACGGTCAGGGTCTTCAGCCCCAGGAAGTCCATCTTCAGCAGCCCGAGCTTGCCGACCGCGTTCATGTCGAACTGCACGGTCACGTCGTTCTCCTGGAGGGTGAGGGGCACGAACTCCTCGAGCGGCCTGTCGGTGATGATGATGCCCGCTGCGTGCTTGCCCGTGTTCCTCACCATGCCCTCGAGGACGCGCGCCTGCTCGAAGATGCGCGCCGCAACCGGGTTTCCCGCGACCTCGTCCCGCAGCTCAGCCGACTTCGCGATAGCCTGCTCGAGCGTGATGTTGAGCTCGTCGGGGATCATCTTCGCCAGGCGGTCGGCCTCGGCGTAGGCGAGGTTGTGGACGCGCGACACGTCGCGGATCACCATCTTCGCCCCGAGGGTCCCGTAGGTGATGATGTTCGCGACGCAACCGTCCCCGTACTTGGCCTTGACGTAGTCGATCACCTCGCCGCGCCTGCGCATGCAGAAGTCGATGTCGAAGTCCGGGGGGGACACGCGCTCGGGGTTGAGGAAGCGCTCGAAGAGCAGCTTGAAGCGCAGGGGGTCGAGGTTGGTGATCCCGAGCAGGTACGCGACAAGGCACCCGGCTCCCGAGCCGCGCCCGGGGCCGACCGGGATCCCCCTGGACTTGGCCCAGTGGATGAAGTCCCAGACGACAAGGAAGTAGTCGACGAAGCCCGTCTTTGCGATGACGCCGATCTCGTACTCGAGCCTCTCGACGAGCGTGCGCGCCCGCTCGGGGTCCGACGCCGCCTGCGGCCTTGCGAAGTCGACGCCGTAGCGGCCGGCGAGGCCCTCGATGCAGAGGCTCCGCAGGTACTCCACGCGGTCCGTCGTCACCTCCGGCGGAAGCGGGTACTTCGGGTAGCGCTCGCTCCCCTTGGGGAAGGGTATCGAGACGTCGCACATCTCGGCGACCGCCTCCGTGTTGATGACCGCGCCGGGGACCTCCGCGAAGAGGCGCTCCATCTCCGAGCGCGACTTGAGGTAGAACTGCTGGCCCTCAAAGCGCATCCGCTTCTCGTCCTCGATCTTGGCGCCCGTCTGGATGCACAGCATCGCGTCGTGCGGGCCCGCGTCCTTGGCGTGCACGTAGTGGACGTCGTTCGTGCACACGACCTTCAGCCCGAACTCCCTGGCGAGGCGAAGCAGCCCCGGGATGATCTTTCGCTGCTCGGCGATGCCGTGGTCCTGGATCTCAACGAAGTAGTTCTCGCGCCCGAAGATGTCGACAAAGCGGGCGGTCGCGCTGCGGGCCTCCTCCCATCGGTCGCCCAGCAGGTGCTGGGGGACCAGGGAGGCCAGGCAGCCCGTGAACCCGATGAGGCCCCGCGAGTACCTCGCCAGGGTCTCCAGGTCGGTGCGCGGCTTGTAGTAGAAGCCCTTGAGGTGGGCGTCGCTCACGAGCTTGAGCAGGTTCTGGTAGCCCTCGATGCTGCGGGCGATGAGCCCCAGGTGGAAGATGCTGCGGCCCTCGTCGCTGCGCCCCTGTTTCTCGAGCCTCGAGCGTTCCGCAAGGTAGAGTTCGCAGCCTATCAGGGGCTTTATCCCGTGCGCCTTCGCGGCCGTGTAGAAGTCTATGGCGCCAAAAAGGTTGCCATGGTCCGTCAGCGCGAGCGCGCTCATCCCGAGCTCGCTCGCGCGCTCGGTTAGCCGGTCTATGCGGCACGCCCCGTCCAGGAGACTATAGTCGGAGTGGACGTGGAGGTGGACGAAGTTCTTCTCGGCGGACGGCACGGATAGGCCTAACCAAGATCAGAGCCCGGGATGCGCAAGCCGGAACGGACCCCCGGCGCGAGGCGCGGCGCCTTTTCGCCATTGACGGGCGGCCGCCGTCGTGGCCTATTAACCGGCTTTTCCCAAAGCAACCGCCCTTCAGCCCATGCCCATAGAAATCAAGATCCGCAAGAACGAGCCCATCGACCGAGCGCTGCGCCGCATGAAGAAGAAGCTCGACCGCGAGAACATCATCAAGGGCACCCGCGCCAAGCGCTACTACGAGAAGCCCTGCGAGAGGCGCCGGCGCAAGGAGAAGGTCATGGCCTTCACGGCGATGCTGCGCCGCCGCTACGAGAGCTGACGCCCCAGGGCGACCCCTTCCCGAAGCCGCGTGCCGTCCCGTGCGGCCGCGGCTTTTTCTTGGCGCAAAGCGGGCGCCTTCGCTAATCTTCATCGCGCCGTGAGACCCGTCCCCGCACTTTCGACAAGCTGGTGCTCCCACCGCCACAAGGACGGCTACGAGATGCTAAGGGAGATGGCGGGCCTGGGATTCGAGCGCGTGGAGTTGAGCCACGGGATCCGCATAACGCTGGTGCCGGGGATACTCAGAGCCGTGGAGGAGGGCGTCGTCAGGATCGGGTCCGTACACAACTTCTGCCCCCTGCCGATGGGGGTCCACCAGGCTGCGCCGAACTACTACCAGCCTTCGTCCGGGTCCGAGCAGGAGCGCGACCAGTGGGTGCGCCAGACCAAGAAGTCGATAGACTTCGCGGCTCAGGTGGGCGCCGCCGCTCTGGTCTGCCACCTGGGCAGCGTGCGCTTCCTCTGGCTGCAGCCTGAGAGGCACATGGAGGCGTACCTTGGCCGCCACCCCGGGGCCGCCCGATCGGGCGACCCGGCGTACCGGGTCCTGGTGGAGAGGGCCCTCAGGAAGCTGCGCGACAGGATGGAGCCGTACTGGATGCGGACCCAGGACTGCATCGCGAGCGTGCTCGACTACGCCGCCGACAAGAATATCGCCCTCGGCCTCGAGAACCGCGAGGCGTTCACGGAGCTTCCGCTCGACGCGGACTTCCCGGCGCTGCTGGCCTCCATGCCTGCGCCGTCCCCGGCCGGGTACTGGCACGACTGCGGTCACGGCCAGCTGAAGGAGAACATGGGGCTCATCAACCACAGGGCCCAGCTCGAGGCCAACGCGGCGCGCCAGCTCGGGTTCCACCTCCACGACGTCGACGCCGCCGGCAACGACCACCAGCCGCTCGGCTCGGGCACGGTCGACTTCGGCATGGTGAGCTCATTCTGGCGCCCCGGGCACCTGCTGGTCATCGAGTTGAGCCCCCGGGCGACCATCGAGGGGGTCCTCCAGTCCAGGGCCCTGGTCGATAAGCTTCTCTCGTCGGCGGGCCTTGCGGGCTAGCCCGACTTCCGCTACTGGAGCACCTCAAGAACGTAAGTCCCTGATCTATCGATCAAGTTTCTAAGA
>PLXS01000028.1 GCA_003151515.1 Opitutaceae bacterium
ACAGTTTTATTTAAAATGCTCTAGGGTCTGCTTGCACTACTCGTAGCGCAGCGCCTCAATGGGGTCCAGGGACGCCGCCTTCCAGGCCGGATAGAGGCCGAACACCATCCCTATCGCCGAGCACACGACAACACCCGTGGCCGCCCATCCCCACGGGAAGACGATCGAGGCGGACAGGAACATCGCGAGCGCGTCGCCCGCGACCGTGCCCAGCAGGATGCCGACCAGGCCGCCCGTCACGGAGAGGACCACGGATTCGACGAGGAATTGGTTGAGGATCAGGATCTTGCGGGCGCCTATCGCCTTGCGGATCCCGATCTCGCGGGTGCGCTCGGTGACGCTGACGAGCATGATGTTCATGATCCCTATCCCTGCGGCCAGGAGCGCGATTGCGCTGATGACGAAGGCGCCCGAGCTCACCACGTCGGCCACGCTGGCGAACGCAGCGACCAGCGAGTCGTTCGAGTAGACCTCGAAGTCGTTTTCCTGCTCGGGTCTGAGCCCGCGGGTGAGCCTCATCGCGCCGATGCCCTTGTCCATGGTCGCATTGTACACCTCCTGGGACGGCGACTGCGTCGCGATGTTGACCGAGTATTTCTCGGCCCCGAAGTCCATGAGGAACCGGGTAATCGGAATCTCCATGATGCCGTCCTCGCTCCCGCCGAACATCGTCCCCTTGGCCGCGAAGGTCCCGATGACCGTGTACGTGCGCCCGTTCGCCTTGACGACCTTGCCCAGCGGGCTCTCCGAGGGGAAGAGCTTGGAGACGATGTCCTGCCCTATGATCGCCACCGGCCGCACCAAGTCGACGTCCGCGGACGTGAAGTTGCGTCCGGTGCCGATCGCGAACTGGTTGGCGATGAGGAAGTGCTCGTTCGTGCCGCCGAACGTGATCCCCTTCGTTGTCTTGTGGTTGCCATAGGAGGCCTGCACGAGGGGGTTGCCGTTCGCGAAGACCTTGAGGCACACGATGTCGGCCGTGCCCTTCATCATGTCGATGTAGCGGTCCGCCTGCTCGAGGGTAATCCGGCGCCGCGACTCGTATTTGAACGCGTCGGAGCCGTTGACCCCGAAGGCCGGCCAGCGGGAGAACTGGAACATGTTCGAGCCGAGGAAGCTCAGGCCCGTCTCAATCGAGCCGCGAAGGGCGGAGACCGCCGTCATCACCCCGATCACGGAGAAGACGCCGATCGTGATGCCCGACATCGTGAGGAACGAGCGCAGCTTGTTCGTCCCGAGCGCGCCGAACGCCATCCTGAGTATCTCACTCATAGCGCAGCGCGTCGACCGGATCCAGGCGTGACGCCCCCCAGGCCGGGATGATGCCTGAAAGCACCCCCGTGGCGATGGACACCAGCATCGACACGACGACGAGGAGCAGGGAGAACTCGATCGGGAAGTTGGGCATCGCCGCCTTGACCCCCGCGAACAGGCCGTAGGTCAGGCCGAGCCCGATGACGCCGCCCAGCACGCAGATCGAAACGGCCTCTATCAGGAACTGCAGGAGTATGGTGAAGCGGCGGGCGCCGAGGGCCTTGCGGGTCCCGATCTCCTTCGTGCGCTCCTTAACGCTGACAAACGTGATGTTCATGATCCCGATGGCCCCGACAAAGAGCGCCAGGCCGGTCACGAACAGGCCGGCGAACGCGATGCCCTTCTTGATCGGGTCGAGCTTCTCCTTGAACGCCTCGCCCCCGTTTATCGAGAAGTTGTCCCGCTGGCCCGGCTGCTGTCCCCGCACGCGGCGCATGTCCCCGGTCAGCTCCTCGCGGGCCTGGTCGATGCGGTTCTTGTCCTTCATCTTGACCATGATCTCCGTTTCGTCGTTGCGCACGCCGTAGTACTTGTGGAAGGCGCCGAGCGGCATGACCATCTGGTTGTCGAAGCTGAAGAGACCAAGGAACGACCCCTGGCGCGCGAGGACGCCGATCACCTCGAACGGCTGGCCGGCGACGATCACGGTGGCTCCTAGCGCCGAGCGCGCCGGGAACAACGCCTGGGCGACGTCGCTTCCAAGGATGCAGACCTGCCTTGCGGCCTGGTCCTCGGCGTCGGTGAAGAGCCGGCCCTCCGCGAAGTCCGCCGTGAGGACGCGCCCGTAGTCGGCCGAGGTGCCCCTGGTGAAGACTCCGCTCACGCTCAGTCCGTTGGCCTTGAGCGCCGTCGCGCGGAACGCCGAGAACACCGCGAATTCGAGCTCCGAGTTCTCGGTCGAGTCGATGATCCTGTTGAGCTTCAGGACGTCCTCGGGCTTCACGTAGGGGCGGTCGACGTAGTTCCACCAGTCCTCCGCCCCGAGCCAGGGCCACTTGTCCACGTAGAGGATGTCGCCGCCGAGCATCGCCAGGCTCTTCTCGAAGCCTATGTCGATGCCCCGGATCGCCGTCCCCATGAGGGTCACCGCCACGATGCCGATCACGACCCCCAGCGCGGTCAGCGCGGAGCGCATCTTGTTCGCGCGGATCTGCGCCATCGCGATCCGCACGGACTCGTTGAACTCGTAGAGTAGCCTGCCCATGGCGCGCCTTCTATTCCGCGAGGCGGTCGCTCTCAATCAGGCCGTCGTGCAGCCGTACAATCCTGCGCGCATGGCGCGCCACCGACTCCTCGTGCGTGACGACGATCAGCGTGTTGCCTCGATCGTAGAGATCCTCGAACAGGTCCATGATCTCGACGCCCGTTTTCGAGTCGAGGTTGCCGGTGGGCTCGTCGGCCAGGATGATCGACGGCCGATTGACCAGGGCCCGGGCGATCGCGACCCTCTGGCGCTGCCCGCCCGAGAGCTCGTTGGGCTTGTGGTGGATTCGGTCGGCAAGGCCCACGCTCTCCAGGGCCAGGCGCGCGCGCTCGTGGCGCTCGTGGCGCGGAACGCCGGCGTAGATGAGCGGCAGCTCGACGTTTCGCAGGGCGTCGGAGCGGGCGAGCAGGTTGAAGGTCTGGAAGACGAATCCGATCTCGCGGTTCCTGATCTCCGCAAGCTCGTCGTCGACCATCCCGGCGACGTCGTTGCCGTTGAACTCGTACCTGCCCGAGGTGGGGGTATCCAGGCAGCCGAGCATGTTCATGAGGGTCGACTTGCCGGAGCCCGACGGGCCCATGATGGCCAGGTACTCGTTGCGCCGGATCTCGAGGGACACCCCGCGCAGGGCATGGATCGTCTCCTCGCCCATCTGGTAGAGCTTCGTCACCCCCTCGATCGAGATCACAAGGGGGCCTACCGGGCGCATCACGCGCAGCTCAGCGGGTGCCGGGGGCGTCATGGCGTGGCGTGGCCTACTTGGTCTCGGCCGTTTCGGCCTTGGGCTTTTCGATGCGGATCTTCGAGCCGTCCTTGAGCAGGCGGCTGATGGCTGCGTAGCTGCCCGAGACGATCTCGTCGCCCGCCTTCACGCCGGACTTGATCTCGATGTCCGTGTTGTCGGCGATCCCGGTCTCGATCTTGGCCGCCTTGACCTTGTCGCCGTCGCGCACGAAGACGATGCGCAGCAGCTTCTCGCGGTCGCGCTGGGAGTCCGTCTTGTCGTTGGTCACCTCGATGTCGTTGCCCGAGCGGTCCTTGACCTCCTTCTCCTTCTTCTTCGCGATTTCGTCGGCGTTCATGCCGGCCTTGTCCCTCACGGTCACCGCCTGGATCGGGATCGCCACCACGTCCTTCACGGTCTGCGTCTCGATGTCGGCCGTCGCGCTCATGCCCGGCCTCAGCGTCGCGTCCTTGTCCGCAATGCGGATCTTGACGATGAAATTGGTCACCTCGTCCGAGACCGTGCCCGAGGACTGCCCGGAGGTCCCGCTTCCGCTGCCGCCGTTGTTGTCGGCCGAGGCCGCGATCTCGCGCACTGTCCCGATGAACTTGCGGTCCGGGTAGGCGTCGATGCTGATCTTCACGGGGTTGCCCACCTTGACGTTGACGATGTCGTTCTCGTTCACCTTGACCCGCACCTCCATCTTGCTCAGGTCGGCGACGCGCATGATCTCCGTCCCCGCGAACTCGCTGGAGGACTGGACGCGCTCGCCGACCTCCGAGGAGCGCGAGCTGACGGTGCCGTCCATCGGGGCGAAGATGGAGGTCTTCGACAGGGAGTCCTTGGCCTGCTTGAGGAGGCCCTCGGCCTCCTCGACCTGGGCGAGCGCCGACTGCCGCGCGGCCTTGGCCCCGTCATACGCCGTCTTGTACGTGACGTAGTCAAAGTCGGAGACGAGCTTCCGGTCGTAGAGGTCCTGGTACTTCTTCAGGTCCGCCTCGGCCTTCTCGAGCTGCACCTGGCTGTTCTCGGCCCCCGCGCGGGCGGCCGCGACGGCCGCCGTCTGCTGGTCGACCTGGGCCTGATAGAAGTCGGGCTTTATCTTCACGATCACCTCGCCCTTGTCCACATGCGCGCCTTCCCTGAACGGCAGGGCCACGATCTCTCCGTACACCTCGGGCGAGATCTTCACCTCGACCTCGGGCTGGACCTTGCCCGTGGCCGTCACGACCTGGACGATCGTCTTGACCGTGGCCTTGTCCGTGGTGACGGCGATTCCGACGTTCGCGCTTCGCTTCTTCATCACGGCGAGCACGATGGCCACCAGCAGGAGCGCGGATAGGCCGATGACCCACCACTTGAGCTTGGATTTCCTGCGCGGCTTAGCCGCAGAGGACTGCACGGTCGCGGTTCCAGGGGAGAGGTCGGCGGTCATTGGTGTAGCATTCACGTGTAAATGGATAGCGGTCAACCGATCAACCCAGGATATCTGCCCGCGCCCGCCTGCGAATACGCGTGGAGGGGCCCCGGGGGCCCCCCCACGCCAACACAACTGACAACGGGCAAGGGATAACCGGTCGGGCGCCTGCGGGTTGCACGGCGCCTCCGGCAGCGGGCTGGGTGTCGCTTGGCATGACACCACAACACCGACCGCGGCTGAAAGTTACACCGAACTTTGATGAACGGGCGGCCCGGCGGATGGGCGGGCGGCCCGGGGGGGCCCTAGGAGCGGCGCTCCTGCTCGGCCCAGAGCGCCGCGCCCACGATCCCGGCCTCGTTCAGGAACTCGGCCGGCACGAGGCGAGCCCGGGTGGTGATGTATTTGAAGAACCTGTCGTGCTTTGCGCTCACGCCGCCCCCGATGATGATGAGTTCCGGCCAGAACAGGTCCTCCAGGGTGCCGACATAGAGGCTGAGCCGGCGCCCCCACTGCTTCCACGTGAGGCCCTTGCGGCGCCTCGCGGCCGCCGACACGCGCCGCTCCGCGTCCCGGCCGTCCATCTGCAGGTGGCCAAGCTCGCAGGGAAAGAGCGCCCCGCGGAAGAAGAGCACGGAGCCGATGCCTGTGCCCAGGGTGAGCATGAGCGCCTTTCCGGCAAACCGGCGGCCTGCGCCGAACTTCATCTCGGCCAGCCCCGCGGCCGCCGCGTCGTTCGTGATCGCAACGGGTCGCCCAAGGGCCTTCGAGAAGAGCTCCTGTGCATCGCAGCCGATGAACTTCTTGTCGAGGTTCGCGGAGGTTAGGATCGTGCCCCCGTGGACGACGCCCGGGAACCCGATCCCGACCGGCCCGCGCCACCTGAAGTGCGCGCCGATCATCCCCGCGGCCTCCGCCATTTCCACCGGCGACAGCTGCAGGGGCGTCTCGATCCTGAACCGTCCCGCAAGGTGGCGGCCGGTGGCCGTGTCGACCGGAGCGCCCTTGATCGCCGAGCCCCCAATGTCTATGCCTAGGACTCTCATTGGCGCCCACGAAAGCACGCCCGTCACCCCTTTACAATTCCCCCTTTTGGCCCGCCGCCCCCTGTCCAGCCCGCGCACCTTGACGCGGGGCCCGCCGCCCGCTCCATTTCCCACATGAAGGTCACCTACTACGTCGAGGTCCTGTCATCCTGGTGCCATTGGGTGGAGCCCTCCTGGGCCGAGCTCAAGCAAAGATACGCCGGCCGCGCCGAGTTCGAGTGGAGGATCGCTCTCATGCGCCACGAGGACTTCCCGGTCTCGCGCGCCCAGTGCGATTGGTTCTACCGGCGCAGCGGCAGCACCGTCATGCGCTCGCCGCTCATGCTCAACTCCGGCTGGTTCGAGGAGGCGCGCAGGGGCGACTACTCGAGCCCGAACCTCGTCGCCGAGGCCGCCAGGGACTTCGGGTTCTCGGACGACACGGTGCGGCTGGCCATCACCCGGGCCGCCTTGGTCGAGGGTCGCAAGGTGGGCGACATGGCGGTCGCCGCCGCCGTGGCCTCAAAGGCCTGCGGCGTCCCGGCGAAAAAGCTCAGGGCGAGCGCGGAATCCGCCGCCGTCGTCGCGCGCGTCCAGGCGAGCACCGCGGAGTTCCACGCGCACAGGATCACGCAGCGCCCGGCCTTCGTCCTCGAGGACGCGATCGGCGACAAGGCTGTCTTCTCGGGACTCGTGCGGATCGAGCCGCTCGCGGCGACCCTAGACGCCATGATCTCGGACACGGCCGCCTACGCCGCCCACGCAGCCCACCACGGGGCGGCGCCGAAGGCCTGAACCCGCCGCGCCATGGACTACGTCAACCTGGGTTCGACGGGGCTGAAGGTTTCGAGGCTCTGCCTCGGGTGCATGACCTACGGCTCCAAGAAATGGAGGGACTGGGTGCTCGACGAGGAGGAGGCCAGACCGTTCATCCGGCGCGCCCTCGAGCTCGGGATCAACTTCTTCGACACGGCGGACATGTACTCGCTTGGGGCGAGCGAGGAGGTCCTGGGGCGGGCCCTGAAGGACTTCGGGCCCGGCCGCGACCGCGTCGTCGTCGCGACCAAGGTATTCAACGCGATGGGCGACGACCCGAACCAGCGCGGCCTCTCGCGAAAGCACATCCGCCACTCGATCGAGGCGAGCCTGCGGCGTCTGGGGACCGACTACGTCGACCTTTACCAGATCCACCGGTTCGATCCCGAGACCCCGATCGAGGAGACGATGGGGGCGCTGGACGACCTCGTTCGCGCGGGCAAGGTGCTGCACCTTGGCGCGTCGTCGATGTTCGCATGGCAGTTCGCCAAGATGCTGGGCGTCGCCGGCGCCCGGGGATGGTCCCCGTTCGTGACGATGCAGAACCACTACAACCTGCTCTACCGCGAGGAGGAGCGCGAGATGATCCCCCTGTGCGCCGACCGGTCGGTCGGCCTGATCCCGTGGAGCCCGCTTGCGCGCGGGCTCCTGGCCCGCGGCGCGGGCGCCGGCGCAACGGCCCGCACGAAGACCGACGAGTACGCGCGCATGCTCTACGGGGCGGAGCTCCCGGAGGCGGACCGCGCGGTCATCGCCGCGGTGCATGCCGTGGCGGCCGCACGCGGCGCCACGCCGGCCCAGGTCGCCCTCGCCTGGCTGCGCGGCAAGCGCGGCGTCGTCGCCCCGATCATCGGGGCGTCCAAGCCCCACCACCTTGAGGACGCCGCCCAGTCCCTCGCCCTGAACCTGACGCCGCAGGAGGTCGCCTCGCTGGAGGCCCCCTACGTCCCGCACGGGGTTTCCGGCCACCGATGAGCCCGCGCGCGGCCGTCCTGGGCGCGATGGTCGCCGCGCTCGCCGCGGCCTCCCGCCTGTTCGCCGCGACCGGATTCGTGTTCGACGACCGCAACGGGGACGGCCTGCGCGGCGCCGGCGAACCGGGCATCGCCTCGGTCGCCGTGTCGAACGGCGTCGACGTCACCCTGACCGACCCGAGCGGCTTCTACCGGCTGCCCGACAGGGCCGGGCAGCGAGTGTTCGTCATCAAGCCGCGGGGCTGGTGCCCTCCCCTTGGCGCGGACAACGTGGCCCGCCTCGGGGCGCCGGCGGCCGGCGCCTCCGGCGAGTTGAACTTCCCCCTGCGGCCCCGGCATGAGCCGGTCGAGCTGCGCGTTCTCGTGCTCACGGACCCGCAGCCATCGTCCGAGGCCGAGGCCGGGTACCTGGAGAGGGGCCTGCTGGCGCGCCTCGGCAGGAGGCCCGACGTGGCGCTCGGCGTTACGCTCGGCGACATAGTCTACGACAGGCCGGACCTGTTCGGTCGCGTGAACGCCCTCCTGGGCGGCGTGGGCGTGCCCTGGTACAGCGTCCCCGGCAACCACGACAAGGCCCTGGGCACGCCGGACGAGGGCGCCAGCGTCGCAGCCTTCGAGTCGGTCTACGGGCCCTCGACGTACGCGTTCCACGCGGGGCCCGCGCTGTTCGTGGCCCTGGACGACGTGAGGCCGCTCGGCGGGCCCCGCTTCATCGGAGGGCTGCGGCCGGACCAGTTCGAATTCCTCTCGAACGTGCTCAAGACATCCCCGCGTGACGAGTGGCTGGTCCTGATAGTGCACATCCCCCTCTTTCTGCCCTACCCGGACAGCCCGGAGACGTTCCGGGCGCCGGACCGCATGCGCCTGTTCGGGATGCTAAGGGAGCGCGTCCACGTCCTCATCCTCTCCGGCCACACCCACTACCAGCGCCACGTGGAGCACGGGCCGGCGGACGGCTGGACGGGGGCGGCGCCGCTTCACGAGTACAACGTCGCGGCCGCCTGCGGAGGTTTCTGGGGCGGGCCGCCCGGGCCCGACGGCGTGCCCGTGTCCACGATGGCGGACGGAACGCCGCCGGGGTACGCGCTCCTCGGGTTCAACGGCGGCTCCGTCTCGATGGACTACTTTCCGGCGCTGCTGCAGGCGGACCACCAGCTGGAGGTCCATGCGCCGGCCGCCGTGGCCCACCACCAGGGCTACGTCTCGTTCTTCGCGAACGTGTTCAACGGGGACGACCAGTGGGCCGTGGAGGCGCGAATCGACAGCCGCGCCTGGCTCCCGATGGCCCGCACGCTCGGGTGGGACCCCTCGTATGCCGACGCCTACCTTGCCCAGGACAGGGCCGCGCGCCCCCTTGCGGGCCCGAGGCTTCCCCCTCCCGTGGTCTGCTACCACCTCTGGCGCGGCACGCTCCCGGCGGACCTGGCGGTGGGCGCGCACGTCCTGCAGGTGAGGGCGCGCGCGCCCGGCGGCGGGCAGTACGTGTCCGAGCGCACCGTGGACATCGTCAGGCCCTGAGGGCTGCCTGGCGCCTTGCGCGCGCTTACCGGATTCCCGGTAAAGATCCGCATTCACCGGGGCGGACCGGGGGGCGCACCGTCGACGTCCCATTCGCACCGCAGCGCACCCCCTTCTGTGCCTCCTTGCCGCCTGCGCGCTCTTCCCGGCGCGCTTAGCGCACGCGCAGGCGCCCGCGGAGCCTGCGCCTCCGCAGGAGGCGCAGGACACGGACGGGATGCCCCCGCTTCGCGTCTTCACGGCCCGCGACACCGGCGTGCGCACCATGGCCTGGTCCGCGGCCCAGGACCGCGCCGGGATGATGTACTTCGGCTGCGACACGGTCGTCACGTTCGACGGCGACCGCTGGCATCCGGAGCGCATGGACCCGACCTACAGCATCCGTGGGCTGGACATTGGGCCCGACGGCAGGATCTGGGCGGCAGGCGTTAACGAGATCGGTTGGCTCGCACCGGGCCCCGGCGGCCAGCTGGCCTATCATTCCCTAGTCCCCAGCCTTCCCCGCGGGTTGCAGGCCCTTGGCGACGTGTGGCGGGTCTACGCCGAGGGGCCCGGCCGCGCGCTCTTCGTCACCCATGACAGGGTCCTGCGATGGAACTCGGGGAAGTTCTCCACCTGGGAGTACCCCGGTCTGCGGCTGCTCTGGTCGATGCGCACGGCGCGGGCAATCTACGTCCATTATCCCCCGCTCGGGCTGCTCAGGATCGGCGAGTCGGGGCCCGAGCTCGTCGCCGCCGCGTCCGTGCTCGGCTCAGCCGACATCCGCTGGCTCGACGACTCCGGCGACGACTGGCTCATCCTGACCAAAGGCGGCCTCGAGGTGATCCGCAAGGGGGCGCGGGCGCCCGAGGCCACGCAGGCCTCGGGTTTCCTCAGGGGAAACACGCCGACATGCGCGGTGCGCCTGGGCGACGGCTCCCTGGCCGTCGGCACCCTGCAGGGCGGAATCGCGATCGCGGACCGCACCGGGCGCATCCGGCGCATCCTCGACAAGGGCGCCGGGCTGCCCGCGAACCAGATCTACGGCCTGTTCATCGCGCGCGACGGGGCCCTCTGGTCGATGGGCCCCGCCCACATCGTTCGCATCGCGCTGGGGTCGGGCGCGGCCCTGTACGGCGAGCGCGCCGGGTACCCCCCGGGCGGCTGCGAGGCGCTCGCCGAGCACGCCGGGGACACCTTCATCGCCTCGCACAGCGATATCATGCGCCTGGCCGCGGACCCCTCCGCGGGCCTCGGGCGCTTCCGCGCGACCGGGGTCACGAGCAGCCGGTTCTACAGCCTGCTCGACACGCCCCTGGGCATCGTGGTCGGCCACTACCAGGGGCTGGGGCTCCTGGAGCCCGGGGGGATGCGCCAGATTGGCGGCACCGGCGACGTCGTCTTCAGGACCGCCCCCTCGCGGGCCTGGCCGGGCGAGATCCTCGTCTCGGGCTCCGACTGCGTGCTGCGCGTTGACCCCGCCTCGGGACGATCGGCGGTCGTCGCCGACTCGCTTCCCGACTACGCCGACAGCGTCGTGGACGAGCCGTCCGGGCGCCTCTGGATCGGCACGGCGTCGAGGGGCCTCCTCGTCGCCGGACCGGGGACCACCCGGTGCGCGCCCGCCGCGCCCCGGTTCGGTCCCATTCCCGAAGCGGGCCCGGTGCTCGTGAGCCGCGCCTCCTCCGCGATCGTCGCCGTGGGCTCCTCCGGCGCGTTCCTCCTCGACGCGGCATCCGACAGGTTCGTGCCCGTCGCTGGGTTCCCCGAGGGCGACCCGTCGGCCATCTCGAACCCCGGGCCGGACGGCTCCGTGTGGGTCGCGCTCGACCCGGGCTCGGGCGGGCACTCGGCCAGGATCGGGAGGATCGCGGTCACGGGCCGGACGGCGGCATGGGCCCCGAGCTCGTTCGAGGGCCTTGCCACGATCGGGTCGCTCCTGGGGCTTCACACCACCGCGTCGGCCCGGGGCTCGGTCCTGTGGATCTGCGGAAGCGAGGGCCTGCTCAGGGCGGAGCCCGGGGTGCTCGCGGGCGCGTCGGCTCCCCCGAGGCCCATCGTGCGCGCCTGGGCGCGGCCGGCGGGCGGCGGCCCCGACAGGGAGGTCGCCGGGCCGATCCCCTACTCGAACCGGGGAATCCACGTGCAGTACAGCTCGCTCGACTATGCGAACCGCGAGACCGAGCGCTTCCAGACGATGCTTGAGGGCGTCGAGGGCGACTGGTCGGCGCCCACCGACTCGGCGGAGCGGGACATCTCGGGGCTGCGCGAGGGCCGCTACGACCTGCGGGTGCGGCTGGTCTCGGACTCGGGCGAGGCCGGCGAGGCGGCCGACCTGCGCCTCGTCGTCACGCCGCCCTGGTGGCGCACACCCCTGGCCTACTGCGCGCTCGGCCTCGCCGGCGTGGCCGCCGTCACGGGGCTCGTGAGGCTTCGCCTAGGCGCCCTGAGGCGGCGCGCCGACGTCCTGGAGGAGATGGTGCGCCAGCG
Source organism: Opitutaceae bacterium (assembly GCA_003151515.1). GTDB lineage: Bacteria > Verrucomicrobiota > Verrucomicrobiia > Opitutales > Opitutaceae > Palsa-1447. The sequence continues at coordinate 11,462 of PLXS01000028.1, forward strand.
CACGCTCGAGCTCGAGAAGGCGAACGCCGCCAAGACGGAGTTCGTCGCCAACATGAGCCATGAGATCCGAAACCCCATGGGGGGCATCATGGGCACCGCGCTCGAGCTAGCGGAGACGCCGCTCAGCCCCCGCCAGAGGGAGCTCGTCGGGACCCTGTGCAACTGCGCCTCCTTCCTCGCATCGCTGGTGGAGGACGTTCTCGACTTCGCGGCCATCGAGGCGGGCGAGTACAAGGTGGTGAGGACCCCGCTGAGCCCCAGGGACGTCCTGGACGCCGTCGTGAAGATGCTCAAGCCCGGGTCCGGCGGCGCCAGGCTGGAGGCCCTGGTCGAGCCCGCGGTCCCTGGGTGGATCGTCGGCGACGCGGCCCGCATAGAGCAGGTGATGGTCAACTTCGCGGCGAACGCGCTCAAGTTCGGCGCCGACCACGTGGTCCTCTCCGCGCGGGTCGACGGCGCCAGCATCGTCCTCGCCGTCAGGGACAACGGCCGGGGAATCCCCGCGTCCGAGCAGAGAAACCTGTTCATCCGGTTCTCCAGGCTCAAGCCGGCGCGCAACGCCGCGATCCCCGGCACCGGGCTGGGGCTCGCCGTCTGCAGGGCGCTCGCCGAGCGGATGGGGGGATCCGTGGGGGTCGAGAGCGCCCCGGGCCTGGGCTCGACCTTCTACATGCGCCTGCCGCTGGAGACGGCCCACGTCTCGCCGGGCCCGGAGCGCTACGACGCGCGCGGGGCCCGGGCCCTCGTCGTCGAGGACATCGAGTACAACGCCCGCGCGCTCGGGATGATGCTGCGCAAGATCGGCTTCAGCGTTGAGTTCGCCGCCGACGGGCGCGAGGCACTGTCCCGGCTCGCGACGGTTCCCTACAGCGCCGTGTTCCTCGACTGCGACCTGCCCGGCCTCAGCGGGTTCGACGTCGCGCGGTCGTTCCGCGCGATCGAGCCCCGGGGCGCACACACGCTCATCATCGCGACGACGGCCCTCTCGACGTCAGCCGACAAGGACTCCTGCCTGGCCTCCGGGATGGACACGTTCGTCTCCAAGCCGATCACGCCCGAGAAGCTGCGGTCGGCGCTCGCCGCGGCCGGCATGCCGCTCAGCTCGGCGCCGCCCGGGGACGCGCCGCTTCGCGGCGCGGACGGCGGGCTGGACTTCGGAGTGATGCGGCAGCTGGCCGACGGGAGCCGGGCGGGCCTGGAGCGGGAACTCTCGAGGTTCGCGGCTTCGCTTGCCGAGGCGGCTCAGGGGATCGGCCGGGCGCGGGCCGGCGGCTCCAGGGCGGCGGTCGCGTCCGCCGCGCACAGGGTGCTCTCCCACGCGCGGCTGGTGGGCGCGCTGGCGCTGTCGGCCGCGGCCGCGGACCTCCAGGAATTCGCGGCGGCCTACAGCGACCCGGATCTGGCCGGCGAGGCCGCCCTCGTCGAGCGCCTCTGCGCGCAGCTCCTGGAGGCGGTTGAGAGAGAGCGCCGCGAGGCGGCGGGGCAACCCTGACGCGGAGGGAGAGGCCCGGGGCCTTCCAATCAGTCCTTCTCCGGCCTGCGGAACTCCTTGTGCTCCTTCTTCTCGAAATCGATGATGTCGGCCACCATCTTCGCGGCCTCGTCGTTCTTGCCCGCGGCGACCGTGTCCTTGAGCGCCGAAAGCTTGTCGAGCAGCTGGTTGACGCCGGCCCTGAAATCCTCGTCGAACTTGGGCCTCTGGTCGGCCGGCAGGTCGTCGGCCTTCGCCGGATTGAACTGCAGGGCCTCCTTGGCAGCGGCCTGCATGGTCGCGATCAGCTGAAGCGACGACTCGTTCTGGGCCGGGTCCGCCACCTGCTTCCTTAGCTTGCGAAACGCTTTGCCCACGCGATCCATGCGCTTCCCCAGCTCCGTCTTCTTCTCCTCATCCTGCTGGGGCGCCGCGGGCGCGGGCGCCGCCGGCGGCGCGGCCTGGGTCTGGGCCATGGAAAGGCGCGGGCAGAGCAGAGGGAGCGCGAGGACGACGAGGGGGACGGGGCTAAGTTTCATAGGTTAAGGGCGGGAAATGTTTCTCAAGAGCCCCGCCCGTGCAACCTGTTTTCCCCCATTTGCGGGCGGGCGCGCGCCCGCCCCTTGCGGCGAGCGCCGAGCGCGTGGATGAGGATGGCGGCGGCGGCGGACACGTTGAGGGACTCGACCCGGCCGCTTCCGCTCAGGGTGATCCGGCGCGTGCAGGCGGCCTCGACCGCGGGGGCGAGCCCCTCCTCCTCGTTTCCCAAGACCAGGGCCCAGGGCCCGGGAGAACCCCGCTCGGCGGCCGGCTCGCCGCCCCGCGTCGCCGCGCCGACGACGTCGAAGCCAGCTGCGGCGAGCTCCCGCAGGAAGGGCGCAACGGCGGGGACGCACCAGACCTCGATGGCGTCCAGCCCGCCCTCGGCCACGCGGTAGGCCGCGGGACCCGGCCGGGCCGCCGACGCGTCGCCGGCGATGACGATCCTCTTGACCCCGAAGAACGCGGCGGTCCGGGCGATCGCGCCCAGGTTGTGCGCGTTGCCGACTCGGTCCAGCACGACAAGGTCCTCCATGCCGCGGGCCCACTCCTCGATGTCGCCCGCGGACGGGACCCTCGGGGCCTCATCGGACACGACGGCGACAATCCCGCCGTGGTGGACGGAGCCCGCGATCTTCTCGAGCTCCGCGGGCCCGACACACCGGTAGACCTTGCGCGCGGCGGCGAGCGCGCGGCACATCACGCCCACCCTCTTCGAGGTCGGCGCGTCAAAGTACAGGCGCGCGATCGACGAGGCGTCCCTGCGGAAGCGGGAGCGCACCGCGGCCAGCCCGCAGATGAGCGTCTCGCGGGCCTTCACGGCGGGAGCGATCCGGTCACGGTGAATTCCTCCCTGTCATGGTACAGGTGCACAATCCGCGCTCCGCGGGCGTGTGTCGAGAGCGCCGACCCGGCGGACCGCAGGTCCCCGAGGAGCTCGATTGGGTCGACCCGGCCGAACTTCAGGTTGACGATGAAGCGCCTGCACCAGCCGCCGCGCAGCCACGGGGAGAGCACCGCCTGGAGCACCCTGCGGGGGTCCTCGAGCATGTCGCAGAAGAGCCAGTCGTAGGCGGCGCCCCCGGCCGGGCTGAACCCGAACGCGTCCTCGCGCCTGTGCTCGATCAAGGGGTTGGCGAGCGCCCCGCCCTTGAGCGGTCCGTTGTCCACGGCGACCACGCGCGCCCCGCGCTTGGCCGCGCTGTAGCTCCACCCCCCGGGCGCCGCGCCGAGGTCGCAGACGATCTCCCCGGGCCCGGGCTCGCGGCCGATGATGGCGTAGGACTCCTCGACCTTGAGGTAGGAGCGCGACGGCGCGCTGTCATCGTCGGCCATCCTGCAGGGGCCGCACAGGTACGCGCTGCGCGCGACGTGTGCCCGCCCGAAATCCGTGAACCACACGAAGAGCCCCCGGGCGGCGCCCACGCGCGGCCTTTGCGCCGATGCGAGCTTCGCCACGCGGCCGAGCCGCTTTTTCAGGATGTCGCGGAACGCGGCCTCGACGGCGGCGACGCGGCGCCCGAGGCCGGCGACGTCCTGCCCGGCGCCGAAGACGCACGGCCAGGCCCCCTCGACCCGCTCACCGACGAGGCTCGCCGCGAAGAAGTCCGCGATGCGCTGCGCGATCTCGTTCACCCGCTCGCCCTCGGCCACGACCTCGACGTCCAGGAGCGCGTGGGCGAACGCGGCGCCCCGAAGCGGCGCCGCCTCGCTCGCGGCGGCCGTCACCCAGCCCGGGCCGCTTGCGGACGCGGCGGCTCCCACGCTCCCCATCTCGCGGACCAGGAGGTGCTCGAAACCGGACTGGCACAGCGCCAGGCAGCCGTGGTTTGCCATGGCGGCCGAGCCAATCCTACCCCGGCCGCGCCTTCAAAGCAAAAGGCCCGCCGGAACGACGCCGTGGCCCGCCCCGATGTGGCCGACCGAGATCCTGGCGCCGTCCAGCCTGTAGCCGCCCTCGAAGGGGTTCTTGGCAAGGAAGAGGGGCGTGTCCAGGTCGGCGTACGCGAAGCCGCCGAGGCCCGCCGCGAGGCACGCGGAAACCGTCATGGCCAGCATTGACTCGACGTTGCCTCCGATCATGAGCCCTATGCCCGCATGGCGCGCCACGGCGACCACCTCGAGCGCCTCGGCTATGCCTGCCTTCATCAGCTTGATGTTGAAAACGTCCGCGGCGCCCGCGCGCGCGAGCAGGCGCGCGTCTGCCGCGCTGGACACGCTCTCGTCGGCCGCCTGCGGCCACCCCGTCTCGGCTCGGAGCGCCCGCATCCCGTCAATGTCGTCCCGCGGCAGCCACTGCTCGAGGAGAGCGGGGGTGATGCCGCCTGCCTTGAGGCCGGCGGCGAGGCGCGACGCCCCGGCTCGCCCCAGGCCAGCGTTGCCGTCTAGGATGAGCGGGGCCCCGGGGGCCTCCTGCGCCACGGCAAGGATTCGGTCCAGGTCCTCCTTCGCCCCGCCCGGCGCGCCGACCTTCACCTTTATCATCCTGATGCCCCTGCCCCGGATGTGGCGCGCGGCGTCGCGGGCCTCGCCGCTCGTGCCCAGGGTCACCGTCATGTCGGTCTCAAGCTCGGTGCCGGCCCCCCCGAAGTGCCGCCAGAGCGGCACGCCCTCCCGGCGGCACACCGCGTCCAGCAGGGCCGTCTCCAGGGCGCAGACGCCGCTGCCACAGCCGCCGGAGCGAGAGCGCAGCTCGGCGCCGATCCCCCTCCAGCCGGCCGCGTCTCGCCCGCGCACCCATTCCGCGGCAAGCGAGAGGGCTTCAAGCGCCGACGCCTGGGTCTCCCCGTTGTAGGCCGGGAACGGCGCGGCCTCGCCGTAACCGACCGTGCCGTCCGCAAGCTGCACGCGCACCAGCGCGTTTGCGGCGGTCTGCTGGGCCCCCCGGGAGATGCCGAACGGCGCCCTGAGCGGGATGTCGAGCGGCACGACGCGCACTTCTTGCACCTCGGTGGGAATGGGCCTGCCGGACATCGCCCCATGCTCGCCACGTCCGGATGGATTGCAAACCGGCGCGCGCCGGATGTATCAACGCTCCTCCCATGCGCGTCCTCGTGGCGTTCGACAAGTTCAAGGGCTCGATCGGCGCCGCCCAGGCGTGCGACGTCGCCGCCGGGGTCGTCTCCGGCCTCGGCTGGGAAGCCGACCGCTGCCCGCTGACCGACGGCGGCGAGGGCTTTGCGGCGATCCTGACAAGGGCGGCCGGCGGCCGGGAGTCGAGCCACACCGTGGCCGGGCCCAGGGGGGAGCCCGTGAGGGCGTCGATCGGCATCGTGCCTGCGGACGCGATCCGGGCCGGGGCGAGGGCGCGCCTTGCCGCGGCCGTGCCGGGCTCCCGGGTCGGCGTCGTCGAGATGGCAGCGGCCAGCGGGCTCGCCCTGCTTGCGCCGCAGCTGCGCGATCCGTTCCTGGCGTCGTCGCGGGGGACCGGCGAACTCATCCGGGCCGCGGCGCAGGCCGGCGTCCAATCCGTTCTCCTGGGCGTCGGCGGTAGCGCCACCCACGACCTGGGCCTCGGCGCCCTGGGGGCCCTTGGACTGTCCTTTGCGGACGGCTCCGGGCGCCCGATTCCGCGCATCACCCCGGCGGACTTCGCGCGGCTCGGCCGCATCGAGGGGCGCATCGAGGGCCCCTTGCCGCCGATCGCGATCGCGTGCGACGTGGACAACCCCCTCCTCGGGCCCAACGGGGCGGCGGCCGTGTACGGCGGGCAGAAGGGCCTTGCGCCCGCCGACCTCCCCGAGCTCGAGCGGCAGACGGCCAGCGTCGCGGCAATGCTGTGCCGCCACTTCGGCCGCCCCGCCGACCTGGCCTCGCATCCGGGGGCCGGCGCGGCCGGTGGCATCGCCTTCGGTCTCATGGCGGCGGCGGGGGCGGTGCTGATCCCGGGCTTCGAGCTGGTGGCTTCCTGGCTGGACATCGAGCGAAGGCTCGCCGGCGCCGACCTGGTCGTCACCGGCGAGGGGCGCTTTGACGACACGTCGCTTCGCGGGAAGGGCCCGGGCGCCGTGGCCAGGCTGGGGCTCTCGCTCGGCAAGGAGGTCCACGTCTTCGCGGGCAGGATCGCGCTCTCGCGGGGAATTCCGGGCCTCTTCGTGCACGAGATCACGCCGGCCGGGACCGCGGCGGCCGAGGCCTTCCCGGGCGCGCCGGAATTCCTCGAGCGCGCGGTCAGGCTCGCGCTTTCGCGCGCGTGAAACGGCTCGACCGGGACCCGGCCTTCCCCGATACGTCTGCGATGCCAAGCCTCCTGCCCCTCCCGCTCCGGCGCGGCCTCGCGTGCCTGGCGCCGCTTCTGGGAATGGCGGGCTGCAGCGCGACACCGCCCCCGCAGGCCGCCCCGGCGCCGCCCGCCCAGGGGCCCGCAGCCCCGCCGGCGCCGAAGCCGGCCTTTGATCCCGCCCACCCCGTGATGCTGGGCGTCGACGTGCTTCAGGCCGAGGGCTTCGCGCCGATCGCCGGCAAGTCGATCGCCCTGCTGACCCACCCGGCCGGGGTCAACATGCGAGGCGAGAGCACGATCGACATCCTGCGCCGGGCGCCGGGCGTGCGCCTGGTCGCCCTCTTCGCGCCCGAGCACGGAATCCGGGGCGAGTACGCGGCCGGCGTGAACTTCCCCAATTACGTCGACGCGCGCACCGGCCTGCCCGTGCGCTCGCTCTACAGCGGCAAATACGCGAACAAGCCGACAAAGAGCCTGCTCAAGGGGGTCGATGCCGTGGTCATCGACCTGCAGGACATCGGCTCCCGGGCCTATTCCTTCATCGGCGCAATGGAGAGATGCATGGAGGGATGCTTCGAGAACGGCGTCGAAGTGATCGTGCTTGACCGGCCCAACCCCCTGGGTGGCCTGAAGGTCGACGGACCCATGCTCGACCCGCAGTGGGTAAGCTACGTCGGGGCCTTCCGCGTGCCCTACGTCCACGGGCTCACCATCGGGGAGCTCGCGCGGATGGCGAAGGAGGCGCCCGACGTCCTCAAGATTCCCGACTTGGCGCGTGCCCGCGGCGTCCTGACTGTCATCCCAATGCGCGGCTGGCGCCGCAGCATGCGCTGGCCCGACACCGGGCTCAGGTGGGTGCCGACGTCGCCCCACATTCCCGACTTTGCCGCAATCGAGGGGTTCCCGATGACGGGCCTCGGATGCGAGCGCGGCGGCTTCAAGAACGGGATCGGAAGCGCCTACCCCTTCCGAGGGATCTCCTTCCACGGGGTCAAGCTTGACGCCCTGGAGAAGGAGCTCGTCTCGCTCGGCATCCCCGGAATCGGGTTCCGGCAGGTGAGCGTCCCCGACTCCAAGACGGGCAAGCCGGAGCTCGGCCTCTACGCCGAGATCACCGACTGGGACCAGTGGAGGCCGACGCAGCTGAGCGCCTACATGGCGAAGCTCGCGTGCAAGTTCGACAAGCGCAACCCTTTCGCCTCCATGACGCCGGCCGAGGTCCGGTCCTTCCTGGTCGTGTGGGGCTCGACGCAGTTCTACAACGACCTGAAGACGCGGGGCGCCGGGATAGACGTCGAGGCCTACGAGAGGGACTGGCAGGCTCGCGACGCCATTTACCAGCAGGAGAGCCGGCGCTACTGGCTCTATAGGTAGGGCGGGCGGGGACCGCCATGCCCTCCGCGGCGGCGGGACCAAAAAAAATCGCCAAACGGGCGCCTTCGGGCAAAGATTGACGCCTTCCCCATCTCCAAACCCACATGAAGACACGAAGCAGGAAGTGCGGCTGCAGGATCGCGGTGATCGGCGCGGGCGCCATTGGGCACGACCACATGGCCAGCTTCAGGCTCCACCCCGCGGCCCGGGTCGTCGCGATCGCCGAGGTCTCGCCGGAGCGGGGCCGGGAGGCCGCCGAGCGTTTCGGGATACCCGAGCTTGTCGCGGACTACCGGGCGATCCTCGCGCGCGACGACATCGACGTCGTGTCCATCGCGCTGCCCAACTACCTCCACGCGAAGGTCGCGCTCGAGGCCCTCAAGGCCGGCAAGCACGTCATGCTGGACAAGCCCATGGCCACCAACGCGGCGGACGCCGCGTTGCTGGTCGCAGAGGCGAAGAAGCACGGCGTCCTCTTCATGGTGGGCCAGAACTTCCGCTTCGCCGCCGAGAGCCAGACCGCCAAGCAGATCGTGGAAAGCGGCGCCCTGGGCGAGGTCTACCACGCGAAGACCTCCTGGATGCGCAGGGCCGGCATACCGCGCATCGGCTCCTGGTTCACCCAGAAGCGCTTCGCCGGGGGCGGCTGCACGTACGACATCGGCGTGCACGCGCTCGACCGCTGCCTCTACCTCATGGGCGAGTTCGACGCGGCCAGCGTCAGCGGCCAGACCTTCGCAAAGTTCGGGCCGCGCGGCCTGGGCAACGGGGGCTGGGGCCGCAGCGAGATCGACCCGGGCGCGAAGTTCGACGTGGACGACCTGTCTATAGCGCTGATCAAGCTTAAGAGCGGCAGGACCGTGCTTCTCGAGGCCTCGTGGGCGGCCCACGTGCCCGCGGTCGACGCGAACGCGACGCAGCTCTTCGGCACCGAGGGCGGCCTCACGCTGCCGCCCGTGACGCTGATGCGCCAGACCCGCGGCGGGTACGTCTCGGAGTCGGTGGACCCGCTGCCCCCCCTCGTCCACACGAACAGGATGGTGCACTTCATCGACTGCGTCCTCGGCAAGGCCAAGCCCTTTGTGAAGCCGGAGGAGTCCCTGGCCGTCCAGAAGATCCTTGACGCAATCTACGTCTCAGCCGCCACGGGCAGGGAGGTCCGGATCAAATGAGCGCAGGCAAGCCCAGCCTCGCGCGCCCAGCCAAGGTGCCGGTCGCGCTCCAGCTCTGGTCGGTGAGGGAGGACATGAAGCGGGACTTCGCCGCCACGGCGGCGGCCGTGGCCGAGATCGGCTATGCGGGCGTCGAGCTGGCGGGGTACGGCAACCTCGACGCTAGGGGCGCCAAGGCCGCCCTCGACGCGGCCGGCCTCAAGGTGGCGGGCATGCACGTCGCCTACCCGAGCCTCGCCGGCGACCCCGGCCCGGTGATCGGCGACGCGCTGCTTCTGGGCTGCCGCAACGTCGTGTGCTCCTGGTGGCCGCCCGAGCACTTCGTCTCCTCGGCCGCCTGCGAGCGGATCGGCGAGCAGCTCGGGGCCGTGGGCCGCGTCATGCGCGGCTTCGGCATCCGCTTCGGCTTCCACAACCACGACCAGGAGTTCCAGGTATTCGACGGGCGGCCCGCCTTCGACTGGATGCTCGGCGCGACCGAGCCCAGGGACCTGTTCGCAGAGGCCGACGTGTACTGGGCCGACCACGCCGGCTATTCGCCCGCGAAGTTCATCAGGGACCATGGCGCGAGGGTCGCTCTCGTCCACCTCAAGGACGAGAAGGAGCTTGGCGGGGGCCCGGTCGACTTCGAGCAGGTGTTCGCCGCGACCGACTCGGTCGGCGCCGTCGAGTGGTACGTTGTCGAGCAGGAGGAGTACAGCCACGCCCCCATCACCTCCGTCAGGCTTTGCTACGAGCAGATGAAGACCTGGGGACGCGCTTGAATGCGCGCCCCCCAACCCAAATAATCCAACCCCCAATCCCCATGCCACGCCCCGTAACGCTCTTCACCGGCCAATGGGCCGACATGCCCCTGGAAAAGCTCGCCCCACTGGTCAAGGCCATGGGCTACGACGGAGTCGAGCTTGCCTGCTGGGGCGACCACTTCGACGTCGACAGGGCCCTCTCGTCGGCGGATTACGTCGGCGAAAAGTGGGAGCTTCTGCGCTCGAACGGGCTCATGTGCCAGGCCGTCTCGAACCACCTCGTGGGCCAGGCGGTCTGCGACCTGATCGACGAGCGCCACCGCTCGATCATACCGCCGGACGTCTGGGGTGACGGCGACCCGGAGGGCGTGCGCCGGCGCGCCGCCAGGAAAATGATCGCCACGGCAAAGGCCGCCCGGAAGTTCTTCGACGCCCGCCCGGGCAAGCGAGCGTCCGGGGAGTTTCCCGCGGTCGTCAACGGCTTCACGGGCTCGTCGATCTGGCACTCGATCTACGCGTTCCCGCCCACCTCGCAGGAGTACTGGGAGAACGGCTTCAAGGACTTCGCGCGCCGGTTCGGGCCGATCCTCGAGGCCTTCGACGCCTGCAACGTCAACTTCGGCCTGGAGGTCCACCCGACCGAGATCGCGTTCGACATCGCGAGCGCGCAGCGTGCGCTCGCCGCCGTTAAGGGGCACAGGCGCTTCGGCTTCAACTACGACCCGTCGCACCTGGGCTACCAGGGCGTCGACTACGTGAAGTTCGTGCGCGTGTTTGGAAAGCGCGTCTTCCACGTGCACATGAAGGACGTGTGGTGGGGCCACGGCGACGGGACGGCCGGCGTGTTCGGCGGCCACACGAGCTTCGGCGACCCCCGGCGCGCGTGGGACTTCCGCTCCCTCGGGCACGGCGACATCAGGTTCGAGGACATCATCGTCGCCCTGAACGACGTGGGCTACAAGGGCCCGCTCTCCGTCGAGTGGGAGGACATCCGCATGGACCGCGTGCACGGGGCAACCGAGGCCGCGGCCTTCGTGCGGCGCGTGGACTTCCCGTCGAGCGCGCATGCCTTCGACGCGGCATTCGACAAGAAGAACCAGTGACCGGGGCCGCCTGCATCCCGGGGCGCGCCGAGGGGCGCGACCATCAACGCCAGGCACAGGACACAAAGCAAACCAAGGTCTTCATATGAGCATCAAGATCGGCATCGTTGGCGCCGGCGGCATGACCGGCTATCACGTGGCGGGGTTTCGCCGGGCGGGCGCCGAGATCGTCGCCATGGCCGACGTCAGCGAGGCCGCCGCGAAGAGGGCGGCGGCCAAGCACGGAATAGGCCGCACCTTCGGCGGGCTCTCGGCAATGCTGGCTGGAGTGCCCGGCCTGGACGCGGTCTCGATCATCGTGCCCAACAAGTTCCACGCGCCCCTCGCCCTGCAGGCGCTGCGGGCCGGCAAGCACGTCTTCTGCGAGAAGCCGCCCGCGATCAGCGCCCGCGAGGTGCAGCAGCTGCGCGCGGCCGCATTGAAGGCGAGGCGCGTCCTCATGTTCAACTTCAACAACCGCGCGCGCCCCGAGAGCTACGCGATGATGAACTACATCGCGGGCGGGACGGTCGGCGCCATCAACACCTGCCAGGCCAAGTGGATCCGCCGCGCCGGAATTCCGGGCTTCGGGGGCTGGTTCACGACCAAGGCGCTCTCGGGCGGGGGGCCGCTCATCGACCTCCTTCACATGATGGACCTCGGGCTCTACTTCATGGGCTACCCGGAGCCCGCGTACATCCTCGCGACGACCTACCGCGACCACATCAACAACAAGGCCTTCAAGGGCCCGTGGGGCATCGCTGACGTTGCCAAGGGCACGACCGACGTCGAGGCCGCGGCGCACGGCTTCGTGACATTCAAGGGCGGCCAGGCCATGACGTTCCAGGTCTCCTGGGCGGAGATGGTCCAGCGCGAGGAGGTCTCGGTGGCCTTCCAGGGCCGCAAGGCCGGCGGGCTCGTCCGGCGCCTCTTCGGCACCGACGGCTTGGACCAGACGGCGATCGACTCCTGCGAGCTGTACACCCTCGAGCACGGCCGGATGGTGAACCGCAGCATCGTCGTTCCCGCGGACGAGGCGATGGGGCGGATCCGCTCGGCCGAGAACTTCGTCCGGGTGGTGCTGGGCGAGGAGAAGCCCCTGAACAACCCAGACCAGGCCCTGACCCTGATGAGGATTGTCGACGGCGCCTACAAGTCCGCCGCCACCGGCCGGCCGGTGACCCTCTGACGGCCGCCGCAAGCCCCGGGAAAGCGCGCGAGGCTTGGCAGCAAGCCGCGAATGGTTCTTCATTGGGCAAAAAGCCATGCGTAGAAAACTCAGATACGGGATGGTGGGGGGCGGGCGGGGCGCGTTCATAGGCGGGGTTCATAGGATAGCGGCCGCGATGGACGGGCGCGCCGAGCTGGTGGCGGGGGCGTTCTCGAGGGACGAGATGCGCTCTAGGGCGTCGGGGGCCGACTTCTTCCTAGACCCGTCCAGGGTCTACGGGAATTACGCGGCCATGGCGAAGGCCGAGGCCGCGATGCCGCCGGAGAAGCGCCTGGACTTTGTCGTCATCGTCACGCCCAACCACGAGCACTTTGGGCCGGCGCGGCTGTTCCTAAGGAGCGGCTTCAACGTCGTCTGCGACAAGCCGGTCACGTTCGACCTGGCGCAGGCGCGCAAGCTGCGCGAGATCGTCAGGAGGACCGGAAAGGTCTTCGTGCTGACGCACAACTACACCGGCAACGCGATGGTGAAGCAGGCGCGCGAGCTCGTGCGAAACGGCACCGTCGGGGTGGTGCGCAAGGTCGTCGTCGAGTACCCCCAGGGGTGGCTCTCCGACAAGTTCGCGCCCACCGGCCCGAAGCAGGCCGAGTGGCGCACCGACCCGAAGAGGAGCGGCGCGGCGGGTTGCATGGGCGACATCGGGACCCACGCCGAGAACCTGGCGCGCTACATCACCGGGCTCAGGATCGAGGAGCTCTGCGCGGATCTGACCACCTTCGTCAAGGGCCGCAGGCTCGACGACGACGGCAACGTCCTCGTGCGGTACAAGGGGGGCGCCAAGGGCGTGCTCCACGCGTCCCAGGTCTGCATCGGGGACGAGAACGCGCTCAGCATCCGGGTCTACGGGACGCGCGCCGGGCTCGAGTGGCACCAGGAGCGGCCGAACGACCTGATCGTCAAGTACCCCGACAGGCCCCAGGAGGTCTGGCGCAGGGGCAACCTGTACGACGGCGACGAGGCCAAGCGCTTCACGCGGATTCCGGCGGGCCACCCCGAGGGTTACCTCGAGGCCTTCGGCAACATCTACCGCGAGGCTTTCCGGGCGATCGCAGCCGAGGTCGAGGGCAGGTACATCCCGCGCAAGCTGGACTTCCCGACGATAGACGACGGGGTCGAGGGGATGGCCTTCATTGAGGCGGTGGTGAAAAGCAGCCGGCTCGGGGCGCTGTGGGTGAAGCCGGCGGCGCATTGAAGGCGCGCCTGGCGCCCCCGGCGCCGGGTTTGCCCGTCACCCCGCTCCAGGCTAGCACGCAGCCGCCCGACCCCATCCTCGCATGAAGCGCCACCCCGTCGCAAAGGCCTCGGACATCCCGCCCGGCGGCCGCAAGATCGTGCGCGCCGGAGCGGCCGAGGTCGGGCTCTTCAACGTCGGGGGCGAGATCCGCGCGTACCGCAACGTGTGCCCGCACGCCGGGGCGCCGGTGTGCAGCGGCCGTGTCTCCGGCACGTCGATGCCTTCAAGAGTCTACGAGTACATCTACGGGATGGAGGGCTGCATCCTTCGCTGCCCCTGGCACGGATGGGAGTTCGACCTGCGGACGGGCGAGCACCTGGTGGACCCGCAGAACCGGCTCAAGGCGGTGCCGGTCGAGAACGAGGCCCTCGAGCGTATTCCTCTCGAGCAGAGCGACGGCACCGTGTACGTCCTGCTGCCCGGCTGAGGCCGCCGAACCCCAAAAACCCATGCACCTCATAGACGCCGACGTCCACAACGCGTTCGCGGACATCCGGGCCGAGCTGCGGCCGTTCCTGCCGCGCCTGTGGCAGGAGTTCGCGGACCGCCACGGGATCGCGGTGCCGCCGGCCGGCTACGTCTCCCCGGTCGGGGTGCAGCGCGAGGACGCGAGGCCCCCTTCGGGCGGCCTCGCGGGCAGCGACCCGGACCACCTGATCAAAGACCACATGGACCGCCACTCGGTCGACTTCGCGATACTCACGGGCTCCCACATCCTGGGGGCCTCGGTGCATTTCGACCCGGACTGGGGCACGGCGCTCGCGGCGGCGTACAACATGAACCTGTCGGGCCGCTGGCTCGACCGCTCGGAGCGCTTCCGCGGCTCGATCATCGTGAGCCATTCCGACCCGCAGGCCGCGGCGCGCGAGATTGAGCGCTGCTCGGCCGACAAGCGCTTCGTCCAGGTCCTGATGGCGGCGGGCTCCAACCGGCTGTTCGGCCAGCGCTTCTTCCACCCGATCTACGAGGCGGCGCAGGCCCACGGCCTGCCCGTGGCGATACACCCCGGCACCGAGGGCGCCGGCACCGCCGATACTCCCACGCCCGCCGGGCGCCCCACGCGCTACTTCGAATGGCACAACATCGTTCCGATCAACGCCATGGCCCACGTGAATTCGCTCGTGTGCGAGGGCGTGTTCGAGAAGTTCCCCAAGCTCAAGTTCGTCGCCGTCGAATGCGGCATCGCGTGGCTTCCTCACCTCATGTGGAGGATGGACAAGAACTACAAGGGCCTGAGGTCGCAGGTCCCTTGGCTCAAGCGCCTGCCGAGCGAGTACATCAGGGAGCATGTGCGCCTGACGACCCAGCCGACGGAGGAGCCCGAGAATCCCGCGCACCTCCTTCAGATATTCGAGATGATCGGCTCGCCCGACGTGGTCCTCTTCTCCAGCGACTACCCGCACTGGGACTTCGACAACCCGGCGATGGCGCTGCCGGCGCTCCCGAAGGAGTGGAAGGAGCGGATCTTCTGGCGCAACGCCGCCGAGCTCTACGGCCTGAATCCCGTCACATCCGGCAGATGAGGAGCTCGCGCTCGTAGATCATCTCCTTGGGCAGCCGGGCGTGAAGGTCGAGGAAGAGCTCCTCCTGGCTTATCAGCTCGGCGCGCCACTCCCTTCGGTCGAAGGCCTGGAGGCTGTCGAACTTCTCCTTCGGGTACTCGTGGCCGGACCAGTCGATGTCCTCGTGCCTGGGCATCCATCCTATCGGCGTCTCACGGCCGAGGGCCCTCCCCCGCGCGCGGTCCACGATCCACTTGAGGATGCGCATGTTCTCGCTGAATCCAGGCCACACGAAGTGCCCGTGGGCGTCCTTGCGGAACCAGTTCACGTGGAAGATGCGGGGCGTCTCGCTAAGGCTCCTCTGCATGAATATCCAGTGCGCGAAGTAGTCGCCCATGTGGTAGCCGCAGAACGGGAGCATGGCCATCGGGTCCCTGCGCACCTTGCCGACGGTGCCCGCCGCCGCCGCAGTCATCTCGGAGCCCATCGTGGCCCCCGTGTAGACGCCCGAGCTCCAGTTGAACGTCTGGTAGACCAGAGGAAGCGTTCCCGCGCGCCGGCCGCCGAAGATGATGGCGCTGATCGGCACGCCCTCGGGGTTCTCCCAGTCCGGGTCGATGGTCGGGCACTGCGACGCCGGCGCGGTGAACCGGGCGTTGGGATGGGCCGCGGGTCGGCCACAGCCCGCCGTCCACTCGTTGCCCTGCCAGTCCGTGAGCCTCTCGGGCGCGTGGTCCGTCATCCCCTCCCACCACACCCCGCCCTCGGGCGTGAGCGCGACGTTGGTGAATATCGTGTTCCTCGACAGGGCCGCCATCGCGTTCGGGTTCGTCTTGGCCGAAGTCCCGGGCGCGACGCCGAAGAAGCCGGCCTCGGGGTTTATCGCCCGCAGGCGCCCGTGCGAGTCCGGCTTGAGCCACGCGATGTCGTCGCCGAGGGTCCAGACCTTCCACCCCTCGGCCGCCATGGCCTTGGGCGGGACAAGCATCGCGAAGTTCGTCTTGCCGCACGCGCTCGGGAACGCCGCCGTGACGTAGGTCTTCTCCCCGCGCGGGTCCTCGACCGCCAGTATCAGCATGTGCTCGGCCATCCACCCCTCGTCCCGGGCGATGTTCGACGCGATGCGGAGCGCAAAGCACTTCTTGCCCAGGAGCGCGTTTCCGCCGTAGCCCGAGCCGTAGCTCCAGATCTCGCGCGTCTCCGGGAAGTGCACAATGTACTTTTCGTTGTTGCACGGCCAGGGCACGTCCTTCGCGCCCTTCCTCAGGGGGGCGCCGACCGAATGCAGGCACGGGACAACGCGCTTATCGCCCTTGTCGATCTGCTCGTACACGGGCAGGCCGATCCTCGCCATGATGCGCATGTTCACGACGACGTAAGGGGAGTCCGTGAGCTGGACGCCGATCTGGGCCATGGGGGAGCCCACCGGGCCCATGCTGAAGGGAAGCACGTACATCGTGCGCCCGCGCATCGAGCCGTTGAACAGCTCGCGCAGCTTGCTGCGCATCTCGTACGGGTTAACCCAGTTGTTCGTCGGCCCGGCGCCCTCCCGCGAGTGCGAGCAAATGAAGGTGCGGTCCTCGACGCGCGCCACGTCGGTGGGGTCGCTCCTCGCGTAGAAACAGCCCGGCCAGAGCTTCTGGTTCAACCTCGTGAACGTGCCCGAGGCCACCATCTGCCCGCAAAGCGTGTCGTACTCGTCTTTGGAGCCGTCCACCCAGTGGACCGAGGCCGGCTTGCACAGGTCGACCATCTTGTCGACCCACCGCAGCAGGTGCTTGTTCTCGCTCAGGGGCTTGGCCTGGTTTCTGTTCTTCATGTGGCGTTCGGCTCCGAACGGGAGAGGTTGGAGGGAAGAGGGCCACGGGCAAAGCGGAATCTTCCATCTGAAACTGAAACGGATTTCAGGAGAAAACACCGCCTGACGCGGCCCAACCCGGGGCGCAGCCTCAATTTGACCGGACCGTTCCTTCCGCTATCATCCTCCGCCTCATGCCCATGCCAATTCCCGAGAGACGCAAGCCGCGCGCCACGCTCCAGGAAATCGCGCGACGCGCGATGCTGGAGCGCGGACTCGCACCGGATTTTTCCCCCGCCGCCATGGCGGAGGTCGAGGCGATCCGGGAGCCCTCGGCCGCTGCGTCCGCCAAGGCGCGCGACCTGCGCGGCCTCGCCTGGTGCTCGATCGACAACGACGACTCGAGGGACCTGGACCAGCTCTCCGTGGCGGAGGCCCTTCCGGGCGGATCGGTGCGCGTGCTTGTCGCGGTGGCGGAGGTGACCGCGCTCGTCAGGCAGGGTTGCGCGCTGGACGACCACGCCCGAACCAACACGACCTCGGTGTACACGGCGGGCGGGAACTTCCCCATGCTGCCGGAGCGGCTATCGACGGACCTCACGTCGCTCAACTACCGCTCGGAGCGCTCCGCCGTCGTGATCGACATGGTCTTTGACGCGCGCGGCTCTCTCGCCGAATCGGCGATCTATGAGGCGGCGGTCATCAACAAGGCCAAGCTCGCCTACAACAGCATCGCGGCCTGGATCGAGGGAAGCGGCCCGATGCCGGAGGCGGTTGCGGCAGTCCCGGCGCTCGACGCAAACATCATGATGCAGCATCGCCTGGCCGAGAGGCTCAGGGAGCTTAGGCACATGCGAGGCGCTCTCTCCCTGCAGACCCTCCAGGCCCGCCCGGTCTTTATCGGGGACGCGCTCCACGACCTTGAGCCGGACCAGAGCAACGTAGCGAAGAGCCTCATCGAGGAGCTGATGGTCGCGGCCAACGGCGTGA
This sequence comes from Opitutaceae bacterium, assembly GCA_003151515.1. Lineage (GTDB taxonomy): Bacteria > Verrucomicrobiota > Verrucomicrobiia > Opitutales > Opitutaceae > Palsa-1447. Next base: position 28,824 of record PLXS01000028.1, read on the forward strand.
CCGCGCGCTTCCTCACCTCGAAGAATTTCCCGTGTGTCAGGCGGGTGGTGCGCACTCCCGCCCACTGGGAGCGGATCGTGGAGCTTGCCGCCGAGCGCGGCTGCAGCCTTCCCGGCGCGCCGGATGGGATCGCCCTCGAGGCGTTCCTGGTCGAGGCGAGGAAGAAGGACCCCGCCTATTTCCCCGACCTTTCGCTGTGCGTCATCAAGCTCATGGGGCGGGGCGAGTACGTCGTCGAGGCTCCGGGCGGCGACGCGCCGGGCCACTTCGGGCTTGCCGTGCGCGAATACTCGCACTCGACGGCGCCCAACCGCCGGTTCCCCGACATGCTCATCCAGCGCCTCGTGCGCGCGGCGCTCGCGGGCTCCCGCCAGCCCTACTCCGAGGGCGACCTCGAGTCGCTCGCCCTCCACTGCACCGAGCAGGAGAACGAGGCGAAGAAGGTCGAGCGCCAGGTCATAAAGTCCGCGGCGGCGATCTTGCTTGAGGCCAGGATCGGCGAGGCGTTCGACGCCACAGTGACGGGCGTGACCGACCGCGGAACCTGGGTGCGCCTGGGCCGCCCCCCTGTCGAGGGCAAGCTCGTCAGCGGCCCGCACCCCCTGAAGGTCGGTGGGCGCATCCGCGTGAAGCTCGTCCACACCGACGTGGAGCGCGGATACATCGACTTCGCGGCCGCATAGCACGCGCGCGCCGGCGCCATCCGCGCCTGTGCGCCGCGGAGCCCGCTGCTTTGAAACGCTAGCCCCCGGGGAGGTTCCCGCAAAGGGCGCGCGGCGCCTCAACGAGAAGGCGCCCTTCTTGCGCGCCTGGGCCGCCGCTAATTTCCGGCGGGCGCTGAAGCGTCCCGCGCCCGCGGAGGCGCCGCGCGGCGATGGAACATTCCGCGCCGCAGCGGTCGAACTAATCCCCGGCGGGCCGCTGAGGCCGCCGGTTTATCCAAAAAACAGATACAATGAAGAAAACAAAAACTGAAAAAACCCTCCTAGCGGCCGCGCTCGCGCTCGGCCTTGCCGCCAGCGCCTCGGCCCAACAGGCTCAGTCGCCCCCGCCCGAGGCCCTTTCCTCCGGGGGGCTCGTAGGGACGAACTACTCGGAGCTCAGCCTGGGCTACCAGAAGCAGGACGCCACGCCCGGCGTGCTCCACGACTACGGGCTCCTCCTCAACCAGTCGGTCGTCAGGGAGGGCTCCTTCGGGTTCGACGGCAACTTCTCGTACGATTACGCGACCGCGGGCGCCGCGGGGTCCCACGACTACCGCAACAGCTTCATGCTGGGCGCGACCGGCTACCTCGTCGAAGGATGGGGCAAGCCGTTCGTCACGGCTGACGCCGGCCTGGTCACGCAGCAGACGGCCGCCGCCACGTCCAACGCGCTCGGCTACAACCTGACGGGCGGCATCGAGTTCCCGGTGGCCGGCGACTTCTTCCTGACTCCGTTCGCGACCTACCTGGGCGACCCCCACCTGCAGGACCACGACCCCGCAGTAGCGACACTGCCCAACAACGTCTGGTACTACGGGGTCAAGGCGACGTACCGGATCAGCCGCCAGTGGAGCGCGTCGGTGACCGCGCAGCTCGACCAGCACAGCACGAGCGATCTCGGGCTCAGGGCCGCCGTCAGCTACCGCTTCTAGGGGCGGCGCTGTCTCGTCGAGGGACGCGGGGCTGCGCCCGGTCGGGGCCACGCGTCCGTCGTTTTAATGCGCCGCGCGCAGGGCGCCGCCCCCTTGGACGCTCAATGTGAGGACGTTGCGCCGGCAGGGGGGGCGTCCGTCACGTTTCGGGGGCGCGTGCGTCTTGCCTTGGGATGACAATTGGCAGAGACTCAGGCACGGCGGCCGGCGCCCCTTCGTTAAAATGCGGAACAGGCGCGAGCGGCCGATTGTCAGAATGTCTGGCACGAAACCCTTCAACATCATGAATTCAAGAATCAAAGCAGTTCTAGCCGGCGTCCTGTGCGTCGCGGCGTGCGCCATTGGGCGGGCCCAGCAGGCTTCCGGCACAGCTGCGGCCCCCGCCGGCCCGGCTGCCGCGGTTGACAATCCGGTGATGGGGCCCGCACCGTCGCCCGACTACGTGTGGATGCCGAGCCGCTGGGTTTCCGAGAGCGGCCAGTGGAAGTGGATCGCGGCCCACTGGGAGCTGCCCCCGAACCGCAGCGCCGAGTGGGTGCCCGGCCATTGGGCTCCCCAGAACGGCCAATGGGCCTGGGTGAACGGGGCGTGGAACGTGGCCCCCGACGCAGCTGCGCAGACGCCAGGCTATCCGCCGCAGCCCCCGGGCCAGGGCGTTCCGATGCCCGGCACGCCGGCCCCGAACGTCTACGGGCCCTACGCCCAGGCGGGAACGGGCTACGAGGTTCCCGTGACGGCGGACTACGGCACGGGCGACTACACCTATTCTTATCCCGACTACTACGCGGCGTACCCGGGGGACTGGGGCCTTTATCCCTACGTCGGCCTGGGCTGGGGCTGGGGCTTCGGCGGATACGGCTACTGGGGCCACGGCGGCTACTATGGCCACGGCGGCTACTATGGCCACGGCGGCGGGTATGGGCACTCGAGCCATGCAGGCTCCGGGCACTTCTCCAGCGGCGGGTCCTTCAGCCACGCGGGGCGAGGGCGTTGACGGGCCTTGGAAAGGGCGTTGCGGTACTGGCGGCTGAAACAGCCACGCCGCAATACCCCGCTCCATGTTCGGAAAGGCTTCCCGTGAGCAAAGGCGAATCCGCTCCGCTGCGGCGAGCTGCCTGGATTGGGCCGACAAGGTCTGGGCCTACAGGCGCGACCAGCTGACGCCGGCGCAGTCCTCTGAGCTCCGACGCCTCTCGTCGGAGCTCAGGGAGAGGCTCCGCGCGAGGGCCGGGGCCGGCGAGCTGCGGCCCCGCGTCCAATCCCTCGAGGACGCCCTGGGCAGGATGGGTGGCGCCGTCTATCCCAAGAGCGCCCTCGCCGAGAACGTCGAGTTCCTCCTCGTGGTCGCGATCGTGATCATCGGGTTTCGCTCCTACTTCGTGCAGAACTTCGTCATCCCCACCAACTCGATGTGGCCGACGTACAACGGGATGACGCCCGAGGTCTTCCGGACCCCAGCCGAGGAGCCGGGCGCGCTGCGCGAGGCCGGCCGCATCCTGGCCGCGGGCGCTTGGCCCCACCGCCTGGACGCCCCCGCCGACGGCGAGGTGCTTATCCCGATCGGCGGGCCGGGAAGCCCCGGATACGTCCACTGCAGCATCGTCCCCGGCAGGACCCTGCTCGTGCTGCCGGCGAAGGAGCGCGAGTACACCTTCCTCGTGGGCGGCGAGGCGGCGAGGACCCGTGTGCCGGAGGAGTTCGACCTGGACTGGGCCGTGTACGACGCCTTCCTCGGAAGCCGCGGCGCCTACACCCACGAGCGCATGGCCGAGGCTGTCAGGGCCACGCTGGAGGCGGGGCTCTACGTGGACCGGGTGGTCGACGGCGAGCTGGTGCACTGCCTTAGGACCGGCCGCCTCGCGCGGGCCGGCGAGCGGATATTCTCCTTCGACGAGATCGCCGGCGACAAGGTGCTGGCGGAGCGCGTGAGCTACAACTTCGTCAGACCGGCGATAGGCAGCGGCATCGTCTTCAGCACGGGTAAGATACCCGGGATAGCCGCGGTTCACGGCGACACGTACTACATCAAGCGGCTGGTCGGACTGCCCGGTGACACGCTCGAGGTGAGGGGCGCGACGCTGTACAGGAACGGCGCCCCGATCGAGGGGGCCGAGGCCTTTGGCGCCGAGTCGCGCCAGATTGGCAGGTACCCGGGCTACGAGGCCAGTGGACTGCTTGCGCCCGGCCGCACCGTCCGCGTCGAGCCCCGGGCCCTCTTCGGGCTCGGCGACAATTCACCGAACAGCGGCGACGGCAGGGAGTGGGGCTTCGTGCCCCAGAAGGAGGTGCTCGGCAGGGCGATCGCGGTCTACTACCCCTTCGTGCGGTGGGGTCTCGCAAAGTGAGGCGCCGCCCGCGCGGCCGCTCATGTGCGGTTGCCCAAGCGGGCGCGAACGCCCTCGGCCGAGAGTCCGCGCACCTCGAGAAGCTTGGACCTGGACTTGGCGCCGCGGACGACGGACACCGCGCGCCTGGGAAGGCCCAACCCGAGTGCGACCAGGGCGCAGAGCGCCTCGTTTGCGCGGCCGTCCAGCGCGGGCGCGTTGACTTTAATCTTGAGGCCGTCGCCGACCCAGCCGACGACTTCGGCGCGGCGGGCGTTTGGGACCACCCTGGCGGGCAGGATGCATGATTCGGCCACGACCAAAGGCCGGCGCACAAGACGCGCATTGTCAAGGGGTCCGGGGACGCGCGGCCCGGGACGTCCCGGGCCCGGAGTTTTCATGAACGTGACCTGCGGCCGGTTGCGGTGCGCGGGAGGCGGGGCAACATGAAGGAGCGCCGGCAATGGCCCAGCATTAAACAACGAAACGTTTCGCGAGCGACCACGTCTTAGCCACTTGCCCCCCATCTTCCGATGACTCCGGAATTCAAGACCCCCGAGCAGGTCGTGCCCGCAGGCGACGACCTCCTTCAGCTCGAAATGCGGATCGCCCAGCGCGCCGACGAGCTGCGCTCGCACGCTGGATACCCGGGCGGCACGGACCTGATCCACTGGATGCAGGCCGAGCGCGAGGTGCTCGAAAGCTACCTCGGCGCACGGGAGCCGGCGGCGGCGCTGGCGGACGCGGACTGAGCGCTGGGCGGGCCCACCGGGGTCCCGGACAATATCTTGCCCGGAGGGCCGTCCGGCGCATGATGGCGGCCGCGTTCCCAAAAACGAACCACGCCGCCGAATGCAACACCTGGGACTGCTGTTCACTCTCGGGCTCCTCGGGGCCAACCTCTGGGGCCTGATGCTCGCCGCGGGCCTGTACTGGCGCAACCGCTGGTTCGCCTTCGCCGCGGCGCCGCTCATGGCCGTCACCGCGGTCTACGGCATCGAGTGCCACCACGGCCTCGGCCGCTCGCTGGGGGGCTTGGAGGTCCTCTCGACGCTCAGCTCGGCCGCCCTGATCGCGCTCAGCGTCACGGGCTGGGTGCCGGGCTTCCTCGGGGCGCGGTGGTCGGAATGCCTCGCAAGGTGGCGCGCGGAGTTCGCGCCCCGGAGGCTGGTCGGCTGCTTCGGCGTGTTCGCGCTCGTGTTCGCGTACGCCATGTCCTGGAGGTTCACGAACCCGAACATCGACGGCTCGTCGGAGAAGATCGCGGATTTCTCCTACATCTGCAGCTACTACTCGGGCGCGACGATACCCGTGCCCGACGCGTGGTTCTACCCCTACCTCTCGACGCAGTACTACAGCTTCCAGCACTACGGGGCCGCCCTGATGGGGCGCATCCTGCTGATCCCGCCGGGCATGGCCTACAACCTGGGCTACTGCCTCCTGATCGGCCTCGCGGGCACGGCCTTCGCGGGCGCCGTCTGCATGGTGGCGAGGAAGGCGTGGGTGCGCGCTCTGGTCGTCGCGGGCTTCGTCGTGGGGGGCACGGGCGTGACCATGCTCGTCCACCTGACGGACAGGAACGTGACGCCCTGGACGAGCATGCGCTTCATCGGCAGCGCGCAGATGGACAAGCCGCCGGTCGGCACCTGGCTCAGGGCCTACAACGACAGGTACACGGTGCTCGACCCGGAGGGGCGGGCCCACCGGATGGAGCTGCCCGGGGAGATCTTCTCGTACGTCGTCTTCCTCGGCGACTACCACGCGCCGCTTTCGGGCTACTACCTGATGGGCGTGTGCGCCATGGCGATGCTTCTGTGGCTGCGCACGAAGCTGATGCGCTACGCGGCGCTCGCCGGCTGCACGCTCACCTGGACCCTGCTTGCAAACACCTGGGTCCTGCCGCTCCAGGGCCTGGGGGTCGCGGCTTGGCTCGCGGCCAACTGGAGGGACTGGAGGAGGCTCGTGCCCGCCGTCGCCGGCGGAGCCGCCGCCGTCTGGCTGGCGGCGTGGGTGTACCTGGCCGCGTTCACCTCGACCGCCGCGGGCTACAACGTCGGCCTTCGCATGGTCCTGCCGGGCGAGCACACGCCCCCCATACTCTTCGTGCTGTTCATGCTCCCGACCATCGCCCTCGCGCTCCTGGGGGTCGCCTCGGGCAGCCCCCAGGGCCGCAGGCTCGGGGTCCTGTGGCTCGCGTTCCTGCTCTTCTCGGAGTTCTTCTACGTGAAGGACGAGTACTCGGGCCTCTACGAGAGGTTCAACACGACGCTCAAGTGGTGGCCCTGGGTCTCCGCTGGCGCCCTGATGACGCTGGGGCCCATGGTCCTCGAGCAGTCGCGCCGCCTCTGGGTCCGCCTGGTCGGCCTCCTCTTCTGCCTTTACCCCTGCCTCTACGTCGTGGACCTGTGGGATCCGATGTGGAACGGGTACAAGGCGGACATGGGGTGGCTCGAGGGGACCCGCTACCTGACCAAGGACGAGTTCCCGAGGCTGATGCTTGGAAGGCTGAAGGTCGAGAAGCCCGGCGTCGTGATCGAGCGCCCCGACAAGGAAGGCGGCTTCACGAATTCGGCCGTCATCCCCCTGTTCGCAGGCCAGCGGATGTGGCTCGGCTGGTGGGGGCACGAGCTGCTCTGGCGCGAGAACGGCGAGGACGTGCGCAGGCGCCACGACCGCCTCATGCAGTTCTACGCGGGGGGGGTCCCGGACGCCGGCAGGTGGCTCCTGGCGCAGGGCATCGACTACGTCCTGTGGTACCGGCCCGGCGACACCCCTCAGCTCTGGGAGAAGGTGAACAAGACCGTCAGCCCCGAGTACGTCTGGTGCGACATCCTCACCTACCAGGACGAGGACGGCCGCAGGGTCGGGCTGTGGAAGCGCGCGGGCGCAGCGGGCCCCTGAAGCCGCGTGACCAAGCTCTGCATATTCGCGGGCACGGCGGTGGGCGGCTACGCCGCGGCCTACCTGTGCTCGAGCTTTGGGATCATGACCGAGATCCTCGCGAGCGGCGTCGGCAGCATGGTCGGCGTCTACCTGGGCTGGAGGCTGGCGCGCTGGATCGAGCGCTAGGGCACGGGGCCGCCCCTAGCTCGGCTCGATGTGGACCGTCACGTAGCTGATGCGAAGCGGCGAGGCGAGGAGGGCGTCCTTCACGCTGTGGGCTATCTCGTGACCCCTTCGCACGGTCAGGCCCCCGGCGACGAGCACCTCGATCTCAACCAGGTAGCTCAGCCCGCTCTTCCTGATCCTGCACTTGTCGAGGCTCGCCACGCCCGGGACGGCGAGCGCGAGGGCGCGCACGTCGTTCTCCATCTCGGCGGGGACCGCGATGTCCATGACCTCGTTCAGGGACTTGCGGAAGATCCCGAGCCCGTTGAAGGCGATCACGGCCGAGGCCGCGAGCGCGGCCCATCCGTCGGCGGCCGCGTAGGCGCCCCCGCCCACGACGGCGATCGAGATGCCGACGAAGGCCGCGAAGGACGTGATCGCGTCGGAGAGGTGGTGCCACGCCTCGGCCCCCAGGGCCGTGCTGTCCGTGTCGCGCCCGACCTGGTTCAAGCGGCGCGAGAAGACGACCTTGGCCGCCACGACGCCGGCCAGGATGACGAGGGTCCACCACTGCGGAACGCGCAGCGGGTGGCGGATCTCACCAACGGCGTGCCAGGCGATCCCGGCGCCGGCCCCCAGCACGACGACCGCCGTCAGGAGGCCCGCGACGGCCTCGGCCTTGCCGTGCCCGTAGGGATGCTCCTTGTCGGGGGGCCGCGCCGCCCACTGGAAGCCCGCCCACATGACGAGCGATATCGCGATGTCGCACATCGACTCCGCGCCGTCGGCGACGAGCGCGTAGGCGTGCCCGGCCACGCCGCCCCCGATCTTGATCAGGCCGAGCAGGGCGTTTAGCGCCATGCCGCGAACGACGACGCGTGCGCCCGCGTGGGCGCGGTCCGCCACAGCGGCCTGATAGGGGGGCAGTGGATCGGGCATCGCTGGCCGGGACGATGACGCGTGCGCTGGCAAATCTCAACACCGCGCCGTTGACCCGGCCGGCGCGCGGCCCATGCTCCGGGGCGAGCCCATGGCCGCCCCGACCCGATCGATCCCGAACGATCCCGTGAAGCAGTTCTCGGTGTTTGCGGAGAACAGGGTCGGGCGCCTCTACGACTTGGTTTCGCTGTTCAAGGACAGCAACGTGCACATCATGGCGATCACGGTGCTCGACACGACCGACAGCTCCATAATCAGGATGTTGGTCGACGACCCGGACCGCACCCGCGAGCTACTGGTGAACAACGACTTCCCCTACGGGGAGGCGAGCGTGCTTGCCGTGGAGATCACGGACGAGTCCGAGGTCAAGGGGGTGCTGGCCGCCCTCCTGGAGGCGGAGATCAACATCCACTACGTCTACAGCTTCATCCGCCGGCCGATGGAGAGGGCGGCGGTCGCGATCAGCGCCGAGGACCCCGACACCGCTGCGCAGGCGCTTGCGAACCGCGGGTTCAAGGTCCTGCAGCAGGGCGACATCTCGAGGTAGGGGGCGAAGGCCTACTGGTCGACCTGGCCGGGCCCCTCGGCCACGAGCGAGTAGATCCCGGTCATGTAGCCGCTCTCGAACATCGCGCGCACGCTGAACTGGCCCCGGAAGGAGATCGGCACGTCCTGAATGACGGGGACGCCCTTGGGGATCCTCACGACGACCCAGTCGTTCATGTTGGGGATCGTGCCGTAACAGCAGGCCATCTGGTTCGCCATGAGCAGGAACTCGACCGCCTTGCCGTTGTCGAGCTTGGTCGGCAGCATGAAGCCCGTGATGATCGCCTTCTTGCCGTCCCAGGACTTCACGACCGGCGGGATCTGCTCCTCCCCGGTCGGCGGCGCCGCCTTCGGGTTGGCGACAGGGTCGTACTCGGGCGCGACGAACTTGTAGCCCGAGAGGCGGTCGAAGCCGAGCTTAAGGTAGCCGTTCTCGACCTCGGGCGCCGGAATGGCGGGCTGCGCGGACTCGGCGAGCACGGCGAGCGGCAGCGCGAGCAGGAAGGTCAGGGGGCGCCTCATCGCCCCCACCCTACCACAACGGCCGGTTACGTCAAAGGGCGCGTTGGCCGAGCGCGCCGGCGCCGCGAGGGATTGCAACGCGGCACGGAACGCGCAAGATGCGCCTGAACCCATGTCAAACGCCGCGAACGAGCTGCTGATCCTCGGGATCCTCATTGTGGCGAACGGGATCCTGACCGCCGCCGAGACCGCGTTCGTCTCCGCGCGCAAACTCAAGCTGCGGCGCATGGCCGAGGCCGGGAGCGCGGGCGCCGCGGATGCGCTGGTGATCGCCGAGCATCCCGGGCGCTTTCTCGGCTTTGTCCAGTTCGCGCTCACCCTGACCTGCGTCATCGCAGGCGTCGTCGTCGTCGCGTCGGCGGCCGAGGGCTTCGCCTCCTGGTTCTCGCGCTGGCCGGGCGTCGCCCCGTGGGTCGAGCTGGTCGCCCTCATCGCCGCCACTCTGTGCCTCGCCTCGGCGATGCTGTTCTTCGGCGAGCTCCTGCCCAAGAGGATGGCCCTCTCCAACCCCGAGCGCGCCGCCGCCATACTCGGCCCGACGATGCGCGCCCTCTCCCGCCTCGCGAGCCCGCTTTCCGCCGCGCTCGGCGCCGCCAGCGACGCCGTGGCGAGCGCGATGGGGTTCAGGCCGAGGCCGGTCGCCGAGACCGTGGGCGACGAGGACGTGCGCGCGCTCGTCGAGCGCGGCCTCCACGCCGGGGTCTTCAAGCGGGCGAAGAAGGAGATGGTCGAGGGGGTCCTCTCCCTGGACAACCTGCTTGTGACCGCGATCATGACGCCGCGCGCGAAAATCGTCTTCCTCAACATCGACGACAACGAGGAGACCAACTGGCGAAAGATCGTCACGAGCGGCCACTCCTACTTCCCGGTCTACCAGGGCAACCGCGACCAGGTCGTCGGCCTCGTCTCGGTGAAGGCGCTCTGGGCGCACTCCGCCATCGGCCTGCCGACGACACTCAAGAACCTGCTGGTGCCCCCGCTGGTCGCCTCCGAGTCCATGACCGCGGTCCAGCTGCTCGAGCAGATGAAGAAGACCGCCAAGCACACGGCGATCATCCTGAACGAGTTCGGGGCGGTCCAGGGGATGGTGACCCTGATCGACGTCTTCGAGGCCATCGTCGGGGACCTGCCGGAGCCCGGCAGGCGCAACGAGTCCCACGTCAAGCGCCTCGAGGACGGCTCCTGGATCGTGGACGCGACGGCGCCGCTGGCCGAGTTCAAGGCGGCGCTCGGGATCTCTTCCTCCCTGCCCAACGAGCCGGAGGCCGAGTACCGCACGGCGGGCGGGTTCGTGATCACGCAGTTCGGGCGCATCCCCGCGGTGGGCGACAGCTTTGAATGGTCGGGCTGGCGCTTCGAGGTCGCCGAGATGGACCGGCGCCGCGTCGACAAGGTGCGGGTCGTCGCTCTGGCAGCGGACCCCGCGAAGGCCAAGGCGTGAGCGGCAGCGGCTGCGAATAACTTGTCGGCAAACGATCGTTGCCTTTAATCGGGGCGCAAACGACGTTTCGCCCATGGCGGGAAAATGCAAGATGCCTTCACCGGACGACCCACACGCATCCGCGGCCCCGTCCTCCCGGACGCCGCAGGCAGAGCCTCTCTTCAGGACGATCACGGCCGACGACTGGAAGCGCTCGCTCGCCTTGGCGAGGCGGCGGCCCAATGCGGTCTCCGGGCAGATACGGACCGCGATCTCGTCCTTCTCAAAAAGGATGAAGTGAGCCTGCTGGAGGGGGCCGGCGCCGAGTAGGCGGCCCTCGGGGAGGCGATCCGCGCCCTGCGCGCGACGCTCCCTGTCCGACTTCGGGTTCGCCGAGCAGGAGGAGAGCCCGCTCGAGGAGGGCAACCCGCACATGAGGCGAATCGGGGTCGGCGTCGAGGCCTGGGCCTTCGAGGCGGCGGCCGACCGGTCGGTCTACAAGTTCTACCTGCCCCGGGAGGAGAAGCGCATCGGGAGCGCCTTCGGCTTCCAGCGCGGCGACGAGACGCTCCTGCTCGCGCAGGCGCGCCTGGGCGACTACCGGGCCCTGCTTGAGAAGCTCCTCATCATCCAGGCGCTCGGCGGGATGGCGACCGAGGTGGTCGCGCTCACCCACGAGGGCATCCTCGTCGCCAAGCAGTCCCTGGGCGAGCCGCTGCCCCAGGGCGAGGACATGTCGCGCGACCTGCCGGCCGGGCTGATAGAGATCCCGTCGCGCTTCCTGAGGGCCAACCGCGACCACCCGAGGCTGCTCTTCCTGGATGGGCGCCCGTTCCTCGTGGCCGACCTGCACGCGCGAAACTTCGTGCGCGGCTCGGACGGGGGTCTGCGCGTCATCGACCTGGTGGCGGGCGCATGGCCCGGCGAGGAGCCGCTTCGCGACCCGCTCATATCCCGTTGGATCGAGCGCGTCCTGGACGACCCGGCGGCCTCAGCCCTGCCCGCGGCCCCCGACGAGGACCTCTAGGGAAGCGGCGCCCGGCCCTTAGCCCTTCTGCTGCTGATCGATGACCGCGAGGACATCCTCCGCCTGCTTGTCGGTCTTTGCGTGATAGTCGGCCCAGACGATCTTGCCGCCCTTGATCAGGAAGGCCTCCCGATGCGCGAGCTGCCCGATGGGCGTGGACATCAGCGAGACTCCGAAGGCGTTGACGACCGTCTTGTCGGGGTCGGCGATCAGCGTGAACGGGAAGTGGTACTTGTCCTTGAACGACTTCTGGGCGTCCACCTGGTCAAGGCTGACGCCGATCACCACGACCCCCTTCTTGGTCAGGACCTCGTAGGCGTCGCGAAGCGAGCATCCCTGGGCCGTGCAACCCGAGGTGTTGGCCTTCGGGTAGAAGTACACGAGCGTATAGGGCTGCTTGGAATAGACTTCCGCAAAGTTGAGCTTCTGTCCTGCCTCGGTGATGCCGGTCACCTCGGGGGCCTTGTCGCCCACCTGGAGCTCGGCTCTTGCCAGATTGGGTGCGGCCAGCGCGGCCGAAAGCGCGAATAGGGGGATAAGCGTCGATTTCATGGGGGCTGCACGCTGGCCCGGGAACGCCCTATTTGCAAGCCGGGCGGCGACCTGTTTTCCGCTGGCCCCGGCGCCTGTTTTTGGGGAACCTTTGCGGGCGCCCAGAGACTAAAAATCCTCCTGCTAGACCCCTGTTGCCTGGCATTGCATTTGTGCGCTTTCTCTGTAAGCAGCATTATTCCTTCATGTTAATCCCTTTGTTCCCACGTACCCGCCGAGGCGGTGCCCTGATCGCGGGTCTGGTTTTGTTGGTGGCGGCCGGCGCAGGGCTTGATGCCCAGACGCTGAGTCCCGTAACCGACGGGTTCAACCCCAACCCTAACGGGGTGGTGAACTCGATCGTCATCCAGCCTGACGGCAAGATATTGGTGGGCGGGTATTTTACGCAATTCCAGCCGGACGGGAACCCGGTGACGTTGCGCAACTACATTGCCCGGCTCAACCACGACGGATCCGTTGACACGTCCTTCAGCCCCAGCGCCAACGGCGTTGTCCGCGACCTCGTGCTCCAGCCCAACGGCCAGATCCTGGTGGCCGGCGAGTTCACGACCATCCAGGGAACGGGCGCAGCGGGCCCTGCGGCCTGCAACTACGTTGCGAGGCTCAATGCGGACGGAACCCTCGACTCGAGTTTCAACCCGAACGCCAACGCCGTCGTATACGCGGTCGCGTACCAAACGGACGGCAGGGTCATCATCGGAGGCTCGTTCACGACGGTGCAGCCCAACGGCTCGCCGAACCCGGCCGCGCGCAACCGCCTCGCGCGGTTCAACGTGGACGGGAGCCTTGACACGACCTTTGACCCGAACGCCGACAGGCCTGTGCTCTCCCTGGCGGTGCTCCCGACCGGGCAAATCATCGTGGGTGGCGGCTTCTCCAGCCTCCAGCCGAATGGGGCGGCGTCCCCGACGACGCGCAACTGCGTCGCCCGCTTGAATTCCGACGGCTCGCTGGACTACGGATTCGACCCCGAGGCGAACGGCAGCGTGATGGCGATCGCCGTCCTTCCGAACGGCCAGATCGTCCTCGGCGGCCAGTTCACCACGTTCCAGCCCGACGGGGCGGCGGGCACGACCCAGTGCGACTTCCTCGGGCGCATCAACACCGACGGCACGCTGGACACGAGCTTCCTAATCAACCCCCTGGGCTACGTGTCCGCGATCGCCGTCCAGGGCGACGGCTCCCTCATCATCGGCGGCGATTTCACCTCCATCTACACGGTCAACAGCGCGGCCGCCGCATCGATCGGCTACGCGGCGCGCATAACGACGGACGGCTCGGTGGACACGTCCTTCTACTCGAACCCCAGCCAGGCCGTCCAAGCGGTTGCGATCCAGTCCGACGGCGACGTCCTCCTCGGCGGCTACTTCACCACCATCCAGGGCGCGCCGCGCTACTGCCTGGCCCGGGTCCAGCCTGACGGCACGGTCGACGGGACCCTCGCGCCCGACACGCAGGGCATCGTCCTCGCGTCGGCCGACCTCTCGAACGGGCAGCGCCTGGTCGGCGGCACCTTCACGAGCATGGGCGGCGTCACGCAGAGCTACCTCGCCCGGCTCAACGCCGACGGCTCGATCGACGCCTCGTTCGCGCCGACGCTCAACGGGAGCGTCTCGGCGATCGCCCTGCAGTCCGACGGCGAGATCCTCCTCGGCGGCTCCTTCACCGAGATAGACGGCATCGCGCGCAACTACATCGCGCGCATGAACCCCGACGGCTCGCTCGACGGGCCCTTCAATCCGAATCCCAACGGGTCCGTAGGCCTGATCATGGTCCAGTCGACCGGCAAGATACTCGTGAGCGGCGGCTTTTCCGGGTTCGTTCCCAACGGGGCGACGGTCGGGATCGGCATACTCAACTTCGCGAGGCTCAACACCGACGGCACGGTTGACACGACCTTCGCGCCGAACGTTGGGGGCGTGGTGAACGCGATCGCGGTGCAGTCCGACGGGCAGCTTGTGATCGGCGGCAATTTCTCGTCGGTCGGCGGCATAAGCCGCGGCTATGTCGCCAGGATCTCGAGCTCGGGCGTCCTCGACACCGTCTTTGACCCCGAGGCGAACCTGCCCGTGTACGCGATGGCCATCCAGTCCGACGGCAAGATCCTTATCGGCGGGGCGTTCACCGCCGTTATACCCCAGGTCCTCGGGAATCTGGGCACGGCGACCACCGTGGTAGGCCCCTACCAGACGATAACGGTGCCCCAGCCGGGCACGTCCGCGGAGACCCCCATCTACATCAACTACCTGGCCCGCCTCAACACGGACGGGACGCTCGACACCACGTACTTCCCGGACCCGAGCGGCCTCGTCCTCTCCATGGCGCTGCAGAGCGACGGCAGCCTTGTCGTCGGCGGCGTGTTCACCTCGTTCGGCCAGAACGGGAACCCGACCGGGACCGTCCGCAACTACATCGCGCGCGTCAACTCGGACGGCAGCCTCAACCCGGGCTTCGAGCCCAACGCCAACGGCTACGTCGACTACATGGAGAACCTCTCGGGGGGCGGGATCCTCATCGCCGGAAATTTCACGGCCCTGCAGCCGAACGGCGCCGCTTCGCCCACCGCGGCGGTCCACATGGCCATCCTGAATTCCGATGGGTCGATCAACCCGTCGTTCACGGGCAGCGCCATCTCCGGGGCTTCCGGCCAGGTAACCGTGGCGACGCTGGAGCCCGGCGGGACAGTGCTCGTCGGCGGAACGTTCGGTCCGTTCAACGGCTCGTCTGGACCCTATTTCGCCGCATTCTCTTCGAACGGCCAGTCAATCGGGGTGAACTCGTACTTGAACGGCCCGGTGAACGCCATAGCCGTCCTTCCCGGCGGCTCGCTTACAGGATCGATTTCGAACTACGCCGTCTGGCTGGAGGCCAACGGCACGGTGCGCTACACCTTCTCAGCCGCCGCGAACGGGCAGGTGATCTCCGCGGTGCAGCAGCCCGACGGCAAGATCCTGGTCGGCGGCGCGTTCTCCTTCGGCACCTCGACGGCCACCCAGTATCTGGTGCGCGTCAACACCGACGGCACCATCGACAGCACGTTCAACCCCAGCCTCAACGGCGAGGTCTACGCCATACTGCTCCAGTCCGACGGAAAGATCATCATCGGCGGGACGTTCACGGACCTGCTGGCCAACAACGTGGTCAGCTACATGGCGCGGCTCAACACCGACGGGACCCTGGACACCTCGTACCAGCCCTCGCCCAACAACTCGGTTACCACGCTCGCGATGCAGTCCGACGGCAAGGTCCTGGTCGGCGGAAACTTCTCCGCGATCGAGACCACGCAGACCACCACCACGATCGAGCGCAACTTCGCGGCGAGGCTCAACACGGACGGGACCCTTGACACGACGTTCAACCCCGATCCCAACGGGGTTCCTTCGTCGTTTATCGAGTTGTCGAACGGCAACATCCTGATGGGCGGCAACTTCTCGACTGTGGATCCCAATTTCGGATCGACGACATACACGTATGGAAGCCTCGTGGAGCTCAATCCCGACGGCACGCTCGACACCTCGTACAACCCGAGTCCGAACGGCGCAGTCGACACCATGGTACTGCAGCCCGACGGAAAACTCCTGGTCGGCGGCGCGTTCGGCGCCTTCACGCCCAATTCCGGCACAACGACGACCGTCCAGCCGTCAATAACGACCGGCTCGCTAGCCCGGATTAACACGGACGGCTCGATCGACACGACCTTTGAGCCGATGCCCAATGGGGAGGTCTCCGCCATCGATCTTCTCGCGAACGGCCAGGTCCTGATCGCCGGAAGCTTCAATTCGCTCCAGCCAAACGGCGCCGCCAACCCCACCAACCGCTTTTTCCTCGCCCGCCTCAATTCCAACGGAACCGTCGACCCCTCGTTCGACACCGAGCTCAACGACGGCGCAAACTCGATCATCACCCTGCAGGACGGCTCCCTCTTCATCGGCGGCGCGTTCACGAACATAGACGTAGGGGGCGCCGTGTTCATCGGCGGCTCCTTCACGACGATCGGGGGCACACCCGCGCCGTATCTCGCCCGGCTGAACGCTGACAGCACCGTCGACTCCACCTTTTCGGCAAACGCCGACGGCACGGTGTACACACTTGTCGTCGAGATTGACAGCAGCGTAATCGTCGGGGGCTCGTTCGCCCACGTCGGCTCCATTGCGCGCTCGAATGTCGCCCGGCTGGACAGCTTCGGGCAGGTTGACACGGCTTTCAACCCGTCCGCCAACGCGGCCGTCGCCGCCGTCGCGGTCCAGCCAGACGGCAACATTCTCCTGGGCGGCGCCTTCACGACGGTCGGCGGCCAGACGGCGCAGTTCCTTGCCCGGGTCTCACCCACCGGCACCCTTGACGCGTCTTTCACGCCGTTGGTCAACGGCCCTGTGGACTCGGTGGTTGTGCTGCCGAACGGACAGATCGTGATCGCCGGCTCGTTCACGGGCGTCTCGGGTCAGTCGGTGGGCAGGATCGCGCGCCTGAACACCGACGGCTCGGTCGACACGACCTTCAACCCGAACGCCAACGGCCCGGTGGCGGCCGTGGCGCTGCTGTCCGACGGCACGCTGGTCGCCGGGGGATCCTTCACGACGATCGGCGGGCAGGCGATACCCTACGCCGCACACCTAGCCGCCGACGGGACGGTCGACACGACGTTTGTGCCGGCGCCGAACGCGCCCGTGAGCGCCGTCCTGGTGCAGCCCGATGGCAAGGTGTTCATCGGCGGAAGCTTCACGAGCGTCGGCGGGCAGGCCCGCTGCGAGATCGCGAGGCTCGCGACCCCGACGGGCGTCGAGCAGACGCTGGCCGCCACTCCGGACGAGTCCACGATCATATGGACGCACACGGGACCCGCGCCGACATTCGCCTCGGTCAGGTTCGAGGAGTCGACGGACGGCACACACTGGACCATGGTCGGACAGGCGACCCAGGTGAGCCCCTCGACATGGCAGTTGACCGGCATCGCCCCGGTCGGCTCCGCGACGTTCCTGATTCGGGCCACGGGGCTGACGCCCAGCACGGCCTACGCCTCGTCAGGCATCATCCAGCAGATCCAGGCGATAAACACCACCGCCATCCCGGCCATCACCTCGCCAGGCCCGGCGACGGGCGGCTCCGGCGCGCCGTTCAGCTTCACCGTCACCGCGACCCAGCTGCCGACATACTACTCCGCTTCGGGCCTGCCACCCGGCCTTACTATCAACACCTCGACCGGCGTGATCTCCGGCACGCCCTCCGGCTCGGGCACCTACAACGTCAAGGTGAGCGCCGGCAACGCCTCGGGCGTTTCCTCGTCGTCGCTCGCCATAACGATCGGCGGCATCGGGGCGACCTCGTATACGCCCGCCGCCGGCTCTGCGAGCGACAGGCTGACCAACCTGTCCTGCCGCGCCGAGCTGCCCGGAAGCGGCACCCTCATAGCGGGATTCGTCATCTCGGGCACAACCCAGAAGACCGTGCTCCTAAGGGCGGTCGGCCCGGGCCTCTCTGCCTTCAACGTGCCGGGGGCCATGGCGGCGCCCGAGCTGCAGCTCTACTCCAACTCGGGCTCGCTGATCACCCAGAACAGCAGCTGGGGCGGCTCAAGCAGCATCGCCGCCGTGATGGCCCAGGTCGGCGCGTTCCCGCTGGCCGCGGGCAGCGCCGACTGCGCGATGGTCACAAGCCTGGCTCCCGGAGCATATACGATCCACGTGTCTGACCCGACGGGCAAAGGCGGCGTCGTGCTGACGGAGATCTACGACGCCAGCGCTTCCCCTCTCACGGACACCTCGCGCCTGGTCAACATATCGGCTCGGGGCGCGGTGAGCTCCGGGGCCGGCGCCCTGATTGGCGGATTCGTGGTCTCCGGCAGCTCCACCAAGAGCGTCATCATCCGCGGCGTCGGGCCCGGCCTCGCGGCGTTCAGCGTCCCGGGCTGGCTGGCCGACCCGGTGCTCAGCGTGTACGACACGAGCGGCGCTCTCGTCGCCCAGAACCTCTCGTGGGGCAGCCAGGCGCTGGCAGGGCCCTACCAGGCCTCGGTCGGCCCGGGCAACATCATCAACCTCGACGCGATCGTGGGCGCATTCGCGCTCGCAACGGCCGACACCGCCGTCGTCGCGGACCTGCCGCCGGGCGCATACACCTTCCAGATCACGAGCGCCAGCGGCGCGACCGGCCAGGCCCTCGGCGAGGTCTACGAGCTGCCCTGATCTAGACGGACGGCCCGCGAGCCGTCACCAGCCGTCGCTGCGGAAGGGCGCGGCCGGGAGGCCGACGCCGTTGAACAGGTTGGCGTCGGGCGAATCGGCCCACGCGTATCGCACGGCGACCGGCAGCTTCACCGCGGCGGCGCTCACCACCACGGTGTCGCCGTCGATCGCCGCCACCGCCGCGTGGAAAACGCGGTCGGCGCCCGCGACCTCGAACGACTGCAGCGGCCTGCCCGCCGCGGTCAGGCCCTGCCCCGCGAACCGGAAGTGCACGCGGATGGACGGGCCGGCGATCTCCATGCCGCTGTATGCCGGCCCGGAGCAGTCGTCATCGATCGAGTAGGCGTTCGCCTTGGCAATGAGCGCTAGTCTCCTGCCCGCCTCGCGCCTTTGCGCGGGAGTGAGTCCGCCCGGCGAGCCGAGGTCGATTGCGACCGCCTGGCCCGTCGAGGGCAGCGAGAGCGCCTGCGACTGCGCCTCGCGGAACTCGGCCCATGAGCCCGCCCGCGGCCTGGCGGCGGCCCGCGATCCCTCGAGCTGCACCCAGAGGAAAGGGAAGTCCCCCTGCCCGAAATGCGAGCGCCATGCGGTGATCATCGCCGGGAAGCGCGCCGCGTACTCGCGGGCGCGGCCGACGTCGGCCTCGCCCTGGTACCAGATGGCGCCGCGAATCGCGTACGGCAGGAGCGGGTGGATCATCCCGTTGAAGATGGCGCAGGGCGCCCGCGGGTCCGCGGCGCCGGCCGCAGGCGGTCCGCCGAGCGCCTGGGGGCTCATCCACCCCTCGATCGGCGCGTCCGCGCAGGCGCTCACCACGATGCCCACGGGCACCGACAGCCGCGCCTGGACCTCGCTTGCGAAGGAGTACCCGACGGCGCTGAAGCGTCCGGCGGTCTTCGGCTCCCAGAGCATCCAGTCTCCTTGGGCCTTCTCCAGCGGCGCGGACGATGCCTGGAGCCCCACGCTGAACTGGCGGATGAGGGGATGGACCGCGGCCCTCGCATCCGCGCCGCCCATCGCCGCCCCCATGTTCTCCCCTCCCGCGCAAAGCCAGACCTCGCCGACGACCACGTCTCGGGCGACCGCCCTCCCCTTCCCCGTGGCCGCGAGCTCGGAGCCCGTCGGGCTTGCCTCCAGCGCAGCGAGGACGACCGTCCATCGCCCGTCGGCGGCCGCAGTCGCCCCCACCACCTGGCCCGCAAACGAGACGCTCACGTGCTCGCCAGCGAGGGCGCTTCCCCATACCGGGACGGGCTTGCCGCTCTGCAGGACCGCGTGGTCCCTGAAAAGCGGGGCGAGTTCCGGGGCGGCGAGGGCGCCGGCCGCGGGCAGCGCGGCAAGGGCGAGGAATCGGCGTGCTAGGCGCATACGGTTCACCCGAAAAGGCCCGACACGCGGCCGCTGTTCAAGGAGTTTTGCGCGCCGCGGGCCCGCCAGCGGCGAGGAATGCATGGACTTCGGCGGCGAGCCGGGGCCCGAAACCGGCGACCTCGGAGATCTCCCCGACGTCCGCGCCTCGCAGGCGCTCCATGCTCCCGAAGCGCCCAAGCAGCGCCGCGCGGCGCACGGGGCCGATCCCCGGAAGGTCGTCCAGCACGGACTCGCGGATCCGCCTCGAGCGCAGGTCGGCGTTGAAGGTGTTCGCGAACCGGTGCGCCTCGTCCCTTAGGCGCTGGAGCAGCCTGAGCCCCGGGTGGTCCGGGGCAACGCGCAAATCCGGCCTG
Source organism: Opitutaceae bacterium (assembly GCA_003151515.1). Taxonomy (GTDB): domain Bacteria; phylum Verrucomicrobiota; class Verrucomicrobiia; order Opitutales; family Opitutaceae; genus Palsa-1447. The sequence goes on from PLXS01000028.1 coordinate 48,744, forward strand.
GCGTCCGGGAACACGATCAGCTCCTCCTTCTTGGCGAGGCCGATGATGGGCGGCGGCTCGAGGCCGAGGACCACGAAGGCCTTGAGGGCGGCCCCCACCTGACCCTTTCCGCCGTCGATCACCACCAGGTCGGGGAACGGCCTGGCCTCCCTGGCGAGCCTCCTGTACCGGCGCCCGACCACCTCCTCCATCGCCCTGAAGTCGTCGTTGCCGATGAAGCCCTTGATCCGGAACCGGCGGTAGTTGTCCCGGTCGGGCCGCCCGCCGGCGAACCTCACCATGGATGCGACCACGAAGGTCCCGGATATGTGGGAGATGTCGAAGCATTCGATGGCCGCGGGAGGCGAGCCCAGGCCGAGCGCCTCCCCAAGCGACGCGAGCGCGGTTTCCCCGGCGGCAGGGGCGGTCGGGTCAGTGCGCTCGAAGTGCCTCGGCTTCTCCGCCGTCTTCTCGAGCGCGAACACGACGTCGCGCAGGGCCGCTGCCTTCTCGTACTCGCGCCGGCCGGCCGCCGAGGCCATCTCGGAGCGCAGCGACTCGAGCCACTCGCGCGACTTGCCCTCCAGGAAGGCGCAGGCGCGCCCGACGCGCTCCCCATACTCGGCCGCCGTCACGCTGTTGGGAAACCCGTAAATCTCCGCCCTTACGTCGTCGTAGAGCTGCCAGGTTCCGTCCGGCATCCGCTTAGGCGTCCCGTCGCCCAGGAGGATGCCGAACTGGCGCCTCAGCTGCGCCAGCGCCTTTCGCAGGGGGCCGCTGTGCGCGAACGGGCCGAAGTACCGCGAGCGGTCGTCCTTCCTGAAGCGCACGATGCGGAACCGCGGGAGCTCATCCGCCATGTCCACGCGCACCATGGGGAAGCGCTTGTCGTCCGTGAAATCCGTGTTGTAGCGCGGCTTCCACTGCTTGATGAGCTTGCCCTCGAGGAGGATGGCCTCGGGCTCCGACTTGACGACGATGGCGTCAAAGTCGGCGATCATGTCGACGAGCGCGCGGATCTTGGGGTGGAGGGTGAAGGCCCTCGAGGGCTGGAAGTACGACGAGACGCGCCTCTTGAGGGCCTTGGCCTTGCCCACGTAGATGATCCTGCCTATGCGGTCCTTCATCAGATAGACCCCAGGCCGGTCGGGGAGCCTGCGCACCTTTTCCTTGAGCGTCAGCGGAACTGCGCTATCTGAGTCGACAGCTGGCATTTTCCAGAGATTAGCCTAATTTCTGGTTCCGCAAGCATGCTTTCGACGTCCACACCCGCAGTCAGCCCAGGGGCGAGCGCCACACACCCGCGCTATGAGCTGATGACTATAGGTGACGAGCTCCTGCTGGGCCTGACGGCCAACGGCCACCTTCAGTTCATCGGGGCCGAGCTCGGGGCCCGCGGGATCGAGCTGCGCCGCAATGTCACGGTGACCGACGACGCGGACGACATCGCCAGGCAGTTCCGCGAGTGCTGGGAGCGCTCCGATGTGGTCATCGCCACGGGCGGCCTCGGGCCCACCTGCGACGACCGCACCCGCGAGGCGATCGCGGGGATGCTGGGGCAGAAGCTCGTCTTCGACCCGCAGATCGAGAAGCACCTCCTTGCGCGCTTCGCCCTCTTCGGGCGCAAGATGACGCCGAACAACCTCAAGCAGGCCATGCGGTTCGAGCGCGGGGAGGTCCTTGGCAACGCCAACGGGACCGCACCGGGCCTCTGGGTGGAGCAGGACGGCAAGGTGCTCTGCATGCTGCCCGGGCCCCCAAACGAGCTTCAGCCGATGTTCACGGAGCAGGTGCTTCCCAGGCTCGCCCGCCTGAAGCTCGTTCTCGAGCGCGAGGCCTACGTCCAGCTGCGCACGGCGGGGGTCGGCGAGTCGCTCCTGGAGACAAGGCTGCAGCCCATCTTCGACCGCCATGAGGGCCGGCTCGGGATCGCGTTCTGCGCGCACGCCGGCCATGTGGACTGCAGGCTGAGCTCGCCCGGAGGCGAGATGGGCGTCGCCGAGGTCGAGACGGTCGCGGCGGAGTGCGCCCACATCCTCGGCGAGGATTTTGTGTGCTACGGAAACGATTCCCTCGCCAAGGTCTGCGCGGACATGCTGCGCTCGCAGGAGAAGCTCCTGGCGGTCGCGGAGTCGGCGACCGGCGGCCTGCTCGCGAACGCCTTCACCGGGCTGTGCGGCGCCTCGAAGTTCTTCTCGGGCGGCTGCGTGTGTTACTCGAATGACTCGATGATCCAGCTGCTTGACGTGCCCGAGTGCCTCCTGCTCCAGCACAGCGCGGTGAGCGCCGAGGCCGCCGTCGCGATGGCCACCGGGGCGGCCGAGAAGCTCGGCGCCGACTATGGCCTCTCGATCACGGGCTTCGCGGGGTCGTGCGGCGGCCCCAACGAGAACCCCGTCGGAACGATCCACATGGCGCTCCATGCCCCGCAGGGCGTCTGGTCGCGCAAGCACAGCTATCCGGGCCCGCGCGCCACGATAAAGCGCCGCGCAGTGAACGCATCGCTGGACTGGCTGCGGCGCGAGCTGGTACGCGCCCAGGGCGGCGCCACCATATCGCCTAAGCGGCTGGGGGTCATGCAGTAAGCCTTCTCAGGGCCTCGAGGTACTTCTCGCGGGTCCGCTGGATGACATCAGCGGGGAGCCGCGGCCCGGGGGGCTTCTGGTCCCAGCCAAGGCCCATGAGGTGGTCCCTGACAAACTGCTTGTCGTAGCTCGGCGGCGAGCCGCCGGGCTCGTAGCTGTCCGTCGGCCAGTAGCGCGAGGAATCCGGCGTGAGGACCTCGTCAATAAGGACAAGCCCCCCAGCGGCGTCCGTCCCGAACTCGAACTTGGTGTCGGCAAGTGTCATCCCGGCCTTCATTGCCCTCTCGTGGCCCAATCGGTACAGGGCGAGGCTCGCCTCCTTTACCCTGCGGTAGAGGTCAGCCCCCACCAAGGCGGAGGCCCTCGCGTCGTCGAGCGCCTCGTCGTGGACCCCTTTGGGGGCCTTCGTGGTAGGTGTGAAGATCGGCTCCGGCAGCCGGTCTGCCTGGCGCAGGCCCGCGGGAAGGCGAATGCCGCAAACCGCCCCCGATTTGGCGTACGAGTTCCATCCGCTGCCCGCGAGGTAACCCCTGACCACGCACTCAATCGGCAAGGGCCGCAGCTTGCGCACGACCATGCTTCGAAGGCGCAGGTCGCGTCCCGCCAACCCCCTCCTGTCGAATTGCGCCTCCTGGCCCGGAAGGAGGTGGTTCGCAATGATGCCACTGGTCCTCTCAAACCACCACAGGCTCATCTGGGTCAGCAGGATCCCCTTGCCCGGGATCCCATCCGGGAGGATGACGTCGAACGCGGAGAGCCTGTCGGTCGCCACCAGAAGGAGCGCGTCCCCGAGGTCGAAGATCTCGCGGACCTTGCCCGAGGCGATCCTCGGGAACGGGGCGTCGACCGAGGTCAACGCCGCTAGAGGAAGCGCCGACTCAATCTGCGGAAAGGTCATCAGGCCCCAGAATCCGCCCCAGAGCCCGTGCGGGTCGAGAAGGAAAAAAGCTCTTGCTTGGGCTGGCGGGCGGCCTAGCTTGCCGAATTCCGAGCTGGGTCCCCATCGTCTAGCCCGGTCAGGACACCACCCTTTCACGGTGAGAACCGGGGTTCGAATCCCCGTGGGGACGCCAGCGAAACAGACTCCACAAACTGTTAGGCATCATTTAGATATCTCGCAAGACGAAGACCTTGCGACGCCAAATCGGCCAAGCGGAGCATACCCGAGTTATGCTACGGCTTTGGAAAAATCTTCTGCCGGCCCCTTGTATTCGTCCGCAGATGACCATAAAGACTGGGTGCCCAGTCGCTCAAAACCCGTCGCAATCACACCCACCCGAAATCGGACGGGCAGCACGAGTTATCGAGTCACAGGAACCATCCGGGGCGTGCAGCGCAAGAAGGTGTTTCTCAACTTAGACGACGCAATAGCGTGTCAGGAGGAGTGGGAGACTGAACGGATTCATGGCATGGCGGCCGCAAGGCCAAAGATCACGTGGCTTACTCAGGAGCAGATCCGGAAGGCCGAGACCCTCTTCGAAATGTTTCGTGATTCGGGCATCGACCTCCTCGACGTCGGCCGGCACTTCATTCGCACTCCGCCCCATGTAACGGTGGACAAAATATGGGACGAGGGCCTCAAGGAATTCACCGTATACTGTGCGGCCCACCTATCGAAATCGCATTTTGAGACCTGTACGCTGCGCTGCAGACGCTTTGGGGCGTGGCTACGGTAGTGAACTTAGTAAGGTGCTGGACGCAGTAGACGCGTGGATCCACTGGTAGTGTCTTCAAACCCCGTGGAGCTGGAAATTTGAGGCTTAATCGCGGGATGTCCCTGCTCCGCAAAACGCTGATTTGCGCGAGAATCTAGTCCGTCCGAAGCGCTATCAACGGATCAACCCGTGAGGCGTGTCGCGCCGGGATATAGCCTGCAAATAGCGCACACGTCAGCAGGATCAACGTGGCTACGAAGTAGTTTGTCGGATCCTCGGGAGAGACGCCATATAGCATCGAATTCAGCCCGCGGCCGGCGACAAACGCGGTCCCAATGCCAAAGGCCAATCCACAGAACGCAAGTTTCATGGTCTGGAGAACGATGTGCCGCTGGACTGTTGATGCATCTGCGCCTAGAGCCATGCGAATGCCGATTTCCTTCGTTTGCTGCGAAACCATGTAGGAAATCACGCCGTAGAGGCCGAGTGCCGAGAGACCCACGGCAATCGCGGCAAAGCCACCAATTAACCAAACCAAAAGCCGCCTAGATGAGAGGGTGCGGTCGACCAACGCCTGCATTGGACGCACTTTGGTCAGCGGGAGCGTGGCATCAATGGGGCGAAGGACGTCACGCAGTCCCGCAGTCAGAGCGGCAACTGGTAATTTCGTCCGGACAATCATATCCCACGATGACCCATCGTTCACCTGGTGGAGCGAGAGATACATTTCGTTGCCAGAGGGAATTTCCGGCCCGTCATGGCGGACGTTAGCAACGACTCCTATTACTGCGCCTGGAAAGTTTCCGTTGACGTTGACTTGGCGGCCCACAGCGCTTTCGCCAGGCCAAAATTGGTTGGCAAGAGCCTGGTTTATGATGATTGCGCCGGGGGCATCTTTGGCGTCCGTTCGGTCGAAATCGCGACCAGCTACAAGGGTCGTGCCCATGGCCGCAAACAGGCCTGAGCTTACGATCCGGATGTGAGCGCCCGTCCAACGTTGATCCTTCGGATTGTCCTTATTGACGGGATAGATGCCCCAGCTTCTGTCGCGTTCCACAGGCACACAGTCGGTTAGCGCGGCGTGCTCAATCCCCGGTAGGGCACGCACATGATCAAGTATTTCCTCTAGATAGTTTTCTTTCGGACCATCACCAACTGGATCGATGCGCACTGCGACCAAGTTCTGAGGTCGAAATCCAAGATCGACTGCCAGCAGGTTTAATAGGCTGCGCACCAGCAAACCCGCGGAGACTGCGAGCACGCAGGCAAGTGCCACCTCTGCGATTACGAGAATGCTACGCGTCCGTGACCGATTTCGGCCGCCCGACGACCCGCGGCCTTCGTCATTCAGCGATTTCTGAATATCGCCGACGCGAGCTAACTTCCAAACTGGCAATGCTCCACATGACGCCACGGTAATTGCGGACAAGAGAACGGTGAAGCTGAGCGCTGAAGCGTCGAGCCGGAGGCCGTTCAAGAGAGGAATCTCCACTGATGACCTGACCGCTAGGAAATGAATGAAGCCCCATGCTACCAGTCCCCCAAGGAGTGTGCCGGTGGCGACAAGTACGAAGCATTCGGTCAGTAACTGCCAGGCTATGCGCGCCCGGCCGGCCCCTAGCGCGCAGCGAAGCGCAAGTTCCTTCCGCCTGGAGGCACCCTTCGCGAGCAGGAGGCCGCCAAGATTGAAGTTCACGATTGCCAAGACGAGCCCCGCGGCGATCCAAAGAAATTGCAGGGGCCGTTTCAGACTTCCGGCCACCCAATCGTGCAACGAGATAACATTGGCGGCAAAATATGGGTTCCTATTTGGATATTCCTTCTTGATCTGGGCAACAGAAAGGAGGAGGTCCGACCTTATTTGGTCGATACTTGCGCCCGGTCTTGCGTGGCCGATCAGCGAGACTGTGTTGCCCCAGTTTCTTGCCTCATCGTTGCTCAGCGCGGCATAGGTGTCCACGCGTACTGCGGGAAAGAACACCGAAGTGAAAGTATCCGCTGGCGGCAGGACACCAATGACCTCGACGGGACCACCATTAATTTGAATTGTCTGGCCGACAATTCGCGGATCGGAGCCATATCGTCGTTGCCACAACTGATGAGAAAGTATTATGCGGCCTGGGGCGTTCTTCACACCATCTTCCGGGAGGAAAAGTCGTCCAATGAGCGGCTTCACGCCAAGCATGCCGAACAATCCGTAGGATACGTCGACGGAAAGAATAGTTTCGGGATCACCGGCACCCGTAAGCCGATAGGTCTGGCGAACGGAAAAGGGATTGTAGGCTTCGATCTGTTCAAGCGAGCGACTCGTTTCCCGAAGCCCCTCCCATGTATCGACCTGAGAAGCGATGCCTGACAGATCGTGACTAGAGGCGGCTGGATCCCCGTTGAATATCCAGACCAGACGATCGGCGTGCGTGAACGGAATAGGCCGCAGCAGCACGGTGTTTACCAAGCTAAAGACTGTAGTGTTGAGGCCGATCCCAATCGCAAGGACCAGAAGCGCCACCGTTGCGAAGTCCCTTTCACGGTTCAAAACCCGCAAGCCGTAACTTAGGTCACGTCCCACTTGTTCCAAAAAGGGCAGTCCGCGAGAGTCGCGGTGCAATTCTTTTAATTGTTCGATTCCGCCAAGAGCAATTCGAGCCTGACGTGCGGCCTCGTCCGGCATCATTCCTTCTTTGATAAGGTCCGAAACGTGCTGCTCTAAATGGTGTGCCAACTCAGAGTCGAACTCTGCGTCGAGAGCTGGTTTCGCGAATACAGCACGCACGCGCGCTACCCATCTGTCAAAAAATGCATTCATGTGGCAGCTTCGCCAGCAGCCGCATCAAGGATCCGGTGAACGACACCCGATACGCGTTGCCAGTTCTCGGTTTCCTCGACCAGGCGTTTGCGCCCTCGGGCTGTAATTTCGTAAAATTTGGCTTTCCGGTTGTTTTCCGACGTGCCCCATTCGGCGCTGATCATTTTGCCCTGCTGAAGGCGAACGAGCGCTGCATAGATTGTCCCTTGGTTAAGAATGAGTACGTCGCCTCCGACCTGCTCGATACGGCGGGCAATGCCGTAGCCATGCATTGGCCCCATGCAGGTCAAGGTCTGTAGAACGAGCAAGTCGAGTGTTCCCTGTAGTAAATCAATTTTGTCTTTGCTCATGATGCTCCTGTTGAATTACCACATGAGAGGCCCATCTCCTGTGGGACGTCAACAGGAAAGCGATGGGTCTACTGCAGAAACGCCAGACTCCGAAGAAACCCGCGGGGTGGAAACTCTGATGTTAAAATGCGCGAATCTTAATCGGCTTGAGAGTGCCGGGTTCGTGATGG
>PLXS01000035.1 GCA_003151515.1 Opitutaceae bacterium
CTGCGCGCCTCAAGGGCCGCCTCGCCCAGGCGGGCGATCGTCCGCGCCTCGGCGAGCGATAGGGCGCGGTGCCTCGCGCGCGCCTGGTCGAGCTGCGCGCGGGCACGGCTGCCCGCCCAGCCGTCGCGCTCGGCGCCCGGCTCGTTCACGCAGAGCGAGTGCAGCCTCGGGACGATGCAGCACAGGGTTTTTCCCGAGCCGGTCGATCCCGTCACCAGGCCCCCGCGGCAGCCCGCCTCCCGGCTCACCCTGACGCCGGCGTAGACGTACATCGCGCCCGGCGACCTGAGGTAGACCGGCCGCGACTGCTTGGGCCCGAGGAGCACGTGCGCCAAGGCGGCCCATGCCGCGGGGCGCACCCACCACCCGGCGGCGTGGAGCGCGCGCCCCAGCGCGAAGGGGGCCGAGGCGGGCCCCAGCTGGACGGGCTCGAGGCATCCCAGCAGCTGGAGCAGATGCGCGAGGAGGGCGGCGCCAAGCGCAACCAGAAGCGCCGCCGCGAGCCTGCGCAGGACGTAGCCCGCGTACTGGAGCCAGGTCACCTCTGAAAGGCGACCTTAAAACCAGTTGTTAGACAAGTCTAAAAATCAGGGGGCCGGATCTGCGCCGGGCCCTAGCGCCAGCGGCCGCCGTGCCAGGCCCAGCCGCGGGCGCCGCGAATCCATCCGCCGCCGACCCAGGCGGCGCCGCGGAACGGCGGGCGGGCATAATGGCCGCCGACCCAGTACCAGCCCCCGTTCCAGCCCCAGAAGCCGCCGACCCAAAGGTATCCCGGGTACGGGCAGGCGGGGACGTATTCCACGATCGGGGCCGGCGGATCGGCCGTCACGACGGTGCCGTCGGCCATTTCGGGAGTCGGAGGGGGCGAGGAGGGCATGGGCACGCCGGCCGCGACCCCCGGGGGGGCCTGCGGCGGCGGCGCGGAGGGGGGCTGGGGCGGCTGGTTCGCGTTCTCCACTGAGGGCACGGCGCCCGCGGCCTGCGGGGCGGGGGGCGGGGACTGCGGCGGCGCCGGGGGAGCCGACTGCGGTGGGACAGGCGGGGCGTTCACGGACCAGGACGCGTCAACCCACACCCATCCGCCGCCGCTCTGGGCCCAATGGCCGTCTACCCAGAGCGCGCTTGGCGATGGCGGCATCTCCCAATGGCCGCGGACCCACACCCATTGCTGGGCCCGGTTGGACCAGTGGCCGGAGATCCAGACGTATCCCGGGCCCGGAGGCGGGGTCACGATGTCGCCGCCGTCCGCCGCCTGCGCCCTGGAGGTCACCACCTGGGTGTAAGCGGGCTCCGGATAGTAAAGCGGGATCCCGAAATTGAAGCGAAAGCCGACGTAGGCGCGCGCCGTCGAGGGGACGCCCATTGCCAGCACTGCCGGAAGCAGGAGGAGGGACTTCGTATTCATGGAATATTATGGGATAGAGACGACTAAAGCAGACAAAGGATACACGCTGGGGGTTCCGCCGACAACGCGCCGGCCGGGGATCGCCTCAGACGATCGAGCGAAGGCCGGGCGCACGCCGCGCGACGTCGGCCGCCAGGAAGCTCGCCGCAAGGCCCGTGGCCGTGAGGATCGAGACCTTGAAGTAGGCATCCAGGTCAAAGCGGCGAAGGGCCAGGGTAATCGCAACTAGTATCGGCGGGTGAAGGAGATACACTCCGAACGAGCGTTGGGAAAGCCACCGCGAAAGTGGGGTTTCCGTGTTCAGCCAAGCCGAGCAGAAGGCCAGGGCGCCCAGTCCCAGGCCCAACCCGGCCAGCTGCTCCCATGCCGAGAAGCCGAGCGAGGCCAGGTGCCAGCCGCCCAGCATGTCCCCGGGATTCCTGCCCCTGAGGATTCCGGAGGCCCAGAGGACGGCGGCAAGGGCGACCGGCCCGAGCACCAAGGCGGCCCAGCCGGCGCGCCGGGCCACCGGCGAGCGCGCGAGCCCGTCCAGCCAACCCCCCCGTGCCGCGGCGACACCCGTCGCAAAGGCGAGGATGTACTGCGCGAAGTAGCACAGCTGCATGTTCAGGACGGAGGTTCCGACCGGCTGCACGGTGCGCACGAGGAAGGTGGCCGCGACCAGGGCGGCGCCCCAGCCGGCGATGGCTTGTGGCCTCGGGACAGGGTCCGCTGAAGGGGCCGCGGCGCCGGGCGCATGGCGAAGCCCGCGCCACGCCGCGAGCGCGACCGAGAAGGCGAGCAGGGCCGCGGCTAACCACATGGGGCCCGTCCCGGCGAGGAAACGCGCGCTTGCGACGTAGCGCACGTAGGCCCGCGCAAGGGGCCCGATGCGCCCGCCCGGGCTGATGACGAGGACGATCAACGGGTGGATCGCGGCCATGTAGAGCAGCGTCGGAAGCCCCAGGCGCACGAGGCGCTCGCGCACGAACCCGGGCGCGCCGCGCCGCTCCAGGGAGCCGTTGGCGAAGTAACCCGCCATAAGGAAAAGGATCCCCATGAAGAAGGACTGCACGTGGCCCTGCCAGAACACGAACAGGAGCCTGTCGATCAGGGGCAGTTCGGGCCCGTCCTTCACGTACCAGCTCCCCACGTGGCTGTACGTCACGCACGCGTGCATGTTGACCACAAGCACGATGACAAGCGTCCTGAGCTGGTCGACCCAGGCGAGACGCCCGGTCTCCTTTGGGTTCGTCTGCAACGGGGGGAGGACATCAGCCTCCCGCCCTGTTGTCACCAGAAGAAAAAGTCGCCGCGCGCGAAGTTGGTCGTCGTCGGCGAGCCGGCGGGGGAGCGGGACTTGAAGCCGGCGTCGTAGTCAAAGTTGCGGGTCTTCGGCTGCAGGTAGATCCTGTCGCTCGGGTTCGGCAGCCCGGTCTGTATCGCGTTGCCCTCGTAGGGACCCTTGAAGAAATCGGACGTGAAGAGCTGCCCAAGCGACCCGTTGAGCGTCAGGACCATGCCGGTGCCCGTGTGCGTCGGGTCCGGGTCGTACCAATCCTCGACCATGCGCACGAGGTTCTGGACGCCGCCGCTGTTGTAGGCCGTGGTCGAGGGCGTGTTGCCCGTCAAGATGGCTGCGTTGACCGTCATCCCGGCGGCCGTCCCGGTGCTCGCGGGGTTGACGCCGTTGGCCCCGGTCGGGAGGCTGGCCGTCGCCTCGCGGCTGCTGATGACTAGGCTCGACTCGGTGGGGGCCCAGCCCTGCGAAAGCGCCGTCACCGCGTCGCCCATGATTGCCGTCGGGTTGTTGATGTTCTGCCCCGCCACGTTTATCTGCGTCGTGTTGTAGTCGCCCTGCACGTAGACGCCGTTGTTCGAGACGACCGTGAAGCCCAAAGGGTTGCCGTTCTGGTCGGCGACGTTGGGAGTCGTCGTCCCGTTGACGATGCGGACGGCGTTCAGGGTGTTCGGCGCCCCGGCGTTCGTGTTGTTCGTGTTGTCGTAGACGTACACCACGCCGTTGTAGGTGGCTGCGAGCGTGCTATTCGTGGCAAGGGCGCCGGACGCGGAGGTGAGAGCCGAGTTCAGGTTGCCGACATCAAGCGTCGTCATGTTGACGCCCGTGGCGCCATTTAGTTCCTCGCGCGGGTCGGTGACCGTCTGGCGGATGCTCGATATGATCGGGCTCGACCCGGCGGTCAGGCTCGACGCGAATGTGCCGTCGTACGCCGAAGGGTTTGCCGCCGTGCCGACGTGCACCGTGATGCTTCCCGTTCCCGGGGCGGACTGGTTCACCGTTATGAGGAGCGCCGCGCTGTTGTACATGCGGCTCGAGGCCACGACGGGGTCTTCCGGCAGAGGGTTGCCGCTTCCGTCCGTCGGCGGCGGGGCGATGACCGCGCGGTAGACCTCGTTGGGATCCGGGACGCCGCTCGGGTTCGAGTAGGCCGCCGCGTACGTCACGATGTCATTGGCGACGTCGACGCCCCCGATGAAGCTCGACTGGGACGCAAGCTTCACCACCTGGAGCGCGCGCTGGGCGGTCTGGTCCCCGGGCGCCGAAGACTGCGGGTCCGGGTTGTAGACAGGGTCGGAGAGCGCTCCGGTGCCCTGCAGGCGGTCCGTCTCGCCCGAGAGCGGGTCCGAGGCGCCGTTGTAATCCTGGAAGTAGTACACGTAGTCCGAGAGCGTCAGGGTGTACCCGGACTGCGATCCCATGTAGGCGCTCGCATTGGTGGAGATCGGCCCGGTGATCGTCATGTTGCCACCGGCGGCGATCTCAAGGTTGCCCTGGTAGAACACGGCGAACTGGAAGAGCGACGTGCTCGAGAACACGAAGTGGCGGCCCGAGTGGAACGTCACGGCGCCCACGATGGGGTTGTTGGTCGTGGCGCTCACCTCGGCCGAGAAGTAGTAGTTGCGCCCGATCTGCTGGGTGCCCGGCTCAAGGCCCTGGGCGCTGCCGTCAGAAGTGCCCGCGATCGGGTTGTAGACGAGGATCCGCGAGATGTCCCATCCGGCCTCGGACGCGGAGAAGGGGGTCTCGCTCACCGTCATGTCGTAGTAGCAGACGCCCAGAGTCGGCTGCGAGGCGTTGACGAGCGGGCAGGACGTGTTCGGCAGGCCCGCGGAGGTGAGGCACGAGACGTTGGCGACGGGCTCCTTGGCCAGGAGCTCGGTCTTCCACTCGTAGAAGAGGTACTCCATCTCGCTGTCGGCGACCTCCTTCGCCTGGTCGAGGATGGCCTGGCGCATGGAGTTTCGGTAGGTCGTCATGCTGTAGGACAGGACGCCCGCGGCCGCGAACGAGAGTATCACGATCACGATCAGGGCCGCCAACAGGGCGCTGCCTCGACCCGGACTTTGTCTGATCGACTTCATCTTCTTTGGCGAAGCTCCTCTCTAATCGTCCGGCGGCGGCGTCGGAGTCGGGGTCGGCGACGGGGTCGGCGTGGGCGACGGAGTCGTCACGGGCGACGGCGTCGGGGTCGGACTCGGCGACGGAGTGGGCGACGGACTCGGAGTCGGCGACGGAGTCGGGCTCGGG
>PLXS01000019.1:0-197093 GCA_003151515.1 Opitutaceae bacterium
CTGGAATTGAGGTGACCCCTGACAGCGGTGCAAACAGCGGCGCCATGGCCTGCTGCCAGCGCAGGTTCGCTGGATGGTTCTCAATCCGGCTCCATGTCGCCTCGAAGTCCACGGCGCGCAGCGTAAGAATCAGCAGCTCGTCCCTGCGGTAGATGGAGTACTCGTGCACGCCAGCGCTCTTGAGCAATTCAAGCATCTCCGGCCACACTGCGCGATGCGCCTCTTCATAGGCCTACGCCGCACCCTCGCGCAGGCGCAGCATGAAGGCATACCGCCTCAGCGGTCGAGTCTCCGCGAGAATTGGAGTTCGGACGGCGCTCACCAGCTAACCACCGTGACGGCAAATGGCTTCAGTGTCACCTTGCCGTCTGTGACATTTACTTTGCGCGCGGCATTTTCGCCAGTCTCTGCGTCCACCGCCATCGCGCTCGCCTTGCCCGCGTCCGGAAGCGGCACCTCGATGGCCCTGTCCCGCTTGTTGACCAGCAGCAGCTTGCGGCCGGCAGGCGTGATGAAGGCCTGTGCGGCCAGGTCCGCCGAGCTGACGCCTCCGAGATCCGTCTCAACAAGTGTGTCGCCTGGGCGGAAGGAATCCTTGATCAGCTTCAGCACCCAGAAGCGCGCGTTGGGCATGCCGGTCTTCCAGTTCATCATGCTCACGCTGGGGAACTGCGTGGGATAGCCGACCAGCTGCGACTCGCCGATGATGTCGATCCGCTCGCGCGATAGCGCGATGTAAAGGTAGGCGTAGAGCGCCCCGGCCAGGTTCCAATAGGCCGGTACCAGGGGCTTCATCACGTACCCAGGTTGGCCCTGCAAAAGATCGTCGGCGGAGATCACGCCCAGCTCATCGGTGTCCGTCTTCGTTTGGGGTGAGAGGCGTTTGCGGATGCCTTCGATGTAATGAACCGCCGTGAGGAACCCGTCGGCCTGGTCGAAAAACGTGTATTGCCAGTCGGCGATCGTTTGCGTCGGCGTCGGAACGGCGTAGAAGTGGTACGAGATGTAATCGATCGGTATGCCCGGCTTGTGGTTCGCCGGATTGAGGAAGTACTCGAAGTAGCGTGGATTATCGCGGGGCATGGCCAGGGCCATCCCCATGAACCTTGTCTCCGGGCTGACGCGATGAATGCCTTCGACGATCGCGTCATAGCGCTCAGTGTACTGCTCGGGGGTTGTCGAGTGCTCAAACTCCGGCTCGTTGAGCACCTCCCACACGGGGAGCTTGTAGTAGTAGCCAGACTCGTGACGCGCTCCGTTCTCATCGGTGAATCCGCCGTTAACGTACCAGCTCACCAGGCGGCCATAGTAGTCGCCCAGCTCCTTGCCACTGGGGTCCCTGAGTTCTGTCCCCTGCGCGTAGTCCCAAGTCACTTGGTTGGGGTCGGCCGGATAGGCCACGGGCCTGTCTGTCCTGAAGAGCCACGCCGGTATTGTGCTGAAATTGACCACCGTGGGATGCCCTTCTGTCGCGCCAAGAAAGTCCTTGGTCGTGGGGTCGATAAGGCTGAAGTCCCACGAAGTTTTTAGGGGTGTAGGCGGCTCCAGCTCGGCTACGGCCAGCTTGGGATAGGGCAGCCACGGCACATAGCGCACATAGTCGGCGCCCAGATCCCTCACGGCCTTGTAGGAGGCAGCGCTGAGCGGATTGCCCGGTCGCAGCGGTGGGTTTACTACCACCTGCAGCGTGGGCACGGATCTTGAGACCACGGTGGCCTTGCCCCACTCGATCGTCAGGGTCGGCGCCTGCTGACCGGAGAGTCCGGCTGCACCCAGCAAGGTAAGGGCCGCCGGCAGCAGCCGGGTGAGGCAGCGCACGTTCGTCTTCCGTTGAAACAGGCTCGATGTCTCCGCTCCTCCGTGCGGTTGAGCGAAACGGGAAATCGGTGCTCCGTGGTCAATCAAGGCGAGGGGACCCGTCCTTTCGGACCTCAGGGTCAGTATAGGTTGCCGTGAGATTGATTTCGCTGGCGTTGGTTGTCCACTCCAAGTTGAGGCAGCTTTGCGGGCTATGGCGCGTTTGCTTTCGGTGGCGGGCACGGCGGCTTCCTTGGTCAGGCTTTGGGCGATGGACGCGCGGCATTCAAGAAAGGCTTTGGAATTGGCTTGTCGGAGTTCCTTCCGCCACTCGACCTCTGGCGCGTCGCCTTCCTGTTCTTGGTAAAAGACGCCGTGGATCGAGGGCATCGGAGGTCGGACGATCTATCGCGTTTTTGCGATATGTCGCCACTGCGAAGATCCCCTTTATGGTTCCTGCCACCTCCCTGAATATGGGGGAGGGGGGCGCCAGCTTGCTTCTCTTTGTGTCGCGGCAATCTTACCCTTGACCTGACGTACCAGAACTGAGCCATTGCGAATGAGAGTCTGGGCTCCAAGAAAAGGAATCCAGATGCCAAAAGGAAAGAAGCATACCCCGGAGCAGATCGTAGCGATCCTGCGCCGGATCGACGGCGGGGAGTCGGCGCAGGCCGTGTCCCGCGAGGTAAACATCAGCGAAGCGACACTCCACCGCTGGAAACAGCGGTACGGGGCGCTGGAGATCGACGAGCTGAAGGAATTGAAGGCCCTCCGTGACGAGAATGCCCGCTTGAAGCGGATCGTCGCCGACCAGGTATTGAACATCCAGGTGCTGAAAGAGGTGAACTCAAAAAAATGGTAAGCTCGCCGCAGAAGCGCCACGCCGCCCAGGGCGTGGTAGCGGCGGGCATGTGTTCGCAGCGTCAGGCGTGCCGTTATCTTGGGCTGGCGCGCTCCAGTTGGGCCTATGTATCGCGGCCTCCGAAGCCGTATATAAGCGATCGCCGGGTAATCTGTATGAGATCCGTTACAGACTTTAGGCTCTCCTCTGAGGGAGACTCCCTTCCTGAGCACCAACCCTCGAGGAAACCGCGGATTGGGGGACCCGGCCCTGCAATTTGTCTCGCCCGGCGAGTGGATTAAGGGGATTCAGGTGGGCCCGTTATCCCGTGAACACCCGCTTTATTGCGCTCAGCGTCCTGGTGTGTCTTGGCGCCGCCAGAACCGCGTTCGCGGAGCCCCTGTCGGCTGAGGAACTCTTTCGCGCGGCCCCGCTTGGCGAGGCCAGCCTGTCGCCGGACGGGAGGTACTTGGGAACAATCGTGGCAGACGGAATCGACACGCGAAGCCTGCTTGTCTTCGACCTAAAGGACCTAACACCGGCGGCGCTTCGCGGTTCCGACGAGGAGGACATTTCGACGTTCCGATGGATCGGCAACGACAAGCTCGTTTTCAGCTTCACGTACGACAAGATCTGGTCCCAGGGCCTGTATGCGGCGCAGGTGACGCGCATCAAGGACTACTATCCCCTCAACAAGTATGACGCCTCGGTCATCGTGGGCGTGCCCGAGGACCGGCCGGGCAAGGTGCTTATTTGGTACCGCAGCGTCACGGGCTACAAGACCCAGGCCGCGCGCGTCACCGAGCTCGACGCCGACAAGAAGAGGGGCGACGTGCTCGTGCGCACAATCAAGGGACCGAACGGAGGCACCGTGGACAGATGGTGGTCGGACCGCCGCGGGGAACTCGCCCTGTGCCGGACATGGTCGAAGGGGCGATTCCACCTCTACCGGTATGCGCCTGCTTCGGGAGAATGGACCGAGGTGCCCCTAGCCCCTGATGCAACAGCGATGGGCATGGACTACGACACGCGCTACGGCTGGGTGGTGGCCTTTGCGCCGGGCAAAGGCTACGAGCTGCGGCGCTGCAACCTGGCGACGGGCGCCCTGGACGAGTCCGTCCTCACGGACCCCGACTACGACATTGGGACCGGAGCCCTCCACTTCTCGGCGCCCGCCCAGAAGCTCGCCGGCGTGACCTACGTGCAGCGAAAGCCCGTTTCCTTCTGGTTCCTGCGGGAGTTCGCGGTGGCTCAGGCCTCGATCGACAAGCTGCGGCCCGACACGGACAACGTCGTCGTGGATTACGACAGGCAGGCGAAGAGGTTCCTGTTCGCTGAAACGGGCTCTCAGCACCCCGGCACGCGCGAGCTTCTTGACATGGGAACCAAGTCGATCCGCGGCCTTGGGGACGCGGCGCCCTGGCTCAAGGGGCGCCCTCTTCACCCCGTGAAGCCGATGAGCTTCAAGACGCGCGATGGCATGAGGCTCGAGGGGTATGCGGCGATTCCCGACGGGGCCTCGGCCGCGCACCCCGTGCCGCTCGTCGTCCTCGTCCACGGGGGGCCGTGGGTGCGGGACACCGCGCTATACAATCCCGAGGTCCAGTTCCTGGTCAGCCGCGGCTACGCCGTGCTCCAGCCGAACTACCGCGGATCGAGCGGATACACGCCCGAGATCAGCCGTGGCCACATGTTCAACTTCTCCAGGATGCATGACGACGTGACCGACGCGACGCGGGCCTTCCTTGGCACGGGAATAATCGACCGCAAGCACGTGGCCATCATGGGGGGAAGCTTCGGCGGGTACCTTGCCGTCGCGGGCGTGGCCTTCGAGGGCGACCTTTACTGCTGCGCCGTCTCGGAGGCCGGCGTGTTCGACTGGAAAAGGCAGATCAAGGACGAGAGCGACCGGGTCGAATCCGGGGAGTCCATCCCGATCCTTGACGAGGCCTCAAACCCGGCGGGCGACCTGTCCAGGCTCGATGAGATTTCTCCGATCAACCATGCCGACCAGATCCGCGTGCCGGTGCTAATCGCGCACGGCATCGAGGACGACGTGGTCGACGTGGCTCAGTCGCGCAGGCTTGCGAGGACCCTCAAGGCGCGGGATGTTCCAGTCGAGACCTTCTTCAGGCCTCTGGAGAAGCATGGGTTTTTCAACTACAGGGACCGGGTGGATTTTTACCACCTGGTGGAGGCTTTCCTGGCTAAGAATCTGGGCGGCGCCACGCTCACGACTGGCAAATGAGCTGAGAAGCCCGGCCAAGGGGCGATGGTAATTTCTCCCCGATGCGGGCAGGCGTGCTTCGGGGGTGGGTCCTATACTGTTAACGCCCCATACCGGACCGGCGCCCCTTCGGCTATCATCGCCATTCTCCCTTCCTGCACCCAGGCCCCGGCTTGTCGTGCGCTCCGAACTCGTGTCGATGACCCTCTTCGAAACCCGTTTCAATCCGTACAAGCGAATCGCCGCCTTGCTCTGGATGTGCGGTCGCTCCAGCCCCGCGCGGCGGATGGCGGCGCACGACATACCCGACCCACTGGAACCCTAGGCGATGAATCTTGAGCCGTCCGCGGCGGCGCACGATGGGTCAAAGGGGGCGAAGCTTTCTGGCGGACCCGAGGCCACGGCTGTGCCCAACTATTCCGAAGCGGGAGTCCCGCCCGCCCCGCGCGCCGCGGCGGCCCCCGATGGGCCGGCGGCCAACAAAGAGGGCGCGCCCGACCCGATCGAGATGACAACGGCGCACGTCATCATAATCGCGCTCGGCGCAATCGCCTTCCTTTACGTTGCCCGTCCCGTCGTCCTGCCGGTTCTGCTGGCCTGGTTGGCGGCGATGACCCTTCAACCATTGGTGCGCTGCATGTCCTGCCTGCGCCTTCCGGCACCCGTTTCCGCCGCCGTTGTCTTCTGCCTCCTTGTGGCCGCCATCGGGGCGGGGTTCTTTGAATTGGAACGACCGGCGGCGAGGTGGCTGAACGAGGCTCCGCAGCACATGACCGAGTTAAGGCAACGGGTTCAGAAGATATTCCCGAAGGCTTGGCACTTCGGCCAGGCGACGGCGGCGGTGGGTGACCTCGGCGCCACGGAGGCGGAGAAGAAGGAGGAGCAGAGAAAAACGCCCATGGTGGAAGTCAAGGATCAGCGCGGCACCAGCTCCGTTCTCAACTGGACGGGCACTTTTCTGGCGGGCTTGGGCGAAGTTCTTGTATTGATCTACCTGCTGCTCGCCTCCGGCGACCTGTTTCTGCAGAAGCTCGTCCGCCTTATTCCCACCTTGAGGGGGAAGATTCGCGCGGTCGAGATAAGCCATGAGATACAGCAGAACATATCGAACTACCTGTTCTCGATCTCGCTGATCAACGCCTGCCTGGGCGCGCTCGTGAGCGCTGGCCTCTACCTCATCGGCGTTCCCAATGCCGGGATGTGGGGGATCTTCGTGGCATTTCTGAATTTTATTCCCTACTTCGGCGCAATCGGCGGGGTTGTTGTTCTTACGGCGGTCGGCCTCCTCACTTTCGATTCGCCCTGGCGGGGACTGCTCGCGCCCCTGTTGTACATGGTGCTTCACCTTCTGGAAGCGAATCTCATCACCCCGATCCTGCTGGGTCGGCGCTTCACGCTCAACCCGGTGGCAATTTTTGTCTCGTTGATATTCTGGATCTGGCTGTGGGGTGTGCCGGGGGCGTTGCTGTCGGTTCCAATCCTCGTATCGATCAAGGTCGTCTGTGACCGCATTCCCGCGATATCAGCCTTCGGGGAATTGATCGGGCGCTGATCCGGGGCTCCATGTCGTCTTCCGCAGCCGGCGCCGGCTGCGGGCAGTGCGGTCAGAGCATGGGCGAGAGCGGCCTCAGGGCCGCCTCCGCGAATTTCTTGCTGAACGGCCGTCTGGCAAAGCTTGCCTGCTCTATTTCCTGGCTCAGCGCAAAATCATGTTCAAGGGTGCGCGCGAGCTCACCGTTGCGCGCGGCCGAGTGGAAGAGCAGGTTGAGCTCGAAATTCAGCCGCATCGACCGGTAGTCGAGGTTGGCGGATCCGACCATTGCCCAGTGCTCATCGGCCAGCATGACCTTGGCGTGGTTGATGCCTGCCGAGTACTCGAAGATGCGCACACCTGCGGCAAGAAGCTCGCCATAGTAGGATCGGCCAACGACCACCAGCCAAGGGTGGTCGTTCTTCTCGGAGATGAGCAGGCGCACGTCGACACCGCGGCTTGCCGCGAGCTCAAGAGCGGCGAGTACCACGTCATCCGGGACGAAATAGCCCGTGGCGATCCAGACGCGCGTGGTGGCCTCGTTCAGAAGGCTGACAATCGACTTGCTGATGGGCTCGTTTCGCCTGTCGGGACCGCCCGGCACGACGCTCACAATGTGACGGGCGCCCCCGGTCGTTGGCGGGAAGTACTGCGCCGCCGATATCTTCTCTCCGGTGGCGAAGAACCAGTCATCGGCGAACACGTCCTGCAGCTCGGACACCACCTTGCCGTCGACCTCGATCTGAACGTCGCGCCAATGGCCCAGCCCCGGATCGAGGCCCTCGTATTCCCGGCCGATGTTCATGCCGCCGACAAAGGCGGACGTGCCGTCCACAATCTGCAGTTTCCGGTGGTTTCTGAGATTCAGGAAGAAGCGGCTGCGCTTTGGATCCAGGCTCTGGAACCAGGAGAATCGCCCGCCGGCGGCCGTGAAGCCCGAAAGAAGACTCTCGCTGAAGCCGTGCGAGCCCACGCCGTCCAGCAGGAGCCGAACCTCGACCTTGCGGCGGGCGGCATCGGTCAAGAGCTCGAGGAATCTCGCGCCGGTCTCGTCCCCGTTCCAGACATAGAACTCCAGGTGGACATGGTGCCTTGCTCCCCGGATCCTCGCCTCGAGCGCCGAGTAGAACTCCTTGGAGTCCTGCAGGATGCGCAGGCTATCCGAGGAGCTTACGGGAAGCTGGTTAATCCGGGAGAGCAGCTGCAGGAACTGCTGGTCCCTGCGAGGGAGCCCCTTGAGCAACCCCTTTGTGGCTTCATCAGTTGCGCCGTCCGGCACTGGCTGGCGCGTCGAACGGGCGGAATACAGGGAGCGCCGCCTCAGCCGGCGGCGTTTCAGCCGGTCGGTGCCGAGTGCGAAATAGGCTAGCGAGCCCAGAAAGGGGATGAAGACAATGGCCCAGAGCCACGCCAGGGTTGCCGACGGGCGCTTCTTAAGGAGCAGCAGATGCGGTATGAATCCCCACGTGGCAAGGTAGAGGATTAGCAGAGCCGTTTTCATCTCGGGATCGGCCCGGCAGCCGTTGCTCAGCCGCGCCCGGACAGGCCCCGGCGCGGGGTTAGGGCGCGCAACGCGCCGAGAACGAACGGAGCCCAGCGTAGCACCGCTCCTGTGGTCCGCAAGCGCCGGTTCCTCATGCGGCCCATCAGAAAACCGATCGGTGTTGAAGCCAGATTGAACAGGGGGGCCAAGAGCCGCCAGCCCTCTTGGGCCCGGCCGATCCAGGCGATGGGCCGTGCCAGGCGCGCGGCCGCCGCGGCGCATTCTGAGCGCCGGGCCAGGATCCGCTGGCGCAGCGCCGCCTTGCTGGCCGCCAGGGACTTCAGTTCTTCGTGCGGAAACATTCGCGGTCCTGCCGGATCTCCTGGAGCGTCGCTGCCAGGAACAGGGGCTGGCGCGCGAGGTAACGGCGGAACGCCGCGATGATGGATACGAAGGCCGCAGAGTACAGCAGCGTGAGGCCGCCGAGCACCGCGAACCGCGACTTCTCCCAGAAGAGGTAGACCAAGGTCAGGCTGCCAAACGTTGCCGCCATCACGCCCGCGAAGAGTATCGCGTTGATCCAGAAGTATACCTGGATCTGCCGGAGCTTCTCCTCCTTGAGCTCTAGCGAAACCAGCGCTACGCGATCGTGGAGGCTGCCCAGCAGGTTCTCGCACAGGTTCCGGAATGAGCCCAGTAATCCTGGCGGATCGGGATGCTCGGAGTCCATGGCATCGGGCCGCTATTTGGAGCGGCCGGCGACGAGGACACCGACCAGCAGGCCGACGCAGGCGGCGATCGCCAGGGACTGATAGGGGTTTTCGCGTATGGCCTTGTCCGTGTACTTGCCACCGGCAATGGCCTGTTTTCTGGCGCTGGCGTAGAGGTCGCTGAAGTGCTCCTTCGCGGCGTCCAAGCGCGCCCTGAGCGCGGACCCAATCCCCGTGTTGGCGCCCTCCGGGGACTCGTCGAGCAGCTTCTCGGCCTCGATGACGAGCGCCCTGAGGTCGGTTAGGAATGTGTCGGTTGCATCGTTGGATGCGGTATGGCTGTTTTTCATCTTGATGGCATTGACCACCGCAAGGCGGCTAAGTTGCCAAATGATTCTCGCCGGGGGGAGAATCGGCCTCGGGCGGGCGAGGGTCGTGGGGGGTTCACCCCACCGGGGCCGCCTACCGCGCCGCGTGCTTGGGTCTCACCGGCAACTCCGGCCGCAGGTCCTTCCCGCGCGAAGGCCCGTTCATCCCGAGGGTCGAACGGGCCTCTCATTTCCCCCTCGAGGCGGGACTGGGCGCCGGGCGCTAGCGGGGCCAGAGCCAGCCGAATGTGCCCGCGGTCAGGCCGCAGTAGACCAGCCCGTCGATCGTTGACTTGATCGTCGTTACCCAGGAGCGCCGATACCAGATTGAGAACTGCCAGAGGGCCGCGCTGTAGCCGAGGAAAGAGGTCGCGCCGGCGAACCGGAAGACCTGCTTGTAGGCGGCGCCGATCGGAAGCGCGTGGCAGCTCATGTAGGCGGCAAAGACGTTAACCACCACCAGGTACAGGAACCAGAGCACGAGGCTCTTGCCGATGCCCGGATTGCCGTTCTCCAAGACGGTCATCACCACCACTGGGCCCTTATTCATCTTCTCCTTGAACCCGGGGGTTCTCATTTCCTGCATGCTCGAGCACCGGGGCACCATGTAGTCGCCGGGCGGGATGGCGAAGGGGCGCATGGCGTCCATCACCTTGTCCTCGTTTGGCACTTTCAGCGCATCGCTGTTGTGCCACCAGGGCAGGACCATGTGGATCACCGAGCTAGCTAGGAAGACGAACACCGAGGACAGCAGGATGGGAAGCCATAGGGCGTGCAGGACGGTCATGACAGTCTCCTTTTCTTAGTTGGGGTAGTTGACTAGAACGGGGCTGAAAGTGGCGACCCGGCGGGTTTCGGTCAACGAGATCGGGAAACCGGGCGACCGCACGGAGGCATCATTGGGTCCGCGAGTCCTTATCTGCCAGCGGCTTGCAGTTGGGCCGGCGCCGGACGACCTCGTCCACACCGCTCTATTGCCCTAATAGAGCGGTTCGTTGTTCTTGGGGTCCGCCAGCAGCGCCTTGAAGCGCGGATCGTCCCTAATGGGCAGCCAGCCCGGGTCCACGCGCGACAGGTTCACATTCGCGCCGTAGGGCACGTGCAGCAGGCGTGAGTATTCGGCAATGGCCTCGTCCTTTTCACCCACCCAGGCGAGGATCATCGCCCTTGTGCGGCTTTGGTCCGGCCCCGACACGGCGTCGGACCCCTCGGGAAGCAATTCGGTGAGCTTCTGCGCCACGACAAGCGCCTGGTCGCGGTTGCCAAGCGCCGCCTCCGTGCTTCCCAAATAGCCCCATACCGTGGTGCTGCGAGGCTGCTTGGCCGACTCGGCCCTCAGCGCGGGAAGAAGCTTCTGAAGACGGGCGCGGCAACCCGCTATATCGCCGTTGCCCAGGTAGTCCCATGCCATGTCGACGTCCTGCTGCCAGCGCGGGGTGTTGAACTTGTCGTAGTAGGGTTGCTGCTCGTCCAGGCGAAGCGCCGTCGCGAAGTCCCCCGTGATCCTCGCCCAGTTCTTTTGGATCGCGATGAACTCGGCCTCGTCTTCGTGCTGCGGCTTGAAGTGTCCGATCCATTCGTTGCCCTCCTGGGTGGAGCCCCGTGCAACAAACTGCACGGAAACCAACAGAGACTCGTAATACATCGCCATGGAGGGATCACCGGAAGCATCCTCGGCCAATCGCCGGTATTCTGCTCGTGCCTCGTCGAAATGGCGCGCCGCCAGCAGCTGTTCCGCGAGCGACGACCTGAACCGGCCAATGTGGGGATCGAGCTCGAGGGCCTTCCTGAAGCTGACGACCGAGTCCTCCCAGCGCCCCTGCCTGCGATAAATGAGCCCGAGCGAGCCGTGGGCCTCCGGCGAATTCGGGCGCAGCTCGAGAAGGCGCTGGTACTGGGCCACCGCATGCGCGTAGTCGCGGTAGCCGTAGTAGTAATAGTCGCCCTGCATCTCGATCACCACAGGATCGTCCGGCGCGAGGCGAACGGCGGTGTCGATCGCCGCCTTCGCCTTGGTCATGCGATCCGCCGAGGTATCTACATCGTTGAAGTGCTTGTAGGCATGGAGCGCGCCGAGCTGCGCCCAGGCCTGCGCAAACGAGGGGTCGAGCTCGACGGCCTCGACGAGCCAGGACTCGGCCTTTGTTATGGAGTCGACGCTGCTCGTGTTCCGCGCGGACCTCGCCTTCAGGTAGAGATCGTAGGCGGCCGGGTTGGTCGTGGCCCTGGACTCGAGGAGGGACTTTTCCTGCGGCGAAATCGCGGCCTGAAGGGAGCCCGCAATGGCCTGGGCGAGCTCGGCCTGGATCGCGAACACGTCCGTGATGTCGCGGTCGTAGGCCTTCGCCCACACGTGCTCGTCGGTGGCCGCCCGGATGAGCTGGCCGGTGACCCGGACCTTGCTGCCGGCCCGCCTCACGCTGCCCTCGAGGACATAGGCGACGCCCAGCTCGCGCGCGATCTGGCCTATCGACTTGGTCGTGCCCCGGTACTGCATGACCGATGTCCTTGAGACGACGCGCAGGTCGCGGATGAAGGACAGGTTCGTCAGGATGTCCTCATGCACGCCGTCGGCGAAGAAGGCGCTGTTGTCCTTGTCTTCGCTCATGTTCTCAAACGGGAGGACGGCGATGGAGTTGTCAGTCTTGATCGGGGCGGTCGTGGGAGCGGCCCCGGCCGCCCTGTTTGCCATCTCCACGGTAGAGTTTGCCGCCGCCAGCAGCTGCGCCACCTCCTGCGGGCTGCGCCTCGGCCGAAGGGTGAGGTACGCGACGGCGCCCGCCACGAGCAGGGCAACGCAGCCGAGCGCGACGAAGGACAGCGGGATCCGCCGGCCGGCCGGGGCCGTCTCGGCGTGCGAGCGAGCCGGCGCGGGCGCACCTCGGCCGCCGGACCCCTTCCTCGGCGCCCTAAGCAGATTCGTCACCTGGTCCACGAATTGCGCGCTCGGGACCCCGTGCTTGAGCTGGGTCCACTGGTAGCGCAGGAACTCCTCCGGCACCGCGGCCTCGTCCGCGGGCGTCTCGTCGATGACGACCGGGACGATGAACGGCACGCCGGCCGCCATGTCGTGCGTGCGCTCGACCCCGAGCCTCCATTCGCGCCGGAAGTACCCCTCGCCCCGCTCCTGGGTCTTCGCCGAGATTACCGGCATGAAGAGGGCGCAATCGCGGATCTGCCTCCTTATCTTCTGGTCCCAGGCATCGCCGCCCCGCAGCTCGTTCTGGTCAAACCAGACCTCCAGCCCGAATGCCCGCAGGGCGTCGGCGACGCGCCTTGCCGCATCCGTGTCTTCCCGGGCGTAGCTGATGAAAATGGCGCCGGCTGGAGGAGGCTCGGTCAACGGGTCGGGTGTGTCAGTTTCGCGGCACGATGACGATTGCAGCGGAGATTTCGACTCTAAACGTAGCGGTTTGGCGGTGACGAGGCGCGACCCGCTAGTGCGACTCGGAGAAGCTGGTTATCGAGTGCCATTCGAGGACCTCCTGGATGAGGGAGTGCTCGGTGCGAAGCACGATGTGCTCGAGGCTGTTCCAGGTCTGGCAGTAGGCGATCTGCTTGCGCACCGACTCGAGGTGGTGCTCCATCTCGCGGTAGCGCGCGACCCGCCTATGAAGGTCGTGCACGGAGATGAGCGAGATGCACGCCGCGGCGACGACCGGCAGGGAGATCGGGAGGAAGTAATAGACCAGCTGCTCCCCGCGCTGCGGCAGCGGCACAATGTCCAGCGCGTAGGCCGCCGTGCAGGTGATGGCGAGCACGGTCGCGGTCCAGAAGCCGGCCCTCAGGCGCACGAGCTGCGGCAGGGCGCGCTTGAGCTGCTTTCGGTAGTAGCGCAGCTGGTCCTCGACGCGTCTCTCGAGATAGGAGCTCTTAAACTCGTCCATCGGCACCGGCTTCGACGCGGAGGCGCGGATGTGAAGGATATGGAGCGAGCGCATGAGCTGGCTCACCTCCGGGATGTCCAGCTCCTGGAACAGGGGCGACTTGCGGGGCAGCCCCCAGGTGGCCAGCGCCGAGCGTGCGACCTCGGCCGCGAGCCTGCAGCGGATCCAGTGGTGATGGGCCCCGGTGTAGCGAAGCAGGAGGGCGACGCCAAGCGCCGCCGCAAGGCACAGGAGCTTCACCCACGGCAGCGCCGCCGCGTGCCACTCGAAGGCCAGTCCGGCGGCGGCGACAAGCGTGGCCAGCACGTGGAGCACGACCGTGCCGGCGATCAGGCGGCGGAACTGCGGCGCGCCGCGGCTGGCGGCCTGGTCGACCTTGACCTGGAACTGGATGATCGCCTCGAGGGCGGGCTGGTAGCCGGCCGTGGCCTCGACCCGGCCCGGCCCGTCGGGCAGGGCGTTGAATTCCTTCAGGTTGCCGTCCTCGCGCCTGAACCCCTCAAAGTTCTCGCGGCAGACCTGGAGCGTCGCGGAGTCGATGACGACGATCGGCTTTCCCAGGTCGCGCGCGTACGCGATCACGTCGGCCGTGCCGCCCTTGCCGCGCGCGGGCTCCCCGTTCCAGAGCGCGAGAAGCACGTCGCAGCCGTTCACGGTCTCCATGCCGCAGTCCAGGTACGCGTCGTCGCGGGAGCCGTTCTCCGTGATCACACGAACCTGCTCGGCCTTGGGCAGGAGGGCGTCCGCGACCGCCCATTCCTGCGCCTCGAAATCGCTCCGGAACTCGGCCGCTGGCAGGGGCAGAAGGGCGTGCCAGGCGAGCCCCAGCTCCAGGGCGCTTTGCACGAACAGGGTGTCGGCGCCCGCGGCGACCGACGAGAGGGCGACCCATTCGCCGGTGCCCTCGCGCCGCAGGGCCTCGAGGACGGTCCTGATTGCCCCCGCGGAATCTGCCGGCCGGTCAACCTGGCGGTGACCCGAGAACCCGACGACGTGGAACAGGGGCAGGGGGATCGGTACGCTCATCCGTCCGAGTGATAGGACCGTCGGGCAAACCCGCCGTCAATGCCGATTGTCCGGGGCGCCGGGCGCGGGGTTGCCCGTAGCCTCCCGTATCGTCTCCGAGATCCTGTGGGCGAGGTCCTCCTCGCCGAGCAACAGCGCCACCCGCCGCGCGCGGTGGAGCTCCACGAGCTCCTCGCGGTGCTGCTTCATTTTGGCCAGGTGGCGCGCGATGAAGATGTGGGCCTCCGGCGCTGCGGGCCCGCTTCGCTCGGCCGCCCGAAGGCAGTCGACTGCGCGCTCCTCGTCCCCCTGCGCCTCGTACAACTTGGCAAGCCCGAGGTTGTTCTCGTAGTTGAGGGGCTGGGTCGACCTCGCCTCCTGCATCAGAAGGAATGCCCTGTCCGAGTGCCCTTGCGCATTGTAAAGCGACACCAGGCGCCCCAGCGGGTCCGGGTCCGCGGGGTCAATCGCCAGCACGGCCCTGCACTCTGCCTCGGCCTTCTCTCGCTCGCCGTGGAAGAAGAGCAGGTCTGCGTAGGAGAGCCGGATGTAGCCGCTTGAGGGGTTGCGCGAGAGCGCGCCTAGGAGGACGCTTCTGGCGAGTTCAAAGTCGCCCGTCTCCTTGGAGACATCCACAAGTGCCGGGTAGGACGGCAGGTTGTAGGCGTCCATCCGGATCGCCTCCAGGATCGAGTCCTGGGCCTCCTGAGCGCGTCGAAGTGCCTCGAGGGCGCGGGCGCGCTGCACCAAGAGCTCCGGGGACCGGGGCTCGAGCTCAAGGACCCGGTCGAGCCACCTCAGGGCGCCCGTGCTGTCGCCAGCCTGCGCCTCCACTTCGGAGAGGCGAAGTGCCAGGTTTGCTTCCTGCGGACTGCGCCCAAGGGCCGACTCCAGCTGCTCCCTGGCCGCCTCGAGGCCCCCGGCCGAGGTTGCCGCTGACTCGGCGACGTCAACCTCGTGCCTGTAGCGCACCTGGTCCTCGCCAAAGGTGATCTGGTTGGTGAATGGAGGCTTTTCCCGGATCGGCTCCATCTGCTGGAGCATCCTCAGGCGCCCGAACGGCGTATACCCGACCGCGTCCGCGCAGCCCGCGCTGTCCAGCCAATGGCCAGGAGGGACTGCGGCGCCGAAAAGGGCGCTGGCGCACGCCCCGGCAATAAGCCGCCCCATGCGCACGTTTCCCTCCCAGCTGAAGTGCACGTGCTCAAGGAGCATCTCCCTGCCCGGCAGGGGGGCCGGCCCCGTCGAACCAAAGCCCATCTCGAGCGCCGAATCCGCAAGAAGCACGGCGCCGTTCGATTCCGATGCCACGCGCCTCGCGATCCCGTTGATCTCGGGCTCGGGGCGGAACCGCAGCGCATCCCAGTGTAGGGCCTCAAGGTACTGGGCGCGCGCGCCCTTTTCGTCGCCCGTTGCCTCGAGCAGCCTGGCGAGGACGAAGTGGGCCTCCGCATACTCCGGGTCGACCTTGAGCGCCTCGCCGACGGAGCGGATCGCCTCGGCCGGACGGTCCGTCTCCCATGCGCCCACGCCATCCCCGTAGGCGGCCTTCCAGCGTTCGAGTTGCGACGGCGAGATCCCGGCCCGGTGGAGCGACGCGAAGGGCGGGCAGTCCCTCAGGTTGGCGACAACGGTGGCCAGGACCATCCTGGCGCCCGCGTGCGCGGCCACGGCGGCAATGTCCCTCAGGTTGGACTCATAGTTGGCGTAGACGGCCCCGAGCCTCGCATCGTCGCCGCGGACGGTCCTCTCGGTGAACGTGCTCATCCCGTGCCATTCCAGGGGACGGCCGCTGGCGAAACGGACCGCGGCGCCGGCGATGCGCTGGATCAGCTGGCCCGTGCGCGTTCCCGCGACCCACGCCGAGGCCCGGATTGCCCACAAGGGGGGCATCGCGGGGGCGTTGACCGACCCGGGCCCGAAGGGGCCCACGACCTCGTTGTTGCCCATGTAGACCACGAAGAGGTCCGGCTCCAGCCTGGCGGCCTGCTTCGCCACCTGGTAGACCACGTGCGAATTGATCGCCACGATACCGAGGTTGCAGACCTCGAATTGCCTGTCCGGGTACGCGGAGCGCAGCTGCGCCGCGAGAAGCGACGCGAAGCCAAATCCCGGCTCGGGCGTCCCCTTGACCGCGGACTCCCCGAGGACGAAGATCCGGATGTGCCCGGGGGGCTTGTGGCGCGCGATCCTCAGGGTCAGGGGGTATATGTCGAACTGCTCCGGGAAGAACGGCGCGGTGAACGCAGGGTTCGTGCGCAGGTACCCGAGCCTCTCGTCGTCAATGAACAGGTCCGTGGGCCTTCCGAAGCCGACAAAACGGAGGGAGCCCTCGAGGGCCAGGGCGAGGCAAACGGGAGCCCCTATTGCCAGGACGAGGCGCCAGAGCCAGACGCGTCCCGGCGAGGGGCGACCTGTGCCGTTTGCGCCCGATTGTGAGGCCGTAGCCATGGGGGTCAGTCTGTTCCCCTGCCTTGCGCCCGCCTCAGCCCCGCCGTACGCGCCGGAATACGCGCTTAAGCGGGAGCTTTCCTTGGGAGTGCGGACGCTGGTCAGGGCCTCGGGGCATCGACTTTGGGCCAGTCTGCGCCGGACGAGGGCCCCTTCAACGAGAAACCCAGCAGGAGGCTTTCACCGCCGGCTGGGTTTCGAGGACTGGGCGTCCTTAGCGGAGTTCGTCCCGCGTCAGAACTTTGTCGCCAACGAGAACGTGAACTTGCGGGGGTCGAGGTAGTAGAAGTTCGCTCCCTGCGTCGCCGATCCGTTGGTGTTGTATCCCGTGAACACGAGGTTCTTGTTGTTGCTCAGGTTGTCCACATTCAGCTGGTAGGTGACATGGAACTTCCTTCCCGCGGCGTGGTACATGGTCTCGTACTTGAGGAAGGCGATGTACGTCGTGTACGCCGGGGAGAACAGCGCGCCACCCGTTGAGGTTTCCTGCGCCCCGAGAGCCGTGGCTCCCGCGCCGATCGAGAATCCCTTAGCCCAGGTGTCGGTGAACGTGTAGGCCGCGACGAGGTTGAACGTGGACTTAACGAGGCCCTGGTTGGTTGCCGAGAGCGCCGTGTTGTTCAGTTCCTGCTCAGCGCTCACCAGGTCCGCCTTGACGTACCCGTCCAGCGTCGTTCCGCCGGTCGCGATTGCGGACCACTCGGTGAGGTGCTGCGCGAAGTAAGCGCGCGTGTTCGGCAGGTCATTGTCGACGACCGACTTCGGAATGGCGTAACTCGCCTGGAAGCGCCAATTCGGCGTCGGATTGGCGACAGCAGAGATCTCGTAACCGGTGTCCTTCACGTCCTCCGTATCCGCGGTGTTGAACTGCGTCGCATAGGTGCCGGGGGCGCCCGAGAGGTTGCCGGCGGGACCGATGTCCGTCGCCGTTCCACCCGCCTTGTAGTAGTCGTTCCATATGCCCTGGATCCCGACGCTATCGTTCGAGATGATTCCATGGGAGACGTCCTTGTAGTACTCGGCGACGATGTAGTAGCGCCCGTCGTTGGTCGAGAAGCGCAGGCCGACCTCATTTGACTTGCCCGTTGCGGGGCCAAACGTGCTTCCGTACAGGCTTGGGGAGACGCCCCCGCCGATCGGCTGCAGGTTCTCCGAGAAGTTGTACGTTACCGCAA
The DNA here is from genome assembly GCA_003151515.1 of Opitutaceae bacterium. Taxonomy (GTDB): domain Bacteria; phylum Verrucomicrobiota; class Verrucomicrobiia; order Opitutales; family Opitutaceae; genus Palsa-1447. The sequence goes on from PLXS01000019.1 coordinate 17,476, forward strand.
GCGTCTTGGTTATGAAGCCGACTAGGCCGGCGTCATACGTGTTGGCGCCAAGGTCCTCGAAGCTGTGGCCCTGAGGGTACGGCAGGCCGTAGGGAGGACGCACGCTCTGCAGCAGGTCGCTGTAATAGTCGTCGTGGCGGGCGCCCAGCGTCAGGTTCAGCCGGTCATCCCAGAGCCGCGTCTGCGAGACGGCGCCGAAATACTTGATCTCGGTGGCCAGGTCGTGGTCGAACCAGTTGTACGGAAGGGCCTGATACTCGATCGGGTGGCCATTGTAGGCCGAAGGCAGGTTGATCGACTGGTTCGGCTGGTTCCAGTATTCGCGAGCCCAGATCATGTCCTCGGTCCAGCTGCTGGTGTTCCACGGAGAGGGGGTGTTGTCGGCGAAGCTGGCGATGTACTGGCGGGTCCATAGCAGGGTGAATTGGTCCCCGCCCGATACGCTGATCCACTCCTTGATCGGGACATTGAACAAGCTCGTGTCGAAGTGATAATTCAACTGCGCGCGGAACTCATCCACCGAGCGGTCCTGCAATTGCTTGTCGACGAACATGTCGGAGTAGAGCTGGCCGTACATCGGGTTGATGCTGCCGTTCGGCAACTGCTTGTTGATGTCAACATAGACTCCCGACGGGGACTCGAAGTTCTTGGAAACCTCCGAGTCGTCGAAACGATAGGCGGAAATCTCAAGCTCGCAGTGCTCGCTGATCTTCTGGTCGATGTAGGCCGTGAGCGTGTAGTACTTGAGCGTATTGTCCCCGTCCTTAGGCCCGACCGTGAAGTCCCGGCTAGGAAGCGCTGGGACGACCTTGGTCCCGGTGCCCGAGGGCCAGTAGCCGGGGTTCTGGAGGGCATACGCGTAGGGCCTCATGATTGCATTTGTGTAGTACGGCCCGTCCGCCAGGCCTGTGCCGGTGTAACCGGCGCCCCAGTTCATCAGCGTTCCCTCGGAGGGGATCCAAAGCTGGAAGGAGCTCGGCCCGCCCCATTCCGCCATGCTTTGGGTGTTTGCCGTGCCGCCGGTCGGCGCGGCGCCCCAGGTCGCGGAATTGGTCACGCCGTCCCACTGCGAATAGTGGTCGGTGATGTCCTCGGCAAACTGGGGGATGACCGCCTCATAGACCTCCGCGTCAAAGCGCACGGAGGTGTTGTCAGAGACCTTGAAGGTGGTCGCCACCGAGGCGCCCCACCTCTTGATAAGGTCGGCCTTTCTCCAGTCCTCGTCGTGGTCGGCAAGCAGGTTGATGCGCACCCCAAGGTCGTCCTTCTTGAGGATCGACACCCGCTGGTTGACATCAAGCACCGCGCGGGCGCCGCCGTAGCTGTTCACCACGAGGTCTAGCACCGTGAAGTCCTGGTCGAAACGGGGCTTCTTTGTATAGGACGTTGCTACGCCGCCGAGGCTGCCGATGCCGAAAAGGATGGAATTGGGCCCGAGATCGATCTCGAAGCGGTCCACGTTGAAGAAGTCCTTGATGGAATAGATCGGGAAATAATTGACCGTGGGGGCGGTGCCGCCCTGCGGGCCGGTGCCGGCGCCACGCAGATTGATTCCCCATGAATTGAACTCATTACCGCTGCCGACGTTCGGCGCGAAGTTTCCGGGGATCGCGTTCATCGTCCACTTCAGCGCGTCGGTGGCGTTCGTCAGCTGCAGGTCGTCAATGAACGCCGCGGTTAGCGACGAGACCGAGGTCGGTGTGATCGCGAGCGGCGTGTTGTTGCGCCCGCCTGCGAGCGAATTGACGGCGACGTATCCCTTGTCCGTCGACGTGTCGACGATGAAGGTGCTCAGGACGACCGGCTCCTCGCTGGTCACCTGTTCTTGCGCTTGCTGGGTCTGGTCGGGAGCGGGCGTTGTCTGCGCCTTCATGGCGGCCGAAGGGCCGAAAGTCAGCGCGAGGGCCAACATGATTCTGCTAGTCTGTAGTTTTTGCATTGGGGGTAAGGGCTAGATTGTTATTTGGGGAACGTTTCCGCGCGCACGTGCTGCACGCGAAACGGGGGGTAGTGCAAATTAGCGCGATAATTTATGACAACATTGTCATTGCAACAAAAAAATCTCTATAATGGCAATTGCCACTCTAGGAACCGATCCGGCACGCCCGGATGATAGCAAACGTTATCACTCCGCTTTAGGCCGCCTTTGCGAGGCGATTTGAGCGCCTAATCCCGGTCCTGCGTGAATCCTATGGCGTCAAGCGCCCTTTGGATCTCCTGGTTTGCCATGAAAAGCCGCCATCCGAGGCCCGAGCGGTGGTTCTCGATCATGACGACGATTTGGGCCTGGTTGAGACCCATCCAGACCGGCTGGTACCATTCCTCGCTTTCATTGAATCCGTCGTTGAAGCCGTAAATGCCCCAGGTCTTGGGTCCGAGGTCTCGATAGAAATGTTTCAGGACCGCCATGGATTCCGTGGGGGTGAACGGGAACTCACCCAATGCCGCTGAGCAGCATATGGTTCCGTTGTCGGCGTTCGGTTCGGGCATTCCTCCGGCCGAATTGATTCCGGCGGACAGGCCCCAGCAGTTGGGACCGTAGCCTGCAAAGCGCCCTGGATTTTCCGTGCAGTATGCGCGGTTGATAAGGGCCAGGTTCCTGTTGTTGCGGAAGTAATTGGTGAATCGGTCCCTCTTGCCCCTGGGGTCAAATCCGAGGAAGGAGAACTGGCTGAAGAAGAGATTGCCGCCGGTCCCCTCGCCAACGTCGAGCTTGATGCCGTAGAATTCACGCCCGTTGGCGTAATGGTCGCCGATCATCGTGCGGCTCCAGCCGCGGCGGTACTCGACGGCCTCGTCGGACTGGCCAGCCCAACCCGAATAATAGAGGCTGGCCGGCACGGGGTGGGTGGGGGAGGCGATCGCCAGAAGGTACACGATCATCGTCTCGTTCCAGCCGACGAGCGGGTGCCCGATGTACCAGGCGTGGTCCGGCGACCAATGCCAGTAGAGGAAATCGCTCGAGGCGTCCCGCCGGTACCAGTCCCACTCGACGCTTCGCCAGAGCTCGGTTATCGTGTCACGGATCTCCCGCTCCTCGGGCGCCTCGCGGTCGAAATAGCTGCGCGCCGAGAGAAGCCCCTGCACCAGAAAGGCGGTCTCCACGAGGTCGCCGCCGTCGTCATATCGCCCGAACAGCGGGATCGCCTTGCCGGTGCGCCCGTCGAGGAAGTGCGGCCACGCTCCGTGGAAGCGGTCCGCCGACTTGAGAAAGCGCACGATCTTGAGCATGCGCTGGGCGCACTCGGCGCGCGTGATGAAGCCTCGCTCGGCCCCGACAAGCATGGCCATCGTCCCGAACCCCGAGGCCCCGAGGGCCACGAGGTTCGGATCGCCGGGCGTCACTTCCAGGGCCATGCCTGCGTTCGGGTGTCCGTGCTCCCAGTAGTACCTGAAGCAGGCTTCCTGGGCCATCGTTAGAAGCTCGTCGTCTGCGAATTCTCGGGTCCCTCCCGTCACCGGAGCGGACAGCCCCGACTCGGCGCCGCCCACCGCCTCGGCGCTCACTTTGTAATACGCCGTGCGTGGCGGCTTTCCCACGAAGTCGCAGTAACGGTTGAGATCACCCCTCTGGACGCCAATGGGCTCATACGCGGCGCCGTCCCACGACCTGTAGATCCTGTAGCGTAGCACGCTGCCGCCGCGGTCCGCCTCCCACTTGATGTCAAAATGGCGCTCGCCGGCGGCTAGCGACAGGGACGCGGGGACGCCTGGCGCCGCGGCGGGCTTCGGCGTCCCCCAGCCGATCTGGACATCGTCGATGAACAGGGTATGGCGCTTCTGGTCGTCGAGGCCCTGCACGAAGACCACCTGCGCGAGCCTGCGAAGCAGGAAGGTGTTCTCGTCGGTGCCGCGGAATATTCCCCGGAAGGCCGCGAGCGGGAGCTGGAGCCTGACCCACCGGCCTGCGGGCAGGGCGCCGTGGCCCGCCAGCAGGTTGATCGTGACCGTCCCGGCCTCATTCATGTCCTCAAGGAAGATGTGGGGCGCCTCGTCGGGCGTGAGCCCGGTGTCCGACAGGCACCACAGGGAGAGCGTGTCGCCGTCAAAGTCACTGGTGACGCCATACTGTTTTCGGACCTTGAGCACCGCCTGCCAGTCGCCCCCAGTGGCGGACTTCCAGGTGAGCCGCAGGCTGTTCGACGGCACGACAAAGTGCGCCGCATCGAGGGGGATACGGCCGCCTATGAGTTCGAGGGAGCTCGGCGCTGTCATGAATCCGTCGCTCGCGTAATAGGCGGGTGCGGCGCCGCTATGGTCGAATACAACGTGGCGGTCGTAGGCCGAGTCCGCGATCCCGCGCTCCGCAGCCACGAGGGGGCCGCAGGCGAAAAACAGGGCGATCAGGATTGCGCGCATCGGGGTTGGGGCCACGGCTTCCAGAGAAACCGGCGATGTTCTTTTTGGTTGCAATGCAAATGTTGTCAAAGGGAGACTTTTCGCGGCTGTGGCGGGCCCGGTGCCCCGTTTTCCGGAGCGTCCTCAGCCCGAACCCGCAACCAGCCGCTCGCCCGATCCCTTGCGCCCCACCGCCCAACGAGTTGCTTTCATATCCGTCATGAACCGATCCTCTTCCGCCGGAATCATCCTGGGAATCGCCCTTGCCGCCGTGGCGTCTTCCGGCGAGACCCCGGCCTTTGTCCCAGGCCAGGGCTCACCCCAGATCGATTCCCGGGTCGATGCCCTGCTGGGCCAGATGACCCTCGAGGAGAAGGCCGGCCAGCTCGACCAGCTCTCGGCGGGCGAGCTGACCGGCCCGGGCAAGGCGGTCACCGACGCCGACAACCTGATCAAGCGGGGCCTCTTGGGGAGCCTCCTCAACGTGACGACCGCCTCGGAAACCAACGGCTACCAGAAGGAGGTGATGGAGGGGTCGCGCCTGCACATACCGATCCTCTTCGGATTGGATGTGATCCACGGCTTCAGGACGATCTTCCCGATCCCACTCGGCCTGTCATCAAGCTGGGACGCCGAGCTGGTCGAGCAGACGGCGCGGCGGGCGGCGGTCGAGTCCTCCAGCCAGGGCGTGCGTTGGACGTTTTCGCCGATGGTGGACATCGCGCGCGACGCCCGGTGGGGGCGGATCACCGAGGGAGCCGGCGAGGACCCCTTCCTGGGCAGCATGCTCGCCCGGGCGTACGTCAGGGGATACCAGGGTGCGAGCCTCGCCGATCCCGCCGCCATTGCGGCGTGCGCCAAGCATTTTGTCGGGTACGGCGCCGCCGAGGGAGGGCGGGAGTACAACACCACCGAGATCTCGGTGCGCACGCTCAGGGGTGTGTACCTGCCGCCCTTCAAGGCGGCCGTCGACGAAGGGGTGGCGACGCTCATGTCCGCCTTCAACTCGCTCAACGGCGTGCCCTCGAGCGCAAATCCATTCACGCTCACGCAGGTCCTGAAGAACGAATGGGGCTTCGAGGGCTTTGTGGTGAGCGATTGGACGTCGATTCGCGAGGTCATGCTTCACGGGATCGCCGACGACGAGGCCACCGCCGCCCGCAAGGCCATCCTCGCCGGCGTGGACATGGACATGCAAAGCAGCGTGTACGAGCCATACCTGCCGGGCCTGGTCCGCGCCGGAAGCGTTCCGTTGGCCAGGCTCGACGACGCCGTTCGCCGCGTCCTGCGCGTGAAGTTCGCCCTTGGCCTTTTCGACCGTCCCTATGTGGCCGACCCGGGAGCCGCCAATCCGGCAGGCGATCCCACCAGCCGGGCCCTCGCGCGCAGGGCCGCCGAGGAGTCCTTCGTTCTTCTAGAAAACAGCGAGGTCGGCGGCGCCCCGCTGCTGCCGCTGTCGCCGGCCCCCGGCCGCAGGATCGCCCTGATCGGGCCGCTGGCCGACAGCGCCGGTGACATGCTCGGGTCGTGGTCCTGCGAGGGGAGGGCAGGCGACGTTGTGACGCTGCGCCAGGCGCTGGAGGAGCGCGCCAGGCGGGACGGCCTGGTGCTTGGCGTCGCCCGCGGCACGGACATCTCGGGTTCGGACGAGGCGGGTTTCCCGGAGGCCGTAAAGGCGGCGCGGGATGCGGACGTCGTCGTTCTGGCGCTGGGCGAGAACCGCCACAGCTCGGGCGAGGCCTCGGCGAGGGCCAACATCGACCTTCCGGGCAACCAGGAAAGGCTCCTTGAGCAGGTCGTCTCGACGGGCAAGCCCGTCGTGCTTGTCCTCTTCAGCGGTCGGCCCCTGGCGATCAGCTGGGCGTCGCAGCACGTCCCGGCGATCCTCATGGCGTGGTTTCCAGGCGTCGAGGCCGGGCCGGCGCTGGTGCGGACGCTCTTCGGCGACTGCAGCCCCGAGGGCCGCCTCACGGTCTCCGTGCCGCGCGCCATCGGGCAGGTTCCCATCTACTACAACTGTCTGAACACCGGGCGCCCCAGGGTGGATCCCATAGGCCTTGGCTCCGCAAAGCCGGACCCCTATTACATAACCGGCTACATCGACGAGAAGAACACTCCCCTGTACCCCTTCGGCAGCGGTCGCGGATACACGTCGTTCAGCTATTCCCCTACGCGCGTCGGCGCTGACGCGATAAGCGCCAGGGAGCTCAATGCGGGGCGGGCGCGCCTGGCCGTGAGCGCGGACATCGCGAACACGGGCGCGAGGGAAGGCACCGAGACCGTGCAGCTTTACATCCGCCTCAGGGGGACGAGCGTCGCCCGGCCCGTGAGGGAGCTGAAGGGCTTCCAGCGCGTCAAGCTTGCCCCTGGCGAGAGCCGCCGGGTCGATTTCAGCCTGGGGCGCGACGAGCTCTCGTTCTGGAACATCGACATGAAGGACGTGGCCGAGGCCGGTTCGCTCTACGTGTGGGTGGCGCCGGACTGCACCCAGGGCACCTCCGCGCGCGTCTCCATCACGGATTAGGCCCGGACTGGCGCGCGCCGGCGACAAGGACCGGGAGATAGATGCCGGAGGGCTGGTCCCGCCACCGGTAAACCCCCTGGAGCGCCTTTCTGAAGTCGCCGGGCTTTGCCGCCGGGATGTCCGTGAATGTCTGCGGATTCAGGTCGACGAGGGGAAACCACGAGCTCTGCACCTGCACCATTATCCTGTGGCCGCGCAGGAAGGTGTGGTTTATGTCGGGCATCGCGAAGGCCACGAGCTCGGGCCTTCCGGGCACGAAGGGTTCCGGCGCCTCGAATCCGTTTCGGAACTTTCCCCTGAAGGGCTCGCCCCGCACGAGCTGCTGATAGCCGCCCATCGGCGAGCGCTGCGGCGCCTGGACATCGTTGCCCGCGGCCGCGGGCTCGGGGGGTGAGGGGTAATTCGGCGGATAGACGTCGATGAGCTTCACATCCCAGTCGGAGTCCGTACCGGAGGTCGCCACGAACAGGCGCGCGGTTACCGGCCCGGCGACGGTCAGGTCCTCGCCCAGCGGCTCGGTGGCATACACGAGCACGTCGGGGCGCCTCGACGCGAAGCGCTGGTCCCCGTCCATGTACTCCTGGGGGACGCCCAGCGCGGTGTAGCCGATGAACGGCACGGGATTCGCCGGGTCGCTCACGTACTCGTCGTCGGCGGCCTTCGCGTCCCCGGGCGGCTCGAAGGAGAGGACGCCCTTCTCGCGGAAGTAAAGCGCCCGCGGCCTGGTCCCCGGCGGGGGCCACGAGGGGTAGCTGCGCCAGACGTTCGTTCCCGTCTCGAACACGAAGGCCGGGGGCGGCTGCGCACACGCGCGATCCTTGAGTTGCCGCTCGAAGAACGGGAAGAGGATATTCTCGCGTAAGAACACCGCGGTGTCCGAGCCGAACTCCAGGTTGCCCAGCCGGCGCCCGTCGTGGTCTATCCAGCCGCCGTGCACCCACGGCCCCATCACCAGGCTGTTGAAGACGCCGGGGTCATAACTGGCGACTGCTGCGTGGGTCGCGAGCGGGCCCGCCAGGTCCTCCGCGTCAAACCATCCTCCGACCGTCAGCACCGCGCAGCGCACATTCCTGAGGTGCGGCGCCAGGCTTCGGGGGCGCCAATACGAGTCATAGGTCGTGTGCGCCACCTGGTCGTTCCAGAGCTCGCTCCTTTTGCCGATGTAGCGCGACGCTTTGGTGAGCGGGCCGAGGTTCCTGAAGAACTCGTACCCATCCCTGGTTCCGTAGTCGAAATCATGCCACTCCTTAGGCGGGGCTGTCGGCCCGTCCTGGGGTTTGAACCCCGTGTAGAAGCCGAAATTCGCCGCCAGCATGAAGGCGCCGCCGTGATACGCGTCATCGCCAAGGTACAGGTCGGCGACGGGGGCCTCCGGCGACGCCGCGCGGATGGCGGGATGGGTGTTCGCCATGCCCGAGGCGGCATAGAATCCCGGATAGGACACCCCCCAAAGGCCGACCCGGCCGTTGTTCGGCGTCACATGGCGGATCAGCCAGTCGACGGTGTCGTAGGCGTCGGTGCTCTCGTCCGTGTCGGACGGTCCGGAATAGGTGTCCTTCAGGGGCCGCTCCTCGACGAATACGCCCTCGGAGAGCGTGCGGCCCCGCACGTCCTGGTAGACGAAGATGTATCCCGACCTGGCGAAGCTCTCGCATGGACCCAGGCCGTCCGGGTAGCTGTCGGCCCCGTACGGCCCGACGCCGTACGGTGTGCGCAGCAGCAGGATGGGATAGGCATGGGCGTGGCCCCTGGGGACGTAGACCGCCGTGAAGAGCCTCACGCCGTCCCTCATCGGGACCTGGTACTCGGCCTTGGAGTAGTGCTTCCGGATGCTGAAGCGGCCGGCCTGCTGCGACTCCGCGTAGAGCGGATGCGCGGATGCGGCAGCCAAGCCCAGGGCGGCCAACCAGGCGAGCCTGGGCCCCAGGCGTTCGCACACGAGCAGGGACGGGGAGGGTGTCTTCAGAGCTCGACGGTTATCGAGTTTTCTCCTGCCGACAAGTGCGCCCTCAAGTCGGACTCGCGGATGCGCAGGCCTCCCTTCCGGTACGGGTTCGCCTCACGCCTGCCTGTCGTGATTTCGACCCCGTTCACGCGCACCAGGTGGGGCGAGTGCGTGCCGTTCCGCACCCGGTAGGTTATCTTCACGGTGCGCCCGCACAGCGTCGCCCGGACAACCAGCCCGTCGAGCCCGCGGGGAAGGACCGGGTCGAACACAACGTCGCCGAAGGACTCGCGCAGGCCGAGGAGGCAGGTGCGCACCTTGTGGACGTAGAGGCCGGGGCCGCTCGAGTACAGCCTCCATCCGCCGCGCACGCCGACCTTTCCCGACCTGAGCTCCCCCCATCGTCTTGCCGCCTCGACGCGGTCGCCGAAATCGGCGTCGGAGCTCGAGAAATAGACGTTGCTCTGCCTGGGCATCGCGTTCGCCACCGACTGCTTGAGAGCCACCGGATTCACGACCTGGAGGGCTGTCCAGAGCCCTTCGGCATCTCCGACCTTGGCCAGCGCCTCGGCGTACCGGATGTGTGCGTGGACATACTGCAGGCCGACCTCGCGGCCCACGTTGGCCGCGGTGTCCGCCCGCTTGAAGAGGCGCTCGCAGCCGCCTTGGTACGTTGCGGGCTCGCTCATCAAGCGAACACCGTCAGGGTAGAGCAGATCGCGGTGCACGATCTCCATGTGCTTGGCCGCCTCGTCGGCCGTGAAAACCTCCGCGAGCACGGCCCGCGTCATTGGCAGCAGGCGGTAGCGTATCGCCGTCACGGCGTCGTCAGGGTGCAGAAGAGCGCGCAACGTGCCGTCTCGCTCGGTCACCATGAATCCGGCGACGACTCCGTTGGGCATAAGTCTGCCCGCGAAATCGCGACGCATGCGCGCGAGCAGCGCTTGGATCCTCGACAGGCGCACCGGCTCGCCGATCTGGCGGTAGACCTCGGCCAGCTGGCGGAACGTGTGGTAGGCGAGGCCGACGGTCCAGCTGCTGATCATCCGGGTGCGCATCTCGGGATCTGCGGGACGAAGCGTGTCATCCCAGTCGCCGTCCCCGTAGTTCACGAGCGCCGTTCCAGGCACAAAACGCGTCTCACACAGGTCGATGACCCTGTCGCAGTGCTGGAGCAGGTTCTCTTCGGGCCCGCAGGCCTCGAAGCCCTCGGGGTTGGTGTAGCCCGTTTTCCATCGCAGGAAATCCATGTCGTTGCTGGCCTCGACATAGTCGCAGAGCGCCTTCACCGGCCAGAAACACACGTCGCCGTGGCTGCCGACCTGCCGAATCTGCTGGTAGGGAGGGTGCATGAACCACTGGGGCCAGCTGCCGTCGTGGACGTACTGTTGCAGGAACACGGTCTCGAGCGTTCGCCGGGCGACCGACCATTGTCCCGCCGACAGCAGCCACTCGATCGATCCCTGGCAGACGTCGCGCACGCCCCAGGCGGCGCCGCCATGCTGCTCCAGGCCGTGCGGAGCCGAAAAATGGATGGCCGCGTTGTGGACGAACCAGGGGAGGATCTCGTCCAACCTTGCCACGGCCTCTGCGCAGGCTACGCGTCCCGCAGGATTGGCGGCCGGCGGAGCGGTCACGCGCACCGGAGGTTGGGGCGGTCCGGACGGCTCAGGCGCGCGCTTCCACTCGTTTCGGGCGGCCTCCAGGAGCGCCTTCAACGCCCCTGTCCCGTTCAGACTCCCGCAAAGTACGACGCCCAGCCTGCTGGTAGCGCCCTGCCGGAGGGTGACGCAGGAAAACCCTCGGGCTGCGCCGCTCTCGTAGAGCGCGCTGTCGCACTCCAGCAGCGCACCCCTGCCGGCGTCAGCCGACGCAATGGCGAAGCAGGCCCCGGGAATGCGGCTGCCCACAACGCTCACGGGGTCGGGCTTGCAGAGGGCCCAGCCCTCGCCCCCGAATATCTGGACCGTTCCAGGCAGTTCGAACTCGTTGGCGCCGAGGGCAAGCGTGTGCGTCACCATGAACTCGGCGGGATTGCCACCTCCCCTGACGCGCAGCTCAAGGAACACCGCCGCCTGGTTGCGCGAACACCACACGCGAGCCTCGACGACGTCCGGCCCAAGCTTGTAGAGCCAGCGCGCATCTGAAGGCGTCATCGCGAACGCAGAGGGCACGCCCAGCTGGTGCCAGGCTCCCGACCGGCGCAGGAAGACCCTCTGGCCTGACGCCCGTCCGACGCCGATGAAGTCCCGCACAACGGGAAGGAGCAGGGCGAGCGACTGGTTGCCAAGGTACGCCTGCGTGGAGAATATCCCGGAAGCATAGCAGGTTGTCCCCATCTGTTCGGGGTCGATCCAGCGCCAGGCGCCGCTGCGAAGGATGTGCCCGTGAGGCCGCGCAACGGGCGCCTCCTTGTCGAGCGCCACCACGTGCGTTGCGTCGCCGGTGAAAAAGGACAGAAGGCTGCCGTCCGCGCCAAACTCCTCGTGGCGCCGCTTGCCCGGGAACCAATCGCTCCAGTCGGCCTCTGCCGGCCGCGCGCCATGAAGCCACGGGGCCGCGGCAAATATCGAGGGGGGGGCGGCTCGCAGGCTGGCCGCCGTGGAATCGCGGGGATCCGCCCAGACGGCGGGCAGCACCTCGCGAAGGCTGTCCAGGTCGCTTGCGGATGAGGCTGCCGGGTGGTCCGGCTTGAAACGGCACACGAAGACAATCTTCGCCTGGCCTCCCGGCACGACGGAGCATGGTCGGCTCTGGAGCCCCACGAGCGCGGACTCCTGCTGAAGCCGCCTCGACGGCAGGGACGCCGATCGAACGGCCGCGGGCACCTGGGTAAGCCTGTGGTCGGCGCCGAAGAACTGGGTTGCATCCGTGCAGAAGGAGGCAGCGCCCCCCGCGCAGGCGGCTGCCAGCCAAGGATGGCGGTCCCCTGTCATTTCCAGGTTCTGGCGCGCAAGTATGGCCCAGCCGAACTGCGGATCCTCCACCGGAAGGAGGTCGATGTACTGCGAATTGAATGCCTCGCTGTTCCTCACGGCGGCCTCGTCGCCAAGCCCGAGGTCCTGCGCCATCAGCACGTCGATTTCGGCCGTCTGAGCGGACGCATTCTCGATCCGGACACTCCATGCCCATGCAGACAGCTCGCCGTGCAGGGCGAGCGTGGCCGTGCAGGTCCAGCCAGCCCTCGGCTTGGAGACCCATTCGACCCAATTGGAGCCGATGACGCGATGGGCTATCCCGGCACCCACGAGGGGCGCCCAACCGATGGAGCCTCGCTCCCGCCAGCGCACGACGAGACGGAAATAGCCGTCTTCGGCCGGCCCAGGCAGGCATTGGTTGATGAGAGTCGTTTCGTGGCGAAGCGCGAAGAGCGCGCCGCCGGTGGTGATCTGCGCGAGCAGCCCCGAACCCGACCTAAGGCATGTTGGAGCGAATTCATCCGCGGTGCTGAGCCTAAGGGCCCCATCGCTTGATTGGGCTTTGGGCGGCGCGGCATCGGTTCGAATGCCGTTTGCCGCGGCGTTACTGGGACGTGAAACAGGCACCGAGGAGGGGTTTAGGCGGACCTTTCAATCCGTATTTCATCGGGATCAGCGCTTGCGTATGAACGGTTGGCTTTGACTGATCGCCTTCCCGCGTCTCGAAAGCGCCGGTGCGGACATTGGTTTCTTGTTGGGGTTTCCCCGGTGTCTTTGCCCGCCGAGGATTCCAAATGAATATATGACAACATTTGCAAAGCAATATAAATGCTCCGAACCAGGCCGGACCGCGGCCGGAGCGGAGCGCCCCCAAGACCCGGGCATTGCCAGAAACTCGCAGGCGCCATGCCATCGACTGACCGCAGTGGCGAAAAATACACCAAGACAACCGGCTTCAGCAAGTACCTATGCCCTAGGCAGAAAGCGCGCCTAGTGGCTTACGAGCTGGGTCGAGTCCCGAATCACGAGGGCCGCAGGCAAGTTGCTTAAAACGGCGCCCTGGGTCTGCGTCGGCCGGGTCGCCGCCTCGACAAGGAGACTGACAGCGCGCTCGGCGAGGTCCGAGAGGGGCTGGCGGACCGTGGTAAGCGCTGGCCGGCACACTGTCGCCCAAAGTCCGTCGTCGAACCCGACGATGGAGATTTCGTTGGGGCAGCTAATGCCGGCCGATCGGGCCGCATCTATCGCGCCGAACGCGATCTCGTCATTGGCGCAGCACACTCCCGTCGGCCGCTCGGCGCCCTTGAGGAACGCCGTCATTCCTGCGCGGCCGGTCTCGGCATTGAAGGGGCCGTCGAAGACCCATTCCGGCCGCGGCTCGGCGCCCCCCCGCTTCAACGTCTCAATGTAGCCCTGCTTGCGCTCTACCGCATCCCTTGAGCCCGGGGGGCCGAGAAGCAACCCGATCTTCCTGTGTCCGAGCTGCAGCAGAAGGTTCGCGGCCGAGCGGGCGCCCCCTGTGTTGTCTATGCCGACGACCGGAACACCGATCAGATTGGGGTCGACATTGGGTGGCAGGACCGAGCGTGTCAGAACAAGCGGCCTGCGATAACCTTGGAGCTTCTGGACGTCGACCTCGGAGAGCGGCTCCGCCAGGTATATGATGCCGGAAGAGTCGAGGCCGAGGTGCTGGAGCGCCTCCCTGAAATCCGTGCGGGGCGTCTTGTGCAGGGTGCAAATGTGCACATCCCAGCTGCGGGCCGCAGCCGCGTGCAGCGATCCCGCGAGGAAGCGCCCGTAGAACTCCGAAAAGAATATGTTCTCATCAAGCGGAACCACAACGGTGAGCGTGGCGTTGAGCCCCCGCCTCAGAATGCGCGCGCCCGGGTTTGGCGAAAACCTAAGCCGGTCCGCAAGATCGAGGATCTCCTTGCGCCGGACCGGGCTTACCAGATGGGCCGTCTCCTGGCGCAGGGCCCGGGACACCGTCGAAGGGGAAACGCCGAGGCGCGTCGCGATCTGGACGATCCCGTCCTTGGGTTTCTTGGAACGTGAATGAATGGGCATTTTTGCGCCGTGCCTCCCATGGCACTAAGACTGACGATGAGGGCGGCCTGCAAGCAAACTCTTGCATACGTTTGCAGCAACGGTTGTGCAGCTACCGCAGGCGACAGGCACTCGGCGCTGCCGGATGAATTACGTGCTAAAAAAAGCCGGCGCGTTTGCAGCGGCGCAGTGAATGATGCAGCGTTTGCAGGATCCCCAGTAATTTCTGGTTGCGGTGACAACATTTGCACCATTTAGCTTTCATTCATCCCAGAGCCCCGGCCTCCAAGCCTGGGAGGCAAAACCCCAGATTCAGCGCTATTCATGATCCAGGCCGCTAATCCACTGTTTCGTAAGACACTGTGGGTCAGCGTCATGGCTATGTCTTTGTCCCTGTTAGCGCCCGCGGGAATCAGGGCCCAGGCGGCGCCGACCCCCTGGCCGGGCGCTAGACCGGCCGCTGTCCTTTCGCCGGAGGACGACCTTCTTCTGGATGAGGTTCAAAGGTCCGCGTTCCGCTTCTTCATGGAGCAGGCGGATCCCGTGACAGGCCTCGTTCGCGACCGGGCCCGCTCGGACGGTTCGCCGAGCGAGGGCAAGGCAAGCATCGCCGCGTCGGGTTTCGCATTCAGCGCGTGGGCTGTCGCGACGCAGCGGGGCTGGGTCGATCGCGAGCGGGCCGTGGAGCAGGTGCGCAAGTCCCTTCGCTTCCTTGCCGAGAAGGCGCCCCGCAGGCACGGCTTCTTCTACCACTTCATGGACATGGATACCGGCGAGCGGGCGTGGAAGTGCGAGGTGTCACCCATCGACACGGGCCTTTTCTTCGCCGGGGCGATCATGGCGCGCGAGTACTTCAAGGACCCCGAGATAACGTCCCTCGTCAACCGGCTCATCCTCGACGTCGACTGGGAGTGGTTCCTGAACGGCGGAACGACGCTCGTCATGGCGTGGTACGACGAGCAGGGCTTCTCGAGGTATCGATGGGGCAAATACGCCGAGGACATGATGCTCGGCTTCCTGGGAATGGGCGCCGTCGAGCGGTCGCTCCCCGTGGGCTACTGGAACAACTGGGCGCGCAGGCCCGTCGGCACCTACGCAGGGCTGCATTTCATCGAGGGCCCGCAGCTCTTCATCCACCAGTTCACGCACGCCTTCGTCGACTTCCGCGATCTTCGCGACGCCTATGCCGACTACTATAGGAACTCGATCCTGGCCTCGCTGGCGCAGAGGCGCTTTTGCGTGGACTTAAGGAACGAGTTCCCGAGCTGGGGGGAGAGGCTCTGGGGCCTCACCTCGTCGGACTCGGCTGACGGCTACAAGGCCTGGGGCGGGCCGCCCCGCACCATAGACGCCAACGCCCTCGACGGGACGATTGCCCCGTGCGCGGCGGCGGGCTCGGTGCCCTTCGTGCCGAACGAGGCGATGATCACGCTCCACTACATGCGCACGGCGTTCGACCAGCGAATCTGGAGCCGCTACGGCTTCGTGGACGCCTTCAATCCGGAGACGGGCTGGGTCGACTCCGACGTGATCGGGATCGACCTGGGTATCTCGCTCCTGCAGGCGGAGAACGCCAGGACGGGCTTTGTCTGGGCCGTGTTCATGCAGGCGCCGGAGGTCCAAAGGGCCCTCGGCCGCGCCGGCTTCGCCTCGCAGAGGCGCGACCTGGCCTGGGCCGACCAGGAGCGGATGCACGAGCTTGCGGCCCAGACCTGGAACTCGATCGAGTCCCTGCCCGTGGGCGCCGAGTCGCTCGGCCTGAGACTTTCCTCCGTCCTGGCCGCGACCTCCCTCGGGCTTATAACCGAGAACGACGCGGTCGCCCGCGTGGCGCGCATCCTGGGCTCAACCGGTGCGCCGGCGAGCGAGCGCGGGCTTGCGACCTACGCGGCGAGCCTCGTCACCCTGCGAAATGCCATCCCCAAGCTCGCCCCCGAGGCCACGAGGAGGCTGGGGGCCATCGACTGGAGGAGGGTCAGCCTGGAGTCGAACCTCCTCGGGTCGGAGAGCCGGCTTGCCGCCTTTTTCCAGGTGGCGTCCGGGGCTCGGCCGGCCTCGGCATGGACCGACCTCAGGCGGTCGGCCGTGCCCGAGGGCCATGTCAACGTGCTCGAGCCGGCGCAGGTCCTCGACCAGGTGACGCCCGGCATCTGGCTCGACGAGGGGGCCATCGTTACGGGCGCCTCGGCGGCGCAGCTCGCGTACGCGATCGCCATCGAGAAGCGCAAGACCTCGGCGGAGCGCTTCCCCTACGACGTGCAGTCGACGGCCCTCATGACCGAGAAGTTCCCCGCCGAGGTGGCTGTGGCGCTCAGGGCGGCCCCCATCCAGGCCTCCTGGCTCGCGCAGGCCGGCGCCGACGACAGGGCCCTCCTGGTGCTGAGCCTCGCCAACCTGCTGGCGCCGGACTGCCTGCGCCTCTGGTTCCAGCAGGATGCCCTGGTTCAGGCGGGCCGGGCGGCCATCGGGGAGTTCGGCGCGGCGGCGTTCGACCGCGACAACTCCGTGTTCGCCCGCAACGAGCTCGCGGTGCCCGTCAACGTGCCGCCCAGGCGCCGCGTCGACGCCGTCCGCTCGAGCCTGCCGCGCGACAAGTGGCAGTGGATCGACCTGAAGGGAACGAGCTACAAGGTCTCCGACGCCGACGTGAGGCCTGGGGACCCCGAGATCGAGCTTCGCTTCGCGCTCACCTGGGACCGCAAGGCGCTGCACTTCCACGCGGAGGCGCTGGACACGCCCTCCGGCTTCCGCCCCCCCGCGGGGCGCCGCTCGGTCGAACTGTTCGTGAACCCGAAGCGCGACGGGCTCGTGTGGCTGACGCCGGACAACTTCCAGTTTGCCTACACGCCGGGCGGCTCCGCCATGGAGTTCTTCCACAACCAGCCGGTGAAGGCCCGGATTGTGAGGACGGAGCACGGCTACACCGTGGACTCGGACATCGGATGGACCGAGCTAAAGATCGCCCCGAAGGCCGACCTCGAGTTTGACCTGACGGCGAACATCACGGCCGCGGGGACGAACGACATTGACCCGTCCCTCGAGCTCAGCTGGAGGTACTTCGAGCGCGCCGACGAGCGGTTTGGCCTCGGCACGGTCCGCCTGAGCCCGTAAGAAGTAGAGCGAGGCCATGCCCGGCTCCTTCACACGCAGGGTTCTCCTGGCGGGCGCCCTTGCCGCCGGCCTCGGCGGCTGCGCCCGCGGCCCCGATGGGGGGGCGAAGGGCTCGCGCGTGGTGGTCAACTACTGGGAGAAGTGGAGCGGGTTCGAGGCTGACTCCATGCAGCAGGTGGTCGACGATTTCAACGGGAGCCAGGACCGGATCGAGGTGCGCTTCCTCTCGGTGAGCCAGGTGGACATCAAGCTGCTGCTTGCGACCTCGAGCGGGCACCCGCCGGACGTTGCGGGGCTCTGGTCGGACAACATCCCCGACTTCTCCGAGAAGGGCGCCCTGACCCCCCTCGACGCGGGCCTGGCCAAGGCGGGAATCGGCGCCGAGCGCTACATCCCGCTCTTCTGGGAGATGTGCAGGCACCGGGGCTTCACGTGGGGCCTGCCCACGACGCCGGGCTGCGTGGCGCTCTTCTACAACAAGAAGCTCTTCCGCGCGGCGGGCCTCGACCCCGAGCGCCCGCCCAGGACGTTCAGCGAGTTCGAGTCGATGAGCCGCCGCCTCACGCTCGTCGAGGTGGAGCGCTCGGGCCGGGTGGTGCGCGTCCCCCTCGATGACCTCACGGCCGGGGAGCGCGCGGCGCGCCGCTACACGCTTGTGCAGGTCGGTCACCTGCCCCAGGACGCCGGGATGTTCCTCTCGTGCTGGGGCTGCTGGTTCGGGGCGCGCTACTTTGACGGCGACAGGAGGATCGAGGCCGCCGACGCAGGCAATGTCGCGGCCTACGAGTGGATGGCCGGCGCGGCCCGCTCCTACGGCGTGGACGCCATGAAGAACTTCGTCTCGGGCTTCGGGGTGTCGCAGTCGGCGCAGACGCCCTTCCTCGGCGGGGCCGAGGCCATGGTCGTTCAGGGGCCGTGGATGACCAACTTCATAAGGCGGTACGCACCGGGCCTGGAATGGGGCGTTGCGGCCTGCCCCGCCGCGGACGGGGTGGGGGACGGCCATCCGGTGACCCTTGCGCAGACCGATGTCGTCGTCATTCCCCGGGGGGCGCGCCACCCGCGGGAGGCTTTCGAGTTCATCTGCTACCTGCAGCGCAGGGAGGTCGCCGAGAGGCTGGCGAGGTCCCAGCAGAAATTCACGGCCCTGAGGGACGTCTCGCCCGGCTTCCTGAGGGACCATCCCAACCCGGCGATCGGGCTGTTCATAGAGCTTGCGCGCAGCCCGGCCGCGCGCGCGGTGCCCAGGCTCTCCATCTGGCACGAGTACGACGCCGAGCTCAGCGTGGCCAGGGAGCGCGTCCTGTCCCTGCGCGAGGCGCCGGCCGAGGCGCTTGCCCAGGTGCAGCAGAGGATCCAGTGGAGGCTCGACCGGGTGATGCGCCGCTGGGACGCCGTCGGGGCCAAGCGCATCGCGGAATGGAAGGCGTATGACGCCTGGTGAGCGGCGGCGCACCTGGGCCGGTCTCGCGTTCGTGAGCCCGTGGCTCGTCGGGTTCGCCGTGTTCACGCTCTACCCGGTGTGCGCGTCCATCTACTACTCGTTCTGCGACTACGACGTGCTGTCGCCGCCGGTCTGGGTCGGGACGCTCAACTACAGCGACATGGCGACCGACAACGTCTTCTGGCTCTCGGTCTACAACACGCTCGTCTTCAACTTGATCGCGCTGCCGCTGAGCCTGGTGAGCGCGCTCGCCCTCGCGCTCCTGCTCAACCAGCCCGTCCGATTCCAGGGCGTGTTCCGCGCGATCTACTACCTGCCGTCGCTCGTGCCGGCCGTCGCCGGGGCCATGGTCTGGCTATGGATCCTCAACGGACGCCACGGGATCCTCAACCAGGCGCTCATGGCCGTCGGAATCTCCCGCCCGCCGCTCTGGCTTGACGACCCGGACTGGGCGAAGCCCTCGCTGGCGCTCGTTTCCCTCTGGGGGTGCGGCAACACGGTCGTCATCTACCTGGCCGCGCTCCAGGGAGTGCCGCGCTCGCTCCTTGAGGCCGCGATGATCGACGGCGCGTCGGCGTGGCGGCGCCTGGTCCACGTGACGCTGCCCGCCATCTCGCCCGTCATCTACTTCAACCTGCTCATAGGCATCATCGGGGGCCTGCAGGTTTTCACGACGGCCATAATCATGGGGGGGGCCGAGCGCTCCACGCTCTTCTACGCGATCTACATCTACTACAACGCCTTTGAGTACCGCCACATGGGCTACGCCTCGGCCATGGCGTGGATCCTGTGCCTGCTGATCATGGCCCTGACGTGGCTGGCCTCGCGGGCGTCGCGCGGCTTCGTGCACTACCAAGGGGACTAGCCCGCCATGCGCCCGCCGGCAAGGATCCTCGTCCACCTGATACTCGTCGCCGGAGCGGCGATGTTCATCCTGCCGTTCGCGTGGATGGTGCTAACGGCGCTCAAGCCGCTCAGCCAGACGACCCAGCCGAAGCTCTGGCTGCCGCGCCGCTACGAGGCGCAGCTGGGCGGGCGCGAGCAGGAGGTGGTCCCCGGGGCGGCCGTCACGGAGCCCAGCCTCTGGGTGATGCAGGAGGGGGCGAAGCAACCCGTGGCGCTCCCGGAGGCGACGGTCGTGGACGGGGCCTGGCGGCCCCAGGCGGGGGCGCCCCTGCCGGTCACGGTCGTCAAGCGCATACCCGCCTCCGAGGAGCGGCCGTGGCGCGAGATCAGCGACCCGTCGGGCGCCGTGCGCGACGTGGTGGCGCAGGCGTCGATCCGCTCGGCCATTTCCTTCCGCTGGGAGAACTTCCCGAGGGCCGTTCGGGCGATGAGGCACTTCTGGCGCTACCTCGCCAACACGCTGATCCTCTGCATCCTCAACGTCGCGGGCACCGTGCTCTCGAGCTCGCTGGTCGCGTACGGGTTCGCCAGGCTGGAGTGGCGCGGCCGCGACCGCCTCTTTGCGCTTCTCCTGGCGACCATGATGATCCCGTTCCCGGTCGTCATGGTGCCGCTCTACACCCTGTTCCGCTGGCTCGGATGGGTCGGCACGCTGCAGCCGCTCTGGGTCGGCTCGTTCTTCGCGAATGCGTTCAACGTTTTCCTCCTGCGGCAGTTCTTCCGGACGATCCCCAGGGACCTCTCGGAGGCCGCGCGCATAGACGGCTGCAGCGAATTCCGGATCTTCTGGCAGATCATCCTGCCGCTCTGCCGGCCCGCGCTGGTCGTCGTCGCCCTCTTCACGTTCCTCGGCGCCTGGAACGACTTCCTGGGGCCGCTCATCTACCTCACGGACGAGCGCGACTTCACGCTGGCCCTGGGCCTGCAGGCGATGAAGACGAGCGAGTCCGGGGCGACCGAGTGGCACTACCTGATGGCGGCGAGCACGCTCGTCATCCTGCCGGTGATCACCCTCTTCTTCGTGGCCCAGCGCAGCTTCATCGAGGGGATCGCGCTGACCGGCACCAAGGCGTGAGCGCGCGCCGCTACAGGCGCAGGAAGATCTTTCGCCTGTAGAGGAAGCCGCAGAGCAGCATGCACAGGACGACGCTGGCCACGGCGAGCACCAGCCCGCCCAGCCCAGGCCAGAGCCCGTTCAGGAACGCGGCCACGGCGCCCCCGGCGAACCGCTCAGAAAGGCGGCCGAAGTCGACGATGTTGCTCACGATGTAGATGGTGAGGGCGTTCGAGCCCAGCCATGCGAAGGGCATGAGCCACCTGCGCCTCTTCCATACGTCGGCGACCAGGTAGAAGGCCGCGAGCAGGAGAACCGACCAGCCCCCGGCGACCAGGACGAACGAGGAGCTCCAGACCTTCTTTATGATCGGGAACTGCAGGCCCCAGAGGAAGCCCGCGGCCATGAGCGCGCAGCCCGCCGCGGAGAGCAGGGCGACCTTGGAGCGCCCGCCCCTCGACGGGTCGCGCAGGAGGCGCCCGGCGAGCACGCCGATCAGGCAGCTCGCGATGGCGGGAAGCGTGCTCAGGATCCCCTCGGGATCGTGGTCGCCGTCCCACTTGCGCAGCGGCAGCCAGCGCGAGTCGATCCAGTTGGCCAGGTTGTGGCCCTCGCGGAAGTCGCCGGCGCCGAATCCGGGCACCGGGACGAACGTCATGAGCGCCCAGTAACCGACGAGGAGCGCCACGGCGGCCGCCACGATCCCGCGCCGCGGAAGCCACAGGTAGAGCAGGCTCGAGGCGCAGTAGCAGAGCGCGATGCGCTGGAGGACGCCGAGGAGGCGGATCTGCGACAGCTCGGTCGCCAGGCCCCCATAGTAGAAGATCCCGAGGAGGAACAGGAGGACGGTTCGCCTGGCGATGCGCCGCAGGGCCTCGGCGCGGGACCCGGAGGCCACCATCCTGTCGAGGGAGAACGGGATCGCCACCCCGACCATGAACACGAACAGCGGGAAGATGGTGTCGTAGAAGCGGATCCCCGACCAGGGGACGTGGTCAAGCTGCGCCGCGGCGAAGCGCGCGACGGGCCCGCCCCTGAAGCCGGAGAGGGCGCTTCCAAGTGCGTCCGCACCGACTATCCACATCATGTCGAAGCCCCGCAGGGCGTCCAGGGACAGCAGCCTCGGCTGGGCCTGGGGTCCTCCGGTCACCGGCTTGGGGGTGGGCTCGGCTTTTTCCATGGGAAGCTGGGGTAGGAGGCACGCATCGCCGGCCGCCACGCCTCAAGGGCCCTGCGGGCGGCGGCGGCCGAGTCGCCCCTCGGCTCGCTCGGGTAGTCCTCGTGGCCGGCGCACCACGCGTATTCCCAGGAGGCGAGGTCGCGGTAGAAGGGGCTCGCGTCGTCGCCGATGCGGTTCATGATGACGCCCAGCCGCTCCTCGGAGTACCCCGGGGGCTGAGCGGCCAGGAAATCGAGGAACCGGCGCCAGCGCTCCATGTAGAAGCCCCGGATGAGGCCGGACCACTGGCGCCCCGCGTAGTCGTAGAGGAAGGCGTCGGGTCCCGGGGGCCCCCAGACGGTGAGGAGCATGCGCGCGTTGCGCTCGCAGAGGTCCTTCTCGGCGGGCGCCGCGCCCCAGCGCCGGGCGTCGGAGAGCCAGCGGCCGAGGAGGAACTCCCGGCGCGTGCCGAGGAGCGAGTCCATGTCGGCCATGAGCCCGGTGAACCTCGCCCGGGCCGCGTCGAAGCGCCCCCGATCGCCGGAGCGGTAGGCGGTGACGACCTGCGCGTAGAGGGGCAGCGACAGGTCGGCGAGGCCCTGTCGGGCGACGTCGACAAGGTCGTAGAGGTACGTGTCCGTGGCCCCGAGCTCGCCCGAGCTGGACAGGAGCTCCTCCCAGGCCGTCCAGACGTCGGCCGGATCGTAGTCGCGCTCGAAGTCGCCCCACGCCGAGGCCCTGTCGAGGTTCAGGGCCGGGCGGGCGCAGATCGGGCACTCCATCTGAGGCGACGACGAGCGCTGCGAGTAGACCGACCGGGCGAGGGTGCGCCATGCGGCCCGGGCCCCGGGAAGGTCCCCGCCGTAGCGCGCCCGGGCGTAGTCATTGAGCCAGGCGCCGAGCTCGGGCGCGTCCCTTCGCCACGCGAGGCCCAGGGCCAGGTCGTACACGACGGGATTCTGCTCGATGGCCTCCGGGAATGCGCCGATGCCGACCAGGCGACCGGCCTTCGGGCTGCCCAGCAGCCCGGGCGCGTTGGCCGCGATCGCCGGAAGGTCGGCCCCGAGCGCCGTCCTCCCGCCGAAGTTGTGCAGGACGCCGGCGACCCAGGGCCTGCCCCAGAAGGCCTGCGTCTCGCGCCACTTCTCCCCAGTCAGGTCCAGGACGAGGAGCCGGTCGGCGGGGATGCCGCGCACGATACCCTCGCGGATCGACCAGCCCTGCATGACGATAGTCGCACCGGCGTCGAAGCCGCTCGCTATCGCGAAGAGCTTGGCGCCGACTTTGCGCAGGTACTCCGGGGTGTCCTTCGGGGGCTCGCCCTCGTGGAACGGGTCCGCCGCGTAGAGGTGGTCCGTGCCTAGCAGCCGCGACTGCTCCTCGAGGAATGCCCGGCCGAAGCGCTCGAAGAGCGGATCGTCAGGGTCTAGCTGCGCGGTGCCCGGGGGGACGTCGCACCAGACCGCCTTGGGCACGATCCCCGCTCGCGGGAAGCCCGTGCGAAGCGCGAGCGGAACGCAGCCCGAGAAGCCCTGGAGGATGGGCGTCATCCCGAGCGACCTCTCGCGCCCCAGGATGAACCGGCCGAGTTCTAGGTGGGAGTCGATCCATGACTGGGGAAGGGGCCCGCCCCACTGCTCGATGTTGGAGAGCCACTGCCAGGCCGAGAACGCGGGGCCCGCGAGGTAGGCGCGGATCTGCTCATCGCTCATCCCGAAGCGGCGCAGGGTGGCCTGCCAGACGGCCTCCTGGCCCGTTGTCGCAAGGGGCATGTTCACCCCGTTGAGCGCCATCCAGTCAATCTCCCGCTCCCAGCGGGCCCGGTCCCACCAGGACATGGTGTAGTTGAATGTGCAGTAGTTGAGGTAGGCCCTGCGCCCGTAGGGCGAGCTTATCCTGACCTTGGCGGGCACCGGGGGCAGCGGGCCAGCGAGCCCCATGTTGTCGCCGTCCCAGGACATCTGCAGGCGGGCGACGTTTCGCAGGTACCAGCCGAGCGCGGATGCGATCGAGACCCCCGAGTTGCCCCCCAGGACCAGGCGTCCGCCGAGCGTCTCCGCCTCGAACACGTCGGCGCCGTCCGCGCCCGGCGCTATCTCCCGGACGTCGATCTGCGACGCATGGGCGGGGATGACGCGCGAAACGAGGGCCCGGGCGGCGTCCTCGGCCTCGGTCGCCCGCCCGCAGGGCAGGGCGGCGGCGGCGGCGAGCGCGGCTAATGCGAAGCGATGCATGGGGTTTGCGGGGCCTAACGGCAGAGACTCGGCAGAATTCGCGCCGGGACGAGAAAATTGCGGGGCCCCGCGGGCGGTGCGGCCCCTCGGGGGGCCGCAGGGAGCGCGCGGGGCCGCCCGCGACGCATTCAGTAACGATACTTCGCCTCGACGAACCAGAGCCGGCCGATCGGGCCGTCGTAGTCGCCGACGTCCGCGTTCGTCGCGGGGAAGGCGTTGGGGGCCTCGGGGGGCATGCGGTTGAAGAGGTTGTTAACCCCGACGCGCAGCTCGGGGCTCCCGGCCCATTTCCACAGGCCCACCTTGCCTAGGTCGGCGCCCGCGATGGCATCCCACTGCTCATAGGAGCCGACAGGCGTGGGTTGGGAGGACGCCGAGCCGCCGGCGCCGAGATCGGTCACGGAGGCGATGTGCGTCTGGGCGACCAGGACCTCGAACGCGCCGCGCGTCCAGTCAAGCGTCGTGTAAGTGCGCCAGCGCGGGATCGTCCCCTGACTGCTGCTGCCGCCGCCGGAGGCGGTCCCGGCGTACTGGTAGTAGTTCTCGGTCGGAATCTCCTGGATCAGGTAGCTGTTCCAGATCGTGGCCGTGGAGCTGAACTTGAGCCGGCCCGCGGACTGCGTCGTAAAGGCGTAGTCAAGCGTGACGTCGATCCCCTTGTCGGCCTGCGAACTCAGGTTCACGAGGGGCACGTCGACGAAGATGGTCGTCGGGTTGGAGGTGCTCAGCTGTCCGGGCCCCGTGACGCCGGGGCCCGACGGACTGCCCACGTGGACGTACTGGGCGAAGGGCGACGTCGGGCCCTGCAGCTCGACGCTCTGAACGATGGCGACCTGGTTCAGGTAGCCGATCGCCCCCTTCACGCTCGCGACAAAGAAGTCGAACGAGAGGTCGAAGCCCTTTAGCTCGCGCGGGGCGAGGACAAAGCCGGTCGACCACGTGTTCGCCGTGAAGGGCTGGAGGTTAGGGTTGGGCCCGCCGATTCCGGTGAAGCCGGCGCTCGAGGCGACATTGCCGTAGTAGCCCTGGTAGGTGAACGGCGGGATGGGGCCCGAGATCGGGGCGCCGAAGAGGTTGGCCAATTCCGGCGCGCCGAAGGAGCGGCCCACGGAGGCCCGCAGCGTGAAGCGCTCGTCGATCGGCTCGTAGTGCAGGCTGGCCTCGGGGTCGGTCGAGTGCCCGATGACCGTGTAGTCGTCGTAGCGCTCGGCTAGGTCGACCGTCACCTCGTGCAGGCCCGTCAGGTCCTGCTGAGGACCGATGATCGGCGCCTTCAGCTCGGCGAAGAGCGACGTGTAGTCGCGCGAGGCGCTGAAGGGCGAGAGCGACTCGCTGTTGAGCCAGCCCGCGATTGAGAGGCCGGGCGCTATCGGCTGGCTAGTCGCGTCGGGCGTGGCCGACAGGGACTCATGGGTGCGGCTGGCGCCGACGGCGAAGCTCAGCTTGCCGTTGGGCAGCTCGAAGGGCGTGCCCCGGAAGATGAAGTCGACGGAGCCGAGCGTGCTCAGCATGTTGTCGGTCTTCGTCCCGATGACGTTGGAGGGCAGCGCCCCGGCGGCCTGGGTGATGGCGAACGGGTTGATCGAGCCGGCGGCGAGGGCCGCGTTCAGGCTGGCCGTGTCGATCTGCCCCGGGCTGGTCCAGCCGAGGTGGTAGCGGTTGAAGTCGACCCCAAGCTCCCAGGAGTAGTTCGCGTTGAGCTTTCCCTTGAGCCCGCCCGCGAACCGGTAGAATTCCGACTGGTCGGTCGTCAGGATCGGGAACTGCGAGAAGAGGTTGTTCGCGTTGACCAGGTTGATCGTGTAGCCCTGGGCGCCCGGCTGGAAGAGCCACGTCGGCGAGAACGGGCTGTTGGGCTGCAGGTAGGGGATGTACGACACGTAGGCATAGGCGCCCGGGGGCGGCGGCGACGTCCCGTAGATGAAGGGGTCGGTGAACGGCGCCGAGATGTAGGGCGAGAGCGACTCTCCCTCCACCGACGACTGCGTCCGGGTGAACCCGTACAGGAAGTTGCCGAAGACGACCAGGCTGTCGCCGAAGACGTGGTGCTCGAAGTTCGCCATGGCGCTGCGCCGGTTAAGGCTCGCAAGGAGCGTCTGCTGGTTCGCGACGTTGAAGCCGGTCTCAAGCTGCTGGGCCGTGACGGGCGAGTAGACGCCCATCTGCACGAGCTGCTGTATCGAGTACTGCAGGCCCTGCGGGGGGGCATTGAGCGAGGGGTTGAGCTGGTAGTAGCTCAGCTGGCCCGGCATCGTGACCGGCTGGCCCGTGTTGGGGTCGAACGTGACCGAGAAGGGCTGCACGCTGACGACCCCGGGGTACGACGTCGTCGTGTAGATCGGGTTCGAGTACGGGCGCTCGTTCATGTAGATCGGGCTCGTCTCCGACCCCTCGACGGACAGCGTCAGCGAGGTGCTCTTCGTGCTCACGCCTCCGGTGATGAACGCCGTGCGCTCCGTGTAGTGGCCCTGATTGCTGCTCTCGCCCCAGTGCACGCCGGCCTCCCAGCCGTTGTAGTCCTTCTTGAGGATGATGTTGATCACGCCGCCAACCGCGTCCGAGCCGTAGAGGGCCGATGTGCCCTCGGAGACGATCTCGATGTGGTCCACGGCCGACGGGGGTATCATGTTGATGTCCACGAACTCCACGCCGAGCGCGGCCTCGGCCGGGTCAAAGGCAACCCGCCTGCCGTCGATCAGCACGAGGGTCTTCAGGTTGTGGATCTGCAGGAAGGATCCCCCCTGGGAGACAAAGGCCTCTGAGCCCGCGTTCTCGAGGCCCATGCTGCCGTTGCCCGTGAACTCGGGGTCCGACTTCCTCAGGATTTCGGCCAGGTCCATCGCGATCCCTGTGTCCTCCATCTGCTCGGGCCCGATCACCTGGACGGGCTTGGTGGACGTGTTCGGCCTGTCCGGGAGGTAGGAACCCGTCACGAGGACCTGGGAGAGGACGACCGGCTCCTCTTCCTGGGTAGGGGCAGCAGGGGGGGCCGTCTGCCCTGCGGCCACGGCCGCGGACATCAAAACAAGGCCAAATGAAACGCCAGGATACTTCATGGTGTTTGCGATCATAGAAAATGGGTGCGTCGGGACGGCGCTTTGCCGGTTTAGTTGAATCCACGAAGCCGCAAACGTCAAGTAAGTGCATGGCCAGACGGTAGTAAAACTGGCGTCGACCTGCCCAAGAAACTGCTCCAGCGTACGCGGCATGTCCGCCAGTTCGAGGGTGGTTTCCGCTATCGTGCGGGTCGTCGAGACCAGCCGGCGGCACGCGGTGCTCGTAGCCGCCTTGGCGCTTGCCGCGACGCTGGCCGCCGGGTTCCTCGTCGTTCGCAGGATCGGGATCGACACGGACACCTCCAACCTGATCTCGCCCGACCTGCCCTGGCGCAGGGCCGCCGCCGAGCTCGACCGGGCGTTCCCCCAGAACAAGGACCTGCTGGCGGTCGTCGTCGAGGGTGCCACGCCCGACCAGACGGGCGATGCGGCGGCCGCCCTGGAGGCGCGTCTGGCCTCGGAGCCGTCGCTCTTCCAGGACGTGCGCGAGCCGGCGGGCAACCCTTTCTTCCGCAAGAACGGGCTTCTCTTTCTGTCCCGCGCCGACGTCCAGAGGTACGCGGACGGCATGATCACCGCCCAGCCGATGCTGGGGGCCCTGGCCTCGGATCCGAGCCCGCGCGGCGTCTTCAACGCGCTCGACCTCTTCTCCCAGGGGGTGATCCACGGGGAGATCCCCACCAACGCCCTTGACCGGCCCTTCGACGCGGTCGCCCGGGCTGTCGAGGCCGCGCTGGACGGCCGATACGAGCCGCTTTCCTGGCAGGGCCTCATGAGCGAGCGCAAGCCGGGCCCTCGCGAGATGCGCCGGATCATCCTGGCGAGGCCCGCTCTCAACTACAGCGCCGTCGAGCCCGGCCACCGCGCGATCGAGGAGGTGCACGGCGCGGCGCGCGCGTTCGGTCTCGTCCCGGGCCGGGGCGTGAGCGTGCGCATCACGGGCCCGGTCGCGCTCTCGGACGACCAGTTCTCGGCGCTCTCCGAGGGCGCCGGGGTCGCCGCGGCGCTATCGCTCGGGCTGCTCGTCCTGTGGCTCGTCCTGGCCATGCGTTCGCCCCGCACGGTGGCCGCCATCCTCGCGACGCTCGTCGCCGGCCTGGTCGGCTGCGCGGCCTTTGCCGTGGCCGCCGTCGGCCCGCTCAACCCCATCTCCGTCGCCTTCGCCCCGCTATTCATCGGGATAGCCATAGATTTCGGGATCCAATTCAGCGTCCGATACGCCGCGGAGCGCCACGGGCGCGAAGGCGCAGAAGGCCCCACCTCCGACACGATGAGGCGCACCGCCGCCGGGGTGGGCGTGCCGCTGGTGGTCGCCGGTGCGGCCACCGCTGCCGGCTTCCTCTCGCTTTACCCGACCGACTACAGGGGGGTGTCGGAGCTGGGACTCATCGCCGGCGCCGGAATGCTGATCGCGCTCACCCTCAACCTGACCCTGCTTCCGGCCCTCCTTTCGCTCCTCAAGGCCCCGGGTTTCAGGGAGGCGGGCGGCTTTGCGTGGGCAGCGCCCCTGGACGGGCTGCTCGTGCGCCGCCGCGCGTGGATCTTCGCGGCCTGCGCGATCCTGGCGGTGGTCTGCGCCTTCGCCGTCGCCGGGCTGCGCTTCGACTTCGACCCGATCAACCTCGAGAACCCCCGCGCGGAGTCCGTCCAGACGCTCTTCGACCTCATGCGCGACCCCGAGACCACGCCCTACACGCTTGACGTGCTGGCGCCGAACGCCGGGGCCGCCTCGGACCTGGCGCAGCGCCTTGGGCGGCTCCCCCAGGTGAGCGAGTCGGTGTGGCTCGGCAGCTTCGTGCCCGAGGACCAGGAGGCGAAGCTCGAGATCCTCGACGACCTGCGGGGCCTGCTCGAGCCAACGCTTGCGGCGTCCGCGCCGAAGGCGTCCCCCAGCGCGGCTGAGTCGCTCGCGGCGGCGTCGCGCTGCGTCGCGGACGTGCGCAAGATCGCCGAGCGGGGCGACCGCGGGGCGAGGCGCCTCGCGCAGGCGCTCGCCCGGGCGGTAGGGCGCGGCGCCCCAGTCCTTCCGGCCATCGCCGCCAACCTGTCCGACAGCGCGGCAAACAGGATCGAGGACGCGCGCCTCGTGCTTCAGGCCTCGGCGATCTCCATGGCGTCGATCCCGCAGGACATCCGCCGGGACTGGGTCACGGCGGACGGCAGGTTCCGCATCCAGGTCTTTCCCAGGGGCGACGCGAGGGACCGGGACGTGCTGCGCGCGTTTGTTGCATCCGTGCAGCGCGAGGCGCCCGCCGCGACGGGCATGCCGGTGCAGATCCAGGAATCGGCCCGGACGGTGATCGGAGCCTTCGAGACGGCGGGCGCGCTGGCGGCCGCCGCCATCGTCCTGCTGCTGGTCATCATCCTGAGGCGGCCCCGCGACATCGCCGCGGTCCTGGCACCGCTCGTGCTTGCGGGCCTCCTGACCATGGCGACGAGCGTCCTCGCGGGGATGCCGCTCAACTTCGCGAACATCGTGACCATCCCGCTGCTGCTGGGAATAGGTGTCGCCTTCGACATCTACTTTGTCCTTCGGTGGAGGTCCGGCGAGCCGGGCCTGCTGCAGTCGCCAACCGCGCGCGGGGTGGTCTTCAGCGCGCTGACGACCGGGACGGCATTCGGCAGCCTCGCGCTTTCGAGATCGCCCGGAATGGCAGACATGGGCAAGCTCCTAAGCCTCGGGCTGTTTTATACGCTGCTTTGCACGCTGTTCTTCCTTCCCGCCTTACTGGGCCGTCCGCCGGCGCCTTCCCGCGCGGAGAGATCCCGATGAGGCGGCCCGCCGTCGCGCTTGCCGCCGCCCTGTTGGCCCTGATGCCCGGCTGCGCTTCCGTCCCCAACGACCCCGCCGCGCGCGCGGCGTTCAGGGCGAACAACGACTCCCTCGAGCCCATGAACCGGGACGTATTCGCGTTCAACGAGGTGATCGACCGGTCCATCATCAGGCCGGTCGCGCAGGGATACGTGAACGTGGTTCCCCGCGCGGGACGCGATGCCATCTACAACGTGCTAAAGAACCTGAAGGAGCCGATCGTCTTCGGCAACGACATGCTCCAGGGCGAGGGCAGGCGCGCAGCCACGACGGCGGGCCGCTTCCTTCTCAACACCACGGTCGGCGTATTGGGCATCTGGGATTTTGCCGGCAAGCACGGACTGGCGAGGCAGACCGGGGACTTCGGGCAGACCCTCCACGTCTGGGGAGTGGGGGAGGGCCCCTATCTTATTGTGCCAATCTGGGGCCCCACGAGTCCAAGGGACGGAATCGGGCTCGGGGTGGACGTGTACCTCGATCCGCTGAGGTATGTCGCGGCGAGATACAACTACCCGAGCGGCGTCAGCGCCGCCGAGCAGGTCATGGCCGGGATAGACGAGCGCTCCCGCAATCTCGAGTCGCTCGACGAGCTCAAGCGCGAGTCCATCGACTACTACGCGGCGTTCCGAAGCCTGTACCGCCAGCACCGAAAGGCCGAGGTGGAACGGGACACGGCGCCGCCCCCGGCCACCGACGACATGTACAGCGACCCGGACTCCCCGGCCGCGCCGGGAGGCGCGGCGGCGAAGCAGGGCTCCTCCTAGCCGCCAAACTCGGCCGTCTTCTTGAGAAGGAGGTCCACGAGGGCGGCCGCCCCGCCTGTGCGGAAGACCGCCGAGTACTCCGAGCGGCGCGCGGCGAGCTCGCTTATTGTTCCGCTCAGAAAAACGTCGATGACCTGCCAGCCGCGCGAGCTCTCGCGCATGAGATAGTCGAGCTGCACCGCCTCGCCCTCCTTGGGAAAGAGCGTCGTGGAGACGAGGGCGTCGCCGTTGGGGCGGCGCGTCGCCGCGGGCTCGACGACGAAGCGCTCCCCGCCGTACTCCTTGAATCGGCTGGCGTAGACCGCGATGCTGTAGTCGCTGAAGGCGTCGACCAGGCGCTGCTGGTCCGGCGCGGCGAGGTTCTTCCAGGGCGGTCCCACCACAAGCCTTGTCATCAGGGGAAGGTCGAGGGCCCTGCGGATCTGCGGGTCAAGCAGCTGCCTTCTGCCGGCGAATCCCAAAACCGGCCCCTGCTTCATCGCCGCGATCAGGGCATCGCAGAAATCCTGCACCGTCTGCACGGGCGTCGCGTCGGTCGCCGTCGCGGCGAAGGACAGCGGCGCCGCCGCAAGGAGTGACAGGGCAAGCGTCGGCCAGCATGGGAGTCGCATATGGTGCAATGGTCACCGGGGCCAACGGCCGAGGTCAAGGCCGAGGCATCGAAAAGAAAGCGCGCGCAAAACAAATATTAGACTTGTCTTAATATATGTTTTAACGACGCTCGCGGTCCCGATGAGGAGCTCGCTCGCCAAGGCCGCCGCCGCAACCCTGCTCGCCGCCCTGTGCGCCGCGGCGCCCTGCGGGGCCCAGTCCCGGGACGCCGTCGGCGACGCCCTGCGGCGCGTGGTGCCGGACTTCGGCGTCCAGGGCCAGGACGCGAGGGCGGTCCTCGAGGCCATCGGCGCCGCCTATCGCTTTCCGGTCATCGTCGAGCCTGACGTGCAGGGCCAGGTGACGTTCGAAGTCCACAACGCGACCGTGCAAACCCTGCTCGAGGCCGTCTGCGCCCCGAAAGGCTGGAGCTACGCCGTCACGGACGCCGGCTACCTGCTTGTGCGCAGGTTTGTGACGAGGATTTATCCGGTCGACTACCTGCAGATGACCCAGACGGGTTCGAGCTCGGCCAGCATTAGCTTAAGCGAGAGCGCCGGCTCCGGCGCTACAAGCACAGTCTACGGAAGCCTGCTTCCGGCCGCCGCGGCGGGCTCGCAGTCGGCCGCCCCGGGGGCCCTGGCGGGAACCTCCGCGCCCGTGAGCGGCGGATCGTCGACCCTGAGCGTCTCCCAGCAGAACGACGCCGATTTCTGGGGCCGGCTCGAGAGCGACCTCAAGGCCATGGTGGGCGACGGCGAGTCTCTCGTCGTCAACCGCTTCGCAGGCCTCGTGCAGCTGCGCGGCAGCCTGCGCACCCATGCCGTCATGGAGTCCTACCTGCGCCGCGTCATCCAGCGCGTCGGCCGGCAGGCCCGCATCTCCGTGAAAATCTTGGACGTGGAGCTAAACGACCAATCGAAGGCCGGGATAGACTGGAGCGTGGCCGCGGCATCCCTCGGGCGCATTGCAAACACGGCGATCGGGGTGAACGGCGTCACGGCGACGGCCGCTCCCCTGACCCAGGTCGGCTCCGTGACCCTCAATCCCGCGACATTCACGGGCACGATCAGCTCCGGGGGCGTGCAGGCGGCCATAACCGCCCTCTCGGAGCAGGGAGACGTCAGGGTGGAGTCCAAGCCCGAGATCGCCGCGCTCAACAACCAGACCGCGTTTGTCCAGGTCAGCGAGGACCAGCCGTTCTTCAGCCGGACGAACACGACGACCATCAACGCCGGGGGGATGACGCAGGCCGGCACCCAGCCCATCGTCAGCACGAACTACACCGAGAGCACCGTGTCGTTCGGCAATGTCCTGGAGATCACGGTGCAGATAGCCGACGACCTGACGACAAAGCTCTCGCTCTCGCCCGCGATGACCGAGCTCAAGGGCACGGTGACCTCGCCGGACGGCCAGGAGACCGCCCCCGTCACGGATACGAAGAGGGCCCGCACGACGGTCACGCTGCGCAACCACGAGACGGCGGTCGTCGGCGGGTTCATCACCGAGACGATCGCGAGCGACAGGCGCGGAATCCCGGGGCTCTCCAAGGTGCCCGTGCTCGGCGCAGCGTTCTCGACCCAGGCCAAGGCTAAGACGCGCACCGAGCTGGTGTTCCTTGTCACCGTAAACGCGCAGGAGCCGCCGGAGCTGGTGCCGGTGGACTCGGACGCCGCGCCCCTGGCCGGCCGGCCGGCCCGGGTCCCCGAGGGGTCCGGCCGCGTCGAGCGAATCGGGATAAAGGGGGACGCCTCGTGAGGGCTGGCGCCACACAACCTGGCCCGGGCGCGGACCTGGACGCCTTCCTTCTGGCAAGGCTCGCCGAGGCGGGCGTGGCGGAGCGACAGCTCTCCTCGGCCCTCTCCTACCACCGCGAGGTCGAGGCGCGCCAGCCGGCCAGCAGGACGCTGGTTGAGCTTGGGCTCGCTTCCGACGAGGCGATGGCGCGCTGGATCGCCGAGTTTCACGGCTGGCGGTACCTTCCCAGGGAGGAGCTTCGCGTTGAGGGCGACGCCTACAAGGCGCTGCCCGAGGCGATCGCGAGGAACAGGAGCGCGATAGTCATCTCGCACAAGGGAGGCCGCCTCACGGTGGCGGTGGCTGATCCCACGTGCCCGCAGTTTGCCCAGGTGCGCTACGCCCTCGAGGGGAGCGCGGTCGATTGGGTCGTATCGCCGCAGGCCGACATCGCCGCCCGAATCGCCGAGACCTACGAGTCGAGCCTTGAGGTCCGCGACAACGAGCTTGAGCGCCTGGTCGAGGACATGATCCGCGACGCGGCGCACACGCGCGGGGTTTCGGACATCCACTGCATACCGGGCGACCGCAGCTGCGACATCCGCTGGCGCGTGGACGGCGAGCTCGTTCCCTGGGGAACGCTGCCTGGAGCCATGAAGGAGGCGGTCTGCGCCCAGCTCAAGCTGTCGTCGACGCGCGGGGCGGACGGCAGATCCCGCGGCGCATCGGCCTCGGGCGGACTGGACGTCGCAAACCGCCTCGACGCGCAGGACGCGTCCGCGGTGCGCGAGTACGGTAGCAAGCGCGTATCGCTGCGCTACTCGGTCATCCCGGCGGTGAACGGCGAGAGCATCGTCATCCGGATCCTCGACCAGAGCGCCCAGGTCGGGACGCTCGAGGAACTCGGCATGCTCGAGGACACGGCGATCCGGTTTCGCACGGAGCTCAAGCGGCCGAACGGCATGATCCTCGTTTCGGGGCCCACGGGTCACGGAAAGAGCACGACCCTGGCGGCGTCGGTTCCATGGCTGGACTCGCGGAGCAAGAGGGTGCTCAGCGTCGAGGACCCGGTGGAGTACCGGCTGCGGACGGTCACCCAGGCTCC
The DNA here is from genome assembly GCA_003151515.1 of Opitutaceae bacterium. Taxonomy (GTDB): domain Bacteria; phylum Verrucomicrobiota; class Verrucomicrobiia; order Opitutales; family Opitutaceae; genus Palsa-1447. The sequence goes on from PLXS01000019.1 coordinate 51,220, forward strand.
GGTGGGCCCGAGGCTGCCCTTCGCGTCGGCGCTCCGGGCGTTCCTGCGCCACAACCCGGACATAATCATCGTCGGCGAGATCCGCGACGGCGAGACGGCCGCACTTGCGACGCGCCTTGCCCTCACGGGCCACCTCATTCTGACGACCGTTCACGCGAACTCGGCGATCCAGGCGGTCAGCCGGCTCCTCGACCTGGGGGTCGAGGCGTCGATGATCGCGGCGACGTGCCGCCTGTTCCTCGGCCAGCGGCTGGTCAGGCGCCTTTGCCCGAGCTGCCGCCAGCCGCATAGGAACGCGCCCGCCCTGAGAAGCCGCTATCTGCGGGTGCTCAGGGAGGCCGAAGCCTGCGGCATCCTGCGGGCCCCCGACGGCGCGCCGAAGGGGTTCTTTGAGGCAGGTGGCGGGTGCGAATCCTGCAACCGCAGCGGGTTCGTCGGGCGCTCCGGCATCTTCGAGTTCCGCGATCTGCGGCGCAGGGTGGCGGAGCTTCTCCTTGAGAACAGGGGCCACTTCGACCCGGCGGCGGCCGAGGCCGTATTCGCGGCGGCCGCGCGCGGAGGCGAGCCCGGGACGAGGTGCATGCGCGAGGACGGGATGCTCAAGGCCTTTCTGGGCGTCACGACGCCCGAGGAGGTCTACGGCGCCACGATGGACGGGCTCGGGGCCCGCTGAAGCCGGTTTTCCCACATGAACACCAATGAATCGCTCGATCCTGCGCGGGGGCGCGCGGCCATGGGCCGCGCATTCTCGCTGATAGAGATACTCGTCGTCGTGGCCATCATCGGGGTGCTGGCGGCCATACTGCTGCCCGCCCTCAACAAGGCGCTGTCGGCGGCCCACGTGAACCGCACCGTAGCTGACCTGAAGCAGCTCAAGGGCTTCGTCGCGGACGCCTCCAACCAGCTCGGCGGAACGCTGCCACAGACAAAGGGCTACTCGTCGCTCTCGGCCATAGCCAGCGCAACGTCGAACCCGAACCTCTCGGGCTCGGCGGTGGCGGACGTGAACAACGCCCTGAGGCTGGAGGACGTCCTCATCTCCGTGCCCAGCCCCAAGACGGACAGGTACTTCACGCCGGCGTGCGGTTCGCAGGCGTTTGTCCCGGCCGCCGGATCGGCCGTCGTCGACCCCCGATACAACCCTTCGACCGGCCTGTTCTACAACCTTCCCGACGCGCGCATTCCTGTGGGGTACGGGTATGCGCAGGTATCAAGGCTGGACTGCGCGGCCGTGGACGCCTCCCAGGCTCCGGGGACCCTCGACGCGGGCGGGGGCACCAATTTCAAGATAGACGGGGTGAACAGCCTGCCGTCGGGCCGGGTTGCCTATGCCGTCCTAAAGGCGGTCGCCGGGCCCGAGGCCTACCAGATCGCCACGGCCATAGACTCGCCGGCATTCATGGACGACACGAGCGGATCGGCCAGCATGGCCCAGGGCCGCGGCGAGGTCGCCTATGCCGCCGCCGTCGCCGGCGTCACGGACGTGTTCGTGTACCTGGGAAACTTCTGACCCATGGGCGCCTGCGCTGCGATGCTCATGGGGCGGGACCTCTGGGCCCCCGCCGGGGAGGGCTGGCGCCGCGAGGCGCTCCCGCTGCCCGATTCCGGCGCGCTGCAGCGGATGTGCGAGCTGGCGCGCAACGCCTCGACGCGGGAGCTGTCGGTCGTGTACGAGCCGGACAGCCTCTCGCACCAGGCCGTCGAGACTCCCAAGGTGAGGCGGCAAGTCTTCGCATCGCTCGCGCGCGTGCGAAGCGAGCACCCAGTCGTCGCCTCGGAGGACATAGGATGGGGAATTGAGCCGCCGGAGCCGGGCCCCGGCGGCTCGTATTCGACTCAGATCCACTCGGAATTCGCCCCGGGCCTGGTCGAGGTGGCATCTGCCTGCGAACGCTCCGGGCGCCGCGTTGCCGCGGCATGGTCGGCCTACACGGTTGCCTCGGAGTGCCTGAGATTGCGCGGCGGGCCCCGCGCGGGCGCAGCGCTCATACTGGCTGGCGGTTACGTGGCGGTCGCCGCCTGCGGAGCAAAGAGGTCCTACACGTCCTGGAACGGGCCGATGACGGAGAAGGATTGGAGGGCGTTCCTGGCGGTGGCCGGCGAAACGGAGATCCGCCAATCGCACGGACCCGGGCAGGCGGGGCCGGGGCGCCGGGGGATCGTTGTCATTGCTGAGGGCGAGCCGCAGCAGATCTGCCCCTGTTGGGAGGAGCTGCGCGCCTCGGGCCGAATCGAGGCTGTCCTGGGAATGGAGGAGCTCGCCGCCGCGGCGGGCCGCATGCCTGCGGGCCACCCGGCGAACCTGGCCGCCTCGTTTCCCAGGCGGCTCGACCTGGACCGCGGCCTCGCGGCCGGCGCGCTCGCGTTCCTGCTCGCGGCGGCTCTTCTCGCCTCGCTGGCCGTGTCCGACGAGGGCCGCATGAGGCGCGGGATGGAAGCCAGCCGCGCCAGGGCCGACGGCCTCGAGGCGCGCCTGGGCGCCCTCGAGTCCAACAAGCGCGCAATGGAGAGGCTCAGGCGCGAGGCGCCGGAGCCCGCCGGGCGCGCCTTGCCGAGCATGCATGAGGCGCTCGTTGCGCTGGCGGCTGCAATTCCGGAAACGCTCACCCTCACCTCGCTCGCGCTCCGGCCGGGCGGCGAATTCGAGCTTGGCGCCATCGCTGTGGCGCCGGGCTTCGACCCGGACGGCACACGTCAGGCCCTTTTGGCCTGCGGGTTCAGGCCCTCGGGAGGCGACGGATGGTCATACGATCCGGCCGCCGGCAGGCTGAGGGTCCGGGGCCGGTTCGGAGGGGTGCACGAATGATCAGGGGTGTCTCATACTCGTGCTCGCGCGCCGTCGCGTGCGCCGTTGCGGGATGCGCCCTGGCGGCGGCAGGAGCCCTTCGCCACCACACGGCCGGCGTGCTGTCGGCACGGATACGGCACGATTCGGCCCTGGAGGCGGCCCTGGGCGCCCGGATCGCGGGCCTTGGGCCATGCGAGGCCTCCGACCTCGAGGAACTCCGGGGTAGGGTGCGCGGGATCCGCAGCCAGCTGGGGGCGCCCGACACCTGGGAGCGCCTCGCGCGGCTTCTGGGCGGCGCGTGGGCCGCCGGGCCGCTCAAGCGTGACGACAGGGACGGCTATTCGAACGGCGCCGGATCGGTCTCGCTTCGGCAGCCGTCGATTTCGGACTGGCCCGCGATTGTCGATGCCATGCGAGTCATTGAGACGGTCCCCGGCGCCAGGGTCGCGGGCTTTGAAATGAGAACAAGCGGCGACAGGGAGCGCCGCGTCGTCGACCTGGTCTCTGTAGCCGTGTCGACCCAGACGGAGAGCCTTCCGGCACAACCACGCACACCATGAAGACGCCTATTGGATCAATCGCAGCACTGGCGCTTGCCGCCGGGACCTTGGGGGCAGGAACCACACCGGCCGGGGGGCCCGCAGCGCAGGCGCCCGCCGAGGCTGCCCCGCCCAAGACCGCGGACTCCGACCCCTCTAGGATGGCGGACCAGAGGTACGAGGAGATGCTGGACCGGATGCAGGCGGCCGTCGAGGAGGTGGCCCAGCTCTATGGCAACCCGGAGTTCCTGCAGGTCTTCACGAACGACGCGGGGCGCGCCTCCGACCTGAGGCAGAGGCTGGCGGCCGCCAAAGGCGGCGAGGACGCAAGGCTCGACCTTGCCCGGCTCGAGAAGCGGCGCGAGGAGCTCTCAGCGGACATCGCGCTTAAGGAGCGCGAGGCGGCGAGGCTGACCACGAAGCTGGAGCGGCAGCGGGCCGCCCTGGACGCGCTCGCCGCGGCCGTCGAGCAGGCAAGGAAGGCCGTCGAGGACACGGCAAGGTGACTATGCTTGGCCACAGCCATGAGCGACGTGCTGACCGAGGACGAGGAGAGTGCGTTGTCGATAGTCCGGGAGACCTTGGCGGAGGCGAGGGCGAAGAACGGTGCGGCCGACATTCGGGGGCTTTCGACCGCGATAGCCGCCGTCGGCCCCCGCATGACAGCGGAGACGGTCGAGTCCTCGTCCTTTGTCCACCGAACGGCGCGGTTCACGGTGCGTGCCCTCCTGCAGCGTTCGGGGGCCTTCGAACTCAGCTTCCAAGCGCCGGAGCAATGAGGGCGATGACAGCCATCCTCGTGCCGGCGATCGCCGCCGGCACCGTGTGGGCCGGGGGCGAGGCCACGGCGGACGACGTCCTATCGCCCGGCATCGTCAGGCTGACCGGGACCGGGGGCGCGGCTCCCGCCGCGACGACCGGCCCGGCGCGAATATTCCCTGTCGATGTCTCCGGAGGACCCGCCGCGAACGCGCATCCGGCGGGCCCGCCCGCCATCCCTCAGATCCCGGAGGGCGCACGCTGGCCGGATGACCATGACCGGATCACCGCCAGAAGCGGGCGAGGCGGGCGACCCGAGGCCCAGCGGGCCCCGAATCCATGGGAGGTGCGGCTGCTCCGGGGCGCGCGCGAGGAGGTCGCCATAACCTGCGGTGGAATCATACTCGCCGATGGAGGCGAATCGGTCGCGCTTCTGAACGGCCGCGTGGCCCGGACCGGGTCAGTCATCGGCGCGCTGACCGTCTCCTGCATCGCGCGCGACGCCGTTGTGCTCGAGGCGAACGGCAGCTATTTCGCGATACCGCGCGGAAGGCGCGTCACGATAGAGCTCTGAAGGGGCCATGCCGCGCTACCGCGCAAGGTACGTAAGCAGGACCGGGCGGCGCTCCAGCGTCGTCCTTGACGCCGTTGACGCGGAGAGCATCTGCGAGAACATCGAGGGGCGCCAGCGGGCCTTTGTCATCGAGATCGAGAGGGTGGCGGCCGGCAGGGGGGCGCTGGCCCGCACCAGGGTCCCCAGCGCCCAGCTTCTCGCCGCGCTCGATGCGCTCGAGCTCATGCTGACGAGCGGCGTCAGGGTGAACGCCGCGCTCAGGACGATCGCGGATTCCTCGCCCGGGGGTCCGTCGCGCCGGCTCTGGACGGAGGTGGCCAGGCTCCTTGAGGAGAACGGGGGCTTCTGCGAAGCGCTGCGCCAGTTCCCGCGCGTCTTCAATGCGCCCATGCTTGGCGTCATTGCCGCTCATGAGATGGCGGGCCGCCTGGGCGACGGAGTCAGGCACGCGCGCGATTACGTCGCGCAGATGCAGGAGATCAGGCGCGAGTCCGTGCACGCGGCCGCCTATCCCGCACTCATTTGCACGGCGGCCCTCGCGTCGTCGCTCGTGCTCTGCCTCTACACGCTGCCGAGGTTCTCGAAGATGCTCGGGGACATAGGGGTCACGCGCACGAACCGGATTACGGGGTTCTTCTTCGGGCTGAGCGCCCTGGTCGCCCACCACCCGGCCGCCGTGGCGCTTGTCCTCAGTGCTCCGCCCGCGCTCGCATGGGCCGCGCTTCGCCCGCGATTCAGGCCACGCCTCGACCGTCTCGTCCTGCGCGTGCCCCTGGTGCGCGGCGCGGTGGAGGCCCTGTGCATGTCAAGGATCTGCATCACCTACAGGGCCCTGAGCGAATCGGGCATCCGCGTCGTGGAGGCGCTCGATTGCTGCGCTGCGGCGGCGGGAAACGCGGTGTACGCGGCCGGCCTTCGCCGCGTCATCCAGTCCGTCCGCGAGAATGCGCCGGTCGGCTCCGGCTTCGAGGATGCGGGAGTCTTCGCCCCGGAGGTGGTCCTCGCGATCAAGGGCGGCGACGGCGCCCTCCCGCAGGTGTTCGGGCGGCTGGCGGACTTCTACAGGTCGGAGTCAAGGCACCGCGCGGCCCTGGCGCTTCGCATGATCGAGCCCGCAATGCTTGTCCTGGTTCTGGCCTGGGTATTCGGCATCACCCTGGCCGTCGTCCTGCCCGTCGTGGAGGTCGTCAATGAGATCCATTGAGCGGAGCGCAACCAGGGCGGAGTTCCTCCTGAAGCTGCTGGTCGCGGTGGCGATCGTCGGCGTGATAGCGGGCATGATAGCCCCCGTCATTGCCAACAAGCTCGACGACGCGCAGATGCGGGCCGAGGCGGGGACGCTCAAGTCCCTTCGCAGGGACTTCGAGGCTACGTACGACGCCACAGACTTCAACAACCTGAACGAGTCCTCCGTGGCCGCGAGCGGGCTGCCTTCGGGAACCGTGTTCACGACCTTCGACCAGGGAACCACCATCGACTCGAGGATCTACGGCCAGAGCATAGTCGTGGACGCCGCGGGGTGGGTGACCAAGCTTGCGCAGAAACGCGGCGTCACCTCCTACGTCGTTGGCTCGAGCTATTCCGCGCTCACCCAGAGCCAGTACACAACCATCGCGTTCAATCCCTACCAGGTGCAGCGGTGCCTGGTCGTGGGTCCGGCCGGGGAGACGGGCCAGCAGCGGTACCTGCTCATCTCGCTCATGGTGCCGCCCTACCGAAACCTTGTGTTTCCCGCCGCGGATCCCACGCAGACCTTCGATTCCATCTGGGACCAAAGCTGGGAGTCCACCCAGGCGCAGGCGCCCTCGCTCTGGTCGACGCTTCTGACCCCCGACCAGGTGGCCCTCTGGAACACCGCGTCGTCCAACAAACGCACAAACGCCTCGCGCCTCTTGGTCGAGAGGATCGTGCAGCCGAAGTACACACTCACCCTGGCGAACAACAGCCAGACCGACACGGCGTGGCTCGACATTGGGCCCGCGTCAGACGCGATGGTAGCGGCCCCGAATTCGGGCACGATGCAAAGCGGCTCCCTGCCGGGGTTCTCCGGGGGAATCCTCGCCGGGCGCCTGATCGTGGTTCGCCGGGCCGCCGCCGTAATGCACTTGAACGGCTCCATCCCAGTGTGACAATGGGGCCGATGAAGCTGTATTTCATGGGCGTCTGCGGGACGGCGATGGGCAACGCGGCGCTCCTTGCCCGCGAGGCCGGCCATGAGGTCACGGGCTCCGACTTGGGCGTCTACCCGCCGATGAGCGGCGTTCTCGCCGACGCCGGCATAAGGGTGCACGAAGGATACGACCCGGCGAGGCTTGCGGCGCTTAAGCCCGACATGGTCGTTATCGGCAACGCGATGATGCGCGGCAATCCCGAGGTCGAGTGGCTCCTGGAAACGAGGTCCGTGCCGTTCACGTCGCTTCCCGCGATGCTGCACGACCAAGTGCTGGCGCACCGCAGGAACATCGTCGTAGCGGGCACTCATGGGAAGACGACCACCACGGCGCTTGCGGCGTTCCTGCTCATCGAGAACGGAAGGGATCCCGGCTACCTTATCGGAGGCGTTCCGCAGGATCCGCCGCGCGGCAGCTTTCTCGGCTCCGCGGGCGACCCGTTCGTGATAGAGGGCGACGAGTACGACAGCGCCTTCTTCGACAAGAGGAGCAAGTTCATCCACTACGCGCCCCACATCGCCGTCATAAACAACATCGAGTTCGACCATGCCGACATCTTCCGGGACCTGGCCGACGTCCAGCGCACGTTCCAGCACTTCGCGAGAATCATACCGAGGAACGGATTCGCGGTCCTGAACGGGGACGACAGCAACATCCGCTCGCTTGGCGGCATGCCCTGGACCCGCGTGGTCAGGGTCGGGACGGACGAGGGAAACGATGCGAGGATCGTCGACTGCGTCGACTCGGCCGAAGGCTCGAGCTTCAGCCTGGAATGGCGCGGAAAGCGCTGGGCCGATGTCCGGTGGTCCCTCGCCGGCGTTTACAACGCGCGCAACGCCGCGATGGCCGCCGTCGCCGCGGGCCTTGCGCTCGGCGGCGACTCGCCGGCCGGCATCTCGCTGGAGTGCCTTGCGCGCTTCCGCGGCGTGCGCCGCAGGCAGGAGGTCATCGCCGAGGCCGGCGGGATCACCGTCATCGAGGATTTCGGGCACCATCCGACGGCGATATCTGAGACCCTGCGATCGTTCAGGGCCAGGTTTTCCGGGGCGCTGCTGACGGCCGTCTTCGAGGCGCGCAGCAACACGGCGAGGACGCGGACGCTCCAGACGGGCTTTGAGCGGGCCCTCTCGCACGCCGACGAAGTCTACCTTGGCGCGGTCAACCGCGCCGAGGCGCTTCGCGCGGACGAGCGCTTCGACCCCGAGGCGGTCGCCGAGAACCTCGAGGCCCAGGGTGTCAACGCGCGGCCCTTCGATTCGAATGCCCGGCTCTACGACGCGCTTGTCGCGGACACGCTGCCCTCCCGGGGCTCGCAGCGAATCGTGGTCTTCTTCACGAACGGCTCCTTCGACGGTATCATGGGCCGCTACGCGGCCGCGGTCAAAGGCTGAGGTCGGAGCGCCCTACTGGGCCTGCCTTGCGACCTTGTACTGCGACGGCCGCTCGCCTTGCGGCAGCGCCAGGAGGTCGTAGTCGTGGTGGCCGCTGATCGTGACTTCGGCGAACTCGCCGACGGCGAGGCCCCGAGGGACGTAGACCCGGCCGTCGATGTCCGGGGCGTCCGCCTCGGAGCGGGCGACACCCGTCTCGTCTACGAGCACCTTGAGGGTCCGGCCGACGCTTGCGGCGCTGACGCCGGCGGCAATCTCCTTCTGCAGCGCCATCACGCGGTGCCAACGCCGCTCCTTCTCCCTTGCGGCCAGCTGCTCCTGCATCCGCGAGGCCCGGGTGCCCTCCTCCTGGGAGTAGCGGAAGACCCCGAGCCGCTCGAACCTCGCCTCGCCGATGAAGTCGCAGAGCTCGTCGACATCGGCGTCGTTCTCTCCGGGGAAGCCGACAATGAATGTCGTCCTAAGCGCGATGCCGGGAATCCCGCCTCGGATGCGGCGCACGAGGTCGCGGATGTAGGCGCCCCCTGTCTCGCGCTGCATGGCCGAGAGCATCCGGTCGCTAATGTGCTGAAGCGGCATGTCAACGTAGCGCGCGACCTTGGGGCACTCGGCGATCGTCCCGATGAGCTCGTCGCTCCAGTGGGCCGGGTGCGTGTAAAGGATGCGGATCCAGAAGTCGCCCTCCAGGGCGTTCAGCTCGCGCAGCAGCGATGTGAGCGCCGCGCCGCGGGACGAGTCGACGGGGGACCGCGGGCTTGGGCGCTCGTCCCAGGTGTCCATGCCGAAGAACGTCGTGTCCTGGGAAATCAGGTTTATCTCCTTCACGCCCTCGGAGATCAGCTGGCGCGCCTCGGCGACGACGCTGGTCACGGTCCTGCTCCGGTGCCTGCCCCGGATCTGGGGGATGATGCAGAACGTGCACGGGTGGTTGCAGCCCTCGGCGATCTTGACGTAGGCAAAATGCGCCGGCGTGAGCCTGAACCTCGGCGTGTCGTAGTCGGGGATGTAGGTCGATCGCGCCGTTACGAAGCTCGCGGGGGCCTCGTTCGCCCCGCGTTCCTTCGCGTAGATCTCCTCGATGATCGGGGCGACCTTTGTCACCTGGTCGAGCCCGATGAAGGCGTCGACCTCGGGCATCGACCCGGGCAGCTCCTTCAAGAAGCGCTGGGACATGCAGCCGGCGACGATCAGCTTTTGGCCCCTGCGCCGCTTGCGCATCCCCCGGTTCGCGTGGACCTCGAGGATGTGGCCGATCGACTCCTCTTTCGAGGAGTCGATGAACGAGCACGTGTTGACGATGACGACGTCGGCGTCGTCGGCATTCGCGACCACGCGCATGCCCGCCTGGTGGAGGTGGCCCACCATGATCTCGCTGTCCACGAGGTTCTTGGCACAGCCGAGTGAGATAAGGCCGACCTTAATCATTCCGCGCGCATCGGGCGGGCCTTGGGCGGCGCGCCCCGCATCCGCCTATTTCTTCTTGGCGGAGGCCTTCTTGCGCTTGAGGTAAGCGGCTCGGCGGCGTCTCTTGATGATCTTGTTTGTCTGCTGGCCCATGGTTTTTCGGTGTTGGAAGGGTCTGTTGTGACGGAAAGCCGAGACGCTAGTCAAGTCCCGCGCTCCAGTTTGGAGGCCGCCGTGACCGTATCCCCGTCCCTGGACCAGCGATACACCAGGGGACGCCTCGTGCGGTCGAGCTCCTTGTACAGCTCGGGGTTCGTGCGCTTGGGGACCGTGAGCACCTCGAGGCCCGCTCCGCTGCAGCTAAGGAGCCGCGCGTAGGGCTTGAAGTGCTCGGGCCTGCCGATGACGCGCGAGAAGCCTTCCGGCCCGCCCGCCCACCCGCGCTCGAGGGCTGCGAACGAGTAGGGCAGACTGCGCAGGTCAATCCCCGCCCGCTGGCCGAACTTGACCCAGTTGGAGTCCGCGAAGATCGCCGGCGGCGGCGGAGCGAAGTGGTGGCACCAATGCCTCTCGTTACCGGCCTGCAGCGCGGTGCACGGTTTCGCGTGGGTGCAGGGCGCGACGACCCCGAATGCGCCGGAGAGTTCGTCGCGCAGCGCTGCCAGACGCCGCCCCGTGTCCCGGGTTCCCGGCTCGACCCAGATGACCGCGCGCGATCTGGACGCCAGGAGGCGGATCTCATCGAGCGCGGCGGGCGCGAGCTCATTTAGCACGTGGCTGAGGACAAGCAGGCCGATCGGGTCGTCGCAGCGCAGGTACGCAGCGGTCGCCATCGACACCTCCAGCCCGGGAAGTTCCCTGCTCGCGGCGTCGTGGGCGAACATGGTCGCGGAGGGGGAATGGTCCCAGAACACGAGCGGACCGGCAAGCGCCGCCCCGAATCTCGCCGCGACCCTCCTTCCCGCGATGCCGCTGCCGCAGCCCCAGTCGAGGACGGGCCCGCCCCTCGGGGCCCAGTTCCTCAGGCGCAGCTCGTCCAGGACGGCGTCCCATTTCCATCCTATGCGCTCGCCGTACGTGACGTCGTAGCTGGCCAGGTCGGACGCCGACGTCCAGTACGGCCCGTCACCGAGCCCGCCGGACAGGAATCGGTCCCTGAGCCGGTCGAGGGCGCCCCAGTCGAGCTCCGTCCAGGTCATGCCAGTGAGAATCCCAGGTGCCCCGCCAGGGTCTGCCTGCGCACGCCGTAGAACTGCGCGAAGCGGCGGATCCCGCCCGCCAGGGCGCCGTTACCCGGGCTCCCGGACCTGACAGCGGCAATCATCGTGTTCTTCGCGGTGTGCTCGGTTGAGACAAACTCCATCACCCGCGTCCGGTACCCGGCCCATTCGAGCAGCTGGGCCCTGAGGGCATCCGTCACGAACTCGGCCTGCCTCTCGAGGAAGATTCCGTGCTTAAGGGCGCCCGAGAGCACTTCAGGCGCCGCAAGCTGCGGCCGCAGCTCCTTCTGGCAGCACGGGGCGACGACCAGCAGCGCGGCCCCCGCCGTGATCCCCTTCGCGAGCGCGTCGTCGGTCGCCGTGTCGCAGGCATGCAGGGCGATGAGGACGTCGACGCCGCCCACATCCGTGTCGGCGATCGAGCCGCGGCGGAACGAGAGACGCTCGGCCATCCCCATGGCCGACGCCGTCGAGGCGCAGAAGTCGACCAGGTCCGCCCGGGCCTCGACCCCGCAGACCCAGGCGCGCTCGCCGAGGAGCTCGCTCACGGCGAAGGTGAGGTAGCCCTTGCCGCAGCCCATGTCGAACACCCGCAGCGGGCCGTCGCGCCGCAAGGGGGCCTCCTCCAGGAGGTGACCGAGCAGCTCGGCGAACTTCTCGATCTGGCGCAGCTTGTCCGCCATGGACGCGGCCGGACGGCCCCCATCATCGGTGACCCCCAGCGCCCGAAGCCACGGCGCGCCGAGGGGTATGGGGCGTCTCTTCACGCGGTCATGCCCCAGGTCAGGCGGGGGTTTCCCCCCGACGGTCCTGACCCTGAGCCGGTCGGTCCGCCCGCCCGTCTCCAGCTGGGCCGAATGCGTCCTCGTGAAGAGGTGGGCGTCGAGGAACTCCGTGCCGATCATCCGCTCCAGGAGAGCCAGGGACTCCTTTAGGTCGTGGTTCTTGGTCACGTCCCTAGTCTTGTGCCGCCACACGAATGCGAAGCTTGGCCCCTTCCTGAGGGCGACCGGCCGCACGAAGACGTTCTCAAGCGTCGGATCCGCCGAGGCGGCCTTGCCCAGGGTGAGCTTCACGAGGGCCCCATCCCTCATGGAATCACTCAGCAACCCTAGGAACTGCTCGCGGCCGCTGGGATTCATTTTGGCGTGTCTGGAAGAGTCACCGGCTGAAAATAGAAATCAAGCGGGGTCCGGCGCCACCAGTTTCCGGTAAGGGTCCGTTCCCTGGGGTTGGTGAATTCGTAGCGGTAGCGCACGACCCTTGCGTACCGCGGCGGGTGGCCGGGGAACGGGTTGCTGCGGAACAGGCCGAGGACCGCCGGGTCCCCCCTGAGCAGCCGCTCGCAGAGCGTCTCAACCCAGATGTTATTCTCGGGAGACTCGAGGGCGGCGAACCAGAGCTGCCAGTCGAGGCGGGGCTGGTACGGGGCGGCCCAGCCTGGCCTGCGGGCAGTCGCGACTGGCTTGAAGGGCAGCTCGTACTCGCGCCAGTCCGTCCCGTCGTCGCTGCCCTCGATCACGAGCTCGGGGCGCTCAACCGTCATGACGGCGAAGAGCCCGTAGTCGTTGAAACTGCGCAACGGGCCGATGTCCTCCGCGACAAAACGGACCAATGGCGAACGCGCGGCGCCCGGGTAAACCGCAGCCACCGACAGAAAGAAGGTGATGCCGACGGACATGGCCGCAAACCAGCGAAGCAGCACGGGCTTCGAGCGCACCGCCGCCGTACTGGCCGCCTCCGCCTGATCGACCCCCCAGTGGATCCGCCTGAACCAGTCGTCATCGAGGCACGTGAGGCAAAGGCCGACGGAGAGAAGATTGAAGAACGCATAATTGCCCGTGAGCGCGATCAGCAGCTGCAGCGCGACCATGGCGAGGGCGGCGGCATGGCGCGCCGCCCTCGGTCCCGGGATGCACAGGGGCGCCAGCAGCTCAATGGCGAACATGCCCGCACAGCCCGCCTTGAGCAGCCAATCGGGAAGCTGGTGGGCGTACCATGCAAGCGGCGTCGGGAGGGGCTGAGTCTGAAAGTGGAAGGCGAGGGCGGTCAGGTTGCGCCACGTCGGGTCGCCGCTTCCGAGCTTGACGATCCCCGACAGGAGCATGAGGCGGAACAGCAGCCACCACACAAGGTAGCGCGCGAGCCTGGGCGGCTCGTACCCGCGCTCCGACCGCCACAGCCTCCACGGGACGAGGAACACGGCGACAAGCGTGCTTTCCAAGAGCAGGGCGTCCCACTGGTAGTCGAAGAATATCTGCCCCGCCGACACGAGCGATAGGTAGCAGGACCAAAGGAGCGCCAAACAGAGCACCTGGGCCCTTCCCGCAAGAAGGAGCACGGAGGCTGCGATCCCCAGCACGCAGAGGACGTCAAGAAACGCCCCGGCGCCGAACAGCCAGCAAAGGGATGGCGCCTCGAAGAAGGCCCTCGGCCCGAGCTGCTCGCGCGCGACCTCGAAGAAGCGTGCGGCCGGCAGGATACCCGACGGCCCGACCAAGCCGCGCTCCTGGATCCAGAACGAGCCAAATGCGGCCAGGTGGCTCAGGGCAAGGACGCGCACGAACAAGCCCGTGCCGGTGGCAAAGGAGGGTTGTCGCGGCTTACCTGCGGCGTCCATCAAGCCGTCTTACTTCATTGTGCGGCGGCGTCGAGGCTAACCCATATGCTGCCATTGTATTCAATTATATCAAATGGGGTGCGCATTAACAGGACATCAAGCTTGCCAGGATATATGAATTTCATCACGTTTGTAGGACCATGGTCACAAAACAAATTAAGGAGTTGGAGGTCACTAAGGCAAAAATTACGGCTCTCGAGAAATCGATAGCCAAGGGGCTCAAGAGAGAGCTGGCCGCGCTGCCGCACCAATACGGTTTCGGCTCCGTCGCCGAGTTCCTAAAGGCCGTCAAAGCCGTCTCGGGCTACGGGTCGTTCCGCAAGGGCCGCAGGAGCGCCGGTAAGGTGGCGAAGAAGGCGAAGCGCCGCCGCCGGGCCGTGATCACGGACGAGACCCGTTCGAGCGTAAAGAAGCTGGTCGGGTCCGGGAAGACCGGCACCCAGATCGCCAAGGCGTTGGGCATTTCGCTGCCGAGCGTGCAGAACATCAAGAAGGCGCTGGGCCTCGTCAAGGCGAGGGCCTGAGGCAAGGCAGACTTGCAAGCAGTGGCCGGCCCCCGCTTTCTTGGCGGGGGCCGTCTGCTTTTGGGACCCCGAGCCAATGCCGACCCACTATATTCAGGCCAATACCAACGGGCGTCTGCATTCCGCGACAGAGCCGTCAATCGCTCCGCTCAACAGGGGCTTCCTGTACGGTGACGCCATCTACGAGGTCTGGAGGACCTACCATGGCGTCATATTCGCGTGGGATCAGCACTGGGTGAGGCTTCAATCCTCGGCCCGGGCGCTTCATATGGACATTGGGTTCGTGCCCGAACACATCCTCGGGGAGATCAGGCGCGCGGTGGCCGCCTACCGTTCCAGGACGCGGGACGGAGGCCAGCTCTACATACGCCTCCAGATCACCCGGGGAGCGGGTGCCATCGGCCTGGACACGGCTCTGGCGGACAAGGCGGACTTCGTGATTCTGGTCCAGCCGTGCCCGGGGATTCCGCCGGCCAAGCTCAGGGAGGGGCTCAGTCTGTCCACGGCCGTCTCGCTTCGCAGGAATCCGGCTCTGAGCCTGGACCCGGCCTGGAAGACGGGAAACTACCTCAACAATCTTCTCTGCCTTCGCGAGGCCCGCTCGCGCGGGGCCGACGAGGTCGTGATGCTCAACCTTTCCGGCGAGGTGACGGAGTGCGCGGTCTCGAACATCGCATTCGTCAGGGACGGCGGGTTCGTCACCCCCCCTCTCTCCGCGGGGATTCTGGGCGGGATCACGCGCAGCCTGCTCCTTGATTCCGTCGCCGCCTCGGCGGGCATCAAGGGGGAGGAAAGGACCGTGCTCCCGGGGGAACTTGGATCCATGGATGAATGCTTCATCTTGTCGACAACGAAGGACATCGTGCCCGTGGGGCGCATAGACGAGACGGCTTTCAAGGTGGGGCCGGACACCGTCACCGCCCGGCTCAAGGCTGCGTTTGCGGTATCGGCGCTCGCCTACGCCGAGGCTCATCCCGAATTGGCGGCATAGGCACTCATGCGCTGTCTCGGAATAGACCACGGTGCCCGGCGCATCGGCCTGGCGTTTGGCGACGAAATCGGCGTGGCGACACCGCTGCCGGCAATCGTCTCGGCGGATCCGGCGAAGCAGTGGGCGGCAATCGAGGCCATCGTAAAGGCGCGCAAGATCACGGACGTGGTGCTCGGCCACCCCCTGAACATGGATGGGTCGAGCGGGCCCAAGGCCAAGGAGGTGGAGGGCTTCGCCAGCCGCGTCCGGGACGCGTTCGGACTTCCCGTGCACCTCGTGGATGAGCGCCTGACGAGCTACGAGGCCGAGTCGACCATCAAACCGTCGAGGCGCAGGGAGGTGCGACGGAGCGGGCTCGTCGACTCCCGCGCCGCAACGATCATCCTGCAGGACTTCCTTGACGGGCGCGCGCCGCCCGGGGCCGAGGCTGAGGCGCCGTCATGACCAGGTGGAAGTGCACGTGCGCCTACGACGGAACGCTCTTTAAGGGGTGGCAAAGCCAGCCCGGGGGAAGGGCAGTCCAAGATGTCATTGAGGCGCGCCTCGCGCAAATCCTGGGGCGCCCGACGCGGATCCACGGGAGCGGAAGGACCGACGCGGGGGTCCACGCCCGCGCGCAGGTGTTTCACTTCGACGCGCGCTGGACGCACGGCCCCGACAAGCTTGCGGCCGCCTTGAGGCACGGCCTCGACCGGGCCGTCCAGATAGTGTCCGTGCGCGCTGCGCCCGCCAAGTTCCACGCGCGATTCTCGGCGAAGGGGAAAGTATATAGGTATGATATATACTTGGGCGACCCCGATCCATTCATGCGCCCGTTCTGCTGGGCGGTGCATGCGCCGCTGGATCTGGCCGCCGTGCGGACTGCGGCAGCGGCTCTGGAGGGCAGGCACGACTTCAAGGCGTTCTCCGGAGCCAACGGCGCGGAGAACGGCGCCGAGGACACGGTCAGAAACCTTCGCCACCTCGGCGTGTCGTCCCGCGGACGGCATGTGCGCGTCACCGCCGAGGCTGACGGCTTCCTGTACAAGATGGTTCGCAGGCTCGTGGGGGCGCTGGTCGCTGCTGGCGAGGGCAAGCTTTCCGTGCGCGAGATCGAGTCGCTCCTTTCGTTTGGCAAGCGCACGGCCCGCATTCAGACGGCGCCGGCCCAGGGGCTTTTCTTGCAGAAAGTCCTGTACCGCTGAGCCCGAATTCGGTTGCCACTCCAGGTGTTGCCCGGCAGCCTCCCGGACACAAAGCTTCATGCATTTCGACAAGCCGACTTACTCGGTCCGCAAGACGAAGAAGACGAACATCCCCGAGGGTCTTTACACGAAGGATCCTGTCACCGGGGAGATCCTCTTCAACAAGGAGATCGAGGACAACCAGATGGTGGTGCCGAAGAGCGGCCACCATTTTTCCATCGGCTCAAGGGAGAGGCTCTCCAAGCTTCTCGACCCAGGCTCCTTCATCGAGCTGCACGACGCGGTTCGCTACGACGACCCGTTGAAGTTCGTCGACTCGCAGGCCTACCCGGACCGGATCAAGCGCAACCAGAAATCGAGCGGCCTGCAGGAGGCGGTGATCTGTGGCACGGGCTCGATCCACTCCATTCCCGTGGCGATCGCCGTCATGGACTTTCGTTTCTGCGGCGGGTCCATGGGCTCGGCGGCGGGGGAGAAGATAACGCGCACGATCGAGGACGCCATGGAGAAGAAGATCCCATGCATCATCTTCAGCGCATCGGGCGGTGCCCGGATGCAGGAGGGCATCTACTCGCTGATGCAGATGGTGAAAACGAGCTCGGCGCTGGGAAGGCTGGCTCGGGCCGGGCTGCCATTCATCTCGGTGCTCACCCACCCGACGATGGGAGGCGTGACCGCGAGCTTTGGCACGCTTGGTGACGTGATCCTGGCGGAGCCAGGCGCGCTGATAGGGTTCGCGGGCGCAAGGGTCATAAAGGACACGACCAAGCAGACACTGCCGCCCGGGTTCCAGACGGCGGAATTCCTCCTGAAGCATGGCCTTATCGACCAGATCGTCAGCCGCATCGAAATGCGCGACAGGATAAGGGACATCCTTTCAGCCCTTTATCTGAAGCGGGAGCCGGTCGCCGCGAGCGCCTGAGCGATTCAGGTTTATGACGTCCGAACTGCCGCTGGCCGGCTATCCGGCCGTCCAGGAGTATCTGTTCGGCCTCAAGGCATCGGGGATCAAGTTCGGAATCGACCGGATGCGCACGCTGGCGGCCCTAATCGGGAACCCCGAGAGGCTTGTGCCGTGTATCCACGTGGCAGGAACGAACGGGAAGGGGTCAGTGTCGGCCATGCTCGACTCGATCCTGCG
Source organism: Opitutaceae bacterium (assembly GCA_003151515.1). Lineage (GTDB taxonomy): Bacteria > Verrucomicrobiota > Verrucomicrobiia > Opitutales > Opitutaceae > Palsa-1447. Next base: position 68,526 of record PLXS01000019.1, read on the forward strand.
CGCGGCTGGCCGGCGCACCGGGCTTTACACCTCGCCGCACCTCGTGCGCCTCGGGGAGCGGGTGCAGGTGGACCGCCATATCCTCACGGAGGCGGAGATCTCCTCCTATGTAGAGGAACTGCAGCCGATCGCCGACCGCATCATGACGGTGGGGGGAATCGACGACCGGCCGAGCTTCTTCGAATTCATGACGGCCATGGCCTTCCTGCAGTTCGCGAGGAGGCGCTGCCAGTTCAACATCATCGAAGTCGGCCTCGGCGGTCGCCTGGACGCGACGAACGTGGTGGAGCCGGAGGTGTCGGTCATCACCTCGATCGGCCTCGACCACTGCGAAATGCTGGGAAACACGATCGAGGCGATCGCCGCGGAGAAGGCGGGGATAATCAAGCCGGGCCGCCCGGTCGTGATCGGCCGCATGCCAGGCGACGCGGAGGCCACGATCCGCAGCGTTGCCGCTTCGCGGGGCGCTCGCGTGGTCTCGGTTAGGGAGGAATTTGGCGAGGATGTCGCCGCATACCCGAGGACCAGGCTTGAGGGCGACTATCAGCGCTGGAACGCCGCGACTGCGACGCTTGCGGCGGGCCTGCTCGGGCCCGCCTCGGGAGTGACGCTGCCGTCCATCGTTGCCGGGCTGGGCACGGTCGACTGGCCCGGCCGCTGGCAGCGCACGTCGATCGGCGGGCGCCCGGCCGTGCTCGATGCTTCCCACAATCCCGAGGGTGCGGGCGTCCTGGACACAAACCTGGGGGTCCTGCGCGCCGAGACGGGCCGGCCCGTTGTCGCCGTCGTGGGGGCGATGGGCGCGATGCGGGCGGAGGCGCTGCTCGGGGTGCTCTGCCGGCATTGCGCCGAGATCCACCTGGTTGTGCCCAAGCAGGCCCGGGCGTGCTCGCATGACGAGCTCGAGGCGCTCATCCCGCGGTCCTACGCCGGGAGGATTGTTCGCTCATCGGTCCGGGATCTCTTCCCGGCGCCGAACACGTTCACGGCCGGGGGCGCCGGCGACACCATCCTGGTGACGGGCTCCATCTACCTTCTGGGTGAGGTGCTCGCCCGGCTCGAGCCCCATCGCGGGGCCTCCGAGGCCCGCCTGCAGGATTTCTGAGGCCGGCGCGGCCCGGGACTCAGGCCAGCGCAATCAGTTCGGCTGTCGAGGGGACGTCCTTGATGATCTGCGACGGCCCCGGCCCGACCCCGAGGTAGCGCAGGTTGGGGAGGTCCTTTGGCCAGGTCTCGCCGTCGTAGGCCACCTCGAGAACCGCCCGCATCATGCCGGCCACGTAGCGCCGGGCGTTGGCGGGCAGGTCGCCAAAACGGCGCACGCCGGAGATGTCCCCGGCCCATCCCGGGTAGCTCCTGTACAGCGGGCGCAGGGATTTGCGCACAGCCTCGTTTCGGGGCACGTGCGCGAAGCGCCTGCCGTCGGAAGACTCGTAGGCTACGCACACCTGCAGGTCCCCCTGCCACGCTCCCGACCATGTCAGTGCGTCGAGCTTGTTGATCATCAGGTCCTGGTAGCCGCCGTACCGAAGCGTGTCGCCCTTCTCGACCGCGTCGTACCAACCCACCATGCGCTGCCTGCCCGTGCTCGTCCCGTACTCGAGGCGCTTCAGCTTTTCGCTCAGGGGATGCGCCTCGTCGATCTGCGTCAGGAACGTGTGCGTCCCGACCTTGGTGTCGTAGGCCTTTGCGACGCCGAAGGTGTGAATGGGCTGGACCGGTATGTTCGCGCTCTCGAAGAACTCCGGCGTGAAGGTGTGCGAGGACGTCGACGAGAACCCGTGACGCTTGTCGAGCCAGTAGGCCTGGCCGAACTCGCCTATCACGGTGTGGCCCGCGCGCAGCTCGCGAAGGACAAGCTCGCGCACCTCGCCCACGTTGCGGCTGAGCGAGGTCCCTGCGCTCCAGTAGACCGAGCATAGCAGGTCCATGTTGAGCGTAAACGGCTCGGCGCCGCGGAACCGCGTGAAGTCAAACTCCTCCTTCGCGAAAACCGCGTCGGCGATGGTCTCGGAGTTGGCCCTGAGCTCGGCCTGCGTCAGCCGCTCGAAGAAGCCGTTCCAGGTCGACTCGCTCGCGCGATAGACGTGCTGGATCATCCGGCACGCCCGGTCGGCGCGCTGTGCGAGCTTGCGCGAGAAGAAGTTTGGGCCCGCAAGGAAGTCCGAGAAATGCATCTGCCAGTGGCCGGTCTCCTCGCTGTAGGCGGCGGATATGCCCCGGCCCGTGGATCCCCGCGACTCCTCGGCGAGGACGTTCACCCGGTAGTCCTCCTCGGCGAGGTCAAGGAGGCGGTGGGTCAGGTCCGAGATCATCGTGCGCTCGTCGACAAGCAGCCGGCTGAGCACGGAGTAGCCCTTGCGCTCGAGAGGCCGCGCCTCCCAGAGAATCTTTCGCGGGTCGGCGACGACGCCGCTTCCGATGGCCAGGTGCGGTATCTCGCTCTCGACTACGCCCGATGGAAGCAGGTTGAGCTTGACGCCCGCGGCCGTGTGGCCCGCGTTTGCTCCGCCGTTGACCTTCATGACGACCGTCACCGGGCGCTTCGTCGGGCGCAGCTCTTCGACGATCTCGGGTATCAGGCGGCCCTTGCCCTCGTCACCGAGGGAAATGCCGACGTCAGCTATCAGCAGGCTAGAGAAGGGTGGCAGCGACATGGAGGACTTTCGGCAACCGAAGTCCAGGACCCCTGTTGCAGACGATTGGAATGGTGAGACGTCGGCCGAGGGCAAGCCCCAACTGGCGGCGCCGGGCGCGCGTCAGTTGACGCGGGTCGACACCTCTACGACGTCGTGGGGTGACGCCTCGCGTTGGCCGGCCGGGCTCACCCGCGCGAACCTTGCCCTGGCCCGCAGTTCGCGCAGCGTCTTGGCCCCCAGGTAGCCCATCCCGCTCTGCACGCCCCCGATGAGGTTGGTCAGCACCTCGTCGACCGAGCCGCTGACCTCCTTGAGGGCCTCTATCCCCTCCGCCGCGACCTTGCGGTTGTCCTCGCTGTCCCTGCCGTAGCGTGCCGCGCTGCCCGCCTTCATGGCCGCGATCGAGCCCATCCCCCTAAACTGCTTATAGACCTTGCCGCCTATCTCCATGATCTCGCCCGGGGCCTCCCGACAGCCGGCGAGCACGCTGCCGCAGATGACGGCGTCGGACAGGGTGAGCGCCTTGACGATGTCGCCCGACTTGGCGACTCCGCCGTCCGCCAGGATCCTCAAGCCGGTCTTTCGTGCAACCGTCGAGGCCACGTAGAGGGCCGTCAGCTGCGGGATGCCCACTCCCGCGACGATGCGCGTCGTGCAGATCGCGCCCGGCCCCTGGCCGACCTTGATCGCGTCGGCGCCGCACTGCGCCAGGTACTCCACGCCCGCGGCGCTCGTCACGTTGCCCGCGATGAGGGTAAGCGATGGGAATGCGCCCCGCACGAGGCGCACCAGGGCCCCGACGCTCGCCGTGTGACCGTGGGCCGTCGAGACAGCCACCGCGTCGACGTGCTCCTCGACGAGGCTCGCCACGTGGGATAGGACAGCCTCCTTGTCAAAGGAGCCGTCGGGCTTGCGCTTGGGCGAGAGCGCCGCGCCCGTGACGAGTCTGAACTGCGTGTCGCGGGCCGGCTTGCGCCTTGACTTGATCTCGCCGGTGATCCTTTCGACGTCGGACGCCGTGACCAGGCCCCTCAGGCGGTCGTCGCGGTCGACGACCAGCATCTTGTTTATCCCTACGTTGTCCGTGAAGAACTTGTCCGCCGCCGTGATCGGGTCCTTGGAGACGGCGGCCTCCATCTCGGTCTTGAGTACGGACCGGGGCGTCATGACCTCGGACACCCGCTTCGAGGCATAGCGCCCCTTGACAACGTTTCCGGACAGAAGCCCGAGAAGCCGGCCGTCCTCGCTCAAGACCGGAAACGTGGAGAACTGGTAGTGCTTCTCCTCGATCAGGGCGAGGACCCCTCCGATCGTCTGGCTGGGATGCACCGTGATCGGGTCCTGGATGAGCCCGTGAATGTGGCGCTTCACGCGGGCGACGGCCTTGACCTGCTCCTTGGGCGCCATGTTGTAGTGGATGATTCCCATCCCTCCGTTCAACGCCATGGCGATGGCCATGCGCGAGTCGGTGACCGTGTCCATGTCCGACGAGATGATCGGGATCTGCAGGGCGAGGGACTCCGAGATGCTGGTCGATGTGTCCGCCTCCCTGGGCAGTATCTCCGAGTAGAGTGTCGCCAGCGTCACGTCGTCGAACGTGAGGGCCGTCGGCAGGTTCGCGCTGAAGAACCTGTCAGCATCCAGGAAGAACTGGTCGTCGACCTTGGGGGTGGATCTCTTTGCAACCTTGCTCATGGGTTGCCGGGAACCAAGTAATGCATCTAAGAAAAAGCGCAAACAAAATGGAATCGAGCATTGCCTATCGCCGCTACAGCCTGCCGTTCAGGGCGATTGTCCTGACGGCGCACGGTCCGTGGGCCATGCGCGAGGGACTGTACGTGAGGATCGACAAGGCGGGCGGCGGCGTGGGCTTCGGCGAGGCATCGCCGGTCCCTCACTTTGGGAAGGAGAGCGTCGGGGCCGGCGAGGCCTTCCTGGCGTCCCTCGGGGGCCGGGTCGCGCCCGACATCCTCTCCCGCGTTCCGGGAGGGCTCTCCTCGCTCAGGGGCGCCCTGGCCTGCGCGCTGGGCGACGACGCCGGCCCGCCCCGGCACGACAGCATGGCGGTGGCGGCGCTCCTGCCGGCTGGGCGCGCCGCGCTGCGGGGGGCGCCCGAGAAGGTGCAGGCCGGATTCAGGATCTTTAAGTGGAAGGTCGCGGTCGGGGACGCGTGCGACGAGATGGCGATCCTCGACGACTTGATGGGCATCCTGCCGGCCGGCTCCAGGGTCAGGCTCGACGCAAACGGTGGATGGGACACGAGGACGGCGGGCCGATGGCTCGACCACGCCTCCGGGCTGCCCGTGGAATTCGTGGAGCAGCCTGTTGCGGCGGGCTCCAGGGGAGGCGACGACGCCCTGATGGGCCTCGCGGCCGATTACCCCGTTCCCGTCGCTCTTGACGAGTCGGTCGCGTGCGATGCCGACGCCGCCCGGTGGCTGGACGCGGGATGGAAGGGCTACTTCGTCATCAAGGCGGCGCTCCTTGGCGACGCGGCCGGCACGCTCGGGCGCCTCGCCCAAGCCGGCGCGCGGGTCGTATTCTCGTCGGCCCTGGAGACGGGGATCGGGGCTCGATGTGCCCTCCGGGCGGCGTTCGCATGGCCGGGCGAGAGGGCCGCTCTCGGATTCGGGGTCTGGCCGCTGTTCGCCAACAGTCGCTTTGACGGGCCGGCCGCGGCACCGTTCCTCAGGCACGAGGACGTGGAACGAATGAACAGCGAGGCACTATGGAACGCCGTGAGTTAGCCGCGCGCCTGGGCGCGCGCGGGCCCGCTGCGCCTCCAAACCCCTCCCGCGTGGTCGAGGATCGCGACCCCTCCCAGTTCATGGATATCTTCGCCCAGGCGCTCGCCGCGGGGGGCGAGATCTTCCTTGCGGACCCTTCGTGGCGCGCCGCGGAGCGAACGATCCTCGCGCGGCACCTCTCGGGCCCTGGCGCCGCGGAACTCGGCTGGCTCATGGTGCCCAGCGGCGGCGCCTCAGGGGGCCTCAAGTTCGCTCGGCACGACAGCCACACGATCGCAGCCGCGGTCCAGGGGTTTTGCCGCCATTTTGGCCTGGAGCGGGTGAACTCGGTCTGCGTGCTTCCGCTCCACCATGTGAGCGGCTTCATGGCCTGGATGAGAAGCGCCCTGACGGGTGGCACGTTCCTTCCATGGGACTGGAAGGAAGTCGAGTCCGGCCGCTACCCCGGTGACCTGCCTTCGGACTGCTGCATCTCGCTCGTGCCCACTCAGCTGCAGCGGCTGATCAGGGTGCCCGAGGCCGTCGACTGGCTCAGGCGCTTTCGTATCGTCTTCGTTGGGGGAGCTCCGGCATGGGAGGGCCTCCTGGATGAGGCTGCGGCGCTCAGGCTGCCTCTGTCGCCCGGATACGGCGCCACGGAGTCCGCCGCGATGGCCGCGGCCCTCAGGCCCGAGGAATTCCTTCGCGGCATGCGCGGGTGCGGTTCGCCGCTGCCCCACGCGAGGATCGACCTTGTGGACGGCGGGATCGTGCGGATCAGCGGCGAGTCGCTCTACCGCGGCTACCATCCGCAATACAGGGAGGACCGTGCGTGGACGACCGGGGATATTGGCGCCTTTGACGCGAACGGGAGCTTGGTCATCCTCGGCAGAAGCGACGACGTCATAGTAACCGGGGGAAAGAAGGTTTCTCCAGCCGAGGTGGAGGCCGCCCTGCTGGCCAGCGGGGAATTCGAGGACGTGGCCGTCGTCGGACTTCCGGACGCGGAATGGGGCCAGGTGGTCGTCGCCTGCCATCCCGCGCGCGCGCGCGCGCCGCGCACCGAGCGGCTGGCATCGGCGCTGTCCGGCCTCGCCCCGTACAAGCGCCCGAAGTGCTACCGGGCGATCTCGCCCTGGCCGCGCAACGCGCAGGGCAAGGTGAACCGGGCCGAGCTCAGGATCCTGGCCGCGGACACCTGAGCGCGCGGCTCACCCCGACCGGACCCACTGCGCCAGGGCGTCCGGCAGCGGGCTTCGCGCGCGCGTCTTCGAGTCGATGCACACGTGCTCCGTGCGCACCTTCGCCGCGCCCTTATCCGGCGGCCCAAGACGCGTGAGCTCGTAGGCTATCTCGAAGGAATTCTCGGCCAGCGCCCTCGGTTTGATGCTGACTCTCACCTTGTCGCCGCAGAGCAGGGGGCGCAGGTACTCGGCCTCGCATTTTGAGACGGGGATCACGATCCCGTTGTCCCTGAAGAATTCGCTCAACTTGATGCCTGCCGCTGCGAGCGCCTCCTCGTAGGCCTCGTGGCAAATCGCAAGGTAGTTAGCGAAGAACACGACGCCCGCCGCGTCGGTATCCGCGAAGTGGACCGTCCTTTGATAGGTGAATGGCATCGGACGCTGGGGGGCATAGGCAACAGCTGCGGAGGCGTTTGCGCAACATCGCAGACGCGGGCCTCCCCCGGGGCCCGCTCGTCTTACGGCGTTGAATTTGCCCGTGCCGCGGTCTGGAATGGCCCCATGACCAAGAACGAGATCGCCGACGTGCTTGCCGAGATCGGCGTTCTCATGGAGCTAAAGGGCGAGAACCCGTTCAAGGTGCGCGCCTACGCGGCCGGGGCCCGCGCGATCGAGGGCCTCGAGAACAAGGATTTCGAGAGCCTGGTGAGCGAGGGCAAGATCCGGAGCGTGAAGGGCATTGGCGAGGCTCTCGCGGCGAAGATCATGGAGTTGCAGGCGACGGGGCGCCTGGAATTCCTCGACCGGCTCAAGGAGTCCATAGAGCCGGGTCTTGTCGAGATGCTGAAGATTCCCGGGCTCGGCCCCAAGAAGATCGCGGCCCTGCGCAAGGAGCTGGCCGTGACGTCGGTGGCCGAGCTGGAGAAGGCCTGCCAGGAGGGGGGCGTTGCCGGACTCGCCGGATTCGGGGAAAAGACCCAGGAGAAGATCCTCGCCGGGATCCGCAACCGCGAAGCATACTCGCGGCGCCACCTCTGGTGGTCCGCCGCGCAGGTCGCCGAGCCCATCCTGGCGGGTCTGAGGTCCATTCCGCAGGTCCGCAGGGCCGAGTCGGCGGGGAGCCTTCGGAGGGGGATGGAGACCGTGGGCGACCTTGACTTCATCGTCGCGGCCTCGGACGTCGCTCCGGTCGTGGAATGGTTCACGGGGCTCGCCGGCGTGACGGAGGTGACGGCGAGAGGCGAGACCAAGGCTAGCGTCCGCCTCGAGGGCGGGCTCCAGGCCGACCTGAGAATAGTCCCGGCCGAGCAGTTCGCGTTCGCGCTGCACCACTTCACAGGGTCGAAGGACCACAACGTGCAGATGCGCCAGCGCGCCCTCGAGAGGTCCCTTAGCCTCAGCGAATGGGGCCTTGTGCCCGCTTCGGGCGAGGGCACCGCCAAGGACAAAGCGGGGCGCAACCAGGGGATGGCGGCGGCCGACGAGGCGTCTATCTTCGCCGCTCTTGGCCTCTCGTACATCCCCCCGGAGCTTCGCGAGGGCCTGGGCGAGATCGAGGCCGCCGAGAAGGGCGCCCTCCCGAAGCTCGTCGAGTTGGCGGACATCCGGGGCGCGTTCCACAACCACACGACGGAGTCTGACGGCAGGAGCACGCTCGCCGAGATGGCGGCGGCGGCTCAGGCGCTGGGTTGGGAGTACCTCGGCATCGCAGACCATTCCAAGTCCAGCCGCCAGGCAAACGGGCTCACCGAGGAGCGCCTCCTGAGGCAGGTTGCCGAAATCGGTGCCGTGAACGCTTCCCGAAGATTTCGCACAAGGCTGTTCTCGGGCACGGAATGCGACATCCTGCCCGACGGCCGCCTTGATTTTGACGACGCGGTGCTCGCCCGCCTGGACTACGTCGTCGCGTCGGTGCACAGCGCGTTCTCGCAGGACGAGGCCGCGATGACCTCCCGCATCGTGAAGGCGCTGGAGCACCCTCACGTGACCATGCTGGGCCACCTCACCGGGAGGCTCCTTCTCGAGCGCGAGGCCTACCATGTGGACGCGGCGAGGGTCATCGACGCCGCGATAGCGAACGGGGTAGTCGTGGAGCTTAACGCGAACCCGCATAGGCTCGACATGGACTGGCGCCTTTGGCGGAAGGCCGCCGAGAGGGGCCTTCTGTGTTCGATCAATCCCGACGCCCACGACGCCCCTTCCCTCGGCTTCGTCAGGGCGGGGATCAACTCGGCCCGAAAGGGGTGGCTGAAGAGGGAGGATGTCCTAAACGCGATGCCGCTGGGCGGCATCGAGGCGTGGCTTGCGGCCCGAAGGAGGCGGCCATGATAGACGCGAGGGCACGCGGGCTGGCGAACATGTACGCGGCGGTCGCGACGCTCTTCGTCGGGGCGGCATTCTGGGCGTGGGACTGGGTGAACCTGAGCTTCCGGGTGCCGTTCGTGCACATGAACAGGTACCAGAACCTCGTGCCGTATTTCCTGTGCGTCATCGGCGGCATGCTGCTTTCCGCCCGCGACGTGTCGAGACGGCTCGCCGCGCGCTTCCACCTTCCGGACCTGGGCGGGTCGGCCAGGCTTGCGACGCGCCAGGTCGCCTTCATGGCGGCGCTTGTCTTCACCCTCATGTTCGCGACCCAGGACCACGGCATGAGCCGGCTCTTTCTGGGGATATTCCTGGTATGCTGCTGGCTGGGCCTCGTCTGCCTGAACGCATGGCTTCCCGGCAGCCTCGCGCGCTTTGTCTTCCAGAAGGGCCACAGGCTCCCGACAGTCTTCATCGGAAAGCCGGGCTCCTTCGCCAAGGTGAGGGAATGGATCAATAACAAGGAGCCCCTGGGGATCTACCCCGTGGGACTGCTTTCCCCGGAGCCCCCAGCATCCGAGCCTGGGTCTCTGCAGGTCCCGTGGCTTGGGCCCCCGTCGGACCTTGCGAAGGTCCTCGCCGGTGGCCGCGTCGGCCAGGTGGTGATGCTGGATCTGCCGGCAACGGACGCCGAGGCCGGCTTCGTCATCGGCGCCTGCCGCGACAGCGGCTGCCGGCTGCTGATCCACAGCAACATCGAGGAGCGCTACACGCACCCCCTAGTCCCCGTCACCGAGGAGGGCAGGCACTTCTACACGCTTCAAGAGGAGCCCCTTGAGGACCCGATAAACCGCCTGATCAAGCGCTCGTTCGACGTGGCGGTGTCCCTTCCGGTGGTCGTGTTCATCCTGCCCCCGCTGTGCGCGCTGGTCGCGATCATGCAGCGCCTGGAGGCGCCGGGGCCTCTCTTTCACGCCAGGGTCAGGCGGGGAAAGCAGGGCAGGGAGTTCTGCATGCTCAAGTTCCGCTCGATGCGCGCGGCCCCCGACGACGCCGCGGCCGAGTCGAAGCAGGCGCTCTCCGAGGACCAGCGCATCTTCAGGTTCGGCAGGTTCATGCGCCGGCGCAGCCTGGACGAGTTCCCGCAGTTCTGGAACGTGCTCGTGGGCGAGATGAGCATCGTCGGCCCGCGCCCCTACATGCCGATCCTTGACGAGGAGTTCAGGCAGCAGACCGAGGGCTACCGCATTCGCAACCTGGTGAAGCCGGGCATAACGGGCCTCTCCCAGAGCCTGGGCTTCCGGGGCGCCGTTCTGGAGGAGGAGATGGTCCGGCGCCGCGTGTACTGGGACGTTTACTACATTACCCACTGGTCCGTGTGGCTGGACGTCCAGATCACGGCAAGGACCCTGCTGCAGGTGTTCAGGCCGCCGGCGACGGCCTTCTAGGCGGGGCCTAGAAGCTCTTCACGTACTTCGCGCCGGACGGGTCCACGAAGGTCAGGTGGTCCGGGTCGAATTTTGAGAGCCGGATTCCAAGCGTGCGGTCCAGCAGGTCGTTAACCCGGTAGATGTGGCCGTCGATGATGGCCTTGCTGTCGGCCCCGGAGTAGCGGACTCCCGAGATCTGGATGTGGTCGATGACTGCCTGGACGCGCTCGCCCAGGCTCTGAATGACGGCCGGCGTAGGGGTGGGCGCCGTTGCGGCGACCGGCACGGGCGTCGCCACCGGCGCGGGCGCCACGGCGGCGGGGGGCGGGTTCTGGGTTGGCGCCTGGGAAGCGCCAGCACCGGCAGTCGCGGCGGCCTGCGGAATCGTCTCGGGGACTCGCACCGCGACCTGTGCCGACGCACCCGGGGTCGCCGCGGCCGGGGGCGCCGCTACGGCGGCCGCCCTGGCCTTTGGCGGAGCCTCCGCGGCCGGGGTCTCGGCCGCCTTGGCCGGCGCATGCGTGGCAGGAGCCGAGGCCAGGGAGATCTGGGGAATGTGCACCGCCGTAGCCTGCGTTTCCGGGGTCGGCTGCGCCTTCTGCGCGGCAAGCTGCGCGAAAGCGGCCGCCGCCTTCGGCTCGGACCTGCCCGAGACAAAGATGCCAGTCACGACCGCGGACACGATAACCAAGGCGATGGCCGCGCCGCCGATGAGGACCATGTTCTGGGCGCGGGCCGGGGGGCGGCTGTGGGCCCTTCCGCCTCCGCCCGGCATGAGCGGCGCGATGTCCCCCTCCTCCTGGGCCCGCTGGCGGGCCGCCTTCTTCAGCGCGTCGTTTATAAGGCTCATGGAGCGGCGCCTACGCCGTGAGGTTGTCCATGTCGCGCGCCGCGCGCCGCACGTCCCAGAAGTTGACCTCGTCCGACTCCCGGATGAAGGCCGAGAGCATGGCCTTGTCGCAAAGGTTGTTCACGATGCGCGGTATGCCCCTGCTCGACTTGTGGATCGAACGCAGGGCCCACGGGGTGAACGACGGCCTGCCCGTGCCGCCGGCGAGCGTCAGGCGGTGCTGGATGTAGTGGCCGACATCGCGCTGCGAGAGGGGGTGGAGCTCGTAGTGGACGAGGATGCGCTGGCGCAGCTGCCGGAGCTCCGTCCGCGCGAGGACCTCCTTCAGCTCGGGCTGGCCCATGAGCACGATCTGCAGCAGCTTCTGCTTGTCCGTCTCGAGGTTCGAGAGCAGCCGGATCTGCTCCAGGACCTCGAATGATAGGTTCTGGGCCTCGTCGATGATGAGCACGATGTCGCGCCCGCGGCCTATGCGCTCGAGCAGAACCTTGTTCATTTGCGAGACCAAGTCGACCTGGCTGCGGGCGAGCTTCGTCTCCCCGAGCTCGTGGAGGATCGCCTTGAGCATCTGGGTCTCCGTGACGCGGGGGTTCAGGATGAGCGCGGTGTCGAACCTGGCGGGGTCCAGCTCGTTGAGAAACCTCCTGCAGAGCGTCGTCTTCCCGCATCCGACCTCGCCGATAAGCACGATGAAGCCCTTTCTCTCGCGAACGCCGAACTTGAGGTGCTGCAGCGCTTCCTGGTGGGTTGGGCTAAGGAAGAGAAATTTCGGATCAGGAGTGATGTTGAACGGCATCTCCTTGAATCCGTAGAAGCTCTGATACATGCGCTCACCGAACTAAGCGTGGCCGCCCGGAAAACGCACGCAAAAACCCGCGCGCGGGCGCGACGGCTGAAAAGAATTGCGAACCCGTGGTGTAGCGATGTTTATCGATTCGAAAGAATTGTGAATCTGCGCAAGGTCATTCTGAGCCTGTACATGCTGCTTTTCGCGGGCCTGGGGGTCACGGGGGCCGTGCTGTTCAAGGACGCCCACGACGAATACAGCCAGCTTGTGCAGGTCGAGACCATGAACCGCCAGAAGCTCGCCGAGGCCCAGGACAGGCTGCGCGCCCAAGAGAGGATCCTCGAGCGCCTGAAAAGCGACCCCGAATATGTCGACAGGGTGATTCGGATGAAGCTTGGGTACGCGAGGCCGGACGAGTTCATGTTCCGCTTCGAGCCCGACGACGCGACGCCGCCCGCCGAGCCGTCCGCGGCCCAGGCCAAGTCCAGGTGAGCGCCCATGACGCGTGACCCCAACGGGATCATTGAGGCGTATCGCAGGGCCGGGCAGGGACAGGTCTTTGCCTTTGTTGACCGGCTCTCGCCCGGATCGCGGGCCCGGCTGCTCGACGAGGCAGCCGAGGTCGACCTGGCGGAGGTCGAGCGGCTTTCGCGAACGCTGGTGACCGGCGGCGCCGCGCGGGCGCTCGACTTGGCGGGGCTCGCGCCTGCGCCCTACGAGCGGATGCCCGCGCGCGGGGGCGACCCGACCGCGTGGTCGGCCGCGCGCGCGGCGGGCGAGGAAGCGCTGCGGGCGGGCCGCGTCGCCGCGTTCACCGTCGCCGGGGGCCAGGGGACCCGTCTGGGCTACGACGCGCCGAAGGGGACCTTTCCGGTCACCCCCGTCAGGGGCCGGTCCCTCTTCGAGGTCTTTGCGGGCAAGATACTCGCGGCAGGCAGGCGCCACGGCAGGCCGATCCACTGGTTCGTCATGACAAGCCACCAGAACCACGCGGCGACCGAGGCCTTCTTTGGCGAGAACCGCCACTTCGGCCTCGATCCATCGCGGGTGCATTTCCTGCGCCAGGGGCGCATGCCGGCCGTGGACTTCTCGGGGAAGATCCTCCTCGAGTCGGAGGGCTCGCTCGCCCTCTCGCCTGACGGGCACGGCGGCTCGCTCAGGGCCCTCGAGCGCAGCGGCGCCCTGGACCTCATGGCCTCCGAGGGCATTGACACGCTCAGCTACTTCCAGGTGGACAACCCGCTCGTGCGCTGCATCGACCCCGCCTTCATCGGATGGCACCTGAACCGGCGCTCCCAGATGTCGAGCAAGGCCGTCCTCAAGGCCTATCCCCTGGAGAAGCTCGGGCACTTCTGCGTCCTGCGCGGGAAGCTCGTGGTCATCGAGTACTCGGACCTGCCGGAGGCCTATCAGAAGGAGACGGACCCGTCGGACGGCTCCCTGCGCTACGGGGCGGGCAGCATCGCGATCCACGTGATCGACCGCGAATTCATACGCGACATGGCCCGCGGATCCGGCAGCCTGCCGTTCCACAGGGCCGATAAGAAGATCGCCACCGTGGACGCCGAGGGGCGGCCGGTCAGGCCGCAGAAGGCAAACGGCGTCAAGTTCGAGCTCTTCGTCTTCGACGCGATCCCGTCGGCCGGGAACCCCATCGTCATCGAGACGGAGCGGTCGGACGACTTCTCGCCGGTTAAGAACGCCGAGGGCGTCGACTCGCCCCGGACGTGCAGGGCCGACCAGCTTCGCCAGTTCGCGCGCTGGTTCAAGGCGGCGGGAGCAGAGGTGCCGACCGACCCGTCGGGCCTTCCGGAAATGGCTCTGGAGGTTTCACCGCTTTTCGGCTACGACGAGCGCACGTTTTGCGAGAGCTGGTCGCGCCTTGATCCCAAACCGGCCGTCACCGACGGCCTCTGCCTTTAGACCCTCTGAACCCATGACCCTGTCCGACCATGTAGAGTCCGCCGTGCGCGAGGGCAGCCTCATGCCCGCCGCCGGGGCGAACATCACCTCCTTTCTCGCCGCGGGTCTGCCGGCCTGGGCGCAGGCGAGCATTGCGGAGCTCGTGGCGGCCAAGGCCTGGAGCGAGCTGAACGACAGATTCTACCGCGAGCTCGAGTTCGGCACCGGGGGCATCAGGGGGCGCACGATCGGGGCTGTGTCGACGGCGGCCGAGAAGGGGACGCCGGGGCAGTTCGGGGCGCCGGAGCACGCGGCCGTGGGGACCGACCTCCTCAACGACTTCACGCTGGCGCGCGCGGTGATGGGGCTCTTCCGCTACACCGAGGAATACCTGCGCGGCCGGGGGGAGCGCGCCGCGCCGCGTCTCGTCATCGCGCACGACGTACGCTTCTTCTCCCGGCACTTCTGCGAGCTGGCGGCGTCGGTCTGGGGCCGCCTCGGGGGCGAGGCCTTCATCTTCGACGGGCCGAGGCCGACGCCCCAGCTCAGCTACGCCGTGCGCAGCCTCAAGGCGCACGCCGGGGCGGTCATAACGGCCAGCCACAACCCGCCGCACGACAACGGGTTCAAGGCGTATTTCTTCGACGGCGGCCAAGTGATCCCACCCCACGACAAGGGGATTGTCTCCCACGTGGCCGCAATCCCGTTCAAGGACGTGCCCGGGTTCCTCGATAAGGACCTGTCGCGGGTGACGTCCCTGGGGCGCGCGGCCGACGACGCCTACCTCGCCACGGCCGCCGCCGCTGTGCTCGACCCGGGAATGGTGCGCAAGGCCGGGCTTCGCGTCGTGTACACGAACATCCACGGGACCGGTGCCGTGCACGCGCTCGCGCTCCTCATCCACTCTGGCTGCAAGGTCATGGAGGTTGGGGGGCAGATGGAGTTCGACCCGCGCTTCCCGACCGTCAAGTCGCCCAACCCCGAGAACGCCGAGGCGCTGTCCATGGCGGTGGACACCGCGAACCGCAGGGGATGCGACGTGGTCATGGCGACGGATCCCGACTGCGACCGCATGGGGGTAGCCGTCCGGGGAAGGTCCGGCGCCATGGAGCTGCTCACGGGAAACCAGATCGGCTCGCTCATCGCGGAGTACCGCATCATGAAGTACAAGGAGATGGGGCTCATCCCCCAGGGAGGCTCGAAGAGCGCCTGCATCATCAAGACCTTCGTCACCACGCAGCTTCAGGACGCGATCGGAAACGCTCACGGGGTGAAGGTGATCGAGACCCTCACGGGCTTCAAATGGATCGGGGCCAAGATCTTCGGGTACGAGGAGCGCCTGAAGGCGGCGATGGGGCCGGGTTGGAGCTACGACGACACGCCGTTCATGGAGCGGGCCCGCCTCCTTTTGGAGCACAGCACCTTCTTCATCTTCGGCACCGAGGAGAGCTACGGGTACCTGCCCAACGACTACGTCCGCGACAAGGACGGCAACGCGGCCTGCCTCATGTTTTCCGAGCTCTGCGCGTGGGTGGTGGGGCAGGCGCTCACGATTCCCGAGTACCTGGACCGGCTGTACCTCAAATACGGCTTCTACCTCGAGGACACGATCAACATTTACTACGAGGGGGCCAGCGGCAGCGCCAAGATACGCCGCATCCTGGACACCTACCGCACGGCGCGCCCCGGGGCCTTCGGCGACGTCCGCGTCGTCGGCTTCCGGGACTTCGGGCGCGAGCGCGTCACCGACGCCGACGGCGAGGAGATCCCGAAGCAGGACCTGTACGTGATAACGCTTTCGAACGGCTACCGGTTCGCGGCCCGCGGGAGCGGGACCGAGCCGAAGATGAAGTTCTACCTCTTCGCCTCGGACAAGGTCGCGGGCGAGGCGGACCTTCCGGCGGCCAAGGCCCGCGTGAAGTCCGAGCTCGACCGCCTGAAGAAGCTCATCGAGGCCGACGCGCGGGCGCGGGCCGAGGGCTAGCCCCGGCCGCTAGAGCAGCAGGAGCGCCGGCTTCTCGAGCAGGTCCCTGACCGCGGCAAGATAGGCCGCGCCGACGGCGCCGTCGACGACCCGGTGGTCCGCCGAAAGGGTGAGCGTCATGCGCTGGCCGACCACGACCTGGTCGCCCCTGGCGACGGGTTTGCGCACGGTGGTCCCGACGGCAAGGATCGCTGCGTTCGGGGGGTTGATGATGGCCGCGAACCTGTCGATGCCCATCATGCCGAGGTTGGAGACGCAGAAGGTGCCCCCGGCGAACTCCGACGGCGTGAGCTTCTTCTCCCTCGCCCTCTTGCCCAGGGCCTTGGCCTCGGCGCTTATCGCAAAGAGCGACTTCAGGTGCGCGTCGCGTATCACCGGAGTGATGAGGCCGTCCTCCATCGCGACGGCGAACGACACGTGTGCGGCCGAGTGGTGCCGGATCGCCGAGTTCTCCCACGAGCAGTTGACTGCGGGCACCCTGCGAAGCGCCTCCGCTGAGGCCTTCAGGATAAAATCGTTGACCGAGAGCTTGACGCCCTCCTTCTCGAGGGCCGTGTTCAGCTGCTCGCGCAGGTCGAGCATGGGCGAGGCGTCGATCTCGATGTCCAGGTAGTAGTGGGGTATCTGCGACTTGGACTCGACCAGGCGACGCGCGATCGTGGCGCGCACGTTGGAGACCGGCACGAGCCTGTCCTCCTGGATGGCGCCCTTCGCCCCTGGGCCGGGGGCCAGGGGGGAGGGCACCCCTGCGCCGCCTCCTCGCGCCTTCTGCGGCGCAGCGGCGGCCTTCTGCACGTCGGCTCTCACGATCCGACCACCCGGGCCGCTTCCGCTGATCCGGGCGGGGTCTACGCCCTTCTCGGCGGCGAGCCTGCGCGCGAGGGGGGAGATCCGGACGCGCCCGCCCGGGCCCGGCTCGGGCTGCGCGGCCGGCTCTGGGGCGGGGGCGGCGGGCGCCGCCGCCTGGGCGGGGGCGGGCGCCGCCGGTGTCTTCGCCAGGGGCGCGGCAGCCGGGACCTTCTCGCCGGGCTTGCCTATGGCGCAGAGCGCGGCGCCGATCGGCACCTGCGATCCCGCGGGGACAAGCACCGCAAGGAGCGTTCCATCGAAGAAACTCTCGAGCTCCATGGTCGCCTTGTCCGTCTCGATCTCCGCAAGCATGTCCCCCGTCTTGACTGCGTCTCCCTCCTTCTTGAGCCAGCGCACCAGCGTGCCCGTCGTCATGGTGTCGCTCAGCTTCGGCATCTCGATTAGGTTGGCCATGGCGGTTGCTGTTGGTCTTTGGGCGGGGCTCTAGGCGAGCACCCCGAGGGCGGCCTTGAGTATCCCCTGTTGGTTGGGAAGCTGCTCCGCCTCGACGGGCGGGCTGTAGATCGCCGGGGCGTCGATGGTCGACAGTCTGGCTATCGGTGCGTCCAGCTCGTCGAAGGCCTCGGCCTGGATCATGTACGCCAGCTGCGCGCCCACGCCGCAGAAGGGCTTCTGCTCCTCGACGATCAGCACGCGGTGGGTCTTGCGCACGGAGGCGAGGACGGCGTCCATGTCGAGTGGCCGGATCGAGCGCAGGTCCACGACCTCGGCAGAGAAGCCGTGCTCCTGCTGGAGGACGCCCGCGGCGGCCAGCGAGAGGATGGCGGCCCTGCCGTAGGTCACGATCGTCAGGTCCGTGCCCTCGCGTTTCGTGTCGGCCTTCCCAAGGGGGATCAGGTAGTCGTCATCGGGGACCTCGCCCTTGTCGCCGTAGAGGATAGTGTTCTCGAGGAACATGACGGGGTCGTTGTCCCTTATCGATGACTTCAGGAGGCCCTTGGCGTCGTAGGGCGTGGCCGGGACCACCACTTTCACGCCCGGGTGGCTGGCGAGGATATTTTCGGGGGTGTGCGAGTGCGTGGCGCCCACGTTGGTGCCGCCGTTGGCGGGGCCGCGGATGACGATCGGGCAGTTGATCTGGCCGCCTGACATGTAGCGCACGTTGGCCGCGTTGTTGAGGATCTGGTCGAAGGCCACCGAGTAAAACGACCAGAACATGAGCTCGATGACCGGGCGGATCCCGAGCATCGAGGCCCCGATGCCCAGCCCGACAAAGCCGGCTTCGCTAATCGGCGTGTCGACGATCCGCTTCGGCCCGAACTTGTCCAGCAGCCCCTCGGTCACCTTGTAGGCCCCGTTGAACTGGCCGACCTCCTCGCCCATGACAACGACGTTCGGATCGCGTGCGAGCTCCTCGGCAAGAGCCTGGCGTATGGCCTCGCGGTATTGGAGTATCGGCATGGTCTTAGGTGAAGAAGAGGCGGCCGGCGGACCTGCGCTCCGCCGGGTTGTCGGCCTCCCAGTAGACGTCCTTCTGTATGTCGGCCAGATCGGGGAACGGGCTGGCCTCGGCGAAATCGGCGGCGAGGTCCGCCTCGACGCGGGCCTCGGCGTCGATCCTGGCGACCGAAGCCTCGTCTAGCACCCTCTCCTCGAGCAGCGCCCGCTGGAAGACCTGGATCGGGTCCTTGGTCTTGCGGTACTCCTCCACCTCGGCCTTCGAGCGGTACGTGTTGTCCGGGTCCGCCACCGAGTGGCCCCGGTAGCGGTAGGTGCGGATCTCGACCACCGAGGGCCTCGACTTCTCGCGGGCCAGGTCCAGGTACTCGGCCATGAATGCGCGCACCCCGTAGAGGTCATGGCCGTCGCAAACCCCCCACGCCATGCCGTAGCTCGCGGCGCGCTGGCCCAGCTCCCCGGCCGACGAGCGCGCCTGGCTCGTGCCCATCGAGTAGCCGTTGTTCTCGACGACGAAGATGACGGGCAGCTCCCAGAGCGCAGCCAGGTTATAGGCCTCGTGCACCGCGCCCTGGTTGACCGCGCCGTCGCCCATGAAGGTCATGCAGGCGCCCTTGAGGCCCCTGTACTTTAGCGCGTAGGCCAGGCCCGTCCCGAGAGGAACCTGCCCGCCGACGATCCCGTGGCCGCCCCAGAAGTTGCGGGACGGATCGAAGAAATGCATCGAGCCGCCCTTTCCCTTGGAGCAGCCGGTGGCCTTCCCGTAGAGCTCGGCCATCAGGGGATTGAGCTCCATGCCAACCGCGATCGCGTGCCCGTGGTCGCGGTAGGCGGTGATCACGTGGTCGTCCTTGCCCATGAGGGAGCAGCAGCCCACGGCCACCGCCTCTTGGCCTATGTAGAGGTGGAGGAAGCCGCCGATCTTCTTCGCCTGATACGCGCGCAGGCTGCGCTCCTCGAAGCGCCTGATCCGCATCATCTTGCGGTAGAGCTCAACCTTATCAGCCGCCGAGAGACGGGCGTTCACCGCCGCCCCCGCGTGTCCCTGCGTGGCAGTCCCGGTCTCGGCCGGGTTGTCCGTGGTGGCGCTGGTCTTCTTTGTCAAGGTGGAGGGGAGCCGGTGAGTTTCGTCCCCGAGGGCCTGAAATCAAGCGGGTTTTGACCCGGACCCGGCGGGTCGCCCTGCTCGACGACCACTCGCACCGGGCGGCCCGGGGTGCAGTCGGCCCTAAGGGCGACGAAGCCGTCGCGGTAGCGGTCGTAGACAGGCCAGAGGGCGGACCGGTCGGTCTCGGGAAGGCTCAGGGCGTCGACGGCCGTCCTCGGGAAGAAGCCGAAGCGCCCTTCGGAGATGTCGGGCGGCAGCGCGGCGATGGGCCTTTTGCAGCGGAACAGGAACATGAGCCAGTGCGATTGGCCCTCGTACGCCCTTTCCGCGATGACCGCGAAGAGGTGCAGGTCGCCCGTCGCGACTGCAAGGCCGGTCTCCTCGCGCGCCTCCCTCACGGCGCACTCGAAGGGCGACTCGCCCGTGTCCATCTCTAGCTTGCCGCCGATGGGGCTCCACGCGCCCTTGTTCGGCTCCTTCGCCCTGTGCAGGAGCAGGTGCTCGCCTGCCGCGTTCTCGAGGAAGACGAGCACGGCTATCCTGTAGGGCATTGTGCTGCCTTTCATATCCGAGCCCGTTTCTCCTATGAAGGCTCGTTTTCCCTTTGAAATTCTGGACTCTGTTTTCACGTGAGTTTCGCCGGTTGTCACCGTCTTTGATCGTTACTAGCCGCCTTTTGCGACCTCATTTGACCCGGGCGTCGAACGTGAAGGCCTCAGGCGGCCCTATCGTGAGCCTCCGAAACTCGGGATGGATCGGGTTCAAGACGTAGTTAAACTCCCCCAGCGTCACGACGCTTGGAACCCGCAGGACAGGGGATACACCCTTCTTCATCCAATCGCCTCCAAATCGCCGCGTGGAGTCCGGTGCCGGTACCTGCCGCCAATCATCCGGAAATTTCTCCGGAGCGTGAAGCGAATCGATGTCGAAGCGCACCGGGATAATGGTCCACGCCGCCGCTGTGAGCAGCTCCCGGTCCTCAGCGTTGGCAAGGACCTCCAATTGGGCCAGCGAGCGGTTTTCCGACGTGTAGACCGCACGGACACCAGGAGGATTCCACCTGCCTGGAAACTCGGCGGCACCACGCCCGTCAAATGCCCTGAAGGCGAGCTTGGTCTTGCAGATCCGCCAAGCCGTGATCAAGCGAACACTCCATATTCCAGGCGTCCCAGCACATGCTCGACCTCCCTGGCGCCCTGCTCGGACGCCATGAGCGAGAGGGGGGTTCGTCCGCCAAGAACGCGGAGCGGCCTTGCGAGCCAGCCGCGCGCCCTGTCCTCGTCCTCCAGCACGTCTACGGCGCGGACGAACACCCTCATCAGCCGGGCGACCCGCTCGGACTCGTCAGGCTTGAGCTTCCCCCTGGCGCCCAGCCGGCGGAGGATGGTTTTCTCCGAAATATTGACATAGGGCGCGATCCCCGACGGCTGCACGCCGAATGCAACGGCTAGGTGGCGAAGAATGCCGGCCGGTAGCCCAAGCGAGACAAGCTCGGCCATCTTGAGGTCGTTGCTGAGTGGATAGGAATGGAAAACGGAGCTATATTTGGCTGGAGTCATTTGTCCGTAAGGTGGGGACAAGTGGGTACCGTGTCAACCATCGCGATTCAGCGGTGCAGGAAGCGGATTCCGGCCTGCGATTAGAAAAATGAAAGGCGCGCAGTGTATCAAGATAGCCAAGGCTGAAGCGATCCAGTCACCATCTTGGGGCCAAGACCGGCCCGGTTTCGGCACCTGCCTCCGATGCCCTAATGTTGCACGGAACTCTCATTTTTACGATCCAAGGCCCCGGCGGGCAGTGCGGGCGTTCGTGCGGCCCAATAGTCGCCTCGGGCTTGACTAGGCCTCGGCTTTAAAGATCTCCTCAATGGGTCGCTTGAAAAGCCGAGCGATCTTAAAGGCCAGGGGAAGGCTCGGATCATATTTCTCGGTCTCGATGGCGTTGATGGTCTGCCGCGAGACGCTGAGCCTCTCGGCCAAATCGGTTTGCGACCATTGTTTCTGGGCCCGCAGTTCGCGCAACTGGCTTTTCATTTGTAGCGACAGTTAGCAACGGCGCCCCCCACTAATCATTTTGTTTGCAAACAAAGTACAAGCGTTCCCCCCAACCATGAATCCCTTTCGTTTCGACCGTCTTCCCACCGACGACTCATTCTTCGATCGCGAAGTCGAAGTGAAGCGAATCGCCAAGGCCATCAATGATGGTGAGAACCTTCTGGTGTATGGTCTGCGACGCATGGAAGACCTCGTGTCTGCTGCGCGCCGCCCGATTGGCCGCCGCCGAACATGACGCCGTTTGTTTCTTTGCCGACCTGTCGCTCTACTCAAGCCTCGCCGACGTGACTGAAGCTCTTCTCAAAAGCGCTTTGCCCGAACTCGGTTCCTTCGGCGATAGGGCAGCGCAGTTCATCGCCGGCGCGGTTAGGGGCTTGGTGCTTAAGCCTCACGTCAAAGCCAAGTTCGACGGAAGCGCAAGCGGCGGCTCGGAGCTCGAATTAGAAGTTGGCGCCGAGCTTCGCGGCAAAGACGCCGCGGCTCACAGCAAGGCGCTGACTGACGTGCTCAACGCATTGGACAAGCTGGCAAAGAAGCGGAAGAGGCCAGTCGCGATCATCTTTGATGAGTTCACCTTCGTTGAAGCAATTGGTCCCGATAGAGTTTCATGGCAGCTTCGCAGCGCGATGCAGCGACATCAGAACATTGTCTACATCATGGCAGGCAGCGTACGCCACATGATCGATCGACTTCACGGGGAACACGGACCGTTTTACGGGATGTTCGGCCGTCTCGCAATCGAGCGGATCGACCCCGACCTGATGGCGAAATGGATCGACGAGTCATGCGAAAGACACGGCGTCAAGGCAACCGGAGTTGGGGCCGCATGCATTCGATGGGCCGGTTCGCGCACCCGCGACATAGTCTAGCTTGCGCGCCGCATGTTCGATATTGCGTTGGAGGCCAAGGTTGCCACCGAGGAGACCGTCGCCAACGCCATGAAGGCGTTGCTGGAGGACTTCGATGAGGAATTCTGGCGCTTATGGTCGCCTCTCTCCTCGATGAATCGGTCTATCCTTCAAGCAGTGGCTTTGGGCTATGGAGCCTCTCTATTTCACGGCGAGATCATCGCTCGGTTTAACCTACGTTCGACAGGACATGTCAGCCAGGCTTGCCGCACCTTGGAAAGGAACCGTGAAGGTTCCGCCAGCTATCGGCCGCCAATTCTTGGGAGAATCGAACGTGGAAATGAGGTTGAGATCGTATTCGATAATCCGTTCTTCCAGTCATGGGTGGCTGGCGTTACCCAGCCAAGGAGAATCGCGGCGTTTACACTCCGATTTGGGGACTCCGGCGGGCCCAGCTCCAAGCCAACCGAGTCGTAGGCAAGCCTGCAACAACACTGGCCGGTTGCACGGATGAATGGGCGTCACGGGAACGCATTGCCTAACAACACAGACACTCCTCATGTGAATAGAATGCTCTCCAGCCGAAAGATTGGACTAAAATGGCGCGCTATTTTGGTCACATCGCCCGGATCTAGCTCTGGAAAACCCTGCTCTTGTAGCACATGGCGAAGCAGATTGAGGTGGCCGCCGGCCAGCAAGAGCAGGCTTTGAATCGTGGCAAGCGGGATTCGAAGGCGCACGCCCCCCAGCTAGGCCGCGCGCGGAATCCAAGGTCTGGCCAGCGCCTGCCGCTGGATGCAGGCGATACTTTCGCGCGGTCTCGCTCGCCTTCTTGTCCAGGCCTGCCAGATCCGCATCGAGGACCAACAGGCTTCGCACGGCCTCGTCATGGGACTCGCGGCCGACAGGCACTGGCGCCTCCTCTTTCGCGGGAAAGTCCGACGCGCCGGATTGCCAGCTCTTCTCGGTGCAGTCTGCGACTACAAGAAGAGCACTCGATACGCTTCTCTGCGCTTCTCGACTGAATCAGCGGAGACCGCCGATTTCTTGCTCATAGCGGGGGTGTCCGATTTGCCTCGCGCCAGCATAGCTTCGAGTTCCGCAAGTTGAACGGACAATTGCGCCTGCACGCGCTTCAGCGCATCCTCGAACGGGCCCCGCTCGCTGGCCTTCTCCTTCTGGAGAGGGGCTTCCGCAGCCAACTTGTCGCTGAGCCTCTTGCTTTCCAAGTGCAGCAGGCGCACCTCGAGCATGTTGTGGATCCGTAGCAGCACCTCCCCGAATTCGAACGGCTTGCTGACGAAGTCTTTCGCCCCGGCCTTCAACGCGCTCAGCTTGAGCCCCGGTATGGCGGTTATCACGAGGACAGGAAGGTAGTCGTGGGTTTCGATTTTCTTAAGGGCTTCGATCACCTGGAAACCGTCCATGTCGGGCATCTGAAGATCGAGCAGGATCAAGTCATAGCGGTTCTTCAGGTGCAGGTCGCTGACCTTGTGCGGATCCGTCGTGGATGATATGGAAACATAGCCGGCTCCACCCAGCATTTGCTCCAGAAGGGAGACATTGGCCTCCAGATCATCAACGATCAGGATCCTCGCCTCAAGAATGTTGGCAGGTGAGATCATCGCCTTGGTTGCGCGCTACGCGCCCGCTCCGCAGACATATGGAAACTGGGGCGAAGGGACTGGCACGGGGTTCAAGCGTGCAGCGTACCACAAGAGGGTCCCTCGATCATGGTGGGCTAAGACCCCAGAGGGAGGGGTTGGGCCGAGGCAGCCGGGTGACCGCCCTCTTGGACGCGGTGTTTCTACCGGTCCAATTGTTCTCTATTCCGTTGCGCTAGAATATCTAGCAGCAACTGAAGCATAGCCCGATCCGGCTACCGGGCCGCATGGGTCCCAAAGGGGGGGCGTGGACATTGGGCGCCCAAGCGCCGGGTCAAAGGATGATGTCCGGAGGAACGTTCGCGAGGGCCTCCTCGACCGTCGTGAGCCCCATCTTCACCTTGAGCATGGAGTCCTGGTGGAGGGTCTTCATGCCGTCCTTCATGGCGATGCGCTTGAGCTCGGCGACCTCGACTTCCTTGTTGATGCCCTCCGTCAGCTTCTCGCTGTTGACCATGAGTTCGTGGATGCCCACGCGCCCCTTGTAGCCCATCCCGTTGCACACGGGGCAGCCCTGGGGGTTGGTCTTGAAGATCTTGCCGCTCCAGCCGATGGCCTTCTCGATGATCGCCTTCTCCCGTCCCTCGGGCTCGTAGGCCACCTTGCAGTTCTTGCACACCCTGCGAAGCAGGCGCTGGGCGCAGACGCACACGAGCGAAGCCGAGATGTTGAACGGCTCTATCCCCATCTCCGAGAGACGCGTCACGGTGGAGGGCGCGTCGTTCGTATGCAGCGTGGAGACGAGGAGGTGGCCGGTGAGCGCCGCCTCGCAGGCGATGCCCGCTGTCTCCTCGTCGCGGATCTCGCCCACAAGGATCACGTCCGGGTCCATGCGCAGGTAGCAGCGCAGCGCGCGGGCGAACGTGAGCCCGATCTGGCGGTTCATCTGCATCTGGTTGAGGCCGGGAAGCGTGTACTCGATCGGGTCCTCGGCCGTCTGGATGTTCATGTCCGGCGTGTTCACCTCGGCCAGCGCCGAGTAGAGCGTCATCGACTTGCCCGAGCCCGTCGGCCCGCAGTGCAGGATCATCCCGTAGGGCTGTCGGATGCACTCGCGGTACTTCTCGAGGTTTTCCTCGGAGAAGCCCAGCGCCGGTAGCGGCAGCGTGCTCTTCTGCTTGTCGAGAATGCGCATGACGACCTTCTCGCCGTAGTTCATCGGCCCGGTCGCCACGCGCAGGTCGATGTCGATGTTCTTCTTCGTGAACTTCTTGAAGACGATGCGCCCGTCCTGGGGAAGCCTGCGCTCCGAGATGTCCAGGTTGCACATGATCTTGAGGCGGGTGACGAGCGCGTTCGAAACCTGCTTGGGCAGGCGCAGCTTCTCCGCGCACATGCCGTCCACCCGGTACCGGATCAGAAGGTCCTTCTCCATCGGCTCGATGTGGATGTCCGACGCGCCCGAGATGTAGGCGTCCTCGATGATGCGGTTGGCGAGCTGGATGATGGGCGCCGAGTCCTCGCTCTCCAGGTCGGCCGCCTTGATCTCGCCCCCGTCGGCGTCGGTCTCGTAGGCCGTGCTGATCACCTCCGCGACGGAGCCGATGTCCACGTCGTCCGCCCCTGCCGGCTTCGAGCCCTTGAAGAATTTCGTCACCAGGGTCTCGAAGAGCGTCGCGGAGACGACCCGCACTTCGTCGATGCTCATCTCGGTCGCCCTCGAGAACGACTCGCGCTTCGCGTAGTCGAGCGGGTTCGTCATTACGACCGCGACCGAGCCCGGCCCGAGGCTCTTGTTCGGGAACACGCCCTCGCGCCGGATGATCGCGTCGCCCGTCGTCTCGACGAGGCGCTCGTCGATCTCGAGGTCCTCGATCTTGGTGACGAGCGGAAGGTCCGTCAGCCTCGAGACGAAGCGCGCCGTGTCGTCCGGCCCCAGCTGGAACTTCGGGTCGATCATCCGGTGGATAAGGGCGGAGGAGTACTCGGCCACCTCGGTCAGGAGCTTCAGGTCGGCCTCGGTGAACTCGCCGTTAGTTCCAGCGGAGAACTCCTTGTTGAGCGTCTGGATGGCGCCGAGGGTGATGGTCGTCTTGAGGGGAACCGTGAGCATCGACTTCACCTCGAAACCCGTCGTCTTGGCCATCGACGCCATCATCGGGGCCTGGCTCTCTGTGTTCTGGAAGAACACGGGTACGCCGGTCTGGATCACCTTGCCCACGACGCCCGTCCCCACGGGGATCTTCAGCTGCAGGAGCTTCGCCTCCATCTCCTTGAACTTCTTCTCCTTGGCGGCGTTGTCGCCCCAAAGGGACGGCGAGTAGTAGATCTGCTTGAACGCGATTTCGTTGCCCTCGACCAGGTAGAGGGTCATGGACTGGGCCTGGAGCGCCTCGACAACCTTGGAGGCGGTCAGCTCGATAACGGACGCCACGTCCTCCTTGCTCGGCTGCGGCTTCGAGATTATCTTAATCAGCAGGGAGCGCCTAAGGGCGCTCGCGATGGAGGGAGCTGCCATAATCTGTGTGGCGCAATCAAATGCCAGCGACGGGCCTAGGTCGCAACGAGAAACGATCTCATTTTTTGCGTGCGGGGCCCATTTCCCTTGCATAGGCAACCGCTTGCCGAAAAATCCCGAGCGACGATGGTCGAGCCAGAAAGGCACCCGTTCCTCGAGGGACTGAGCAAGCACCGCGGCGCCCCGCCGACGGTGGTCGTCATCTTTGGCGCGTCGGGGGACCTGACCGCGAGGAAGCTCATCCCGGCCATCTACAACCTGAGCTACGACAACCTCCTGCCGGCCGAATTCCACCTCGTGGGCTACGGAAGGAAGCCGATCCCCGACGAGGAGTTCAGGAGCATGGCCGCGAAGGCGATCAAGGACTTCTCGCGCCGGGAGCTCGACAGCGACATCTGGGGCCGGGTCGCGGCGAACACGACCTACGTCTCGGGCGGCTACGACGAGAAGGCGGGCTTCGATCGGCTCGCCTCGCACATCCGCGCCATCGAGGGGCGCGTCGGCAGTGAGGTGCAGTCGCTCTTCTACATCTCGACTCCGCCCTCGGTGTTCGAGTCCATCATCGCGAACCTCGGCTCGAGCGGCCTGGGCGGCCGCTACCTCGGGCAGACCCACCATTCCAAGGTCATCATCGAGAAGCCGTTCGGGATGGATCTCGACTCGGCCCGGCTCCTCAACGGCACGCTCGGGTCCGTCTTCGAGGAGGGCCAGGTGTACCGCATCGACCACTACCTCGGAAAGGAGACGGTCCAGGATCTCCTGGTGCAGCGCTTCGCGAACGCGATCTTCGAGCCGCTCTGGAACCGCAACTACATCGATAGCGTGCAGATCACGGTCGCGGAGGACCAGGGCGTGGGCACGCGCGCGGGCTACTACGAGCAGAGCGGGTGCCTGCGCGACATGATCCAGAACCACACGACCCAGCTGCTGGCGCTCACGGCGATGGAGCCGCCCGGCTCGTTCGAGGCGGAGGCGCTCAGGGACGAGAAGGTCAAGGTCCTCAAGGCGATCGAGCCTGTCGCCTTGGGGCCCGACGGCGACGTGGCCCGCGCCCAGTACGCCGCCGGGATGCTGGCCGGGAAAAGCGTGCCGGGCTACCTGGACGAGCAGGGGATCGCCCGGGACTCGGCCACGGAGACCTTCGCCGCGATTCGCCTGTCGATAAACAACTGGCGCTGGCATGGCGTCCCTTTCTACCTGCGCTCCGGGAAGCGCCTGCCCAGGCGCGTCTCCGAGATCGCCGTTCAGTTCAAGCGCCCCCCCGGCACGATTTTCCCGAGCAAGGACGGCTTCAACCTGGCCCCGAACACCCTCTCGTTCCAGATCCAGCCCGACGAGGGGCTGGGCATGGTGCTGAACGCCAAGATCCCGGGCCTGGAGACGCGCACCCAGCCGGTGAAGATGAGCTTCCGCTACGCAACGACGTTTGGCTCGAACACGCCGGAGGCATACGAGCGCCTCGTGCTCGACGCCATGATCGGGGACGGCACGCTTTTCATCCGGGGCGACGAGGCGGAGACCTCGTGGGGCCTGTACACCCCGGTGCTGCAGTTCTGGAAGTCGGAGGGCCGCCGGGGCATGGAGGCGTACGCCGCCGGGTCGTGGGGCCCGGCCGCGGCGGACAGGCTCCTCGCCGCCCGGGGCCACGCCTGGCGCCAGCCCTGACACATGAACGCCTCGATGACAGGCATCTTCGACGCGCTCCCCGGCATCGAGGTGCCCGTGGGCGACATAGGACCCGGGCTGGCCTCCATGTGGGAGGGCGAGGCCTCCTCGGGGCGGCCCGCGCCGGAGGGAGACATCTCAAAGGCGACCCAGGTCAACTTCGTGCTTCACCTGGGCCTGAGGACGGACGCCGAGGACGCGGTGCGCCAGTTCCAGGTGGCGGTGAGCTTCTCGCGCCGCTACCCGTGCCGCGTGGTGGTCCTCTGCCCGCAGAAGGAGGACGCCGGCGACGTGCGCGCGAAGGTCTACGGGGAATGCACCATCGGGAAGTCGAAGGAGGACACGCGCTGCTGCGAGTTCGTCATGCTCAGCTACCCGCGCTGGGCCCGGCCCTTCCTCGAGGGCCAGATCTCGATCTGCCTCTCGGCTGACCTGCCGCTCTACTACTGGGCGCACCGCTTCGTCGACGCCGCCAGGCTCGCCGACTACGGCTACCTCACCTCGGTCGCGAAGCGGGTGATCATAGACAGCGCCCAGTGCGCCGCCGGGTCGGAGGCCCTGCCGTGGCCGCACCCGGAGAACGTGCGCGACCTCGCGTTCTCGAGGCTGCTGCCTGTGCGCCAGGCGATAGGCCAGTTCCTGAGCCGCTACCCGGTCGGCGTTCTCGGGCCCGGGCTTCGCACGATGCGGCTTCGCCACGGGGGCGGGGTGGCGGCGGAGGCCCGCGTCCTCTTCGCCTGGGCGAAGGAGCGCATCGGCGCGTGCGGCGCCCCGGGCGAGGCGCTCGAGGTGTGCGAGTCCGCGGACATGGGCCCGCGCGCTTTCGAGCTCGTTTTTGCTTACGGGGACGCCCGCCGCTTCTCGTGGAGGGCGGACCTGGACACGTCGCACGCGGTGTTCGACGCCGACTTCGGCTGCGGAGGGAGCGCCGTGATGACGACCAACGTCTCGGTGCTCGCGCCTGAGGCCGCCCTGAGCGAGGCGATGTTCTTCTAGGGGCCTTTGGGGCGCTACTGCGCCCGGAGAAGGACGTAGCTCCTCTTGCCCTTGCGCAGGAGCACGAACTTGCCGAACAGAAGGTCGCCCGACGAGACGGTGCGGCCGGCCTCCGCAACGCGCACGTTGTTCAGGTAGATGCCGCCGCCCTCGACGTCCTTGCGCGCCTGGCCCTTCGACGGGCACAGGCCGCTCAGGACCAGCGCCTCGGCGAGCGCGATCCCGGCCCCCTCCAGGCTCTGCCTTGGCAGCTCCTTGGTGGGTATCTCGCCGGCCACGTCGTTGAAGAGGGCTTCGGTGATCCCGTCGAGCCCGCCGCCGAACATGATTTCGCTCGCCCTGACGGCCTCGTCGCAGGCGCCCCTGCCGTGGACGAGCGTCGTCGCCTCCCTCGCGAGGGCCCGGTGCGCCTCCCGTGCCGCGGGGTTTGCCGCGTGCCTGGACTCGAGCTCCTTGATCTCCCCGTGGCCCAGCATCGTGAACTTGCGCAGGTACGAGCCGACCATGCCGTCCTCGGTGTTGATGAAGAACTGGTAGAACCTGTAGGGGCTCGTCCTCCGCGGGTCGAGCCAGACGGCCCCGTCCTCGGTCTTGCCGAACTTGGAGCCGTCGGCCTTCGTGATCAGGGGGAAGGTGAGGCCCCAGCACGCTGCGCCCAGCTTCCGGCGGATCAGGTCGGTCCCCGCGGTTATGTTGCCCCACTGGTCCGAGCCCCCGATCTGCAGCTCGCAATTGTAGGCTTTTCTCAGGTGCAGGAAGTCATGGGCCTGCAGCAGCATGTAGCTGAACTCGGTGTAGCTGATGCCTCCTTCGCCCTCCATGCGCGCGCGCACACTCTCCTTGGCCACCATGGCGTTGACCGAAAAATGCTTCCCCACGTCGCGCAGGAAGTCGAGGTAGCCGACGCCTTGGGTCCACGACGCGTTGTCGACCATCCTCGCGGGGTTCACCTTGGAGTCGAAGTCGAGGATGCGCGAGAGCTGCGCCTTGATGCTGGCGACGTTCGCGTCGAGCCGCTCGCGCGAGAGCAAGTTGCGCTCGGCGGACTTGCCGGACGGATCCCCGATCATTCCCGTCGCCCCGCCTGCGAGCGTGATGGGGCTGTGCCCGGCCAGCTGGAAGCGGCGAAGCGTCAGCTGGCCGATCAGGCTGCCGACGTGCAGCGAGTCGCCCGTCGGGTCGAAGCCGCAGTAGAGCGTGATCGGCCCCGAAGCCAGGCGCTTTCCGAGCGCATCGAAATCGGTGCAGTCGGCGACGAGGCCGCGCCACTTCAGGTCATCGATGATGGTCATGGGGCCTCCCAAAAGACCGCGCCCGGGCCCAGGCCGCAAGGGATTTTGTGGGCGCGCCCTTTGGGGCCGCAAAAAACGATTTGCGGCGGAGCGCACCCTGAACCACTCTTAGCCCCTCCCGGAGATGCTCCCGAGCGGCGCGGATCCACAAGCAAGTCCACAACTAACCCATCTCTCACCATGCCAATAGCTACAGGAACAAAGGCCCCGGACTTCACACTCAAGACGACGGCCGCGGACGGCCTCAAGGACGTTAAACTGAGCGACAATTTCGGCAAGAGGCAGACGGTCCTCCTGTTCTTCCCCCTGGCGTTCACGGGCGTGTGCACGCAGGAGATGTGCGATGTCACCTCCGGGCTCGGCCAGTTCCAGGGCCAGAACGCCGAGGTCTACGGGATAAGCGTCGACAGCCCCTTCTCCCAGGCCGCCTGGGCCAAGCAGAACAAGATCACGGTCACCCTCCTGAGCGACCTCAATAAGAAGGTCGCGGCCGCCTACGGGGTCATCTTCCCGGGCCTCGCGGGGATCGGCGACACGAGCGCACGGGCCGCGTTCGTCATAGGCACGGACGGCGTGGTGAAGTACGCCGAGCAGACCGCGACGCCCAAGGACCTGCCCAACTTCGAGGCCGTCAAGGCGGCGCTCGCCAAGTGAGCTAGGCCGCCCATGAGCCTTCCCGCGGACCCCTTCAAGACGCTCCAGTCCTTCGAGGCGAACGGCGCGAGGCAGCGGTTCCACTCGCTGCCCGCGCTAGCGGCGTGCGGACTCGACGTGTCGAGGCTGCCGGTCTCGATCCGGATCGTGCTCGAGTCGCTCGTGCGCAACTGCGACGGCAAACGCGTGAGCGAGCACGCGGTGCGCTCGCTCGCGTCCTGGAAGGCAAAGGCGGCCCGCACCGAGGAGGTCCCCTTCGTCGTCGCCCGCATCGTGCTGCAGGACTTCACGGGTGTGCCCCTCCTCGTCGACCTTGCCGCGATGCGCTCGGCGGTGGCCAGAGTCGGCAAGAATCCCAAGGTGATCGAGCCCCTGGTTCCCGTGGACCTCGTGGTCGACCACTCCGTGCAGGTGGATTTTGCCGGAAGCGCCGAGGCGCTGGCGAAGAACCTCGAGATCGAGTTCTCGCGCAACCGCGAGCGCTACCAGTTCCTGAAGTGGGGCATGCAGGCCTTCGACACCTTCAAGGTCGTGCCTCCCGGCATCGGCATCGTCCACCAGGTGAACCTCGAGTTCCTCGCCAAGGGGCTGCTCAGGGACGCGGACGGCGTCTGGTACCCGGACACGCTCGTCGGCACTGACTCGCACACGACGATGATCAACGGCCTGGGCATCGTCGGCTGGGGCGTCGGCGGGATAGAGGCGGAGGCGGGCATGCTCGGCCAGCCTGTGTATTTCCTCACGCCGGACGTGGTCGGCGTTCACCTCACGGGGTCGCTTAGGGAGGGCGTGACCGCGACCGACCTCGCGCTCACGATCACCCAGATCTTGAGGAAGGCCAAAGTCGTCGGCAAGTTCGTCGAGTTTTACGGTCCCGGGGCCGCGGCCCTGCCCGTTGTCGACCGCGCGACGATAGGCAACATGGCGCCCGAGTACGGCGCCACCATGGGCTTCTTCCCGATCGACTCGGAATGTTCGAGCTACCTCCTCGCCACCGGGCGCAGTCCGGAGCATGTCGCGCTCTACGAGGCCTACTACAGGGCCCAGGGCCTCTGGGGAATGCCCGGGAAAGGGGAGGTGGACTACTCCCAGGAGATCGACGTCGACCTCGGCTCGGTGGTCCCCAGCGTCGCCGGCCCCAAGCGGCCGCAGGACAGGATCGAGCTGCCGATGCTCAAGCAGGAATTCACGGGCTCGTTCTCGCGGCCCGTCGCCGAAAACGGCTTCGGCAAGAGGGCCGAGGACCTGCGCGGCGTTTCAGCCGACGTCTCGCTGAACGGCCGCGGCATGGCCAGGGTGGGGCACGGCAGCGTCCTCATCGC
The DNA here is from genome assembly GCA_003151515.1 of Opitutaceae bacterium. Classification (GTDB taxonomy): domain Bacteria; phylum Verrucomicrobiota; class Verrucomicrobiia; order Opitutales; family Opitutaceae; genus Palsa-1447. The sequence goes on from PLXS01000019.1 coordinate 100,661, forward strand.
CGCGATCACGAGCTGCACGAACACCTCCAACCCCTCGGTCATGCTCGCCGCGGGGCTCCTCGCCAAGAAGGCGGTGGAGCGGGGCCTCAAGGTGGGCCCGGCTGTCAAGTCGTCGCTCGCCCCCGGCTCCCGCGTCGTAACCGACTACCTCACGCGCACGGGTCTGCAGCACTACCTGGACCTGCTGGGGTTCCAGACCGTCGGATACGGATGCACGACCTGCATCGGCAACTCCGGCCCGCTGGCGGCCCCGATCGAGGACGCCGTGGCGAAGAACGACCTGGTCGCCGCCTCGGTCCTCTCCGGCAACCGCAACTTCGAGGCCCGCGTGCACCAGAGCATCAAGGCCAACTTCCTCATGTCTCCTCCGCTGGTGGTCGCCTTCGCGCTCGCCGGCCGCGTCGACATCGACCTGACACGCGAGCCGCTCGGCAGGGGAAGCGATGGCAGGGACGTCTTCCTGGCCGACATCTGGCCGAAGCTCTCGGAGGTGCGAGACCTGATGCAGGCGGCGCTCAAGCCCGAGGTGTTCCGCAGGCTCTACTCGGACTTCGGGTCGCAGAACCCGAAGTGGAACGAGATCCCGTCGTCGACGGGCTACACCTACGGATTCGACGCGGCCTCGACGTACATCCAGGAGCCGCCCTTCTTCGCGGGCTTCTCAATGGAGCCCGGCCGCGTCCTGGAGATCAGGGGCGCCCGCGCGCTCGGCATCTTCGGCGACTCGGTGACGACGGACCACATATCGCCCGCGGGCTCGATCAAGAAGTCGTCGCCCGCCGGCAAGTTCCTGCTCGATAGCGGCGTCGCGTTCGAGGACTTCAACAGCTACGGCTCGCGCCGCGGCAACGACCGCGTGATGACGCGCGGCACCTTTGCGAACGTCAGGATCAAGAACCTGATGCTCGGCGGCGAGGAGGGCGGCAGCACGCTGCTCCAGCCCGAGGGGACGAAGATGGCGATCTTCGACGCGGCCTCGGAATACCGCAAGCGGGGCACGCCGCTCGTGGTCATCGCGGGCCAGGAGTACGGGACGGGCTCCTCCCGCGACTGGGCCGCCAAGGGGACCAACCTGCTCGGCGTGAGGGCCGTGGTCGCGCAGAGCTACGAGAGGATCCACAGGAGCAACCTCGTTGGCATGGGCGTCCTGCCGCTCCAGTTCAAGGAGGGGACGACAGCCAAAACGCTGCGCCTGGACGGTTCGGAGAGCTTCGACGTCCTGGGCCTTGGCGCGTCGCTCAAACCCCAGCAGGATGTCACGCTCAGGATCACCCGCAAGGGGGGCGAGGCCGTCGACGTGCCCGTCCGCTGCCGCATCGACACCCCGATTGAGATCGAGTACTACCAGCACGGGGGGATCCTGCCCTACGTGCTCCGCCAAATCCTAGCCAAGACGTGACGTCAGACACGGCAAAGCCGGTTTTCCTGGTCGACGCATACTCCGACCCGGTCGTCATCCGAATCGAGGGCCGCGCCAGTTTCCTAAACAGCGGCTGCCTGCGCGACTTCATGGCGCAGATGCTCAAGTCGGGCAAGAACCGGTTCGTCATCGACTTCCAGAGGTGCACGAGCATGGACAGCACGTTCCTCGGCGTGCTCGCGGGCATCGCCCTGGAGCTGCGACGAGGCGAGCCAAAGGGGAGCCTGGTCCTCACGAGGGTCGGCCAGCGCAACCTGGAGCTCACGCGCAACCTGGGCCTGCACCGGCTGCTGACGGTGGACGCCGGGGACGGCGTTAACCTCGAGAAATGCGACACGCCGCTCTACAGCGGCGAGAGGAAGGAGCTTGAAAACGCCCGCCTGGTGCTCGAGGCCCACGAGAATCTCGTGGCCGCGGACGAGTCCAACCTCGGCAAGTTCCAGGACGTCCTCGTCTTCATGAAGAACCGCGTCGAGCAGGGCTAGGGCGGCCGCCCGATCCTCCGCGGGGAACCAAGCGGCCTTGCGGGCCTTCCATGCTCTACATCCTCACAACCGGCCTCCTGCTCGTCGTGGCGGTCTTGATCCTGACGGTCTACAGGCAGGCCAAGGAGGCCGACCGCAGGGAGGAGGAGAGGAACGAGGCGAGCCAGGACCGCCAGCGCACCCTTGAGTTCATGCACCTGATGGCCGAGGCCCTTGGCGAGGGCCTGTCGCTGCAGGAGCTTCGCCAGCGGATTGTCCATGCGTCGATCCTGTGCACGGGGGCCCTGAGCGCATGCATCTTCGAGAGGACGCCGGAGAACATGATGCGGTGCGTCGCCGTGGAGGGCCTCTTCCCGCCCCACCGGCCGATCCCGGAGCACGTGAAGGCGAAGCTGGCGACGAGGGCAAAGTTCATCGAGCAGGTCTTAAGGTCCGAGGAGTTCCCGGTGGGGGACGGCATCGCCGGAAGGGTAGCCGAGACCGGGCGTGGCGAGCTGATCTCGGACGCGACGGCGGATCCCCGCGTCGTCAGGCACGACCACCCGAGCCTCGCCGTGCGCTCGGTGATCGCGGTGCCGATGACCTTCCGCGAGCGCTTCTTCGGGGTCCTGACCGTGGCGAACCCCGTGGACGAGGGCCGCTTCAGCGAGAAGGAGCTCACGCTCATGCAGTCCCTGGCGGAGCACGCCGCCCTCGCCCTCCACAACGCCGAATCCCTCAACCAGCAGATCGAGCGCAAGCAGCTCGACCTCGACCTGTCGATAGCAAGCGGCATCCAGCAGATGCTGCTCCCGTCGCAGTCGACCGCGCTCCCGGGCCTGGACCTGGACGCCCGGTACTCGCCCGCGCAGCGCGTCGGCGGGGACCTCTTCGACGTGATCGTGCTCTCGCCTTCGCGGGTGGGCGTCGCCGTCGCCGACGTGTCGGGCAAGGGGATAGCGGCCTCGCTCTACATGGCCGTCTGCCGCACGAACCTGCGCCAGATCGCTCCGCGTCACATCTCGCCCGCGCAGACGCTCGTGGACCTGAACCGGACCATGGGGGCGGACATCGACTGCGACCTCTACGTGACCATGCTTTACGCCGTGATAGACATCGAGGCGAACAGCGTGACCTTTGCGAGAGGGGGCCACGAGCTGCCGCTCTTCGCGAGGATGGACCCGCAGACGGGCGCCTATCTCACGCACCTCATCCGCTCCGAGGGGATGCCCCTGGGGCTCGTCCCGGACGACCTCTTCGCCTCGGTCATCGAAGACAGGATCGAGCCCTTCCAGCACGGCGACACCCTTGTGCTGTACACGGACGGGATCACCGAGGCGCCCAACGAGGAGGAGAAGGAGTTCTCGAGCGCTCGGCTCGCGGACGCCGTGCGCGCCCGCCACCTGCGCCCGGCGCGCGAGATAAACGACGGGATCATGGAGAGCATCCGCAGCTTCGCTGGCACGGCCGTGCAGCGCGACGACCTCACGCTGGTGACGGTCAAGCGCACCTAGACGCCGATGGACGGCCCGCCAGGCGCTTCGCGCAGAAGGGTGCTGGTCGCCGGCGGCGGCGCGGCCGGGTTCTTTGCCGCGATCGAATGCGCGCAGTCGGACCCCGGGGCGGATGTCGAGCTGCACGAGGCCACTTCCCATCTTCTGGCCAAGGTAAGGATCTCGGGCGGGGGCCGCTGCAACGTGACCCACGCCTGCTTCGATCCGCGCCAGCTCGCGCGGGGCTATCCCCGGGGTTCGCGGGAGCTGATCGGGCCCCTCAGCCGGTTCGGGCCCGAGCAGACGGTCGAATGGTTCCGGGTGCGCGGCGTCGAGCTTAAGGCAGAGAAGGACGGAAGGATGTTTCCGGTGAGCGACGACTCGGCGACCGTGGTCGACTGCCTGGTCGCGGCGGCCCGGCAGGCCGGGGTTCGCATCTTCACGGGCAGCGGCGTAAAGGCAGTGTCGAGGATCGCGGGGCGCTCGCCGAACCGCCTCAGCGTGTCGCTTTCGGGGGGCGGAGAGGACCTGGCCGAGAGTGTCCTCATCGCAACCGGCGGCGGCCGCGTGCCCAAGGGCATGGAGATAGCGGAAGCGCTCGGGCACACGATCGCCGCCCCGGTGCCGTCCCTCTTCACGTTCAACATAGCCGACCCGCGGATCGAGGGGCTCGAGGGCGTCTCGGCGCCTTGCGCGACGGCGTCCGTCAGGGGCACGGGGCTTCGGGAGACGGGCCCGGTGCTCGTGACCCACTGGGGGCTTAGCGGGCCGGCGGTCCTGCGCCTGTCCGCGTGGGGCGCCCGGGAGCTGCACGGAGCCAACTACGCCTTCACGCTGTGCGTCAATTGGACGGGCACGCGCACGCCGGAGCAGGCGCGCGGGTGCTTGGAGTCCGAGCGCGCCGAGCGCCCGCGAAGGCTTGCGTCATCCTCCAACCCCTTTGGGCTGCCCGCGCGGCTGTGGGAGAGACTGGCCGGCGCCGCGGGGATACCAGCCGGCGCGCCTTGGGCGGGCGTCTCGAACGAGCGCCTGCGCTCGCTGGCCTCCCAGGCCACGGAATGCGAGCTGGCCGTCTCAGGCAAGAGCACGAACAAGGAGGAGTTCGTGACCTGCGGGGGCGTGCGCTTGGGCGAGGTGGACATGGCGACCATGGAGAGCCGGATATGCCCGGGGCTCTACTTCGCGGGCGAGGTTCTCGACATCGACGGGATCACGGGCGGCTTCAATTTCCAGTCGGCATGGACGACCGGCTGGCAGGCGGGCAGGGCCATGTCGGCCCGCCGACTCCCGGGCGCCGCAGGGACCTGAGGACACACGCAGGCGCGTCGATCCGACCGGCCCTCCCGCCGCGCTTGCCGGAACAGGCTCGCATATCCTCATGGGCGCCGTATGATCCTGGCGGCTCGGTTGCATGGAAGTCCTGTACTTCGCACCCGGCCTATCGGCAGTTCACCCAGCTTTCAACGAACCGTCTTTCTTGCCCCAAGGTCCCCGAATTCTGCGGGGGCGGAAGTGAAACCAGGCAGCCAACCCCAATGAGCGATCAAACAAATCGACCGACCAGCCAGCTCCCGTTCTACCTCGCCAGCGCGACGCCCAATTCTCCCGGCAATCGCGCCCCCTGGTACAAGAACATCGCGCCGACCTATGCGGGCATCTTCCTGTGGTTTGTATTCTGGCAGGGCGCCAGCACCACCCAGGCGGGCTTCCTGGGCGGCACGTTGGCGCAGGGGGTCGGCGTCGCCCTGCTCGGCCTCGTCCTCTCTGCGCTGGTCTGCCACTTCCTGTTTTACCTCGTGCCCGGCCTGTTCGGCATGAAGACGGGCCTGCCCCTCTACATCGTCGGGACCTCCACGTTCGGCGCAAAGGGAGGGTTCCTGATGCCCGGCTTCCTGATGGGAATCCTGCAATTCGGCTGGCTGGGCGTGAACGTCTACTTCTCGTCCCTGGCGCTGGCCGCGATGATTCCCGTGGATCCGCGGATCATCATGGTGATCTGGGGCCTGCTGGCCGCGTTTGTCGGGCTCAAGGGCATCCAATACGTCGCCAAGGTCGCCACCTACCTTCCGCTGATCCCGCTGATCGTTCTGATCTGGCTGTTTGTCAGGACGGCGGGAGGCGTGGGCAGTTTTGATTCGTCCCAATTCGTCGCCGCGCACCGGACCCTGGAGCCTGACGCCTCCGCGCGGCTGGGCAGCTTGGGCGTGATAGCCGCGATCCTCACGTACGTAGTCGGCTTCTTTGCCACTGCGGGAGCCGCCGGCGCGGACTTCGGCCTGAACAGCCGCAGCAAGCGCGACGTCAGCATGGGCGGCCTCGTTGGCATCGCGCTGGCAATCGTTGTGACGGCCGGCCTCTCCATCCTCATCGTTGCGGGCGTCTACGGCTCGCCTGAGATGAGCGCCAGGGCGATGGCCCTGGGCGCGGAGAAAAAGGGCTTCATACTCGATTCCTTCAACCTGATCCCGGTGATTCTGGGTCCTGGCCACGCCAAATGGCTCATGTTCTTCCTCGCCCTCGCGGCGTTTCCCCCGGCTTGCTTTTCCGCGTTCATCGCCGCCAACAGCTTCAAGACAACGTTGCCGAAGGTGAACCCGTTCGTCTCTGTCGGTATCGGCGCTGCCGTGAGCATCATCCTCGGGGTGACGGGTTACGCCGGCAAGGTCATCCCGGTCTTCGTGGTCATTGGGGCGTCGTTCGGCCCGATCTGCGGAGCGATGATGGTCGACTACCTGATGTCGAAGGGCAAATGGAGCGGTCCGCGCGCCGGCTTCAACCCGGCAGGCTGGATCTCCTGGGCGTTGGGCTTTGTGGTCGGCATCCTGCCAAACCTTGGCGTTAACGTGCCCGCCGCCCCGGTGCTTGCGTTCATTGTTGGCGCGGTGGCCTACTTCCTGTGCGCCAAGGCTGGGCTACAATCCGCGGTCATTCCGCTGCCCGGCTCGGAGCCGCAGCCGGCGAATCCCAAGGCGTAGGAAGGGGTCCGTCCCCTTTTGGCATGGATCGCGAAAGCCCGCGGGCCCGGTTACTCCGGGTCCCAGGGCAAGCGCGGCCCGCAGCGGCGCTGGCCTTCGGCGAACCCCCAACCCGTGCCCGGGCGCCCGGTTCGCGCCCGCGGACGCGTGCTCAGGGCTTGAGGCCGAAAGCCGCGAGATAGGCGATGCTCGGCGGGATGTTGCCGACCGGGTCCGCCGTCTCGTCCTCAATCAGGTAATACTGCACGCCGTCTTTGCGCCCTTCGGCGATGATTGCGGGCCAGTCCAGCGAACCTTGGCCGACAACGACGTTGTCGGAAACGGGTGCGTGGCCCTCATAGAGTCCCGTTGCGGCTCCCTTTCTCATGTCCTTGATATGGAAAGCCTTGAAGCGATTGGGGTATTTCTGGAGGAGCTTGACGGGGTCTATGCCGGCCTGGGCCACCCAGAAGACGTCCATCTCGCAGAAAACCAGGTCCGGGTCCGTCTCCTTCATCATCACGTCGAAGGCGGAGCTTCCGTCCGGCAGCGGGCGGAACTCGTAGCCGTGGGTGTGGAACCCGAAGGCGAGCCCGGCCGCCTTTAGCTTGGCGCCCCAGACGTTGAAGTTCGCGACGGCGACCCTGGCCTGGGCGACGTCGAACTCGGACGCGTGGGGAACCCAGGCGACGATGATGAAAGAGGCCCCGAGTGTCTTCGCCTCGGCGACGGCCCCGTCAAAGTCCTTCTGCAGCCGCTCGTAGGCTATGTGGCAGCCGACCACCTTCAGGCCGTTCGCGTCGGCCAGCGCGCGCATCTCCCGGGCCGTGTGGTTGTAGGTCCCGGCGGTCTCGATCTCGGTAAACCCGAGCGCCTTGACCTCAGCCATCCCCGACGGGAGGTTCGCCACCATTTGATTGCGCAGGCTCCAGAGCTGGAGCCCGAGCGGATTGGTCTCGGCTGCGAATGCGGCGCTAGACGCCAGGAGCGCAGCGGCAATGAGTTTGGATTTCATCATTTGGGGAAATTGGTGTGCCCGGGCCGGCGGTCCCGCGCGGGCGATTGGGGTTGGGCCAGCCCACTGAGGCTACCCTGACGCGTGCGATGTACAAGTAAAGAAGCCCGCGCAAGGTGACTTGCAAGGCGGCCCGAGCGATCCAAGGGTGAGGGGAGCATGCCCGCCAAAGACGCGCAAACTCTGGACCGATTCTCGCTCCCGGACGCCCGGGGGCACTTCGGCCCGTACGGCGGCATCTTCGTCCCGGAGACACTGATGGCCGCCCTGGAGGAGCTCGAGAGCGCCTACCTGGCCGCGCGTGACGACCCGGGCTTCCAGTCGGAGCTTCGCAGGCACCTCTCGGAGTACGCCGGCAGGCCGACGCCCCTCTACTTCGCCGAGCGGCTGACGCGCCACTGCGCCGGCGCGAAGATCTACTTCAAGCGGGAGGACCTGCTGCACACGGGCGCCCACAAGATAAACAACGCCATCGGCCAGGCCCTGCTCGCGCTTCGCATGGGCAAGAAGCGGATCATCGCGGAGACGGGCGCCGGCCAGCACGGTGTGGCGACGGCAGCGGTATGCGCGAAGTTCGGCCTCGAATGCGTCGTGTACATGGGCGCGGTCGACATGGAGCGCCAGGCCCTGAACGTCTTCAGGATGCGCCTGATGGGCGCCGAGGTGCGAAGCGTCGAGGCCGGGCAGGAGACGCTCAAGGAGGCCATCAACGAGGCGATGCGCGACTGGGTCACCAACGTGAGGACGACCCACTACATCCTGGGCACGGCCTACGGCGCGCGGCCCTACCCGCAGATGGTGCGCGACTTCCACCGGGTGATCGGGGCCGAGGCGCGCGAGCAGATTCTCGGGCGCGAGGGCCGGCTCCCGGACGAGCTGATCGCCTGCGTCGGCGGGGGCAGCAACGCGATCGGCCTCTTCTTCGAGTTCTTGGGCGACGCGGGAGTCGCGATGATGGGCGTCGAGGCCGGTGGTCGCGGGATACGCCGCCAGGAGCACGCGGCGCGGTTCGCCGGCGGTAAGTTGGGCGTCCTGCAGGGATGCAAGACCTTCATACTGCAGGACCCGGACGGGCAGATCGAGCTCACGCATTCCGTGTCCGCGGGTCTCGACTACGCGGCCGTGGGCCCGGAGCACGCCTATTACCGCGACCTGGGCAGGATCTCCTACACGTACGCCACGGACGACGAGGTGCTCGACGCCTTCAGGCTCTGCTCGAGGCTTGAGGGCATCATCCCGGCGCTCGAGAGCTCGCATGCCGTCGCGCACGGGCTAAAGCGGGCGCGGGAGCTCGGCCCGGGCAGGATCATCATCATCAACCTGAGCGGCCGCGGGGACAAGGACGTCCAGTTGGTCGCCAAGCTGTCCGGGGAGCAGGGATGAGGAGCATGACCGGATACGGCCGCGCAAGCGCGGCGCTCGCGGACGGGACCCTCACCGTGCAGGTGAGCTCCGTCAACCGGCGAAGCCTGGACCTGACCATGAAGATCCCCGACGAGTGGGAGAGCCTGGAGAATGAGATTGCCGGGCGGGTCCGCAAGGTCGCGGCGCGCGGCAAGGTCCACGTGGACGTCGAGTTCTCGCTCGGAAAGGGGCGCGACGACGCGTCCTGGAGCGAGGCCGCGGTCGGGGAGGCGCTCGACAAGCTGGCGGCGCTCGCCGACTCGCGCCGGATACCCTTCGAGCCGACGGCGGAGCTCCTGTGGCAGCTCGCCAACTCGCAGCGCAACCTCCCCAAGGTGCCCTCGGCCGACAGCGCGCGCCCCGAGCTGCTCATGGTGCTCGACGAGGCGCTGCGCGCCTTCGGCGCGATGCGCGCGAGGGAGGGCGAGGCCCTCTTCGTCGACTTCATCGAGCGGGTGGGCGTCTGCCGCAGGCACATGGACGCCGTGGCCGCCCGGGCGCCCGCCGTCGCCCCGGCGTACCGCGCGCAGCTCATGAAGAGGCTGCGCGACGCGGGCCTCGAGCTCGACCTGGAGGACGAGCGGGTCCTTCGCGAGATCGCGCTTTTCGCGGACCGCTGCGACATCAGCGAGGAGATCACCCGGTTTCGCAGCCACCTGGAGCAGCTGGCGGCGCTTCTCAAGTCCGGCGACGAGATCGGACGCAAGGCCGACTTCATCCTCCAGGAGATGGGCCGCGAGGCCAACACGATCGGCAGCAAGGCGAACGACCTGGCGATATCCAAGCTGGTGATCGAGCTCAAGAACGAGCTCGAGCGCGTGCGCGAGCAGATGGCGAACGTCGAGTGACGCCCTAAGGGACCCGCCCGGGCCCCGGGGTGCGCAGGGACGAGAGGACGTACAGGGCCACGCCGACCGTGATCGCCGAGTCGGCGACGTTGAATGAGGGGAAGGCGTACGAGCCGAAGTGGAAGTCGAGGAAGTCGAGCACGTGGCCCCGGGCGATCCTGTCCACGAGGTTCCCGACAATCCCGCCGCAGAGAAGGCCGAAGCAGAGCTGGACAAACCGGTCCCTCAAGCCCAGGGCCTTGCGGCCGATGAAGATCGCGACAAGGGTGGCGGCCGCGAGGGCGGCCAGAAGGACGCTTCGTCCCGTGAAGATGCTCCACGCCGCGCCGGTGTTGCCGACGTGCACGATGTAGAAGAAGCCCCGCACGACCGTGATCGCCCCGGCGGCCTCCCCGTAGGAGTTGAACGGCAGCCGCGACGCGATCCAGGCCTTGGTCGCCTGGTCGGCCGCGACCACCGCCACGGCGATGACGATCAGCAGCCTATAGCGTATGACGCGCCAGCTGAGCGCCACGCCGGGGTCGACGGACTCGCTCATTCCTCGCCGCCATCATCGTGCGCGATCGTGCCGCCCTCCTCGCCGGCCTCGCCGAAGAGGCCCGCCTCGGCGCGGGAGTGGTGGCGGTTGCGCTCGATCTGCTTCTGCGCCTCGGCCGAGTAGCGCGTGAACGGCACCGCAAGCAGGCGCTCCTTGGAGATTGGCTTGGCGGTGATCTCGCAGATCCCGTAGGTGCCGTCGCGCACCCGCTTGATCGCGGCCTCGATCTCGGAGAGCGCCTCCTGCTCGCTGGAAACAAGGCTCAGGGCGAAGTCCCGGTCGAACGTGTCCGTCCCGGCGTCGGCCATGTGCTGCCCGTAGGCGGACAGGTCTCCCGCGTCCTCCTTGGTCGAGCGCTTGAGGGTCTCCTCGGAATGGCGCTCGATGCCCTCGGTGAGGTGCTTGCGCATGTCGACCAGGAGCTTGTAGTAGCGCCTGTACTTCTCGGGCACGTCGTGCACCTCGATCACCGCGGCGGCCTTCACCCTCTTGGGGTTGAAGCCGAGGATCTCGGAGAGGGACGCGGCCTTCACATGGTTAGGCTTGGCCGGCTTCTCAGGCGCGGCGTGCAGGGCGGCCGCGGGCTTCGCGGGCGCCTTGGCGGCCTTGGCCACGGAATCGGCCTTCGCCGAGGCGGCCTTCGCAATCGCGCGCACCTCGTCGAGGCTTAGCGCGATCGGCTTGGTTGCGGCCTTGCGGGCCAGGATGCTCTCTCGCAGCGCTGATTTCTTGGATGGCTTTTCCATGGTCGGACGTTTTCCGGGGGCGGCGTGCGCGGCCTCCGAGGGGGCGGGGGCCTTGCGGGTGTCGCTCTTGGGCAGCTTCTTCTTGGGCTGGCTGTGTTTGTTTGTCTTGGCCATGGGGAGTCTTGGGATTGTTGCTTAAATTGGCGGGTCAGGAAGCTAGGGCCTCCGAACAGCGTGGGCAAACCTCCGCTATCGGGGTTCGGACAAGGGTGGGGACCCAGCGCCAGCAGCGCGGGCAGCGCACGTGGCCGAGTTCCGCGCAGGGGCGCACGCCGACCCCGAACTGGCCCCCCGGCTCCGGCGGCGCCTCGACCCTCAGGTCGGACACGATGAAGAGTTCCGGCAGCAGGCCCCGGTTCCTCTCAAGCGCGTCCTCCATGGGGTCGCCGTCTGGCACGACGAGCGTCACCGCGGCGTCCAGGGACTTTCCAATGCGCCCGGCCGCCCTCAGGGGCTCTATGGCCTCGTTGACGCGCGCCCTCACCTCGAGGAGCGCCGCAAAGTCGGCGTCGATGCGCTCATCCGACCATGATTCGGGGAGCGCGGGCCAGTCGCCCAGGTGCACGGACGGCGGGCCGAACTCCGCCCCGCTCAGGGCGAAGGACCACGCCTCGTCGGTCGTGAAGGGGATGACCGGAGCAAGGACGCGCACGAGCGTGTTGAAGATCCCGTGGATGGCCGTCTGGGTCGAGCGGCGCAGAGCGTTTCGGGTGCCGAGCGTGTACAGCCGGTCCTTGATGATGTCGTGGTACGTCGCCGAGAGCGTGACCGAGCAGAACTGGTTGCAGAGCTGGTAGACCCTGTGGAACTCGTAGGCGTCGTACGCCGCGGCGCAGGAGCGCGCGAGAGCGGCCACCTGGTGCAGGGCCCACCGGTCCAGGGGGTCCATCCGCGCCGCGGGAACGGCGTCCTTGGCGGGGTTGAAGTCGAACAGGTTTGAGAGCTGGAAGCGCAGCGTGTTGCGGATCAGCCGGTAGGTTTCGCCCACGTGGGAGAGTATCTCCTTGGAGATCGGGATGTCATTGCGGAAGTCCTGGGAGCAGATCCATAGCCGGATCACGTCCGCGCCGTACTCCGCGACGTAGGCGTCGCTCGTCTGGGGCTTCTCGTAGGACGAGCTCTTGGAGATCTTCTTCTTGTCCTCGTCGACGATGAAGCCGTGGGTGAGGACGGCCCGGTAGGGCGCCGCGCCGTAGGCGATCACCGCCGTCCAGAGCGAGGACTGGAACCAGCCGCGGTGCTGGTCGCTTCCCTCCAGGTAGAGGTCGGCCGGCCAGCTCGTGCCCCCGATCCCCCGGCGCAGGACGGCCGCGTGCGTCGATCCTGAGTCGAGCCAGACGTCGAGCGTGTCCCTGCCGCAGGTGAGCTCCTGGGACCGCGGCCAGCCCGCGGGCAGGCTCACGCCCCCGAGGATCTGCGCGGCCGTGTCCTCGTACCAGAGGTTCGTGCCGCGGGCCTCGACCTTGTCGGCCACGGCCCGCACGACGCCCGCGTCCAGGAACGGCCGCTTCTCGGCATCGTAGAACGCCGGGATGGGCACGCCCCAGGAGCGCTGGCGGCTGACGCACCAGTCGGGGCGCGACTCGACGGCGCCGCGGATGCGCGCCTCGCCCCAGGCGGGGATCCAACCACCCTGGGCCTCGATCTTGGAGACCTCGGCGAGCGCCGCCTGCCTGGAGCCGGCCTTGTCCAGCGAGACGAACCACTGGTCGACCGCCCGGAAGATGATCGGGGTCTTCGAGCGCCAGCAGTGCGGATAGCTGTGCACGTACTTGTGCTTGGCAAGGAGCGTGCCCGTCGAGTCGAGGAGCCTTAAGACGGCGACGTTCGCCGGCGACGTCCTCTTCTTCTGCAGGTCCTCGACGCTCTCGAGCGTGGTCGCGCCCACGAGCACCCTGGGGATCCTCCCGTCGTCCAGGTAGGCGCCGTCGTCGCCGACCGGGCAGTAGATCTCGAGGCCGCATTTGACCCCCGTCTGGTAGTCCTCGGCGCCGTGGCCGGGCGCCGTGTGCACGCAGCCGGTCCCGCTCTCGGTCGTCACGTAATCGGCGAGGACGACGGGCGAGGGGCGCTCGATGAAGGGATGGCGCGCGGCGAGCCCTTCCAGGGATCGGCCGGCGACGGTCGCGACGACGCCCGGCGCCTCCTTCCAGCCGGCCGCGGCGGCCACTTGGCCCAGAAGCGCGGCCGCGACCACTATCCGCTCCGCTCCAGCGTCCGCGACCACGTACTCGACGTCGGGGTGCAGCGCCACGGCCAAGTTCGCCGGGAGCGTCCAGGGGGTCGTCGTCCAGATGATGATGCTTAAGGGCTTGTCGGCCGGAAGGCCGAAGCGCGCCGCCTCGTTGGCGGGCACGGGGAAGCGAACCCAAATGGAGGGCGAGGAGTGCTCCCTGTACTCCACCTCGGCCTCGGCGAGGGCCGTCTCGAAGGGTATGGACCAGTAGACGGGCTTCTTACTGCGGTAGACCAGGCCTTTTTCGACGAAGGCCGCGAAGACCCTCAGGATGTCGGCCTCGAAAGCCGGGGCCTTGGTCTTGTATTCATGAGCCCAGTCGCCCAGGACCCCGAGCCTCTTGAACTGGTCCCTTTGCTTGGCGATCCACGACTCCGAAAAGGCGCCGCAGAGCTGGCGCAGCTCCGGGGTCGACACCTGCCGATTGGCGTCGCGCAGCTCCCGGGCGACCTTCTGCTCGATGGGCAGCCCGTGGCAGTCCCAGCCCGGGACGTAGGGGGTGCGGAAGCCCCGCAGCGCCTTGTAGCGCAGGGTAACGTCCTTGAGCGTCTTGTTGAGCGCCGTGCCGATGTGCACGTCGCCATTCGTGAAGGGTGGCCCGTCGTGCAGCACGAACGAGGGGGCCCCCTGGCGCCTGCGCTGGAGCTCCTCGTACAGGCCGGTCTTCTCCCAGTGGGCCACCCGGGCCGGCTCGCGCTGCGCGAGCCCCGCCCGCATCGGGAAGTCGGTCCTAGGCAGCTGCAGCGTGTCTTTGAGGTCTTTCGCCACTAAAAGAAAAAAAGGGTCCGAGAGGTTAAATCGGCCCCCGGGCGAGTCAAGACACTCGCTTGGCCAGCAGGGATCCGGATTTGAGGCAGTCGGCGAGCGAAATGCCGTCCCTGGCGTTGCCCCCGATGAAGATCCCGGGGTTGTCGCGCTCGCACGCGGCGATCGCGTCAAGGTGCCTGTCGTAGCCCAGGTTGTACTGCGGGATGGCGCGCGGCCAGAACGTGCGGCGGACGAATACGGGTTCTCCCCGGGCCCCCAGGAGCTCGCCCAGGTCCCCCAGGACGCGGCCCATGAGCTCGGCCTCGGGCAGCCGGGCCACGTCCGGCTGCATGACCCCCCCGGCGAGCGCCGTCAGCGCGACGTGCCCCTGGGGGGCGCGCCCCTCGAACAGGCTGGAGCTGAATATGACGCCCAGAATGGACCTGCGCTCCACGGCCGGCACGAGGGCCCCGAAGCCGTCCAGCGGATGGCTCACCTGGTTGCGCCGGAAGCCCAGGAAGACGGAGACCACGGGGGGCTGCTCGACGGCCGCCAGGCCCGCTAGCGGCCTGTGCCCGTCGCGGCCTATCTCGAGCGCCGCCAGAGCGCTCGCCGGGACCCCGGCGACCACCGAGTCGAATTCCGCCGACGAGTCGCCCTGCGGCCCGCGCCAGCCGACCCGCCAGCGCGCCCGCTCGCCGGGCGCGACCGAGCGCACCTCGCAGCCGAGGCCCACGGCGCCGGCGGGAAGCTTTGCCGCCAGGGTGTCCGTCAGCTCCTGCAGCCCCCGTCGGAACGATATGAGCGCGGGCGCCGACCTCTTCCCCTGCGCCCGCCGGCTCTTCACCCCGGCGATCATGCCCCGGATGACCGAGCCCGCGGCCCTCTCGGCCTCCCAGAGGTTGGGGAAGGCGTGGCGCGTTGAGAGCCTCTCGGGGTCGCCCGCGTAGATCCCGCTGATGAACGGCTGCACGATCCGCTCGACCAGCTCGGCCCCGAAGTGGTCGCGCACGAACGCCCCGACGCTCGCGTCGCCGGCGCGCTCGAAGCGGCGCTTCGTGAATTCCGTGAGGATCATCCACTTCGTGCGGGCCGACATGACCGGGGTGGAGAAGAACTGAAGGGGGGAGCCCGGGAGCGCGACCAGCCGGCCGCCCATGACGATGAAGCGCTTCTTGGAGCTTGCGCCCGCGACGACGCGCTCGGGCCCGAGGCCGAGATCCGAGATGAGCGCGGCCAGCTCGGTGGTGGACTCCTGGATCGAGTTCGGGCCCGCCTCGATGAGCCAGCCGTCGGCCGCGTCCGTGCGCACGGATCCCCCGAGCCTCTGCGACGCCTCGAAGAGCCGGACCTCGTGGCCGGCCCCCGAGAGCCTCCATGCCGCGGCGAGCCCGGTTGCGCCGCCGCCTATGACAGCGACCTTCATCGCTCGCTCACTTCCAGCTCGTCACGGCCTCCACGGCCGCCTCGACGCACGCGATGGTGGCCGACGGCAGGATGCCGTGGCCCAGGTTGAAGATGTGGCCCTTGCACCCGCGCACCGACTCGAGCAGGCGCCTGGTCTCCCGTCCCGCGATGGCGGGCGTCGTGCTCAGGATCACCGGGTCGAGGTTGCCTTGGACGGCGACGTTCTCCGGCAGGCTCCTGCGCGCGGCGGCCAGGTCGCTGGACCAGTCGATGCTCAAGACCCTGGCGCCGGCGAACGCCTGGTCCATCAGGTGGGCCCCCGTCCCCTTGCCGTAGATGATCACGGGGAAGCCCCTGGGCATCGCCTCGATGACCATGCGCATCCAGCGCAGCGACGCCGCCTCGTAGTCCGGCCCCGCTACCGCGCCGCCCCAGGAGTCGAAGATCTGGATCGCGTCCGCTCCCGCCTCCACCTGCATCCTGAAGTACTCAATCAGGGAGTCGGTGAGCCTGCCGAGCAGAAGGTCGAACGCCGCCCGGTCCTCGTAGAAGAGGCCCTTCACCCGCGCGAAGTCCTCCGAGCTGCCCCCCTCGACCATGTAGGTGGCCAGGGTCCACGGGGAGCCCCCGAAGCCGAGGAGTGCCCTCTTGCCGGCGAGCTCCCGCTTGAGGATCGAGAGCGCGGCGCCGACGTAGGCCAGACGCCCCGGCACCTCGGCGGCCGGAAGCAGCGCCTCGATCATCGAGCGGTTCTCAAGCCTTCGCTCCATCGCGATCCCGCCCTCGTCCCGGAAGGTGTAGCCCTGCCCGAGAGCCTCGGGGATCACCAGGATGTCCGAGAAGAGGATCGCCGCGTCGAAGGCGAAGCGCCTGATGGGCTGCATCGACACCTCCGCGGCGAGCTCCGGCGTGCGCACCATCTTGAGGAAGCCGTGCTTCGCCTTGAGCTCGCGGTACTCCGGCAGGTAACGGCCGGCCTGGCGCATGATCCAGAGCGGCGGCCTGTCCAGGGGGGCGCACGCGCACGCCGATAGGAATCGTTCCCGTGAGTTCATGGTTCAGTTGGCCGCCAGCCAGTCCCGGGGCTTGAGGAAGTGATCGACGAGGCGGGCCTCGGGGGAGCCCGCCTGCGGCGCCGCGCCGTAGTCCCAGCGCACAAGCGGCGGAAGGCTCATGAGGATGGACTCCGCTCGCCCGCCGCTCTGCAGCCCGAAGAGGGTGCCGCGGTCCTGCAGGAGGTTGAACTCCACGTAGCGCCCGCGCCTGCGCAGCTGGTGGGCGCGCTCGCGCTCCCCGTAGGGGGCCGCCTTGCGGCGCGCGACGATCGGCAGGTACGCCGGCAGGTAGGCCTCCCCGACGGCCCGCGCCAGCGCGAAGCTGCGCTCGAAGCCCAGCTCGTCAAAGTCGTCGAAGAAGAGGCCCCCCACGCCGCGCGCCTCGCCCCTGTGGGGCAGGTAGAAGTACTCGTCGCAGGACTTCTTCATCCTCGGGTAGAGGGCCGCCCCGAAGGGCTCCACGGCGCCCCTTGCCGTCCGGTGCCAGTGCGCCGCGTCCTCATCGAAGCCGTAGTAGGGTGTCAGGTCAAAGCCGCCCCCGAACCACCACGCCGGGGCCTTCTCCGCGGCCCCCGCGACGAAGAAGCGGATGTTCGCGTGGCTCGTGGGCACGTAGGGGTTCCTGGGGTGTATGACAAGCGACACGCCGAGCGCGCCCCAGGAGCGGCCCGAGACGTTCGGTCGGCGCGCCGACGCCGCCGCAGGCAGGGCCTGGCCCGCGACCTGCGAGAAGGCGACTCCCGCCTTCTCGAAGACGGCGCCCTCCGAGAGGATGCGCGTTCGCCCGCCGCCTTCGTCCTTGCTCCAGGCGTCCTCCGAGAACCGCCCGGCTCCGTCCTCGGACTCGAGCGCGCGGCAGACCGAGTCCTGGAGTCCCAGGAGGTACGACCTCACCGCATCGGTGTCGGGGCGCATGCTATTTGCCCGCCGCGCCGGGGACGGTGATGACGGGACCGTCGACCTGGGCCGTGGGTGCCGCCGCGGGCCTGGTCGGCTGGGTCGGCGCCGCCGGGGCAGCCGCCTTGGCCGCGAACGGCTCCTCGACGATCGGCAGGCGGATGAACGCCTGCGATATCAGGTCCTGGACGTTCAGGTCGCGCGTGCGCGAGTCGGGACTGTCCATCATGACGACGATGATGCGCCGGCCGCTCCTCTGCGCGGTGGCCGCCAGGCAGAACCCCGCCCCGTCGGTGAAGCCGGTCTTCAGGCCGTCGACGCCGGGAATCTTCCCGAGGAGGTGGTTGTGGTTCGTCATCTGCACCGGCTGCAGCCTCATGCCCGCGCCGAAGACCCGGGTCTTTACCGAGGTGTACTTGAGGACGTCCGTGTGCAGCAGCAGGTAGCGGCACAGCACGGCGTAGTCCCTGGGAGTCGAGAGGTCGCCGTCGGCGATCCTCCTGCTCGGCGGCGGGTACCCGTTCGGCGTGCGGAAGGTGCTTCGCATCATGCCGAGCTCCCGGGCCTTGGCGTTCATCTTCGCAACGAACAGGGGCACGATGCCGCCGACCTTGTGCGCGAGCGCGTAGGCGGCGTCGTTCGCCGACTGGATCATCATCGCGTAGATGAGCTCCTCGACCGGGAACACCTCGCCCTGGCGAAGCCAGACCGCCGTGCTCTTCCTCAGGAGACCGACGCGCGCGTCCTCGGGCGTGATCGTCACGCGAGTGTCGAGGGCCACAGCCCCCCTGCTGATCTCGTCCTGCAGGACGGCGAACGTCATGAGCTTGGTCATGCTTGCCGGCGGGCTGATCGAGTCCGCATTGGACTCGAAGAGCACCGCCCCGGTCGCCGCGTCGGTCGAGATGGCCCCCTTGTAGGCCGGCGCCGTGGCGGCTGGCGCCGGGCCGGCGAGGGCCGCGGCGGCGGCGACCGCCAGGATCAGTTTGCGGACGGGGGGCATCGTGGGGAGCGGTCGGCGCGCGGAGCCATGGCAGAGGGTTTCCACAGGGGTCGTAATGTTCAAGCAGGAGTTGCCTGCTCAAGCGGAAGAGCGCTCAGCTTCAGCTCCGGGTTCTTCTCCACGAAGTAGCGCATCGTCCACTCGTTCGGGAAGAGGGCGACCGGCTGGTCGAGCTTGTCGGCGCCGAAACTGACCCCGGTCGCCACGATGATGCCGGATGGGTTCCTCAGGGAGGGGTGGGGCTCGATCCAGCGCAGGATGGTCCACGGGGCCGGCTCCAAGCGCGACTCCGCGCCGTACTCGCTCTTCAGCCGGTACTGCACGACCTCGAACTGGAGCGGGCCGACGGCCGCAAGAAGCGTCGAGCCCGGCGGCGCCGACCTGGCCGAGAAGGACTGCACCACGCCCTCCTGCAGGAGCTGCTCCAGGCCCGCCCGGAACTTCTTCGAGTCCGAGGGGTTCGGGTTGGAGATGTAGGCGAAGACCTCCGGGGGGAAGCGGGGAATCTCGTCGAAGAGGATCGATCGGTCGCTGGCGAGCGTGTCGCCGATCCCGAACGCGTCGTGGCCCACGAGGCCGATCACGTCGCCGGGCCACGCCTCGTCCACGGTCTCGCGGTCCTGCCCGAAGAGCTTGTGCGAAGAGGACAGGCGAACCGTGCGCCCCGACTGGATGTGGACGATGGGCATGTCGCGCTCGAACTTGCCCGAGCACACCCGCATGAATGCGATCCGGTCCCGGTGCTTGGGGTCCATGTTTGCCTGGATCTTGAAGATGAATGCCGAGAAGGTCTCCGAGGTAACGGGCACTTCCCGCGGCTCGCCGTTCACGACCGAGTAGCGCGGCTGCGGGGGGATGGAGTCCTCGAGGAACCCATCCAGGAGCAGCTGAATGCCGAAGTTGTTAACGGCGCTTCCGAAATAGACCGGCGTCTGCCGGCCGGCGCGCACGGCGGCGATGTCAAGCGGGTGGCCCGCGCCGTCCAGCATCGCGAGCTGCTCCATGGCCTCCTCGAGCGACGCGTCGTCCAGCTTCTCGCGCACCTCGGCGTCGCCCAGCGAGGCCACCTTGACGGGGGCCCGGAAGGCGCCGCCGGGAACGCGCTCGAAGAGGTGCACCTGGCCGGCCCTCCGGTCGTAAACCCCGCGGAAGGACGCCCCGTTCCCCAGGGGCCAGACGACGGGCGACGCCTGGATGCCGAGGACGGCCTCGATCTCGTCTACCAGCGCGATGGGGTTCATCGTTGGCCGGTCGCACTTGTTCATGAAGGTGAAGATGGGGATGCCGCGCCGCCGGCAGACCTCGAAGAGCTTGCGCGTCTGCGTCTCGACGCCCTTGGCGGCGTCGATGACCATGAGCACGGCGTCGACGGCCGTCAGCACGCGGTACGTGTCCTCGGAGAAGTCCTTGTGGCCCGGGGTGTCCAGCAGGTTGACGACCCGCCCGTTGTAGTCGAATTGCAGGACGGTCGAGCTGATCGAGATTCCACGCTGCTTCTCCAGCTCCATCCAGTCCGAGGTCGTGGCCCGCTGGTTCTTGCGGTCCTTGACCGCGCCCGCGAGGTGTATCGCGTTGCCGTAAAGCAGGAACTTCTCGGTGAGCGTCGTCTTGCCGGCGTCGGGGTGCGAGATGATCGCGAAGGTGCGCCTGCGCGCGATTTCAGCGGGAAGTGACATCGTAAGGGGTCATCATAAAAGGCGCGCGTAGCGCCTTGAAAGCCTTTTCACGCCCCCCAAGCGGCCTTGAACTTTGGGCTTCTCCGCGCGTCCCCGCCCGGGGATCATCGGGTGATGACTGCCCACGCTTACAGGCTCAAGGCGAACGCGAACGCACGGGTGCTATCGGGGCACCCCTGGGTCTTTGCGAACGAGGTCGAGGCGCCGCTTCCCCCGGAATGCGACGGCGAGGTCGTTGAGTGCCGCGACCGCGCGGGCAGGCTCCTGGGGAGCGGGATCTGCAACGGGCGCTCGCAAATTGTCTGGAGGAGGCTCGCCCGGGAGCGGGTGTCCCTGGACGACGCCTACCTGTCGGCGGCCCTCGCCCGGGCCGTGGCCCGGCGCGAGGCCGGGGCCAACCGGCGCCTGGTGTGGTCCGAGTCCGACGAGCTTCCCGGCGTCGTCGTCGACCAGTACGGCGACGCGCTCGTCGTGCAGATCCAGACGCTCGCGATGGAGAGGAGGTCGGCCCTGGTCGGCGATCTTCTCCACGCGCTCCTGCACCCGGCGGAGGTCGTCTATCGCAACGACGCCCCGATCCGGCGCCTTGAGGGGCTTCCCCTGGAGGTCCACACGCGCTCCGGCCGGCCCTGGGAGGCCCGCTGGGCCGCGATCGACGGCTTCGAGGTCTGGCTCGACCTCATGGGCGGCCAGAAGACGGGCTTCTACCTGGACCAGCGCCTGCAGCACGCGGCGGTCGCAAGGCACTGCCCGGGCAGGAGCGTTCTGGACGCGTTCTGCAACCAGGGCTCGTTCGCGGTTCACGCGGCGAGGGCCGGGGCGACCAGGGTCCTCGGCCTCGACAGCGCCCCGGAGGCCATCGAGGCGGCGCGCAGGAACGCGGAGCGCAACCGCGCCGAAGCCCGCTTCGAGGTGGCCAACGTGTTCGACTGGCTCAACGACGCGGCGCGCAAGGCCGAGCCCCCCTGGGACGTGGTCATCCTCGACCCGCCGCCCTTCGCGAAGTCCAAGTCCGCCCTGGAGGGCGCCCTGCGCGGCTACAAGGAGATCAACCTTCGCGCGCTGCAGAGGCTCTCGCCCGGCGGCGTGCTGGCGACCTACACCTGCTCGCACCACATGCAGGACGCGGACCTGCGCGCCGTGCTTGCGGCGGCGGCCTCGGACGCCCGCCGCAGGGTGAGGGTGCTCGAGTTTTGCCACCAACCGCCGGACCACCCGGTCCTCGTCTCAATGCCCGAGAGCGAATACCTGAGGGGGTACATCCTGCAGGCCGACTAGCGGCCGCGCCCTCGCTGCGGGACAGGCTTGCAACCGGGCACGGCCTTTTGAAACTTCACGAAATGCCACGGCCGAAGAATGCGCTGATAATCGACGACGAGGTCCACGTCCGGGTGCTCTTGCGGGTCCTCCTGAAGCAGCTGGGTGTCGAAACGGTCTGGGAGGCCGGCGACGGTGGGGCCGCGCTCGAGCAGGCGCAGGCGCACAAACCCGACGTGATCCTGCTGGACATCAACCTGCCCCAGGTGGGCGGCTTGGAGGTGCTTTCGAGGCTCAAGGCCGCGCACCCGGCCATACCCGTGATCGTCGTCTCGTCCCAGAGCACGATGAAGACGGTCATGCAGGCCCGCGAGCTCGGGGCCCAGACGTATGTCCTCAAGCACGCCCCGAAGTCGGAGGTGCTGCAGATGATCTCCGACGCCTTCGACACGATCGCCGAAAACACCGGACCGGCCCCTCAGGCCGGGCCGGCGGAGGCCGCCGGGGACAAGCCGGCGGCTCCGGCCTAGCCGGGCCGCCTCAGAGCTTCCCGCCGTAGATCGCGGACGCCCCGAGCTCCTCCTCGATGCGCAGGAGCTGGTTGTACTTCGCGACCCGGTCGGTGCGGCAGAGCGACCCCGTCTTGATCTGGCCCGCGTTCGTCGCGACCGCGATGTCCGCGATCGTCACGTCCTCGGTCTCGCCCGAGCGGTGCGAGATGACGGCCGTGTAGCCGGCCTCCTTGGCCATCTCGATCGCGTCGAGGGTCTCGGTAAGCGTCCCTATCTGGTTCACCTTGACCAAGATGGAGTTGGCGACACCCATATCGATGCCCTTCTTAAGGAACTCGGTGTTCGTGACGAACACGTCGTCGCCGACGATCTGGATCTTGTCGCCAAGCGCATCGGTCAGCTTCTTCCACGTGGCCCAGTCGCTCTCGGCGCAGCCGTCCTCGAGCGACACGATCGGGTACTTTTTGACGAGCTCCTTGTAGTACGAGACCATCTGGTCGCCGGTTAGGGAGCGGCCGCCCGACTTCTTGAAGACGTAGCTCTTCTTCTCCTCGACGTAGAACTCGGACGCGGCGGGGTCCAGGGCGAGGGCGACGTCCTTGCCGAGCTTGTAGCCGGCCAGGCCCACGGCCGCGGAGATGGCGTCAAGCGCCGCCTCGATGGACTCGAGGTTCGGCGCGAAGCCGCCCTCGTCGCCGACGGCCGTCGACTGGCCCTTCTCCTTGAGGACCTTCTTCAGCGCGTGGAACACCTCGCAGCCCATGCGCAGGCCTTCCGCGAACGTGCGCGCGCCGACGGGCATGATCATGAATTCCTGGAAGTCGATCGGGGCGTCGGAGTGCGCGCCGCCGTTCATGATGTTCATCATGGGGACGGGCAGCACCTTCGCGTTGGGGCCGCCGATGTACTTGTAGAGGGGCTGGCCGGACGCCGCCGCGGCGGCCTTGGCCGTCGCGAGAGAGACGCCCAGGATGGCGTTCGCGCCCAGCTTCGACTTGGTCTTCGTGCCGTCCAGGGCGACCATCGTCCGGTCGATCCCCACCTGGTCCAAGGCGTCGTAGCCTATCAGGGCGGGTTCGATCTTCGCCTTCACGTTCGCAACGGCGTTCAGGACGCCCTTGCCCGAGTAGCGCTTCTTGTCGCCGTCGCGCAGCTCGATGGCCTCGAACTCGCCGGTGGAGGCGCCGGACGGGACGGCCGCGCGGCCGAACGCGCCGGAGGCGAGGCGAACGTCGACCTCGACGGTCGGATTACCCCGGGAGTCAATGATCTCGCGGGCTGTGATGGAGGCGATCGATGTATTCATGGGAAGATGGTGACAGAGGGAACACCCATCTCACGACTTTCGGGCCCCGGGGGAAAGTCCAAAGTGGGGGCGCACCGGCCGCCGGTTGCTGCGAATGGCCGGGTAAACGGGCTTGCCAGCCGGTGAAGCCAATCGAATCTGCCCGCCGCCTGCGGCGCCCTTAGCGAGGGATCCGGATGTGCCGGAGCGCTTAGATCAGGCGACCAGGCTTGCTGCGTTGCGGCGCATGAAGGTAGACACTGTTAGGCATGAAGCTCCCGTTCCCGGCGTCGCGGTTGCGGAATTCGATAGAGCACCTGGGCCCAGAAGCGCTCTTTCTCGTCTTGGCGTGCTCGTTCGGACTGGGCGTGTTGCTCGCAAACGGCCCCTTCCAGGCCCCGGACGAGAACGATCACTACGCGCGCGTCTTCCAGCTCAGCGAGGGCACCTTGATCGGCGAGAGGCGCGGCGGCGCGGCCGGCGGCGAACTGCCCAAGGCGGCGATCGATGTGACCGACACCGAAGGGATGCCGTTCCATAATGAGAGGAAGATGTCGCGCAGCCTCTTCGTGCGCCTGCTGCACCCGGCCTTCGTCGACTGGAGCAAGGCGCCTCGGGTCTACGAATCCTTCCCGCACACCGTGGTTTACGGGCCGGCGGGCTATCTGCCGCAGACGGTTGCGGTGTTTCTCGGCCGGCACCTTCGGATCGGGCCTCTTGGCCTCATGTACCTGGCCCGCTTTGCGGCGTTTGCGGCGTCCGTGGCGCTTGGCTATGCCGCCTTGAGGACGCTTCCGATCTACCGATGGACGATCCTCGTGCTCCTGGTCTGCCCGATGAGCCTGTACCTCTTCGGTTCGATCGCCCCTGACGGCATGCTGATCACCGGGGCGGCTCTGCTACTGGCGCTCCTGGTGCGGCTGGCGATGCGACGGGATGTGCGCGTCGGTCCGCGGGAGCAGGCGGTTATTCTGGTGCTGGCGGGGCTGCTGTCTGCGGCGAAGCCCGCCTACCTGCCGATGGCGGCCGTCGCCTGGCTTCTGGTCATCCCCAGACTCGGCTCGCTGCGGGGCAGGATGATCTTCAGCGCGGCTACCGTTGCCTGCTGCCTGCTGCCCGTCCTGCTTTGAGGCCGCGTGGCGGCGGCCCTGTTTGTTCCGGGCAAGGGTGACATCCTCATCGATCCGGCATCGCAGGGCCGCCACATCGCCGAGGCGCCGCTGGCGTTCATCGCGCTGGTGGCGCATACGATCCGCCTGCAGTACTCCTACAACTTCCAATGGATGGTCGGGACGCTGGGCTGGGGAGACACTCCAATGCCCGGCTGGTTCTACACCGCGTTCGGTTGCGGCGCACTTGGCTGCCTCCTGCTGGAGTCGGGCGGATCCTCGGGCCTGGGATGGCGCCCGCGCTCCCTCATGATCGCGGCGGCGGCGTGCGTGCTCCTCATATACGCAGCGCAGTACGCGCTTTGGAATCCGCCCGGCTCAAGCGAGCCGATAGACGGCGTCGAGGGGCGCTATTTCCTTCCCGTCGCCCCCTTGGTGATCTTCGCCTTCCCGCCGATGCTGCGAAGATCCTCGCGACTGTTTGCCCCGGCATTGGCGGGCATCCTGGCCGTTCTCTGCGCGGTCACTTGCCTGTGGGCCGTCATGGCCCGCTACTATGGGGCGGCCCCGGGGCTTCCCTCGACAAGCGGGACGGCGCGGCTCGCCAGCGTCAGCACCCGGTGCGCCGTTGGGACCAAGGAGAACATCCTCGTCACCGGGATTGTCGTCGGAGGGCACGGACTGGAGAGGCTCCTGATCCGGGCAATAGGCTCCGGCTTAGGCAAACGCGGGTTTTCAAACGCTCTATTGCGTCCCTCGCTGAGCGTCCTGAACGCGAATGGAATCGTGCTGGCGCGCAACACGGGGTGGGGGACCAACCCAGATGCGGCGCAGATCTCCGCCGCATCGGCTGGCGCGGGCGCGCCCGCCCTGCCGCCAAACAGCGCGGATTCGGCCGTGATCGTGAACGTCCCCGAGGGGAAATACTCGGTCGAGATCGCCGGCGCGGACGGTACCACCGGGATCGTCGAGGAGGAGATCCATGAGATCTCGTGCAGCGGCACGCGCCTGGCCAATGTCTCCTCGCGCGGTTTTGTCGGCACCGGCGACAATGTGATGACCGTCGGCCTGGTTGTCGGCGGAACAGGTGCCGAATCGCTGCTTTGCCGCGCCGACGGCCCAAGCCTAGCCCGGTTCGGCGTCATCGGCGCCCTGGCGCGTCCCACGCTGGAGCTGGTCCAGGGCCACTTTGGCAAGCTGACGAACACCGGGTGGGCGAGCAGCCCCGCTAGGGCGGACATCTCCGCAGCCGCATCCCTGGTCGGCGCCTTCCCGCTTGACTTGGCCGGCGCTGACAGTGCCGGCCTGGTTTCGGTGCCCCCGGGCGCCTACACGATGAGGATCTCAGGGGCAGGCGGCTCGGCGGGCGTAGCCCTGGCTGAGATCTACGAGCTGCCATGAAAGCGGCGGCCCGAGGCGCGGATGGGAGCCCGCCCCTCGACCCCGGTCCCTCAGAACGGCGAGCGCGTGTGGCTGAGCTTGCGCAGCAGCCTCGAGATCGGCCCAAACTGCCTCGGGCGCGCCCGGGAGGGGATCTGGCCTATGAAGCCGCGCTCCGCCGCGAGCGCCGCAACCGACACCCCGTCGTAGTTGCGCGTGGCGACGCTCTCGCGCGTCAGGATCTCCGGGGGCACCTGGTCCAGGTGCCCCTCGAACGCAGCGGCGTGCAGCGGCGTGTCCCCGTTGTCGTTTCGCGTCAGCAGAAGGGCCGCGGTCAGCCGCTCCCGGGGGATCTTCCCCAGCTGGCCCGTCTCGGCAGCGGCATGGATCGGGGTGAAGCCCGATTTGCTCGGGACGGAGAGGTTCTCCGGCGTCAGCAGCGCGGCCGGCAGCTGCTCCAGGTGCCCCGAGATCGCGGCCGAGTGGAAGACCGTGTCGCCGGCGGACGTCACCTCGCGCAGCGCCTCCTCGCCGAGGAGGGCGGGCGGCACCTGGTCCAGGTGGCCGTTGAAGGCGGCAATGTGCAGGACGCTCTCCCCACTCACGTTCCGGCGTGCGAGGGTCTCCGCGCTGATGTACTCGCGGGGGATCTTGTCCAGGGTCCCGTTTTCCGCGGCCTCGTGCAGGAGCGTGTTGCCCGTTCCGTTGGGCATGAGGAAGACCTCGGGGGTCAGCAGCCCCGCCGGCACCTGGGAGAGGTGGCCGTAGGCCGCCGCGGTGTGGAACACCGTGTAGCCGGCATTGCTTCGGATCGAGAGGTTCTCGGCGGTCAGGAAGGCGGCCGGGACCTGGTCCAGGTGTCCGCCGATCGCCGCGTGGTGGAGCGGCGTGTAGCCCGCGTCGTTCTTCTGCGTCAGGAGCTCCTCGGTCAGGGCCTCTCTGGGCAGTTTGTCCAGCTCCCCGTACCTCGCCGCGAGGTGGATGCGGGTGTGGCCCGCGGAGTTTCTCGCGGAGAGGCTTGCGGAAACTGGGGAGGCTTCGCCCATCGGCTTCGGTGCGCCCAGTGAACGAAGTGCCAAAGTGAGTGGCAAATCAAAAGACCCCCGGCGGGGCGGCGGCGGCGCGTCGGGTTTCCATTTGCCAACCCGCTTGGCGCAAACATGATCGCACCTGCGATGCATCCAGCCGACGAGAATCCCGCGCCGCCGAAGGACTCTATCCTCGTGATCGACGACGAGCAGCCCATTCTGGACACCTTTCAAGCCGCGTTGAGCCCCTACTTCGAGGTCTCCACCGCCACGTCGGCGCGGGAGGCCGACTTCCTCCTCAGAAAGAAGGAGTTCAAGGTCGTGATAAGCGACCACCTGATGCCCGGGGGCAACGGGATGAGCTTCCTTGTTCGGGCGCGCGAGGAATTCCCCAAAATGAAGAGGATCCTCGTCACGGGCTACATGAAGCCCGAGATGCTGATACGCAGCGTGAACGAGGCCGCGCTCTACAGGTACCTGTTAAAGCCGGTCACGCTCGGGGAGCTCATCAAGGTGGTGAGGGAGGCCGCGCGCTCGGAGGAGCCCAAGGGGCCCTAGGGGACATGCCTGGCGCCCAACCAGAGCCCAAGGCGCTGCCGGTCGTCATGCTCGTCGACGACGAGCCGCTCCTTCTCGAGTCGCTGGGCGAGGAGCTCAAGAAGTCGTGCAGGGTCTACACGGCGAAGTCGGCCGCCGAGGCCGAGCTGAGGCTCGCGGCGCGCCGCTACGACGTAATCGTCTGCGACCACATGCTTCCCGGGGAGCAGGGCCTGGACTTCCTCATGCGGGTCATGGAGATGGTGCCGTCGACGCGCCGGATCCTGATCACGGGATACACGAACCCCGAGTTCATAAGCAGGAGCTCGAGCCTGGCGGGCCTCTCCGCCTGCCTGATCAAGCCGGTGAGGGCCTCGGAGATCGCCGCCGCCGTCAGGGCCGCGCTGGCGAAGTGACGCCGCGGGCCTTCGACCTGCGAAGGAGCGGTCGAAGGAACGGCGCGGTGGAGCTGCGCGCCGAGCGCACGAGGCCGGCCAGGTCCCCCTGGTAGGTGATCCGGCCCCCGTCGGGGCCGCCGCCCGGCCCGAGCTCGACCACGTGGTCGGCCTCCGCGATCAGGTCCAGGTTGTGCTCGATGACGACTACCGTGTGGCCCTGGTCGGCCAGCGCGTGTAGGACGCCGATCAGTTTCTCGCAATCGCTCAAGTGCAGGCCGATCGTGGGCTCCTCGAGGATGTAGAGGTTTCGCGGGCTCTCGCCCCGGCTCCTCTCCCTGCGGTTGGCGAGGCCGCGCGACAGCTCGGTCACGAGCTTCAGGCGCTGCGCCTCGCCCCCGGAGAGGGTGGAGGAGCTCTGGCCGAGCGTCAGGTATCCCAGGCCGCAGTCCGCCATGAGCCGGCTGACCTGCGAAAGCTCGGCGTCGAAGGAGAAGAACTCGGCGGCCTCCTCGAAGGTGAGCCGCAGCACCGAGCCGATCGTCCTGCCCTTCCACATCACGTCGGAGAGCTCCGGTCCGTAGCGCGAGCCCTGGCAGTCGTCACAGGGCAGGTAGGTCTCGGGCATGAACGCCATCTCGAGGCGGATCCTTCCCGCGCCCTCGCAGGTCGGGCAGCGGCCGCCGGCCGTGTTAAATGAGAAGCGCGAGGCCGTGTATCCGCGCATCTTGGACTCCGGCAGCGAGGCGAATAAGGCGCGGATCTGGTCGAAGATGCCGAGGTAGGTGGCGGGTGTGGAGCGCGGGGTCTTGCCGATCGGGGACTGGTCCACCTCGATCACCGTGCGGAAGCCGTCCGCATTTCGCAGCTCGTCGAACGGCGCCGGCCCCCCTCCCGACTGCCTCGCGAAATCCCGGCCCGAGAGCCGCGGCCTCGCCTCCCGGACGGCGCACGCGACGGCCGGGCCCAAAATGTCCCTGAAGAGCGTCGATTTGCCGGCCCCGCTGGGGCCCGCGACCATGACGAGCCTGCCCAGCGGCAGCCGGAGGTCGACGCCCTGCAGGTTGCGAAGGCGCGCCCCCTTGAGCTCGAGCCACGGGCAGCTCCCCTTGCCGCAGTCGCGGTACGAGCCCCTGATGGGGTGCCTTATGCCGCGCGCCAGGAACAGGCCCGTGAGTGACGACGCATCTCTCCTTATCTCGGAGGGCGTGCCGCGCGCCAGGAGCTCGCCGCCGTGCACGCCCGCCCCGGGGCCCAGGTCCACGATCAGGTCGGCCTTCGACATGACCTCGTCGTCGTGCTCCACGACGACCAGCGTGTTGCCCTTGTCGCGCAGGGCGGCGAGGGTCGCGATCAAGCGGCGGTTGTCGCGGGCGTGCAGGCCGATGCTGGGCTCGTCCAGGACGTAGAGGACTCCGGCAAGGTTCGTCCCCAGCTGGGACGCGAGCCTTATGCGCTGCGCCTCCCCTCCGGAGAGCGTCTTCGTCGGCCGGTCCAGCGACAGGTAGCCCAGGCCCACGTGGTCCATGAACCTGAGCCGCTCGCGGATCTGGGGGACGATGTCCCGCGTAACGGCCCGCCCCCTCTCGTCAAGATCGAGGGCCTCGAGGGCCCCGATGAGCCCGGAGGGCGTGCACGCGAGAAGCGCGGGCAGGGAGAGGGCGGGGCGCCTCCCCCGCAGATGAAGCTTCACGCTCCTCGACACGCGGTTGAGGCGCTCGCCCCGGCAGTCCGGGCAGGCCTCGCCGTCCCTGCCGCTTTCGTCCGCGCTCCCGAGGCCCAGCTGGCGCAGGCGCGCGGCGTTCCCGTCGCCCTCCTCGTCGTCCTCGAGCATCCAGGGGTAGATCCTCCCGTAGCCCCGGCAGGTCGGGCACCAGCCGCGCGGCGAGTTGAACGAGAAGTCCTTCGGGTCCAGCTCGGGGAACGACTCGCCGGTCTCGATGTCTGTGCGCGTCGTCGAGAACCAGGACAGGACGTCGCCCGCGTTCGTTAGCAGGAAGCACGAACCCTTTCCCACCTGGAGCGCGCCCTCGAGCGCGACCCCGGGCCCTGCATGCCCCTTCAGGTCCGCGACGACGACCTCGACGTCGTGCTCCTTGTAGCGGTCGAGCTTGCGGAAGGCGTCGACCCGGGTGAGCCTGCCGTCGGCCCGCAGGAGCTCGTAGCCCTGCCTGCGGATCCAGTCGACGATCGGCTGGTGGTGGCCCTTTCTGCCGCGCACGAGGGGCGCGCACAGGTACAGGTGCCTGGCCCGGCGCGCCCTTGGCGTAGCCAGAACCCTGGAAAGGAGCTTCTTTAGGGAACCCGTCGAGAGCGGGGTGACCGGCCGGTCGGTCTCCGGGTGGTGCTGCGTGCCCAGGCGGGCGTAGAGGAGGCGCAGGTACTGCGCCACCTCGGTGATCGTGGCGACGGTGGACTTGAGCGATCCGCGCGTCACGCGCTGCTCGATGGCGACCGCGGGCGGTATCCCCGTCAGCCGGTCGAGGGCGGGTCGCGGCATCTGCTCCACGAACTGCCGCGCGTAGGGCGACATGGACTCCATGAACCGGCGCTGGCCCTCCGCGAAGATGATGTCGAATGCGAGGGTCGACTTGCCCGAGCCCGAGACGCCCGTCACCACCGTGAGCCTGCGCAGCGGGATCGAGACCGAGAGGTCCTTCAGGTTGTTCTCGCGGGCTCCGACGACCTCGATCGCCGTGCACGTGACAGCGGCCGGCCGGCCGCTCCCGGCGTCGCCGGCCGGGGCCGGGGCGACCCCGGCCAGGGCTGCGGCCAGGAAGGGCGACGTCGCGACGCCTGCGTCCGCGACCTGCTCGGGCGTTCCCTGGGCCGTGATTCGGCCGCCCGCGTCGCCCGCGTCCGGCCCCATCTCGATTATCCAGTCCGCGGCCTTGAGCACGTCCATGTTGTGCTCGATGACAACGACGCTGTGGCCGCGCTCGACAAGCGCCTGGAGGACCCCGAGGAGCCTGCCCACGTCGTGCCGGTGCAGCCCGGTCGTCGGCTCGTCAAGCAGCAGGAGCGCCCCGGCCTCGCTGCCTATGGAGCCCAGGTAGCGCACGAGCTTGAGGCGCTGCGACTCGCCCCCACTGAGCGTGTTCAGGGGCTGGCCCAGGGCGAGGTATCCGAGCCCCACGGCGTCGAGCGACGAGAGCCGGCGCAGGATCTGCTCGTGGCCGCAAAAGAGGCGGATCGCCTCGCTTACATTCATCGCCAGGACGTCGGCCACGCTCACCTCGTTCCAGCGTATCGCGAGGACCTCGGGCTTGAACCGTCGCCCCTCGCACACGGGGCAGGGCACGTACACGTCCGAGAGGAACTGCATCTCGACGCGCTCGTAGCCGAGCCCCTGGCAGTGGTCGCAGCGCCCCTCGCCGCTGTTGAACGAGAAGCTCGACTGCGCCATGCCCGCAGCCTGCGCCGCGGGCGTCCCGGCGAAGAGTTCCCGGATCAGCTCCCAGGCCTCGACGTAAAGGGCCGGGTTGGAGCGGGGCGTGCGCGAGACGGGGCCCTGGTCGACGAGCACGGCCTCCGAGATGGCCGCGGCGCCCCTGACCGAGCGAAGCGCGGCGGGGTCCTCGGCCGGCTCGCCGCGGCCGGCGGCAAGGCCCTGGTAGACCACGTTGTCCAAGAGGGTCGACTTGCCCGAGCCCGAGACGCCGCTCAGGCAGACGAGGCGCCCGAGCGGGATCCTCACGTCGAGATTCCTGATGTTGTGCTTGCTTGCTCCGTCAAACTCCAGGGCGCTGTGGCCGGCGGGCACCGGCCGGCGCCCCGAGCGCCCCTCGATGACCCGCCTTCCCGAGAAGTACGCCCCGGTGATGCTTCGCGCGTCGCGCAGCATCCGCGCCACGCTTCCCTGGAAGACCACGTGGCCGCCCCTCGCGCCGGGCTCGGGCCCTATCTCGATCACGTGGTCGGCCGCCCGGATCATGACCTCGTCGTGCTCGACCACGACCACCGTGTTGCCGGCGTCGACCAGCGAGCGGATGATCGCGACCAGCCTGCCGATGTCCCTCGTGTGGAGGCCGACGCTCGGCTCGTCCATGACGAAGAGCGTGTCGACGAGCGACGTGCCGAGGCAGCTCGTCAGGTTGACGCGCTCGACCTCGCCGCCCGAGAGCGTCCTCGACGGCCGGTCCGGCGTCAGGTAGCCCAGGCCCACCTCGCGCAGGTACCGCAGCCGGGAGAGGATCGACTCGTGGGCGAGGTCGGCCTGCCTGGCGCCCGGCTCCGGGCGCGCGGAGCCGACAAGGTCCAGGAGCTGCGCGACGGACATCCTGTAGAGGTCGGGCAGCGAGTGGCCCCTCCATTTCCAGCAGAGCGCCTCGGGCTGGAGGCGGGCGCCGCCGCAGTCGGGGCACGTGTTGTAGGAGCGGTAGCGCGAAAGGAACACGCGCACGTGCATCTTGTAGGTGTTCTTCTCGAGCCAGCGGAAAAACCCCTTGACCCCGTACCAGTACTGGGGCCACTGCTTGCCGTTCTCCTCGCCGTAGCCCGGCTCCCCGTCGATGATGTAGGAGCGGTCCCGCTCGCTCATGCGATCCAGGGGGACGTCGGTGCGGATCCCGTTCTTGCGCGTGAATACCCTCAGGTCGCCCTTGCACGAGCTGTAGACCGCGCCCTCCCAGCAGCGGATCGCGCCCCCGTCCACCGACAGGGACAAGTCGGGGATGGCGAGCCGGTAGTCGATGTCGATCACCCGCCCGAAGCCCCTGCACTTCGGGCAGGCGCCTAGCGGCGAGTTGAAGGAGAACAGGCCCGGCGTCGCCGGCCGGAACTTGCGGCCGGTCTTCGGGGAATGCAGGCCGCGGGAGTAATGGCCCAGCTCCCGGCGGTCCTCCCCGAAGACGCGCACCTCGCCCCTGCCGAAGTGCATGGCCGTCTCGGCCGCCTCGGTGAAGCGGGCCATCGCGCCGGGCTCGACGCGCACCCGGTCCTGAACGACGAAAATCCTGCCTTCGCCCGAGAGGCGCCCGGGGTCGGCGAGGAGCTCGTCGACGCGCTGGACGGACAGGCCTTCGCCCCCCTGGCCCCCGGCCAGGACGCGCACGTAAGACTGGCCCTTGAGATTGGCGAGGATCTCCGCCCAGGAGAGGCTCCCGGGCCTCGCGACCTCGAAGGCCACGAGCACGCTGGCGCCCTGCGCCAGGGCCAGCGTCTTTCTCCAGACCGACTGGGGATTGTCGTCGTCGACCCGCTCCCCGGTCTGCGGGTCGAAGCATTCGGCGACGTGGCTGAACCACACCTTGAAGAAGTCCGTCAGCTCGGTCATCGTGCCGACCGTGGAGCGGGAGGACTTCACGGTGTTCGTCTGCTCGATCGCTATCGACGGCCGGATGTTCTCGATCGAGTCGACCCTGGGCTTGTCGAGCAGCTCCAGGAACTGGCGCGTGTAGGCGCTGAAGGTCTCCACATAGCGGCGCTGCCCCTCGGCGTGGAGCGTATCGAAGACGAGCGAGCTCTTGCCCGCGCCGGAGAGCCCCGTGACGACCACGTAGCGGCCGAGCGGGATGTCCAGGTCGAACCCCTTGAGGTTGTTCTGGCGCACCCCGCGGAGGCGTATGCACTCGGGCCTCGAGCGCGAGGCCCCCTGGCGTTGGACACTGGGAAGGCTCACGGGCGCGGCGCCTGGGGCTTCTCCGAAAGGAGGGACTCAAAGAGCGCAAGGTACGCCTTCACCTGCCGGCCGGGGTCGAACGAGCGCCTCGCGAATGCCCTCGCGGTCTGCGAGCGCGCGGCCCTGACGGCGGGGGTGTCGGCCGCGAGCAGGGCGAGCGCGGAGCGGAACCCGGCGTGGTCGCCCTGCTCGACCATCCAGCCCGTCGAGCCCTCGACGAAGCACTCGCGTATCCCCAGCGCGCGGCAGGCGACGGCGGGAAGCCCGTGCGCCTGCGCCTCGATCAGGAAGTTGGAGAGGGCCTCCTCGCTGGAGGCGTGCACCGCGATGTCGGCCGAGCGGTAGTAGGGCCCCGGGTCGGCGCGAAACCCGAGGAAGCTCACGCGTCGCCCGAGGCCGAGGCGCCTGCAGAGCGCCTCGCAGCGCCCGCGCTCCGGGCCGTCCCCGACGAGCCAGAGGCGCCAGTCCCAGTCGCCCGGGAGCCCGGCTGCGATCTCCAAAAGCGCCCTCTGGTTCTTCGGGGGCCGGAACATGGCGACCGAGAGGAGCACGGTGGAGCCCGTCCCGGCGCCGAGATCCGAGCGAAGGGCCTCGTCGCGCCCCCCGGCCGACTCCGGAAAGACGAGCGAATTGTGTATCACGCTGACGGCGCCCCTCTCGATGCCGTGGGCGGCCACGAGGCGCTCGGCCGCCTCGTCGCTGTTCGTCACGGCGTGGCAGGCCCGGCGCACGGAGCAGGTGTAGAACCACGGGAGCCTGTCGCCCGCGCGAAGGGTCGCGACGACCTTCGTCGCGAGCCCAAGCGCGGCGGCGCGCCGCTGGATGCGGCACGCGAAGCAGTTCGCCGTCTTTCCCATGCACAGGACGATGTCCGGCGATCCGGCGAGGATGCGCCCGGTGAGCCCCGGCGCCAGCCAGTCGATCCCCGTGTCGAAGGGCTGCAGGCAGCGGTGCGCCGACGAGACAGTCCCCGCGAGCGCGCCCCCGGGGCGGAACGTCACGAGCTCGGCCCGGTGGCCCGCCTCGGCGAACTCGCGGGAGAGCAGGATGGAATGCCTCTCGGTGCCCCCGCTGCGGAGGCGGTCCTGCAGGACGATTATTTTCATTGCCCGTGCGTCTTACAGGGGGAGAGTGGCGCTGCGGATGAACTCGCCCTTCCGGCAACTCCTCGTGCGTTGGCTGATCCTGGCTGTCGGGGTGCTCATCGCGACCCAGCTGGTCCCCGGGATCCATTGCAGCGGGATTGGGGCGCTCTTCTGGGCCGTGGTGCTCCTAAGCTTCCTAAACGCCATCTTAAGGCCCCTCCTCATCCTGTTCACGTTGCCGTTCATCATATTCACGATGGGGCTTGGGATAGTCGTTATCAATGCCTTCCTGTTCCTGTTTGTCGGGCGCCTCGTGGACGGCTTTGTCGTCTCTGGCTTCTGGCCCGCCGTGGGCGGCTCCCTGGTCTTAAGCCTGACGAACTTCGTCTTGAGCGGCCTCATGCGCCCGCCCCGCCCCAGGCCGCCGCGGCCGGGCGCCGGGGGCGGCGACGTCATCGATATTTAGTTGCCCCTCGTTCCCGCGGGGGCAGCTTGACAGCATGGCTGACACGACTGAATACGACCTGATCGTCATCGGCGGCGGGCCCGCGGGCTATGCCGGCGCCATCCGGGCCGGCCAGCTGGGAAAAAAGGTGGCCTGCATCGAGCTCGAGCGCGCGGGCGGCACCTGCCTCAACTGGGGCTGCATCCCGACGAAGGCCCTCCTGAAAAGCGCCGAGCTCTACCAGAAGATGAAGAAGGCCGAGGCCTACGGCCTCACCGTAAAGGAGGTCGGCTTCGACTTCGCCCGCGTGATGGACCGCTCGCGCTCGGTCGCAGGGCAGATGGCCAAGGGCGTCGAGTTCCTCTTCCGCAAGAACAAGGTCGACTATGTCCCGGGCGCGGGCCAGGTGAGCGCGCCGGGCATGGTCTCGATCACGCAGGGCGAGCAGAAGGGCAAGTTCCTGCGCGCGAAGAACATCCTTGTCGCCACCGGCTGCCGGATGCGCCGCATCCCCGGCCTCGACGTCGACGGGGTTCGCGTCATGACCTCGCGCGAGGCGCTCGCCTCGAAGGTGTTTCCCAAGTCCATCCTTGTCGTCGGGGCGGGAGCGATCGGCGTCGAGTTCGCGTACTTCTACAACGCATTCGGCTCCAAGGTGACGCTGGTCGAGATGCTGCCGCAGATCCTGCCCGTCGAGGACGAGGAGGTCTCGAGGACGCTCCACAGGTCATTCGAGAGGCAGGGGATCACGATCCACGTCAGCACGAAGTGCGAGAACTTCCGGGTCGGGAAGGACTCGGTCACGGTGGACCTGGTCGCGGGCGAGTCGAAGACGACGGTCGAGGCCGAGGTCGTCCTCTCGGCGATCGGCGTCGTCGCCAACATCGAGGGCGTCTTCGCGCCGGCGCTCAAGCCCGAGCTCGAGCGCAACTTCCTGAAGGTCGGCGACGACTACCAGACGAGCATCACGGGGATCTACGGTGCGGGCGACATCATCGGCCCGCCATGGCTCGCGCACGTCGCGACCTACGAGGCCGTGAACGCGGTGAACGGCATGTTCGGGCACGGAAGGCCCAAGCGCGTCAAGGACTTCCCGGGCTGCACCTACTGCCAGCCCCAGGTCGCCAGCACGGGCTTGACCGAGAAGGCCGCCCGCGAGAAGGGCCTCGCCATTAAGGTCGGCAAGTTCCCGTTCACGGCCTCCGGCAAGGCCGTGGCCTCCGCGGACACCGAGGGCTTCGTCAAGGTGATCTCCGACGCGGCGACGGGGGAGATCTACGGCGCCCACATCATCGGCGCCGAGGCGACCGAGCTCATCGCCGAGTACGGGCTGGCCGTCGAGCTCGAGGCAACGGTCGAGGAGATCCACCAGACGATCCACGCGCACCCGACGCTGAGCGAGGCCGTGATGGAGGCGTCCGCCGCGACGAGCGGGGAGTCGATCCACATCTAGGCGCACCCCCGGGCGGCGTCAGCCCGCCGTCTCCTTGAGCAGGCTCGTCAGGTACGGGATCAGCTGCTTCTTCCTGCTGACGATCCGGGGAAGGTCGAAGATCTCGTCCTTCTCGATGTGGGGGTAGTTGATGATCGACTGCGCCGCCGGGATGCCCTCCCGCTCCGAGATCTTCCAGAAGGAGCGGATGTCCATGGTGCCGAGCCTCACGTAGAACTCCTCGAGGCGCGCGTCGTCGACCGCGTGCACGACGGCCGCCTTGAGGGCCCTGGCGATGTCGGCCAGGGAGCCGTGGACCTGGCGCATGAGCCGCGGCTCCTTCACCCGGGGAATGAAGATGCCGCCCAGGTGGGGGAGCGAGAGCGTGCCGACCACCCGGCCCGCGCCGTCCGTCACCGGCAGCAGGTGCAGATCGCCCCGGTCCATGAGCTCCAGCGCCTCGGCGCACGTGGCGGTCTCGGGCACCGCCGCCACGGCCGTCGCCATGAGGTCGCGCACCCGCGGCGAGACGTCGCTCACGTAGACGGGCAGGGGCTGGTGGAAGCGCCCGAGGATCCTGTCTATGCGGTCGTTCGTGTTGCCGCAGCGGGCGGCGACGTGCCCGGCCTCGCCGCGGGCCTCCTTGTAGGCCGCGTAGGCTATGGCCGAGCAGATGGAATCGGCATCGGGATTGCGGTGGCCTATGACGAAGGTCGTGCTGGCGTCTGGCGCGAAGGGCGCTGTCGACATCTTAACAGCGTTGGGGCAAAACCCCCCGAATTCATGGAACTCGACAACACTTTGCTCCGGTTTGTAGCATGGGACGATGAAGATCTATCTCGACGGCAGGTTTGTCGATGAGGCCGACGCAAAGGTGTCGGTTTTTGACCACGGACTGCTCTACGGGGACGGCGTATTCGAGGGCATACGCCTCTATGGAGGCAACGTCTTCCGCCTGGACGAGCACCTCGAGCGCTTCGAGTACTCGGCGAAGGCCATCCTGCTGGACATGCCCCTTACGCGAGCGCAGTGGAGCGAGGCCATCTGCGAGTCCTGCCGCCAGAACGGCCTTAAGGACGGCTACATCCGCGCGGTGGTGACCCGCGGCGTGGGCGACCTGGGGCTGTCCCCCTGGCTTTGCAAGCAGGCGTCGTACTTCGTGATCGCCGGCAAAATATCGCTCTATCCGCCGGAGTACTACGAGAACGGCCTGGCGATCGTCACGGTGCCGACGCGCCGGATCGGGCCGGCGTCGCTGCCCGCGACGATCAAGTCCCTCAACTACCTGAACAACATCCTGGGCAAGATCGAGGCCAAGCAGTTCGGGGCCCTGGAGGCGATCATGCTCAACGACCAGGGATACGTCGCCGAGGCGACTGCGGACAACGTGTTCATCGTGCACAAAGGCGAGATCGTGACGCCGTCCACCTTCCAGGGGGCGCTCAAAGGCGTGACCCGCAGCACCATCATCGACATCGCCAAGGACCTCGGGATAACGGAGCGCGAGGCCAACCTCACGCGCTACGACCTGTGGTGCGCCGACGAGTGCTTCCTCACGGGCTCGGGCGCCGAGGTGATCCCCGTCGTGAAGCTCGACGGGCGCACCATCGGCACCGGCAAGCCCGGCCCGATCACGCGCAGGGTCCTGGCCGAGTTCAGGAAGCGGGTCCTGACCGAGGGCACTCGGATCTGACTTAAGGACACGCCCGGGTGCGCCGTTATGGCGCTTGGCAGCGCACGGTGTGCGCAGAATTGAGCCGGACTCAGGCCCGTTGCCTGCGGCTTGCCCAATGAGACGATACGTGGCACGTTTGGTGCAGGAAGAAGAAGACAATCCATGGCAAACCCTATCAAGTGCGACATCTGCTCAAAGCCGGCGACGGTGCACCTTACCCAGATACTGGACAACAAGGTGCACAAGATCGACCTGTGCGAGGAGTGCGCCCAGGAGAAGGGCGTCACGGACCCGAGCGGATTCTCCCTCGCGGACCTTCTTCTCAAGGCCTCGCTCAACCCCGAGGCTACGGCCGGCGGCATGCGCTGCGAGCAGTGCGGCTTCACGCCAGTGGACTTCAAGAAGCTTGGCCGCTTCGGCTGCCCCGCGTGCTACATCGCATTCAAGGGCATCCTGGACCCCATGCTCGACGGCATGCACAAGGGGGTCGTCCACGCGGGCAAGGTGCCCCAGAGGGCGATCGAGCGGCGCTCGCTCCACGAGCGCCTGAGCAAGCTTGAGGGCGACCTCTCCGAGGCGATCAAGGCCGAGCGCTACGAGGACGCGGCGCGTTGCCGCGACGAGATCAACCAGGTCCGGCAGGCCGTTGAACAGAAACCCCAGCGCCAAGAACGATGACCATAGGCTCCCTCATAGAGGCACCCTCGGAATTCACCGACTCCTCAAGCGGAAAGTCGGCGATAGTCCTCATGACCCGGATCCGGCTCGCCCGCAACCTGGCCGGCCACCCGTTCCCCGGCTGGGCCAAGCCCTCCGAGCGAGAGAAGGTCCTGGAGTCCTGCCGCAGCGTGCTTATCTCGACGCCGCTTCTGAAGCGGGGGCTCTCAGTCGGCGTCGACGAGCTTGGCGAGCTCGAGAGGCGCATCCTCGTCGAGCGCCACCTGATAAGCCGCGAGCTGAGCGGCTCGAAGCAGGGCAGCGGCGTCGTGATCAGCAAGGACCAGACGGTTTCCGTGATGATCAACGAGGAGGACCACCTGCGCATCCAGATGATGCGCGGCGGCTTCCAGCTGAAGAAGGTGTGGGGCGCGATCAACGAGCTGGACTCGCTGCTCGAGGACAGCTTCGACTTCGCGTTCTCCCCGAGCCTGGGCTACCTGACGGCCTGCCCGACGAACCTGGGCACGGCGATGCGCGCGTCTGCCATGATGCACCTGCCGGCGCTCGTGATCGCCAGCCAGATGGAGAAGGTGGTTCGCGCCGTCAACCAGCTCGGCATGGTCGTGCGCGGGCTTTTCGGGGAGGGCTCGGACGCGAGCGGCAGCATATTCCAGATCTCAAACCAGACGACGCTCGGGGAATCCGAGGAGGAGATCCTCAAGAGGCTCTCCGGGGTGCTGCAGTCCATCATCGAGCATGAGCTCAACGCCCGCGCCCGGCTCCTCGAGTCCGACTCGGGCAAGCTCTTCGACAAGATCGGCAGGGCGTTCGGGATCCTCCAGAACGGGCACGTTCTAAGCTCCAACGAGGCCATGAACCTGCTCTCGCTGATCCGCCTGGGAGTGGACCTCGGAATCTTCCCGGAGGCCAGGCGCTGCGTCACGGACCGGCTCTTCATCGAGGCGCAGCCGGGCCACCTGCAATACGCCCAGAAGGCCGAGGTCGACGCCGGCCAGAGGGACCTCCTGCGGGCCGATAGGCTTCGTTCGGAGTTTGCCAATTTTCCGCGCCCGGATTTCTCTTTGTCAGCGAACGGGAAGAACTGACGCACCCATTTAATCAACGAACCATGTCTCAGGAACCGATGAACAATTTCACGCCGCGCGCCCAACAGGTGCTGGCGCTGGCACGAAAGGAAGCCGACCGTTTCCACCACAACTATGTCGGGACCGAGCATATCCTGCTGGGTCTGATAAAGTTGGGGCAGGGCGTGGCGGTCAGCGTCCTGCAGAAGATGGGCCTCGACCTGGAGACCGTCAGGGCGGCCGTGGAGAAGCAGGTGGGGACGGGCCAGGAGGCCAAGGCACAGGGCAGCATCCCGTACACCCCCCGCGTGAAGAAGGTGCTGGCGCTCGCGGGCAAGGAGGCCAAGGCCCTCAACCACTCCTATGTCGGCACCGAGCACATCCTTCTGGGCCTGCTGAGGGAGGGCGAGGGCGTCGCCGCCCGCGTCCTCAAGTCGCTCGACGTCGACATCGAGCGCACGCGCAACGAGATCCTGCGCGAGCTCGACCCGCAGTTCTCCGGGGGCTCCGAGGGCTCCGGCGAGGAGGCGGCTGCGGGAACCCCCCAGAGGCCCAGCTCGCCCGCCGACGAGAAGAAGGAGGTCAAGACCCCGGCCCTCAAGGCGTTCGGGCGCGACCTGACGGAGCTCGCCCGCAAGGGCGAGATGGACCCGGTCGTCGGCCGCAAGCCCGAGATCCGGCGCGTGATCCAGATCCTTTGCCGGCGCACGAAGAACAACCCGGTGCTCATCGGCGAGGCGGGGGTCGGCAAGACCGCGATCGTCGAGGGGCTGGCCCAGGAGATCGCGAGCGGCAACGTGCCCGAGCTGCTCCTTGAGAAGAGGGTCGTCACGCTCGACCTGGCGCTCATGGTCGCGGGCACGAAGTACCGCGGGCAGTTCGAGGAGCGCATCAAGGCCGTTATGGACGAGATCAAGCGAGCGAGGAACGTGATCCTGTTTATCGACGAGCTCCACACGATCGTCGGGGCGGGCGCCGCCGAGGGCGCGATGGACGCCTCCAACATCTTCAAGCCCGCGCTCTCGCGCGGCGAGATGCAGTGCGTCGGGGCGACGACCCTGAACGAGTACCGCAAGTACATCGAGAAGGACAGCGCGCTCGACCGCCGCTTCCAGTCGGTGAAGGTTGAGCCGCCGTCGGTGGACGACACGGTCACGATACTGAAGGGCATCCGCGGCAAGTACGAGGACCACCACAAGGTGGTGTTCACGGACCTGGCCCTCGAGGCCGCGGCCAAGCTCTCCGACCGCTACATCACGGGCCGATTCCTGCCCGACAAGGCTATCGACGTCATGGACGAGTCGGGCTCGCGGGCGCGCATATCGGCGCTCAGCCGCCCGCCCGACATCGAGGGACTGACCAAGGAGATCGAGGAAGTCTGCGGGCTCAAGGAGAAGGCCATCAGCGAGCAGCATTTTGAGGAGGCCGCGAAGTACCGCGACAGGGAGAAGCAGCTTCGCGCCAAGCAGGAGCAGGCCACCGAGCAGTGGAAGAAGTCGCGCGAGGAGAAGCGCGTGACGATTGACGAGGAGATGATGACCCAGGTCGTCGCCGACTGGACGGGGATCCCGCTGTCGCGCATGGAGACGAGGGAGAGCGAGAAGCTCCTCAACCTCGAGGCCGAGTTGCAGAAGGCCGTGGTGGGCCAGGGCGTCGCCGCGGGCTCCATCGCCCGGGCGCTTCGGCGCTCGCGGGCGGACCTCAAGGACCCGCGCCGGCCGATCGGTTCCTTCCTTTTCGTTGGCCCGACCGGCGTCGGCAAGACCGAGACCGCGAAGCAGCTCGCGGCCCTCATGTTCGGCAAGCAGGAGGCCTTGGTGCAGATCGACATGAGCGAGTACATGGAGAAGTTCGCCGTGTCCCGCCTGATCGGCTCGCCCCCGGGCTACGTGGGCTACGAGGAGGGCGGCCAGCTGACGGAGGTCGTCCGGCGCAGGCCCTACGCCGTCATCCTTTTCGACGAAGTGGAGAAGGCGCACCCGGAGGTGCTCCAGATCCTCCTGCAGATCCTCGAGGACGGGCGCCTCACGGACTCCCTTGGCCGCACGGTGGACTTCCGCAACACGATCGTCATCATGACATCGAACGTCGGGGCGCACCTCCTGCAGCGGCAGACCTCGATGGGCTTCGCGGCCGCGGCCACGAGCTTCAACGACGCCGAGAAGATGCGCGAGAAGGTGCTCGACGAGGCGAAGCGCATATTCAAGCCGGAGTTCCTGAACCGCATCTCCGACATCGTTTTCTTCAGGCCGCTTGATAAGGCGGACCTGTCGGCGATCGTGGACCTGGAGATTGCCAAGTTCATGCAGAGGCTCGCGGACCGGAAGATCACCCTGGAGTTCGCCGCGGACTCAAAGGAGCTCATGATCGACAAGGGCTACGACGAGAAGTACGGCGCGCGCCCGCTGCGCCGGGCGGTCGAGCATTACCTCGAGGATCCGCTCGCGGAGGCCATCCTGCGCGGGGACGTCAAGGAGGGCGAGGCCGTCCTTGTCGTGCGCGACGGCGAAACCCTGACTTTCAAGCAAAAGACGCCCCCCGCCACCACAGGCGTGGTGCCATAAGAAAAAGGCGGCCAACCGCCGCCGAGCAAAACCCCGCCTCCCGAAGCAAAAGGAGAGCGGGGTTTTCTGTCGCGGCGGGCCCGGGAACTGCCATGGTATCGCGGCTGTTATGACGCCGCCCAAC
Organism: Opitutaceae bacterium; assembly: GCA_003151515.1. GTDB lineage: Bacteria > Verrucomicrobiota > Verrucomicrobiia > Opitutales > Opitutaceae > Palsa-1447. The sequence continues at coordinate 142,757 of PLXS01000019.1, forward strand.
CGCAGCGCTACCCGGAGCCTCGTGGCCGCCGCCCTGATGCTGCCGGCCGTCTGCCTCGCCCAGCAGGCGGACCTCGCGATTTCTGAGGCCGAGGCGCTCGACCCGCCGACCCCGGCGCGCCTCCACGCGGTCGAGGACGCGGCCGCGTCCTCGGGGTGGGCAAGCGTGGCCGTGCCCCTGCGCACGGCCGCCCTTCGGGGGTTCCAGCAGGACCGCTTCATAGCCGCCGACGCCTGGTTCCACGCCTTCGAGTGGGCGGTCCTCTTCTCCGAGCCGGAGACCCACTTCGTCTCCCGCTGGATCCGGGCGATGCAGGCCTCGCACCTCGACTACCCGGCCGTCGCGGGCGAGTATCAACCGACGGACAAGCCCATGGGATCGAGCCTGTCGCAGCCCATGCAGGCCTGGCTCATCGAGAACCCGCAGTTCTCGGAGGAGTTCTTCTCGAACCTGAACCAGCTCGACTACCTGCCGAAGGTGTTCGGGATCCTCGAGGGCCTGCACCGCAGGAACCCCGAGAAGTTCGCCAAGTACTCGTCGCTGGCCATCGCGATCGCGCTCGTCTACGACGTGCCGCCGCCGCCGTACTGGCCGCACAACCAGGTGTCGCAGGAGGCGCTCCCGAGGAAGCTGCCCAACCCGGCCGAGCCCTTTGAGTGGCTGACGACCCAGGACTCGCTCGGGCGCACCTACCAGAGGCTGACGAGGCTGCGGCCGGAGGAGCTCAAGTTCGTCGTGGACTTCGCGGCGTCGGTGCCCGAGCTGCAGTGGTCGCTGCAGAACGTGCGCTGCCCGCTGGACCACTTCGAGGACGCGTACGAGATGGTGAAGTACAGGATGGACCGCTTCAACGACTCTTCGAAGTTCACGTGGACGGGCGAGCCGTACACGCTCCAGGCGATCCTCGCCGAGGGGGGAATCTGCGTGGATCAGGCGTATTTTGCGACGCAGGCGGGCAAGGCGCGGGGCGTGCCTACGCTCCTGTTCGCCGGCGCGGGCCAGGATGGCAGGCACGCCTGGTTCGGCTACCTGGACGGCCAGGGCAAGTGGAGGCTCGACGCCGGCCGGTATGCCGAGCAGCGCCTCGTAACGGGCGCCGCCATGGACCCCCAGACCTGGACGCAGATCTCCGACCACGAGCTCCAGTTCCTGTCCGAGCGGTTCCGGGCGCTGCCTTCGTTCATGCAATCGAGGGTGCACGAGGAGTTTGCGCGTGATTTCATCGAGGTCGGAAATGCCGGCTTGGCCGCAAAGGCGGCCCGCGAGGCCGTGAACTACGAGAGGCGAAACCTCGACGCATGGGAGACGCTGGCCGACGCCAACTCCAGGCTCGGGCCGGGCCCCGCGGCCCAGGAGGGGGTCCTCCGGGAGGCGGCACTCGCCTTCTCCCCGAGGTATCCCGACCTGGTGATCTACTTCGAGAACAAGGTCGTCAGCAGCCTGCGCGCCCGGGGCGAGCGCAGCCTGGCCGACTACGAGGAGCGGGGCATCGCCGAGAGGCTCAAGGGCGACCGCGCCGACCTGGCGATCATGCAGGCGTCGTCGATCCTGGCGCGCAGCCTGTCGACGCAGCCTCTCGACGAGCAGATGGCGACCTACAACCACATTTTGGCGCAGTTCGGGCGCGGGGCCGGCACCATGTTCTTCGACCAGATTGTCGTGTCCTTCGCCGAGCACCTGGCCCAGCTTCGCATGAAGCCGCAGGCGCGCGAGGCGGTGGAGCGCGCGCGCGAGGCGCTGGACGTCCAGCCGGGCACGCAGTTATCCATGGACGTCGACAAGCTTATGGATAAGCTGAGGGACTAGCCCGGACGCCCCGGGGCCGGAGCACACCCATCGTGAGACCCCTGAGAGCAACTCTGGCGATGGTTCTCGCGGGCAGCTGCGCTGCCTGGGCGGACGAGCAGGGCGCCGGGGCCCCGGCGGTTCGCATGCAGATCACCGAGCTGATAAGGCAGAGCCTTGCGAAGGGCGCGCAGGCGGAGCCGGCGCCGCAGGCAAGCCCCGCGCCCAGGGGCGACCCGGTCGTCATGCCGGCTTTCACCGTGACCGACGACTACAGGGCTCTCGACCAGGCGGTCGATGACTGGCAGAGGAAGATCGATGCGGGCGGATTCACGTGGCGCGACGGAGGCACGTACAAGAAGGTGGTGGGGCTGCGCTTCACGACGGAGTTTGAGTTCAGGTTCAACCCCGAGAACCACGGCATAGAGCTGCTCAAGATCTCCTGGTAGCCGCGTCGCAATGAAGATGCTCCTTCGCCACCTGCTCTCGATCACGATTCTTCCATTCACCGTGACGGTCCTCGTTCCGGTTTGGATCGCGCGAAGCCACGGCCTGAAGCCGGCGATCGGCGCCTCGGCCGGCCCCATCCTCGTGCAGGCTGGCGGCGCGGCCCTGCTCGTCCTCGGAATCGTCCTGGCCTCCGCGTCGGTGTGGCATTTTGCGACCGAGGGCAAGGGAACGCTCGCCCCGTGGGATCCGCCGCGGGCCTTCGTCGCAAACGGGCCTTACAGGTACGTCCGCAACCCGATGATATCCGGTGTGTTCCTCATCCTCTTTGGCGAGGCCTTCGCTCTTCTGTCGCGGCCGCAGGCCGTGTGGGCCGCATGCTTCGTGGCCCTCAACCTGGTCTTCATCCCCTTCGTGGAGGAGCCGCAGCTTGAGCGCCGCTTCGGCGAGCCGTATCGGGAGTACCGCATGCATGTGCGGCGCTTCCTTCCGAGACTTCGGCCGTGGGAATCCAGGGTGCAGGAGGGCGGCGCCCCGGCGACCCAAAACGGCTTGCCGTCCCACAAGCGAGCCGATGAAGCCTGACGGGATAAAGGTCGCGAGGGCCTTCGTGGGGGCGATAAACCGGGGGAGCCTGACCGGACTTTCGAAGCTCATGGCGGCGGGGTACACCTTCGTGGACTCCCGGGGCCATGTTCACTCGGGAAGGCGCAAGGGCATCGAGGGCTGGCGCCATTTCCTGGCCATGTTTCCCGACTACAGGATCCGCGTCACCCATGCGCTCCAGCACGGCAGCACCGTGGCGCTGTTCGGGTCGACCTCGGGAACCTACAAGGGCAGGCGCGGGCCCGTCCGCGCGAACAGGATCAGGATGACCGCGGCCTGGAGGGCCGCGATCCGGGACGGCCGGGTACGGCTTTGGCAGGTGTATGCGGACTGGACGGAGGGGCTGCGGATCATCGATGAGGACAGCCGCTCCGGTTGAAGGCCGCGCCCCGCGAGGCCGCGATTTGCCCAGAGCCTCGTCTTGCGCCCGAATGCGCCCGCGCCCTAGGGTGGGGGATCCGGCCACAAGCGAGATGAAATCCTCCAGGGACATTATCATCCGGACTGACGAGTGGGGCCGCGCCTTGAGATTCTACGGACGCGTGATGGGGCTTCGGGCGTCCCGCCTGAGCAGGACGATGGCCGGGTTCGAGACGGGGAGCTTCAAGCTGTACGTGGAGAAGGGCGAGAGGCACGGCCCCGTCTTTGAGTTCCTCGTGCCCGACGTGGCGGCCGCGAAGGCCCGGCTCCTTGCGACCGGCTGCAGGCTCATCGAGGAGGACGCCAAGCAACCGCGCTGCTACGTTCGCGATCCCTTCGGGATGACGTTCAACATTGGCCAGGCGCGCCCGAGCCGCCCAAGGAAGGGAAGAGCCGGGAGGCGGCGGGGATGAACCCGGTCGCACTGATCCATGTTGCCGTCGGGCTGCTCGCGATCGGCTCCGCGCTGCCGCTCGTCGGGCGCAAGGTGCGTATGAACTGCTGGTACGGCATCCGGATCCCGCAGGCGTTTGAGTCGAACGAGAGATGGTTCGAGATCAACGCCTACGGCGGAAGGCTGCTGCTCGTCTGGGGAGGCGTGATAGCGTCCACGGGGCTCGTCGGCACGAAGCTGGGTAGGAAGCTTTGGGTCCCCTACGACTGGGCCGCCGCTGCGGTGATTCTCCTCTCCCTGGGGCTGTTCGTTGCGGGGATCTACAGGCATGTCAGAATCCCAAAGGCCTGACGGGCGCAGGGCACAAGGGCCGCATGGCTTCAGGAACCATCCACGGTAAGTTTGCCGACGTCCTGGCCGCGGCGCCCCCCGGGCTGCGCCCGGTGTGCCGGGCGCTTCGAAAGCTGATCGCGGCCAACGACCGCGACTTTGTCGAGGTGGTCTGGCGAAAGCAGCAGATCGCCAGTTACGGGGTCGGCCCCAGGAAGATGAGCGAGCACTACGCCTACATCGGCGTCCAGAGCTCGCACGTGAACCTGGGCTTTTATCACGGTTCCGCGCTGGCCGACCCGGCGGGACTGCTCGAGGGGACGGGCAGGAGGCTGCGCCACGTGAAGGTGCGAAGCGTCGCCGCGGCGCTGGCCGCGGCGCTGGCCGCGCTGCTTCGGCGCGCCATCGCCGACCGGGAGCGCCATGCGGGCGCGCGGCCCGCGCCCTAGCGTTGCGGTGCGCCCAGGATTCTGAGAAAAGGGAGGCCATGAAGACAATGGCGCAAGGCGGGGCATGCCTATCGTCCGCATTCTGCCTGCTGGGCGGCGTGTGGATTCTCGCGAAGGTCGGGTTCAGCACCAAGGATGACGTCATGTCGACCGGCATAGGGCTCTACTTCATCGGCAAGGCGTTCTTTGTCGGCCCGATGCTCTGGCTCGCGGCCGGCAAGTGCGGCAGGCCCGCGGAGACAAAGTGAGGCCTCGGCCAAGCCGCAGCCGGATGCGCCCTTCCCCGCGCGGCGCAGATCCCAGCGCGGGGTTCCCGTGAGCGTTCGAGTCGTACGCCTTGGCACGGCGCGCGTCCCGGGCGAGGGCCCGAGGATAGGTACGGTCCGGCGTCCGCCGCGCGGCGTGCCGAAGGAGCAGTTCGCCGCGCAAGACTGGTACGACGTCTGGTTCCCGAACCTTGCCCCTAGCGCCGCGACGGTTGCTCTAGGGCAGCGTGCGAAGGCGCCGGCCCAGTGATCGGCCTTCAAGCGCAAGTACAGGGCCGAGATGGCCTCGCCGGAGGCGAGGCATGACCTTGAGCTCCTGGCGGCGCTCTCGCTAACGGCCAACTTCTCGGTGGGCTGCTACTGCGAGGACGAGGCGCACTGCCACCGCTCGGTGCTTAGGGAGCTCCTGACCGAGTCCGGGGCGGCGGTTGAGTGAGGAGCCGCGCTGGAGCCGCCCATGCATGGGGCGCACGCAGCCAAAGAGTGTTGCGGCGGCAGCGCAACAGGGGCAGCGTGTGGGCGAGGTTTCCCCGTGCCCCGGGGATTGCGGTCACATGAAACTCATCGAAGCGGTCCGCCAGATTGATTCGCTGGACGTCAAGGAGACGCTATTTGCCCGCCAGCCCTGGGCGCCCGAGAGCGAAGCGGCCCTGGCGGTCGAGGGCACGGCCGAGGAGGAGAGGCTCCGGGGACAAGGGATGAGTTACTTCCTGGAGGTGGCCGTGGCCAAGGACTTCGTCATCGGGCTCAGGGACACCCGCAGGAAGGCACCGCGGGCCGACCTGGTGTGCCGGCGCCTGATTGAGTATGCAGCCAACTAGGCCAGTTGAGTCCCCGGCAAGGACACCTGACGCGGGCGCTGCGTCGTGGCGGCGGCTGGGCGCGGCCTCGTTGATGTTCGCAGGCGCGCTTTCCCTAGCGGCGCTGCTGTCGGGAGCGACGGCCGTGGGGGTCAATTTCGTAAGGACCGACGACTTCGACTTCGCGAAGGTCGTGCCGGCGCCTCCGGCCCCTGGCTCCGTCGCCGCCGCTGCCGACCTCGACGCCGTGCTCCAGGCACAGGCGTGGCGGACGCCCGAGCAGGTCGACTGGGCCAAGCGGGTGGCCGCCGGCGACGTCTTCGTCTTCTCGGAGGCCATCGGGGCATGGTTCAACGCGAAAAACCTCCCCGAGACGGCGGCCCTGCTCAGGGGAGTCGACTCCGACCTGGACGGCGCGATCAACGCGAGCAAGAAGATGTTCGCGCGTCCGCGTCCGTTCGCGGCCGACCCCCGGGTGCATCCCTGTGTCAGCCGATCGCACGGGGCGTCGTATCCGAGCGGGCATGCCATCGGGTTCTTCGTGGAGGCGGGCGTCCTTTCCGAGATATTCCCGGAGAGGCACGCGCAGATCCTCGAGTACGCGCACAGGCTGGCCTGGGGGAGGGTAATCGGCGGCGTGCACTACCCGACGGACCTGGCCGGAGGCGAGGTCCTCGCGCAGGCGATACTTGAGAGGCTCAAGGCCAGCGCCGCCTTTCAGGAGGCGCTCGGGCGCAGCCGCGCCGAGGTGGCGGCGTTCGGGGCGGCGAAGGTCGGCGACCTGTTGCGCGCCGCCGGCCTGGAGCTCTGCCCGGCCGGGGCCTAGGGCCGGGCGCGGCCTTCAGGGGAGCGCCCCGGCACAGGCCGCGCGCCGTACCAAACAGCAGGCTTTCCAAAAGCCGTTTTCCCCCGATCATCCGCACAATGGACCAGCCCGCCCAGCGCAAGCCCGCACTCGGCTTCATCTTCGTCACGCTGGTCCTCCTGGTCCTGGGCTTCGGCATCCTGATCCCGGTGCTCCCGGCGCTCGTCACCGAGTTCGAGGGAGGAAGCGTGGCCTCGGGCTCGAGCTACTACGGGCTCCTCGTGGGCGTCTTTGCCGCGATGCAGTTCATCGCCTCGCCCGTGCTCGGGTCCCTGTCTGACCGCTTCGGCCGCAGGAAGGTGATACTCTTGGCACTCGCCGGGACCGCGATCGACTACGTCATCATGGGGTTGGCCCCGAACATGAAGTGGATGTTCGCCGCGCGGGTCATCTCCGGCGTCACGGCCGGCGCCCTGGCCACCTGCAACGCCTATATCGCCGACGTGACGCCGCCCGAGAAGCGGGCCCAGGGATACGGCCTGGTGGGCGCGGCATTCGGCCTGGGCTTCGTGATCGGCCCCGCGATTGGCGGCGTGCTCGGGCAGGTGAACATCCGGCTGCCCTTCTTCGTCGCGGCGGGATGCGTCGGCGCCAACTGGCTCTACGGGGCCTTCGTCCTTCCGGAGTCGCTGCCACCGGAGAACAGGAGGGCCTTTTCTTGGGGCCGCGCGAATCCGGTCGGCTCGCTCCTTGCGCTTCGGCGCTTCCGGGGGGTCGTCGATCTGGCATGGATGTACTTCATCTTCATGCTCGGCAACTCGCTCCTGCAGGGCATCTGGGTTCTCTACATGCAAGAGCGCTACAACTGGTCAACGCTAGACGTCGGCCTTTCCCTCGCGTTCATCGGCGTCATGGCGGTCGTCGTGCAGGGGGGGCTCGTGCGCAAAATCATCGCCCGCACGGGCGAGAGGAGGGGGCTCATGATCGGCCTCATAATCACGACCCTCGCGATGGCGGGCTACGGCTCGGCGACCCAGGGATGGATGATCTACGCGATCGTTGCCCTCGGGGCCTGGGGAGGCATAGCCGGTCCCTCGGCCCAGGCGCTCATCACCAGGCACGTCCCGGCGAACGAGCAGGGGGCGGTCCAGGGCTCCATCTCGGGGCTCACGAGCCTCTCCGCCATTTTCGGGCCCCTGATCGCTGCGGAGAGCTTCGCCGCGTGCATCCGGGACGATGCCCGGTGGCACATCCCGGGCATCGCGTTCTACGAGGCGGCTTGCCTCATGCTTGTGGCCATCGCGCTCGCGCTTAGGTCGTTCAAGCTGGACGACCGCATCGGCGCGGCGGCCTAGTGGGTCGCGTGGGCCTTGGCGGCGTCCAGGAGCGCCGACAGGGCGGGGGTCGGCGCGTGGGTACTGCGCCACCCGACGACCAGCCGGCTCTCGGGCGCCGGGCCGACGAGCTTGCGGAAGACCACCCTCTGAGGGAGGTATGTCGCCTCCGAAGGGCAAACGAACGTCGCTCCGACGCCGGCTCGCACGAGGCCGACGCCGTTCGCCCGCGGCCAGACCTCCTCCGCGATCCTCGGTGCGACGCCGGCCCCGGCGAAGGCCGCAAGGACCCGGTCATAGAACCCGGGATTCAACGACCGCGGGAAGAGCACGAAGGGTGTGTCGGCGAGGTCCCTCAGGCGCACGGTCTTCTTCGCCCGGAGCGGGTGGTCCGCCGGAAGGAGCACGCCGTTTCGCTCGCGAAGCAGCATTGCCGTGTCGATGCCTGGCGAAGGGGCGTCCGGGTGGAAGAGGCCGCAGTCGATCTCCCCCGCCTGAAGCGCGGCGATCTGCGCCGAGGTCGGGGACTCGTTCAGCTCGAGGCGGATCCTCGGGAAGCGCCGGTGGAAGTCCCGAAGGATGTCGGGCAGGACGGTCGCCATGGCGAGGCCGGTGAAGGCGACGCGCAGGCGCCCGACGCGGCCGTCGGCCACGGCCTCCAAGTCCGAGGGGATTCGCCCGAGGGCGGCCAGAACGGGCTCGATCCGCTCGACGAGCGCCGAGCCGGCCTGGGTGAGCTCGACCCTGCGGCTCGAGCGGCTCAGAAGCCGGACCCCGAGCGCGGCCTCGAGCTGCGCAACCTGGCGGCTGAGAGCGGGCTGCGCTATGGAGAGTGCCTCCGCGGCCTTCCTGAAGTGAAGCTGGCGCGCCACCTCGCGGAAGTACACGAGGTGGCGCAGCTCAAACGGGAATTGATACTCCCTGGGCATCGAAGAGAGCCAAACAAGTATTTCCCCGACAACGCAACTTCATGTTATAAGTAGCTCCCATGCCGAAGACGCTATTCGAGAAAGTCTGGGACACCCACGCCGTGCGCAAGCTCGCGAACGGCCAGACGCAGCTTCTCGTGGGAACCCACCTCATCCATGAGGTCACAAGCCCCCAGGCCTTCGGGATGATGCGCGACCTGGGGCTCAAGGTCGCCATGCCGCACCGCACGTTCGCCACGGTCGACCACATCGTTCCCACGGACCAGGTGAGCGAGCCCTACGCGGACCCGCTCGCCGACGCCATGATCAAGGAGCTCAGGAAGAGCTGCAAGGAGTTCGGGATCACCTTTTTCGACCGCTCGACCGGTAAGCAGGGCATCGTCCACATCGTCGGCCCCGAGCAGGGGATAACGCAGCCCGGAACGACGATCGCCTGCGGCGACTCGCACACGAGCACCCACGGGGCCTTCGGGGCGATCGCGTTCGGCATTGGCACCACCCAGATCCGCGACGTCCTGGCGACGCAGACCATGGCGCTCGGCAAGCTCAAGGTCCGCCGGATCGAGGTCGGCGGGCGCCTGCGCCCCGGGGTCTACGCGAAGGACGTCATCCTGCACATCATCACCACGCTGGGCGTGAACGGTGGGACCGGCTACGCATACGAATACGCGGGCGAGGTCTTCGACCGGTTCTCGATGGAGGAGCGCATGACCGTCTGCAACATGTCGATCGAGGGCGGCGCGCGGGCCGGATACGTGAATCCGGACGAGACGACATTCACCTACCTGAAGGGCAGGCCCTATTCGCCCAAGGGGGCCGAGTGGGACGCGGCGATCGCGCGCTGGCGCGCGATCGCGAGCGACCCGGGCTGCGCCTACGACGACGTGGTGCGGATCGACGCAGCCGACATCGCCCCCACGGTGACCTGGGGCATCAACCCGGGCCAGGGGCTTCCGATCACGGGCCGGATTCCGGACCCGGCCAAGGCGGCCGCCGCCGACGAGCGGGCGTCCATCGAGGAGGCGCTGGCCTACATGAAGCTACGGCCCGGCGCGCCCATAAAGGGGACGAAAATTGACGTGGCGTTCCTCGGCTCCTGCACGAATGGGCGCCTGAGCGACTTTCAGGAGGTCGCGCGCTTCCTCAAGGGCCGGCACGTCGCCCCGGGGGTCAAGGCGATCGCGGTGCCCGGCTCGCAGGGGGTCGGGCTCTTGTGCGCCGAGATGGGGATCGACAAGATCTTCCGCGACGCGGGATTTGAGTGGAGGGCCGCCGGGTGCTCGATGTGCCTAGCCATGAACCCGGACAAGCTGGTCGGGGACCAGCTCTGCGCCAGCAGCTCGAACCGCAACTTCAAGGGCCGCCAGGGCAGCCCCACCGGCCGCACGATCCTCATGAGCCCGCTCATGGTGGCCGCCGCAGCCGTCACCGGCGCTGTCGCCGACGCCCGTGAGGTGTTCGGCGTCGCCTCCAACTAAGAGCCCCGAAGCCCCGCCTTCATACCCACCATGGCACTCGAAAAGATCACGCGCGTCGCGGGCCGGGCGGTCCACGTCCCGGGCAACGACATAGACACCGACCGGATCATCCCGGCGCGCTTCATGAAGTGCGTCACCTTCGACGGGCTCGGCGAGTACCTCTTCTACGACATGCGCCGCAACGCGGACGGCTCGACCAAGGCACATCCGCTCAACGACCCGCGCTTCAACGGGGCCTCGGTCCTGCTCTCCGGCGTCAACTTCGGCTGCGGGTCGTCGCGCGAGCACGCCCCGCAGGCCCTGCAGAAGCACGGGATTCGCGCCGTGATCGCCGAGGGATTCGCGGAGATCTTCTTCGGCAACTCGACGACGCTCGGCATGCCCTGCGTGACGGCGAGCCGCGTGGACATCGCGAGGATCGCGGCCGCGGTCGAGGCCGATCCCGCGACGGAGGTATCGATCGACGTCGCCGGCCAGAAGGTTTCCTTCGCAGGGCAGACCGTGTCCGTCTCCATCCGCGACAGCGCGAGGGACGCGCTCGTTAACGGGCGCTGGGATCCGATCGGCGAGCTGATCGAGGGAGCCGGCGATGCCGCGAAAGTCGCCGGTAAGTTGCGCTATATGATGGCCTAACCCGAGCCGGGCTCCCCGCGAGGCGCGATTCCCGGCGCGCTCATTGTTATCAGCTTGGCTGCGGGCTAGATAACGCGTAGTTTTGCGGACCTTTTTTCAACAATCGCCGTCTTACTAGCGCACCACCCCCTATGTTACTTGGAATGATCGAGGTCTTTAAGGGAGCAGGGCTCCTGATTTATCCGCTCGGGATATGCTCGGCGCTCGCCGTCTTCATCATTTTCGAGAGGGCCTACGCCCTGAGGAGGACGGCCGTCCTCCCCCAGGACCTGGTCGACGCCGTCATGACCGGCAAGCCGCTGGTCGGGGGGCGCCACACCGTCCTCGCCCGGATCGTCGAGTTCGCTGACCAGCACAACAACAACGACGAAGATGCCATCAAGGCGTTCGCCAGGCTCGAGGTGAACCGCATGCAGCGCGGCGTGCCGTACCTTGACGTCATCTACGCTGCGGCACCGCTGCTGGGCCTTTCCGGAACGGTCACGGGCCTTTTGCAGGTGTTCTCGCAGATATCGCCCGAGACGGGCCTCCCGGACCCGGTCGTATTCACGAAGGGCGTTGCGCTCGCGCTTTCGGCGACGGTGATCGGCCTCTCTATAGCCATCCCTTCCCTCGTGGGCTCGGGCTACCTGTCGCGCAAGGTCGACAACTATTCGGCCGAGCTCGAGGTGCTCCTCGAGAAGATCATCAACCGCGGCAAGGCATGAGCAGCTTCCGTCCAAGGTACCGCAAGCGGCCCGAGCTGAACCTGGTTCCGCTCATCGACGTCCTGGTCATGCTGATCTTCTTCGCGTTCGTGACGATGCAGTTCCGGTCGGCGACGATGCTCAACATCACGCTCCCGAAGATAGCGACGGCCGGCAAGAACGAGTTCAAGGGCTCGGTCACCATAGCAATCGACAAGGACGGCCAGATATCCTTCAACGGTCAGGTCGTCAGCGAGGCGGAGCTCATGGCGAAGCTCAAGCAGGTGCACGACATTAACGTCGACATCCCGGTCCTCATCAAGGCCGACGAGGTCAGCCAGGTGAAGAAGCTCGCCTTCGTCATGGACGCGTGCCGCTCGTCGGGCCTGAACAAGTTCAGCCTGCAGTCGCGCTAGGGGCACCATGAAGATCGTCATCACCGGCGTGACGCGGGGACTCGGCCGCGCGCTCGCCGACTGGTACATCGCGAACGGCCACACGGTCGCCGGCTGCGGCCGCAGCGGGCCCGCGATCTTCGACCTGAGGTTCACGCATCCTGAGCCGAACAGCTTCGACGCGGTGGACGTCACCCAGCCCGTCAAGGTGGCCCTCTGGTCGGAGCGCGTCCTGGGGGCGCTAGGGGCGCCCGACTTCCTCATAAACAACGCGGGGCTCATGAACAAGCCCGCCCCGCTCTGGAGGGTCCCCGCGCAGGAGTTCGACAAGGTGGTCGCGGTGAACGTGGCCGGCATCGCCAACGTCGTGCGGGCCTTCGTTCCCGCGATGATCGAGCGGGGCAGCGGCGTCATCGTCAACCTGAGCTCGGGCTGGGGCAGGAGCGTCTCGGCGGAGGTCGCCCCCTACTGCGCCACGAAGTGGGCGGTAGAGGGCCTCACGAAGGCGCTGGCCGAGGAGCTGCCGAAGGGGATGGCCGCCGTGCCTTTGAGCCCGGGCGTCATCGACACGGACATGCTTCGCACCTGCTTCGCGGACAGCGCGTCATCCTACCCGAAGCCCGAGGAGTGGGCGAAAAAGGCGGCACCGTACATCCTGGGCCTCGGGCCCAAGGACAACGGCAAGTCGCTGAACGTCGGCGGCCGCGACGACGACTGAGGCCGCCCAGAGGCTACTCCATCTGCACGTGCGGCTCGGCGTCGGCGCCGTAATCGACGCCGGCCAGGCCAAAGCCGAAGAGCTTGAGGAACTCGGAGCGGTAGCCCGCGATGTCCGTGAGCGAGCCCAGGTTCTCGGTCGTCACTTCGGGCCAGACCTTGGCGACCGCGGCCTGGACCTCGGCCCTCATCTCGAGATCGTCCACGCGGACGCGGCCGGCCTCGTCGAACCTGGGTCCCGACGGCGCGTAGATCTGCGTGGCGAAGAGGCGCTGCATCTGCTCGATGCAGCCCTCGTGGGTGCCCGCGGCCTTCATGATCTTGTAGAGAATCGAGATGTAGAGCGGCACGACGGGGATGGCGGAGCTCGCCTGGGTTACGAGGGCTTTGTTGACGGAGATGATTGCGCGGCCTCCGCCGTTCAGCTTGAGCAGGGAATCGATGTTGCGAGCCGCCCTCTCGAGATCATTCTTCGCGAGCCCGATCGTCCCGTTCTTGTAGATGGCCCAGGTCACCTCGGGCCCGATGTACGAGTAGGCCGCGGCCTGCGCACCTGGGGCCAGGAGCTTTGCCGACGCCAGGGCGTTCATCCACATCTCCCAGTCCTCGCCGCCCATGACGGCGACCGTGTCCGAGATCTCCTGCGGGCTCGCCGGCTCGATGGTCACCTCGCTGACTATGCCCTTGTCCGTGTCGACCGTCTTGTTCGTGTAGGGGGCCCCTACGGGCTTGAGCACGGACTTGTGGACGGCGGCGGTCTTCGGATGCGCGCGCCGCGGCGAGGCGAGCGAGTAGACGACCAGGTCGACCTGTCCCATCTCCCTGCGGATCGACTCCAGGGCCTGGGCCTTGATCTCATCGGAGAACGCGTCACCATTTATGTTCCCGGCGAAAAGGCCGGCGGCGCGCGCCGCCTTGGTGAAGGCGATCGAGTTGTACCACCCCGGGGTGGCCGTGCGGCCATCCTCCGAGGGGCGCTCATAGAATATCCCCAGCGTGCCCGCGCCGCAGCCGAAGGCCGCCGTGACCCTGGAGGCCAGGCCGTAGCCCGTGGAGGCGCCGATCACGAGCGCCCTGCGCGGACCTCCCCGAATGGGGTTCCTCGACTTGACGAGGTTTATCCATTCGCCCACATGGGCGGCGCACCCTGCTGGGTGCGCCGTGACGCAGACGAAGCCACGTACCTTCGGTTTGATGATCATCGGCTTGGAATTCTTAGAGTGAAGGGTGGCGTGGCAAGGATGATTGAACCCTGCGCCTTGGCCTCATCGAGCGTACGGGTGCCGCCCCTGGCTCCATCGACGACGACGAAGCGCCATCCGGGCTCGAGGGGCAGAGCGAACCTGAACGGCGCCGCCGGCCCGTGGAACACGGCGCACGCAAGGGCGGGAAGCGCGCCCGCGCGCTCGAGCCAGAGCTGGTAGTCGCGCTCCGGCGGCTGCCCAGGCCCGCCGGAAACGGCCGCCAGGCCGCTTCCGTCCGACGGGTAGAGGACGACTGCCCCGGACGCGGGGGAATCCGCGACGGCCGCGCCTGGCGGCGCCATCGCGATGACGAGCGGAGCCCGGTCGGCCGCGCCGGGCCGCAGGTTCTCCACGGCCCTTTGCTCCAGGATGCGCTCGGCATCGAGCTCGTTCTGGGCCGACTTTGCCGCGACGTTTGTGAGCTGGATCTGCTCGCGCAGGAAGCGGGTGCGCGCCTTCTCGATCAGCCAGAGCTCGCCCAGGCATGCGACCAGGGCCGCCAAGCACGCGGTCGTGGCCCAGGGAAGCCACGCGGGAAGCTCGATCTTGGGTTTGTCCATGGGCAAGCTCTTGGCCGGATCGTCTGCGCACATTGGGTGCAACGGGCCCGTCAGTAAAGGCCGAGCGGCCTAACCCGGCTGAAAAACTCCGCGAAGAACGGCTCGCGCGCGACCTCGTCCCACGGCCTGTTGGAAGAGACCCTGATGAAGTACTGCTCGCCCGACTGGCGGATGCCGTAGCGGAGCGCGATCGCGATCAGGGTGCGCACCGAGTGGGTGTTTCCCACCTCGATCGGGCGCCCGCCGTACAGCTGCCAGAACCAGACCTGCTGCGCGAAAGCGCCGCTTGTGAAGAGCCTGTGCTGGGCGGCGGGAAGGGGCCGGCCCCCCGCCTCGAGCACGACGCTCCGATCCGCAACGTCGCCGGGAACCCATCCCGCCCCCGGCCAGCAGGCGTCGGGCGTGTGGGATCCCACGAGCCCGACCGAGGCCTGGCCCGGCTGCCAGTAGGCGATGTAGATCGTCACCTGGCTTGCGCCGGCAGACCCGCTGCGCAGATAGGTCCTCTCGGCCATCGATTCGGTCCTCAGCGTCCCGGCGAAGAGTCCCAAGTCCGTCCTGGTGCGCACCTCCCAGCCGGGGGCCTCGGGGGGCAGGAGGGCCAGGAGGTCCGGGGCCGGCCCGCGAGGACGCGCGGGAGCGAGCGTGTCGGCAGCGAACAGGAGCACCGACGAGGCGGCGAGGAGGAGGGCGCACGCGAGGACGATCTGCGAGGCCGGCGCGCGCCCGGCGCCCGTCGAGGGGGCGGAAGGCGCCGCGGCCCCGGCCCCGGCCGGGACCGGGCGGTCCAGGGCGATCGCGAGGCCCGCCAGCATCGCCGCCGTCAGGACAAGGACAGCGTAGCCGGCCGCGTCGTGCAGGACTCCCTCGACGCGCACGCCCGCGTTTACGAGGAGGGTCAGCGCGAGCGATCGGGCGAAGTTCATGGTGAGGGCGAGCGGAGCCGAGAGCGCGACCAGGAGGACGCGCGCCCACGGGCGGCGAACCAGCGCGGCGGAGAAGAGGATGCCGGCGAAGACGCACGAGATAAGGCTGCGCACGCCGCTGCACGCCTCCTCGATCCCGACCGTGCCGCGGGCTAGCTCGATTATGTTGCCCTCGCGGTGCGCCGCGATGCCCAGGAGGTCGAGCGCCCTCATGACCCCAGCCGAGATCCACAGCTGCAGGGCAAGCGTGAGGCGCGTATACGTCCCGGGGGGCATGGGCGCGGAGAGCGGCCAGATGAGCGCCGCGGCCACCGAGGGCCAGCCGAAGAGAATCCTGGGGTCGCGCCGGTCGGAGAAGGCCGCCGCGGCCGCGATCCCCAGGAGCGCGAGCGACGAAGCCAGGGCGAAGTCGACGACCGGGCTCGCCCAGTCGAGCGAGGCCGCGAGGAGGCCCCCGACCCAGAGGGACGCGAGGCCGGCCGCGCCGAACGCCGCCGCAAGAAGCGTGGCGGCGCCGCCCCCGAGCGAACCCGCCCCGTCCGAGCGCCGGCAGATGTATACCAGCAGCAGGCAGGCCGCCGGCATGAGGAAGCCGTGGGACAGGTCGGGGTCCTTGGACCATTCCGGCCAGAGGTGCCAAGCCAGGGCGGCAGCCAGCGCGCCCAGCAAGGCCAGGTTGAGCTTCGCCGCGGCCGGCAGGCCTCTAGAATCCCTGCTACCAGTCACCCGTCGAGGCTGACCGCGCGGCCGCGCTCGCGCAACGGCCAAAACGGGAGGGACTACACGGAAACCTTGAACATCTCGGCGTCCATCGTCCCCTGGGCCACCCGGTTCACGGTGCCCGTCATCCGGATCGAGAACTTGTCGCCAATCTCTATGCCGATCGCGCCACCCGGCATCCTGACCGAGACCGAGCGGTCCACGAGGCCGAGGCGGTGGGCGACGGCCGCCGCGGCGCTCGAGCTGCTCCCCGAGGCGAGCGTGTAGCCCGCGCCCCGCTCCCAGATCTCGATCTGGATCGTCGAACGGTCGATGACCTTCAGGAACTGGACGTTCGTGCGGTTCGGGAACCGAGGGTCCACCTCGATCTCGGGGCCAAAGCGCCTCGCGAGCTCAGGGGAGAGGTCGCCGACCGGCACGACGCAGTGGGGGTTGCCGATCGTCGCGGCGCAGAAGGTGAACGTGCGCCCCGCGGCCCTGATCTCCTCGTTGATCACCTCGCGCGGCGCGCCCGCGACCGGGATTCGCCGGCTGTCGAAGCTCACGCAGCCCATGTCGACGGTGATGGGCCCGCCCTCCTCGCGCAGCGAGGCCTCGACCACCCCTCCGGGCGTCTCGATCCTGACCGCGCCGGCCGGAGCGCGCTTGGTGTCCCAAAGGTAGCGCGAGAAGATTCGAAGGCCGTTGCCGGATTTCTCGGCCTCCGAGCCGTCGGGATTGAAGATGCGAAGGGCGAAGTCGGCCTTGGCCGAGGGAAGGGGGCCCCAGAGGATGCCGTCGGAGCCGATGCCGAAGCTTCGGTGGCAGATGACGCGCACCTGAGCCTCGCTCGGGGCCTTCCACGACGGGAAGTCCGCCGGGTCCAGGACGATGTAGTCGTTTCCCAGAGCGTGGTACTTGCAGAAGCGCATGCTACCTGCCCGCGGCGAGCACCGGGTGCTCGGAGTAGCCGAAGAGCCCGCGCCGCTTGATCGCCTCGACCACCGGGGTCGGCACCATCGTCTCCCAGCTCGGGTCCCTCTCCTTGATGCGGCGCAGGACGTCGCGCGAGAAGATGTTCAGGATGTCGGTGTTATATCCCACTATGCTGTCGATGTAATGGTTCTCCAGCAGGTGGGCGTAAAGGTTCGAAAGGTGGTCGACGATCTTCACGTTCTTCGAGTTTATCAGCACGTTCGTAGTCAGGGACTTGTTCTGGAGCCCGCGCACCTCGCCGCCGGGGGCGATGTACATGTCGTACGCCTCCTGGCGCATCGGGTAGATGTAGAGCTTTACCGAGTTGCGGAACAGGCGCCCGAAAGACTCGAGGATCCCGCCCTCCAGGTTCTCGTAGTACTTCTCGTTGAAGATCTCGAGCAGGTTGTTGATGCCCATCGCCACGCCGATCATCTCCTTGGTGTAGCGCCTGAAGTAGCTCGTCAGCCGGTAGTACTCGGAGTAGTCGGATATGACGACGGTGAAGCCGATGTCGGCCAGCAGGTCGACGCGCGACAGGAAGTCCTGGGCGTCGAGGCCGCCGTCCGAAAGGAGGTTGTTCATCGTGATCTCCATGAGGACGATGACATCCTTGCCCTTGACCAGGGGCTCCTGCACGAACTGTGCCGTGGCGCAGTTGAGCATGTCGACGTTCACGTGGGTGACCGGCCTGAAGCTGCCGCGCTCGACAAGGATCGCCTTCTTGTGGAGCACCTCCGAGGGCTGGAGCACGTCGCCGGACTTGCCGAACATGACGGCGTTGGTGAGGCCGAACTTGACGAGGTGGAGCGACATCAGCCGGTTGTCCACGTTCTCGAACGCGGGGCCCGAGAAGCGCAGCATGTCGATCTCGATCCTGTTGCTGCCCAGGTTGTCCTTCAGCGACTCGATGAGCTTCGGAAGGTCGCTGCGGTAGTAGAGGGCCCCGTAGATCAGGTTGACGCCCGCGATCCCCAGGGCCTGTTGCTGCAGGACGGCCTCCTTGTCCCACATGCGCGCGTGAACGACGATCTCGCTCGGCTCCCCCTTGGGCTCCGTCTGGAAGCGAAGCCCCAGCCAGCCGTGGGCCTCGTTGTTGCCCTTGTAGTTGCTGGTGGCGACCGTGTCGGCGAACACGAAGAAGTTGGTGTGGTCACCCCTCGTGGAGGAAAGGCGCTCGATCAGGAGCTGGTATTCGTGGTCGAGCATCAGCTTCAGGCGCTCCCGCGAGACGTAGCGCGGCG
Source organism: Opitutaceae bacterium (assembly GCA_003151515.1). GTDB lineage: Bacteria > Verrucomicrobiota > Verrucomicrobiia > Opitutales > Opitutaceae > Palsa-1447. The sequence goes on from PLXS01000019.1 coordinate 160,879, forward strand.
CCTTCCCGTAGATCGCGTCGCTGAACACCATGTCGTAGGCCGAGATCGACTTCGCTATCGTTCCCGAGGCGCCTCCCGCCTGGAAGAACTCGCGGGCGACCTCCTGGCCGGCCCCGATTTCCGCGAATGTTCCGTACTTTGGGGGGTCAAGATTGATGGTCAGCGCCTTCTGTATGGTCGTAAGGAGCTCCTTGTTCTCGCTCATGCTCTCGCTCATGCCGCGCACAATGCCCATGGCCAAAGGGGATGCAACCCGTTCCTGCGTAACTTCCCGGCGGCGGCGGATTGGACTGGAGGAAGGGGCGAAACCGGGTAGCGTTTGCGCCAGGAATGAAAAACTTCATCACCTCTATGCTGGGGGCCCTGGTCGCCCTGGTCATCTTCGCCACCGGCGCCATCCTGCTCCTCATCGGATTCATCGGGGCGATCGTCGCCGTGGGGACCCAGAAGAAGGCGCCCGAGGTGGTCGACGACTCGTACCTGGTGCTCGACCTGTCGGCGAACATCACGGACGCGCCCCCGGCCGTCGACTTCGGTGAATTCACCGGGGGAAGGACCGAGACCCTCCAGTTGCGCTCGCTCACCCGGGCCTTGCGGTACGCGTCGCACGACAGGAGGATCAAGGGGCTGCTTCTCCTCGGCAACCTCTCGCCCGGGGGCTACGGCACGGGCTTCGCGGCGCTTCGCGAAGTGCGCGGCGCCATCGGCGACTTCCGCGCCACGGGCAAGCCGGTCGTGGCGTTCATTGACTATGCGACGAACCGGGACTTCTACCTCGCGACGGCGGCGAGCGACGTGGTCCTGGACCCCTACGGCATGATTCTGATGCCGGGCCTGGCCAGCCAGCCCATCTTCTTCGCCGGCGCCTTCGAGAAATACGGCATCGGCGTGCAGCTCACACGCGTCGGCAAGTACAAGTCCTTCGCGGAGCCCTTCACGCGCACCTCGATGAGCCCCGAGAACCGGGAGCAGGTGCAGAAGCTCCTGGATGACGTCTGGGCCTCGATGATCGCGGACATAGGCCGCACGCGGGGCATCTCGGCCGAGGCGATCCAGACCGTTGTCGACGCGGAGGGCATCATCAAGCCGGCCGCGGCCCTCAAGGCGCATCTCATCGACCGCGTGGCCTACCGCGACGAGATCGTCGAGCGGCTCAAGAAGGAGACGGGGATCAGCTCGCCCACAGAGTCATTCAGGCAGATCCCGCTCGCCCTCTACGCGAAGACGGTGCGCCCACCCGTGCCGTCGGGTCGGGGAGAGGTCGCCATTATCTACGCCGAGGGGGACATCGTCGACGGCGAAGGCGACTCCAACGAGGTCGGCGGCGCCCGCTTCGCCCGGGCGATCAGGGAGCTTCGCGAGGACCCGGCGGTGAAGGCCATCGTGCTGCGGGTGAACAGCCCCGGCGGCAGCGCGTCGGCGGCGGAGACGATCCAGCGCGAGCTGCGCCTCGCCCGCAAGTCGAAGCCCGTCGTGGTGTCGATGGGCTCCTACGCCGCCTCGGGCGGCTACTGGATCAGCGCGTACGGCGACAGGATATTCGCGGAGCCGACTTCGATCACCGGCTCGATCGGCGTCTTCGGGCTGCAGTTCGACCTGCAGAAGCTCGCCAACGAGCACGGCGTGACCTTCGACAGCGTGAAGACCGGCAAGTTCGCGGACTCGCTCACGATCGCGCGCCCGAAGACCGATGAGGAGCTGGCGGTCTTCCAGCGCATGGTGGACTGGATCTACGGCCAGTTCATCGCCAAGGTGGCCGAGGGCCGCAAGCTCAAGCCGAGCTTTGTCGAGGAGATCGCGCAGGGGCGCGTCTGGTCGGGCGCGGAGGCGAAGAAGCTCGGGCTCGTCGACGAGATCGGGGGCCTGCATGAGGCGGTGAACTACGCGGCCGGCAAGGCCGGGCTCGGCACGAGCTTCCGCGTGGTCGAGTATCCGCGCTCGAAGAACCTCTCCGAGGCGATCGCCGAGATGCTCGGGCGCTTCAAGCCGGCGAGCCTGCACCTCAAGGCGCCGGGAATCGTGGGCGAGGTGGCCGAGCGGCTGGGCACGGAGCTCGCTCGGCTCAGGGCCTTCAACGACCCCAGGGGCATCTACGCCAGGATGCCGCTCGACCTGGACATCCGATAGGAGCCGCGATGGGCCACAGGATCCTTTCCGACTGCCCGGCGACCGCGATCCCCGCGGGGGACGCCGTGACGCTGGCCGCGGGCGACGAGGTCGACGTCGTGCACACGCTCGGGGGAAACGTCACGGTGCGCACGGAGCGCGGCCTTTTCCGCATAAGCGGCGAGGACGCCTCCAGGGTCGATGGGCTGGGCCCTGCCGGCGAGGGCGGGGGGCCTGCGCAGGCCTTCAGCGAGCAGGCGGTGTGGGACGCGCTCAAGACCTGCTTCGACCCGGAGATCCCCGTCAACATCGTCGACTTGGGGCTCATCTACGACCTGTCCATAGAGGGCACCCCGTCGGGCTCGAACGCGATCGACGTCAAGATGACGCTAACCGCGCCCGGGTGCGGCATGGGGCCCGTAATCGCCGAGGACGCCCGCCGCAAGATAGCCGCACTTCCGACCGTCGAGCGCGCCAAGGTGCACATCGTCTGGGACCCGGTCTGGAACCCGCGGATGATCTCGGAGGCGGGCCGCAAGGCGCTCGGCCTCGAATAGGGGCCTTCGGGGGCCGCGCGGGGCCTAGGCCGGCGCGGACTCCAGGTGGCAGGCGTCGGGCGACTCGCAGTTGGGCCTGGCGACCACCCCCGGGTAGGGCTCCTCGGAGAATTCAGCCTGCGGAGACGAGAGCATGTGCCGGTCGCACGCCCCGAAAAGGTCCGACTCGGTCACCGCCCGGCGCATGTCGCGAAGGAAGTCGCCCCGGGGGTCGACCCCCTGCCCGACAAAGTTGAGGTACTTCTTCATGCGGCTCACGTGGTAGCGCTCGGGGACGCCCTCGCCCTTCGTCTCGCGGTACAGGCGCTCGACGTAGCCGCGGACCTCGCCCAGGGTGGGGCGGTGCTCGGGTGCGCCCCCGAAGCGCTCGCGGCACTGCCTGAAGATCCACGGGTTTCGGATCGCGTGGCGGCCGATCATGACGCCCGCGCAGCCCGTCTCCCTGACGATCCCCTCGGCGCGCCGGGCGGAAGTGGCGTTGCCGTTCGCAAGGACGGGGCAGCGCGCGCTTGCCGCGGCGTGGGCGATCCGGTCGTAGCGCACGCGGCCCCGGTAGAGGTCGCGGACGGTCCTGCCGTGCACCGTGAGCAGGTCGATGCCGCTCGAGTTCACGACGTCGAGTATCCGCTCGAAATGCTGGTCGTCCTCGAAGCCGATGCGCATTTTCACCGTCAGCAGCCCCGGCACCGCCGCGCGCAGCGCCGAGAGGATGGAGGCGATGCGATCGGGGTCGCGCAGGAGGCCGCCGCCCACGTTCTTCTTGTAGACCTTCGGGGCCGGGCAGCCGAGGTTCAGGTCGATGCCGGCGACCGGGTGGCGCAGGAGCTCCTCCACCGTGCGCAGGATATGGGGGATGTCCTCGCCGATCAGCTGGGCGAACACCGGCCTGCCCGTGTCGTTCTCGTCTATGCTGCGCAGGATGTGGCGCTCCGGCCGCGACTGCGCGTGGACCCTGAAGAATTCCGTGAAGAAGTAGTCGGGGGCGCCGTAGGAGGCGACCACGCGCATGAACGCGAGGTCGGTCACGTCCTGCATGGGCGCCAGGGCCGTCAGGGGCTGGCCGGGGGCGATGGGAGCGGGGAGGGGGCCCGGCACGGCTACGTCGACTCCTCCTGGCCCCCCTCGTCGGACTGCTGGGCCCTCCACTGCTCGAGGACGTCCGCCCTGTCCTCCACAGCGTCGAAGACGGCGCGGGCGACGTAGATGGGGCGCTTGTGCTGGAGGGCAAGGACGATCGAGTCGCTGGGCCGGGCGTCGATCTCGACTATCTTGGTGCCGAGCTCGTTCTCCATCGAGAGCAGCACCCGGGCGAAGAACGTCTGGTCGCGGGCGTCGTTGACGACGACGCGCTCAAGGCGGGTGCCGAGGCCGATAAGGATGCTGCCGATCAGGTCGTGGGTCATGGGCCTCTCCCGCTTCACGCCCTCCATCGTCATCTGTATCGCGTTGCCGACCGACTGGTCCACGTAGATGACGAAGGTCTTGTCCTCGTTGCCGAGGAAGACGGCGCAGCTGTTGAGGGTCGGCACCACCCCCTTGACGGTAACGGCCACTACGTCGTTTTGCATGTTCGCATCCCGGACCGCTGGGGCCCGATCATGGAGATGTTGGGGGGGCCGCGGCCAAAGGCAAGCGGCCCAGCGCGGCCCTAGAAGCCGAGCAGGCTCGTCCCCAGCGCCCGCGCCCTGTGCAGGACCAAGGTCTTCTCGAGGATGATTACCCCGCCCGCCTCGAGGGCGGCCGCCCGTATTCCGCCCTCGTGCATCGCCTCCAGCGTCTTCATCCCGAAGCAGGGCACGTCGAAGCGGAAATCCTGGCGCGCCTTGACCGTCTTAACGAAGAGGGCCTCGTCGGCCTTCATGGCGCCAGCGCGCCTGAGCATCTCGTTGGTCCCCTCGAAGGCCTCGACCGCGAGCACGGTGCCCTTGCGCACGACGCAGCCCTGGCCGATGTCCAGGCGCGCGCACTCGCGCGCGATGCTCACCCCGTGCTCAAGGTACTCCCTGTCGATCGGGAATCGGCCCCCGGTCATGCAGCCCTTCTCGGCGATGTGCGCGTCGAGGAAGGAGCGGGCGTCGAGCAGCTTGATGCCCAGGTCCTCGATCTCGCGCGCGATCGCCCCGAAAATCGTCTCGGCGTTGCGGCGCTTGAGGGAGAGGAGTATCCGGGCCGCCTTGAGGTCAGGCCTGAGCCCTCCGAAGAGGCGTTTTGGCGTGATCTGGCCCGCCATGAGCGCGTAGCCGGCCCCGAACGTCCCGAGGAGGCGCAGCGTCTTTCCGACCTGGCCCACATGGACGATGTGGCGGTGCTCCTCGGGGAACGAGGCGACGAGCTCCGGGGCGGTCTCGCCCTCGAAGCCGATCAGCCGCAGGGCGATTCCCGCCTTGCGAACCGACTCCGCGACGAGGCAGGGATAGACGCCCTGGCCCGCGATGAGAGCTATGGGCAGCGACGGGTCAAACTTCTGCGGGAGGTACGCTGAGGGCGGCGTCGGCAAGGACGGTGGGGTGCGCTACGTCTGCGCTCCGTAGTACTTCTTGTAGCTGCGGTAGTAGCGGTAGTTCGAGTAGTATTCGATGCGCCGCGGCGACAGGCCGTTCAGGACAATGCCGAGGATCTCGTTCTTGCCCTCGCGCAGGGCCTTGATGTAGAGGCGTATGTGCTTGCGGTAGGCGCGGTTGAACCTGCAGACGTAGATCACCTCGTCCGAAATGCTGGCAATCAGCATGGCGTCGGTCACGGCACCCATCGGGGGCGAATCGATCACGACCAGGTCGAACTGCTTCTTAAGGCTCTCGAGCAGCTGCGGGAAGATCGGGTTCTCGAGCAGCTCGGTGGGGCTCTTGGACCTGCCTCCCGAGGTGAGAAGCCAAAGGTTCTCGCCGATCTTCGCGATGCCCAGGTCGGGGTTCGTGAGCGTGTCGCCATCCAGGTGGGCTCCCTTCTCGAACCACGAGATGATCCCTAACGTGTTCTGCTGGTGGAAATGGCGGTGGAGCATGGGACGGCGCAGGTCGCAGTCCATGACCAGCACCTTCTTGCCGTGGCGCGCGAACGAGGCCGCCAGGTTGCATGAGATCAGGGTCTTGCCCTCGCCGGGGATTGTGCTCGTCACGAGAATCGACTTCGGAAAGTCGAGCTTCGACTGGATCTTCACCGAGCTGTAGAGTCCGAGGAAGGCCTCGTTGCCGGACTCGTTGCTCTCGCGCATCTCGGTAAGGCCCATCTTCTCGTCGTCCTTGGCTATGTTAAGTTGGGGGATGATCCCCAAGAGATTGACGCCAATGAACGACTCGACGTCCCACGAGCTTTTCACTCTGTCGTCGATGAAGCTCAGGCCGATGGCTATCCCGAAGAAGAGGATGACGCCGATCCCGATGCTCGTGCGCATGATGCCCCGGACGTTCGGGGAAATCGGGCCCCCCGGGACGACCGCGCGGTCGAGCGGATGGAGCGAGATCTTGTCCAGGTTCTTGAAGGTGGTCGTCTGGTTCAGCCTGTCCAGGATCTCCATGTAGTAGCTCTTGGCCACCGTGGCGCGGCTCTGCAGCGAATTGTAGTCGACCGAGAGCGAGCGCAGGCTCAGCTCCTGGTTCTCCTGCTCCTTGTACTCCTTCTCCAGCGCGGTGACGCTGTCGCGGGCGGCCGCCAGGCGCGTGTCCAGGTCCGCTATGGCCAGGTCGATCGCCTTGGCGAGCTGCGCCTTCGTGACCGCGATCTTGTCGGCGTTGTCGATGACCTTCGGGTGCTTCTCCAGGTAGCGCTGCATGAGAAGCGCCTGCGCCTGCTCGGCGTCGCTCAGCTGGGCCTTGAGGGTCGGCACCGAGCCGTGGTTCGAGATGTACGAGATTTCAAGCAGGTTCTTGCCGTCGCGCTTGAATTCCGCCACCTCGCCCGCGAGCTCCTCGACGCCGAGCATGTCGAGCCTCGCGGTGGTGAGCGCCGAGTTCACGGCCTTGAGCCGGTCGGCCACGATGTCGATGCTCTTGTCGAGGGACACCAGGTTGTGCTGGCGCATGTAGTCCTGCAGTTCCTTCTCGGCGTCCTCAGCGTCCTTTCGCAGCTGCTTGGCACGGGCGTTCAGGTAGGTGACAGCTTCCTCGTTCTTGCCGCCCACGCTCTCGAAGAGATAGTCCATGAACTTGTCGACGTAGCGGTTGGCGACCAGCGCAGCGGCCTCGGGATCCTCGTGGGAGACCGAGATCGTTATCAGGAAGCTGTTGCGCAGGGGCTCGGCGTCGATTGTGCCGAGGAGGGCGCCCACCGGGGGAGGGGGGGATCCCGGCGGCAGCCTCTTCATCGCGGCGCGCTGCAGGATCGCGCGCTCCTCGGGGGTGAACGACGCGATCACGCTCGCGCGCATCCGGTTGCTGTCGATGTCGTGGATGTAGGTGTTGAGGTCGAACTCGGAGTGGACCGAGGGGTCGACGACGCCCTGGCTGGTCACCACGGTCTCGGGCTTCTCGAACTGGAGCGATGCCGTGGCCTGGTAGATGGGCGTCTTGCGGACCTGCATGTAAAAGAAGCCGACGGAGACCACCAGGGCGATGGGCAGCGCAATCCAGATGCGCTCGCGCAGGATGACGTAGTAGTCGCGCAGCGTACGGCGTTCGATCACTTCGTCCTCTTCGAAGTCGGAGGCGTCGCGTTTGGCCTTGTTGGGGGCTATGTCTGCCATGGGTGTCGCGCGGTCAGATGATTCGCTCGGGCACGTAGACGATGTCGTCCGGCTCGAGCATGAGCGCGTTGTTGTCCCCGTTCGTTTTCGCGTCGCTCTTTCCCTTGATCAGGCTTTCGACGTCGAGCGTGATCACGCGAGTGGACCCGTCCGGCAGGATGCGCGTCACCCGAACCGCGGTGCCCTGGGCCGTGTCCGTGAACCCTCCCGCCTTGGTCACGAGTTCGACGACTGACATGTTCGACTCCACAGGCAGCGGGTAGCGCCCGGGGTTCTTGACCTGGCCTTGGATCGAGACCTCGCGCGGCGCGTACTCCTCGACCGCGACCGTGACCTCGGGGGCCCTAAGGAAGCGCCCGTTCTTGTACGCCTCCTCGATCGTGCGCTCGGCCTCGCTCAGCGTCTGGCCGTAGACGCGAATCTCCCCGACGAGCGGGAGGTTGACGGTTCCCTTGGCGTCGACCCGGCAGATGGTTGTCAGGTCGTCCTCCTGGAAGACCCGTATGCTGATCTTGTCCGTGGTGCGGATCCTGTAGGTCTTCGTCCTCGCGGAATCCTCGCCGTTCTTTGCGTCGGCGCGCGCGGGCGCCGCCAGCGTGGATGCCAGCGCGGCGGTGATTGCGAGAATCTTGATGAGCGTTTTCAAGGGAGCCCTACCAGTGGGAGGAGAGAGTCAGGTTGTATTGGGCTCGCGGAAACTCGGCGTAGGCGACGTTGGACCAGCTCTTGTAGTACGAGTATCCGGCCTGGACCTTCAAGTGCTCATTGAAAGCGTACGAGTAGAACCCCCCGAATGAAACGAATCGGTCGGTCCGCTCCTGGTCGCCAGGCGCCGTAAGTCCCTCATTTCCGAGGAATCTGTTTTCCCCCACGGATCCGTCAAGGTTGGCGACGGCCTTGGAGGTGATCGAATCCTGCAGGGTGAACCCGCCGCTGGTCGAGTCCACGGACAGGGCGTTCGCCGTCGTCTCGAAGTCCTTGAGCAGGTTGGCCGTAAGCGTAACCCGCCGGTTGACGTTCCAAGTCATCGTGCCGCTCCCGTTAAGGTCGCCGTAGCGCCCCGAGTTCGCCGGTCCGCCGCCTGTGGGGCTGCGCATCTGGTATCCCATCTGGAGCGACCCGTTGAAGGGCCCGATGATCCTGCCGCTCACGCCGGTCGACAGGGAGTTGTCCAATTCGTTCTGACCGTTGCCCTCGTCGCTCACGCGTGACCTGTAGTCGATGAATAGGTCGCGCTGCTCGTTGAGCACGTAGTAGAGGTACAGGCTGCCCGAGTACGTCGTGTTGTCCGTGAAGAGCTGCTTGTCCAGGTAGTCCGTGTGGCTCACGTCGAACGCGCCCGAGATCGAGTAGCGGGTGATAACGGGGTACTGGAAGTTGAGCCCGGCGTCATAGACCCACGAGACATCCCGGGTGTTCACATCCACGTCAGCGCGGTTTTCTTTTTCCATGCTGAAGGTGAGGGAGCCGGTCGTCCTGCCGGTCTGTTTGGTGAGCTCGCCCGTGACCTTCGGGTCCGCGTAGTTCTGGCTGCTGTACCTGGCGAAGTTCGCGAAGCTGATCGATGCCGAAATGTTGACGCCGATCCAGCCCGCGTGCCGCACGAATTCGGTGCCCAGCGTCCCCTGGTACGACAGGCTCCCGCCGCTCTGGGCGTGGGCGAAGATGTTCGAGTCGTAGGACATCTCCACGGAGCCGTCGATGAACAGATGGTCCCTGCCGTCCTCGATGGAAACCAGCGCCAGGGCCCGAGGGCTGGCAATACCCCCCACCGTCACGGCTGCGGCCGTGAGCACTCGTTGCTGGAATTTCATGGACTCCGTGCAGGTGGTTGTCGGCCGGAGTCCTATGGGCTGGACAGGTTCGCCGCGCTAACAACTGGCCCGATCGGCGGGCTCGCTGGCACCACGGGTACGGCTACGATCTCATTGTTTGATTGATCTGTAGCGCCGGCGTCGAAGAGCGTCAGGCTCGAGTCGGAATCCTTGCGGGCCTGCACCTCAAAGTAGACGAGCTTCCTCGCCGAGTCTGCGGCGAGGACGCGCTCGTTGAGCCATATTTGGGTGTCCTCTTCCGTACCCGGCGGGATGTCCTGGACGAGAACGGTGTTTGGTTGGCCTACCTTGTTAGAGGGGCGGACGATGATCTGCTGGCCCGCCTTGATGATATGCGGCGCGTCCAGGGAACCCGCCTGGACCGTGGCGTCGCCCTGGATCATCGAGAAGACGCTTATGTTCTCGCCCGCCGTGATCACGGACTGGCGTCCGCGGATCGAGGCCGAGGCGAGCGGGGTCTCGAACACCATCCTGCTGCCGGCGACAAGCTTGCTGGTCGAGACGCCGACGACCCCGTAGTCGACCATCACGCGTGTCGTCGAGAGCGAGGGCTCGTCGTCGATGTCGCTTCGGTTGGGGCGAAACGCTTCCTGCGAGAACTCGAGGATATCGACCTTCGTGTTGACGTCGAAGTAGAGGCCGGTTCCGTTGGAAAGCACAGCGGAGGCGTTGGAGCTGGGCTTTGTCTCAATCACGACTCCCTCCGCGTTGTAGACGGACTTCTTCGTGAGGTCGTCGATCTCCTTGCCCGTGTCTATCAACGCATCCCCTTGTGTGTCGGCCACATAAATTTTACTGGACGGGTTCTTCTTCGAACTCTGCGCGTGTGCGACCGCGCATATGCACAGCATGGCAGTTAAAAAGTGTACGGATTTCGGTGCACTTATCTTCACGTAACCCTTTTAAGCCTTCATGAATGTGTTTGCAAGAGAGTATAAATGCGTAGGTGTGTGCAGGTACCGTAACTTGGGGTGCAGACAGAAGTCAGCATTCAAACGCAGCTACGAGGCCACGAGATTGAGGATCCTGCCCGGCACATACACCACCTTGGCGATCGTCTTTCCGGCAAGGAACGGGGCGACCCTTTCGTTCGCCTTGGCGAGCGCCACCGCCTCGTCCTGGGGCAGGTTGACCGGCACAAGCAGGTCGGCGCGATGCTTGCCGTTCACCTGGAAGACGAGCCGGACCTGGGCCGCCGCGAGGCGCTTGGGGTCGAACCTGGGCCACGGCGCCGACGCCGCGCGGCCGGGCGCGCCCAGGCGCGACCACAACTCCTCCGCGAAGTGGGGGGCGAAGGGCGCCAGCACCTGGATAAACGCCAGCGCAGTCGCGCGGCTCACCCTCGGCTCCTTGTGCAGGGCGTTCTCGAAAATCATCATCTGGGAGATCGCCGTGTTGAAGCGCATCGACTCGATGTCGTCGCCGACCTTGCGTATCGTCTCGTGCAGCAGCCGCTCGAGCTCCTCCGGGTCCTTCGCCCCGTCGGCGATCTTGGGGTGGGCCCGGCCGTCCTCGCCGACATAGTCGCTCCAGACCTTCTGAAGGAAGCGGTGCACGCCCTCGATGCCCCTCAAGTTCCACGGCTTCATGGTCTCGAGGGGGCCGAGGAACATGAGGTAGAGGCGCAGGCTGTCGGTCCCGTGCGACTCGATAACGGCGTCCGGGTTGACGACGTTGCCCCGCGTCTTGGACATCTTCTCCCCGTCCTCGCCGAGGATGATCCCCTGGTGGAACAGCTTGGTAAAGGGCTCGTCCGTCGGCACGGCGCCGATGTCGAAGAGGACCTTGTGCCAGAAGCGGGCGTAGAGGAGGTGCAGGACCGCGTGCTCGGCGCCGCCCACGTAGAGGTCGGGCGTCCCCCAGCGGGAAAGCGCCTCGGGCGAAGCGATAGCGTCCTCGTTCCTGGGATCGGTGAAGCGCAGGTAGTACCAGCAGGAGCCGGCCCACTGGGGCATCGTGTTCGTCTCGCGCCGCGCCCTCATCCAGGCGCTGCCCGCGGGCTTCGGCTGCGCGGCCGGCACGGCCCTGCCCGTTGTGCAGTCGTACCAGACATCGACCCAGTCCGTGACGTTTGCGAGGGCGCTCTCGCCCGTCCCGCTGGGCAAATACGACTGCACGGGAGGCAGCTCGAGAGGAAGGGCCGGCTCGGGCAGCGGGAGGGCGAACCGGGCCACGCCGTCCACGGCGTAGGACACAGCCTCAGCCGGAAGCGCCGGACCCAGGAGGGCCGCGGCCCTCGCGTAGTCCTCGGCGCTGACCCAGACGATCGGGATCGGCTCGCCCCAGTAGCGTTGCCTGGAGAACAACCAGTCGCGAAGCTTGTAGTTGACCGAGTGCCTCGCGCATCCCTTGGAGGCCAGGTCGTCGGTGATCCTCTTCTTCGCCTCGCGCCACCCCAGGCCCGTATACCCGTCCGAGTGGACGAGGACGCCGTCGCCCGTGTAGGGGAGCTTTGCGCCGACGCCGTCCGGGGAGGCAGCCTCAGGCTCGATGACGGCCACGATGGGGAGGCTGTAGCGCGTCGCGAACTCATGGTCGCGCTCGTCGTGCGCGGGCACGGCCATGATGGCCCCGGTCCCGTAGCCCATGAGCACGTAGTCGGCGACCCAGATCGGGATGCGCACCCCGTTGGCTGGGTTGACGGCGAAGGATCCCGTGAAGACGCCTGCCTTCTCCTTCGCCAGGTCCGTGCGCTCTAGGTCGCTCTTGGAGGCCGCGCGCCGGCGGTAGTCCCCGACGGCGGCGCGTTGCCCCGGCGTGGTCAGCTCGTCGACCAGGGCGTGCTCGGGGGCCAGGACCATGTAGGTGCACCCGAAGAGCGTGTCTGGCCGCGTCGTGAAGACCTTGAGGCCCCCCAGCGACGGGCGTTCCAGGCCAAAGAGGATCTCGGCCCCCTCGCTCCTCCCGATCCATGCGGCCTGCATCCGCTTCGTCGAGTCGGGCCAGTCCAGGCCGTCGAGCCCGGAGAGAAGCCGGTCGGCGTAGGCCGTGATCCTCAAGACCCACTGGCGCAGGTTGCGCCTCTCGACCGCGAACCCGCCCACCTCGCTCTTGCCGTCGACCACCTCCTCGTTGGCGAGGACTGTGCGCATTTCCGGGCACCACCAGACGGGCCTTTCGTCAACGTAGGCGAGCCCCCTGCGGAAAAGCTGCAAGAAGATCCACTGCGTCCAGCGGAAGTACCTGGGGTCGGTCGTGTCTATCTCGCGGTCCCAGTCGTAGGAGAACCCGAGCGCCTTGATTTGGCGCCTGAAGTTGGCGATGTTGTTCTGCGTGTTGGTCGAAGGGTGCGTGCCGGTCTTCACGGCATGCTGCTCGGCCGGCAGGCCGAACGCGTCCCAGCCCATGGGATGCAGGACGTCGAAGCCCCGGGCCCTCTTGTAGCGGGCGATGATGTCGGTCGCCGTGTATCCCTCCGGGTGGCCTATGTGCAGCCCGGCGCCCGACGGGTACGGGAACATGTCGAGGACGTAGTACTTGGGACTCGAGGGGCTGCCCCCGGCCTTGAACGGGCGCTCTTTTTCCCAGAAAGATTGCCAGCGGCGCTCAATTCCTCGAAAGTCGTAATCTTTGCTCTCGGTGACCATCTCTTGAAACCTGCCACAGTGAACCTTTCGTCCCTCCGGTCAATCTTGGCCGTCCCACTCATCCTGGGGGCGCTGGCCCCAGCCGGGCGAGCGTCCATGAGCGGGGGCTTCGAGCGCCTGCTCGACTCGGTCGTCCGCATCGACGTTCGCGGCCTCGACTTCGACGAAGGGGCTCGCAAGATCGACGCCAGCATAGGTTCGGGCGTCATCCTCTCCCAGGACGGGCTCATCCTCACGAACGCCCACGTCGCCGGGCCCAAGGCCGTCGAGATCAACGTGACCCTGGCGAACCTTGAGCGGGTGGGGGCGAGGCTCGTCGGCTGGGACCACTGGACGGACCTCGCGCTGCTCAGGCTCAACATGGACGAGGTCAAGCGCAGGGGCCTAGCTTTCAAGCACGCGGAATTCGGCGACAGCGACAAGCTCTACGTCGGCCAGACGGTCTACGCCGTGGGGACCCCCCACGGCCTGACCCGCACGGTGACCCGCGGGATCATCTCCAACAACAACCGCTACTTCGAGGACACCGAGGGCGTCGACGGCTACGAGACGGGCAACTTCAACACGTGGCTGCAGACCGACGCCGCCATAAACCCCGGCAACTCCGGCGGCCCCCTCGTGACCGAGGACGGGAAAGTCGTGGGGATCACATCAAGGGCGTACCTGGGCGCCAACAACCTGGGCTTCGCAATCCCGTCCGCGACTGCGAGGAGGGTCGTCGCCGACCTGGTGCGCGAGGGCTCCATCACCCGCAGCCACATAGGCGTCGTGCCGAAGGCGCTCCAGGACCTGGAAGGCTTCTATGAGGTTGCGACCAACACGGGCGTCCTTGTGGACAGCGTCGAGACGGGGTCGCCGGCGGCGTCCGCGGGCCTGAGGGCCGGCGACATCATCCTCTCCATCAACGGCAAGATGGTGGACGGCCGGTTCCCCGAGCAGCTTCCCCCGATCCAGAATATGATCGCCAGCCAGCCGGTCGGCTCCGCCCTCGCCCTGACCTACAAGCGCGGGGCCTCCGAGCACGCGGCCTCGCTGGTGACGGAGAGGCTCGAGAGCCGCGTGGGCGAGGAGTGGGTCTCCGAAACTTGGGGCATGGGCGTGCGGAAGGTCTCCCGCGCCTTCGCCAGGGAGAACCAGCTGAGCGACGACACGGGCGTCATCATCATCGGGATCCAGCGAGGCTTCCCCGCGGACGTTGCCGGGCTTGCGCGCGGCGACGTCATCACGAAGATAGACCAGAAGCCCGTGACAACGCTGGACGTAGTCAGGTCGGTCGACTCTTCGTACGCCGCGTCGCCCTCGCCGACGCTCTTCGAGATCCAGCGGGAACGCCGGGTCTCCCTTGTGGTCCTTAAGCCATGAAACGACTCTTAAGCGCCCTCGCGCTCCTTTCCGCGTTGCTTCCTGCGCGCTCCCGCGCCGCCGACCTGCCCGCGCTCTGGGCCGAGCGCGCCAAGTGCGTGGTGGCGGTTGAATACGTGACGGAGACCGAGCTCGAGCGCCGCCCGACGATCGCCTACGGGACGGTCGTCGACTCGCAGGGCACGGTGATCCTGCAGTCCTCGGCCGTCGACCTGCGGATATCGCCCAAGCAGATCAAGGACTTCAAGGTCTACCTGCCCGGCAACCCCGAGGGGGCGCCGGCCGAGTACCTGGGGCGCGACGCCTACACGGGCTGGCACTTCGTGCGGATCCCGCCCGCCGTCCGGGAGAAAGTGGTGCCGGTGACTGCCTTCGCGGCGCCCGCCCCGGCGCGCGACAGCGAGCTCGCCGACGAGGTCTGGGGAATCGGCCTCCGCAACAAGGACGAGGACTTCGTCCCGTACATCCTGCAAAGCCACGTCGCCCTGGTCCAGCTGCTGCCCCAGCGCACGGCCATCACCCAGCAGGAGGTCGCCGGGCCGGGCCTGCCCGTGTTCGACCGCTCCGGCTACTTCGTGGGCCTCGGGCAGAGCTCCTTCGGCCAGACGTTCCTCGAATTCTCGGGGAGCGAGCGCGGGGGGGCGCCCATCATGCTCGTCAACTTGGAGGAGAGCAGCGCCTTCCTCGTGGCCAGCGAGGTGCTCCCGTACGTCGGCCGCGTCCCGGGCAACGTCTCGGGCCGGCCGCTTGCCTGGCTCGGGGCGTATGGCCTCGAGCCCATGGACCGCGAGGTGGCGGCGTTCCTGAGGCTTGAGTCCCAGTCGGGCGCCGTCGTCAGCGAGGTGCTTGAGGGCAGCCCGGCCGAGAAGGCCGGCCTCAAGGCCCGCGACATCATCCTTGGCATCGACGGCAGGCCGCTTCCGCGTTTCCGGCCGGACCGCGTCGTCGTCGACTACGTCGAGAGGCTGATCGCCTCCAGGGCGCCGGGCGACGCCATGATGCTGTCGGTTCTGCGCGGCTCCGACAGGCTCGAGCTCAAGGCCACCCTCGCCGACGAGCCGCGCCTGGTGCGCGAGGCCGACCGCACGTACTTCGAGAAGATCGGCTTCACCGCGCGCGAGTTCGTCTACGGGGACGCCATCGCGCGGCACGCCCGCGCCGCGGACCTGAAGGGGGTCGTGGCGCACCTGGTAAAGCCCAACAGCCCGGCGGACATCGCGGGCCTGCGGCCGGACGACTGGATCACGGAGATCGACGGCGCCGACATCACCGGCTTTGCGTCGGCGGCCGAGAAGCTTGCGGCCATCGAGAAGGACCCGCTGCGCGCGGAGACCGTATTCCTCGTGAGCCGCGGGAGCGACACGGCGGTCCTGCGGATCAAGCTGCGCTAGCGCCAAGGCCGCCACGCACCCGGGCAATGCGACTCGCAATCAACGCCATAGCGGACGAACTTCGCCGCCTGAAGGCGTCGGGGGTCGGCCAAGTCAGCGTCTCGGAGGAGGGGCTTGAGTCCCTTCGCAGATCGGTGGCGGAGCGCGGGTCCCCTGCCGGGGAGGCCCCGGCCGAGGAGGCCGCGGACGAGGCGGCGCACCCGCCGCCCGTTGTGGTCCTGCCGCGCGGCGACAAGCAGGCCCGCTGGGACGCCCTGCGCTCGCAGGTCCTGGAGGACCCGGTCTGCAAGGCGAAGGTGCGCCCCGGAAAAAAGGTAGTCCTTGGGGTCGGCAGCCTTGACGCCTCCATCATGTTCGTCGGTGAGGCGCCCGGGGCCGAGGAGGAGGTCCAAGGGGAGCCCTTCGTGGGCCCGGCCGGCCAGCTCCTTACCAAGATGATCGTGGGCATGGGGCTTTCCCGGGGGGACGTCTACATAGGGAACATCATGAACTGGCGGCCGGACCTGCCCGTCGACCCCGGGGGCGTCCAGGTGGGCAACCGGCCGCCGACGGAGAAGGAGATGGCGCACTGCCTGCCTTACCTCCGGGCGCAGGTCGAAATCGTCGCGCCGCGCCTGCTAGTCGCCCTGGGGGCGACCGCCGCCAGGGGACTCCTTGGCCACAAGGCCTTCGGTGCCCTGGGCGAGGTCCGGGGCGCCTGGCACGACTTCGGGGGCCGGCCGCTCATGGTCACGTACCACCCGAGCTACATCCTTCGCAACCCGACAAACCGCACGAAAAGGCTCATCTGGGAGGATTTGCTCAAGGTCATGGAACGCGCCAACATGCCCATATCCGAGAAGCAGAGGGGATTTTTCCTGAAATGAGAACACTGCGAACGCTGCTTGCCATCGCGGCCATCGCGCCGGCGGCCCTGGCGCGGGCGTCCGAGGAGATATTCGACTTCGAGGTGCTGCGCTACGAGGCGAAGATGCTCGCGGCCCGGCCCTACGCGCCCCTGCCGAGCACGGTGCCGCAGAAGCTGCTCAAGCTCGACTACGACCAGTACCGCGACATCCGCTTCAAGCCCCAGGAGTCGCTCTGGAGGCGCGAGAGGCTGCCCTTCGAGCTGCAGTTCTTCCATCCCGGCTTCACGTTCGACCGCACGGTGCAGATCAACACAGTGCACGGCAGGAGGGTCGAGCCCGTCGAGTTCTCCTCGTCCATGTTCGACTACGGGATGAACAAGGTGCCGTCGGTGCCCTCGGACATGGGCTTCGCGGGGCTCAAGATCCTCTACCCCCTGAACAAGCCGGGCGACGAGGTCGGGGTGTTCCAGGGGGCGACTTACTTCCGCTTCCTCTGCCAGCGGGCCTTCTACGGGCTCTCGGCCCGGGGCCTCGCCATAAACACGGGCGAGCCCACCGGCGAGGAGTTCCCGGCGTTCCGCGAGTTCTGGGTCGAGCGGCCCGGCCCCGAGGCGAAGGGGCTTGTCGTCTATGCGCTCCTGGACGGGCCCACGGCCGCCGGCGCGTTCCGCTTCGCGATCACGCCGGGCGCGGACACCGTCCTGCTCGTCCACGAGGTAATCTACTGCAGGCGCAACCCTGCGGTCCTGGGAATCGCTCCGCTCACGAGCATGTTCTGGCACGGAAAGAACTCGAACGGCAACTTCAACGACTTCCGGCCCGAGGTCCACGACTCGGACGGCCTCATGGTCAACAACGGCGCCGGCGAGTGGCTCTGGCGCCCGCTCTCGAACCCCGCCTCGGCGCGGATCGCGGCGTTCTCGGACGAGAACCCAAGGGGCTTCGGCCTCATCCAGCGCGAGCGCCGGTTCGAGGACTACGAGGACCTCGAGGCGTCCTACCACCTGAGGCCCAGCACGTGGGTGGAGCCCGTGGGGCTGTGGGGCAGGGGGGCGGTTCGCCTCGTCGAGCTCCACGCGCCGGACGAGACCTACGACAACATCGCGGTCTTCTGGGTGCCCGAGGCGCTGCCGGCCCCGGAGGAGCCGATCGAGCTCTCCTACAAGCTGCACTGGTTCATCGACCAGATCCGGCCCCCGGCGGGCTACGTCGTGGCCACGCGCCACGGCCGCTCAGTCACCCAGGAGAGGGACCTCGAGCGGTTCGTCGTCGACTTCGACGGCGCGTACCTCTCGAAGCAGGGGCCCGACCCGCTGATTGAGCCCGTGGTCTCGGTCGGCGAGGGCGCCGCGCTCGTCAATTCCACGGTCCAGAAGAACCCGTACAACGCCACGTGGAGGGTTGCATTCGCCCTCAAGCCCGACGGGACCGGGCGCCCCGTGGAGCTTCGCTGTTACCTCCGCAAGAAGCCCCACGGACTCACCGAGACGTGGAGCTACCTGTGGCAGCCGTGAGTGAGGCAGCGCAGAGCCCGGAGGCGGTCGGCCTGCCCACGGCGTTCCGGCCGAGGACCGGCACGATGGAGTCCTGGAACGCCGCCTATGTGCGGGTCGAGGACTACCTGAGGGCCCACCGGGTGCACAACCGCCTCCACCAGAGCCGCCTCATCCAGAAGATCCTCGAGCGGGCGGCCCGCCGCCACGAGGCGAACCCGGCGCTCGACCCGACGACGCTCGCGGCGGAGGAGACCGAGGGGATGATGGACGACTGGTTCGCGGAGGTCCTGGACGAGAAGGGGATGCCCCACGACAGGCTTGCCGTGGATGGCCGGGTGGCGCTGCTGCTGAGCGACGGGCCGGAGCGCTGGCCGTACGCCTTCCTCGAGGGCGAGAACATCCCGGAGGACTTCAGGAAGGCCATGCGCTCGAGCAACCTTGAGGCCGGCCCGGACCTGGCGGTCTCGAGCATGGTGCCCCGCCCGATCGACCTAGGGATGATCACCGGGGCGGCCGGCGAAACGCTCGAGCGCTTCGAGAAGTGGCCCGCGATGCGGGCGCTCTTCCTCTGGCTGGTCTTCGCCTCGGCGCTGGCGGGGATCTTCTACATGACCCGCTAGTCGGCCCCCCCGATGAGCATCTTCGCCACCGAGCACATGAACAGGGCGCGCCTGAACCGACGCCGCTTCTTTTTCTTCTCCTCGGTCTTCGTGCTGACGAGCCTGGCGACGTGGTTCCTTGCGGACCTCTTCTGGAGGGACAGCGACATCAGCGGCCTGGAGATCGTGCTCGTCGTGCTCTTCGTGCCGCTCTTCGCGCACATCGCCGTCGGCTTCTGCACGGCGCTGGTCGGCTTCTACGTCCTGAACCGCGGCGGTGACTCGAGCCGGATCTCCGCGTCGGCGCCCCCCGGGGCGCCCTACAGGCTCGCCTCGACGGCGATCGTGATGCCGGTCTTCAACGAGGACGTGAGCCGGGTGTTCGAGGGGCTGCGCGTCGTCGTCAGGTCGGTGCAGCAGGCCGCGGGCCTGGAGAACTTCGACTTCTTCGTCTTGAGCGACTCGAACCAGCCCAACCAGTGGATCCGCGAGGAGATCGCGTGGGCCGAGCTCTGCAAGCAGGTGGGCGGCTTCGGCAAGATCTTCTACCGCAAGCGCCGCCAGGCGATTAACAAGAAGGCCGGAAACGTCGCCGACTTTCTGCGGCGCTGGGGCGCGAACTACCGCTACATGGTGGTCCTGGACGCCGACTCGGTGATGAGCGGCGAGGCGCTGGCGCGCCTCGTGACGCTCATGGAGGAGAACCCGCTGGCGGGCATCATCCAGACCGCGCCGAGGGTCGTGCGAGGCGTGTCGCTCTACTCGCGCCTGCTCGCGTTCGCGAACCGGCTCTACAGCCCCCTCTACCTGGCGGGATTGAACTACTGGCAGCAGCACGAGGGCAACTACTGGGGCCATAACGCGATCATCCGCGTCAAGCCCTTCATGGACCACTGCGCGCTGCCGGAGCTGCCCGGCGTGGAGCCCTTCGGCGGTCGCATCCTCTCGCACGACTTCGTCGAGGCGGCGCTCATGCGCAAGGCGGGTTGGGCCGTGTGGCTCGCCAGCGACATCGAGGGCAGCTACGAGGAGGGCCCGCCGACACTCATAGAGAGCGCGAAGCGCGACCGGCGCTGGTGCCAGGGCAACATCCAGCACGCCTGGCTCCTCGCGGCCCGGGGCTTCAGGCCGGCGAACCGCTTCCATCTCCTCATGGGGATCATGGCCTACGCGTCGTCGCCCCTCTGGCTGCTCTTCCTCATCCTGAGCACGGTCGACATGCTGAACGAGTCGCGGGGTGGGGCGCGCGAGGCCCTCGCGTTCGCGGACACGACATCCCTCTTCGGCTATTCGGTCGCCATCCCGGAGGCGCTGACGCTCTTCGTGCTCACGATGCTCCTGCTCTTCCTGCCGAAGTTCGCGAGCGTGGTCGTCATGCTGGGCAGGCCCGAGGAGGTCGCGCTCTTCGGGGGCAGGTGGCGGCTCGGCCTGAGCGCGGTTCTCGAGACCCTAGGGTCGATGCTGCTTGCGCCGGTAAACATGATCTTCAACACGAAGTTCGTCATCTTCACGCTCCTCGGCCAGGGCGTCGCGTGGGTCACCCAGAAGCGGACGGCCGACGAGGACGGAACCGACTGGAGGGAGGCCATCCTCACCCACGGGGTCATGACCGTCTTCGGCATCGTCTGGGGCGTGTCCTCGCTCATCCTCATCCCCGCGTACTTCGCTTGGCTGAGCCCGGTGCTGGCGGGCCTGGTGCTCTCGATCCCGCTGTCCATTTTCCTGAGCAAGGCGGCCTTCGGGCGGCGGGCGCGCGAGCTGGGTATCTTCCTGACGCCGGAGGAGACCAGGCCTCCGATCGACCTGGACCTGCTCGAGCGCAACCTCGAGGAGTGCTACCGCCACCTGCTGCCCTTCGAGCCGCTGCGGGCCGACTACGGGCTCATGCAGGCCGTGCTCGACCCGTACATCAACGCGATGCACGTGGCGCTCCTGCGCCAGCGCCGCACGAGCCCCGTGGCGCGCGAGTGGTTCAGCAGGCTTCAGGCGCGACTGCTGAGGGAGGGGCCCGGGAGGTTCACGACGAGGGAGAAGATGGCGCTCCTCATGGACCCCCAGTCGATGATCCAGCTTCACCGGGAGCTCTGGACGCTCCCCCCTGACGCGCTTGCGGAGTGGTGGCGCCTTGCGATGAGGCAGTACAACGTCCTCGCGGCGGTTCCGACGACCGCCCTCTACCGCTAGGCGCTACTGGAACTTCTTCAGCTCGGCGACGGTGAGCGCGAACTGCGCCTCGCACTCGGCGAGCAGGTGGTCGACGCCCCCCAGGCCCTCCGAGCGGGCCATCTTCTCAAGGCGCTCCGCGACGGCGCGCAGCGCCTGCGCCCCCACGTTAGAACTGCTTCCCTTGATCGTGTGCGCGGCCCGCGCGAATGCCGTCGTGTCGCCGGAGGCCAGGGTCTTCCTCAGCTCCGCGATGCGCAGGGGCGTGTCCTCGATGTAGATCCCGACAATCTCCCTCAGGAACTCGCCGCCGTCGTCGGGGTTCAGCTGGCGAAGGTTTGCAATCGCTCCAGGGTCTATGATGGGGATGTCTGGCACGGCAAAGTTGGTTGTTCTCGCTGGCTTCTATGCGCGGTCGGCAGCCCTCAGGTGGCCCATTCAAATGACGTGTTCTGCTCTATCTCCGTAATGGTCGTCAGCCCGAGGAGCACCTTCTTCAGGCCGTCGTAGCGCAGGGGCTTGTAGCCCACCTTCGCCGCGGCGCGCGTGATCTCCTGGACACTGCGCTCCTCGGAAATGAGCGCGCGGATCTCCTCGGTGATGAGCACAAGCTCGTGGATCGCGACCCGGCCCTTGTAGCCCGTCCCACGGCACTTCGGGCAGCCTTTGCCGCGGTAGAACATAACGTCGCTCAGGCCCTCCTCCTTGAAGTACTTGGAAAGGACCTCGCGCGACGGCGTGTACGCCTCCTTGCAGTTCTCGCAAATGCGCGCCGCCAGGCGCTGGGCGAGGACGCCGATAACCGAGGGGGCCACCATGTAAGGCTCGACGCCGATCTCGATCAGCCGCGTGATCGCCTGGGGCGCCGAGTTCGTATGGAGCGTCGCGAACACGATGTGGCCCGTCAGGGCGGCCTCCGTGGCGATCTTGGCGGTCTCCAGGTCGCGGATCTCGCCGATCAGGATCGCGTCCGGGTCCTGGCGCATGAGGGCCCTCAGCAGCGTCGCGAACTTGAGGTCTATGGACGCGTTCACCTGGCTCTGCGTTACCCCCTGCAGCTGGATTTCGATGGGGTCCTCGATCGTCGAGATGTTGAGTTCCGGCGTGTTGATTTCGTGCAGGGCCGAGTAGAGGGTCGTCGTCTTGCCCGAGCCGGTGGGCCCCGTCACGAAGATGATGCCGTTCGGGTTCTGGATCAGGCGCTTGAACGGCAGAAGAATCGACTGCGACATCATCATCTTCTCGAGCGTTATCATCGACTTCTTGCCCGACATGGCGAGGATGCGGATGACCACCTTCTCCCCGTACATCGAGGGGATCGTCGAGACGCGGAAGTTCGCCGTCTGGGTGCCGATCGGCAGTGAGAACCTGCCGTCCTGGGGGATCCGGGTCTCCGCGATGTCCAGGTTGCAGAGGATCTTGATCCTCGAGATGAGGGCCTTGTGCAGCTTGCGGGAGAACGCGAGGATCTCCCTCAGGTTGCCGTCGACGCGGAAGCGGATCCTCGAGTTGATCTCCTGGGCCTCGATGTGGATGTCGGTCGCCCGCTCCCTCATCGCGTAGTACATGATGTCGTCGAGAATCTGGACGAGCGCGTTGTTCTCGGCGAGCTGCAGGAGCTTGTCGGCCGCGAGCTCCGGGTTGTCGAAGAGGCTGGAGCGCTCGAGCTGGCCGAGGCTGTCCTCCAGCCTGTCCTCGTTCGAGTAGTGGATCGCTATCGAGTCCTCGACTTCCCGGGGCAGGGCGAACACTGGGCTCATGGGAATGCGCGCGATCTGGCCCAGGCGCTTGACGGTCTCCTGGTCGTCCGGGGAGGCCATGGCGACCGTGAGGACCCCGTTGAATATGTACAGGCCGATGGACTTCGTCTTCTTCGCGACCTCGAGGGGGATCTTCTCGATGGCCTCGTCCGTGACGACCGAGACGAACGGGTCGACATAGGCGACGTTCATCGCGTCCGCCCAGAAGCGGCAGGCGTCGTCCTTCGACGCCACCTTGGCGTCGATCGCCGCCTGGACGAGGTCCGGGCTGTCGCCGTGGTGCTCGCAGATGCCGCGCAGCTCCTCCTCGCCCACGAAGTTCGGGGTCTCCTTGAGCCGGCTTAGGAAGGTCTCAACTCTTGGGCTTAACACGGGTGGGCTTCTTTGCCTTGAACAGCTTTCCTATCTCGTTCTGGTCGAGCTTCTCGTTAGCGAAGGACGTGGAGCCCTTCTCAGCGTCGATCTCGGCCAGCATCTCCGGCAGCGAGTACTTGACCTCCGCGAGCACGCCCTTCTTGGGCGGCGCGGAGGCCTGGTCCGTGCTGTCCGTCTCAGGTGCGCTCATGGGGGCGGGCTGCCTGCGTCCGGCTCGTCCTGCTCGAAGCAGGTGTCTATCGTTTCGGCGAGCGCCCTGCCGATGTCCTCGGGCGGCGCGTCCTTGCGTATGTAGTTGGCGGCGCCGAGCGCGACCGCCTCGTCGATCGTCTGGCGGTTGGCTAGCGAGGTCAGCATGACGACCACGCAATCGGGGTCGATCGCCTTTAGCGCGCGCAGGGTCTCCAGGCCGTCCATCTGGGGCATGTTGACGTCGAGCATGACCAGGTCGGGCCTTTCGGCCTTGTAGACCTCGATCGCCGTCGTGCCGTTGTGCGCCTCGAATATCCGGTCGACGCCCAGGTGGCGCAGGAGAAGCGACATGAACTTGCGGATGTGCGCCTCGTCGTCGACCAGGAGGATGCTGCCGCCGAAGTTCATTTGTGCAGGGGGAGGCTGACCACGAACTCGGCGCCGCGCCCCGGTATGTTCTCTACCGAAATCGTGCCGTTGTGCGCCTCGACGATCTTGCGGCAGATGGCGAGCCCGAGCCCGGTGCTCTTCTCGCCGCCCGTCGGCTGGGCCGAAAGGCGCCCGTAGTCCTTGAACAACTTGTGGCGCTCGCTCTCGGGTATGCCCGGCCCGTTGTCGCGCACTGCAAATCCGGCGACCCCATTGCTCGCGTGCACGATGACCGTGATCACCGAGCCGCGGGGCGAGTACTTGACGGCGTTGTTGATCAGGTTGTCGACCACCTGGCGCATCTTGTTTCTGTCGACTTCGACTACCGGGTCCGCGGGCATCGTGACCAACTCGATCTTCGTGTTCTTCTTGGCGGCCTCGATGTTGGCAAGGTGGACGGAGCGCTCGATCATCTCCACCACGCTCGTCGGCACCTTCGCGAGCTTGAGGTGGCCGGCCTCGATGGTCGCCACATCGAGCAACTCGTTGACGAGCTGGAGCATGGACTGGCTAGCGCCGTGGATCGTCTGGATGATCTCCCGCTGCTCGTCCGTGAGGGTCCCGATGGCGTTCTCGTCCATGAGCTCGGCTAGGCCGCGGATCGAGGAGAGGGGGTTGCGCAAGTCGTGGGCGCACATCCCGAGAAAGCGGTCCTTTGCCTCGTTGGCCTTGCTCAGCTGGTCGACCAGGTGCTTCTGCTGCTCGACAAGCTGCTGGTTGCTCAGGTGCGTGCGGATGCGCGCCACCACCTCCTTCGGCCTGAAGGGCTTCGTCAGGTAGTCGACGCCGCCCGCGTCGAACCCCATGACGACATCCTCGGCCTCGCTCTTCGCGGTCACGAAGATGACGGGCGCGCACATGTCGCCATAGGTCTTCTTGAGCGTCCTGCAGGTCGTGAAACCGTCGATTCCGGGCATCATGACGTCCAGCAGGACGAGATTGGGCTGAAACGCGGCGTAGACCTCCAATGCCTGCTCGCCCGACGCCGCCTCGGCTATCTCGTAGCCCTCGTGGCGCAGTATGCCCCCTATGATCTTGAGGTTTATGCGGTCGTCGTCGACGGCCAGAATCCTTCGACCCTTGAGGTCGATCAGAGGGTTTGGCAGGGGGTTATCCATTGATGGTAAGCGTCACCACTATGAGAAAGCGGCGGAGGGCTGCAGGCCAGAGAAATACGTAACGCACAAAAGCCGCACGGTGGCAACACCTCGCATCACTAAATAGGGATATGTTGATATTTGGCTTGCCATACCCCCTTTGCCGGCGGTTCGCTCAAGGCCCTTCAGCGAAATCTCATGTCAAAATCATTCGTGTTTTCCTCGGAGTCCGTCGGCGAGGGCCACCCTGACAAGGTGGCCGACCTGATATCGGACAGCGTCCTGGACGCCTGCCTCGCGCAGGATCCCTCGAGCCGCGTCGCGTGCGAGACGCTCGTGAAGTCGAACCAGGTCGTGATCGCCGGTGAGATCACCACGTCGGCCAAGGTCAACTACGAGCTGGTCGTGCGCGACGCCATTCGCGACATCGGGTACGTGAACGACGACGACGTCTTCCACTGCGACAAGGTATTCATCCACAACCTGCTCACGCGCCAGTCGCCGGACATCGCCCAGGGCGTCGACGCCCGCAAGGCGGAGGGCAAGGAGACCGCCGAGCAGGGCGCCGGGGACCAGGGCCTCATGTTCGGCTACGCGTGCAACGAGACGCCCGAGATGATGCCAACGGCGATCATGTTCGCCCACAGGCTCGGGCGGGAGCTCACCAAGGTCCGCAAGGCCGGCGTTGTCGGCTGGCTGCGGCCCGACGCGAAGTCCCAGGTCTCGATCCGCTACGAGAACGACCGGCCGGTCAAGGTCGAGAACGTCGTCATCTCGACGCAGCACACCCCAAGCGCGAGGCACGCCGACATCCGCGAGTTCCTGATCGAATACGTGATCAAGAAGGTGATCCCGGCCGGGATGATGGACGACTCGACCAAGTTCCTGATCAACCCGACCGGCCGCTTCGTCGTGGGCGGCCCCGAGGGCGACTCCGGGCTCACGGGCCGCAAGATCATCGTCGACACCTACGGCGGCTGGGGGCGGCACGGCGGCGGGGCGTTCTCGGGCAAGGACCCATCCAAGGTCGACCGATCGGCGGCGTACATGTGCCGCTGGGTCGCCAAGAACATCGTGGCCTCGGGCCTCGCTGACATCTGCGAGCTGCAGGTCGCCTACGCGATAGGCTACCCCGAGCCCGTGAGCATCTGGGTCGACGCCATGGGCACGGCCAAGGTCCCGGAGGAGAAGATAAACAAGGCGGTCCAGAAGGTCTTCAGCTTCAAGCCGGCGAACATCATCAAGCAGCTCGACCTCCTGAGGCCCATCTACCGCTCGACGACGAACTACGGGCACTTCGGCAAGCCTGAGCTGCCCTGGGAGCAGACGAACAGGACCAAGGAGTTGATCGCGGCGGCCAAGTGACCCGGCCCGAAAACCATCCAACGCTAAACAACATGCCAACGACATCAGCAGCGGCGCCCAAGGCGCTAGACTACCAGGTCAAGGACCTCTCCCTCGCCGAGTGGGGCCGCAAGGAGATCTCAATCGCCGAGCACGAGATGCCGGGCCTCATCTCGGTGCGCAAGAAGTTCGGGCCGAAGAAGCCGCTCAAGGGCGTGCGGATCACGGGCTCGCTGCATATGACGATCCAGACGGCCGTCCTCATCGAGACGCTGGTCGAGCTGGGGGCGTCTGTGCGCTGGGCGTCGTGCAACATATTCTCCACGCAGGACCACGCGGCGGCTGCAATCGCCAAGGCGGGGATCCCCGTGTTCGCCTGGAAGGGCGAGAGCCTGGAGGAGTACTGGAACCTCACGTGGCGGGCGCTCTGCCACCCGGGCGGCAAGGGGCCGCAGCTGGTGGTCGACGACGGGGGCGACGCGACGCTGCTGCTGCACAAGGGCTACGAGCTAGAGGAGGGCAGCGGCTGGGTCGACTCGCCAAGCTCCTCCCACGAGGAGGAGGTCATCAAGGCGATCCTCAAGCGCATCCACGCGGAGTCGCCGTACGTGTTCCACGAGATGGTCAAGGAGTGGCGCGGCGTCTCCGAGGAGACGACGACGGGCGTCCACCGGCTCTACCAGCTGCACGAGCAGCGCAAGCTCCTCGTACCCTCGATAAACGTGAACGACTCGGTGACGAAGTNNTACGGCTGCCGCGAATCGCTCGCGGACGGGCTCAAGCGCGCCACGGACGTCATGATCGCCGGCAAGGTGGCTGTCGTCTGCGGCTACGGCGACGTGGGCAAGGGCAGCTCGCACTCGCTGCGCGGGTTCGGGGCGCGGGTCATCGTGACCGAGATCGACCCCATCAACGCCCTGCAGGCGGCGATGGAGGGATTCGAGGTCAACACGGTCGAAAGCGCCCTAGCCGAGGCCGACATCTTCGTGACGACGACCGGCAACTGCGACATCATCACGCTCGAGCACATGAAGGCGATGAAGGACCAGGCCATCGTCTGCAACATCGNNCTTCGACAACGAGATCCAGGTCGACAAGCTGATGAAGGCCCCAGGAGTCAAGCGCGTCACGGTCAAGCCGCAGTACGACGCGTTCACGTTCCCTGACGGCCACACGATCTACCTCCTGGCCGAGGGGCGCCTCGTGAACCTCGGCTGCGCGACGGGCCACCCGTCGTTCGTCATGTCGAACAGCTTCACGAACCAGTCGCTTGCCCAGATCGACCTCTGGAGCAACCGGGACACCTACAAGCCGGGAGTCTACCGGCTGCCGAAGCGGCTGGACGAGGAGGTTGCGCGCTTCCACCTCGAGAAGATCGGGGTCAAGCTAACGCGCCTCACGGACAAGCAGGCGAAGTACCTCGGCGTCTCCGCCGACGGGCCCTACAAGCCGGACCATTACAGGTACTAAGGGGCGCGGAGCGGCCCCAGGGGAGGCTTGCGAATCCGCCGGGACCGGGCGACAAAGGCGATTCCATGCAGATCCGATTCGCGAGTATCCTTGTCGAGGACCTGGACCACGCCCTTCGATTCTGCACGGCGACGCTCGGCTTCAGGAAGATGGCGGACCTGCCCTTCGAGCAGTCGCGCTGGGTGACCGTGGTCTCGCCCGATGGCATCGAGGGCGTCGAGCTCCAGTTCAGGCCGGTTTCGGCGTTCCCCACGGCCCGCACCTACCAGAAGGCGTTGTTCGACGCGGGAATCCCCATTGCGGGTTTCATAACGAGGGATATCGGGGCCGAGTTCCAGAGGCTGGCCACGCTTGGCGTGCGCTTTCGAGGGAAGCCCGAGAGCATGGGGCCCATCACGGCCGTGCTCTTTGACGACACCTGCGGAAACCTGATTAACCTCGTGCAGCCCGCGGTCTGACCGGCGGGCCGATCCCGCGCGGCGACCGTTCGGGCTAAGCCTGCGGGGCCGACTCCGGCTTCCCCGGCGCGCCTGAACCGAAGACGTAGTGGTCCACGGAAAGCCGGCCTGATCCGGCCACGAGGAACACGACGAGCAGGAACAGGACGAGCGCCGCGAACTCCAGCGATTGGCCGCTGGCGAGGAGGCCTTCCGAGCGATGGACGAGGAAGACGGCGCCTGCCAGGACGGGGATCTGGACGAGGGCGGCGACTCGCGTGAAAAACCCGATGGCGAGCAGGCCTCCGCCCACGAGATGGGCGAACATCACGTAGTGGAGCACAAGGCCCGTAACGAGCCAGGTCTGGCCGGAGCGCTGCAGGGCATCGACGACAAAGGCGGCCGACGTGTTGCTTCCCATCAGCAGCCCGCGGGCGACCAGGCCGATGCCAAGGTATATTCGGATGCAGTCGAGCCAGGCGTCGCGGCGGGAGTCCGCCCACGCGATTAGATCATGCTTTTGCATGGATTCCTCCGGGGTTGAGGGTTGGTCCGGGGCCCTCTGGGGCTGGTCCCGGTGCGGGCGAACCTATGCGGCACGAGGGCCGAGTCAATGCGACCGGAAGGCGGCGGATGCCCGGCGGTCGTCACGCCCTGGGCGCCGCGAATGCCTTGGATGGTTGAAGCGCCTCATCAAAAGAATGTTGCGAATGGGCGGAAGTGCCGGAATTGGCACGCCTGGCGCGTGCTGCGACGCCCCAGGGCCGGTCCCGAGGCGGACATCCGCCAGCAGGCTCGACGGAGGTTGCGCCGCCCGGGCCAAGACACAAAGTAGGCTCCAGAACCCCTTCACCCCATGGAGATCAACCGCCGCCAGTTCCTGGCCATGTCGGGCGCCGTCGTGCAGGGCGCCATGCTAGCAAAGATCGGCGCAACGACCGCCCTAGGAGCGCTCTCGGGTCCGGGTGAGGGGCCTGGCAAGCCCTGGCACCGGCGGATACGGCGCATCGGCCAGGTCAATTTCAACGAGCGCGATCCGGCCGAGCTGGATGTCGAGCAGTGGGCCGACTACTGGGCCAGCGTTGCCGTGGACGCGGTGCTGGTGAGCGTGACCGGAATCATCGCGTTTTATCCCACGCGCGTGCCCTTCCACCGGCGCAGCCGCTACCTGGGGGACAAGGACCTCTTTGGCGCCTGCTCGGCGGCCGCCAAGGCCCGCGGGATTCGGGTCATCGCGCGCCTGAGCCCGGATCTCGCCTGGGACGACGCCGTGAATGCGCACCCGGAGTGGTTCATGAAGAACCCCGACGGGAGCTTCCAGGCGAGCGGGGAGGAACCCCGGCTATTCAGCACATGCATGTTCTCCGCGTACTACACGGAGCATATTCCGGAGATCATGCGGGAGGTGCAGGCGGGCTACGACGTCGACGGCCTTTTCACCAACGGGTGGCCGGCGTTCAACCGCCTGCCGGTCTGCCACTGCGAGGCGTGCCGTAAGCTGCCGAGGCCCGAGTCGCCCGAGTACTGGGAAGTGTACACCGAGCGGGTCATCACCCTCTGGAAAATGTTCGACCGGATCGCCAAGGAGAAGGGGGAGGACAATATCTACTTCGGCAACATGGGCGGGGGCGTCCACGCGACCCCGAACCTGATCCGCCTGAGCCGCGTCTCCGAGTGGTTCAACTGCGACAACCAAGGTCGCGGGGGCGAAGGTTCGCCGATTTGGGGCGCCTCCCAGCAGGGAAGGGTTGCCACGGCGATCATGAGGGACCGCGCGATAACGAACGTGACCGGGGCCTGGTCCACCTGCGGGGCGGTGCGCTGGCGAAACGCCTCAAAATCAGGCGCCGAGGCCGAGATCTGGATGGACCAGACGGTGGCGAGCGGCATGACGGTCTGGTACCACTGGCTCGGGGCGCAGAAGGGCATGGGCAACGACCGCCGCTGGATGAAGACCGGCAGGGACTTCATGCAGTGGCTTGCGCGCAACGACGCGCACTTCGAGCGGAAAAGGGGCGTCGCCACGATCGGCGTCGTGATGGGCCAGAGCTCGCACCTGTTCTACAACCCGCCCGGGGAGGGCGGGATGCAGCAGTTCCTGGACGGGCTCTACTACGCTCTCCTCGAGGGCCGCTTCCTGTTCGATTTCATCCACGAGGACGACCTCGGGCCAGAGACAACGGGCCGGTACTCGGTTCTGCTCCTCCCGAACATCGCGTGGCTTAGCGACGCCCAATGCGACCAGCTAAGGGCGTTCGTCGCGGCCGGAGGGTCGCTCATGGCGTCCTTCGAGACGGCGATGTACGACGAGCGCGGGCGGCGCAGGGCGATACCGGGACTGGCGGACATCTTCGGCATCGAATCGGCCGGGCAGGTGGCGGGCCCGAACGGGAACGGCTTTTACGCGCAGATCGAGAGAAGGCACGCGGTCCTCTCCGGCTTCGAGGGCACGGAATGGATCCCAGGCGGCGCGTTTCGCCTCCCGGTGAAGGCGAAAGGGGACCTCGTGCTTTCGGTCGTTCCTGCCTACACCGCGTATCCCCCGGAGCTTTCATATTCGCCCGTGGACCGCACGGATGAGCCCGCCGTCGTCCTTCGGGAGAGCGGACGCAGCCGGCTCCTGTACCTTCCCGGGGACGTTGAGCGGGCGGCGTGGCGCTCCGGTCACACGGATTTAAGCCGGCTGCTGCAGAACTCCATCGCGTGGGTGGCGGGCGCAGCGCAGCCCGTGAGAGTCCAAGGCCAGGGTCTTGTTGAGTGTTTCGCGTGGGAGACTACGCCGGGGTTCGCGCTGCACATCCTCAACTATACAAATCCGAACACGCACAGGGGGTGGCTTCGCAAGCACTACCGGATTGGCGAGCAGCGCGTGTCCATGGTCCTGCCCGCCGGGCGCCGCGTGACCCGCGTGCAGCTGCTCCGGCCCGAGCGCGACATCCCCTTTGTCCAGGAAGGGAACAAGGTGGAGTACACGGTTCCTGGCGTGGAGGACTACGAGATCGCCGCGATGTACGCCTGAGGCGCCGGTCAGCAGGCTCTGCGCGGGCGCCTGATGGCGACCAGGACGAGCATGCTCCCCAGGTAGGCGGCAATGACGAGCAGCGACAGCCGGCGGCTGCCGACCGCCATGGCAAGGTACTCGCAGAATCCGCCGAGCATCGCGCCCACCAGGTTTGCGCCGAATGCCGCGGACGGGACTGACATGGAGCGAAACGTGGTGGAGAAGATGATGCCTGCGAAGAAGATGGGCAGCGGCACGACAACGAGCGTCCAAAGCAGGCGGCCCGCGAAGTCGTACTCGACGATATGTTCCCGCGGAACCATGAGCAGCAGCGCCAGGACCGCGAACAGCGGCGCGTACATCCAGAACGAGAACCCCTTCAGGCGCTCCGCCACCAGGTTTGCCGCGATTACCATGATGAGTACGCCCGCAACGACAACCATCGTCACGAACCAGGTCGCGCCGAAGAAGAGCGAGCAGTCGCTGATGCTCTTCGTCTCAAGCAGCATGAATCCCATCCCGAGCAGGCCGAAGTGCGTGTCGTTCGCCCCGAAGGAGCCGCGCCGCAGCCAGGCGACCCCGGCGATGCAGAACGCCATGAGGCTGGCGATGGCGACCAGGTAGTCGGACGGGATCGTCTTGCGCGTCAGGTAGAGGAACGGCCAGTCATCGGTCGCAAGGTCGATTATTGGCGGCCTGCCGTACGAGATGCGCGTGAAACGGAATATCCTAGAAGGCAGAACGACACGGGCATCCTTCGGCACGATAAGGATCAGCTGCGGCCCGTCGGCGTCGTAGTACAGGAACGGCTCACGCCCCGTGGCCTGCACCACCATCTCATAGAGCTTCGGCCCCATCCACGCCTTGCCGAGGCCGAACGACAGCGAGAGAGTCCCGCTCGCGTTGAGGAGCCGGTACGCCGATCGTATGCCCTCGACGGTGTACACGTACCCGTCCAGGCGGACATTGTTCATGGTGCTGAACAGCGCCTGCGAATCGAGGAACCCGAAGACCACCAGGTCATACCCGGGCTTCGCCCTCGCGAGGAACGAGCGGGCGTCGTCGACGTGGACCGACACCCTGGGATCCGAATAGGGCGCTCCAGCATTGAACCGCCGGGAGATGGCGACGACGGCGGGATCGACCTCGACTGCGTCCACGTGCCTCGAGCCGGCAGCAAGGGCCGCCTCCACGTCGCAGCCCCCTCCGGCGCCGACGACGAGGATCCGGTCGCGCCCGTCGGCCACGGCATAGGGGATGCCGTACTGGAGCTGGAGCCACAGGATCCCGGCCGCGGCCTTGGTCCCGGGCGTGTAGCGCGCCGGGTCGAGCGAAGCGTCGAGATGGTACCCGAACTGGTTGACGTTCACGCTGTAGATCGGCGGGTCGCGCATCGTGAGCAGGTCAGCGGGCGGCGCCGACTGCGTCACGCCCGGCACGTCGTTCCTTACAATCGTGACGAAGTAATAGGGCGACCAGATCGCATTGGGGTCGCTGTTCCAAACGATTGCGGCGAGGACGCCGGCGAACACGGGGATCTCGAACAGCCAGCGGCGGCGCGACGTGATCAAGAGGTACAGGATCATGACGAGCGCCATCCCAAGCACGGGCGAGAACATCCTTAGGGAGAAAAGGCCGAAGGACAGCGTGCCGCAGAGGCTTCCGGCTAGATCCCAGCCATAGGCCGTCAGGCGCGGCAGCGAGTCGAATAGGGCGCCCATCCGCTGGCCCAGCGGAACAAACAGCAGGGCGTTCATCGCGAAGATCCCCACAAGCACAAACGCCTGGAACACGGAAGGGGGCACCGCGAAGAAGCGCACCTCGCTCGCCGTTGTCCCGATCGCCGCGTTTCGGTCCAGAAGGAGCATGCCGATGTCGCACGCCAGGAACACGGGGAACCAGCCGAATAGGTTCCACTTCCTCGCGCTGGCCATTGCCCCCGCGCCGAGGCCCAGGAAGGAGCTCAGCAGCATGAGGTTGGCATAGTACGCCACGAGATGCACCACGGAGGGCACCCACCGGATGACCATCATCTCCAGGAACAGGGCCGTGAATGAAAGAGCGAACATCTCCCATTCCATCCGGCGCTTTCCAAGAAGGGGCTCGGTCATCCCAACCGATCATAGCTGCCGGTGGGGGCGAGCAACCCCATTCCTTCCCCGACGAGCG
This sequence comes from Opitutaceae bacterium, assembly GCA_003151515.1. Taxonomy (GTDB): domain Bacteria; phylum Verrucomicrobiota; class Verrucomicrobiia; order Opitutales; family Opitutaceae; genus Palsa-1447. Next base: position 193,775 of record PLXS01000019.1, read on the forward strand.
CATGGGCCGGCCCTGAAAATCCGGTACCGGCAAACTACGGCCCCTTGCCTGCGCCGCCCGCCCGGGTCGGCGCCGAAAACGCGACCTGCGTGGCAAAGGCGCCGATCTCCAAGCCAGGAGAGTTCTCCCTGGCCGGCTCGCCGTAGCGCACGACGTTATCGAAGGCGACATTGTCGACCACGTGCTGCGCGTCCACACCCGCAACGCAGATGATTCCGGGCGCCGCTTCGGCCGAGCTGCCGGTGAGGATGACGTCCTTGAAGCGGACGTTTCGCACGTGCTTTCCAGGCCGCTTGCCCTCCCATCCCCATCCCGTCCGAATCATAGGACGAATCTTGATCAGGTTCCTCGAACCGTCGCGGTTATCAATGCGGACATCCTCGAAGTCCATGTCGTCCATGGCGGTCTCGTCGCACGGCTGGATGTACCAGACCCACGTGGACCAATATTCGCCGCTGGATCCGCGGCCGGGATAGTGTAGAACGTCCAGGTTGCGCCCGGCTATCGAGCGCATGCTTCCCGCAGACTCGCACTCGAAGCCGATGCGGAAGATGTTGGCGCGGTCGGTCCATAATGTGCAGCCCTCCACCAACAGGCCCTCGCTCGGTAGAGTCCTATCCAGCCCCTTGACGGCTATGCAGTCGTCGTCCGTTCGAATGAAGCAGCCTCGAATCGTCACGTCGACGCAGTTGCAAACGTCAACCCCGTCATCGTTTTCGACGCGGGAGCCGCAAACCCGCACATGGTCGATCGTGATCGACCGGCATCCCTGCGGCACGATGGTCCAGTACCAGGAACCCTGAAGGATCACATCGCGCATGGTGACTCCCCGGCATCCCCTGAAGTTGGCCATGTACTCGGCCGGGCCCTTGTCCCAGGGCCAATCTTCGCCAAACAACACCCCCCGTCCGCAAATCGTGATGTCGTCGCCTTGGGCCTCGATGGCCCCCTTGACCACGCTTCCACCTGCCAGGTAAAGCGTTTGGTGGCTGCCGAGCTTGATGACACCGGCCTGGTGGATGCCGGGACCGAAATAAACCACATTCGGATCCCCCGGCTTGGGAGCCCCGACCTCCGGCGGATTGGTGAAGAGCAGCAGCGGGCTGTTCGGCCCATCGGGCTCTATCGAGAGATCCGCGGGCTTGCTCAGCGTGAATTCAAGCGTGTCGCCTCTTACATGCGGAGAGATCCCTGCGGAGAGCGGGAGGACGCGGCAGTTGGCCAGCGGGAGCTTTGACCTTATGGAGACGGTCACGGCGCCCGAGAAATCGAAATAGGCGAAGGAATACTTCCCGTCCCTAAGGTGGGTTGTTGCCGCGTAGGCGGCAATGGGCTGGCCGTCCACCCACACGGCATAATCGGCCGTCAATCTCGACCCCAAAGGGGCAGGGTAGAGCGTGACCTCGGCGCACGCGGGGGGAGGTGGGCAAAACTGCAGGCAGGCGGTCAGGACGCCGGCGGTCAGGAGGCTCCTTTTCATCGGGGTGTCAGATGATGTGCTTTATGCGGCTCAAACGCGAAGGAATGGCCCCTGCGGGGCGCCGCCCCAGGCGTCGGCCTGAAAAAGGGGTCACTTGGGCTTGGAAACAACGGCCACCGATTGCCCCAATGCGCCAAAGTCCTTCATGACCCGTCCATCATGCCAAACGAGCTCCCGATCAATCGGAATGTGCGGCTTGTCGCCGTCGGCTATGAGGTCAAGGTTCAAACCCAAGCGCGACCTCCAGGCGTCGATGGCCGTCCGCTCGATGAACTGGTTGTGATGGTCGTAAATCTGGCTGTTGTCGACAGACGCCTCGAAAACCGGCCAATGGGAAAAGATGTAGAACTCCAGGAATGAGAACACGATCCTGCCGCCCGGCTTCAAGGCCCTTTTCGCCTCGCGCAGGTACCGGAAGCAATCCTCATGGGAAAGGTGCGTGAACACGGAGAAGAAGCAGACAAAGTCCGCAGCCCCGTCCTCGCACGGAATGCTGAGCCCATTGGTGACCTCGAAGCGCCAATCGGCTCTGCCCGTAACCTTGCGGGCCTGATCAACGAGTGCCGGCACGATGTCGGTGCCTAGGTACCTTATGTCGGGCAGATCGGACAGCTGAGCGGCGAGGCGCCCGCTTCCGCATCCCACGTCAACAACAAGGTCCGTTGGTGCTAGCCCTAGGGAGCGCAAAAGCGCGCATTCAAGGCTTCCCACGGTGAAGAAATCACCGCCGACGGCCGCCTCGAAGGCGATTTCGTCTCCAAATGTCGACCGCAGGCGATCAACCAGCTCGTTGTATTTCTCACTGTTGCTCTTCGCTGGCGTCATCGGATCGGGGAATGTGCGGGTAATGTTTGCAAGAATTCCCGCTAATAGGGGCGCTGCGGATGTTTCCGGTAGCGAGATCGGGCCATTGGATTGTCACAATGGAGACAAGAGACATGCCAGCCTGCCCCCGTCGCCCCCATTTGCCACGAGAAAATGCTTATCTGCAGGGTTACGATGCTAGGGCACTAGCGCTAGCAGCGCCATTCACGTCGCAAATTCGAGGGGCTGGGGCGAAGCTGGCCTGGGTAAGCCATGCGGGCTGCCGAAGCCGTCGGCGGTCAACGTGCAAGGGCTGGCTAGCTTCGACCATCATTTACCCATCAGAAAACTCGGAACTTTGAGCCAGGAAGCTTACGAAGCAGTAAAGGGAGCCATCCGCGAATTGCTCGGGCTTTAGAAGCCACGCAACGGCAGGAGGATGATGCCGGTCACCCGCCAATCGTTAGTTTCCTGCGTACTCCAAACCAAAGCCGGAGCGAGTAAGCTCCGGCTCTGGGTACTGTCAGAGTGTGTCGTGCCGCCCTATTGCTTCAGATAAAAGTCAACAACGCGGCTGACTCTCCTACCTGCGCTGTCCGTGAGTTCAAACGTGTGTTTCCCGATAAACGTGTAGCCCCTCGGTGCGGCAACTCCGTGCTCTAGGAGAAGGAAGGAGTCTGTGATTAAGCCAATTCCTGTTGCGCCGGTAGCTCCGGTTGCACCTGTTGGACCTTGCGGGCCCATTGGACCAATGGCCCCGGTTGCCCCCTGCGGACCGGCCGCACCCATTACTCCCGCTAGACCCTGCGGGCCGATGGGACCAGCCGGGCCCACCGCCCCCGCTAGACCCTGCGCGCCCACCGCGCCAGTGGCACCAATTGCTCCTTGCGCACCAGCGGGCCCTATGGCGCCGGTCGGTCCTTGCGGACCCGTTGCGCCCTGTGGCCCAGCAACGCCCGCAGCACCGGCTAGACCCTGTGGGCCGATGGGGCCAGTCGGTCCTTCCGCACCCGCTAGACCCTGCGGGCCGATGGG
>PLXS01000019.1:197203-199462 GCA_003151515.1 Opitutaceae bacterium
GCACCAGCGGGCCCTATGGCGCCGGCCGGTCCTTGCGAACCCGTTGCGCCCTGTGGCCCAGCAACGCCCGCGGCACCGATTAGACCCTGCGGGCCGATGGGGCCGGTCGGGCCTACCGCACCCGCTAGACCCTGCGCGCCCACCGCGCCAGTGGCACCAATTGCTCCTTGCGCACCAGCGGGACCTGTTGCGCCTATGGCACCCGCAAGCCCTGTTGAGCCTGTAGCACCAGCGGGACCCGTGGCTCCGGTTGCGCCCGTGTCACCGGTTGCACCCGTCGCACCCGTGGCGCCCGTCAAGCTTGCAATCGACATGGAGCCCAAGTTGCCGTTGTCATCGACTACCACGGCTGCTGTGCTCGTGGGGTCGGATAGATTGGCCATGGGGGTCCAGTAAATGCCCGCTATGTAGGTCGTGGTCTGGAAGCCATTGCCAATGCGGATAACGCCGTTTTCATTCGCCACTCCCGCGTTTCCGATGTCGATGTTGTTGCTCTCGTTCGACGCGAAGTTGCCGCCTGCCGCCGCGCCCACAGCAATATTGTTTGTGCCGGATACCAACTGCCAGCCGGCATAACTGCCGATCATGGTGTTAGCGCTGTCATTTGTGCTCGAAATGAAGAAAGACAGCGCCGAATTGCCGATGGCCGTGTTGTCGGCGCCGCTGGCGTCGGAATTCAGCGCGTAGGCACCGAATGCCGTCTCGTCGTTGCCAGTGAACGTATAATTGCCAGGGTTGATGGCAACGAGCGCACCTTGGCCGCCAGCCGTGTCATTGCTTGTGTCGGTATAAAAATCAGTTTGCCCGCGAACTGTTAGGGGCATCGTGCAAAGCGCAGCCACGGCGACTGCGCCGGGAAGAACAGCGAAGAGGGCCCGCAGCAGCCGGCCCGAAACCGATGAGATAGCGGTTTTCACGCAAGTCGCAGGCGGAACGACGATCACCGAACTTGCGCTCGGTATGCAGGGGCAAAGCCCCGAGATATCAATTTTTGATTTCATAGGAGGGAGTAATGAGATTTGTCCACGAACCGAGGCGCGGGCATGAGACGGCCATTCAATGTAACCCGTCATTGGAATTGATCCCGGTCAACTGGAATAGCGGTACTCGTTTTAATGTAGGTGCACGATACTTGTGCCCTGGCATCGTAGGAAACGGGGACGCTCCTTCAAGAAGCATAATGGCAAGAAGACTACGTAGAATTTCGTATCTGGTCCCACCGCCCCCAATGCATTTTTGGCGAATAAGTCGACTCCCTAACCCAGTATACATCAACAGCCATTTCCGCGGGCGCCGCGCATGGCGCATCGGAAGCTGATCCAGAAAGCTGGATTCCGAGGATCATCGCGGCGGCATACAGGGCCAATCAGGCTCTGGGCGGATCGAAGCCCGGAACCGATCTGGCTGCGTCTTGCACGCAGCCATAATGACCGTGGATTCGGTACACAGCCATCCCATAGCGGGTGTGCAATGGCGCATTTTGCGGTAACCCCAGAGGGAAGACCGGAGTAATTGTGGCGGACAACGATGCAGGATTCTTAGGGCAGTAGCGGTATCTGCACGTCGGGTTTCGCGCGTGCTGTCCCATGAGATAGGCTGTGAAAAGCAGGCAGTTCACTCCGGCGTGGCGGAGCCAGGCTTCCGCCGCGCCCTCCTGCTGTCCCATAGCGCCCGAGCAGGTCACCGAGGTCGCGAGGCAGCCAGAGGGCCGCCCGGCAGAGTGTTAGCAGTCGAGAGAAGCTGTGAGCCCAGTGGTTGCACCAGGCTTGGAAGCGCAGGAGGACATAGACGAGTAGAGCCATCCAGACCTGCCATTTCACGGCGTTGGCCGATTGGCCGAGGAAGTCGGCCAACTGGAGTGTCTGCTTGACCTGTTTGAAAAATACCTCGATCTGCCAACGACAGCGGTAGAGGTCCGCCACGCTTCCACCGGTCCATTCCAAGTTGTTGGTCAGGAAGACGAGGATGCGCTCCTGGCCGTCGAGTTCCACCCTGGCGGTGACACGGCGCAGTACGTCGGGATAGTCTTGTCGCGCGTAATGACCCTTAAGCACGATAAGTTCGTCCTTGAGCACCCGCGGATCCTTGCCCCGACCTTCAATGCCAGCAGGCGGTTGCGCAGACGCAGTTCCTCGTTTTCCCTCTTAAGAAGCCCAATCTCCTCGGTGGGTGCTGCGGGAGCGATCACCCGGCCGATCTTGCAGTTGATCAGTTCGCCGACAAGATTGTTATAACACTGCTGTCCGAAATACGGGTTGA
>PLXS01000011.1 GCA_003151515.1 Opitutaceae bacterium
GGAATTGAGGTGACCCCTGACAGTGGTACATACGGAACTGGATAAAGACGGGGAATCCTGTCTATCCGGCATTGGGTAGGATCTTCCCCACCAATTCGGTGCATGTTGAAATCATGAAGGACATTTCGAACTTCATGAGTTTTCGCACGTCGCCAATACCGCTTAGTAGTGCTCCCTGGATCCTGCTGGCCATCTCTGGGGCGGTCTGGATTCTGGGGCTAGCGGGCATTATCCGCTTGAAGTTTCGCACTCGCGGCATCCTTTCCGGGATATTGCTGATTATGGCGGTATGGTTCTGGTCGATACCACTAACAGCAGCGGGTTTGACTTATTCCATGCGGGTCCTTCTTCCCGCCATTGCTCTGGGCTCAGTAACGGCTGGGTGGATCGTTTCCCCAGCCATCTCGATCCGCACGGTATTCGCGGTCCTTCTCGGACTCATCTCCTTGGATTCGGCCCGGCGGGCTTGGTTGTTGCCAGACGACCCGTTTGCGACCCCGTGGCCATTCTCATTCGACGAATGGCGAATCTTCCGCGCTCAGGACATGCTCCTTAAGCAGCGAAACATTTGGCCGGTTCTCGTTAAGGCCGCAGCTGGCGGTTGTATCGTAGTCGACAGTCCGCAGCCGTTTCTCGCCATCATTGCTGCTGGCGGACATGCCACTCCGCTAACAAGTCCCCGAGCTGCGCCGGCGTTTGACCCGACGTTCTCAGTCGAACAGGCAATACAGCGTCTGCGGGCCCTAAACGTGAGGTTTCTGACATTCTCCGTCAGCAACCCGGTTGTAAACAAACTGGTGCAACGGCACTCAACATTCAGGGAGCTCGCCCAGAATTATGAGCCTGCGGCAAACCTTAACGGACTGCTCATCTTCGATTTGGAATTCCTTAGCCGCAAATCAACAGCTCCGAACGCTATCCAATGAGACGCCCAAACCTCGCATTCCTTTGCCAACCCGCTGGCGCGGCACTGCTCGTGTCCTTTTTGCTCCTGGCGGTGGGCCTTGTGAGATGGCACGGTGGTCGCCGCCCAAATTTCCCGCTTGAGCATTCGAACGTGGCTTACTCGCTCGCCACGGGGGCGGGATATTCAAATCCGTTTAGCGTCGTCTCGGGGCCGACAGCTTGGGTTCCACCGGCGGTCCCGCTTGTGGATGCGGGAGCGATCGAATTCGCCAGGGCCCTAGGTATCGACGAGCGGGCGCCTATCGTGGGGATCAACATCTTTGCGGCGCTAGCGGCGGTCTTCCTCACGCTGCGATTCAGCCTTCCTTACTGGGCGCCCTCGTCGCGGGCGGTGTTCTGTGCCGGCTTTCTTGGCTACAGCGTCCTGGACCCGGACTTTCTCGTGTCCTCAGGGCCGTTGACCGCGGCCGAGAGCGCCTTGCTCCTTGCCGGCCTTGCTGCGGCTTCACGGAACCCGGGCGGCTGGCGCCCTTGGGCGATGGTCCTCGGGGCAAACGCGCTTCTTGCGATTACGCACCCCGGCCTGGAACTGGCCGGCGCATTGGCTTCTCTTGTCGTCGGCCTTCCCATGGCGCTAGCGGGCATGAGAAGGCCGCTGGCCCTTATCAGATCCACATCATTCGCGGCTTTTGCGGGCCTAGCCTTGGGGGCTGGCCCATGGACCATCCGGAACTATATTGTCTTTCACCAATGGATCCCTGCCAAGTCCAACGGATATTTCGAGCTCGTTCACAGCCAGGACGATTCCGACACCGGAGTCCTGACCGATGCGGCCATCGTGGGCCATCCTGCGACCAATCCGCGGCTTTTGCGTGAATATGTCAGGCTTGGCGAGCGCAACTTTCTCGAGCCCTATCGGCGGCGGGCTAACGAGATATTGAGGAATGATTTCGGGCGGTATTGCATGTTCTGCTTCAACCGGTTCATCGATGCGGTTTGGTTCGGCAAGGCGCTCACGGACATAGAAATGCTCTCAGTCCGCCTCCAGCCTTCCCAGGCGGCTCGGTTAGTCGGGCGCCGTCTCATCCTCATGTGCGCTGGAACTCCCAATTTCTTCTGGGCCAGGAGGGACGTCCCTGCTTCGACGGAGCTGGCAAGCCTGCAGGCAGCGGGAATTGACGAGCCCAATGCAGTGCTGGCGGATTGGGTGCGCGCCCAGGGAATTATCCGGGCACGCATGGAAAGCCTTGCGGCCACGCTGACGAGCTTTGCCTGGTCGGGATTTCCGACGTTGTGCAGCATTGCCGCCCTAATGGTCGGCCGCCGCTTGACGCCGCGTTTGGTGCCGGCCACGGCTGCGATCTACCTTGTAGCGCTAATCCCGAATATCCTTATCACCCACGACATGAATCACCAGGGCAACTTCATGCTGTTGTTCGCCGTTCTCGCTGCGGGTGCGGTGGAGGCGATTTTTCGTCGTGCGGGCGGCCCGGCATCTCCCGTTAACTTAGGCAGGTAGTTCGATCACTTAATTTGCCCTCGACATTGCGGACCCTGGACCGGGACAGGGATTGCAGTTCTCCCCACGAGCGGGCAGTAGCTGAGCACATTCTCCCGAGGCTCGTGATGCCGGCCATCGTGGTCTTCTTCAGCCTGGGCTTCGCGGCCGTCGACTATGCCTGCGCCCGTCTCGGTCCCCGGCGGTCAGCCGCCGAGGTGCTTCTCGCGCTGTTCCCGGTTCACATCCTGGTCGCATGCCTGGTCTTTGTCGGGTTTCTGTACTGAGGGGGGCCCGCGAACGCCCGTTTGACGTCCAATCACCGCTTCAGCGGCCTCGCAGGCAATCAATCCCCGGGTTTCCCAGGGGCGCTCAGTCGAAGATGACGGTGCGATTGCCGCACAGGAACACGCGGTCCTCATTGAGCAGCTTCAGCGTGTTCGACAGGACCGTGCGCTCGATGTCGCGGCCCGCCCGCGAGAGGTCGTCCGGCGTGTACGAATGATCCATGGGGATCACCTGCTGGGCGATGATCGGGCCCTCGTCCAGCTGGTCCGAGACGAAGTGAGAGGTTGCGCCGATCACCTTGACCCCGCGGTGGAACGCCTGGGCGTACGGGCGCGCGCCTGCGAAGGCCGGCAGGAACGAGTGGTGGATGTTGATGATCCTGTTCGGCCACGTGGCGACGAACCGCGGGCTTAAGATGCGCATGTACTTGGCGAGGACGATGTAGTCCGGACGCATTGGCGCGATCAGCGCCTGAAGGGCGTCCTCGTGTTCCTCCCGGGTGAGGCTGCCGTACGGAACATGATGGAAGGGAACCGAGAACTTTTCCGCCAAGGAGCGCAGGTTGTCGTGATTGCTCACGACGGCAAGGAGCTCCGCCCCAAGTTCGCCGTAGGCATGCCGGACCAGGAGGTCGGCCACGCAGTGGTGCTCGCGCGACACCAGGACAACGACCCGCCTCGGCGCCGCCTCGCGGATCTGGACCACGGCTCCTGCGGGCAGAAGCCTCTGGATCTCCGCCTTGACCGAGGCCTCGTCCGCCAGGCCGTCGCATGCCGTGCGCATGAAGAAACGCTGTGTCTCCGCGTCAACGTACTCGTTGTTGGAGATCACATTGGCGCCGGCCCGAAACAGAACCCCCGTGATGGCATGAACGAGCCCCGGACAATCGCGGCAGTCCACAAGGAGGATGTGTTCGGTAGTCTCCGGCGCGGTTCCCACGCCGAAGAATTCGGCGCCCGCTCGCCGGGAGTCAAGCCGACCGGCTCGCGGCAACGCCGCCGGGTCCGCGCCCGAAACCGAATGCCAGGTGACTCGGACGTCCGCCCGTCGGGCTACCGTTCCGCGCGCCGGCGCCGCACCATCCTCTGCAACGGCGTCTCTTTGCGGCCAAATTTGACCAGAAAGCCCAGGATGTCGTCGGCTTCGTCGGTAACGAGGACGTATTTCCTGAAATCCGCGGGCAGGAAGAGCTTCCTCAGAACGGCGATGACAGGCAGCGTCTTCGTCCATTGGCGCCCTCCAAAGAAGATCATCGGGCTAAAATCCCCCAGCACACGATAATAGTTCTGCGCCGCGTCCTGGAAGATCTCCTGAAGCGTTCCCGCCCTTCCCTCGACGTAGATGACCCCGTGCGTGGCGACTGAAAGCAGGCGGTCCTCCCGCACGCTGTTCTGGAAGTACTTTGCGACCCGGGTTGCCAGCGCGGTCGTGGGTTCGTGGCCGTAGAGCCAGGTCGGAATCGCGAGGCTTTCGCCCGGCGATTCTATCCTATGGCGGATTTGAACGGCCGGCAGCAGCCAGGCATGGGCTTCCTTGGCGAGGGCCCAATCGATCCTCCCGTTTCGCGCCACGATCTGCTGAAGCCCGGCGGGCAGCTTTGGGATCCGCCCGAGCTCCTTCACGGAGCGCTGGAGTTCGGCCCTGGCAGCATGCTGGTGGAGAGCCCCGAGATGCGTTGCCTCCATGGCGCCCGGCCCCCCGCCGCTGACCGGCAGGAACCCCCGGCGGGCCAGCTCCCACGCCAGAAAGGCCACCTTGGAATAGATCGGATGGTCGCGCGCCAGGTCGTGGCCGCCCATGAATGCGACTGCGGCCTTGGTGGACGCGGTCCGCAGATAATCCTGAGTGGCCTCCCTGATGGCGTTGTCATGAACGGCCTCCATCAGGGCCGTGAAATAATCGGTCGGCGCAAATGCGCCGGCGGCGATGTATTGGCGATAGATGCGGAAATCGAGCGTCCTGCCAAAGCTCCGCGGATTCGACTGCGCAAACCCCTCGAAGAGCTCGTCAAACGAATAGAGCCGTTCCCGGAAGGGTTTGAATTGCGGCGGCAGCATTTTGACGGTCAGCACTGGATGTTCCGAGAAGCCTTAGCCAGGGCCGGCCGGATTGGTTCTGTATCTCTTCAATGGGGCGACGGCAAGTGCCGGCCGTCCCTCTGCGGCCAGCTCCCGGCGGGGCGCCAATGGGCCGGTGATCCGGAGAGTTGCGCCCTAGGCGCGGCAACGATCCCCAAGCTGCCGACGGCCCTTGCGCGAGATTCATGCGGGATTGGACCCACTGATTGCCATGACCCCGAACGGGGCAATACAATCGGCGCCCGTCAGGCGTGACAGCAAAGGACAAGCCATGAAAGCATTCGCGACCCCACTGCTGGTCTTCATGGGGCTATCGGGCCTCAGCGCGCAGAGCCAGAGCGAGCTGCCCACCGTACTGGCACTCTCGCCACCCGGAACGCTCACAAACCTATCCTGCCGGGCATATGTCGGGACCAACGCGAGCATAGCCATTACGGGATTCGTTGTCACAAGCCCGTTTGGCTTTACGACGCAGGTTCTCATTCGCGCCGTGGGCCCGACACTGTCTAAGTTCGCCCTGACCGGCGTCCTGGCTCAGCCCGTGCTGACCCTCTACGATTCCTCGGGCAAGCAGGTGGCCACCAACACGGGATGGGGCACCAATCCGATTGCGGCGCAGATCAGCGCCGCGTTCGCCGCGGCCGGGGCCTTAGCGCTGCCCCAAGACAGCGCGGACTCGGCCCTGCTGATGACCCTTTCACCGGGAAGCTACACCGCCGAGGTCTCGGGCCTGAATGGCGCCACGGGCCCAGCCCTCATCGAGTTTTACAATGTTCCTCCACCAATAGCGCCCTCTTCGCCGCCGCCGGTCCCGCCGCCCAATTCCACGACACCCATCGGCTGAACCCGCTGAAGCCGAGCGAGCCACCTTGTCCGCTGCCCGCATCACTCGGGCGGCCCGCCGGGCCTGCGAGGCGCCAGCTGTAGCGGCCGATCACCCCAACATTCGGCCGCAGATTCCTCCGTCCAGCACAAACAATGAAAAATCAAATATCCCACATCTCTGTTCTTCAATCGAGCAAGGTTCTCACGGCGCTCTATTTCATCATGGGCTTCATCTACACGTTTATCGGAATCCCGATGATCGTCTTCGGCTCCCACCAAATGAAGGTCGTGGGGATGTTTTACCTCTTTGGGCCGGTGTTCATGGCGGTCCTGGGTTTCCTGTGCGTGCTGATCTTCGGGGCCCTTTATAATGTTTTGGCGAAATGGCTCGGGGGCGTCGAAATCGACATCACCCCGGTTCAGTAGCGCCACGAAACAACAGGCCGGGTGCGGATGCCGCGCGGATCGCCCCTCACGGGGGATTCGAAGGAGGCTTCATCCAACCGTAGGCCTCCAGGTACCCCTTGAGTTCGCCGGACTCGGCGGAGAACGGGGGGAGCCACAGCCCGAGGCGCTCGCGCACCCACCAGGACCCTTTGCCGCTCCTCGGGTCCGCGAACCTGTAGCGGTAGGTGACCGCCCTCACGAACCGGGGGGGCCCGCCCGGGAAGGGATTGGCCGCGAACAGGCCCAACGCGCCGGGATCGTTGTGCAGGAGCTTCCAGACGAGGTGCAGAGTCCACGGGTAATCGCTCGGGGAGGACATCGCCGCAAACCACATCTGCCAGTCGAGCCTCAGCTGGTACGGCGCGACCTGCGGCGGCCGCAATGAAGGATCCACCGGCAGCCCGCGGTAGGGGTAAGGCCTCCACACGGCCGACTCGTCGGGCGCCGCCGAGTCCGTGCCCTCGAAGATGACGTTCGTTCGCTCGCGCCCGATCGAACCGAAGGCGCCGTAAGTGTTCACGAGCTCCAGCGGGTCGAAGGACGCGTTCATGAGCTGGTGAGGCGAAAACAGGTTGGCCACCGGCTTGAAGCTCAGGACGGCGACGAGCGCGCACAAGGCCCAGCCGGTGACGATCATCGGCCGGCTCGGCGTGGCCGCCAGGCCCGCGTTCCTCGCCGCGTGCGAAAGGCGGCCCGGCAGCACCCGGCTCCAGAACGAGTCGTCGAAGCAGGCCAGCGCCGGGATGATTGTAAGCCAGTTGAGAAATGAAAGGTTGCCGCTCAGGATCAGGACTGACTGGAACAGCACGATCACGGCGCCCGCGGCATGCCGGATTTTTCGCGGGCCGAACACAAACCATGGCGCGACCAGCTCCGCAAGGTGATTGAAGGCGACGCCCGTCTCGAGCTCCCAGCGCGGCAGGAAATGGAACCAGCGGCTCAGGGGATTTGGGATCGGCTGGGTCTCGAAGTAATAGAAGAGCGCGGATAGGTCGCGCCAGCAGGGATCGCCCCGGATCTTGATCAGGCCCGCTCCCAGCATGATCCGGAAGATCAGCCATCGGAAGAGCCAGATCACGGCAACCGGCGGCTCCCTCCCGGGAAGCGGCCTGGGGTCAAGGAGCGGGCACAGGAAGATGGCCAGGAACCCCGTCTCGAGCAGCTGGTACTCCCACCCGTATCCGTACCAGTCCTGGCCGACGTGCACAAACGAGAGGTACAGGGCCCAGAGGACCGCGAGAACAGGCGCGTTGGCGTATCCGGCGGCCACCGCGCACGAGAGCACAAACCCGGCCCAAGCGGTGGCGACGAGCATCCCGTCGGAGTGCCACAACCAGAAGATTGACGGGAGGCGGGCAAAGCCCGCCTCCGTGGAACCAAGCGTTTCCCTGGCGCGTGCCAGGAATGCGCCGACGGGAAGCAGTCCGTTGGACCCGATCAGGGGGAGGATCTGATTCGCCGCCACGAGGAACGCGACTGCGTACACGAGCCCAAGCAGCCGCAGGATCGCAAAACGGGTGAGCCAGTAGGTGGGCGCCGGGGAGGCCATTGTTGCGTCCTGGCGGGGTCTCATTTGCGAGGCTTCATGCTCCAGATTACTTCATTATAAATGGCCTCGCTCTGCGCTCCTGATTGAGCTTCCGCAGCCGGATGTGGCAAGTCTCGAGGATTCGTGACCTTCGGGCATCGCATTTGATGCTCCGCACAAAACATTGTTAATAATTGGTGGATAAATACTTATAAATATTTGATTCTGGGTCATCGAGGGAGTCGCACCCTACTTGCCATGCGAATCAGTCGATCCGGCGAAACCCGCAACTTTGGGTACGAAGCCGTGTTCTTGGGGCAACTCAAACTTCAAGACAGATAACTCAAGCTTCAGAACAACATGAAATCCAACGTCCTCACAATCAGCTCAGCACTCGCCGCCGTCGCCTCCATTTTCATCCTGCCCGTTAGCTCGGTCGCCGCAGGCGTCATCTTCGTTCTCGCCGGGATCCTCGCGATCTCCGTTGCAGATTACGGCCGGTCCACCAGGCCGCTCAGCCTCCGGGCCGAGGTCGTCCCGTTCAGCGCACCCGTCCAGGCCCTGAACAGCCTGAGCGAGGCCGCCTGATCCCCCCGGGGTTCCGGAAGGGGACCCCAAAAGGAGATTCCTCTCCTCAATGGCGCTCGTCGCCCTTAAAAAGGCGAAACAGGAATGCTAGCGATGGCAGCAGGATCAGGGCGCCGGCCCCCAACGCCAGCAGCAATAGCCGCAACGTGGTCTCAGGCGCGCAGGTGTTTTCGACCGTCACGTCCGGCGTGACAAGATTCGGATACTGCGCAAGGCTCCACCCGAAGAGAATGAGGGTCACCTGGCCGGCCGCCGCCGCCCGCGCCGCGGCAAACAGCCTCCGCCACAGAGCCCCGAGCGCGCCAAGACCGCAGAGCCCTGTCGCACCGAAGAGCAAGGGCGCCCACCACCGCGTCAGTCCCTGAAACATCTCCGGCGCACCGTGCCTGGACGCGAGCAGGACGACGAGGGCAATCGGCACGAGCGCGATGCCGGACCAAATCGCCCGCCTCCGGAAATCCTCTTGCAGATCGGGCTGGCCCTTGGCGTCGAGCGTAAGGTAGGTGGCCGCCAGAAACGCAAACAGACCGAGCGCGAACATGCCGCAGGCGAGCGCGTACAGCGTCAGCCAGCCCGCGAAGAACCCCGTGCTTACGTGGCCATCCGCGACGCGAATCTGGCCGGTCGCTAGGGCGCCGAGGATCATGCCCTGGGAAAACGGCGTGAGGATGCTGGCGATGCCGAAAACCGTGCTCCAATGCCGCTGCCCGGGGCCCGACTGCGAGTCATAGTTGCGAAAGATGAACGCCGAGCCGCGAAGGACTATCCCGATGAGCATCGCGGTGATTGGAATGTTAAGCGCGGTCATCATCACGGCGAAGCCGGCTGGGAATCCGGTGAACAGCACCACCACGGCGAGGATGAGCCAGACGTGGTTGGCCTCCCAGATGGGCGCGATGGCGCCCGCGATCAGCTTCCTCTGCCGTGCCGCGCGCGGCCCGAAGGCAAGCATGTCCCATATGCCACCGCCAAAATCCGCGCCTCCCAGGAGCGCATACAGGATGAGCGACAACAGCAGGGACACGGCTGTGGCGAGCGGGAGCATGACGTCAGGCGGACGGTAACTGAGGATCAGCGCCGGGGGTCTCGAGGAACAGGTGTCGCAAGAGGCCAACGACGACAAAGGCGAGAAAAACATACAGCACCGTGAAGGCGGCGAAGGGGACCGCGATCCCGGGAAGCGGCGTGACTGCTTCCTCCGTTCGCATCACGTTGTAAATGATCCAAGGCTGGCGCCCGACCTCGGTCACAACCCAACCGGACTCGATCGCCAAGAAGCCCAGCGGTCCGGCGGCGACCAGCGAGCGCAATAGCCATGGATGGCCCGCCAGGGGCGGCCGCCGCCACCAGATCCAGCCCGACCATCCGGCCAAAGCCAGCATCGCGAAGCCCGAGAGAACCATGAGGTCGAACGACCAATGGACTATCCGCACGTTGGGCCAGTCCTTGCGCGGATACTCCTCAAGGCCGGTGACTCTCGCGCTTGCGCTGTCCGCGAGCAGCAGACTCAGTCCGTGAGGAATCACGAGCGCGTAACCGGTTGTGCGCGCCGCATCGTCTGGAATTCCACCGATGAGAAGCGGCGCCCCATCCTCGGTCCTGTAAATCGCCTCCATCGCCGCGAGCTTCGCCGGCTGAAGCCGGCCCACCGCGCGGGCGCTGAGATCGCCGCTCGCGATCTGCAGGGGTATGCTGACGCATGCGACGGCCAGCGCGAGTCCGAGGGCACAGCGATGGAAAAGACTGGCCGGATCCCTCAGCAGAAAGAACGCATGGACCGCGGCCACGGCGAATCCCGTCGCCGCAAATGCGGCCAGCGTCATGTGCAGGACCTCATGGAAGCTTGCCGGGTTGAACATGGCTGCGACCGGGTCGATCTCGGTGAACTTGCCGCCGACAATCCTGAAGCCGGCCGGCGCGTTCATCCAAGCGTTGGCTGTCACGACGAAAATGCCGGAGAAGACGCCGCTGATTGCGACCACCGCTCCCGACAGCCAATGCAGAAGCGGTGGCAGCCGGCTGCGGCCATAAAGGTACACGCCGATGAAGATCGCCTCTGTGAAAAAGGCAAAGCCCTCGAGGGAAAAAGGCATGCCTATGATTGCCCCGGCCTTCCCCATGAATCCAGGCCAGAGAAGGCCGAGTTCGAATGACAGCACTGTGCCGGAGACAGCCCCCACTGCGAAGAGGATCGCTGTGCCCTTGGCCCACCGTTTGCTGAGCTCGAGATAAACCGGCCTCCCGGTGCGCAGATAGGCCCCCTCCGCCATGACCATGAGCAACGGCATCCCGATTCCCAGGGCGGCGAACACGATATGGAAGGCGAGCGACATCGCCATCTGCGAGCGGGCGAAGAAGAAATCACTCATGTGTCAGTAGCCTAATCGAAGACGGTCCGCTCCCTCCGTGGCAAACCTCGGCCGTCATCTTGAGCCCGGCCGCGTCCTGTTCCTTTTCGCATCGCCCTGCTTCACCAATACCGCGATCTGCGGCCAACGGTGATCCTGGTGCGCGAGCAGCCCCTGCACGGCCTCCGGCCCCCAGCTCCCCGAGTCATAATTGGGGAAATCGCCCGGCTGGGCAGTCGCCCACGCCTCAAGCACGGGCGTCAGCAGGCGCCACGCGGCCTCCACCTGGTCTGCGCGCATGAAGAGCGTGGCGTCGTTCTTCATGACGTCCCACAGCAGCGTCTCATAGGCATCGGGCGAGGGGGCGTCGAAGCTCTCGCGATAACTGAACCGCATGTCCACCGGCCGCAGCTGCATCTTCGGCCCCGGGTACTTTGCCTGGAATCCCAGCACGATGCCCTCGTCGGGCTGGATCGACATGACAAGGCGGGACGGCTGCCAGCCAAGCGAGGCCCCGGGGGGAAACGACCGGTGTGGCACCGCGCGAAACTGGATGGAGATCTCGGAAGCCTGCTGGGGGAGTCGCTTGCCGGTGCGCAGGTAGAACGGCACATCCTGCCATCGCCAGTTGTCCAGGTACAGCCTCAGCGCCGCGAACGTCTCCGTCTGCGAATCGGGCGCCACGCCGGCCTCCTCGCGGTAGCCCGGCACCTTTGCGCCGGCGATGGTGCCGGGGCCGTACTGTCCGCGCACGGCGCATTGGGAGACCGCGTCGGGGTGGATCGGGCGGACCGCATGGAGCACGTCCACCTTCTTATTGCGGATCTCGTCGGCGTCGAAGGAGACCATTGGCTCCATAGCCACGAGGCAGAGCAGCTGCATGAGGTGGTTCTGCACCATGTCTCGGAGCGCGCCGGCCCGATCGTAGTAACCGCCGCGGTGCTCGACGCCCACGGATTCGGCTACCGTGATGGTCACATAGTCCACGTAGCGCCGGTTCCAGATCGGCTCAAAGAGGGGATTGGCGAAGCGGAATGCCAGGATGTTCTGCACCGTTTCCTTGCCGAGATAGTGATCGATCCGAAAGATCTGGGATTCCGTGAAGCTTGCGGCCAGCACGGCGTTCAAGGAGAGCGCCGAGGCCAAATCGTAGCCGATCGGCTTCTCGATCACGATCCGCGCCCATTCGCGATCGCGCGCCAGCCCGGCCTTGCCGAGGTATTTGGGGATTTCGCCGAACATCGCCGGCGGCGTGGCCATGTAGAAGATGCGATGCGCCTTTGTGCCCCACTGCTTTTCCAGCGCCGCGCATTGGCCTCCCAACGCGGCGTAGGTCGACGGCTTCTTGAAGTCGCCCTGCTGGTAGTGGATGTGCTGCGCGAACTGGTTCCATTCGGCGGGCCGGGCCTTCCCGAATCTGGAGAATTGGTTGACCCCCCCGTGCAGCCGACGGCGCAGCGAGCCATCGCGCAGCCTGATGCGGTCCACGGCAATGATCGCAAACTTGGCGGGAAGGCTGCGGTCCTGCGAGAGGTCGAAGAGGGCCGGAATCAGCTTGCGCCAGGTCAGGTCGCCGGCGCCTCCGAAGATCACGAACACCGTCGGTTCGAGCTGCTCCGTGTTTTTCATATATCCGGTGCGTTTTCCCATACCGTGTGAAAGGCTCCCTTCGCATCGACGCGCTCATAGGTGTGCGCTCCGAAATAGTCCCGCTGGGCCTGGATCAAGTTGGCCGGGAGCCACGAGCTGCGGTAGCTGTCCAAATAGCCTAGCGACGCCATCAGGCCGGGTGCAGGCAGGCCAAGTTGGGCGGCCGCACTTGCCACACCGCGAAGGTCCTCCTGATGGGCCATAATCCTTTTTGCCAGCTCGGGGTCGAGGAGGAGATTGGGCAGCCGGGGTTGGTTGTGATAGGCTCCGCGGATGTCCTCGAGGACGGCCGTGCGAATAATGCAGCCCCCGCGCCAGATCCGGGCCACGGCGGACAGGTCGAGGCCGTAGGCGTATTTGTCCGACGCCGCCGCCAGCAACGCGAGGCCCTGGGCGTATGTGATCACCGTTCCGGCAAACAACGCGCGGCTCAGTTGCTTCAGAAAAGCCTCGCGGTCGCCGGGGAAGGGGAGCGCTGGACGCGCCAGCGCTGCGCTGGCCGCGCTTCGCTCGCTCTCCAAGACGGACAGATTGCGCATCGCGACCGCCGCGTCGATCGTTGGGATCGGCACGTGCAGCTCCAGGGCGCTTTGCGATGTCCACGTTCCCGTGCCCAACTGCTGGGCCACGCCCCGGATCTCGTCGATCAACCGGGGGCCGCGCTTCACGTCCCTGGTGGAGAAGATCTGGCCGGTTATCTCCAGAAGATAGCCTTCCGACTCGCCCTGGTTCCATCCGGCGTAGAACTCATGGAGTTCGTCGTCGCTCAGGCCGAGGCCCCTTTTCATCAGGTCATACGTCTCGGCGATGAGCTGCATCATCCCGTACTCAATGCCATTGTGGACCATCTTGACAAAATGACCGGCCGAGCCGGGCCCCAGGTATGTCACGCAGGGCTCACCGTTGACCTGCGCAGCGGCCGACTCGAATACGAGGCGGACTCGCTCGTAAGCCTCCTCCGGCCCGCCGGGCATGATGCTGGGGCCGTGCCGAGCCCCTTCCTTCCCCCCCGACACCCCCACGCCGAGGAACTTAATGCCCTTGGCCTCCAGATTGCGGGCGCGCGCGTCGGTGTCCCTGAAGTGCGAGTTGCCGGCGTCGATGATGAGATCGCCCGGCTGCAGATGGGCTAGCAGGGCGTCGATCACCGAATCCACCGGGGCGCCTGCGGGTACGAGCAGCATGACCGCGCGCGGGCGACGCAGCATGGCGATGAACTCCCTCAAGTCCGCAGTGCCGCGAACATCGCCCTGTTTGGCCTCCGGGCGCAGGCGGGCCGCCGCGGCTGGATCCTTGTCATACCCCGCGACGGAGAAGCCGTGGTCGGCGATGTTCATCACGAGATTGAACCCCATGACTCCCAGGCCGATCATGCCCAATTCATGTTGTTGGTGTGGAATCTCGTGCGTCATGGTTGTGCCCTGCGTAAGATCAGCGTTGCCACAGTTAAGCTCCGCCTCCAATCAGCCGAGCTGGGCTGTCCGCTGAAGCTACGCTAACTGCCCTGCCTTCGCTATGGGGCATAACCCTCCGCTGCATTGCTGGTTGCACCTCACCCCGAAGGCCCGCCTGGCCGATGGGCGGGTTCGGGGCCGGCCTGCATGAGGGAAACGCTGGGGCGGCCGATCGTTCGGCGCGTTTGTGGCGCATCCACCGCCTAGCCACATTCTGAAAAATAGCAACCGGCCGGCTCAGGCGAGATAGGTAGGTCAAGTCCCCATAACGCCCGCATTGCCGCCGGCGCGCCTGATCACAGATTCAGAATCGTCCGACCTTAGGCGTCGTTGATTAAGAAAAATGTCCAACAAGCCGCCCGCTCCTCAAAGCACCGACATCCGGGCACAGCGGCCATCCCTTGGCGCAATGGCATTCCGGGTGACGTGAACGCCCCAATTCCATTCCACGTTGAGCCCCGCGGCGACCCAAGAGCTTGGGGCGAGATACACGTCGCAATCATTTACGAGACACTCTCGGCTGCCCTTTGGGCGGTGGAGAGTCTCTCCGGGCTGCTCAGCCAACTGCTGGACTCCCGAAAGCTGCGTGTGACGTCGGTTTGTTTTTCAAAGTTGGAGGTCGTTGATTACCGGGCTCTCGCTACTGCGGCCTCAGCACGGGCGGAGGTGATCCTCCTCGCGACGTCCGGCGAAAGCAAAACGCTCCCTGATTTTGTCGTGAGCTGGCTGGAGGAATGCCTGACTTGCCGCGAAAGCGCCGTCGCCACCGTGGCCACGCTATTCAGATGCGCCGAGACTCCTGATGGAGCGGAATCGCCGCGCCTGCAATGCGTGCAGCGCCTCGCCCAGAAAGCCGGCCGCGGTTTTTTCCCTCTGGTCATGGGCGATTCGACGATCGGCCTCGCATGAAGCGCGAAACACGAGGACGGACAAATTCTTCGAGCACCGGGTTGTCCGCGCAACGGTTCCAAGGCCATCCCGAAGGCAGGCTGCCCCCACTGTGCGGCAAACCCGGCGTGGTTGCGTCGCCTGCGATGCGCTCCTAGCGGCACGCACCCGGCGGAAAAGCACACGGGACATTATGCACCAGAAAATCAAGGACCGCCCCAAAGGGGGAGGAACATCGGGAGGCGGTGTGGAGCCGCTGCTGCCGCATCAGGCGGCCAATGAGCCAGCTTCTTTCATTACCGCCCCGAGCCGGCGCACCGGCGTCGTTAAACCGATGCCGGGCGCCACGGATCACCTGCGGCATCACGTTTCCAGGAAGACCCAATCGTAACTCCTCTCGCGTGCCGCTGCGCAGCCTGGGTGGGTAACCCGCCGGCAAATGGGCGCCAAGAGGGCGGGCCGATGCGCTAGCGCCACGCCATCGGGGGGAATCGGATGGCCTTTGCCGGCCGCCCGGTATTTTACTCGTAAGTACCTCATCAAAAACGTCTTGGGTAATTATTTTGATCTTCTGTCTCCGCCTGTTGCCCTGCGCATACCGCTGGCCCGCGCTGTTCAATTTGGAGAGCCAAGGTATGCGTCGGCCAAGGGACGCCGCGTGCAACCCGACAATGAGAGCGACGGTGCAGGACAATGGATGCTCAGCCTTTGGGGCGATGGCCAGAAAACACCCCATAGCGCGGGAAGGGCTACCGGCCCATAATGTGCGGCAACCGAGCCCCACATGCTATTCATGCCCCCGATCTGGCATCCTTTCGTAGACATCTCCGCGAACGCCGAAGCTGCCTTGGTCTCGTCGTCTAGCCAGTTCTCGCTCTCCACGCTCGCGGTGACCTCCGACCCCGGGTTTCACGGTTTTGCCCTGACCGAAAAAAGGCAGGACTTCATGTGGCGCTGGGTGCTTGTCAGCGTGGAAGGTCCGGTAGTCGCCGAGGGATGGGAGCCAACGGAATCCGACGCAAAGAGATCCGTGGTCGTGGTCATGCGCCATGTGATTGAAGGATGAGGGGACTTCGCAATGCGGCCAGCCTCCAATATCCCGGCAAGCAGCAATCGAGCTGACCCCTTGTCGGTCGTCTGCTTCGGCGCGTCGGCGGGCGGCCTCGACGCATACCGCACCATCCTCTCGAACCTTCCCCCGGACACCGGGTTGGCCTTCGTCATTGTTCACCATCAGCCCGCCGAAGGGAAATCGCTGCTGACCGAGATCCTCCCCTACGTCACAAAGATGCCCGTGGTGCTCATCTCGGACCGCGAGGTCGTGAGGCCCAACCACGTCTATGTGGTTCCACCAGGACAGCAGGTCACCATGAATGGAGACCTCTTCCACATTGAGCCCCTCTCGAAGGTGTCCGGTTGGCCCAAGAACATCTCCATCTTCCTGAAGACGCTGGCGGATGACAGGAAGAAGCGGGCCATCGCCGTCATCCTTTCCGGGTTCGATTCGGACGGCTCCGCCGCTCTCGCGTCGATCAAGGAGGAGGGTGGGATTGTCTTCGCCCAGGACTTCCAGACCGCGAAACAGCCCGACATGCCGAAGAGCGCCGTGAT
The DNA here is from genome assembly GCA_003151515.1 of Opitutaceae bacterium. GTDB lineage: Bacteria > Verrucomicrobiota > Verrucomicrobiia > Opitutales > Opitutaceae > Palsa-1447. The sequence continues at coordinate 16,110 of PLXS01000011.1, forward strand.
GACGGGTTGCGTGGACTACCTGCTATCTCCCGCTGAAATCGCGGGCCAACTGGTGCGCATCGCCAACGAGCGCAGGCCTGTCAGGACTTGGGGGCTTCCGGCCGCAAGCGGCGGGAGCTGAACCGGTTGAGGGCCTTGGTCCGCCCGTTCAAGCCTGCCGTCCAACCGGTGGGCTTTAGCCTGGTCCGTCAGGTCCGATGTTTTCTCTGAGCCCGCCTTTTTCTCCAAGCCCTCCTCGGCGCTGGCCGCCTTGCACCCTTAGTCGCCTATGCAACGGGCCGTGCCGCGGCACGGCCCTTCCTTCACTTCGCCGCTGCCGTCCTCTTGTCCGTCGGCGCGTTGGCGGGAGGCACGTTTATGCCCAGAGCCGCGCTCAGGTCGATCTCATGATCCTGCTCCTGCACGATGATTCCGCGCAGCACTTCGCTCAGCGCGAACTCGCCCATCGCCTCGGCCTGGCGAATGCGCAGGCGGTAGCGGGCCACCGTCGCTCGCTCGTTATCCAGGTCGGCGCGCAGCATCACAACCGGGTCATTCGAAGTCTTGACCGGCTTGGGCAGAACGGCCGGCATGCCGCCCAGGTAGTCGACCTGCTTGGCTATCAATATGGCGTGCCCTAGCTCCTCGCCGGCATGCGCCTCGAGTTCGCGGGCGATGTCCGTGTATTCGGGCCCCTTGAGGACCTGGCTGTAAACGGTGTAGGCGATGATCGCCTGGTATTCCCCCGCGAGATCCTCGTTCAGCAGCTGGATCATTTGCTCACGGGTGATGTTCAGTTCCGACACTGTCTCTTCTTTGGTCATGGGATGGGTTGCTTCTATTGATTGGTTTGGACGGCGCCTTGGCTTGGTCGTTTCGTTGGCTCCCCGGTTGATCAGTCCTCCACTGGAAAGCCGACCTTGATCGTCACCTGCCAATGCTCGACGCGCCCCTTGGCGATGTCGCCACGCGTGTCGACCACCTCAAACCAGCGGAGGTTCTTGACGGCCTTGTGCGCGTGCCTGACGGCATTATTGACGGCATCCTCCACGGAAAGGGTGGAGGTACCGGTAAGTTCGATGAGTTTGTAGACGTGGTTTTTCATGTTTGGCACCTCAACCCTTTGATTTTCCTGCGGATCTGTTCACCTTCGCTCTCGCGACGCCTCGAGGCCTACTTAGTCTGGGTGTTCGTCGTTGTCGTCGTTACCGGGCCCGGCTGCGTCGTCTGTTGCGATGTGGTGGTCGTGCTGTGCGTGGCATCAGTTGCGCACGCGGCTAGCGCGAAGAGGGCGAATGCGGCAAGGCTGGGGACAATGAGCTTCTTCATGGGGGTGGCTGTTTCCTGGTTGTTGCAGTGCAATTCAAGATACCACCAAGGTGGGGCAGGTTGGTATGGGGTGTTGGCCCCGCTTCCGGTTGGACTCGGCGCACGGGCTTGCGTCCCGCGACGCCAAGATTCGACTTCAGCGGGGCTGCCCAAGGCGCTAGTTTTTGCCAATGGGACGAGCGCTACGAATGGCCTTTGCGGGGCTTGTGTGCGTGGCCCTTGTCGGCTGCAGCGCCCGGGACCCACTTGGGGCCAGGATCACGGCGGAGACTCCCATCGGCCTGCAGATGTGGATGACCCGTGCGCCCAGCCGGCTGTCCCCTGAGCAGGTTGGCGACCTGAAGGAGGCGATGCAGGAGCTGCGCTTCAAGATCATGTCGGAGGGCAAGGTGAGCGGGTCGGAGCCCGTCGAAGTGGCTCTATGCGGCGAGATTGACGGCAGGACCGTGCGCGAGGTGATGGTCGAGGGATTTGGCCGGCAGGCGGATCGCCTTTCCTATGAGCGCAAAGCCCTCGCGGTTTCAGCGCGGGAAAACGCACGAATTGCGGTGCGGCCGGGGGACACGGCCTCGGCGGAGTACCTCGACCGGGTTCGGGGCGGGGTGTCCAAGAGGCTGCAGGACGCGATCGAGGCGGAGTCGCGCGCGAAGAGGATCCTGGCGGGGTACTCGCAGCAAAACGACTAGGCTGGCGGCCTCGGAGCGCGCGGCCCCCTGGGCTTGTTGACAGGAATCCCAAAAGGGACTTATGTATTCCCATATGAAACATCCCCGGCCCAGCCCGGTGTCGGCCGCGCGTACGGCTGCAGTCGCGGCCCGCCCGCTTCATTTCGCCTCGTACCCGACCCACGATGAGATAGCGGCGGGCTACGGCGTGAGGCTTGTCCAGGAGGTCGCAGGGCGCCTTGGAATCCCGACGGCGGACCTGGCCACGCGGATCGGCGTGGCCCGGTCGACGTTCCACCGCAAGCTCAAGGGCAGGGCGCGTCTGACCGAGCACGAGTCGGACGCCCTTGCCAGGCATTCCTCGCTGCTGTCGCAGGCGCTTGCCGTGTTTGACGGCGACGAGACCGCGGCGCGCAAATGGCTCGGGTCCGCGCAGATCGGCTTGGGCGACGCCGTGCCGCTGGACCTGGCCCAGACGACCTTCGGGTTCCGCGAGGTGGAGAAGCTGCTGACGCGCATCGACCATGGCGTCTACGCCTGAGCCGTCGGCGTGGCGGGTCGACAGTGCGAGGAGGGCGGCGCAGTCGTTCAGCGGGGCCGGGGCGTCGCTGGAGGGCGGCCGATGGAATTCCGCCGGCGTACCGGCCGTCTACGCGAGCGAGCACCTCGCGATGGCGGCCCAGGAGATATACGTCCACATGCCGAGGCCCCTGCCCAAGGGCTCGCGGTTTGTGAAGTTCCCCATCCGCTTCGGACGGGTTGCGGTCAGGAGGCTTAGGCCAAGGGACCTGCCGGCGGACTGGCGGGCGGAACCCGTCCCGGCGAGCACCCAGGCGGTCGGCGACGCGTGGATCGCCTCCGGGGAAACCGCGGTACTGGCGGTCCCGAGCGTGCTCATCCCGGAGGAGACGAACTTCGTCCTAAACCCGGCCCACCCCGATTTCCGGGGCTTGGTGATCGGCGCGCCGGAGCCGTTCACCTTCGATCCAAGGATGGCGCGCCTTGTGGAGCCCGGACCGCGGTAGGCCGGTCCGTGGCGCGGCGCCGCTAGCCCTGGGCCCCGAGGATCACGGTCTGGTCAAGGCCCCTGTCGGAGGCTGGCCAGCGCACCGAGTCGTCCCCCGCCGTGGCCTCGATGTGGTACTCGATTGAAGGACTGGTCGGGCCCAGCGCTGGAAGGGTTGCCTGGTACACGTGGCGGCCCAGGCGGCCCAGCTCCTCGCGCCGGTACTGCGAGCCGCCAATCGGCCGCCAGCATAGAGTGACCGAGGCCGGGTCCCGGGCCGCGGCGACGAGGACGCGGACCGTCAGGGCCTCCCCAGCCCCCGCGCAGGTGCGCACGGTGGGGACGATGATCCTTGTCGGCCCCTCGTAGGTCCTAGACGGGTATGCCTCCATGGGAAGGTCGAATCCGAGAAGCGCGGCGAGCTGCGCGTCGTGCCGGCTCAGGATCCTCTGGTGAACGCGGCTTCGCTGCTCGAGGTTCGCTATCGTCCCGAGCTCACCGCTGGTCGACGCTCCGGCAACCTCCGTGCGCAGCAGCTCGGTCCAGAGGTCCGCGAGCCGCAGCCGAAGCGCGAGCGCGACGGCCCCGGCCCGGCGGGAGGCCTCCCTCGGATCGGCAATGCGCGCGATTGCCGCCATCTCGCGGTCGAGGGCCCCCGAGGCGCAGCCGATCTCGGCGATCAGGCGCATCGAGCGGAATTGGCTAAGCCAGTAGTCGTACCTGTCCAGGTTGGCGGCGCCCCTGACGCGGGCCCGCAGGGCCTCGAGCTGCCCTACAAAAAGGTAGTCCGCCGCGACGCTTTCCCAAGGCTGCTCGTTCGGCCGGATGTCCCCCGGCCCGTCGAACCAGTACGACGGGACCGGCAGCCTGGTTCCGTCGATCGCGGTGAAAACACGGGCGATGGCTTCGGCCGCCTCGGGCCCGAAGTTCGCGCGGCAGAAGTCGCGGTAGAGGTCCCCGACAGGCATCGCCCTGTCCTCGGGGGGCCGGGGCTGCCCGGGTAGCTGGTCGGCCTCGAAGTCGCCCCACGCCGGGCCGCCGCAGCTGATGCGCCTCGCGTACCTCGCGCCCCCGACGACCGTCGCGCCCTCGACCTCGATGGCGGCTATCGCCGGCTGGCCGGCGTGCGCCTCGAACTCCACCAAGAGGTGGCCGTTCGTGACCCTCACGTTCGCGAACTCGAGGCTCACCGGCCGCCTCGGGCCGTACTTGACGGCAAGGTCCATCCGGTTGATGACGCGCGTCCCCTGCAGCTTCACGCTGAACACCCTTCGCCCGTGCCTCGTCTCCTCGAGCTCGCTGAAGCCGAGCCTCACGTGGTACGTGCCGTTCGGGACGAGAATGTCGTAGAGCCCCATCCCGACGCGGTTCGTGCTGAAGGGCGGCGCGAGGCCGGAGTCCGCCGCGGCCGCGACCGGGTGGCCGCCGTCGGCGCCGGACGCCGTCTGGGGCGGGATGCGCGACGTGTCGAAGTCCGCCGGCACCCACGACTGCTCCCACCCGGCGTCCGCGAGCGCCGAGATGGCCGGGGCGAGGATCCGCGTCCTCCAGTGGATGCCAATCAGGCCCGTGCACCCGAGGCGCAGGGCGTCCGCGGCGTCGTAGCGCATCCGCCCCGCCCAGAGCTCGGGGCTCGTCAGGTCGCCGTCGTTCTCGAGCCAAGGAATCGCCCAGCGCGGCCGCTCGCTCAGGTTCGCGAACTGGCGCTCGATCGCCGCGTAGCCCACGGCGGCGTTGATGGCGCTCATGGGCGAGGAGGGCGGCAGGAGCCGGTCCATCGCGGCGCGGTCCTGCTGCGGCCCCAGCACCCAGCCGCACGTGGCGAGCCTCATCGGGCTGTGCAGCTCATCCAGGGCGCCCAGCGCCGCCAGGGCGTCGTCTGAGGTGGCCTTGAAGCTCGCCTGCGCGTTTCCCTCCCAAGTCCAGTCCTCGGGCGTCCACAGCCAGTAGTAGTCCGCGGGGTATGCGAGGCCGATGCGCGCGAACATCGCCCGGTAGATCTCCCGCGCCACGGCGGGGTCCGCCGGTTCGCGACCGCGCCGGCGAAGCTCGTCGATCACCGGCCCCGGGAGCGTGAGGGGCGTCTCGGTCCCCACGCAGGTGAGGATCCCCAGGCGGCGCGCCTCGGCGAACGCCTTCCCGAGCATGGTCGCCGTGCGGTTGAAGACCGCGGCCGAGCCCGCGGGGGTCTGGCTCGCGAAGGCCTGGTCGCGCATCACCTCCGAGCCGAAGTCGTCGCGCTCGTAGAGGTCCGCCGCGCCCGCGGCAAAGTCCGCCGTCCGCAGCGGCGCGTACGTCCACCACGTGCGCCCGCCGCGGCCGGTCGTATGGTACGACGCCGGGTAGGCCGCGCTCACCCGCCCCTGGCTGTCGTATTCGCCGTCCAGGCCGATCCACACGGTCGGCTCGGGCCCGACGGGACCCTCCGGGTACGTGTGCAGGCCGATGAAGTTCATGCGAAGCTTCGCAAGCTGGCCCATGACGGCCAGGTAGTCGTCCGTGCCCCACCAGTCGGGGCCCTCGGCGAAGTCATGGAACGGCTGCAGGCCCCGGACGCTGAAGAGCGGGCGCCCCTCTTCGGCGAATGGCTCGAACGCCAGGGGGACCCGCGCGTCGGGGATCACGTCGCCGTGCAGGTAGAAGCGCACGCCCATTCGCTCGACGAACCGGTAGACGCCGTAAAGGGCGCCGACGGCCCCTCCGCCGGTGATCGTCACGAGCCGGCGTTCGCCGGCCGTGGTGCCCTGCAGGCGGTAGCCCTGCTCGGTGAGGGGCCCGTCGGCAGACACGGTGCCCGGCGCCGTGACAACGAAGCCGGAGCCCGCCGGGCCCCCGGGCCGCTCCCCCAAAGGGAGGAGCTCGCCGGTGCAGACGTACACGTAGCGCTGCAATTCGCGGGCCGCAAACCGCACAAGCGCGCCCGAGGATGGGTCAACCTCGATGCTCCACTGCAGGGGGGCCGCCTGCCCTGCGGGCTCGGCCTCCGCAGCCGCGGACAGGCCGAGCGCCAGCGCGCACAGGAGCCCCCGCGGGCTGCGGGGGGGGAGGGCGCATCCGAAACAGAGATACCTTGTTCTCAACGGGGGCCTCAGGGATATTGCGCAGGCTAGGCTCCCGCCCGCGCGGCCGCAAGGCGCGGCTACTGCGCGGGCAGCCTGCCGAGGGCGGCTTCGAGGGTGCCCGCGTCCAGGTGGTAGACAAAATACTCGGGGCCAATCCTTTGCGTTGGCTGGAGCGGCCGGCAGCTTGCCGCGAGCCGAGCGACGGCGAGCTGCGCTAGGCGCCGGGGCAGGGGCCGGTGCCAGGCGCCCGCGCCGTAGATGTTCCAAGCATGCGCAAGGACGTCGTTCCATGCGCCGTAGAACTCCCACGGGCCGCCCACGAGGCGCGTGGCGCTGAAGACAAAGTATCCCGGGCGCACGAGTCCGCCCTCAAACGCGCTGCCCAAGTCGGCGGCCGGCAGTCCGAAGTGCTCGTAGCCCGGCGGGCCCAGCAGGCTCACATAGACGGGCGACGCCTGGTCGCGCGCCCGCAGGCCCTTCTCCCAGTCACCGAGCTGGGGCAGGTCGCCGCCCCACTCAAGCGACGACTCGACCATCACCCGGTAGCCATTCATCGGTCCGCCCCAGAGCGCGTTGAACCAGGCGATGGGCTGGCGCCGCGCGGAATACCCCTCGGCGGCGGCGAGGACGGCGACCGCGGCGGTAAGCGTCCGCCATAGCGGGCCCCTCCGGCCGATCCTGCAAAGGGCCACTCCGCCGGCTATCGCCGCAAAGAGGTACAGCGGCAGGATGTGTCGCACGCCGATGTTAAGCGGCGACAGGAGGGCGGCCACGGCGTACCCGAGTGTCCCTGCGACCACGGCCGGCATGCCGGGCCGCACATCCGCCCCCTCGCGGCCCCTCCTCAGGGCGAGCCATGCTGCGAGTGCAAGCAGCATCCCAAGCGTGCTCTTTGCCAGGAAGGCGACGGGGAAGTAGTACCAGAACCCGCCCATCCGGAATTCCCCGAGGAGGTAGCCCGGGCGGGGCTTTAGCAAGCCCCTGAGGGAGAGGAGCTCCCTTAGCACTGGTTCCGGAAGCAGGCGCAGCCGGTCCATCACGGCCACGGCGTGCTCCGTTTTCGTCACCGGTTCAAGCGAGAGGTAGGTGTGGCCCCCCGGCCGGAACTCCCAGCCGAAGAAGGCCCAGATGCAGGCCCAGGCGACGAGGAGCGCCGCCGCGTGCCACGCCGCGAGGCGCAGGGGCGCCAGGGGCGCGGGCGCGGCCCGCAGGCGCCACGCGAGGAGAAGCGCCGCTCCCAGCACCCAGGCGAAGACGGAGAACTTTGAGAGCCCCAGCATCGCCGCGCAGGCGCCCGTGAGAGCCGCCGATACGGCCGAGGGCCGCCGCAGCATCCAGCCGTAGCAAGCCGTGGCGCCGACATACCCGAGCGCCGCCCCCGTGTCGGTCGTCACAAGAGTGCCATTCGCGAGGACCACCGGGCAAGCGGCGTAGAGCAGGGCCGCCAGGGCGCCGGCCCACGGTCCGCCTAGGCGCGAGGCCCATGCCCAGACGAGCACGCCGCCGAGCAGGCAGAGGACAAGCGTCATCGTCCTGGCCGGTGCCAGCATCGTCCTCGGATCCGAGGCGCCGGAGAAAAGGAGGGACTCGCCGATCCACGTCGGGTTCCATTCGAGTTCGCGCTGGAGGGATTCGGCGGGCGGCCGCTGGCCCGCGCGGCTGAGCGGCCAGGCCGCCCATCGCTGGGTGAAGAAGAGGTTGGCCGTCGACTGTCGGTAATCGCCCTGCGCATAGGCCAGGCCCGCGCTCAGGTGGCCCGGCTCGTCCGCCGTGCAAGAGAGTTCGTGGGCGAGGCGGACTCCCGACACGGCTAGCGCACCCAGGCAGGTGAGCCCCAGCGCCGCCCCAAGGAGCCACGCCATGGCGGCGGGGTTGCGGGGTGGGGGCGGCTCGCTCACCGGTCGCTACGGCCCTCAGCCGTCCATCAGGAACTTCTCGAACTGCCCTCGCAGGCTCCTGCTCAGCGGCAGCCGCATGCCCTGGCGAAGCAGGACCGTGTAGTCGCCCTGGGCGTTGGGCTGCAGCTCCTTCACCTGGTCGAGGCGCACGAGCGCCGAGCGGTTGACGCGCGTGAACTGCTGGGAGCCAAGCCGCGCCTCGATCGACGAGAGGGTCTCGCGCACCATGAGGCGCTCGCCGGGCTGCGTGTGGATGACCACGTAGTTGTCCGCCGCCTCGACCCAGACGATCTCGTCGTACTTGAGGAAGACGAACCGCCCGTCGGACTTGACGGCGAGGCGCTCGGGCCTGCGGGGGGCGGCGCTTCCGGCGCCGGCGAGCAGGTCCTCGATGCGGGCCCCGATCGAGCCGGCGCGCCTCGCGCTCACGTATTCCGCGGCGCGCTCAAGCGCGGTCTCGAGCCTCTTCCTGTCGAACGGCTTGAGCACGTAGTCGACCGCCCGGACGCCGAAGGCGTCGACGGCGAACTTGTCGTGCGCCGTGACGAAGACGACGGCCGGCCGCTCACCCGGGTCGAGCCCCGAGACGACCGCCAGGCCGTCGCATCCGGGCATCTGCATGTCGAGGAACACGATGTCGGGCTTGTCGCGCCGGATCGCCTCGATCGCCTCGGTCCCCGTGGCGCACTCGGCGACCACCTCGACCGCGACATCCTGCGGCAGGAGCGCGCGCAGGCGCGCCCGCGCGAGCGGCTCGTCGTCGGCGATCAGGAGGCGCAGGGTGCTCACGGCGCCGAGGTGCTGAACGGGATCTCCATGCTGACACAGAGCCCGCCTTCGGGCCCGTTGACCAGTTCGAACTTCTGACCGGCGCCGTAGAGCGCCGCGAGCCGGGCGCGAGTGTTGGTAAGGCCAATGCCCTCCCTCTTCGGGCCATCGGCAGGCAGGCCCTTGCCGTTGTCCGCGACCGTGACGACGAGCCGGCCGGCGTCGATGCGGGAGCGCAGCTCGATCCTGCCGAAGCGCGCGTGCGGCTCGATCCCGTGGCGCACGGCGTTCTCGACGATGGGCTGCAGGATGAGGCTGGGCACCAGGGCGTCGAGCGTGTCCTCGCCGATCTCGACCACGACCTCGAGCCTGTTGCGGAAGCGGATCTTCTCGATGTCGAGGTAGCGCTCGAGGAAGGCGACCTCCTCGCGCAGCGTGGTGCGCGGCGAGCCCGTGTGGGACATGGTGATGCGCAGCAGCTCGCTCAGGCGCACGAGCATCGTGTCCGCCGCCTCGACGTCCGTGTGCATGAGGGAGGCGATCCCGTTCAAGGTGTTGAAGAGGAAGTGGGGCTCCAACTGGTGCAGCAGCGCCTGCAGCCGCGCCTCGGTCAGGTGCTTCTCGAGCTCGAGCGTCTGCACGGTGCGCTCGTGGTACTTGCGGTAGTAGTCGAGGGCGTGGCTCACCGCGACGATGACCCCGTAAATGAGCAGGTTGTAGGGGAAGGTCCTTACCAGCAGGGGGTGGAAGATCTCGCCGTACGTTGCGGATTCGCCGGCGAAGCGGCTGTCGACCACGCCTACCAGCGCGCCAAGGAGAACGTATGCGAGGGAGAACACGAGCGAGGCGCCGAGGTGGATCGCGGCCGTGCGCCAGCGCGAGGCGCCCTCCAGGGGCAGGCGTCGGGCGAGGGCCATGACCGGGATCGAGAGCGCCCCGTAGACGTACCACTCCTCCAGAGAGTCCCGGATCGCCTCGCCCCAGGTGATCGAATGCCCGAGGAGGCTGCTCTGCAGGTAGACCTGGCTCGCGAAGGCCAGGCCCACGAGCGTCCACAGGGAGAGCAGGCCGAGCGCTCGGATCAGGTGGGGAGCCATTGCGCGGGCGCTCATTTGCGGAAAGGTTTTTACTTCGAAGGGCGAGAAGTTCAATAGCAGTCCGTCCCCGCCGAGCCACCGCCGGGCGGGCCCGCATGACCCCACCCACCAAAGCCGAGACGGCGCGGACCCTGCCGCCGGGAGCCATCTCCCCGCTCGTGCCGGTGCTGGTGCCGATCGCGGTGGCAGCGATCCTGCTCGCCGTCGCCTTCACCTGGCTCTTCCCCGCCAGGCCGGCCGCCAGGGCCGCGGTCGCGAGGTTCAGGGACGTGACCCGCGAGTCGGGGATAGCCTTCAGCCACGCGGACGGGTCGCAGGAGGGGCTTGACGCCCCCACCACGCTTCCGGGCGCCGTGGCGTTCCTCGACTACGACAACGACGGCCTTCCCGACCTTTTCTTCGTGGGGGGGATCACCTGGCCCTGGAACTCGCCGACGATGGGCAAGGTGGCGCGGTGCGCCCTCTACCACAACGTGGGCTCGGGCCGCTTCGTCGACGTGACGGCGGCCTCGGGACTGGACACCGGAACGCTGGGCATGGGCGTCGCCGTCGGCGACTACGACGGGGACGGCTACCCCGACATCTTCGTCACCGGGATCGGCGGCAACCGCCTCTTCCACAACCTGGGCAACGGGAGGTTCGAGGACGTGACGGACGCGGCGGGCGTCCGGGGCGACGACCACCTCTGGAGCACGGGGGCGGTCTGGATCGACATCACCGGCGACGGCCGGCTCGACCTGGTCGTGTGCAACTACGCCCGCTGGGCGCGGGGCACCGACATCGGGGGCGCGTTCGCGGCCGAAAGCACGGGCCCCTCGTACGCTGCCCCGTCCGGCTTCGTGAGCGCCTTCCCGACGGTGTACCGCAACCTGGGAAACGGCAGGTTCGCCGACGTCTCCGCGAAGAGCGGGCTCAACCTCATCGACCGGCAGACGGGCTACCCCCGGGCGGGCCCGCTGGCCGTAGCGGCCGTCGACGTGAACGGCGACGGCCGCCTCGACCTCCTCTTCAAGTACCAGTCGGGGGAGGACGCCCTGTTCGTGAACCAGGGCGACGGGACCTTCCGGCTGTGGACGCCGCCCGGGGGCGGGCGAAAGGAGGGCGCGTCGGCGGGCCTTGTCGGCACGCTCTCCCCCGCGCACGGCGGGGCCAACGCGGAGAGGTTCGCCATCCTGCGCGCGGCGGGGCTCGCGCTCGAGCCGGCCGCCGACGAGCCCTTCTGCCGGCTGCGCGACAAGCTCGGCGTGGCGCTCCTTGACTACGACCTGGACGGGCGGGTCGACATTGTGTCGGGGGAGGGGCTCGCCGAGCCCGGCATAAGCCGTTTCGAGCGGGGCCGCGACTACCCGTCGGCGCCGCAGCTCCTCTGGAACGACGGGCGCGGGTGGAGCCGCGCCCCGCTCGCAGCGGGGGGCATGGGCTCGCCGCTCGTCGCCCGCGGCGTCGCCGTTGCCGATGTCGAGGGCAGGGGAAGCCTGGACGTCGTGGTCGCGCAGAACGGCGGGCCCCCGAGGCTGTACCGCAACGAGCAGCGCGGCCGCCACGCGTGGCTGCGGATCGACCTCGTGGGCACGCGCTGCCAGCGCGACGCCGGCGGTGCCCGGGTCGAGGTGCACACGCCTCGCGGCATCCTGGCTCAGACCATGGAGCCCGCCATGGGGTTCATGGCGCAGTCCGAGAAGACGCTCACCTTCGGTCTGGGGGACGATGACCGCGTTCGCAGGATCGTCGTCGTGTGGCCGGACGGCACGAGGCAGGAGGTGCGCCCCCAGGAGGTGAACCGGCGGATCGTTATCACCGAGCCGCCCTAGGCGTTTTCGCCCCGCATTTCCGGCCCTTGGCCACAAATTCCTTCACGGGCCGGGCCCGCCCGCTCAGGGTTCCCGGCCGTTGGCACCCCCCCGGAACATTCTTTCCTCGGCGACCGTGCCCGCCAGCGGCACCGGTCGCCGGCCCGCACCCACCATGTCCAAATCCGTCCGCGCACTGCTGCTGCTCCCGGTCCTTGCGCTTGCCGCCCAGCCCCGGGCTCTTGCCGACAACGTGGTCCTCAGGTGGAACCAGGAGGCGATCGACGCCATCCGCCTTTCCAGGAACCCGCCGCCGGTCGCGGCCCTGCTTTACGCGACCTACCACGTCGCGATCTTCGACGCCGTGAACGGCTTCGAGCGCAGGTACCACGGCTGGCTGGTGGACGATCCCGCCCCCGCGGGGGCAAGCACCGACGCCGCGGTCGCCGGCGCCGCGTTCACGGTGCTCGATGCGCTGTTCTCGCCGACAAGCAACCCTGCAAACATCCGGGCCTTCTACGAGAGGGAGCTGGCCCTGGTCCCGGACGGCAAGGCAAAGGACGACGGCCTGGCCTGGGGCGTCCGCGTGGCCAGGGAGGTGCTGGACAAGCGCGCGACAAGCGGGTTCGACAAGCCCATTTCCGGCAAGTACTCGAGTACGGACCCGGGCCAGTGGAGGGAGACGCCCCCGGCGTTCCGGCCCCCGCTTCTGCCCTTCTGGGGCCGCGTGACGCCCTTCGCGATGACCTCGCAGTCGCAGTTCAGGGTGCCGCCGCCCTATGCGATCACCTCTAAGCAGTACGCCGAGGAGCTGGCCTTCGTGAACAAGGTGGGCCCGCGCGACGGGGCCGAGCGCACGGAGTACCAGACCGAGTGCACCCCGTTCTGGTCGGACGACCTGGGGACCTCGACGCCCCCGGGCCACTGGAACATGATCGCCCAGGAGATCGCGCGCAGAAGGCAGCTCGGCGTGCTGGATTCGGCGAGGCTCTTCGCGCTCCTCAACATGGCCGAGGCCGATGTCGGCGTTTCCTGCTGGGAGTCGAAGTACTTCTACAACACCTGGCGCCCGGAGACGGCCCTTCGCGAGCTCGACACCAAGGTGAACCCCGACGTCGTCGCGAACCCCTCCTTCATCCCCAACATGGCGTCGCCGTCGTTCCCGGCCTACCCGTCGGGCCACAGCATGTTCTCCGCGGCCGGCGCAAGGGCGCTGGCCCTCTTCTTCGGGACGGACGAAATCGCGTTCAGCATAACCTCGGACGGCCTCCCGGGCGCCGTGCACAGGTTCGAGCGCTTCTCCGACGCCCAGCGCGAGGCGGGCATGAGCCGCATCTGGGGCGGGATCCACACGATGACCGACAACCTCCAGGCGCAGAAGGCCGGCATGGGCATCGCAGAATGGGTGTTTGCACACGAGCTGCAGCCGCGGGTAAACTAGAGAGCAAACCGCCGTCTTAGCCCATGCCCAAGCGATTCATCGCATGCGCCGCTCTCCTGGCTGCGGCCCTCGCGTGCCGGGCCGACCCGGCCTACCAGGCTACGCCGCTTCGGCCTCGGCTGCCAGGCGCGCCCGGCTCGAAGCTTTTCGAGATCCTGCCCCCCGAGTACACGGGGGCCACGGTCAGCAACGTCTACAGCGACCCCACCATGTGGGGGACCCGGTTCCGTGAGCTCACCCTGGGCGCCGTCGAGACGGGCGTTGCCGTGGCCGACTTCGGCCGGGACGGGATGCTCGACATCTTCGTCGTCTCGCGCAACGGGCCCTGCGCCCTCTACCGCCAGACGGCGCCCTTCAAGTTCATCAACGTCGCAGCCGCCGCCGGCGTCGACTGCACGGGGGGCAACGGGGGAAGCATCACGAGCGCCACGGTGGTGGACATCAACCAGGACGGGTGGCCGGACCTGTACGTCTGCCGGTTCAACGCGCCGAACCTGCTCTTCGTGAACAACGGCGACGGGACGTTCACGGAGCGCGCGCACGAGTACGGGCTCGACATAAACGACGCGAGCGTCGAGGCGACCTTCGCCGACTACGACGGGGACGGGTACCTGGACTGCTTCATCCTGACGAACGTCCTCGACTTCTCGAAGAGCCCGACGGGGCGCAGGAGCTACCTCTTCCACAACAACGGCAACGGCACGTTCACCGACGTCTCCAAGAAGGCCGGCATCTGGGGCAACACGCAGGGCCACGCCGCGATCTGGTTCGACGCGAACCAGGACGGCTGGCCCGACCTGTACGTGGCCAACGACTTTGAGACGCCGGACCGCTTCTACATGAACAACGGCGACGGCACGTTCACTGACGTCGTCGACCAGCGCCTGCCTCACGTCACCTACTTCTCGATGAGCGCGGACTCGGGCGACCTCAACAACGACGGCCTGATCGACTTCATGGTCACTGACATGAGGGACCGCGGGCACAGGAAGTTCATGACGGGCCTCGAGGAGATGGGCCGCGGCCTCTGGGAGATGGAGCGGGTGCCGGAGCTCATACCGCAGTACATGTGGAACGCGGTGTACCTGAACACGGGAACCGACCGCTACCAGGAGATCGCGCATCTGATAGGGTTCGACACGACCGGATGGACCTGGGCGGTGCGGCTGGCGGACCTGGATTGCGCGGGCAGGCAGGACATCTTCTACACGGGCGGCATGATCCGCGACTTCACGAACCCCGACCTCGTCGACAGGACGAATATCGCCCCCAACCCCACGGCGCGCGCCCTCATCTGGAGGAACTCCCCGGTGCGCCAGGAGCACACCGGCGCGCTCCGGAACCTGGGCGACCTCAAGTTCGAGGACGTGGGCGAGAAGTGGGGCCTCGACCACCTCGGGGTCGCCTTCGGCTGCGCCCTGGCCGACCTGGACGGGCGGGGCGTCCTGGACATCGTCTACAACAACTTTGACGGCCCGCCCACGATCATCCGCAACAACACGACCGGGGGCCACCGGGTGATGATCAAGCTGGCCGGCAGGGCGCCCAACCTGGACGCGATAGGCGCCGAGGTGCGCATCGAGACGGCCTCCGGCGTCCAGGTGCGCCAAGTCTACACCGAGCGCGGCGTCGTGGCGAGCGAGCCGGCGACCGTTCACTTCGGGCTCGGGGCCGACACGGTGATAAGCAGGATGACAATCCACTGGCCGAACGGGCAGGTGCAGGTGATCGAGGACGTGCCGGCCGACAGGCTGATCACGGTGCCGGAGCCCCCGGTCGCGCCCGGCGAGACGGTGCGGCGCCCCCCGGCGAGGCTTCACCGCCCGCCCGACCCCTCGGCGCTCTTCGCCGAGTGCGCGAAGGCGCGCGGCATCGACTACACGGACGCGATCGTGCCCGTCGACGAGTTCAGCCGCCAGAAGCTGCTGCCGTGCCGCCACGGCCTGAACGGGCCGGCGATCGCGACAGCGGACGTGAACGGCGACGGCATGGCGGACGTCTTCGTCAGCGGGGTGGACGGCCAGGCGGGTGTGCTCTACCTCGGCCAGCCGGGCGGCACGTACAAGGCCGCGCCCGGGCAGCCTTGGGCCGACGCGAAGGACTCGGACTGCACGGGCGCGATCTTCTTCGACGCCACGGGGAGCGGGCGCATGGACCTTTTCCTCACGGGCGGGGGCGTGGCCCACGACCGGGGCGACCCGGTGCTTCGCTGCAGGCTCTACCTGAACGACGGCCGCGGCCGCTTCACTCCGGCGCCGGCGGGGACCCTGCCCGACGACAGGGAGTCCTGTTGCGTCGCCGCCGCCGCCGACTTCGAGGGCACGGGGCGGATGGGCCTGTTTGTCGGCGGCCGGCTCGTGCCCGGCCACTGGCCCGACAGCCCGCGCAGCTTCCTCTACCGCAATGTCGGCGGGAAATTCGTCGACGTGACGGACGAGCTGGCCCCGGGGCTGCGCGACATCGGCATGGTGACCGCGGCCGTGTGGGCGGACATGGACCACGACGGCCGGCCCGACCTCGTGCTCGCCACCGAATGGGGCCCGATCGTCTACTTCCACAACAACGGCCACGGGTTCGACAACTGGACCGAGAAGGCGGGCCTATCGCAGCGCACGGGCTGGTGGAGCGCTCTCGCGGTGGCGGACCTGGGGGGCAGCGGCCGCCTCGACATCGTCTGCGGCAACGTGGGCCTGAACACGAAGTACCACGCGAGCGCATCGGAGCCCACCATTCTCTACGCGGGCGACCTGGACGGAAGCGGCAGGGAGCAGCTCGTCGAGGCGCAGTACGAGGGCGGCAAGCTCTACCCGGTGCGCGGGCGCAGCAAGCTCTCGTACGCGTTCCCCTGGATGCCTAAGAAGTTCCCGACCTTCGAGTCGTACGCCGGCGCGACGGTCGGGGATATCTTCCCCGCCGAGCAGCTCGCCAAGGCGCGGCGCTATGCCGCGACCGAGCTCGCGAGCGGCGTCTACTTCCAGGGGGCCGATGGCAGGTTCGAGTTCAGGCCGTTCCCCTCCATGGCGCAGATCTCGCCGGTCAACGGCATCGTGGTGCGCGACCTGGACGGCGACGGCAAGCTCGACGTCTACTGCGTCGGAAACAACTACGGGCCCGAGCCGTCGACGGGCCGCTTCGACGGCGGGGTCGGCATCCTCCTGAAGGGCGACGGCCACGGCGGCCTCTCCCCCGTGCCGCCCTGGAAGAGCGGGCTGGTCGCGATTGGCGACGCAAGGGGCGCCGTCGCCATCGACGTCACGGGCGCCAGGGGCGTCCCCGCCGTCGCAGTCAGCCAGTCCAACGGACCGGTCCTCCTTTTCTACCCAAACACCAACCCAGCCACGGTTACACAGTCGTTAGTCGGCCGCTAGGCGGGAGCCGGCGCGGCGCAAATCCCATTTTTACAATCACCCACGCACCATGCACAGACACCAAGCCGCAATCACATTCCTCATCCTCGTGGCCGGCGCGGCCTGCGCGCGCGCCCAATACGTTCCCCCCTCGCCGGTGGCGCCCGTGCCCGGCGTCCTGGACGACCTCTTGCTCAAGGCCGAGCCGGACCTCAAGGGCTGGGACATAGGCGTCAACGAGCGCATCCGCTCCGAGGACAAGTCCGACGCCGGGACGACGCATGCGGGCTCCAACTTCGACTTCTACTCGTCCCCGCCCAGCGATAACAGCAACGACTACTGGCTATCGCGCCTCATGCCGAGGGTCGGCTACTCGGACGGCTGGCTGAGCTTCATGGTCGAGGCCCGCTCGAGCTACGCCCTCGGCGACGACAGGTACACGGCGACGGCCGCGGGCAAGAACATGGCCGAGAGCGACGGGCCGCTCCAGTTCCAGATGGCCTACGTGGCGATCGGGGACCCGAAGACGTCTCCCGTGACGGCCAAGTTCGGGCGCCAGGAGCTCACCTACGGGGACCAGCGGCTTGTCGGGAACGCCTTCTGGCTGAACATCCCGCACACGTTCGACGCGGCGAAGGTGAGGTACCAGGACTCGTTCTTCGGCGTCGACCTGTTCGCCGCCAACCTGGTCTACGTCGAGCAGGACCACTTCGAGAAGGGCAACTCCCAGGACACGCTCTCGGGCGCCTACGCCGACTTCCCGGGCCTCTCGAGCGACAACGTGACCGAGCTCTATCTCTTCGCCCGGAACGTGGCCCGCGGGATCGTGACCGACGACTGGTCCCTCGTCCCGGCCCCCTTCCGGTTCACGGCGCCGCAGGACATCTACACGCTCGGCTACCACATGAAGTCCAAACCGGGGGCCTACGGGCCCTGGTCCTACGGGATCGAGGTGATGTGGCAGTTCGGGGACCGCACGGCCGTGTATCCCGCGACGACGGTGGCCGCCGCGAAGGCGGCCCCGCGGCTGGACCAGAACGCATGGGCCTTCGTCCTGCAGGGGGCATACAGCTGGAAGGACCTGCCGCTTGCCCCGCGCGTAGCCCTGATCGTGAGTGCCGCGTCCGGGGACCAGAGCCCTTCGGACAAGACGAGCCAGACGTTCCAGAACCTGCTGCCGTCGAACCACGGGCTCTACGGCGCGATGGACCTCTCGAGCCTGCAGAACCTCGTGGACTACCGCCTGTCGTATTCGCTCAAGCCGAGCAAGACGACGAGCCTCACGCTCGACGCCCACCAGCAGTACCTCGAGACGACAAATGACTACTGGTACAACGTCGCCGGTGTCCCGAGGAACACGGCGGGCGCCGCGCCGGGCAGCGGGAAGGGCTTCGGAATAAACCCGAACTACAGCTCCAACCTGGGGCAGGAGGCCGACCTCATCGGCGGATGGACGGCCACGCGTGGACTGCTGCTCGAGGTCGGACTCGGGCACTTCTTCAGGGGAGAGTACGTGAAGGAGTCCCTGCGCGTCGTCCGCTCGAAGGACGCGGACTACCTGTACGTGCAGGCAACGATCAATCTTTGATTTTCACGGGAAGTGTGTCTTCCCAATTCAGGTTCTGGCAGGCTGTCGCTGGGTGGTGTGGAGCATTCTTATCACTTAATAGTGTGGTGTTCAAATTGATGGGACGGTCGGGAGTGAGAGTGATTGACGAGATATCTAAGTGATATCATAAGAATATCTCGTTTTGATTTCCTCACCCATGAACACAGATACTCAAGTCCCAATGAACACTCACCGAGAGCAGACCGCATTCGCGGCAAGCGGGTGGCTTCTTTTCCCGATGGTCCTGGCCGCGCTATTGCTCGGCCTGGGCCTCATTGTCCACGGCGCCCTCGACGGATCCGCGCTGTCGGGCCTGGCCGGTATCGTCCTGGTCCTGACCGCTGTCTTCTGCGCCGCCGGCTTCTTCATGCTTCAGCCCAACGAGGCCGCCGTCCTCACCTTGTTCGGCGCCTATCGCGGCACGACGAGGCAGAACGGCTTCCTCTGGGCGAATCCGCTGTACAGGAAGCAGAAGATCTCGCTGCGCGTGAGAAACTTGAACGGCGAAAAGCTCAAGGTTAACGACAAGCGCGGCAATCCCGTCGAGATCGCCGTCGTGATCGTCTGGCGAATCTATGACACGGCGCAGGCGATGTTCGACGTGGACAGCTACGAAACCTTCATCCGCATCCAGAGCGAGTCCTGCGTGCGCCACACCGCGAGCACCTACGTTTACGACGACGGCGAGGCCGGCGAGCTGACGCTTCGCGGAAGCGGGGTCGAGGTCGCGACCGCCCTCGCGAGGGAGCTCCAGGAGCGCCTCGCGCGGGCCGGCATAGGCATCGAGGAGGCCCGCCTCGCGCACCTGGCGTACGCTCCCGAGATCGCGCAGGCGATGCTGCGACGGCAGCAGGCCGAGGCCGTGATCGCGGCCAGGCAGAAGATCGTCACCGGGGCGGTCGGCATGGTCGACATGGCGCTGCGCGAGCTCTCCGAGAAGGGCGTCGTCAAGCTGGACGAGGAGCGCAAGGCCGCGATGGTGTCCAACCTCCTGGTCGTCCTCTGCGGCGAATCCCAGACGCAGCCCGTCCTCAACACGGGCACCCTCTACACCTGACCCGCCGCATCGGCGGCCTCCTGCCATGGCGACCGTAATCCAGGAATTCCAGTCTGCCCCCATGGGCAAGCGGGTGCTCATCCCGACGGTCATTTCATTCGCGGCGGTCGTGCTTGTGCTCCTCGTGAACCTCCTGATCGCATTCAAGGCGATCCCGAAGGACTCGGCGACGGACCGGGTTGCCCTGGCCGTCAGCCCTTTCGTCGTCCTGGGGATCGTCCTCCCGATGTTCCTCTTCGAGCGCTCCAAGGTGTCGCGCTTCAGGATAGACGAGAACTGCCTCGTCCTCGGCAAGAAGCGCTTCCCGCTGCAGGGAGCCGTCGAGGTGCGCCGCGACCCGGATGCCATGAAGTGGGCGATCAAGCTCTTCGCCAACGGCGGCCTGGGCTCGCTGCGGGGGTCCTTCCGCAGCAGGCGGCTTGGCAAGTTCTACGCCTTCATGACCGGGACGGAGAACGCGGTGGTCGTGCGCTGGCCTGACAAGACGGTCGTCGTCTCGCCAGCCGATCCCGAGTTCTTCATCTACTCGGCGCGCTCGGCCGCCGGAATCCGATGAGCCCAGGCAAAACTCTCTCCGTGAATGGCTGAGGAAAGAAAGACGTTTTTGTTGCGGGTCGATCCCGCCGTCTGGCGGGACATCGAGAAGTGGGCCGCCGACGAGCTGCGAAGCGCCAACGGCCAGATAGAGTTCATCCTGCGTGAGGCCCTTCGGCGGCGCCTGGGGCAGCAGGGGGCGGGCGGTCCGCCCGCGGGCGAGGCGGGAGGCACCGGCGCGCCCCCCGGATCGCCCTGAAGGGGGCCCCGGGGCGCAAGACAAAGGTCGTTGCGTCGGCGCGCAACATGGGGAGATTCTCCCGCTGGCCCATGAGCGCGCGCCGCCGCACCCGATGACCCCGTCCGAAGCCAAGCAGAGGATTGCCTCGCTGCGCGCCGAGGTGACGCGCAACGACGAGCTCTACTACCGGCGGGCGCGCCCGGAGCTCAACGACCCGGAGTACGACCGGCTCAAGCGGGAGCTCGCCGAGCTCGAGGCGCGCTACCCGGATGCGGCTGCGGCGGCCGGGCCGTCCTCGCCGACCGCGAGGGTCGGCGACGACCGCGCCGAGGGTTTCGTCGCGGTGCGCCACCGCCTGCCGATGCAGAGCCTCGATAACACGTACTCCGAGGCCGAGCTGCGGGAGTTCCACGCACGCCTGGCCAGGCTCCTGGGCCGCGAGGACCTGGCGTATGTCGTGGAGCCGAAGATCGACGGGCTCGCCGTCAGCCTGACCTACGAGAAGGGCCGGTTCGTGCGGGCGGTCACCCGGGGAAACGGTGTGGACGGGGACGACGTGACCGCGAACGCGCTAACGATCCGGGCGCTGCCGCGGGAGCTCAAGCGCTCCGCCCGCGCCCCGCTGCCGGACCTGATAGAGATCCGTGGGGAGATATTCATGACGCTCGCGGAGTTCGAGCGCATCAACGCCACCCGCGACGACTCCGGCGAGGAGAGGTACGCCAACCCGCGCAACCTCGCCGCGGGGACAATCAAGCTCTTGGACCCGCGCGAGGTGGCGGAGCGCAGGCTCGAGCTCGTCCTCTACGGGTTCGGTGCGTGCGAGCCCCCCGGCGCCGGGGGCGAGACCCAGTCCGGGTACCACGCGCTCGTTCGCGCCTGGGGCCTGCCCACGGTCGAGAAGTTCTGGAAGGCGCGCGGCATAGACGAGGTCTGGGCCGCCGTGGGCGAGCTCGACCGGGTGCGCCGCTCCTTCGCATACGCCACCGACGGCGCCGTCGTTAAGCTCGACTCGTTGGCCCTGCAGCGGGAGGCGGGCAGCACGAGCAAGGCGCCGCGCTGGGCGATGGCCTACAAGTTTGCGGCCGAGCGGGCCGAGACCAAGCTGCTCGCGATCTCAGTCCAGGTCGGCCGCACGGGCGTCCTGACCCCCGTGGCGGAGCTCGAGCCCGTCCTCCTCGCGGGCTCGACCGTGTCGCGCGCGACGCTCCACAACAAGGACGAGATCGCCCGCAAGGACATCCGGGTCGGGGACTTCGTGTTCGTCGAGAAGGCCGGGGAGGTGATCCCGGCGGTCGTCGGCGTCAACGTGGCCCGCAGGGCGCCCGAGTGCGTCGCGTTCAAGTTCCCGACACGCTGCCCGTCGTGCGGCAGCGCCGTCGTCCAGGCCGAGGGGGAGGTGGCGCTGCGCTGCCCGAACTACGACTGCCCCGTGCAGGTGCGCCGGCGCGTGCGCCACTTCGCCTCGAAGGCTTGCGTCGACATCGACGGGCTGGGCGAGGCCATGGTCGACGTCCTCGTCGAGAAGGGCTGGGTGCGCAGCATCGCGGACATCTACCGGCAGCGCCGCGAGAACCTCCTGTCCCTCGGCAAGAGCGTCGAGAAGTCGACCGACAACCTCCTGGCGGCGATCGAGGCGAGCAAGCGGGCCGAGCTCTGGCGCTTCATCCACGGGCTCGGGATACCGCACGTTGGGGCGGCTGCGGCGAGGGACCTCGCGTCGCGGTTCGGCAGCCTCGACGAGCTCTCGCAGTCGAGGCATCAGGACTACATCGGCGCGGACGGCCAGAGCCTGATCGCCGGGATAGGGGAGACGATGGCGTCGGCGATCATCGGGCACTTCAACCAGCCGATCAACAGGACCCTCGTACGGGACCTGGA
Source organism: Opitutaceae bacterium (assembly GCA_003151515.1). Taxonomy (GTDB): domain Bacteria; phylum Verrucomicrobiota; class Verrucomicrobiia; order Opitutales; family Opitutaceae; genus Palsa-1447. The sequence goes on from PLXS01000011.1 coordinate 37,814, forward strand.
CGAAGCTGGGGTCAGGCCGGCGGCCCCGGCGGCGCGCTCCGCGGGCACGGGCCCGCTCTCAGGAAAGACCTTCGTGCTCACCGGGACGCTGCCCACCCTCGCGCGGGAGGAGGCCTCGACGCGCATCGAGGCCGCCGGGGGCAAGGTCTCGTCCGGCGTCAGCAAGAAGACCAGCTTTGTCCTCGCGGGGGCCGATGCGGGCTCGAAGCTCGAGAAGGCCAAGTCCCTGGGCATTGCCGTGATCGGGGAGGACGAGCTTCTGGCGATGCTCGCCGGGCGCTGAGGATCCCGGGGCGCCCTAGAGGTGCTGCAGGGCCGTGGCCAGCTCCTGCATGAACCCCTGGGCGTCGGCCGGCGACGGCCGGTAGCCGGGCTTGCTCACGTCCATGAGGCCCGGCCGGCCCTGCTGGTCGACGATCCACTTGCCCGTGACCCCGTCCGAGAACGTCACCGTCCCGCTTGCAAGCGCGCTGGGATTGAGACTCACCTTGTCGACCGTGATCCGCACCCCCGAGGGCGGGGCCTCGTCCTCGTCCTCGTCGTCGTCGGCGCCGGAAAGGCCGAGCTTCTCCTTCGCCTTGTCGAGGAAGCCCTTCTTCTCGGCGGGGGCGGCAGCCGCGGGCGCGCCCTTGGAGACGTCGCTCGCATCCGCAGCCGGCGCGGCGTCCCTGAGCTTGAGGTCCAGATCGTCCACCAGGAAGCGCACGTCCATGTAGGTCATGGAGATGCCCAGCTGCTCGGCCAGCTTCTTCTGGATGGCGTAGAGGTTGTCGCCGGCGGCGACCCAGTCGGACACAGACTTCTTCTGCTCAGGAGTTAGAGTCATGAATGGGCCCCCATACCAAAGCCAAATCGACCAACACGCAAGCCGCCCCGCTATCAGCGCGACAGCTGGGCCTTGAGGAACTCCACGCTGCTGCGCATCGAGGCGTCCTGCTCCATCATGTTGTCTATGGCCTTGCAGGCGTGGATGACCGTGCCGTGGTCGCGGCCGCCGAAGGCGTCGCCAATTTCCTGCAGCGAATGCTTCGTCAGCGTTCGCGCGAGGTACATGGCCGCCTGGCGCGGGATCGCGATGTTGTTGGGCCGGCGCTTGCTCGTCATGTCGCTGTGCCGGATCTGGAAATGGTCGGCCACCCTCTTCTGGATCGTCTCGATCGTCAGGATGCTCTGGGCCTGCTCGACGAGCATGTCGTGCAGTAGCCTCTCGGTCGTCGCCAGGTCGAGCGGCTTGTTGCTCAGGGCGCCGTAGCTGGCCACTTTGATCATCGCCCCCTCGAGCTTGCGGATGTTCTTGGTGATGTTCTGGGCGATGAACATGATCACCGGCTCGGGCAGCCCGCACTTCAGGTTGGCGGCCTTCGTGCGCAGGATGGCGATCCTCGTCTCGAGGTCGGGCGCCTGGATGTCCGCGGGCAGGCCCCACTCGAAGCGGGACACGAGGCGGGCCTCGAGCTTCTGTATCTCGCTCGCCCGGCGGTCGCTCGACAGGACGATCTGCTTTCCCGACTCGAACAGGTCGTTGAAGGTGTGGAAGAACTCCTCCTGGATCCGCTCCTTGCCGGCGAGGAACTGCACGTCGTCGAGGAGCATGACGTCCACGTGCCTGTAGCGCTGGCGGAACTTCACCATCCCATTCTCCTGCAGGGCCTGGATGAAGTCGTTCGTGAACTTCTCGGTCGAGAGGTAGGCGACGCGCGTCTCCGGGTTGTTGCGCAGGATCGCGTGCCCGATGGCGTGCATCAGGTGGGTCTTGCCGAGCCCGGTATCCCCATAGATGAAGAGGGGGTTGTACGCCTGCGCGGGTGCCTGCGCGACGGCGAGCGCGGCGGCGTGCGCCATCTGGTTGTTCGCCCCCACGACGAACGTCTCAAACGTGTTGCGGATGTTGAGCGTGCCCGCTGCCGGGCCGCGGTCATCGCCTCGGCCCGAGCGCTTGGGCGAGGAGCCGCGCGCGCGCGCGCTGGCGGCCGCCGCCTCGGAGGCCTTGTGCGATCCCGCCGCGGGCCGCGGCGCCTCGTCCAGCTTCTGAAGATTCACGCCCACCGACCTGCCCGCCGTCAGTCTCAGGCGCTGCGTGATCAGGTCCAGGTAGTTGTCGTGGATCCAGATGGCCGCGAAGTCGTTGGGCACGCCCAGCGTGATGCTGTCCTCGGTTGTCTCGAGGCACACCACGGGCTCGAACCACATCTGGAAAACATCCTCGGGGAAAAGGGCTTTGAAGTCGCACTTAACCGTTTCCCACAGGTTAAGGGGCAGGGACAGGGAGGGCATTGGCGGCGGGCAAAAGTCGGGTCTTATTCACATGGCCCCTCGGGGGGTGCTTCGGCACGCCATTTCACGTCACCCAGGGGTGTGCCCGCTGCGACAAAATTCGATTTACGGCCGGCTGTAACATTGATGAGGTATCCAAATACTGTAAAGGGCTGACGGCCATTGGTTAGGGTAATGCGTCGCTGCGCGGCCCATAGGGGCGGCATTGGTGGCGTGGCAAAGAACATCCGAGGGACTCTAACGCTTGGACAAGCGCCGAGTAACTGTGAACGCGAAAAGCATTACAAGGTCAACTTTCTGACAAGTTGTTCACATCACATTTGGGCATAACTTTTTTCACTTTTTTCGTTGCATCCTAAGCCCAAACTTAGGCGTCAAAAATCAGCCCGCCGCGGCGCGTAATAGCCCCGATACTACATCGCCCTGCAGCGGGCTTCCAAAGCCGAAAAGCAGGTTACGGACATGTTACGCGTGAGTAAAGGTGCGTGAACTTTTATGATACGCGCAAGCGCGCGTCGTCACGCATGCGCGGGCTCGGGCTCGGCCCACTTATTATGTTCTTTTATCAATGCGATCAATCGCGCGTCTGCTTCCGATTGCGGGATGTTGTACTGCACGCACTGCTTCCCGACGTAGAGGTTGATCTTGCCCGGCGCGCCTCCCACGTATCCGAAGTCCGCGTCCGCCATCTCGCCGGGGCCGTTCACGATGCAGCCCATGATGGCGATCTTCACGCCCTTCAGGTGGGCCGTCTGCGAGCGGATGCGCTGGGTCGTCGTCTGCAGGTCGAAGAGCGTGCGGCCGCAGCTCGGGCATGCGACGAACTCCGCCTTCGATATGCGCGCACCCGCCCCCTGGAGCACATTGTACGCGACCCGGGCCGCGCGCGCGGGATCCGCCTCGGTCTCCACGCTCACGATGTCGCCTATCCCGTCGCACAGGAGGCTTCCCGTGAGGACGCTCGCCTCGATGAGCCGCGATAGGAAGGTGTTGTCCCCGCGCACCTCGGTGCCCGGCGTGTTGCGGATCCAGAGCGGGGCCCGGCTGCCGGCCAGGCGAAGCGCCTCGGCGATCCTGCGATAGGCGCCGACAGGGTTGTCGCCAGGCTCCCCGCCTCCGGAATACGTCACAATGAGGCGGCCGTCGCCGATCCCCCGTAGCTGCTCCGAAAGCCCCGCGAGGACCCTGGCGGGCGCGTCGACCGCCAGGACATGCCCGGTATCCAAGGCAAGGCCGGCCCACGGCGCCAGCGCCTCGTCTTCCTCGAAGCGGCGCAGGATCACCACCCGCGCGACGCCGGAGCGAAGCAGGGGTTCCACGTCCCTGGCGGCCATCGAGGGCGCGAGCTCAAGGACTAGGAAGCCGAACGGTGCGCCGGCCCCGCCCATCGCGCCCCTGAGAGCCTCGATGTCGCCCGCGGACCCGATGGGGACGAGGAGCCCCTCCGCCGGCGTATCCCTGAGTTTCGGCGCCGCAAGCTCCCTCAGGGCGGCAGCGACCCCGCCGGCGCCTGCCACGCGCACGACGACCCGCGGCGGCTCCTTGTCGCCGGCGCAGGCCCCGGGGCCGAGGTCGACGCGGGCAGCGTCGCGCCGCTCGAAATGGTACGGGTCCAGGGAGTCCGTCTCCGTGCCCGCGTGCGCCCCGTCTCGCCACAGGCTCATCGCCTTCTCGGCTATGGCCCGCGCGACGGGGATCTCGTAGACGCTGTCCTCGGTCAGGGAGACCCGGATCGTGTCACCCAGGCCGTCCATGAGCAGCGAGCCGATCCCGATCGACCCCTTTATCCGGCCGTCCTCGCCGTCCCCCGCCTCGGTCACCCCGAGGTGCAGGGGATAATGCATGTCCTCGGCGTCCATCCGCTCCACGAGCAGCCGGTAGGCCTCGATCATGACCTTGGGGTTCGACGACTTCATCGAGAGTATGATGTCCCTGAAACCGTGGGACTCGGCGATCCTCAGGAACTCGAGCGCGCTCTCGACCATCCCGAGGGGGCTGTCGCCGTAGCGGTTCATGATCCGGTCGCTCAGGGAACCGTGGTTCGTGCCGATGCGCATCGAGCGGCCGAGCTCGCGGCAGCGCACCACGAGCGGCGAGAAGGCCTCATGGAGCCTCTCGAGCTCGCGCGTGTAGTCGGCGTCGCTGTAGTCGCGCACCGCGAAGCGCTTCTTGTCCGCGTAGTTGCCCGGGTTGACGCGCACCTTCTCGACGTGCTCGACGGCCTCCATCGCGGCCTGCGGCAGGAAGTGGATGTCGGCCACGAGGGGGATGGACCCCCAGCCGGCGGCCGTCAGGCCCGCGCGTATCTCCCTGAGGCAGCGGGCCGCCTGGACGTTGGGCGCGGTCACGCGGACGATCTCGCATCCGACCTCGGCCAGGGCGACCGACTGGCGCACGGTCGCGGCGACGTCCTGCGTGTCGCTCGTCGTCATCGACTGGATGCGGATGGGATTGGCGCCGCCCACCGCCACGGCTCCCACGCGGACCTCGCGTGTGGGGCGTCGTACGGTCCTGAACCGCGAGGCGCAGTAGGCCATGGCCGGCTTGGTCAGGGCTTCGCCGGGGCGGCCTGGGCCTGGGCCCGGCTGTCCGCCGCCGCGTCCGCCCTCCAGCGGCGCACGTCGAAGATGCTGATGTAAAGCACCATCGAAAAGATCAGCACCATGAAGACGCTCTGGGCGGTGACCACGAAGTTGGCGGGGAGCGCCTTGCCCCTCAGCCGTCCGATCGTCGCGAAGAGGATCTGGCCGCCGTCGAGCACCGGAATGGGGAGCAGGTTGAGGATGGCGAGGTTGACGTTGATCAGGATCGTGATTCGCAGGACGGCCCTGATCCCGGCCTCCGCCGCGGCATGGAAGACGTGCACGATGCCGACCGGACCGGAGACCTTCGAGAGCCCGATGTCGGAGCGCGGATCGATCAGGCCCCAGACCGTCCTGAACGTCATCACGAACGGCTGCGCGAGCTGCTCGAGCGGGCCGGGGTAGGTCATGTGGTAGCCGGCGGAAAACTCGATGTCCCCGAGCTGCAGGCTGGCGGTTCTCGGGGGCATGACCAAATCGATCCTCCTTGCCGCCCGCAGGACCGACAGGTGCGCTTCAGCGGAGGGCTTGGCGGAGAGTTCCATCCCGAGGCCCGCGGCGTTCATTATCGGCGAGCCGTTGACAGCGACGATGCGGTCGCCGCGCCGCAGGCCGGCCGCGGCGGCCGCCGAGCGCGCCTCCACGGAGTGCACGTTCAGGTCGTAGCCGGGCATGATTCCAACGCGCCGCAGGTGGTCGTTGCCCCAGAGAAGCGGATGGAGGGTGACCTGCATCGTCCTGCCCTCCCTCTCGATCGTGAAGACCGTGGTGCGGCCGCCATCCTTGTCCCTCCCGGAGCTCGTGTAGAGCGTCTCGGTCAGGTCGCCCCAGTCCGAGATCGCGTGGCCGTCAATCGCCTTGACGACGTCGCCGATGCGCAGGCCGCCCTGGACGGCGGGGCTGACGACCTGGGTTCCGTCCGGCATGTCGATCGTCCTTTCGATGTAGCCCACGGTCGTGCTCTCGGACTCGGCGTTCTCAGGCTGGCCGACCACCCAGATGACGCAGGCTAGGGCGAAGGCGAAGAGGACGTTGAAAGCCGCCCCGGCGATGAAAACCAGGACCTTGGTCGTGTAGGAGACCTCGGGCAGGTCGTCGGCCGAGACGGAGCTCTCGCCCTCCAGGGGCCCGAGGTCGGCAAGCTGCGGCAGCAGAACGAACCCGCCCAAGGGGAACCACGCGACCTGGTACCTCGTCCCGCCGGCGCCCTTCCACGAGAAGAGGGCGGGCCCGATCCCGATCGAGAACACCTCCACGTGGACCCCCCTCGCGCGCGCGACCAGGTAGTGACCCAATTCGTGCACGAAGATGCAGCCGCCGAAAAACAGAACGATAAGGAAGTCCGACCAAGCGCTTTGGAGGAGGGATTGGAGGATCTCGGGCTGCACTTTGATTCTAACGAGTTAAAGGGTAATCACTTAAATGATAGAACATCGGCTGACGCGCCGCGCCTGGCTTCGGAGTCCGCAGCCAGGACAGCACCCAGGTCGGAGGGTTCGAAATTAGCGGTTCTGGCGAGAGCGTTGCCTACGATGGCGGGAATCGCAAGAAAGGGAATCCTGCCCCCCAGAAAGGCCTCCACGGCCACCTCGTTGGCCGCATTGAACACGGCGGGAGCGGCGCCGCCGGCAACCATCGCCTCCCTGGCGAGCCGGATCATGGGGAAGCGCATCTCGTCCACGGGCCTGAACTCGAGCGAGACGAGCCGCGTGAAGTCGATCGGCGGCTCGACGCCCTCCACGCGATCCGGATAGAGCAGCGCGTGCTGGATGGGGAACGTCATCGACGAGGGCGAGAGCTGCGCGAGCATGGCGCCGTCGTTGAACTCGACGAGGCAGTGCACGATGCTCTGGGGGTGGATGACCGCGGTGCACTGGTCCGGCCGCAGCCCGAAGAGCCACAGGGCCTCGATCAGCTCGAGGCCCTTGTTCGCGAGCGTCGCCGAGTCGACCGTCACCTTCGGGCCCATGGACCAGTTGGGGTGCTTCAGGGCGTCGGCCGGCATCGCGTGGCGCAGCTGCTCGCCGGTCCAGTCGCGGAAAGCGCCGCCGCTCGCCGTCAGCACGACACGGCGCACGCCCGAGCTCGGGTGCCCCTCGATGCACTGGAAGACCGCGTTGTGCTCGCTGTCGACCGGCAGGATGCGCGTGCCGTGGCGCCGGGCCGCGGCCATGACGAATTTCCCCGCGAGAACGAGGATCTCCTTCGAGGCGAGCGCGAGGTCCTTGCCCGCGGCGATCGCCGCCATTGCCGGCTCGAGCCCCGCGGTCCCCACGACGGCCACGAGGACGGTGCGCGCATCGGGAAGCGTCGCGAGCTCCGCTAGCCCCGCCGCGCCCTCGAGGATGCGGACGTCGCCGGCGAACGCGCCCGAGCGCCTCGCCTCGGCGCAGGCCTTGGAATCGAAGATCGCCACGTTTCGCACGGAGAACTCGCGCGCGATTTCGGAGAGCCGGCGCCAGTCCGTGCGTGCCGCAATCCCGACGAGGGCGAGCCGCGCGCCGTGGGACGCGATGACGCGCAGCGAGCTCGCCCCTATCGAGCCGGTCGCCCCGAGCAGGACGACGCCCTGCCTGGGGCCGCTGGGCGGGGTGCTCGCCGTTGGATGCGCCACGTTGGATTTGTCCGGGTTGGCCGCGGCCCTAGGGGAGCGCCAGGAGGAAGTAGGCCACGGGCGCCGTGAGGATCAGGCTGTCGCTCAGATCGAAGATGCCGCCGATCCCCGGGACCCCGCCGCCCGAGTCTTTTAGGGCGGCCGTCCGCTTGATCACGGACTCGATCAGGTCCGAGAATATGGCGACCGCGGCGACCGGGGCCGCCAGCAGGGCGCCGCGAAGGGGCGTCATCGACTGGGGAAGGACCGCGGCGCCCAGCCAGACGACGAGGGCGCCCACCCCCATGGCGACCGCGACGCCCCCGGCCGCCCCCTCCCAGGTCTTCTTCGGGCTCGTGAGCGGGGCCATCGGGTGGCGCCCGATCGCAAGGCCCGTCAAGAGGGCCCCGACGTCGCAGAACTTCGCGACGGCGACCGTCCACAGGCACAGCACGAGGCGGCCGTCGGGCAGGATGGCGTCGCCCACGACCGGGGTTATAATGCGCACGAGGTACTGCAGCAGGAGCGAGACGTACACGAGGCCCAGCACGGTCGAGGCGAGCGCCTCGACGCGGTTCTCCGGGGCGCGCTCGGCGACCATGCGGACCGCGAAGACGAGCGTCGCCAGCGCGAGCAGCGGGTGGGCCGGCAGCCCGAACGCCTGCTCGGTCCAAGGGGCCAGGGTCACGAGGCCGCCGAAGAACATGCCGAGCTTCGCGAACGGGTGGAAGCCGGCGGCGCCGAGAAGCCGGTAGAACTCGCGAAGCGTCAGGACGGAGAGGAGCGTGATGGCGGCCACCGCCCCGTTGGTCCTGAAGAACCAGAGCACCGCGAAGAACAGGAGCCAGAGGACGATGGTGCTGGTGATGCGCTTTGCCACGGAATGCGTCGCCGGGGCTATTTGACCGCGGCAGCGTCGGGCCGCACCTGCTCGCTCGTCTGGCCGTACCGCCGCTCACGGCGCGCGTAGTCCGCGATCGCCGCGGCCAGGTCCGCCTTGGTGAAGTCCGGCCAGAGCACGGGCGTGAAGTAGAACTCGGCGTACGCCGCCTGCAGCAGCAGGAAGTTGCTGATGCGGCTCTCGCCGGAGGTGCGGATGACGAGGTCGGGGTCTGGCATGCCCGCCGTGTAGAGGTGGCGCGAGAACGCCTCCCAGGAGGAGTCGTTCAGCTTCTCGCGGCCCATCGCGACGGCGGACGCGTAGCTGCGCGCCGCGTCGACCACCTCGGTGCGCGAGCCGTAGTTCAACGCCAGCACGAGCGTGTAGTCGCTGAAGGACCTCGTGGCGTCGATCGTCTCGGCGAGCCGGCGCTGCACGCCGTCCGGCAGGTCCGCCGTCCGCCCGATCGTCTGCAGGCGCACGCGGTCGCGCACGAAGGTCTTGAGCTCGCTCCTGAGGTAGAGCTCGAGGAGCCCCATGAGGGCGCCGACCTCGTCCTGCGGGCGGGACCAGTTCTCGGCCGAGAAGGCGTAAAGGGTGAGCGTGCGCACCCCGAGATCGCGGGCCGCGTACGTCGCCGTGCGCACCGCTTCGACGCCGCGCCGGTGGCCCTCGATCCGGGGAAGGCCCCGCTGCTTGGCCCACCGGCCATTGCCGTCCATGATGATGGCGACGTGGCGCGGGATGGACGCGCGGTCGGCGGGCGCTGGGCTCGGGGAGGGCATGCGGATCGCCCGATCGTAGGTCCCGGCGCCGGGATTTGACAAGGGGGAAGGGCGGGCGAGAATGCTGCCCCTCATGAAGGTCGCATTCATAAGCGGCACGAGCATCGTCAATTCCACGCTGTTTTCGGCGTGGGAGGTGCGCACGTTGGAGACGCCGTTCGGCGCGGTCACGTACAAGTGCCGCGGGGACCACGCGCTCATCAACCGCCACGGCTACGCCTTGCCCCTGCCGCCCCATTCGATCAACTACCGCGCGAACATCCGAGCGCTCGCCGACCTGGGCTTCAGGGACATCGTGTCCCTCAACTCGGTTGGATCGCTCAAGCCCGGCATCCCGCCGGGCTCGATTGTCTCCTGCTCGGACTACGTGAGCCTGCAGCAGGGCCCGGCGACCTTCTTTGACAAGGAGCTCAAGGGCGGGGCCCCCGGGATTGCCAACAACCTGATCCCGTTGCTCACCTCCAAGCTGGCGCCCGAGTTCGACATCCCCACGGGCAAGGTCTACGTGCAGATGCGCGGGCCGCGGTTTGAGACCAAGGCCGAGATCCGCATCGTCAGCTCCTGGGGCGACGTCGTCGGGATGACCGCGGCCAACGAGGCCGACCTGTGCGGCGAGATCGGGCTCAACTACAACAGCCTGGCCGTCATCGACAACTACGCCAACGGGCTCGAGGGCACGCAGATCGACTTCGCCAAGTTCAAGGACCTCGTGAAGACGAACCAGGAGAGGGTGAACAGGCTCTTCGCGCGGATGCTGGAGATCCTGGCCTAGAGGGCCGTCACGTGCCCCTCATGAGCGAATTCCTCCAGTCCGAGCGCGTGGGCGAGGCGAAAGCAACGGTCGAGCGCCTGCGCGCGAACATGCGCCGGGTGATCGTCGGCAAGGACGACGTGATCGACCGGCTCCTCATCTGCCTGGCGGCGGCGGGCCACATGCTGATCGAGGACCTCCCCGGGGTGGGCAAGACGACGCTCGCGTACGCGCTCGCCCGCTCGACGGACTGCCAGTTCTCGAGGATCCAGTTCACGAGCGACCTGCTGCCCTCTGACGTGACGGGCGTCGCGATCTACGACGAGTCGACGAGGGAATTCGTCTTCAAGCCCGGCCCCGTCTTCTCGAACATCGTGCTCGCTGACGAGATCAACCGCGCGCCGCCGAAGACCCAGTCCGCGCTGCTCGAGGTCATGGATCGCGCCAAGGTGACGGTCGACGGCGAGGCGCACGCCGTGGGCTCGCCGTTCATGGTCTTCGCCACGCAGAACCCCATCGACTACGAGGGGACGTTCCCGCTGCCCGAGAGCCAGATGGACCGCTTCCTCATGCGCCTGAGGATGGGCTACCCGCAGCACCGCGACGAGATCGAGATCCTGCGCACCTCCAGGAGCGGCTACGACTCGATGCAGATCGGGGCCGTGGCGTCCAGGGCCCAGGTGGCCGCGGTCCAGGGCCTGGTCTGCCAGGTGTTCGTCGAGGAGAGCATACTCGACTACATCCTTCGCATCGTCGCCGCGACGCGCACCGAGACCGAGTTCAAGGCTGGGGCGAGCGTGAGGGGCGGCATCGCCCTGCGCACGGCCGCGCAGGCCAGGGCGCTCGTCAACGGGCGCGACTTCGTGCTGCCGGACGACGTAGCCGAGCTCGTCGCGCCCGTGCTCGCGCACAGGCTGGCGCTGTCGCGCCAGACCGGCGACGCCCTCGAGGAGCGCCGGGCGGTCGGGGCGCACCTCAAGCGCATCCTCTCCGCCCTGCCGCCGCCGACGTGAGATCGGCCAACGGGAGCCGCCGTCGCCTCTTCTGGAGGCGCGCCCTCTGGAGCCTGGTGTGGCCCAGGCGGCGGGACCGGATCCAGGCGACGGTGTCGGGCGCGGTGCTGATCGGCCTCTCCCTCGGGATCGGGACCGCGGCCTACAACAGCGCGAGCAACATCCTCTTCATCGCCCTGTCCCTGCTGCTCGCCTGCCTGCTCCTGAGCGGCGTCCTCTCCTGGCTCAACCTGCGCCGCGTTCGCTGGGCGCTCGACATCCAGCCCCCGCTGCGCGTCGGCCAGGACGCCGAGGTCGGCCTGCTGCTGCACAACGGCAAGCGGTTTCTGCCGACGTACGCGCTCTGGTTCGAGTTCGCGGCGGCCCCGTTCAGCAAGGGCGAGCCTGCGAAGCCCGAGACGACGCTCACCGCCAAGGGGATCGACGTCTGGGCCGCGCTCAAGCAGGCCGAGGCCGGCACGTCGTCGGGCAGCGTCCACCTGCGCGCGCGCCTGGACCCGGGAGGGGAGGCGAGGCTCGACTGGGGCTTCGTCCCGTCCCGCCGGGGCCTGCACAAGATCGAGCTCAGGAGCGTCGGCTCGCTCTATCCCTTCGGGTTCCTGCGCAAGGTCTCCGGCACGGAGCTGTGCCGGGAGGTCCATGTCTGGCCGGCGCCGGTCGACTACCGCAGGCTCGCGGCCTCGGGCTCAAGGCGGCCCAGCGGGGACCTCCAGCTCGCCCGGACCGGTAACGAGGGCGAGATGATGGCGCTGCGCCGCTACGAGGCGGGCGACTCGCACAGGCTGGTCCACTGGAAGGCGAGCGCGCGCACGCGCCGGCTCATGGTCCGGCAGTTCTCCGCGCAGAACTCGGAGGCCTGCTCGATGTGGCTGCGCACCGACTCCGTAGTCTGGTCGCGCCCCGAGCAGTTCGAGCTCATGCTCTCCTTCGCCGCGACGCTCGCCCTCGACCTCTTCCACGCCGGCCGCCTCCAGGCGGCGGCGATCGACGGCTCGGCGCCGGTGCCGATCCGAAGAGTGGCCGACCTCGAATCGTTCCTTGACCGCCTCTCGGAGGCCTCCCCGTCGCCCGCGCCGGGCGGGGGCGCCCCCACCCAAGCCTCGCCGGGGCGCGCGAGGCAGAACATGCTCACGTTCGAGCCCGAGGGGGCCCGGGGCGTGGCGTCATTTATAAATGGATACAGGACGGCCGCGACTTAGCCTGGAGGAGCTCCACCTCTTGCGGTGGCTCTTGGGGGGCGTGCTCATGCTCCTCTCGATAGCGACCGTCTTCTACATGGACGTCGGCTCGGAGGTGATGACCGTCCTTGCGATGGCCGGCGTCCTGGTGGCCCTGGCGAGGCCGGCCCTGCCGGCGAGGATCCCCGTCTGGGCGCACCGCCTGGCCTTCCCGGCGATCCTCATGTTCTTCCTGGGCGACCTCTGGCACGAGGGCCAGCTGCTGCCCGCGGTCGTGCGGCTAGACATCCTGCTCCTGCTTTACCGGGGCGTGAGCCACCGGGCGCGCCGCGACGACCTGCAGATCGTCGTCCTCGGGCTCTTCCTCATCGTCGTTGCCGGCGTCCTCACCGTTTCGCTGCTCTTCGCGGCGCAGATCCTCGTCTTCACGGCGTGCGCGCTCGGGCTGCTCATGGTGGTGACGATCACGGCCTCGGCCGAGGGCGGCCAGGCCCCTAAGCTCGCCGTTCGCGGAGTCGTGCCCGGGTGGGCGGCGCACGCCGACTGGGGGCATCTCGCCAGGCGCCTGCGCCAGGTGGCCGAGTGGCGGCTGGTCGCCTCGGCCCTCGCGCTCTTCGTGGGCGTCGTCGCGCTCTCCGGCTTGCTGTTCCTCGCGATCCCCCGATTCCAGCTGGAGAACAGCCTGTTCCTCGAGCGCTTCGTTCCGCGCAAGGCCATGACCGGCTTCAGCGACTCGATCAAGTTCGGCGACATAAGCGAGATAATCGAGGACAACGGCGTCGCGTTCGACGTGGACCTCTCCGACCCCGCGCAGGCGCCCGCGACGCCATACTGGAGGATGGTCGTCCTCGACGAGTACCGCAACGGCGGCTTCAAGCTCTCGTCGCCCATGCGCTCGCCGGACATCATGGGAAAGGAGAGGACGGCCTCATACTACATCCCCACGTTGCGCGGCGTCCCAGGGGCGCCGACCTGGACCTTCTACCTCGAGTCGGGCGTCAGCCGCTACCTGCCGCTCCTCGGGCGGTTCGTGGTGCTGCGCTTCCGCGATGCGCAGAACTTCAGGTACTCTCCCTACCTGGGCCTCATGGCCCTGCGCGACGAGCCCGCGACGATGACCGCCTACCGGGTCGAGGGCATGGCACCCGACACGCCCGGGCTCGCCGACTCGCTCTTCGCCGCCCGCTGGAGGAACCGCGAGGTGCGCCGGGGCGTACCCCTGCAGCTCGAGCTGGACCTTCCCTTCGCGCCGGACAAGGCGACCCTCGCCGGCCTGACCGCGGACATCGGCGCGCGCGGCCTGGACGCGGCTGCCTTCGCGCAGAAGGCGAATGCCTGGCTGCAGCGCCTGCACGGCTACTCGCTCTCCCCGCGGATCCCGCCCGGGCCGGGGGACCCGCTCGTGCGCTGGATGGCGTCCAGGGAGCCCGGCCACTGCGAGCTCTTCGCCGGGGCCTTCGTCCTCGCCGCCCGCTCGGCGGGCTTCCCCGCGCGAGTCGTGACGGGCTTCAAGGGCGGGACGTGGAACGCCTACTCGGGCAACTACACCGTGCGCAATTCGGACGCGCACGCCTGGGCGGAGATCTGGGACGCGCGCCGCGGCGCGTGGCTTCGCGACGACCCCCTGGCCCCCGTGGTGTCCGAGGCGCTGGAAAAGAAGGGCGACGCCGCCCTCGCCGCGCTCATGGACCGAAGCTGGTCGGCCAGGCTCAACAGCATCCGGGTCTTCTGGTACAGGAGGATCGTCAATTTCGACCAGCAGTCGCAGGTCGACACCATCCGGGCCGTCAAGGCGGCGACGGACAGCTCGGGCAAGTGGCTGCGGGCGGCCGTCGCCGGGGCGGCAAGCCGGGTGAAGGCGTGGTTCGCGGGCCCGTGGAACCTGGAGCGGGCCGGGCGCGTGGCCGCGGTTGCCGCCGCCGCCGGCGCGCTCCTCTGGGCCCTGCTGACCGGCCGCATCCGCCTGGCGGCGCTGGTCGCCTCGCGCAAGGCGGACCCGGTCAGGCGCGAGGCGGGCCACTGGCTGCGCAGACTTGAGGGGCCGCCCCCGCTCATCGCGGACCTGCAGCGGCTGCGCTTCGGCCACTCGGGGACCTGGCCCAGGCCCGCCGACGTGTTCAGGCGGGCGCGGCGCGCGCCGCCTAGTTCGCGGCGAGTCCCGGGCGGCGCTTCTCGAAGTACTTCTTGAGGATCGCCGAGGCGATCGGGGAGGCCTCCTGGCCGCCCCCGAAATTCTCACCGGGCCTCGTGCCCTGGATCGCGACCGCGATCGCGATGGTGGGGTTCTCCAGCGGGGCGAAGCATATGAACCACGCCTCGTCGACGCGGCCTTCGGGGCTCATGATCTGTGCGGTGCCGGTCTTCCCGGCGATCCGGACGCCGGGCACCCGCAGCGCCTCGAGCGTCGTGAGGACACGGGCCGTGCCTTCCGTCGTGCATTCCTCCATGCCCTTGAGGATCGCGGCCCGCTGCTTCGGGGTGAGGCCGATGGGCTCCGTGTGCTGCTCGGGCCTCTTGGGGTCATGCAGGAGCGTGGGCTTTGTCCAGGTCTCGCCCCTGGCGAACGACGCCGCGAAGCAGGCTAGCAGGATCGGCGACACCTGCACGTCGCCCTGGCCGATCGCCATGTTGGCCGTGTCGCCCGGGTTCCAGGTCTCGTTGCGCTTGCGCCTGCGCCATTCGGGGTCGGGGATCAGCATCCGGTGCGTCTCGCCCGGGAGCTCGATGCCCGTGGGCCTGTCGAGGTGGAAGCGCTTGGCCTCGGCCGCGATGACCTCCGCCGTCGTGCGCAGGCCCACCGTGTAGAAGTAGATGTCGCAGCTGTACCCGATGGCGTCGGACAGGGAGAGCTTGCCGTGGTGGCCCAGGCCGTTGTCGCACGTGAAGCGCCGGTTGCCGACCATCATCCACCCGTCGCAGTCGGCGGGCTCGTCCTCGGGGGTGATCACGCCGTTGCGCAGCGCCGCCGTGGAGACGATGATCTTGAACGTGGAGCCGGGCGAGTAGACGCCGTTTAGGGCGATGTTCGTCCACGCCTTGCGCGCCTCGATGTCGGCCGCCGCCGCGACGGACAGGTGCGGCGAGAAGACGTTCAGGTCGTAGCCGGGCTCGCTCGCCATGGCGAGGACCTCGCCCGTGCGCACGTCCAGCGCGACCGCTGCGCCCGTCTGGTCGCCGATCGCGTCCTCGGCCGCCACCTGCAGGTCTATGTCGAGGGACGTCGTCAGGCTGCGCCCCTGCACGGGGTGGCGGATCTCGATCGGGGGGTTCACCTTGTAGCCGGCCGGGTCGACCCGCAGGATCGTGTAGCCGGCCTCGCCCTGGAGCAGGGAGTCGAACTGCTTCTCAAGGCCGTCGCGCCCCACGGTGCCCTTCATCTTGAGCGTCGTCAGGCCCTCGCCGGGGAGCTCACTGACGTCGGCCTCCTCGTTCGCTCCGACGTAGCCCAGGACGTGCGCGGCGGCTTCCCCGTAGGGGTAGGAGCGGGTGGGCGACGTATACACCTGCAGGGGCGACCTGACGGGCAGCCGCTCGATCAGGCGCGCGAACTCCTCGGGCTTGAGGTCGTCGATCAGCGTGTAGGGCAGCAGGAGCTGGCGCTCCAGGTGGCGCTGCAGCGAGCCGCCGTCGACCGAGCCGGTGCGCCCCAGCATGGCGTTCACCTGGTCCATGTAGCGCTGCACCACGCTCACCCGGGCGAGCCGCTCGAGCTGGGCGCTCGTCGGCAGGTCCTGGTCGCCCGACGCCCTGTAGTTGTTGCGGATGCGGATGTACTCCTGGCGGAACTCCTGGCGCAGCTCGTCAAGGTAGAGGACCACGGCGAACCTGGAGCGGTTCTCGACCAGCTTTCGCCCATTCCGGTCGAAGATGTCGCCGCGGGGCCCGGGGACGATGACGCGCCGCTCGTTCTGGAGGCGCTCCTGCTCGTGGTGGATGGCCCCCTTGATGATCTGCTGGTAGACGAGGCCGCAGGCGAGGACCGCCAGGAGGACGGCGATCAGGCCATGGAACGCGATGATCCTCGGGTCGAATCCCGTGCGGGACTCGACGAGGCCGCCCGGATTCCTGGTGGTCTCAGTCATGGCGTTATCGCCCGAACCTATGCCGGACGCGCCCGAATCGCACGCGCTAACTCAAGCGAGCGCTCCTGCAGGGCGAAGAACCACGGTGCGCACAGGAGGACGGCGCCCTGCGAGAGCAGCAGGTCCGAGAGCAGCCTCGGCCAGACGATTGCTCCGGAGGGCATTGCGCGGATCCTCACGAATCCGATGGCGAGGTAGAGGACGAGGTTGAGGACCAGCGCCACGGCGACCCTGACCGCCGTCTCGTCGCGCTGCAGGCGCTCCCGCGTGTTGTAGACGACGACGTGCGCCGTGGCGAAGAGCGCGGCGTGGGTGCCGAACGGGACGGGCGAGACGGCGTCGCAGAGGAGCCCGCCCAGCACCGACACAGCCAGCCCCCCGCGGACCGGAGCCGCGAGCGCGGGGTAGGCGACGAACAGGCCCCCGGCGAAGAGCCATACGTGCGCGCCGGACAGCGCGCTGTTGGCCTCGCCGACGATCGCCAGGAGAAGGTAGAGCGTGAGGAAGAGTACGGCTGCGCCGCGCATGGGGGTCGCCTCGCTCTAGCCCGGGTCGGTCGGCACGAGCACCGTTACCTCCGTCAGCTCCGAGATCCTGGGGTCGATCTCGACCTCGCCGGTCTTGAAGAGCCCGTCGGCGCTCGACTCGACATGGACGATGCGCCCGATGGTGAGGCCCGGCGGGTAGACGCCGCCCAGGCCCGAGGTCGCGAGGCGCTTGGGCGCGGATGCGCTCGCATAGACGTCGAGCGGCACGAACTCGATGATCCCGTGCGGCGGCCCGAACACGGGGTTGTCGGCGCCCTGGTAGCTCACCGGGCGCGTGTCCCCGTCTACGACGGCCGCGATCCGCAGCCCCGGGTCGGTCACGAGCTCCACCACCGAGGTGTAGGCGTGGACCTCGGCGACGCGCCCGACGACGCCGCCGGTGTAGACCACGGGGTCGCCCGGGGCGATGCCGTAGTCGGAGCCCTTTCGGATCACCATCC
Source organism: Opitutaceae bacterium (assembly GCA_003151515.1). Lineage (GTDB taxonomy): Bacteria > Verrucomicrobiota > Verrucomicrobiia > Opitutales > Opitutaceae > Palsa-1447. The sequence continues at coordinate 54,940 of PLXS01000011.1, forward strand.
GCTGCCACCAGCCGGAGAAGTCGCGCCGCGCGACGCGGGCGTGCTCGAAGCGGTACCGCTCGGACGGCGGCATGTGAAGGAGCGCCTCCAGCCGCTCGACCTGGGCCTGAAGCTCGCCGTTCTGCTGCACCTCGAGCGAGTACGAGGCGTTGAGCCTCGCCATGTCCCGGCCGGCCTCGATCAACTCGTCCTTCGAGTGGAGCCTAAGCGACCAGAAGCGCTCGACGTCGCTCGCGTAGGAGGAGACGGCGGCTACGGGCGCGGTCATCTCGAAGAAGCTCGCGCGCACGAGCGAGCGCAGCGCGACGGGGGCCATGAGCCACGCGGCCAGGGCCGCGCCCAGGACAACGAAGGGTCTGGCCTGGTCGAATCGTTGGGACCGCCCGATCCTCACACGTTCTGCATGAGCCAGGTGAGGTCGTTGAGGACGGCGCCTGTCCCGTTTGCCACGGCTGAGAGGGGATCGTCCGCGACGGTGACGGGCAGGCCGGTCTTCTCGCTGAGCAGCCTGTCAATGCCGCGGATGAGGGAGCCGCCGCCGGCCATGACGAAGCCGCGGTCGACCAGGTCGGCCGACAGCTCAGGCGGGCAGCGCTCGAGCGTCGTGCGCACCGCGTCCACGATCGCGGCCACGGTGTCGGCGAGCGCCTCGCGCACCTCCTGGGAGGTGATGTGGATCGTCTTGGGAAGGCCGGCCACGGAGTCGCGGCCCTTGACCTCGATCGAGAGCTCCTCGTCCAGGGGGAAGGCGGAGCCGATGCGGATCTTGATCTCCTCGGCCGTGCGCTCGCCGATCAGCAGGTTGTAGGCCCGCTTCATGTAGTTGATGATCGAGGCGTCGAGCTCGTCGCCGGCCACGCGGATCGACTTCGAGAACACGATGCCGTTCAGCGAGATGATCGCTATCTCCGTCGTGCCGCCGCCGATGTCGACGATCATGTTGGCCGCCGGCTCGTCGATCGGCAGGCCGACGCCGATCGCGGCCGCCATGGGCTCCGGGATCGTGATCACCTTGCGCGCGCCCGCGTGGGTCGCGCTGTCCATGACGGCGCGCTTCTCGACGGCCGTGATTCCGGACGGGATCGCGATCACGACGCGCGGGGGCGCGCGGAAGCTCTGGCTCGCCTTCTGGATGAAGTAGCGCAGCATCGCCTCGGTCACGTCGAAGTCCGCGATGACGCCGTCCTTCATCGGGCGGATCGCGGTGATGTTGCCCGGCGTGCGCCCGAGCATGCGCTTGGCCTCGTCTCCGACCGCACGGACCTTCCGGGTGACCGTGTCCAGGGCCACGACGGAGGGCTCCCGGAGCACTATCCCCTTGTCCTTGACGTAGACGAGCGTGTTGGCAGTGCCCAGATCGATCCCGATGTCGTTGGAGAAGTAGCCGAAAAGGTTGGCCATGATCGCGTGCTGCGGAAGGGGCTGGAGTCGGTGGCGTATCCGCCGACGGAATCGAATGGCCGTTGCAGGCACCTGTCAACGAGGGAAATACGCGGGTTAGGGTTGACGGGGCCCGCGTTGCGAAGCGAGTTTGTTTGGGGGGCGCCGCCATGCATGGAATACTGTTCATCCAAGACCTGGCGGTGATCCTGGTCGTGGCCGGCGCGGTGGGGTGGCTGTGCCAGCGCATAGGGCTTTCGATCGTCGTCGGCTTCCTCGCCGCGGGCATCCTCGTCGGCCCCGGGATGCCCTACATCTCGCTCGTCACGGACATCGGCGGCATCGAGACGCTGGCCCAGGTGGGCCTCGTGTTCCTCATGTTCTCGATCGGGCTGCGCCTGTCGCTGCGCAAGCTGCGCCGCCTGGGCCTGCCGCTCCTCGCGGCCGCCTTCCTGGGCGCCGCCGTGATGTACTACCTGTCGCGGCTGCTCGCGGCTGCGCTCGGCTGGAGCGCGACCGAGGGCCTCTTTCTCGCCGGCATGCTCATGATCTCGTCCTCGGCGATCATCGGCAAGATCCTGCACGAGACGGGGTTGAACCACGAGAGGGCGGGTCAGCTCGCCCTGGGGGTCTCCGTGCTCGAGGACGTCGTGGCGGTCGTCATGCTGGCGCTCCTCGAGTCGATCGTGCAGCTGGGCGGAGGCGGACGCGCCTCGGAACTGAGCACGACCGTGCTGCACCTGGGCGCCTTCGTCGTCATGGTGGGCGTCGCGGGCCTGATCCTCGTGCCATGGCTCCTGAAGCGCATGAGCATCACGATGGACGAGGAGCTGCAGACCCTGGGCCTGGCGGCGCTGCTCTTCAGCCTGGCCATCCTCGCGCAGAAGGCCGGCTACTCGGTGGCCCTGGGCTCGTTCCTGCTCGGCATCATCGTGGCGGAGACGCCCCACCGCCACCAGGTCGAGAGGACATTCGAGGGGATGAGGGACGTCTTCAGCGCCGTGTTCTTCGTCGCCATAGGAATGCAGATCGACGTGCGCGAGCTCGTGCAGAGCGCGGGGCTGATAGCCGGCGTCGCGGCGTTCACGCTCGTCGCGCGCCCGCTCGCGGTGACGGCGGGCCTGACGGTCATCGGCGTGCCCGTGGCCGACGGGCTGAGGGCGGGCCTCATGACCTCGCCGATAGGCGAGTTCTCGTTCGTGATCGCGCAGCTGGGCGTCGGCGCCGCCGTCGTCCCGACCCGGTTCTATCCCCTGGCCGTCGGCGTGTCCCTGGTGACGACCTTCGTCACGCCGTTCGTCGCCCGCAGGTCGGGGCGCGTCCGGGAGGCCCTTCAGCGGCGCGAGCCGCGTTGGCTCGGGGACTGGCTGCGCCTCTACCAGGACTGGCTCGACCGGCTGCTGCGCCAGCGCAGGCGCAGCCGGCTCTGGCAGCTCAGCCGAAAGCGCCTCGCGCAGGTCGGCATCGAGATGCTCTTTGTCAGCGGAGTCCTCGTCTTCTCGGGGGAGCTCTACGCAGCGGTCGAGGGCTGGCTTGGAAAGGACTGGATGATCCCCAACGGCGCCCAGATCGCCTTCTGGATGCTCCTGGTGCTGGTCGTCCTCGCCCCGCTTGTCGCCATCTGGAGGAACTGCTCGGCGCTGGCCCTCATGCTCGCGCAGGCTTCAACCTCGGCCAGCCCCCGCTCGCGCCAGCTGGCGCCGGTTGTGGAGCTGGGCCTGAAGGTCGTCGCCGCGGCGCTCCTCACCGTCTGGCTGATCGCGGTCGTGCCGGCGGAGGACACGGCGCGCTGGCTGCTCCTTGCGAGCGCGCTGGGCACCGTCGTGGCGGTGCTGTTGCTTCGCCGCAGGCTCATCTACTGGCACTGCGTCCTCGAGATGGAGCTGCAGAACACGGTGCAGACCTCGGAGAACAAGATGACCTCGACCACGGCGCCCTGGCTCGGCCGGCACCCCGACTGGGACCTGCACATGATCGACTGCACGCTGCCCGACCTCGCCGACTGCCAGGGCAGGACCATCTCCGAGCTGGGCCTTCGGGCGCGCTTCGGCTGCTCGGTCGTCGGGATCGAGAGGCAGGGCTTCATGATACCGCTGCCGCCGCCGGAGTCCGTGTTCTACCCGCGCGACAAGGTGCTGCTCCTGGGCACCATGGAGCAGGTCATGGCGGGCAGGCAGTTCCTCGGGGGCGTCTCGGGCACCCTGGAGACCGATTCGCTCTTCGAGGAGATCCGGATGGAGTCGATCATGGTTCCCGAGGGGAGCGCCGCGGACGGGCGAAGCCTCGGGGAGATATCGCCCGCGCGGGTCCACGGCGTGCAGATCGCGGGCGTGAACCGGGGGGGCAACCGGATCCTCAACCCGGCGGGCCAGGAGGTCCTAAAGGCCGGCGACGAGCTCCTGTCGCTGGGGACCCCGGGGCAGCTGCGGGAATTCCGCGGATGGCTGGGCGACAGGCCCGCCGAGGAGGGCGACAGCGCGGCCTAGTTCGAGCCGTGGGTCGTCGAGTCGGGCTTCTTGGCCTCTTCCTTGGCGGCTGGCGGCGTCGCTGGCTCGTCGTCCTTGGCGGCCTTCTTGAACTCCTTCATCGACTGGCCGAGCCCCCTTGCGAGCTGGGGCAGCTTCGTGCCCCCGAACAGGAGAAGGAGGACCAGGAGGATGAGGACCCACTCACCGCCGCCCGACGGGATCAAACCGGCAAATAGCACGCTCAACGGTGTCATGCGCACAATCTAGGCCCGCGCGCCGCCTAAGCAAGAGCGATTGCGCAGCTTAGGAGCGGGGAGGGCGCAGCGACGCCGCCACCTTGAGCAGGTTCTGGGCGTTGTCGATCTGCTCCGCGTCGAAGAAGCCGTGCAGCTGGCGGATGCGGGTGGGGTGGCGCATCTTGCGAAGCGCCTTGGCCTCGATCTGGCGGATGCGCTCGCGCGTCACCTTGAACTGCTTGCCCACCTCCTCGAGGGTGCGGCTGTAGCCGTCGACGAGCCCGAAGCGCAGGGAAAGGACGCGGCGCTCGCGCTCGGTGAGCGTGTCAAGGACGTCGATGATCTTCTCCCTCAGCAGCGAGTACGCCGTCATGTCGTAGGGGTTCTCCGCCGACTTGTCCTCGATGAAGTCTCCAAAGGAGGTGTCGTCCCCGTCGCCGACCGGCGACTGCAGCGAGATCGGCTGCTGGGCCATCTTCATGATCTGCTGGACGCGGTCGACCGGCAGGTTCATCTCGTCGGCCACCTCGTCCGGGGTCGGCTCGTGGCCGTACTCCTGCAGGAGCTGCTTCTGCACCTGCATCACCTTGTTGAGCGTCTCGATCATGTGGACCGGGATGCGGATGGTGCGCGCCTGGTCCGCGATCGAGCGGGTGATCGCCTGGCNNTGTAGCCGCGGCGGTACTCGAACTTCTCGACCGCCTTCATGAGCCCCATGTTGCCCTCCTGGATGAGGTCCAGGAAAGAGAGGCCGCGGTTCGTGTACTTCTTGGCGATCGAGATCACGAGGCGCAGGTTCGCCTCGACCATCTCGGTCTTGGCGCGGTGCGCCTCGCGCACGTGCGTCATCGTCTGCGCGACGACCTGCAGGAGCTGCGCGGGCGCGATCCGCTGGTCGACCTCGACGCGGCGCAGGCGGTTGTGGACGGAGCGCGTGTCGATGGCGGCGTCCTTCTTGGTCTTCGGGTGCTTGGCCCTCTCGAGCGACGCGTTGCAGCTCTCGATCTCCTCGATGACGGGGCGCAGGTGCTCGAGGTGCTCCTCGTAAACCTTGAGCTTGAAGTAGAACTTCGGGAAGTTGGCGCGCAGCGCCGTCTCGCGCCGGCGGAACTTGGTGAGCGCCTTGCGCTTCTCGGGCTCGGAGCGGGCCTTCGCCTGCTCGTGCCAGGCCTCGGCCACGCCGGCCTCGGCCTTCTGGGTCGAGTCCACGAGCTTCGGCAGGGACCTGAAGTAGGCGTCGCGGCTCTCGATCTTCTTGTCGATCACGATCCGGTCGAAGCGCTCCTCCCGGTTGAGCAGCTTCGCCCCCAGGTCCGCGATGTAGGCTCCGACCGCCGAGGCCTGGAAGAGCGCCTCCTGTGCCTTGAGCTCGGCGTTCTCTATCCTCTTGGAGATCTCGACCTCCTGCTCGCGGGTGAGCAGCGGCACCTGGCCCATCTGCTTCAGGTACATGCGCACCGGGTCGTCCAGGATGTCGTTCTGCGACGAGCGCGACTCCTCCTCCTCCGCCTCCTCCTGGCGCTGCTTGTAGTCCTCGACCTGGTCCGGCTCGAGGATCTCTATCTCGAGGTTCTGCAGGATGGACAGGACGTTATCGATCTCCTCCTGGTTCTCGATCGACTCGGGCAGCGCCTCATTGATGTCGTCGAACGTCAAGTAGCCCTGTTCCTTGGAAAGTCGGATCAGCTGTCGGATCTTCTCGTTGATCCCACCGGTCGGGGCCGCGGCGTCGCCGCCCTCGGCAGTCACCTGCTGGACGGTTGCGAGCGCGTTCTCGACGGCTTCGGATTGGTGGTTATCCCCTTGTTTGGCTTTGCGCGGCATGAATTTTTTGGTCGGGAATCGCGACAAACAAGCTCAACCGGCATCGGTCAACTGGACCGGCTGCCGGAGGAGGCGCTGAAGGTCGGACAACTCCCTTAGGAGTGATGATGAGTCATCGTTAAAGTCCGATGGCGCCTTGGCTAACGCAAGTTCTATTTGGCGCAGCCGGGGCTCAATCGCCCGGCTCCTGAGCCTGCGTATCCCCTCCGCGGCGACCTTGAAGGGGTCGTCCACCACCGGGGCGTCAAACAGGAGCGATGCGACAAGCGACTTCTCATCATCGTCTTCCATCAGTTCGTCCAGGTGGTCGCGACCCGGCCAGCTGCCGTTCTCAAACTCGCCAAGGAATCGGTTGAGGAGCACTCCGGCCGTCTGGCTGCGGTCGATCCAGTCGTGGGGTATCGCGGCGCTCAAGGGGCGGCCGAGCTGCTCGAAGTGCAGGCAGAGCCGGAGAAGGTCGTGCTCGGGCGTGATCTCGCTCCGCGCCTTGGCCGGCGAGGGGGCGCCCGCGGCGGACGCCGCCGGCTGGCGCCCCAGGATGCGGCGAAGGTCGGCCTGGAGCGCCGACGCTGGGAAGTTCAGGTGGGCGGCCGCCTCCGAGACGAACGCCGCCCGCGACACGGCGCTCTCCGCGGCCGCGATGATCGCGAGGACGGCCTGGGCCGCCCGGGAGCGCTGCTCGGAGGAGGCCTGGGAGGGGGAGGGCAGGGAAGCCCGGCACGCGAACGCGATCGCCGAGAGCGCCCCCTTGCGCACCTCGTCGTAGGCCCTGATGCCGTGCTCCAGGAAGAGGATGTCGGGATCGACCTTCGCCTCGCCGGCGAGGGTGAGGAAGCGCACCTCGATGCCGGCCTTGAGCGCCATCGGGAGCATCCGCAACGCGGCCTTCTGGCCGGCTGCGTCGCTGTCGAAGAAGCACTCGACCTCGGGATGGTACCTCCTCAGGAGCGCGAGCTGGCCGTCGGTGATCGACGTGCCCTGGGGCGCCACCGCGGTCTTGAGCCCCACGGACCAGCACCGCAGGGCGTCGAGCTGGCCCTCGACCATGACGAAGGGCCTGCCCTCGCCGACGGCCGTGCGCGCGCGGTCCAGGTTGAAGAGCAGGTTGCCCTTGGTGAAGATCGGCGTCTCGGGGGAGTTGACGTACTTCGCCTCGCGCGAGGGGTCTTCCTCGGGCGTGAGCGCGGTCTGGCGCGCCGTGAACGCGACGACGCGGCCCTGGTGGTCGCGGATCGGGATCATGAGCCGGCCCCGGAAGCGGGGCCTCAAGGCCCCGACCGTGATCATGGCGTCGTCCCTGATGAAGAAAAGCCCGCAGCGGCGAAGCGCGTCCTCCGAGAAGCGCATCTTCAGGATCGCGGCGCCCAGGCCGCCGCCGTCGGGCGCGGCGGCGCCGATGGCGAACTCCTCCGCCAGCTCCGGCGTGAAGCGGCGCTCGCCGCTCCAGTACTGCCTCATGAAGTCGCCGGCAGGGCCCGCGGCGCGGAACGCCTCGCGGAAGTGCGCGGCGGCGCGGTCGTGGATGTCGAAGAGCTCCTGGCGCAGCGAGCGCTCCTCCCGGCTGGGGCCCGAGCCCTCCTCGTACTCGATCGCGACGCCGTAGCGCTGGCCGAGCGCCTCGACGGCCTCGGTGAACGACATCTGCTCGGTCTCGCGCACGAAGGTGATGGCGTCGCCGGCCTTCCCGCAGCCGAAGCACTTGTAGAAGCCCTTGTCCGCGTCGACGTTGAACGAAGGGGTCTTCTCGTTGTGGAACGGGCACAGGCCCTTCAGGCGCGAGCCGCCGGCCTTGCGCAGCGTCACGACCCGCGACACGACGTCGGCAAGGTTGACCCGGAGCTTCAGGTCGCGGACACAGCTGGGTTTGATGGCGGGCATGGACTCCCCGCGGGCCGGACGGGCGGGCCCCGCGGCGGGTGGAAGAATCCACTTTCAACCGCGCGGCTAGCCTGTCAAGTTCCCCGACCTGCCCGGCCCGGGGGGAGGAGCTTTTTTGTGGAAACTTTGTCCCCCGGCGAGCGACTAACCCTCCTATACCACATGCGCATCCCCGCCCTAGCCGCCCTGGCGGCGCTCACCGCGCTCGCCGGAGCCCCAGCATTGCGTGCGGAGTTCACGCCCGAGGTGCAGCGGGTGCCCAAGGAGCCGGTCTGGGAGGGCCACCTGAAGAGCTTCTCGGACGCGGACTACGACGCCGAGGTCGAGAAGCTGATCAGCGCCTTTGAGAAGGCCAAGGGCCGCGCGATCGCGCCGCGCGCCAAGAAGAAGGTGGGGCTGAAGATCTACTCGGACTCGGGCCCGGGCATGGCGACGCCGACCGCGCTCGTGCGCGCCGTCATCGGGGCCCTCGAGCGCCGCGGCTACAAGCACGGCGACATCTTCCTCGTCGGCCTGAACCAGCTGCGCCTGAGGATGACGGGCTACCTCCCGTCGCTCGTCACCGGGGAGACGCCGTTCAAGGGCAACCCGGTCTACGTCCTCGAGTCCGGCAGGTACTACGACCCCGTGTGGTTCTACGACAGCCCGCTTCCCGAGCGCTTCGACCCCATCTTCGCCGCGCACCAGACCGAGGGCGTCCCGAACACCTCCACCAAGGAGGAGGACCGCAAGAGCTTCCTCGCGACCCCGCTGTTTCTGGACACCGACTTCTGGATCAACCTGCCTGTGTACACCGACCACCAGGTGCTGGGCGTCAACGGGGCTCTCGTGAACGCGACCCTCTGGAACGCGTCGAACACGGCCCGCTTCTTCCGCTCGCCGGCCACCGCCCCGGCGGCCGTCGCCGAGATGAGCGCCATCCCCGAGCTGCGCGAGACGTGGCTTTTCACGATCGCGAGCCTCGAGCACTACCAGTTCATCGGCGGGCCCTACTTCAACTCGCTCTACACGCGCTCCGAGCCGCTCATCTGGCTCGGGACCGACCCGGTGATGATGGACGCCCTCATGAGGGCCCGCATCAACCAGTGGCGCAAGCGCGAGGGCTTCGAGCCCATCTCGGAGGAGATCCGCACCCTCGAGTTCGCCGAGACCCTGGGCGTCGGCTCCACCGTCATCCGCAGCGCGAAGATGATCAACGTCGACTGACCCGCGCCCCGGAGCGCACAAACGACTTGTCTCGACCCGCGCCAGCGCGCACGCTTGCCCTCCCCCGATGAGCTCCGCGGCGTACCTTCCGTTCCTCGTGCAGGCGGTCCTTGCGGCCGCGCTGACGGCCACCATCATCATCGCCAGCGTCCTCTTCGGGCAGCGCGCGAAGCACAGCCCCACCAAGGACTCGGCCTACGAGTGCGGGATCAAGAGCGAGGGCGTCGCGCACACGCGCTTCTCGGTCAAGTTCTTCGTGACGGCGCTGCTGTTCATGCTCTTCGACCTGGAGGTCGTGATCCTCGTGCCGTGGACGTTCGTCTACAGGGAATTCCTGCACCAGCACATCCCGATCGTGCTCCCGGTCCTCTTCTTCATCTTCGTGCTCGTGCTCGGCCTCTTCTACGAGATGCGCAAGGGCGCGCTCGAGTGGGAGCGCTGACGGCGCCCGGCTACCCATGCGGCTCGACAAGATCATCGCCCGGAGCCGCATCATCGACCTGCGGAGCCTGACCCTGGAAACCGCGCTCGAGGAGCTCCTCGACGTCTGCATCGCCAAGTTCCCCGACCTGAAGAGGGACATGATCCTCAAGGGCCTCCTCGCCCGCGAGAGCACGATGACCACGTACCTGGGCCTCGGCGTCGCGCTGCCCCACGTGCGCGTGCGCACTTCCCGGCGCTACATCCTGGCCATCGGCCGCAGCCGCCCGGGCATCCGCCACCACGGGGCGATGTCCAACGAGAGGGTGCACCTGATCGTCATGCTGATCGCGGGCGAGTCGGCCCGCGACACCCTCCAGGTGCTGGCCTCGATCGGCAGGCTCGTGCGCGAGCAGGAGCTGGTCGACAGCTTCGTCAACGCTCCGGACCTCGACACGCTCTACGAGCGGCTGCTCGGCGGGTTCGGCGGCATGAGGCCGATCCAGGCCCAGCAGAACAGGGTGAACCGCCTCATGTTCCGCCAGGCCGAGCACGTCGCCAAGGGCGCCGGATGCAGCGCGACCATGGTCTTCGGCGACACGTTCATCGGCGGGATCGAGCCCGCGGTCCTGCGGCCCAAGGGAAAGACGATACTCGTGACGCGCAACCCGATCGAGTCGGGCGAGGACGGGAGCGCGTTCACCGACACGATCCAGGTGAGGTCGTTCTCGAGCCAGCGGATGGCCCAGATGAGGAGCGCGATCCTCGTCGCCCTCACCCGCGGGCTCATATCGTTCAACGACAGGATCTGCTGCATCGGAGGAATACTCGGCAGCAACCAGTTCGACACGATCGTGGTCGCCGAGATTGAGCGGGAGTTCCAGACCCTTCTATCGGGCCCGGCCACCGACCTGCTGCCCGAGGACGTGAAGCCCGAGGTTCTCGAGCGCGTCCTCGCCGTCGCGACCGAGCTTGCGGTCGAGGGCAGGGAGGGCCGCCCGGTGGGCTGCCTCTTCGTCGTCGGGGACACGCTCAAGGTGCTCGAATACACGAAGCCCCTCGTGCTGAACCCCTTCTTCGGATACAAGGAGGAGGACCGCAACATCCTCAACCCGTTCATGGACGAGACCATAAAGGAGTTCTCGTCGATCGACGGCGCCTTCGTGATCCGGGGCGACGGGGTGGTCGAGGCCGCGGGCAGCCTCGTGCAGGCCACGGGCAACTCGGTCACGCTGCCGAGCGGCCTCGGCAGCCGGCACGCCGCCGCCGCCGCCGTCAGCGTGGCGGCCAACTGCATCGCGATCGCCGTGTCGTCAAGCACGGGCCAGGTGACCCTGTTCCGCCGGGGCGTCATGCTCCCCCTGACGGAGAAGCGCCGCTAGGGCACGGCCGAACTTTGGGGTTGCGCGCGGCCGCGGCCGCTGTACTGCTGACCCCTCAACTCATTTACACCCATGCAAGAAGTCGTAACCCTGGAGTGCACAGAGGCCCGCAAGGAGGGCAAACCGGTTTCCCGCTACCTGACGACCCGCAACAAGAAGACCGTCACGGAGCGGATCGAGAAGAAGAAGTACAATCCCCACCTGAAGCGCCACACGCTTCATAAGGAAATCAAGTAAAGATACTTGCGCGGCTCCGGGCTACTGCTGGCGCCCGGAACTCTGGAAGGGCGACGAGGAGCCGGCACCCGAGGCCACCATGCTCTGGCGGCGCGCGGCGCGCCATCCCTCCCGGTGCTTGCGGATCCAGTCCAGGAGTGCCCGCTCGAAGCCGATGTCGTATCCCAGCCTCTCCGACTCGAGCCACTTGTGCCTGAGGATCTCCTCCCTCTCGGCGAGGAACTCCTGGTAGAGGCTCGACTGCTTAACGAACTCGCGTGACGACGGCGTCACGGGCTCTTTGGTGGGAGAAGTCATTCGGCGTCCGGTGAAATCAACGATCTGAGGAAGCACGGCTTTCCTGTCAATGCCGTCAATGTCGCCCAATTGTTACATTGGCCTTGACCCGGCTTTTTCAAGCGTCGCAAGCAGCGCCTGGGCGATGCCCACGAAGACGACCGATGCGGCCCCCGCCGGGTCGCCCACGACAACCGGCACACCCTTGTCGCCCCCCTCGCGGATTCGCTGGTCCAGGGGCACCTCGCCCAGGAAGGCCGTGCCAAGCTTCGCTGCAGTGGCGATCCCGCCGCCCGATCCGAAGAGCAGGTGCTTGCGGCCCGAGGGGTCCAGGAAATGGCTCATATTCTCGGCGACGCCAAGGATGGGGACGTTCACCTTCTGGAACATGAGGCCGCCCTTGAGGGCCACCTGCGTCGCGGCGGCCTGGGGCGTCGTGACGATGATCGCCCCGTCCAGGGGGAGCGTCTGCACGAGCGAGAGCTGGGCGTCGCCCGTGCCCGGGGGCAGGTCGACCAGCAGCACGTCCAATTCCCCCCACTTCACGTTCTGCACGAATTGCTGGATCGTCTTCATCACCATCGGCCCCCGCCAGACGACGGGCGTCATGTCGTCCACGAGGAAGCCCATGCTCATCACCTTGACCCCGTGCTTCTCCATGGGGACGAGGAACGACTCCGCGCCCTCGCCCTCGATCTCCGGGCGCCCCTTGAGCCCGATCATGAGGGGCACGCTGGGCCCGTAGATGTCGACGTCCATGAGGCCTACGCGCCCGGGCCGGCCCTTTACGGAGAGGACGCTCGCGAGGGCGCAGGCGAGGTTGACCGCGAACGTGCTCTTGCCGACGCCGCCCTTGCCCGAGGCGACGGCGACCGCCCACCGGATGCCCTTCGAGGCGGCGGGCTTGCCCGCGGCGCCCGGCGCCGACGGCGCCTTGGCGGCCTGGACCGCGATCTCGACAAAGGCGTGGGTGACGCCGGCCATGGCGAGCAGCGCGCGCTCGACGTCGTCCTTGAGCTGCTTCGGCACCTTCGGGTCGCCTGTCGAGATGGCGAGCGCCACGCGCGCGACCCCGCCCTCGAACTGCGCGGCCTTGACCAGGCCGAAGGAGACGATGTCCCGGCTGAAGCCGGGATACTTCACCTTCTTTAGCTGCTCGATGATGGCTTCCGAAGTCACTTCGCAAATAAGGGTTGTTATGCGGCGCGCATGCGCAAATAGAAATGGAGCGCACGCATCCAAATCATGGCCAGACTATACTCCCGATTTCTCATAGCCGCCCTCTCAATCGCCTCGCCGGCGCTCGCCCAGCGCGACATCGGCGTCCTCGAGGTGCAAGCCGACAACCGCACGATCCCCGTGCGCGTCTCGGGCGACACCGCGGAGCTCAACAGCCTCGCGCTCCAGGCCTTCGGCTCGCACGGACGCTACCACCTGGTGGCGAGCGGCTTCATCTACGACATCCGCTTCTCGGCGACCGGGGCCTCCCAGGTGAGAGTCGACGTGTCCCGGGGCTTTGGCGGCGGCTCGGTCGTCTCCGAGTCCGTCTCGGCGGCCAGCGAGAGGGCGGCGCTCCTCGAAGCGGCCGACCTCGCGGTCGCCAACACGAACGGGCTCGGGCTGCGGGTTTTTTTCTCGTCGCGGCTGGTCTTCATCGGCGAAAGGACCGGCCACCCGGAGGTCTACACGTCCGACCTCTTCTTCGGCGACGTGAAGCAGATCACCCACGACCGGGCGATCGCGATGACGCCCCGCTGGTCGCCGGACGGCGAGCGGGTGATCTACACGAGCTTTTTCAAGTCGGGCTTCCCCGACATCTTCGTCATCAATCTGGCCGACTACCAGCGCACGACCTTCGTGAGCTTCAAGGGGACGAACGCCGGCGCCCAGTACAGCCCGGACGGGCGCCAGGTGGCCATGGTCCTCTCCGGCGAGGGCGAGCCCGATATCTACGTGAGCAACGCCTACGGCCGTGGCGTCTCGCGAAGGACCCACATCGACACGGTCAAGTCCTCGCCCTGCTGGTCGCCCGACGGCTCCAGGCTCATCTTCGCCATGGAGCCCGGCCCGCAGCTCTACATGATGCCGGCCTCGGGGGGGACGCCGCAGAGGGTCTCTTTCGACACGGGCAGCAGCTACTGCGCCGAGCCGTCGTGGAGCCGGACGAACCCGAACAAGGTCGCGTTCACCATGAGGGTGGGCCGCAACTACCAGATTGGCGTCCTCGATCTCTCGGGGAGGCACGGCGAGCAGGTCTCCAAGGCGCCGTTTGACGGCGTCGAGCCCTCGTGGCTTTCGGACGGCCGGCACCTGGTCTACACGGCGCGCACCGCCGCGACGAGCCGCGTGTGCATCCTGGACACGGAGACGGGCAAGAGCACGCCCGTCAGCCCGGCGAGCTTCGGGGCGGCCCTGCAGGCCAACGTCTGGTCGCGCTAAATCAGGCCGTCGCGGCGGCGAAGTTGGCGGACGCGTGGCCCCAGTTGACGACGTTCCACCAGGCCGCGATGTAGTCGGGGCGCCGGTTCTGGTAGTGCAGGTAGTAGGCGTGCTCCCAGACGTCGAGGCCGACGACGGGCTTGCCCTCGATGCCGGCGACCGCCTTGCCCATGAGGGGGCTGTCCTGGTTCGCCGTGGAGCCGATCGCGAGCTTCTTGTCGGCCGTGACGTACAGCCACGCCCAGCCCGAGCCGAAGCGCGACGCCCCCGCCTTTGCGAACTCCTCCTTGAATTTGTCGAAGGAGGTGAAGGTGGAGCTAATCGCTCCCGCCAGCGCGCCCGTCGGGGCGCCGCCCTTGCCCGGGCCCATGATCGTCCAGAAGAACGAGTGGTTGCTGTGGCCGCCCGCGTTGTTTCGCACGCCCGCGCGTATGGCCTCGGGCACCTTGGAGAGGTCAGCGATGAGGGCGTTCACATCGAGCGCCGCGAGCGCCGGGTGGTCCTTCAGCAGGTTGTTCGCGTTGTTTATGTAGGCCTGGTGGTGCTTCGTGTAGTGGATCTCCATCGTCTTAGCGTCGATGTGGGGAACCAAAGCATCGTAGGCGTAGGGAAGTTTGGGTAGTTCGTATGACATGAGGCCCAGAACCTCGCACCGACCCGCTGGCCCGTCAACTGAGATGGGCCATAAGACGCCCAGGCGGGTCCTTCCTAGCCTGCATCCGGGTCCGCCCTCTTCAGGCGGAAGAAGGCCTGGATCAGCTCCCTGCACTCGTCCTCGAGCACGCCGCCGGCCGTCACCTCAAAACGGTGGTTGGAGCGCGCAAGCTCGTTCAGGTTGGCGGCGCCCCCGAGGCAGCCCATCTTCGGGTCCGGGACCGCGTAGCAGACGCGCTTGACGCGCGACATCACCATCGCGCCCGAGCACATGGGGCAGGGCTCCTTGGTCACGTAGACCGTCGCGCCCTCGATCCTCCAGTCCCCGAGCCGCGAGGCGGCCTGGGTGAGGGCCAGCATCTCGGCGTGCGCGGTCGGGTCCGCCGCGCCCTCGACCCGGTTGTGGGCGGCGCCGACCACCTCGCCGCCGATCACGATCACGGCCCCGATCGGCACCTCGTCCTCGCGCCAGGCGTCGATGGCCTGGTTGTAGGCGAGGCTCATGTAGAAGGAGTCGTCGCGCGCGAGCTGCGACGGGAACCGCTTCTCAAACGGGCACTGGGCGGGCTCTGGTTCGGGCACTTCGGGGATGGGTGAATCGGAAATCGAGGCGGTGGGCAAACCCTGCCTTGCGGCCCGCGCCGCGGGGCGACGTTGCTGCTTGCCGTCCGGCCCCGCGTCTAGGAGCGTGTGCGTTCCACAGACTCATGAGATTCCCCATGGAAAAACCCACCCCTGCCAGGTCCCTCGCGCTCTGCGCCGCGGCGTTTTCGCTCGCAGCGGGGGGATGCCTCATGCAGGCGAGCTACGACGTCAATGTCACCACGGCCGACGGGGTCACGCTGGAGGTTCCGCTCTCCGCCAAGTTCGTGATCGCCCCGTCAGCCATAGACGACCAGGTCGAGGTAAGGAACTTCCGCTTCATGCCCTTGAAAGTCGAGCCGGTGAAGACCATGGCCTACGAGTTCGCGCTCCAGTTCAAGAAGGGCAGCAAGCCGGCCTCGATCGTCGTCGAGGACGACACCGAGGACCGGATCTGGAGCCTCTACGAGGACACGGCGCCGAAGCTCTTGAAGGGCGACATCTGGATCGCGACGACGCCGGGCTTCAACCCCAACGAGGAGCGCATGAACTGGCTCAACAGCCTCGACAACGGCGTCAGGGTGCTTCGGTTCACGGTCACGCTTACGGACAAGTCGGTCCACGTCCTGAGGCTTCCGATATTCGTCCCGGGCCAGGCGAAAGCCATGTTCCGAAGCGAGCTCGGGATAAAGTAGGGCGGCCGCCCGCGCCCGGCAAAAGCCTTGACTTGGGTCGCGGCGGATGAAGCCTACAGGCTCCTAACCTTTAGACTAACAAGACAAAGCGATGCCCCTGTTCCTCCCGGCCGAAACCCCCGCCAACCATGCCCGATAACGACGCCATAGAAGTCGACGGCAAGGTCGTGGCGGTGCTTCCGGGCACGATGTTCAAGGTCGAGCTGCTCAAGAGCCCGGGCCACGTGGTCCTGGCGCACATCTCCGGCAAGCTCCGGAAGAATTTCATCAAGATCGCAGCGGGTGACACGGTGAAGATGGAGATGAGCCCGTACGACCTGGAGAAGGCGCGGATCACCTTCCGGATGAAGGAGCAGAACGCCCCGGCCGCCCCTCCGCCCCGCCGCCGGTACTGAGGCGGGGCCGCAAGGCCCGATGAGGGAAAACGCATTTGCGTCGGACATTGACGCATTCCTCGCGTACATGGACCTGGAGCGCGGGCTCTCGCGCAACACGCGCGAGAGCTACCAGCGCGACCTTGAGCAGTGCGCCGCGTTCGTCGCGGCCCAGGGCGCCGCGGATTGGCGCGCGGTGACGGCGGAGCATGCGGGCGCTTGGGTGCGCTCGCTCGGGCGCCGCGCGGCCGCCTCGAGCCAGGCTCGCAAGCTGACGGCCTTGAGGATGTTCGCCCGGTTCATGGTGAGGGAGCGCCTGCGCCCCGACGACTTCACGGCGCTGCTGTCGAGCCCGCGGCTGGCGCGCCGCCTGCCGCAGTCGCTGACGACTGCCGAGGTCGGGCGGCTGCTGGCGTCGCCCTCCGGGGGCGACGCCGCGTCCCTAAGGGACCGCGCGCTCCTCGAGCTCTTCTACTCGAGCGGCCTTCGCGTGTCGGAGCTCGCGGCGCTCACGCTGCAGCAGGTGGACCTCGGCAACGGCCTGGCGCGGGTGTTCGGCAAGGGCTCGAAGGAGAGGGTGGTGCCGGTTGGCTCGATGGCCTGCGCGGCTCTGGGGGCCTGGATCGCCTCGGGCCGGCCCCACTTCGTGAAGCCGCGCACCAGGAGCGAGCTCTTCCTCAGCAGCCGCGGCGCCGCCCTCTCGCGGGTGTCGCTCTGGGCGATCGTCAAGAAGCACGCGAGGCGCGCGGGGATCAGGAAGGCGGTCAAGCCGCACATCCTTCGGCACTCCTTCGCGACGCACCTGCTTTCGGGAGGCGCCGACCTGCGGGCGATCCAGGAGATGCTGGGCCACGCCAGCATCTCCACCACCCAGATCTACACCTCCGTCGAGGAGAGGCGCCTTCTCGACCAGCACAACCGCTTCCACCCGCGCAACCGGGAGAAATGACACGGATCGCGGGGCAAAAACCTTGACCGGCCCCCAAATCGGGGCGTCATCGTGCTCTTTTGCGGTCCGTGAAGATCAAAGTTTTCGTAACACCGAAGAGGAACGTCCTGGACCCCCAGGGAGCGGCCGTCGGCCACGCGCTCGAGAGCCTCGGACTGAAGGGCCTTAAGGGGACGCGCGTGGGCAAGGTGATCGAGCTCGAGCTCGATGCGCCCGACTCCCCGCAGCTGCGCGCGCAGCTCGACAGGCTGTGCGGTGAGCTCCTGAGCAACCCGGTCATCGAGGACTACCGATACGAGATCACGGGGAGGTGACCGCAGTGGCCATGAACATCGCGGTGCTGCAGTTTCCCGGGTCGAACTGCGACCAGGATGCCTTCCACCTTTTTGCGTCCGGCCTCGGCCTGCCGACGCGCTACGTGTGGCACAAGGACACGGGGCTGGGCGGCGCGGACCTGGTCGTCGTACCCGGTGGGTTCTCGTACGGGGACTACCTGCGCTGCGGCGCGATAGCGCGGTTCTCGCCGGTCATGGCCGCCGTCCGCGAGCACGCCTCGCGCGGGGGGCTCGTCCTCGGGATCTGCAACGGCTTCCAGATCCTCTGCGAGGCGGGGCTCTTGCCGGGGGCCCTGATACGCAACAGCTCGCTCGAGTACCGGTGCATGACCTGCGAGCTCGCGGTTGCGGACGCCGGGCCCTCCTTCAACCCGGCGGTGCTCGGAGGGCGCCTGCGCCTGCCGATCGGCCACGGCGAGGGCAACTACCGGATCGACGAGGCCGGCCGGGCCCGGCTCGAGTCGAACCGGCAGGTGCTCCTGCGCTACGTCGACAACCCCAACGGCTCGCTCGACTCGATCGCCGGCGTGCGCAACGAGGCCGGCAATGTCTTCGGCATGATGCCGCACCCGGACAGGGCGTTCGAGAGGTTCCACCCGAGCCGCGACGGGCTCGCCGTCGCCCGCGCGGTCCTGGCGTCCAGGCTCCCCGAGGTGGCTCGGGCATCGGCATGATTAACGCGGGCCTACCGCCGAACCCGGACCCCGTCCTCAACCAGCCGATCACGCCCGAGCTGGTGCGCAGGCACGGGCTCCTGCCGGAGGAGTTCGGGCAGGTGCAGGCCCACCTGGGCAGGGTTCCGACGCTGACCGAGCTGGGCATCTTCTCTGTGATGTGGTCGGAGCACTGCTCGTACAAGAACACGAGGCCGCTCCTGAAGGGGTTCCCGACGGAGAAGCGCGGCGCCACGGCGCAGTTCGGGCGCGTGCTCGTGAAGGCGGGCGAGGAGAATGCCGGGATAATCGACGTGGGCGACGGCTGGGCGATCGCCTTCAAGATCGAGTCGCACAACCACCCGAGCGCGGTCGAGCCCTTCGAGGGGGCCGCCACGGGGGTCGGGGGGATCATCCGGGACATATTCACGATGGGCGCGCGGCCGGTGCTGCTCACCAACTCCCTGCGCTTCGGCGAGATGGACTCGGCCGTGACGAGGCGCCTCCTGCGGGGGGTCGTGGCCGGGATCGCCCACTACGGCAACTGCGTGGGCGTCCCCACGGTCGCGGGCGACGTCTATTTCGACCGCTCCTACGAGGGCAACCCGCTTGTGAACGCCCTGTGCCTGGGGACCCTTCGCCACGAGCAGATCCGCCGGGGGAAGGCCACGGGCCTCGGCAACCCCGTCTACTATGTGGGGGCGGCGACGGGGCGCGACGGGCTGGGCGGGGCGTCGTTCGCGTCAAGGGAGCTTAGCGCCGAGAGCGCGGCGGACCGGCCGGCGGTCCAGAAGGGCGACCCGTTCATGGAGAAGCTCCTGATCGAGGCCTGCCTCGAGATGATGGCGGTCCCCGGCCTCGTGGTCGGCATCCAGGACATGGGCGCCGCGGGCCTCACGTGCTCGACCTGCGAGACCGCGAGCCGCGGGGGCTCCGGCATCGAGATAGAGCTCGACCGGGTCCCGCAGCGCGAGGGCGCGATGAACTCCTACGAGATCATGCTCTCGGAGTCGCAGGAGAGGATGCTCGTCATCGTGGAGCGGGGCCGCGAGGCCGAGATCGAGGGGATTTTCGAGAAGTGGGACCTGCACGCCGCGAGGGTCGGGGAGGTCACCGGCACGGGCAGGATGGTGGTGCGCCACCACGGCGTCGTCGTGGCCGACATCCCAGCGTCCGCGCTGACGGACAAGGCGCCGGTGTATGCGAGGCAGGCGTCGAGGCCCGCCTACCTTGACGAGACGTCCCGCTGGACGGCGCAGGGGGCCGGGCTTGCCGACCTCGACGCCGCCCGGGCGCGGGCCGCGCTGCCGGTCCTCCTCGCGCACCCCACGATCGCCTCGAAGGCCTGGATCTACCGCCAGTACGACCACATGGTGCAGCACGGCACCGTCGTCCTACCGGGCAGCGACGCCGGCGTCGTCCGCCTCAGGCTCGGCGCGAAGGAGAAGTTCATCGCGATCAGCAACGACTGCAACGGGAGGTACTGCTACCTGAACCCGAGGCGCGGGGCGATGATCGCGATGGTGGAGTGCCTGAGGAACCTCGTGTGCGCGGGAGCGGTCCCGCTCGCGATGACGGACAACCTCAACTTTGGCAACCCCTACAAGCCCGAGAACTTCTACCAGCTAAGGGAGTGCGTGGCCGGTCTCGCCGAGGCGTGCACGTTTTTCGACGTGCCGGTCGTCGGGGGCAACGTCTCGCTCTACAACGAGTCGCCCGAGGGCTCCATTGACCCGACCCCGGTCGTCTCGGTCGTGGGCCTGGTGGAGGACGAGGCGCACGTCACGCGCCAGTTCGCCCGCGAGCCGGGCGAGCGGATCGTGCTCGTCGGGGGCGCTCCCGACGAGCTGGGCGGCAGCCAGTACCTGGGCGTCATCCACGGACTCAAGACCGGCGACGCCCCTGCCGTCGACTTCGCCCATGAGAGGAGGCTCCAGGATTTCGTCCTCTCCCAGATAAGGGCGCGGCGCGTGCGCGCCGCGCACGACCTCAGCGAAGGGGGGCTGCTCGTGGCCCTGTGCGAGATGCTGTTCGACCGCGGCGGCCTCGGGGCCGCAGTCGAGCTGGGTCGGCTCGGGGCGGCGCGCCTTGACGCGCTCCTCTTCGGCGAGAGCCAGGGCCGCGTCCTCCTCTGCGTCGGGGCGGGGGACGAGGCCCAGGTCCTTGGCGGCGCCGCAGCCGCTGGGCTCAGGGCCGACCCGCTGGGCGCGGTGACTGCGGACGGGGTCCTGCGCGCGGGCACAGCCGCGGGCGGGCTGCAGTGGTCCGTCGGCGAGTTGCGAAAGACCTGGGAGCAGAGTATCGAGGCGTCCATGAAACGCCCGGGCCTTGGCTGACACGCCATGAGCGACACCCTCTCACACGAATGCGGCGTGGCGCTCGTGCGCCTGCTTAGGCCCCTGTCGCACTACCAGGAGAAGTACGGGACCCCGCTCTGGGGCTTCACGAAGCTCTTCCTCCTGATGGAGAAGCAGCACAACCGCGGGCAGGACGGCGCGGGCGTCGCCTGCGTCAAGCTGGACGTCCTCGCGGGCGAGCCCTTCATGTTCCGGGAGCGAAACGTGAAGGCGAACCCGCTCGACAGGATCTTCAAGGATCTGCTCGGGGAGTACAACGACAAGGTGGACTCGGGCGAGATACACCCCGACTTCCCCGACACGGTGAAGCGCAACTTCGACTTTGGCGGCGAGCTCTTCCTCGGGCACCTGCGCTACGGAACGAGCGGCGGCTACAACCTGAGCGCGTGCCACCCGTACTTCAGGCGCAGCCCCTGGGCTACGCGCAACCTTGCGCTCTGCGGCAACTTCAACCTGACGAACACGGCCGAGCTGAACAAGTCCCTGATCGACATGGGCCAGCACCCGGTGTTCGCGACGGACACCCAGGCCATACTCGAGAAGATTGGGTTCTTCCTCGATGAGGAGCACGAGGACATCTACCGGTTCTTGAGGACGCGCAACCTCGCCGGGGAGGAGCTCTCGCGCAGGATAAGCGAGGACCTGGACCTCGTGCGCGTTCTCACGCGCGCGTCGCAGAACTGGGACGGCGGCTACGTGCTCTGCGGGCTCGTGGGCAATGGCGACTCGTTTGTCGCGCGGGACCCCTCCGGGATAAGGCCGTGCCACTGGTTCCAGAACGACGAGGTCGTCGCGTTCGCATCGGAGCGCGCGCCGCTCATGACCGTGTTCGACCTGGCCGCCGGGGAGGTCAGGGAGGTGCAGCCCGGACACGCGGTCGTCATCAAGCGCAGGGGCTCGGTCGTGGAGCAGCCGTTCACGAAGACGCTCCCGAAGGCCCCGTGTTCGTTCGAGCGCATCTACTTCTCCCGGGGCAACGACGTCGACATCTACCGGGAGCGTCAGGCGCTCGGCGCCGGCCTCGCGAAGCAGGTGCTCAAGGCGATCGACGGCGACTGGGCGGACACGGTCTTCGCCTTCATCCCGAACACCGCCGAGGTCGCGTACCTGGGCCTCATGTCCGCGCTGCGCGGCCTGCGGCGCGAGGAGGTGAAGGGGGCGATACTGAAGGCGGCCCGCGAGGGAACCCTGAGCGAGGCGCTCCTCGACGAGCTCATCCTGCGCAACTGGCCGCGCGGCGAGAAGGTCGTCAGCAAGGACATCAAGATCCGCACCTTCATCGAGCAGGAGTCCATGCGCAACGAGCTGGTGAGCCACGTCTACGACATAACCTACGGCTCGCTCAGGCCGGGCGTGGACAGCCTGGTGTGCGTCGACGACTCGATCGTGCGGGGCACGACGCTTCGCCGCTCAATCCTGAGAATCCTCGCGCGGCTCGACCCCAAGAAGATCGTGATCGTGTCGACGGCCCCGCAGATCCGCTACCCGGACTGCTACGGGATCGACATGTCCGAGATCGGCAAGTTCGTGGCCTTCGAGGCGGTCGTGGACCTCCTCAAGGAGAGCGGCAGGCAGGAGCTGCTGGGCGACGTCTACCGGGCGTGCCGCAGGGAGGTCGAGGCGAAGGGGACCGTCAACCACGTGCGCCGGCTCTACGAGCCGTTCTCGCCGGAGGAGATCTCCGCGCGGATCTCGAAGCTCGTCAGGCCGCCCAAGATCGAGTGGCGCGGCGAGATCGAACTCATCTTCCAGACGATCGAGAATCTGCACACCGCGGTGCCCAACCACACGGGCGACTGGTACTTCACGGGCCACTACCCGACGCCGGGCGGGTTCCGCGTCGTGAACCAGGCCTACGTGAATTACTTCGAGAAGAACGAGGGAAGGTCCTACTAGGGCTGCCCGATGTCCCTTTCCTACGAGTCCTCAGGGGTCAGGTACGGGCCGCTAGACGAGTTCAAGAGGGCGTGCCAGAAGGCGGCGCTCACGACCGCGGACCTCCTCGGCGGACACGGCCTCGCGGAGCCCGCGGCGGTCAGGGGAGAGAGCGCGTATTTGGTCGAGGCCGCCGACCACTTCATCGCCCACGTCGAGGAGGGGCTCGGCACGAAGAACCTGGTCGCCGATGCCGTGCAGCGCGAGAGCGGCAGGTGCTACTACCGCGCGATCGGCGTCGACACCGTGGCCACCATCGCGAACGACCTGGTGACCTGCGGCGCGCTCCCGGTGGCCGTGGCCATGCACGCGGCGGTCGGGGACGCCGGCTGGTTCGCGGACAAGCACCGCTCGCAGGAGCTCGTCGCCGGCTTCGCCGAGGGCTGCCGGGCGGCCGGCGCGGTGTGGGGCGGGGGCGAGACGCCGGCGCTAAAGGGGCTTGTGGAGCCGAGCGCCATCATCCTCGCGGGCTCGGCCATAGGCCTCATCGCCCCTAAGTCGCTTCGAATCACGGGCGACGTGCGCGACGGCGACTCGATCGTGTTCCTCGCGTCCTCAGGCGTGCAGACAAACGGCCTGACGCTCTGCCGCAAGATCGCCGAGGGCCTGCCCTCGAGGTACTCGACCGCGATCGGAGGCGGGCTGACCCTGGGCGAGGCCCTCCTCGCCCCGTCCACCATCTACGTGGCCTTCGTTCGCGAGTGCCAGCGCAGGTCGATCCACCTCAAGTACGCGGCCCACGTGACGGGCCACGGCTGGAGGAAGCTGATGAGGCTCGAGGAGCCCTTCGTGTACGAGATAACCGCGCCGCGGCCCCATCCGGCGATCTTCAGCTTCCTCATGCAGGCCGGGCCCGTCGCCCCGAGGGAGGCGTACGCGACGTTCAACATGGGGATAGGCTTCGCCGTCTACGTCGCGCCGGGCAGCGCAGAGGCGGCCCTCGCCGCCGCAAGGGACAGCGGCTACGACGCCTGGCTTGCGGGCCGCGTCCGGCGGGACGGCACACGCAAGGCAGTCACCATACCGTCACTTGGGCTCGAGTTCGAAGGGGACACGCTGCAGGTCAGGTGATCCCATCGAGTTGCGTTGAAACAGCTGAATGGCAAACGGGTGGCGGACCTGGAAAATCAGGGGCATGTTGATGTTTGGCGTTGCAATTGCTAGGTTTTAGCTGAGTCCGTGGGTCTGTTTGCACCCAGGGTTTCAAACGTCTAAAACATGAAAAAGACCACAAAGACAGCCAAGACGCCCGCCCCGGCGACAAAGACCACTGCGCACGCCCCAGCGCCGAAGATCAAAGCACCGGCCGCGTCGACGCCGTCCGCACCTGCGGTCGTCACCACCAAGCCCAAGGGCTCCCGCGTCACCTTGGTCGCCAAGGTCGACATCGGCTACGGCAACACCCTCTTCGTGCGCGGCGGAGGCGCCGGCTTGAGCTGGGAGAAAGGGACCGCGCTCGATTGCACCGCAGGCGACACCTGGACGCTCATCCTGCCCGTCGTGGAGAAGCCGTTCACGTTCAAGCTCGTGCTCAACGACACGCTCTGGAGCATCGGCGAGGACTATTCGGCGGCTCCGGGCGACACCGTGACGGTCACGCCCGCGTTCTGACGGGGGCCGGCTTGCGGTCGGGATTGACTGCGGCGAGGGCGGCGCCCAGCTCGTGGGCGCCTGCGTCCCGGTCGTCCTGTTCCCCCGCTTCGAACCGCTGCATGCGGCCGTGGGCGCGCGAGAAGGGCATGGGCAGGTAGAAGCCGTCCCAGCTCGCGAGCCTGCACGCCGACTCGAAGTCGAGGCCAATCAGCACCACCGCCGCGCCGGCGCGGCGCGCAACGACCAGGGCCCCGGGCTTCACCTCGTACCTCGGCCCCCGCGGCCCGTCGGGCGATATTCCCGCGTCGTTTCCCGAGCGCACGACGTCGACAAGCCCCTTCACGGCCTCGCGCGCCATCCTGCTCGAGGAACCCCGCACCGCGCTTACGCCGCATGCGTCGTAAAATGCGGCAAGCCAGGCGCCGTCGCGGCTGGCGCTGACAAGGGCGTAGAGCTTGCGGCCCGGCCTGATGCGCCGGTATATATCCGCTGCCATGAAGAGCCGGTTGTGCCAAATGACGAAGACGACGGGGCCAGCGATCGCGTCCAGCATGCCCCAGTCCCCGGGGGGGAACCGCATGCGCACGCTCATGGCCCAGAGGCGCACGAGCGCCGCAAGCGGCCAGACGGCGACCCGCCGCCACAGGGAAATTTCGTGGACCTGGCTCTCGTTTGGCGTGTTCAGCGTTGCTCTTGTCTCCCAACTGACGCGTGCCTGTCGAGCCGCATTGACGGCCGCGGGATTTGCGGGCAGCGAACACCCATGCTCCCGGCGTGCCCCCATCTGCCCAGTCCCAGGCCGGGCCTCGACTGGAGCGCTCTGAATGCATTTGGGGACGGCGACCGCGGGGAGAGCTTCTACGTCGCATGTCTCGAGTACGCCCACTCGCTCTGGCAGAGGGGGTTTGCGGCGAGGGCGGTCCTCTGCCTCGACCGCGCGATGGGCGCCGACCTGCGCGGGCCGGAGCCCGAGCTCGCCGAATGGCCGATCCCCTACGCAGCCATGGCCTGGTTCCTCAGGCACACGCCGCGGGGGACCTTCATCGGCAACCCGCGCGTCCATTTCCAGCACTACGCCGACCGGATGAACGAGCCCCGCAAGGAGCAGCGTCGCTGGAGGGCGTGGGCGTGCTGGGCGCTCGCGAAGAGGGTGATGCCGGGTCTTCCAGGGGACCCCAGGCACAGGGTGGAGGAGCCCTCGGAGGCAGAGATCGAGGAGCGCCTGCGCTCGCTTGGGGTGCCCGGCGAGGCCCAACTGTGGATATCGGAGCTCTCGCGCGCCGGCGGGTAGGGAAGATTGGCGCGGTGGGCGAGACTCGAACTCGCGACCGACGGTTTAGAAAACCGTTGCTCTATCCTCCTGAGCTACCACCGCTTATTATTGTTATACAGGGAGATACAATGGAATCGAGGCAAGCAATAAATGGGTTGTTGTCACCCGTTCTTGATTCCTTCGCATCAGGCTCTCACTCGAGAAGCATGTAACCGAATCGCAGCTACTAGCCAGACCCAAGTGCGACGCAGCCAGCCGTTTCAAGACACCAGCATGGCGTCGGGAATATTTCCATCAAGCGTTGCCAACTGCGCTCCGTTGACGCGGGCCAATTCCAGCAAGTGCCCATCGGTGAGTTCTGAAGTCTTTCTCACATACCGCGGCAAGGTGTCCACGCCGAGCGCATCAGACCATAATTCGAAGCTGATGGGACTCGATGCCTTGAGACTTGCCAACGCCCTGACCGCTGTCGCTACGTCGGGTTGCAGACCGGCTTGAACGCTGACCCGCACGAATCCGAGTTCGGTTATCGGGCACGTCGCAAGAACCTCAATATCCGGCCTTGACCTTTTTAACCACCGCCCGGCGCGCACATGGTGGACATGCAGAGTGTGGCCCAGCGCCACCAGCATGTTGACATCAAGCAGGTATTTCACGGGAAGTCCGCTAGCAGCGCGCGAACTTGTTCGTTAGTGACCATCGGAGCGCCCTTAGGGCCTTGCGTGACCACCATTCCCGTCAACTTTGATTTCACGAGTCGAGAAGCGGCTCTCTTTTCCTCGGTGGGCGTAAGGACAATCTGGGTCCCCTGCACACTGCAGTCGAATTTCGAGCCGGGTTTCAGGCCTAGACGCTTACGGGCGGAAGCGGGGAGAACCACCTGCCCCTTGCTTGAGAGTATCGTTGTCATGTCTTACTGTCTTACATGGTCCCGATGCGGTCAAGCAAGGGAAGCGTGACTAGGTATTAACCGATTCTGGACGCGGCCTAAGAACCAGAATTCGGCCCTGCCGGATGTCACCCTTGTTGTCACCCGAATTCAGAATTTCGGTCGTCTCAGGATGATTCTGGATTAACTGAATTCCAGGAAACTCGCCGATTGTCCGAGAGATGACAGCGCCAGGCGACGTGGGATCGCAAGAGATGAAATCGCCAGTTCGTCTTAGAAAACCGTTGCTCTATCCTCCTGAACTACCACCGCTCCCGATCAGCCTCGAATAAAGCACAACGGCCTCGGGGCAAGCGAGATAATCCCGACCAAACTGCGCCTAGCGGCGGCGGAGCCGGCTGGACGGATGGAGGTTTTGGGGCGCGAGAATGTCTCAGTTTGGGTCGATATGCCTTACCACAGGGCCGCGTGCTTCGCGTCGGCTTATCGTCACCTTTGGCGTGATGCCAGACTTGGCGGGTGGAGACTGTTTGGCTGGCGTCTCATTGCCGCGTCGGCCCTTGCGCTTGGGCACGGGTGCGACCTGGACGCGCAGGCGACATACACGCCGCTCCGAATAGCCACAATAGCCGGCGATCCGGGTGATGTGGACTGCGACGGCCCGGCATCCTCCGTCCGGCTCCTCGGCCCTTATGGGGTCGCTACGGACCCGGGCGGCAACCTCTACGTGGGCGATGTGTCCATGGTTCCAAACACAAACTTCGCCATCCTGAAGATGGCGCCGGGCGGGTCCGTGACCGAGGTGGCGGCAGGCAAATGGGACAATCCCTATGGGTCATACCCCTATGTCTACCCTCTCTGGCTGGCCGTGGACTCCGCAGGAAATGTCTACTTCTCGGACGGCGAATCCACCATCCGCAGGGTTTCCAAGAGCGGGGTTGTGACTGTGTTCGCGGGTGCCCTGGGCTCCAGGGGCTACGTGGACGGGCCGTCCGCCGCCGCCAGGTTCAACGCCCCGGGGGAGATTGCGCTGGACCGCGCCGGAAACATCTATGTTGCGGACCTGTACAATTCGGCGGTCCGCAAGATCTCGCCGGATGGCACGGTAAGCACGGCGTTCGGCTGGGGCAACCTTGAAGGCGTGGCCGTGGATCCGGGCGGAAACATGTATGTCTCGGACACGAAGGACGCCATAATCCTGAAGGTTGCGCCCGACGGTGTGGCGACCACGCATGCTGGGACAAAAGGGGCCCACGGCATCGCCGACGGGACAGGCGCCGCCGCGCAGTTTGCGGCGCCAGGCGCCTTGGCGGTGGACGCGGAATGCAATGTGTACGTGGCGGACGGGATATACTCCTACGTGGACGCGGAAACCGGCACCACCCTGTACGTAGGTAACACGATCAGGAAAATAACACCCGGTGGGATGGTGACCACGCTGGCCGGGAATCCTTACGGCCAGGGCGGCGCCGACGGACAGGGCTCCGCTGCCCTGTTTGGTTCTTTCCAGGGCCTGGCGGTGAACGGCAACGGCACCATTTACGTGGCCGACAATGTGAGCGTGGCCATCAGAAGCATCACCCCTTCGGGGTTCGTGACCTCCGTGATGGGCGCGAACCACGACGTGCCCAGTTCCTCGGACGGAATCGGCACGGCTGCGCGGTTCAACGCGCCCGGCGCCGTCTCTGTGGACGCCGCGGACAACGTCTATGTCGCCGACGCCGGTAACGGCACCATCAGGAAGATCACACCGGCAGGTGATGTGACGACGGTGGCCGGCACCGCGGGCGTCGTCGGCACGGCCGACGGGACCGGCGCGTCCGCGCAATTCAAGGGTCCAAGCGGCGTCGCCGTGGATGCCAAGGGGAATATTTACGTCGCCGACACGGACAACCACACGATCAGGGAGATTTCGCCCAGTGGGGCTGTGACCACGCTGGCCGGCACCGCAGGTGCCTTTGGCAGCGCCGACGGGAGCGGCGCAGCCGCACGATTCAGTGGTCCAAGCGGGGTCGCCGTGGACGCCGGCGGCACTGTCTACGTCGCCGACACGGGCAACAACACGATCAGGGAGATTTCACCGGGTGGGGTCGTGACTACTCTGGCCGGCGGCCCTGGAACGGTCGGTGGCTTCGCGGACGGGGCGGGTTCGTCTGCGAGATTCGAGAGTCCCGAAGGCGTTGCGGTCGACGCCAAGGGCGACGTGTACGTGGCAGACACCGGCAACAATGCCATTCGGGTGACCTCTTCCGCCGGCATCGTGACAACGCTGGCCGGCGCGCCTTCAAGTGCGGGCAATGCCGATGGTCCGCTCGCCACCGCGCAGTTCGGCGCGCCCCAGGGGGTGGCCGTGGACTCCGCCGGCAACGTGTACGTTGCAGACACCCGCAACTCCACAATTCGCCGGATCACACCGGACGGGTCGGTGACAACGCTGGCGGGAACATCATACGCGGTATTCAGCGCGTACACGTCCTATGTGACCGGGTCCCCCTATTATGGAGGCGCCGACGGAACCGGCGCCTCCGCGCAGTTCTATCGCCCCGCAGGGATCGCCGCCGATGCGAGTGGAACGTTGTTCATGGCGGATTCCGGAACCAACACGATCCGAGTCGGTTTCGTGGGCCGGGCCCCGCCGGTGCAGGCCGAACCTTCATTTGAGTCGCAGGAGGTGT
The DNA here is from genome assembly GCA_003151515.1 of Opitutaceae bacterium. Lineage (GTDB taxonomy): Bacteria > Verrucomicrobiota > Verrucomicrobiia > Opitutales > Opitutaceae > Palsa-1447. The sequence continues at coordinate 83,650 of PLXS01000011.1, forward strand.
CGCAGACGATCGCGGTCGGCGCCACCGCGGTCTTCGCCATTGCGTCGCAGTCGTCTCCGGCCCCTGCCTTCCAATGGTCGTTCAATGGCGCGCCCATTCCGGGAGCAGACGGGCCCGCCCTTGTCGTTCCCTCGGTCACGATCCAGGACGCCGGGGACTACTCATGCGCTGCGACGAACCCCCAGGGGGTTTCGGTGACATCGGCGGTGCTCGCCGTTGATGATTCTGACGATCCGGGGCGCCTTATCAACGTGTCGTGCAGGTCCTACGCCGGGGCGAGCGCCGAAACGCTTATCGCGGGATTCGTGGTCGGAGGCACCGGCGCATCGGGATCCGAGGCGCTGCTGTTGCGGGCGTCCGGGCCGGCCCTCAGCTATTTTTTCATCACCGGCCTCCTACTGGACCCGGAACTGCAGATCGTAAGCTCGTCTTCAAACAGTGTGATCGCATCGAACAGCGGATGGGTCGGGAACGCCCTGGTCTCGAGCACTGCGGCCGCGGTGGGCGCCTTCCAATGGAACGACCCGGCGAGCCACGACTCGGCGCTGGTCGAGAGCTTGGCCGCGGGGCCGTACACGGCCCTGGTGTCCGGCGCCGCCGGCGACTCCGGGATTGCGCTGGCGGAGGTCTATGACGCCACGCCGCAGGGGACCTACACGGCCTCGACTCCGCGGCTGATCAATATTTCCGCCCGCACGATGGTGGGACAGGGTAGCGGCGTCCTGATCGCCGGGTTCGTGATCGGGGGCACGACCCCCAGGACGGTCTTGATTCGGGCCTCGGGGCCCGCCCTGGTGCCTTTCGGTCTTTCGGGAGTGCTCCCGGATCCACAACTCACCCTCAACTCAATTGTCCGCAATACGACCAGCCTTGTGGCAACCAACGCCGGCTGGGGAGGCGATGCGCAGATTGAGGCGGTGGCCCAGTCGCTCGGGGCATTCCCGTGGGGCAGCGCGCCGACGGCGGACTCGGCCCTTCTGGTGACCCTTGCCCCCGGCGCCTACACTGCTGAGGTCTCCGGAGCGAGCGGGGACACGGGAATGGCCCTGGTCGAGGTCTACGAGGTCGAGTGACGCAGGGCGCGGCGTCCCGCGCGACTGCGGCCGCGGCCGCCTACTCCTGGCGCTGCAGCGGGAAGGTGACCACCCTGCCGTCCTTGAGGTACAGCCTGAGCGGGTGGTCCTTCTTGAAAAGCAGCGACCGGTAGTCCTCGCCGGCGACCGGCGCAATTGACGGCAGGTACTTGCCCGGACCGACCAGATTCTCGAACGTCGTCGTCGTCGAATCGTGCTCGGCGTAGTACTTGTTCGCGGCGTCGTTTAGGACCTGCAGGTTCTGGATCATCGCCTGCGCCTTCGGGTCGTCGGGCGCGGGCGCCTGCTCGGAGGTGCGCTCGGGTCGCGGCGAACTGTCCGTGGCGCCCAGCGGGTAGCGCACGATCCTGCCGTCAGCCAGCCGGACCTCGACCCTCTGGCCCCTCGTGAACACGAGGGGCGTGTAGTCCTCGCCGGCCACGGGCTTGACCTCGGCGAGGAGCTTGCCCGGCCCGACGAGGTCGGCGTACGAGGCCGTGTCCACATTGTGCTCTATGCAGTACTTCTTCGCGGCCTCATCAAGGGTGTAGAGGTTGTTAACGACGGCGATCTGATCGTACACCTTCTGCCTGCCGGCGTCGGCCGCTGACTTCGGCTGGTCGGGCAGGTGCGTCGCGGCTGGCGAGACGGCGCCGGCGGGGTAGGAGATGGCGCGCCCGTCCCCAAGGCGCACGATCAGGGGCAGGCCCTTCCTGAATGTCAGCGAGCGGTAGTCCTCCCCGTCGGCCGGCTGGATTTCAGGCACGTACTTGCCCGGCCCGACGAGCTGGTCGTAGGTGGTGGAGCTGGCCCCGTTGATGAGGTAGAACTGCTCCGCGGCGTCATAGAGCGTGTGCAGGTTGTTCTGGATGGCCTTCTCCTGGGACGCCTGGCGGACCTTCTGGAACGCGGGGATGGCCATCGAGGCCATGAGCCCGATCGTCACGGGATTGTAGATCGTGAACATGGCGATGTCCGCCTTGAGCGACTGGTTCCAGCTTGAGCGAACGAGGACGCCGTCGGGCAGGTTCGTGCGCACCGACAGGAGCGGCCGCGTGACGATGGGCACGTTGAGCGCAAAGACGTCGAACACGTGCTTCTGCTCGGCCGTCGCGTTTGGGTTGAGCGAGCCGATATCCCTGAGCCTCCCGAAGAACCGCTGGGACACCCAGGTGAGGCCGTTGCCCTCAGGCCCGAGAGCCGCGAGGCCCGAGGCAAACTCCGGATTCGTCTCGATCCCCTCCGTCCGGTGGAGGCATTCCTGCAGGAACTCCGGCGAGGTCGCCGCGAAGAACGCCTTTCCCTGGACGGCAAGCACGGGCTTGAGGCCCGCCAGGGGCGGCGCCGACCGGGGCGTGAAAAGGGTGAGCGAGCCCTGCTTTGACTCCACCATGCCCCCGCTCTTTGACAGCGTGCCCGAAACCGCGGCGCCGACTCCATCGACGCGGACGATCGCCGAGAACGCCGGTATCATGGCCCCGCCGGGGCCGGGCAGCCGGTACGTGCTCTGCGGATCCATCCGCAGGATTATGGTCATCCTCCCGCGCATGCCCTGGATCACGTCCAGGACCGAGAAGCCCGAGCCGGCCCCGGCTTCCTTCAGCTTCTTGGCGAGCGAGTCCGCGGCCTCACTGCCGCCCACCTTGGAGACCACGCCCCGGACGGTGTCGTAGAGCGCGTTCACGTCGAACTCAGTTTCGCTGTAGAAGTCGCAGTCCGGGGGCGCCATCTTCGAGCCGATGAAGCGCCCGGGCCGGCCTCCGAACGCGGCAAGCAGGCCGTGGCGGCCCGCGGGAGTGAAGAGGAAGGTTCGGTTGCGGTAGATTCCGTCCGCCTCGCGCACCGAGCTGAAGCCCACGGCCTTGATGTCGTTTAGGCCGAGCTCGGAGAAGAGCCCCTTGAGGTCCTGCCGGTCCAGGGCGGCCAGTTGCGGCTGGGTAAGCGCAAGCTGGTGGACAAGCACCTGGGCCGAGGAGGCGAGGGCCAGGGCGTCGCCGTCTATGTCCGCGTAGCCGTAGAGCACGCCCCCGAGCTCCAGGTGGCTGTTCACGGCGTCGAAATGGCGGCTGCGCTCCGAATCCGGCACAAGATTCACCGAGGCGGTGCCCCTAGGGGACACGCCGGCCTCCTTCTTCGCGCAGCCCGCCAGCGCGATGAGCAATGCGACTGTGCCGCACCGTGTGAGCAGGGTATTCACCGGGAACAGGTTAAACGACTTAGGGCGGGCAGGGGAGAGAAAAAGAGACGGGCGGAATTACCTCTTGACCGGCGCGAGTCTCCTAGGGAAGTTAAACCTTCTTCCCAATCCGGGGTGGTAGCTCAGCTGGTTAGAGCGTCTGCCTGTCACGCAGAAGGTCGCGGGTTCGAGTCCCGTCCATCCCGCCATTTTCGAGGTTGTGTTTAGGTCAGCCCGAGCCGATTCCTGCGTTCTTCGAGCAGGCTTTTGTACCGCCCCCTCATCTCTGGAGAGAGAAAGCTGGCTTCAATTCGGGCCGGCCATTCCCGGCACGCAGCCGCAAAACGAGATTTGATTTGTTCGATGAACGTCTGTGAAAGGCCGAGGCGTTCGGCGGCGAGATACCGCCAGAAGTCATTCGCGCGAAGTTTCGATTTCCTACCGTGAAGAGTCAGCGCGAGCTCCTCGCGGCTCTTGGGATTAGGGATCGTCGAATTCAATAGATCGTATGCGGGCGACAACTCTACCTTGTCATCGCGCGTGATAAGCGACCAATTCTTAAGATGCATGTCCTCGTTGCCTGTAAGGTAGGCGAACAGCAAGCGATCAAGGAACTTCGGGCGCTCAAGAGCAGGAAAGGTGCAGAATCGGTCTATTATTTCGATCAATCGTTCCGTGCTGGAATCATACTTTGTATCGCGACTGGCGCCGCTCAGCTGTGCAAAATCCTCCACTGGCTGCTTGCCCCAGCCTACGCGATCAAAGCGTCGAACGAAATATGAGTGAGTCCGGTCCGAATTGAGAAGGAGCCCGGACACCGGCACTTCGATATCCAGATTTGCCGCTAGCGACATAGTGAGCGCCTCGTTCTCCGGCAGTTCCGCATAAATGAGGTGCGGCGGTTTCACGATATACCTTCCGCCGTTGTCCACAATCTCCATACGACCCTCGTTCACATGCAAAACGGTGCTGACCTTCGGCTGCATGCCTTGAATTGACATCTTCACGGCGCGCGCTGCTGCCTCCTCAATCAATTGCTCGCGAGTGTAGGGTAGGGGAGCCAGGGAGGTGAGCCGCCGGTCTAGCAAGCGGAGGCCGGCCGGCGAATACGGTCCTGGTCCTTCCCACGGCTCATTGGTGATTAGGCACCTCATTTGGCGAGCTCGATCCGAAGTGATCCAACGACATCTTGGCCGACAGCGAGCAGCTGTCCGAATAAGTCGTGCTTATCCAGCTTACGAATCCGTAGCAGTGCATCGAGCTGAACTCCCTCTGGCAGCAATCCTTCGAAGGGCGAAGGAAAGCGTGGGAATTCCCAGACGGACTGACTTGTCGGCATTGTAAGGGAGACGGGCTCGCCACGGTAGCCAACCTTGTAGGAGAAGCGGTAGCTGCCGTCGTCGCGCTCCTCAAGCAGTCCGGCCAGTTCGTTTTTCTGAAAGATGTCGGCGGATTTCATTTCGTGGGGGAGTTTGCCGCTGAATTCTCGCTTACGTGAGATTTTGAATGGGAGGAGGAAGCATCAGTGGAGAAGGCAGGAGTCGGTTCTAGGGATGCTAAGCGGTCGAGAAGTGGGCTTCGCCATTCGACCGAAATGTTTAATACGCGCAGAATCTTCTGAAGGTTATCCCATTGGATGGACTCTTTGCCGTTCTCGATGTCCCAGACCACTGTCTTGCCTACGCCGGCGAGTTTCGCCAGCTGCGCTTGGGTCAGTGCTGCCTTCTTGCGATGGCCTTTGATGAGTTGAGGAAGAGAAATCATTGCTGTTTCAGCGGTAATAAATCGCATTAATCTGGTATTTCAATGCAAAAACAGCGAATTTCGCTATAAATTACTTTTTAGGCAGTAATTATTCAGTATTTTCAGTCCTCTCATTCGAATCTGGGAAAGGAAAGCGTCCAATTACCGTCAAAGCAGTAATAAACATCTAAACCTTTCAGACACCTGACTAATATTACTCTGTTAAGTGGTGTCGCTAAACACCCGATCAAACTTGCTGCCGCAGAAGGGACAGGACCCGAT
>PLXS01000040.1 GCA_003151515.1 Opitutaceae bacterium
ACGATCTTCATGGGGCGATGGCAGCTCGGGGGTTTTTCGCGGGGTCTCAGGCCGCTGGGGCTGCCCGGCCGAAGGGACGGAGGCCGTCCGATGGTCTTGATATGACTGGCACTAGAAATTCAAGCTACCCCGCCCTAAAGCGGGTTGTCGAGACGAAGGAGCAACGGGGACGCACAATCGGGCCGCACTTAGGGACGGGCCCCGAGCCGGGGGGGCCGGAGGGCGCTTTCCCGGGCGCGGCTTGGCGCCTCGCGAAACCAGGTAGGTCGACGCCGTCACGAGCCCCAGAAGGAAGAAGAGCGGGATCGATCCGTAGGCCACGGCGACCAGCAGGAGCTTGAGCCCCGTCTTCATGCGGCCCCTCGCCGTACACCGTGTGGAACGCGCGGTAGATCAGGAAGAACATCCCCAGCAGCAGCGCGGGCGCGCCCTGGGGAGTTTTCAGCCAAATGCGCTCGCCAATCCGCCCGGATTGGGGGACATTGGGGGCGGTTGACTCGCCGCAGGCGGGTCCGGAAACGAAATGTCACAAATCAAGTCGGGCCGTAAGGGCCCCCAGGCCGATGACACTGTCAAAGGCGCAATTCAATTCAGGGCAGGAGGTTCTGCGTTTGTTGTCGTCGACGGCAAGCGCGACGAGCCCTCGATCCAGATCTCCCCGGACGACACGGATGTGGCGCTGCCGGGCGACACGGTGGCCGTACGCATCTACAGGGGCGTCGAGGGGCGAAGGCCCGGCGAGCGCGTCGGCAGGGTGACGCAGGTGCTCGAGCGCGGCCGCGAAACGGTCGTTGGCGAGCTGCGGCGCGAGGGGCGCAACTACTTCGTCGCCCCGGACGACCCTCGCTTTGTCCAGGAGGTCGTCGTGCCGGACCCCTCCAGCTCGCCGGCAAGGCCGGTCCCCCACCCCGGCGACAAGGTGGTGGTGAAGCTCGGGGAGTGGCGGCGCAGGGAGCAGCCCCTGGTGGGCGAGGTCACCGAGAGGCTCGGGCGCACCCACGAGCCCAAGGCCGAGCTCCTCGGCATCTTCGCAAAGTACGGCCTCGAGCCGCATTTCCCGGCGGACGTCGAGCGCGAGGCGGCCTCCCTGCCTGACCGCGTGAGCCAGAGGGACGCGGAGGGCCGCCTCGACTGCCGCGCCATCCCGGTCTTCACGATTGACCCCGACGACGCGAAGGACTTTGACGACGCGCTCTCGATCGAGGATCTCGGTCGCGGGGACGTGCGCGTCGGAGTCCACGTCGCCGACGTGTCGGCCTACGTGAAGCACGGGACGGCGCTCGACCGCGAGGCGCGCAAGCGCGGGAACTCGACCTACCTCGTCGGGACGGTGGTCCCCATGCTGCCGGAGAAGCTCTCCAACGGGCTGTGTTCGCTCGTCGAGGCGCAGGACCGCCTCTGCAAGGCCGTCTTCCTGACCTTCGGAGCGGACATGCAGGTCAGGGAGACGACCTACGCCAACACGGTCATCCGCAGCCGCAAGCGCCTCACCTACCGCCAGGCCTATGCGCTCCTCTTCGAGGACAGCCTGGAGAGGGTCCGGGCGCTGCCCGTTCCGCCTAAGCACCAGACCGGTTCAACGGGCCGGGCGCTCAGGGAGCTCAGCGAGCGCGAGCTCGGCGACCTCCAGGCATGGGTTCGCGCGCTCTGGCGGATCGCCTCGGTGCTCAGGCAGCGGCGCATGGCGCACGGGAGCCTGGACCTCGACATGCCCGAGACGAAGATCTTCGTGGACCCCGAGGGCTACGCCGACCGCCTGGAGAGGATCGAGCAGGACGAGAGCCACCAGTTGATCGAGGAGTTCATGCTGGCAGCCAACGAGGCGGTCGCGAGGCTCACCCGCACCCACCGCCTCCCTTCGCTCTACCGCGTCCACGACGAGCCGGATCCATTGAGGCTCGCGGAGTACCGCCAGTTCCTGGCGACCTTCGGAATCAAGGTGGGCGACCTCACGCGTCGCGAGGAGGTGGTGAAGCTCCTTAAGATCCTGCAGTCGCACCCGCAGGGCTACACCCTTCGAACCCAGTTCCTGCGCAGCCTGCGCAAGGCCTGCTACCGGGCGACCCCGGACGGCCACTATGGCCTGCACAAGCGCGACTACACGCACTTCACCTCGCCCATACGGCGGTACTCCGACCTGGTCGTGCACCAGGTGCTCCAGTCGCACCTCGCGCGCCGCCACGAGGGCGCCCGCCACGACGTCCGGGGCATGGACAGCCTAGCCGAGCACCTGAGCATCACGGAGGTGAACTCCACGGAGGCCGAGCGCGAGAGCGTGAAGATTAAGCTGCTCGAGTTCTTCGAGCGCGAGCTTGCGAAGAAGAAGCGCACGTCGTTCGTCGCCGTGATAACCGACGTGCGCAGGCACGGGTTCTTCATCGAGCTCGTGGAATCGATGACGTTCGGCTTCGTCTCGGCGGACTCTCTGGGCGACGACTACTACCTGCTCAACGAGGCCGGCACGGCGCTGGTCGGCCGGCGCAAGCACCGATCGTTCGCCCTGAACGGTCGCCTTGACGTCGTGGTCGACAAGGTCGACCGGTTCAAGCGGATCATCGACTTTCGACCGGCATAACTAAAAACAAAACCCCCATGAACCGATACGACTTCCCCAGCCAGTTCCGCAAACTGTTCGACCGCGCGGTGGCGCTCTACGCGACCGGCCGCAGGGGCGCGGACACCTTCTTTGAGTCGGGCCAGAGGGCCTGGCTCCTGTCCAACGGGATCACCCCGCAGTACGTCTATGACTACGCCGAGGACGAGAACACCGTGGGCGAGCCCGGTTTCGGCCACGCCCTGACGATTGAGTCCGTGCGCCGCGACTACTTCCTGAACGTGCAGAAGGGCAAGGCGTCGGCCGTCGTCCTCGACGAGGCGAAGATGCCCGCCAAGACCGACGCCGTTAAGGGCGTCGAGTGGCTGCCGCGCATCATACCGAAGGCCAAGGCGAAGCTGCGCGGGGAGCTCCCGGCGAGCCTCATGTACTGCTGCGGCGGGGACCGGCGCTTCTTCAAGGCGCACGACATCCTGCCGGCGGAGTTTCTGACGCTTGTCTGGCGCAACGGCGACGACGACGCGGCGACGGTCTCCTGGGTGCTCGCCCGAGGCAAGGCCGCCAAGTAGCCCGCCGCCCCCGGCGCGGTATCCCCATATTAGAGCAGTTCGGCCTGGTTCGGGTCGCCCAAGGGCCGGGGCGCCGGCTCCACCCCGAGGAACTTCCCGTACCTCTCGAGCCAGTCGTCGAGCTTCCCGGCGTAATGCTGCGGGTCGTAGGGGTGGTTCTGCGCGTCGTAGAGCGAGACTGGGCGCGCGCGCTGCCAGTCGCTCGTCCTGCCCTTCGCCTTTGCCGTGATGTAGTAGGTCACCCGCTCGCCCATCCGCGGACGCGGCGACATCTGGAGCGCGGCCTCGGCCGACGCCCGCCTCGGCTTACCGCCGCCCGCGATGAACTTCTCGTAGGCCTCCGGGTTCATGCCGAGGATCTCGCCCTTCGCGAGCTCGGAGACCCCTAGCGTGCGGTCGGCCAGCGCCCTGCGGTACCCCTCGAGGAGCCCCACGGGGGACTCCTGCGACACGCCCAGCAGGAAGCGGATCATCGTGTCCGTGAGGCGCTTCAGGAAGGGCTCGATCCCGCGCGAGCGCAGCGCGCTTCCCCGCAGGATGATGTTCCCGCCCTCGTTGAGCGCGTAGTTCTTCGCCTTGTAGCAGAACATGGCCTCGTAGCGGCCGTCGAACTCGAGCTCTATCCCCTCGGGGAGGATCGGGACGACGAGCGCCAGGAGCTCCTCCGGGCGCTCGAAATGCGCGTCCGAGGAAAGGTAGAGGCCGTCCGTGTCGGCCTCCAGGAGCCGGCAGCCGTGGCTTGAGAACTCGTCGATCAGCCTCTGCAGGAGCTCCCTGCCCCGGCGGGTGACCTCCGCGGCTAGCTCCCCGTCCCCGAAGCGCGCCCCTGAGAAGCCCAGGTAGCCGTAGAACGAGTTGATGAGGATCTTGAAGGCGCTCTGGCGGGCCTGCGCCTCCGAGCGCTCCTCCTCCCTCGGCGCCGTGCGCGAGAGCTGCTTGTACTTGAGCCGGTACTCGAGCAGGCGCCGCAGCAAGGGGATGAAGACCCCGAGCGTGTCGCTCGAGGGGTTGCGGCCGATGTTCAGCAGCAGGCTCGGGTAGAGCGAGGCCACGTCGAAGTGCAGGACGTGGCGGAACACGCCCTCGTTGAAGCTGCGGGTGTAGCCGCCGTCGAACGGGCGGATTTCCGGAGGCTTCGGGCAGGCCTGCCTCGCGTGGTAGTACTCCTCCAGGAACAGGAGGTCTATCTTGACCGTCGTCCCGCGCAGGGTCGCCTCCTGCAGCGCGATGGGGAACGTGCGCGCCTGCTCGAAGTACGTCGGAAGGAACATGTCGCCGAGGCCCTGGGTCTCGCGTAGGTCGTCCTCCAGGTAGGCGCAGAAGCGCGCGCGGTCATGCTCGAAGGCCTGCGCGATCCGGCTCCCCTCGATATACGTGCGCTCCGAGCCCTCCTTCTCGGTGATCCCGTAGTGGATCGCCACCTCCTTCAGCCCGTACGAGTTCAGCTCGCGGCTCGAGACGTCGTTGAGGAGCGCGAGCAGGTAGGTGTCGGCTACCGCACGCCCCGGGATGTCGCAGCGCGGGAAGTCGATCCAGCGCTCGGCCACCTTGAGGCGGCTGCTGCGGAAGGAGGCCCTCTGGCCGAAGCGGCCCCAGGCCAGGGGGACGCGGCGCATGCGGCAGCGCACCCTCAGGTAGTCGAGGTCGAACTTGAAGATGTTGTGCCCCTCGATGACGTCGGGGTCCAGGGCGGCGAGGCGCGCGTTGAACCTCTGCAATAGCCGCCTCTCCGCGTCGTCGCTCATCTCCTCCAGGAGCAGGAGCTGGCTCGCGGCGCCGCACCTAAGGCCGATCGCCAGGACCCGGTCGCCGGGCCTCGACGGGTCGCTGAACCCCTCGCCCGAGGAGCCCGTCTCGATGTCAACCTGGCAGCGGCGCAGCTTCGCGAAGGCCATGTCGCCGTACAGGCGCGCGCGGTGCTGCAGGAGGAACTGGCTCTCGAGCGGCCGGATGGCGTCCACGACCACGGAGTTGCGGGCCGCCTTCATGAGCCCGTCGAAGGCCTCGAGCGAGCGCGCCCGCGCGAGGATGCCGAAGGCGGCCTCGCCGCCGAGCCTCTCGTACTCGACGCCGGCCGCGGGCACGGCGAACGTCATCGAGCTCAGCCATGCGAAGGGCTCGAAGGGCAGCGCCGCCTCCGTGCGGCCGCCGTCCTGCGCCGCAAGCGAAACCCTCGCCCGCCCCTCGCCGTCGATCCAGACGCCGCAGAGCGTGCCATCAATCATGCCCGCCCCCCTAGAAGGGTCGCACGTAGACCATCGCCACGGCGGTTATCGCGAGGACGAGGGCTATCAACATGAACAGGTCGGCGCTCGCCCGCTTGCGGTAGGCGAAGCTCACCATCGCCGAGAGGCCGAGCCAGCACGCGACCTTGACCGCGACCCAATGGGGGAAGCCGAGGTGCAGCTTCGCCAGCATGGCGAATCCCGACACGGCCACGAGCAGGGCCGCTATCCCGGTCACCATCATCACCCTCTTGCGCGTCTCGGCGGGCGCCGCGAAGGCGTAGAAGGTGTAGGCAAGCAGCACGATGATCGAGCTCAGGTGCAGCACGTGGTACGTCGGTAGGCTCATCGTGTTGGGTTAAGTGGAAAGAAAGTGACACCCCGCCTGTGCCGTATGCCCAAAGGCTCAAGACCTTTTCATGTCAAGGTGGGCGCCTCCGTCGCGGCGTTTGCTTTCCGGTTTACGGCCTAGCAGCTTCCGCGGCGGGTGTGGCTCCCGTAATGTTTCCAAGGCAAAGAGCGGTTATTGAAAGCACCTCGAACACTGCAGGGTGTCTGATCTTGAGTCTGGGTAATGTCTGCGCACCGTCAAGTGCGCCCTTGAAGGTCCTCCTGCCCACGATCGGAAGCTCCGGGGACGTGCATCCCGTGCTGGGCCTGGCCCTGGCGCTGAAGGCGCGCGGGCACGCCGTGACCGTGGCCACGAACGAGGTGTTCGCCGAGCAGGTCCGCTCCAACGGGCTCGAGTTCATCGCGCTCGGGACCGCGGACGAGGCCGAGAGGATGGCGCGCGACCCCGATCTCTGGCACCCGACCCGCGGGCTGCCGTGCATCATCCGCGGCGCCATCGTGCCGAACATCCGCCGGCTGCACGCGATCATCGCCGGACACCGGGGCCCGTCGTCGGTCGTCGCCGCCTCGACGCTCTGCCTCGGCGCGCGCGTCGCCGAGGAGAGCCTGGGCGTGCCGACGGCGACCCTGCACCTGCAGCCGAGCGTGATGCGCAGCATGGTGGACAGCGGCCGCCTCGGGTCCGTCGACATGGGCCCCGGCATGCCTCGCGCCCTGAAGCGCGCCCTCTTCTGGGTCGCCGACAAGGCCCTTCTCGACCGGCTGATCTGCCCGGAGCTGAACGCCTTCAGGGCCGAGCTCGGCCTGGCGCCGGCCAGCCGGGTCTTCGGGGACTACCTGCACTCCCCCAGGCTCGTCCTCGGCCTCTTCCCTGCCTGGTACGCCCCGCCCCAGCCCGACTGGCCCGCCAACACCCACCTGACCGGCTTCGTCCTGCATGACGAGGCAAGCCGGCCCCTTCCGGCGGGGGCCGAGGAGTTCCTCGGGGACGGACCGGCTCCGGTGCTCGTGACGCCGGGCTCCGCGGCCACGGACCGCGGGGCGTTCTTCAGGGCCAGCGTCGCGGCGTGCGCCTGTCTTGGCGCCAGGGCGATGCTTGTCACCAACCACCCGGAGCAGCTGCCGAGGGACCTTCCCATGGGGATCCAGGCGTTCGCCTACGTGCCCTTCAGCCGGGTGCTGCCGCGCTGCTGCGCGATCGTCTACCACGGCGGCATCGGGACGCTCGCCCAGGCCGTGCGCTCCGCGGTCCCCCAGCTGGTCGTGCCGAACACGTTCGACCAGCCGGACAACGGCCGGCGCGTCGAGCGCCTGGGCGTTGGCGCCATGGTGGGCGCCCGCGCCTACGGCCGCGGCGGCCGCGCGGCCCGGGCGCTTGGCGGCGTGCTGGGGTCGGCCTCGGTGCGCGCCCGCTGCCGGGAGCTCGCGCCGCGGGTGGACTCGGCCGGTGCCGTCGCCAGGGCGTGCGAGCTCATCGAGGGCCTTGGCCTGCCCGGCGGGCCGGCGCCCTAGGAGCCGATGATGCTCGAGTCCAGGTGCTGGATGATCAGCTCCTGGACGGTCGCCAGGAAGAGGTAGCACATGAACGCCTTGCGGACCTGCTCGTCCAGGCCCTCCATGTCGATGTCGCCGGTCTCGAGGGCGTCGTCGCTCAGGCTCTTCAGCCGGCGCTCGCGAAGCTGCAGCCTGATGGCCGTGCACGCGCGCACGATCGGCTCGGCGTTCGTCTCGTCAAAGGAGACCACGCCCTCGGTGAAGAACTCTCCGCCGAAGAGCGCAAGCAGCGCCTTGAGGTCGTCGTTCTGGCCCTGGAGGAGCTCGTCTATCCAGGCGCCGCGGAACTCCTGGTCCAGGTCGTGCAGCGCCTGGGGGGCGGCAAGGGTCTTCTCGAGCTCCAAGGAGAGCTCCCTGATGACGTCCAGGAGGGGCGCCACCACGGGCAGGCTCAGCTTCACCTCAACGCGCTTGCTTTTCATCGGGCTCGAGGACCGCGGTCAGGTGCCACTGCTGCAGGGAGAATACGTGCGCCTCGGCCGTCTCCCTCACCCCCGTCCACACGACCGAGCGGCCCTGCTCGTGGACCTCGAGCATGTGGCGGCGCGCCTTCGTCTCGTCGAATCCCAGCACCTTCTTGAACACCATGACCACGTAGGACATCAGGTTCACGGGATCGTTCAGCACGACGACCCTCCAGGCGTCCTCGAGTTGGTGCTCCGCGGAGATTCGGCTTTCGGGCCGTGTGTGGGTACGGGGCTCAGGCACGAATTTCTGCGGGTGCGGGATGGTACTCAGGCCTTCTCCCGGACGGCCGCCTCGATCCTGGCTTCCGATTCATTGAGCGGTATCTTGACGGTTTCCGGGGCGCCGCGCCACTTCATTTCTACGACCCCCTCCTTGATCCCGCGCCCGCCCACCGTGACCCGCAGCGGGATGCCGATCAGGTCGGCGTCCTTGAACTTGACGCCGGGCCTCTCCGCGCGGTCGTCGACCAGGACGTCGGCGCCCGCCTTTTCCGCGGCGGCGGCGATCCTGCCGGCAATCTCGGCGGCATTCTTGTCCTGGGGGTCCAGGAGGCAGACCAGGACCTGGAAGGGCGCGATCGTCCAGGGCCAGATTATCCCGTCCGAGTCGTGGCTGTGCTCGATCAGGGCCTGCAGGGTCCGGCTAATGCCGATCCCGTAGCATCCCATGACGAAGAGGTGCCTCTCCTTCTTGTCGTCGGTGAAGGCCGCGTCGATGCGCTCCGAGTACTTGGTGCCGAGCTTGAAGATGTGCCCGACCTCGATGCCGCGGCGCACCTTGAGCGGCCTGCCCCCGAGCGGGTCGGGCTCGCCCGCCTTGACTCGGCGGAAGTCGCCGAAGCGCGTGACGTCCAGATCGCGCCCCACGTTGACGTTGCGAAGGTGGAACCCGTCGCGGTTGGCGCCCGTCGTCCCGTTGCCGACCAGGCGTATCGCCTCGTCCGCGAAGACCCCGTCCAGGGCCTGGCGGCTGCGGATCGTCCCCTTGACGGTTCCCAGGCTGCCCGGCCTGGCGCCCATGATGGGCTCTATCTCCTCCGGCGTGGCGGGCCTGAAGAGCGTGTAGCCAAGGGATCCCAGCTTCGCCTCCTCAAGCTCGTCGCACCCGCGAAGGACGACGGCGAAGGGCTTTCCGTCGCCGACATATATCAGCGTCTTGAACTGCCTGTCGGCGGGCACGCCGTAGGGCTGGGCCTCCAGGGCGGCGATGGTCACGATGCCTGGCGTCGCGAACTCCTCCAAGGCCGAGCCCGGGACCGCGTCGGCATGGTCCGCGGGCACTATGGCGCTCCTCGCCTTCTCGCGGTTCGCGGCGTAGCCGCTCTCCTCGTTGTAGAAGAGGTCGTTGTCGCCGACCTCGGCGGGGACCATGAACTCGTGCGAGTAGCTCCCCCCCATGACGCCCGTGTCTGCCTCCACGGATATCGCCTGGGCCCCGATCCGACGGAAGAAGGCCTCGTAGGCGCCCTTCATGGCCATGTAGCTGCGCACGGCGCCCTCGTCGTCGGCGTCGAACGAGTACGCGTCCATCATGACGAACTCCTTCGCCCTCATCAGGCCGTAGCGGGGCCGGATCTCGTTTCGGAACTTCGTGCCGATCTGGAAGAACGTCTTCGGCAGGTCCCGGTAGCTCGAGATCTCGGCCTTTACGAGGGGCGTGATGACCTCCTCGTGCGTCGGCCCCAGGACGAACTCGGGCTCCGCAGCGCCGCGCTTGCCCGCTCCCGCGCCGTCCACCCGGAACATGATCTCGCGCACCGGGCCCCAGCGCGGGCCCGCCGCCCAGAACTCCGCGGGGTGCACGTGCGGCATCGACAGCTCGATCGCGCCCGAGCGCTCCATCTCCTCCCGGCAGACCTGCTCGACCTTGCGCATCACCCGGTGGCCGAGCGGCAGGTACGTGTAGAGGCCGCCCCCCAGCTTGCGCGCCAGGCCCGCCCGGATGAGTAGCTTGTGGGAGGGAATCTCCGCGTCGGCGGGGCTCTCCTTTAGGGTGGGTATGAAATAGCACGACCAGAGCTTCATTTGCGGTTGGGAGAGCCAAGGAAGCGGGGGGGGCGTTGGCAACAAGCGAAAACGCGTGTTGCCTTCGCAGCCGTGCTCCCTTTGGCGTAGCACACGCTATGGCAGAGAAGAGCAAGGACCGCAAACCCTGGCCGATGAAGTGGATCGTCCTGTCGATCATCCTGTTCATCCCGGCGTACACGTTCTTGACGCTGCACTTCCGGCGGGCCGGGCCGGCCTTTAGGCCCTACCAGGACCTGAGGGACCGCACGGACGTGGTCAGGCTCCTGAAGGCCGGCTACCAGCGGATCGCCATCGATGCCAGCAGGCCCGCGCAGTCGCCCGCGTCCGGCCCCCTCGCGGCGGGCGCCGCTCCGGGCGGCATGCCCGAGGAGCTCGCGAGGACGCTGGTCGAGAAGCCCCTCCTGCCGCTCGAGATAACGTCGGTGTCGGCGCCCGTGTCCACCTCGTCCGGCATCGACTACCAGGTGGCCCTCGAGTACACGCTCGCCGACAACAGGCGCCAGCTCTGCGGCGCGCACCTCTACGAGCGCGGCGGCGAGCTCGTGATCGTCGCCGACTTTGAGCAGCTGCACGGCGGCCTGCTTGCTCGCACCCGCGAGGGCTCGGCCCTTCTCACGGTCCCGCCGGGCACCCTCAGGCCCGGCAAATACCGCGTCACGCTCGTCGGCGAGCGCTCGTCCAGGACCTGGGAACTGAGCGTGCGCTAGGGGCCGCGCGCGGCCATCTCCCCAAGAAGGTCCCTTGACGCGGGGGGCCAGTTCACAGAGAACGCGATCCTGCCAATGTCCACAGGTAACGGCCAGCCCACCCCCGTCGCCCCCCCAACGGCCCAGACGACGACGATCAAGCCCACGGATCTCCGTGGGATACTCCAGTACGTCCCGAGGTTCCAGGGGCAGATCTTCATCATCGCCATCGACGGGGCGATCGTGGCCGACGAGAACTTCGGAAACCTGCTCGTCGACATCGCCGTCCTGCGCAGCCTGGGGATCAAGGTCGTCCTCGTTCACGGCATCGGCCACCAGCTCAAGGAGCTCTCGGCGCTGCGCTCCATCCCGATCAGCAACAGCGACGGAACCGGCATAACCGACGCCGCGACGCTCGACCTCGCCATCCGCGCGTCGTCGCGGGTCGCGCACCTGATCCTCGAGGGCCTCACCGGCAGCTCGCTCAAGGCGGCCGTCTCGAACGCCGTGCGCGCGGTGCCGGTCGGCATCATCAGGGGCGTGGACCAGCAGTTCACGGGCAAGGTCGACCGGATCGACAAGGAGCTCCTGATCGCGCTCATCGAGCGCCAGGTCGTCCCGCTCATCTCGCCGATGGCGTTCGGGCCCGATGGCAAGTCCCTGCGGGTGAACTCCGACCTGCTGGCGGCCGAGATGGCGGAGGCGCTTAACGCCACGAAGATCATCTACCTCGCCCCCACCCCGGGCCTCGAGATCGGCGGCGGGGTGACGCACGAGATCTCGGTCGACGCCCTGCGCACGCTCCTTAACGAGCACCCCGAGAAGATCGCGGACTCGAGCCGCAGCAAGGCCGCCCACGCCGTGAAGGCGATAGAGACCGGCACGCCCCGGGTCCACATCGTCGACGGGCGGGTCTTCGACGGCCTCCTAAACGAGATCTTCTCCAACGAGGGCGTGGGCTCGCTCGTCTACGGAAACGACTACCAGCAGATCCGAAAGGCGACGCGGCGCGACGCGCGGCTCCTCTACAACCTGACGCGCAACGCCGTCAGGCGCGAGGAGCTCATCCACCGCACCCAGCAGGCGATCGAGAAGAACATAGACCAGTTCTTCGTGTTCGAGGTGGACGAGGCCGTGATCGCGTGCGTCACCCTCCTGTTCTACCCCGACCAGCCCGACACGGCCGAGATCGGCTCCCTCTACGTGCTGCCCTTCTACCACAACCGCGGGATCGGAAAGAAGATGGTCGAGTACGCCTGCCTGCAGGCCAAGGAGCGCGGCGTGAAGAAGGTGATCGCCCTGTCGACCCAGAGCTTCGGGTTCTTCACGAGCGTCTGCGGGTTCGAGGAGAGCACCAAGGAGATCCTGCCGGAGGCGCGGCTCAAGCTCTACGACGACAGCGGGCGCAACGCGAAGGTGATGACGAAGACGATCGCGTAACCAAAAGTCGGGATCGGCGTCTATGGATGTGGATATCAGTATAATCCCATGAACTCGCCCTCATCCGATAACCCCCTGACGGAAGCCCGCCGCGCCCTCCCCGTGGCCGCGCGGATAAGCCTTTGCGCCGCGGCCCTGCTGCCGGCGCTGGCCCTGACCCCGGGCTGCGTGGTCGCCGTGCGGCCGGCCCCGGCCGCGGTCGTCTACACCGAGCCCCAGGGGGTCGTTGTCACGGAAATGCCGCCTGCGCCGGTCGCCGAGTACATCGGCCCCGTGCCCGGGCCGGGAGTCATCTGGATCGGCGGCTACTACCACTGGTCCGGCGGCCGCTGGGTCTGGCTGCGCGGGCACTATGAGCACCCGCCGCGCCCGGGCGCCCGTTGGATCGCCCCGCGCTACGAGGTCCGCGGCGGGACGCGCGTCTACGTCCGCGGGTACTGGCGCTGAAGGCGCCGGTCCCGGGAGCTTCAGTCCCTCACCTCGACGACCGCCTGGATCTCGGCGGTCGCCCCCTTGGGCAGGCCGTTCACCGCCACGGCGGCCCTGGCGTGGCGGCCGGCCTCGCCGAAGACCCTCACGAACAGGTCGCTCGCGCCGTTGATGACGGCCGGGCTGTCCGCGAACCCGTCGACGGCATTGACATAGCCGCTCACGAACACGATGCGCGACACCCGGTCGAGCGAGCCCAGGGCCGCCTTCACGTTGGCCAGCGTGTTCAGGGCGCAAACCTCGGCCGCCTTGGCGGCCGACTGCACCGTCTGCTCGCGGCCGACCTGGCCGCTGTGCGTGAGCTTGCCGTCGATCATCGGCAGGGTGCCGGCGCAGTAGAGCAGGTTTCCCGTGCGCACGACGGGCACGTAGCTGCCGGCGGCCGCCGGGGGCTGCGGCAGGGCGAGGCCTGCCTCGGCAAGTCTTTGTTCGGGGCTCATGGTGTTGCCTCATTGTCTGCGGCGGCGGCCGGGTTTGAAGCAAAAAAACTTGCGTTGCGGCCCGCCGCGCAATGCTCCACACAGTCCGAGCCGCCAACGCATGGTATCACGATTCTTCCAACTCGAGAGCCGCGGAACCACGCGCTTCCGCGAATTCCAGGCGGGCCTGACGACCTTCGCGGCGATGGCCTACATCTTGGCCGTAAACCCCTCGATCCTCGCGAACACGGGCATGGACAAGGGGGCCCTGGTCACCGTGACGGCGATCACGGCGGCCATCGCGACGACGCTGATGGCGCTCTTCACGAACTACCCGATAGCGCTCGCGCCGGGCATGGGCATAAACGCCTTCTTCACCTTCACAATCTGCCTCGGCAAGGGGATCGCCTGGAACGAGGCCCTCGGGATGGTGTTCGTCAACGGCATCATCTTCCTCTCCCTGTCCGTGACCGGCATCCGGGAGAAGATCATCGCCTCGATCCCGGTGGGCCTTAAGCTTGCGGTCACCTGCGGGGTCGGCCTGTTCATCGCCTTCATAGGCCTGAAGAACGGGGGCGTCATCGTGCTCAACAAGGCGACCTTCGTCGGCCCGGGCGACTTCACAGCGGGCCCGACGGCGCTGTGCCTGGCCGGCGTCGTGTTCACGGCGCTTCTGGTCGCCCGCAGGGTTCCGGGGGCCATCGTCCTCGGGATCCTGACGGTCACGCTCGCCGGCCTTTTCGTGCCCGACGGCGCGGGCGCCCGGGTGACGGACCTGCACGGCGGCTTCTTCTCGCTGCCCCACTCGGCCGCGCCCGTTTTCCTCAAGCTGACGTGGGGCTTCCTTAGGAGCTGGAGCAAATTCCAGGTCGCGCTGCCGCTCATCTTCACGCTGCTCCTGGTCGACATGTTCGACAACATCGGCACCCTGATCGGTGTGACGAAGCGCGCCGGGCTGCTGGACTCCCAGGGGCGCCTGCCCAAGGCGGGCCGCGCGCTGCTCGCCGACTCTATCGCTACCATCCTCTCGGCCCTCTGCGGCACATCCACGGTCGTCAGCTACATCGAGTCCGCCTCGGGCGTCGAGGCGGGCGGCCGCACGGGGCTGACGGCGCTCTGGGTCGCCTTCCTCATGCTGCTGTCGCTCTTTTTGACCCCGCTCATCCTCGCCATCCCGGCGTGCGCGACCGCCCCGGCGCTTGTCATCGTGGGCATTTTCATGATGCAGTCGGTCGTGGAGATCGACATGACGCGCTTTGAGGTCGCTGCCCCGGCGGTCCTCACCATCTTCGCGATACCGATGACATTCAGCATCGCCCAGGGAATCGGGATTGGGCTCATCTGCTCGGCGCTCCTGAGCGTAGGGCTCGGGCGCGCCCGCGAGGTCGGGCTGGTCGGCTACGTGGTGGCGACCATGTTCTTCCTCTCGTTCTTCAAGATCTGGCCGTTCAGCTGAAACCAAAGGGGGCGCCATGTCCAAGAACACGGCCAGGATCGTGCTCGCCGCCATCCTCGCCTTCTTCGCAGTCTTCTTCCTGTGGCCGATCCTGCAGATTCTTCGGGGCGGCTTCGTTAACGCGGACGGCCGGTTCACGCTCTCGTTCCTCGTCGCGCTGCTCAGGGACCCGATCTACCTGGTGGCGCTGCGCAACTCCTTCCTTCTCGCGTGCGCGGGCACGACGCTCGCGCTCCTGATCGCCCTGCCGCTCGCGGTCGTGTCCGACAGGTACCTCTACCCCCTCAAGGGCCTGCTCAACTCGGCGGTGCTCGTCCCCATGGTCCTTCCCCCGTTCGTGGGCGCGATGGGCATCAGGCAGATCTTCGGCCAGTACGGCGCGGCGAACGCGCTCATCATCGCCCTGGGCTTGAGGCCGCACGGCTGGACGTTCGACTGGTTCGCGGCGAACCAGTTCTGGGGCGTCGCCATCGTCGAGGCGCTTTCGCTCTACCCGATCATCTACCTGAACTCCATCGCGGCCCTCGCGAACATCGATCCGGCGATGGAGGAGGCGGCCGAGAACCTCGGCTGCACGGGCCTTCGCCGGTTCGTCAAGGTCACGCTGCCCCTCATCCAGCCGGGCCTATTCGCGGGCTCGACCATCGTGTTCATATGGATCTTCACCGAGCTTGGGACGCCGCTCGTGTTCGATTACGCCCGGGTGACGAGCGTCCAGATCTTCTACGGGCTAAAGGACATAGGGGGCAATCCGTTCCCCTACGCTCTCGTGTCGATCCTCCTCGCAAGCTCGGTCCTGATCTACGGCGTCGGCAGGGGCGTGTTCGGCCGCAGCTCGGACGCGATGATGTCCAAGGCGACGACGGCGGGCGGCGCCAGGGCGCTGCCCGCGAGGCGGGCCTGGCTATGCACAGCGTTCTTCTGCGCGGTCACCTTCGTCGCCATCCTCCCGCACCTCGGTGTGGTCCTGATCGCCTTCTCCAAGGACTGGTACGCGAGCATCCTGCCCTCGGGGCTCACCCTGGACAACTACCGCGCCGCGCTCGGAAACGAGTACACCGTGCCCGCGATTGCGAACAGCCTCAAGTTCGCGTGCGCCTCGACCATGATCGACGTGGTCCTCGGGATCGCGATCGCATACCTGATCGTACGCACCAGGATCATGGGGCGCGGCCTCCTCGACTACCTGTCCATCCTGCCGCTCGCGGTGCCGGGGATCGTCCTCGCGTTCGGCTACCTCGCGATGGCCCAGGAGGGGCGCTTCTTCAGCTTCATAAACCCGGTCAACAACCCGACCGTGCTGCTGATCGTGGCCTATTCGATCCGGCGCCTTCCCTACGTCGTGCGCTCGGCGGCCGCCGGGTTCCAGCAGACGAGCGTCGCCTTCGAGGAGGCCGCCGAGAGCCTGGGCTGCCCGCCAGCAAGGGCGGTGATCCGGGTGACGCTGCCCCTCATCGCCGCGAACCTGATGGCGGGCGCCCTCCTGGCGTTCGCCTTCGCCATGCTCGAGGTGAGCGACTCGATCATCCTCGCCCAGAAGATGGTCTACTTCCCGATCACGAAGGCCATCCTCGAGCTCTTCCAGCTGCTGGGCGAGGGCAAGTTCATGGCGTGCGCTCTCGGCACCTGGGCCATGGTGTTCCTGGCTACCATGATCGCCGCCGTGAGCATGCTCCTGGGCAAGCGCCTGGGCGCCCTCTTCAGGGTCTAAGGCGGGGCCGGCGCGAGCGCATGATCCTCCTGCTGGCCGTATCGCTCCTCTGGGCGTTCTCCTTCGGCCTCGTCAAGGGACTTTCCGGGCTCGACCCGGCCGCGGTCGCCGTCGTCCGGCTCGCCATCTCTCTCGCCGTGTTCGCCCCGCTCCTTCGGCCGGCGGCCCTGGGGCGCGCCGCGGCGCTTCGCCTGGGTCTCGTGGGCGCCGTCCAGTTCGGCGCCATGTACATCCTCTACCTTCGCTCCTACGCCCACCTGCACGCCTTCGAGGTGGCGCTCTTCACGATCACGACCCCCGTCTTCGTCGCCCTGGCCGACGCCCTCGTCGAGCGGCGATTCGCGCCCCGATTCATCGCGGCCGCCGCGCTCTCGGTGGCGGGTGCCGCAGTCGTCGTCTGGAGGTCCATCGGCGACACCGGGGTCCTGGGAGGCTTCATCCTCGTGCAGCTCTCCAACCTGTGCTTCGCGGCGGGCCAGGTCGCCTGGAGGCGCACGAGGGCGGGAATCCCCGCCGCGGTGTCCGACGCCTCCCTCTTCGCCGCGCCCCTGACCGGCGCTCTCGCCCTGACGCTGGCCGTCTCGCTCCTGTCGACCGACTGGCGGGTTTTCTCGCCGACGCCATCCCAGTGGGCCAGCATCGCCTACCTTGGCGCCGGCGCCTCTGGGCTCGGCTTCTTCCTCTGGAACGTCGGCTCGACGCGGGTCAACGCGGGTACGCTCGCGGCGTTCAACAACGCGAAGATCCCGCTCGGGATCGCGTGCTCGATCCTGGTGTTCGGGGAGCACGCCGACCTCGGCAGGCTCCTCGCGGGAGCAGCCATCATGGCCTGCGGGGTCTGGGTCGCGGGCCCGCCGGGGCCCGTCAGTTGAAGTCGAACCCCCAGGTGCGCCTGGCGTAGGTGTAGGTTGCCGGCCTGACCGAGGCCAGGGAGGCGAGCGCCTGCCCGAGCGCCGGCTGCCCGTAGCGCCTCTCGAAGGCGGCGATCCTCTCCTCGTACTGCGAGAGCAGCCGGCTTTTCACCTCGGGCTCGGCGAACGAGCGCGCGATCGAGTCACGGCCCATGGAGAGGATCTCGACCCAGGAGAGGTGGTAGAGGGTGACCGCCGTGTAGTACTCGTCCGTGAGGTTGGAGTCCCACATGCCCCGGTCGTCGGTGTTCAGGCAGACGGGGATACCGGTCCTCAGGTACTCCGGGAACGGGTGCGTGGAGAGGTCGGGCGTGTAGCCGAGAAGGCGGTTCGAGATCAGGTTTATCTCGACCAGGACCGCACGCGACTGCTGAAGCAGCAGGAGGGTGTCGGGATCCTTGATCAGGTTCACGCCGTGGCCGATCCTCGTCGCCCCCAGGAGCAGCGTGTCGCGCACGTGCCGGTCTGGCCCGTCCATCTCCCCGGCGTGGATCGAGAGGGGCAGCGTGGGGTAGCGCGCCCTCATCCTGCGGAAGGTGTCTAGGAAGCGAAGGGGGTATCCGAGCCCGTTCTCCTCGATCCCGGCGAGGTTGAGGCCCACCCACATGTCGCGGTGGGCGTCCACGAACGCGTAGGCCCGCTCGAGGCGAAGCTCCGCGTCGGGGGCGAAGCGCAGGATCGTGTGCTGGAAGCGCACCGTGACGCCTGTCGCGGCGGCGTCCGGCTGGGCCAGCCGGCGCCTGACGTAGGCCACGGCCTCCTCCGGGGGCACCGCCCTGCCCTCGTTGTCCGCCATCGCGTCGACCATGAACTGGGTCTCCAGGTAGGCGACGTGCTCGGCGCCGAACGCCTTCATCGACTCGACCATGAGCTCGGTCGACACGGGCAGGCTCTCGAGCACCTGGCCCAGGCGCGGCCAGATGCGGCCGAAGAATTCGAGCCTGCCGTTGCCGGAGCCGTCGAGCCTCAGGCCCTGGCACCACAGGCGGCGCTCCTCGGGCGACAGCGAGGCCAGCGGGACGTATTCGGCCTTCGTCTGGGGGGCGAGGAGCTCGTAGGCCTTGCTGCGGATCGTGCGGAAGCGAGCGGTCGGGTCCACGGAGTCGGGCGCGCCCGCGAAGCGCGCCCGAGTGTAGAACACCTCGCCGCCATTCCTCGCCGGGTCCGTGCACACGTCGTAGATCCACTCGGCCCGGTAGGAGCCGCCCGAATGGTTGTGCAGGTCGCCGCCCTTGGGCATGTCGTAGAGGAGCGCGTAGAGCTGCGCCGGCGTCGCGCGTCCGGCCATGTCGGCGAAGCGCTGTGCGAAGTCCGAACCCAGGGCCGCCGGGGCCGCGGCCAGCAGGAGTGCCAGGAATCTAGGGCTCATGCAGGACGGAATGCCCGCGCAAACGCCTGTGCAAGCCCCTAAAGCGGCGGCCCCTTCAGACGACGTCAAGGTCCTCGCGGGCGGCGGCGCAGAGCCTCTCCATTCCTGAGCGCACGTCGGCATCCGTCGGCCCCTCGACCAGGAGCCTGAGCTTGGACTCGGTCCCGGAGTAGCGCACGAGGACCCGTCCCCTGCCGCCAAACCCCTGCTCGAGCCCGCGCACCGCCGCCGCCAGCCTCGCCAGCGCCTCCAGCGGCCTCTTCTCCCTGACGCGCAGGGCGCGCGCCATCTGCGGGAAGCGAACCAGCACCCGGCGCAGCTGCGAGAGCGGCCGGCCCGTCTCCAGCATGACCGAGATGACCCTGAGCGCGGCTACAAGCCCGTCGCCGGTCGGGCCGAAGTCGCGGCAGATCACGTGGCCCGAGGATTCCCCGCCGAGCGAGGCGTCGCATGCGCGCATCGCCTCCGCCACGTACCGGTCGCCGACCGCGGTGCGCACCACGCGCCCGCCGGCGGCCTCGACGGCCGCGTCGAGCCCCATGTTGCTCTGCACGGTGACGACCAGCGTCTTCTTCGCCAGGGATCCCCGCGCCAGAGCGTGGGTCGCCAGGACCGCAAGGATCTCGTCGCCGTCCAGGACCTCGCCGCGCTCGTCGCACAGGACGCACCGGTCGCCGTCGCCGTCGTGCGCGATCCCGATGCGCGCGCCGGCCGAGAGCACGAGCCGCGCCAGGACCTGCGGGTGCTCGCTTCCGACGCCATCGTTGATGTTGCGCCCGTCGGGCTTGTTCCCGGTCGCCGCCACCTGCGCCCCGAGGGCCTGCAGCACGGTGGGCGTCGCCGCGCACGTGGCGCCGTTCGCCGTGTCGACGGCGACCGTCCATCCGCCCAGGGAGCCGCCGGGCAGGAGCAGGACCGCCGACTCGACGTAGGACTCGAGCGCCGACTCCCCGCCCAGGATCCCCTCCCCGAGCTGCGCGGCCTTCTCGGAAGGGCTGATGAGCGACTCGATCTGCGCCTCCTCGGCGTCGGTAAGCTTTGCCCCGTCAGGGCCGAAGAGCTTCACCCCGTTGTCCGAGGAGGGATTGTGCGAGGCCGTGATGACGGCGCCCAGCGCCGCGCCTCCGAGCCTCACCGCGCGGGAGACGGCGGGCGTCGGGATGATCCCCAGGGAGACGGGCGCCGCGCCCCCGGCCGCCAGCCCGGCCGCCAGCGCCCGCTCAAGAGGCGCCCCCGACGCCCTCGTGTCGCGCCCGATCAGCGCCCTGGACGGGCGCGCGCCGCCCGGGCGGGCCCAGAGCGCCGCCGCCCGGCCGAGCCCCGCGACGAAGTCCTCGTTCATTACCGGCCCCCCATAGGGGCCGCGCACGCCGTCCGTTCCGAAGTATTGGCGCTGCATGGGGCGCTCCTAGGCTGCGAAGAAGTCGCGCGTCTGCGCGATCCTGAGCTTGACGGGGCCACCGAGCAGGAGCTCGCGGGCCTCGGGGATCGCCGAGGCCACGTCGGCGCGCGCCCCGGTTATCCAGAGCGCCACGGCCGCGTTGAGGGCGATCGTGTCCGCGAGCCCGCGCGGGCCGCCCCCGTCTGCGAGCGCGGCCACGATGGCAAGGTTCGCGTCGATGTCGCCCCCGGCGATGTCCGAGAAGGGGGCAACCGCCAGTCCGAACGAATCTGGGGGCCACTCGGCGCGCACGGAGCGAAGCCGCCCCACCCCGCGCACGATGTTGGCCGTTGCCGTCGTCAGCTCGTCGATGCCGCGCCCCGGGGCGATGATCCCGTGAACGGCGAGCCCCGCGGGCGTTCCGAGGGCGTCGAGGGCGTCGGCCAGCCTGTCGGCCAGTTCCGGCGACGCCGCGCCCAGCAGGACGTGGGCGGGGCGCCCCGGATTGAGCAGCGGCCCCAGGATGTTGAAGATCGTGCGCTCCCCGCGCGCGGCGAGCATCTTGCGAACGGGAATGATGCGCCTGAACGCCGGGTGCCACGACGGGGCGAAGAAGAAGACGTAGCCCAGGGCGGCCATGGCCTCCCGAAGCCTGGCCGGCGACGAGTCGAGGCTCACCCCGAGGCCCGCGAAGAGGTCGGCGCTGCCGCACTTGGAAGTGACGCCGCGGTTGCCGTGCTTCATGACGGGCACGCCCGCGCAGGCGACAACGAGGGTCACCATGCTCGACACGTTGAAGCCGCCCGCGTGGTCGCCGCCCGTGCCGACGATGTCGATCGCCGCGCTCGCCCAGCCGCCGAGGCCGGGGTCGATGGCCAGGGCCCGGAACGCGCTGGCGAAGGCGGCAACCTCGCCGGGGCTCTCGCCCTTGCGGGCCAGAGCCGAGAGGAACTGCGCCTTCGCCTCGTCGGAGTCGCTCCCGCTGGCCAGGGCCGCCGCCGCCGAGGCGGCCTCGGCCCCCGAGAGATTGCGGCCCCTTTCCAGCGCCACCATAAACGAGGAAAGCGTGCCCTTCATGGCTCCCCCTAGAACCCCGCCCGGGACAGGGCGAGGTAGGCGACCGACGCGACAAGGCAGTAGGCCCCGAAGTAGTGCCAGCGCCCCGCGGCGAGCCAGCCCGACAGCCAGCGAAGCGCCACAAGGCCCGCGAGGAAGCTGCAGGCCATGCCGAGGACACCGGGCGCCACGAGGCCGCCCAGGTCGACCTGGGCCGCCTGGGCCGCGCGCTCCCTGTAGTAGCGCAGCAGCTCGCGCACGATGACCGGGGGCGTGATCACGACCGCGAGCGCGAAGCTGAACTCCTCGCAGACGCGCCGGTCGACTCCCATCAGCATGCCCGCCGAGATCGTGGCCCCCGAACGCGAGAGGCCGCGGAACGGGACGACCAGGCCCTGGACGGCGCCGATCCACGCGGCGGCGCCGGGGGGCACGGGGCCTCCCGCGCCCGTCGTCGGGGCGGCGGAGCGCGCCCGGAGCCCCGAGTAGAGGATCAGGGCCCCGCCGGCCGCGAGGGCCGCGGCGACCAGGGGAGCATTTGAGAACAGGTCCTCGACCTGCGCCCCGGGCCGGCCGCGAAGCAGCGTGCGCTTGATCAGCTGCTCCAGGACCTCGAAGACGCACAGCGTCGCGAAGGTGGCCCAGAACACCCGCGAGACCGTCTCCCTCAGGCTTCCGGGGCCCGAGAAGAACGTGCGCCCCCACGACTTCCAGAAGTAGGCGACCACGGCCGCGATCGTGCCCGTGTGCAGCATGGCGAGCAGGAAGGTCATCTGCGGACTCGAGGGGTCCAGGCGCATTATCCTCTCGGCGGCAATCACATGGGCCGAGCTTGACACCGGCAGGGGCTCGGTGGCGCCCTGGATGACGCTCAGGATGACTATCTCGGTCAGGGAGGGTGACATGGCCACTCCACCTTCGTAAGCTACGGGGCCGGGGGCACAAGACACTAGTGCGCGCTCCAGTAGGCGCTTGACGGGGGCGGCCGCCGGCCTTTAAACGCTCAACCCTTAAACCCTTCCACAATGGCCAATCCAAAACGCAAGCAGTCCAAGCGCCGCAGTGCAAACAGGCGTGCGGCCAACGCCTTCATCGCGCCCGAGTTCGCCCGCGACCCCGCCGACGGGAGCCTCGTGCGCCCGCACAGGGTCAACCCCAAGTCCGGCATGTACCGCGGCCGGCAGATCCTCAACGTCGAGGTCTGACGCAAAGGTCGCCCCCCCAGCAATAAGCGGTAGCAGAAGTCATGGCCCCCGGATCGACCGGTCGTATCGCGGTTGACGCCATGGGAGGCGACCTGGGTCCCGGCGAGGTGGTGGCCGCCGTCAAGCTGGCGCTTGCGCAGAGCCCCCACCTGAATCCCGTGACGCTGGTGGGCGACGAGGCCGTCCTCGCGCCCCTGCTCTCGCACTACGGCCTGAAGCGCGGAGAGCGCCTGCAGGTCCTGCACTCGAGCGAGGTGATCACCATGGACGACAAGCCGCTCATGGCCCTCAAGCGAAAGAAGGATTCGTCGATGGTGCGGGCGATCGAGCTGGTGAAGACCGGCGACTCCAACGTCGTCGTGAGCTGCGGCAACACGGGCGCCCTCATGGCCTGCGGGACGCTGCGGCTTCGCACCATGGAGGGCGTGGCCAGGCCCGCCCTGGCGGCGGTCGTGCCGCGGCAGGGCGGCCACTTCGTCCTCATTGACGCCGGGGCGAACCCGGAGTCGAAGCCCGAGCACCTGGTGCACAACTCCATCCTCGGAAGCCACTACTGCCGCGTCATGCTAGGCATCCCGTCTCCGCGCGTGGGCCTGATGTCCATCGGCACGGAGGACGGCAAGGGCAACGCCCTGATAACCGAGACCAACGAGCTCCTCAAGCGCGTCGACGGCATCATCAACTACGTGGGGCCGATCGAGGGCTTCCAGGTCTTCGCCGAGCACGTGGACGTCGTCGTCTGCGACGGGTTCGTCGGCAACATCATGCTCAAGAGCTGGGAGTCCCTGGAGAAGTTCATCCGCGGCATGCTGCGCGAGGAGCTGCGGGCGAACCCGATGCGGGCCACCGGGGCCCTGCTCTCCAAGGGGGCGTTCGCCGCGCTCAAGGACCGCATCAATCCCGAGCGCTACGGCGGCGCCCCGCTCCTGGGGCTTCGCGGCAACATCCTCAAGGCCCACGGATCCTCGAATCGCAACGCGATCAAGAGCGCCATCCGGGCGGCGGGCGAGATAATCAAGGCCGACATGAACCAGCGGATGGAAGCCGACATTTCGCGCGCCAACGAGCTGCTGGGATCGGGGGCCTCATAGACCTTCAGGCATGGCCACCCGCTCCACCGTAATCCTAGGCACAGGCTCATACGCCCCCGAACACGTCCTGACGAACGACCACATCTCCAAGATGGTCGAGACCTCGGACGAATGGATACGCTCGCGGAGCGGCATCCGCGAGAGGCGCATCGCCGCCCCGAACGAGGCGACGTCGGACCTCGCGGTCCAGGCGGGGCGCCGCGCGCTCGCGGACGCGCGGCTGTCGGCGGCGGACATCGACCTGCTGGTCGTGGCGACCATGACGCCGGACCACCCGATGCCCTCGGCGGCGTGCGTGATCCAGCACAAGCTCGGCCTTCCCACCACGGCGGCGTGCTTCGACCTGAACGCCGCATGCTCCGGCTTCATCTACGCCCTGGACACGGCCTGCGCCCTCGTGGGCTCGGGCCGCTACCACAAGGCCCTCGTGATCGGCGCCGAGAAGCTCTCGAGCTTCGTCGACTGGAGCGACCGCGGGACCTGCATGCTCTTCGGCGACGGCGCCGGGGCCGCCGTCATCGGCACGAGCAAGACCCCGGGCGTCGGCCTCCTCGGCACCCGCTTGGGCGCCCTGGGCGAGGACACCCACCTGCTCTACGTCCCCGCCGGGGGCAGCCGCATGCCGACCAGCGCCAAGACCTTCGCCAACGGGGACCACTTCGTGAAGATGAAGGGCAAGGAGGTCTTCAAGCTGGCCGTGCGGGTCATGGAGGAGGCCGCGCGAGATATACTGGAACAACACGGCCTCAGCGCGAATCAGATTGGCCTAGTGATCCCCCACCAGGCCAACCTGCGCATCATTGAGGCCATCGCCCAGTACCTCGAGCTGCCCGTCGAGCGCTTCTTCGTGAACCTCGACCGCTACGGCAACACCTCGGCGGCGTCCATCCCGATCGCGATGGACGAGGCCCTGCGCCTCGGGCGGATCAAGCCCGGCGACATCACGCTCCTGGTCGCATTCGGGGCAGGCTTGACCTATGGAAGCGCCCTGATTCGCTGGTGATTTCCGCCCTCATGCCGAACCTTTTTCCCCGCCGCCCGGCGCTCCTAATTTGGACTGCCGCGCTGCTCGCGCTGGCCGCAACCCCCCGGCTCGCCGCGGACCTGGCCTGGAGCCCCGCCACGGGCTGGAAGCTTGAGGAGGGGTCCCTCTCCGGGCTTACGGGCGCGCAGGGCCGCGGCGCCCTTGATATGATGAACAAGGCGCGCCAGGCCGAGGAGAGCGGCAGGATCTCGGCTGCGATCAAGGCGTACGGGAAGGCGGCCGACAAGTACAAGGGCTCCGTCTTCGCCCCGGAGGCCCTCTACCGCGAGGGCAGGCTCCTCGAGGGGCGCAAGCAGTTCTACAAGGCGTTCATGGCGTTCCAGTCCGTGCTGCGGCTCTACCCGAACACCAAGCGATTCAACGAGGTGATCGGGGAGCAGTACAGGATAGCCTCCGCCCTGCTGGACGGGGTCCACAACCGCATCTTCGGGGGGCTGCTACCCGGCATCGCCAACCGCACGAAGGGCATCGAGTACTTCGAGGTCATCCTCCTGAACGCCCCGTACAGCGACTATGCGCCGCTGGCGCTCATGGACATCGCCCGCGGCTACCAGCGCGAGAAAAGCCACGAGGAGGCCATCGACGCGCTGGACCGGCTCGTGAACACCTATCCGCAGAGCGTCCTGGCGCCCGTCGCCTACCTGCGCCTGGGCGACCTGCACGCCTCGCTGTCCGAGGGCCCGAAGTACGACCAGGCTTCGACCAAGGAGGCCATGACCTACTACGAGGACTACATGATCCTCTACCCGGGCGACTCGAACATCGCCATCGCCGCAACCGGCGTCGACAGGATGAAGACGACCCTCGCCCAGAGCAAAATCTACATCGGGGACTTCTACTTCTACAAGCGCCAGAACTACAGGGCCGCCAGGGTGTTCTACAACGAGGCCATCACCTCCTACCCCGAGTCCGGGCCCGCGAGCGTCGCGAAGAAGCGCCTGGCGGAGGTGGACGCCAAGATGGCCAGGAGCGCGGTCGGTGCGAGGAACCCGCCGTCAAGGCATTGGTTCTGGCCGTTCTGACCGGTCCGGAGGCCCCCCCGCCATGACGCGAGTCTGGAGCCTGCTCCTAGCCGCCGCGTTCCTCGCCCAGGGCTGCTCGCACTACCGGCTTGGGGCCGGCCCGGCGCCGTCGTTCGAGACGCTCTACGTCGAGCCGGCCAAGAACAAGACCCACATCGCCCAGTCGCAGGCCCTGCTCAGCACGATGATCCGCGAGGCGTTCATCCGCGACGGCAGGGTCTCGGTCGTCGACAGCGACTCCGACGCGGACGCGACCCTCGAGGTCACCCTCGTCACCTACAAGCGGGTGAACGCCGCCAACCGCGAGGACGACATCGGCCTCGCCCGCAAGTTCACGCTGCACCTTGCCGCGAGCTGCACGCTTCGCGACAACCGCACGGGCAAGATGCTCTTTGACGGGCGCCAGATCGAGGTGCAGCGTGAGGCGTTCACCGACAACGGCCTGGGCCTCGTGCCCTTCGGCACCAGCAACGACCAGCTTCAATCCGAGTACAACACCTTCCCCCTTCTCGCCAGCGCCCTCTCCGACCGCGTGACCCACGCCGTGCTCGACGTGTGGTGAGGCCGGCGTCAAGGCCCGGGCACCCATGAAACACCCGATCCTAGCCCCCTCGCTCCTGGCCGGTGACCACGGCGCGCTGGCCCTGGGCGCCTCGCAGGTCGCCGACTTGGGCCTGAAGTGGCTGCACCTCGACCTGATGGACGGGCACTTCGTGCCCAACCTCTCGTTCGGGCCGCAGACCCTCGCGGCGCTTCGCAGGCACGGCTCCAAGCTCTTCTTCGACACGCACCTCATGCTGTCCGAGCCGCACCGCTTCATAGACGCCTTTGCGAAGGCGGGCGCGGACAGGATAACGATCCACATCGAGCCCGCCTACGACCACGCCGCGACGCTGCGCTCGATACGGGCCCTGGGCCTGAAGGCCGGCATAGCGCTCAACCCCGGCACGCCCGCCGAGTCCATCCTGCCGTGCCTGAGCCTTGTGGACCTCGTGCTCGTCATGACCGTGCAGCCGGGCTTCGGGGGCCAGGCGTTCCGCGAGGACATGCTGCCCAAGATAGCGCAGGTCGACTGCTGGCGCCACGAGCGCGCCCTGGACCTGCGCATCGAGGTCGACGGCGGCATCGACCTGGCGACGGCGGCCCTCTGCCGCGCGAAGGGCGCGGACACGTTCGTCGCCGGCACCTCCTTCTTCGGCGCCACGGACAAGGCGGCCCTCGCCGCTTCCTTCGCGGCGCTCTAGGGCGGCGCTACTGCCCGCCGCGGGCGATCCGCTCGGCCCTGCGGTAGTTCGCCCGGAAGGACTCCCCGAGCTCGCGCGCGAGGACGAGCTCATCCACCTGGTTCTTCGAGACCAGGGCCCTCGTGATGCGCCCGAGCGACTGGTCGTAGTCCACCGCCGACACGTCCTGGAGCACAGCCAGCGCCCGCGAGCGCGCCGGCTCCGGCGCCGCGATGATGGCCCGCCAGGCGCTCACGAGCTCCGGGTGGCAGTCCTCGGTCATCACGCGCACGTCGAACGCGAGCTCGTAGAAGAGCCGCGAGGTCCACTCGTTGTGGAAGACGAGGAGCTTCCTCTCCTCGTAGGGGTCCTCCTCGGGGTCGCTGCGGTACTGGCGCCACTCCTCGTGCGCGTAGAAGTCGCGCCGCACGGGCAGCCTCCTGAGCGCGTACTCCTTGGGCCCGCCGGGGGTCCCCGGCCGGAAGTTCCAGAGCTTCTGGCCCTCGAGCGAGAGCACGTACTCGATGAAGGCGACTGCGACCGGCCGGTCCGGCGCGCCCCTGAGCAGCGCGATCGGGTCGACCGAGTACGCCGCGCCGCCCGGCGGCGAGAGGTAGCCGAGGCGCTCGCCCCCGCCGCGACGGCGCACGGACTCCTGCTGTTCGCGCCCGTAGAAGTCGATGCACATGCCGGCGGCGCAGTCGCCGGCGGCCACGTCTATGGGCGGCTTCTGGGAGGTGTCGGTGAAGTACCTTGCGTTGGCGCCCACGAGCTGAAGCAGGCGAAGCCCGTCGCTCCAGCCGAGGCGCACCGCCTGCGCCGTCAGGGCCCTGCGGTCGGCGGCGCCATCCGCCGCGCGCATCGCCTCCAGCCTCGCGTGCATCTGCTGCTGGACGACGTTCGCGAAGGCCTGCACGATCGATCCGCTCTTGGTCGGGTCGCACATCCCGATTTCGCCGAGGAAGCGCGGGTCGGTGAGGTCGCTCCACTGCGCGGGCTCACGCTCGAACCCCAGGCGCTTGAGCGAGTCGCGGTTGTAGAGTATCCCGAAGGAGCTCAAGACGGAGCCCACCCAGAGGTCGGCGCAGCCGAGCTGCTCCTGGCCCCCGAGCGTCGCGGGCAGCGCGGCGGGCGTGAACCAGTCCGCGTGGAGCGCCCGCAGGCCGCTGTCCACGAGCCTTCCCGAGGCCGCCTGCCTGTCGAAGTCGAGCGGGCCGCCGCCAAAGAAGACATCGATTCCGCAGCCCGCGTCCGAGGCGAGGAACGCGGCGCGCGCGTCCCTGACCTCCTGCGGATCGCCCGGCGACGTCCTGGCGCTCTGGAAGCCGGCCTGGATGGCCGAGCTCCAGGCGTGCCCGAGCTTCGAGGTCCACAGGTTGAAGAACGAGGCCACGTACTGGGCCTCGAGGTAGCGGCCGATCTCGCTCGTGCCCCCGACGACCCTCCAGTCGACGAAGACGCTGCGGCCCGTCCTCGCCTTGTACCACTCGCTGAAGCCCCCCCCGAACTCGTCCCTGATGGCGGCGTTGTGCGGCGTTATGACCACCACCGTGTCGGCGGCGGCCCCGGGCGCGGCGGCGCGCGGCCTGAAGGCGAACGGCAGGGCTACCGTCGCCGCAAGGGCCAGCAGGATGACCAACCGATTGCGCATCGGCCGAGGCCCTAGTCCCTCAAGACCACGACGTCGTCCGGGCTTGCGCTCGCGTACAGCTCGGCCGCGCCCGCCCTGTCGGTGAACCTGGGGTTTAGCTCCAGGATCTTGAGCGAGGTCTCCCCGCAGACGAAGTCGTACTGGGCGTTCTCGCCCAGGTACACCGACTTGCCGATGCGCCCCCGCACCGGGTTGCGATCCGGGCGCCCGGTCGAGATGGTCCAGCACTCGGGCCTGACGGACACGGTCACCCTGTCGCCGGCCGCGTGCTCGGCGCCGGTGCCCAAGACGCCCTCCAGCTCCCCGACCGCGGTCTGCACGCGGACGCGGCCGCCCGAGGCCGACAGGAGCCTTCCCTCGATGAAGTTCGTCTCGCCGATGAAGTCCGCGACCACCTTGCTGCCCGGCCGCCGGTAGATGTCCTGGGGCGTGCCCACCTGCAGGACCCGGCCGGCGTCCAGTATCGCCATCCGGTCCGAGATGGAGAGCGCCTCCTTCTGGTCGTGGGTCACGTAGACCGTCGTCAGCTTGAACTCCTTGCAGACGCGCCTGATCTCCATGCGCACCTCGAGTCGCAGCTTGGCGTCCAGGTTGGACAGCGGCTCGTCCAGGAGCAGGCATCGGGGCCGGATGACGAGCGCCCTCGCGAGAGCCACCCTCTGCTGCTGGCCGCCCGAGAGCTGGTTCGGCTTGCGCCCTGCGTAGTCTGCCATGTGGACGGACTCGAGGGCCTCGGCCACCTTCGCCTCGATCTCCGCCCTGGGCAGCCTGCGCTCCTCCAGCCCGAAGGCGACGTTCTCGGCGACCGTCATGTGCGGCCACAGGGCGTAGCTCTGGAACATCATGCCCGTGTTGCGCTTGTACGGCGCCAGGTGCGTCACGTCCTCGTCCCCG
Organism: Opitutaceae bacterium; assembly: GCA_003151515.1. Lineage (GTDB taxonomy): Bacteria > Verrucomicrobiota > Verrucomicrobiia > Opitutales > Opitutaceae > Palsa-1447. Next base: position 28,798 of record PLXS01000040.1, read on the forward strand.
AAGAGCACCCTGCCCTCGTCGGGCGTGTAGAAGCCCGCCAGGCAGCGCAGAAGCGTCGTCTTGCCGCACCCGCTCGGGCCAAGGAGGAAGAAGAGCTCCCCCTGCTCGATCGAAAGGTCGAGCTCGTGGAGCGCCGTCACGGCGCCGAACCGCTTGGTTACCTTCTCAATGCGGATGGAGATCATGGCCCGTGCACCAGCGCGAGTTTCGAGGCAACTCCCGCGCGCGTCGAAGTCAAAAGAATAACGGGGCCAGAATTATGCAAACGGCGCGTATCGGGTTTGCCTCCGAGGCCCGCCTTCGCCTGTCTGGAGGGAGCCCATGCCAACAAAAAAGACGCGCTCCGCCGCGCACCCGGACCTTGAAAGCGTCATGTTCACCGAGGCGCAGATAAAAAAGCGGGTGAGGGAGCTCGGCCGCGAGCTGCGCAGGGTCTACGGCGAGGGCGAGTTCACGATCATCTCCATAATCAACGGCGCCGTCATGTTCACCGCCGACATCATGCGCCAGATCGACAACCCGGTGCGCCTCGACTGCGTGCGGATATCGAGCTACGGCAATGCGACCAAGTCCGAAGGCACGCCCCAGATCGTCAGCAGCCTGACGATCGACATCGCGGGGCGCCACGTCCTCTTGATCGACGACATCCTGGACACCGGCAAGACCATCAAGCTCGTCTCCGCGCTGGTCTCGAAGCTCAAGCCGGCCAGCATGAGGACCTGCGTCCTCCTGGACAAGGTGGCCAGGCGCGAGGTGCCCTTCGAGGCGGACTTCGTCGGGTTCAGGATCCCCAACAAGTTCGTGGTCGGCTACGGGCTCGATTTCGCGGAGCGCTACCGCAACCTGCCCTGCATCGGGGTCCTCAGCGCCCGCGTGCAGAACCAGCACGAGTGGACGTAGGGCGCCGCCCGGCGGGGCGCGCGAGCTTCTTGTACTTGCCTGAGCGCAGGGCATCGATCTGGTCGCGGATCAGGGCCGCCTTCTCGAACTCGAGCCTAGACGCCGCCTCCTGCATCTCGTCCTCGAGCTCCGCGATCACGGCCGCCACGTCGTCCGCCCCCTCGCCGGCCTGCGCCTCCTGGGCCTCGGCCGCGGCCCCCCCCGCGTGCAGGCTGGCCTGCGCGCCGCGCCGCACGCTTCGCGGGACGATGCCGTGCTCCTGGTTGTACGCGATCTGCCTCTTCCTGCGGCTGTTGGTCACCTCGATCGTGCGCAGGATGGATCCGGTCATCGTGTCCGCGTAGAGGATCACCCTGCCCTTCTCGTGGCGCGCGGCGCGCCCCGCCGTCTGGATCAGGCTGGTCTCGCTGCGCAGGAAACCCTCCTTGTCGGCGTCCAGGATGGCGACCAGGGCCACCTCGGGCAGGTCCAGGCCCTCGCGCAGCAGGTTGATGCCCACGAGGACGTCGAAGTTGCCGACGCGCAGGTTGCGCAGGATCTCGATGCGCTCGATCGTGTCGATGTCCGAGTGCAGGTACTCGACGCGGATCTTCGCCTCGCGCATGTACGCGGTCAGGTCCTCCGAGAGGCGCTTGGTGAGCGTGGTCACGAGCACGCGCTCGCCGGCTAGGGCCGCGGCCTTCACCTCGCCGATAAGGTCCTCGACCTGGCCCTTGATCGGCCGCACCGAGATCTCCGGGTCGAGGAGCCCGGTCGGCCGGATGACCTGCTCGGCGACCACAGCCGAGCGCGACACCTCGAACTGCGAGGGGGTCGCCGACACGTAGAGCGTCTGACCCGTGATCTGCTCGAACTCCTTCATGTTCTGCGGCCGGTTGTCCAAGGCCGAGGGCAGGCGGAAGCCGAAGTCGACGAGCGTCTGCTTCCTCGAGCGGTCGCCGTTGTACATGCCGCCAATCTGCGGGACCGTGGCGTGGCTCTCGTCGATCATGAGCAGGAAGTCCTTCGGGAAGAAGTCCACGAGGCAGAAGGGCCTGTCGCCCGGCTTGCGGTTGCCGAAATGCAGCGAGTAGTTCTCGATCCCGTTGCAGAAGCCCATCTCCTGGAGCATCTCCAGGTCGTAGTTGGTGCGCATCTTGATCCGCTGCGCCTCCAGGTACTTGCCCTTCGACTCGAACCATGCGACGCGCTCCTCGAGCTCGGCCCTGATCGAGGCGATCGCCGGGGCGAGCGACCCCTTCCCCCGCACGTATTGATTCGCCGGGTACAGGTCGAAATGCTCCAGCTTGCGCGACACCTCCCCGGTCAGGGGGTCGAACTCGCTGATCTCCTCGACCGTGTCCCCGAAGAACTCGACGCGAAGGCCGTGCTCCAGGTACGCCGGCATCACGTCGACCACGTCGCCGCGGACGCGGAAGCGCCCCGGCTTGAGCTCGTAGTCGTTGCGGTCGTAGATGTTGTCCACCAGGCGCTCGAGGAAGGAATTGCGGCCGAGTTCGGCGCCGCGCCGGATCGCGATCCTCAGCTCCGTGAAGTCCTGCGGCGAGCCCAGGCCGTAGATGCACGAGACGCTGGCGACGACGATCACGTCGCGCCGGCTGACGAGCGAGCTCGTGGCCGAGATCCTAAGGCGCTCGATCTCCTCGTTTATCGAGGAGTCCTTCTCGATGTAGGTGTCGCTCGAGGGGATGTACGCCTCGGGCTGGTAGTAGTCGTAGTAGCTGACGAAGTACTCGACCGCGTTCTCGGGGAAGAAGGCCTTGAACTCGGAGTACAGCTGCGCGGCCAGGGTCTTGTTGTGGCAGATGATGAGCACCGGCCGGTCGCACTCGGCGATGACGTTCGCCATCGTGAACGTCTTGCCCGATCCGGTGACGCCTAGCAGCGTCTGGTAGCGGTTGCCGGCCTTGATCGACCTCGTGAGCCGCTCGACGGCCTGGGGCTGGTCGCCCGTCGGTTTGAACTCGGAACTCAGCTTAAATAGCATGGCCAAGGCCGATGACATCCTTTAACATCGGCCCATGTCAAAGGCCGTTGTTTCGACGCTCTACGATTCAGACGTGTTTCGAATGGCATGCAGGCAATTTGACCAGGCCGCCGATGCCATCAACCTGCCCGAGGAGATTAGGGACAGGACCAAGTATCCCCGCCGCTGCATAGCGGTTTCGCTGCCGGTGAAGCGCGACAACGGCGCCGTCACGGTGTTCGAGGGCTACAGGGTCCAGCACAACCTCTCCACCGGGCCGTCCAAGGGCGGGATACGATACCACGAGAATGTCACGCTCGGCGAGGTCGCGGCCCTCGCCATGTGGATGAGCTGGAAGTGCTCGCTCGTCGGCCTTCCCTACGGCGGCGCCAAGGGGGGCATCATCGTGAACCCGAGGGAGCTCTCGCCGGGTGAGCTCGAGCACCTGTCGCGGCGCTACATGCAGGAGCTCATCGGCTTCGTGGGGCCGCAGCAGGACATACCGGCCCCCGACGTGGGGACAAACGAGCAGATCATGGCCTGGATGATGGACACGTACTCCAACCACGTGGGCCACATCTGCCCGGGTGTTGTCACGGGAAAGCCCATCGCTCTTGGCGGCTCCCAGGGCCGGCGCGAGGCGACGGGGGCCGGGGTGGCCTACCTTGTCGACAAGTACCTGGTCGACATGAAGATCCCCATAAACGGGGTCTCCGTCGCTATTCAGGGATTCGGCAACGTGGGAAGCGAGGCCGCCCTGGCGCTCTCGTCCATGGGCGCCAAGATTGTCGCCATCTCCGACTACACCGGCGCGATTTACAACGCGGCCGGAATCGACATCAAGAAGGCGCTGACCTACCTGCAGAGCGAGCGGATCCTGAAGGACTTCGGCGGCGGCGAGGCCATCTCAAACGAGCAGCTCCTCGAGACCGAATGCACGGTGCTCATCCCCGCGGCCCTCGAGCGCGTGATCACCAAGGAAAACGCCCCGAAGCTCAAGTGCCGGCTGCTCGCCGAGGGCGCGAACGGCCCGACGACGAACGAGGCCGACCGCGTGCTCGAGCGGCGCGGCGACATCGAGGTCATCCCGGACGTCCTCTGCAATTCCGGCGGCGTCATCGTCTCCTACTTCGAGTGGCTGCAGAACCTGCAGAGCTTCTACTGGACGCGCGACGAGGTGATCGAGAAGCTCCACGGCATACTCGACCGGGCCAAGGAGTCCGTCGAGTACCAGAAGCGCAAGTTCAAGTTCGGCCGCCGCCTCGCTGCGCTCACCCTGGGGATCGCGAGGGTCGCCGAGGCAAAGCAGCGCCGCGGCCTCTTCCCCTGAACGCGGCGCGCCTAAACGAGGCCGGGGACCGCGGATAGGGATGTCACGAAGGCGGCCGCCTCCCGCCTCACCTTCTCGCGCGCCGTGAAGCCACCGAAACCGATGAAAAGGTCCACGACCGGGACCGTCTCAAGGTCGCTCGCGCCGTCGCCCACCATGACGACCCGCTCGGGCCCAAGCTGCGCGCGCAGCCGCCGGATGACCTCGGCCTTTCCGCCCGAGCGCGTCGTGGGATAGGACGCGTCGTAGCCGGCGTAGCTCCCGTCGGGGCCGAAGCGGAGGTCCACGGCCTCGATCCGGCCGACGCCAAGGAAGTCGGCCAGCGGCCGGATCGCCTGGCGGAATCCGCCGCTTATGATGACGCTTGTCCAGCCCATGCCACGCAGGAGCGCGACCGTGGGCGCCGCCGACGGCTCGGCATTCTCGATGTAGCGCCGGCCCACGGCCTCCGCGTCGCTCCTTGCCGGGCGGATCGCCTCCAGGCGCCGCCCGAAGACGCTCTCCAGCGGCATCTTCCCGTTCATCGCATCCTCGGTCATCGCCTGGATGCTCGCGAAGACCTCGGGCCCGCGAAGCCTCGCAAGCTCGTCGATACCCTCGATCGAGCTGAGCGTGCTGTCGCAGTCGAAACAGATCAGCTTCAACAGCCGAGCGGCTACTTCTTCGTGGTCCGCTTAAACTTCGTGGTGAACTTCTCGACGCGGCCGGCCGTGTCCACGAGGCGCTTTTCGCCGGTGTACGCGGGATGCGAGTCCATGGTCACGTCGCGCAGGACGATGAAATAGTCCTTGCCGTCGATCTTCTCCTTGCGGGCAGACTTCATCGTGGAGCGGGTGAGGAATCGCCTGCCCGTCGCGACGTCGAGGAAGCACACGTTATTGAGTGCCGGATGGCCTTCGGATTTCACGGGTGGAAGTGTGTTAAGGCTCAGCCCTGTCGCGCCTTATAGCGCGGGTCGGTCTTGTTGATGACGTAAATCTTGCCGCGGCGGCGCACCACCTGGCAGTCCGGGTGGCGCCTTTTGGCTGATTTGATGGAGGAAACGACTTTCATAAAAGGATACAAAACAGCGATTGGACCCGCGCCCTGTCAACTCAGTTCTTCCCCGGCTCGTCGGGCTCGTCCACGAGGAGGCGCCACTCGTCTCCCTCCTCGCTTAGGAGCGCCCGCCACAGGCTCTCCTGCATTGGCCGCTCGAACAAGTCCGCGGGCGGGCTGGCAACGATCCAGGCCCCCCCCTTGAGCTCCTCCTCAAGTTGGCCCTTCGACCAGCCCGAGTACCCCAGGTAGGCGCGAAGGCGCGTCGCCTCGTCCTTGAGCATCTCGACGGCCCTTTCGGGGTCTATTCCGAAGTGCAGCTGGAAGGAATCCTCGTGGGTCTGCCAGGCGGCGAGGATCAGCTGGTCGGGCTGCACCGGGCCGCCGGTGAAGATCGGCGTGGGGGCGAGCGGGCCGAGAGCGAAGTCCCCCTTGAGCTCGCCCAGGCGCTTTCCCACGGGACGGTTGAGGACGACCCCCATCGCGCCGTCGGGCCCGTGGGTCGACATGAGGATGGCGGTCCTCCGGAAGTTCGGGTCGCGCAGGACCGGGTGCGCCAGCAGGAGCGAGCCCGCGAGGGAGTCCCTCTTGCGTCGGATGCGTTCCTTCATGGGGCAGGGTCGCCGTGGCTTCAGAGCTTCTCCAACTTGACGCCCGCGTCCGCCATCAGCTTCCGGACGAGCGGGTCGTTGTGGTAGTCGCTCCTGTAGCGTATCTCCGCGATCCCGGCCGCCGCAAGCATCTTGGCGCAGTTGATGCAGGGGAAGTGGGTCACGTAGGCGATGCACCCGCCGACGGAGCTTCCCCGCCTCGCCGCGTCCGCCACCGCGTTCTGCTCCGCGTGCACCGTCGCCTGCTCGTGCCCGGCCCGCATCCTAGAGACGTGGGGCGTGCCCGGCAGGAAACCGTTGTAGCCCGCGGCGACGATGCGGTTCTTCCTCTCCCCGCCCGCGACGACGACGCAGCCGACGTGCAGGCGCTCGCAGTTCGAGCGCGACGCTATGAGCACCGCCGTCGCCATGAAGTACTCGTCCCAGGTCGGGCGCCTCGGGAACTTCCTCGCCGCCTGGGCTATGAGGTCGACCGGTGTCTTGTTGGGGGCACTCATCGGGATTGTGAGCCCGACTCTGGACAGGCGGCGACTCCCGGGCAATCTTCGAGTCCGTGAAGCGCTCGTGCCAACCGGAGATCCTCGATTTGCTCCCCCCGGAGCACCCGGACGCCGTCCACAATAGGCGCGACCTGCGGGTCATAAACGCGATCATGAGGAACGCCTCCTGGTTCAGGACGGAGCTGCGCGCCCACCTGCGCCAGGGCGAGCGGGTTCTCGAGCTCGGGGCCGGAACGGGGGAGATCGCCATGGGCTTGAACGCGCTCGGCGTGCCCGTGGACGGCCTGGACCTGTGGCCGCGCCCCTCCCTCTGGCCCTCGGGCAGGCGATGGCACCGCATGGACCTGCGCTCGTTCGAGGGCTACGCCGACTACCCCGTGATCATGGGCAACCTGATCTTCCACCAGTTCAGCGAGGGGGAGCTCGCGGCCCTGGGGGAGCGCCTGCGCGCGGGCGCCCGCGTGATCCTCGCCTGCGAGCCCGAGCGCCGCAAGCTCTCGCAGGTCATATTCGGTGTCGCTGGACCCCTGCTTGGGGCGAACCACGTGACGCTCCACGACGGCCACGTGAGCGTGAGAGCCGGGTTTAGGTCCGACGAGCTGCCCCGAGCGCTGGGCCTGCCCGGCGGCGGGTGGCGCTGCACATGCGCCTCCACGCTGATCGGGGTTAACCGCATGGTGGCCGTGCGCGATCCATGAAGGGCGCAAGGCAGATCGAGATCGTCGGAGGGGGACTGGCGGGTCTCGCGGCGGGCCTCGCTCTGCGAAGGGCGGGAGTCCCCGTGACGATTTACGAGGCGAACGGCTACCCCCGCCACAGGGTCTGCGGCGAGTTCATCTCGGGGCTGGACGGGGGGACCACGGCGAACCTGGGCTTCGGCGAGTTCCTGGCGGGGGCCCGCCCGCACCGCGGCGTGACCTACCATCTTCGCGGGCGCCCCCTGCGCCCCCTGGCGATTCCCCGGGTCGCCTGGGGCATCAGCCGGCACACCCTTGACGCGCGGGTCGCCAGAGCCTTTGCCGAGGCTGGCGGCGACCTGCGCACGCACACCCGCGCCCCCGGGGGGGAAGCGCGCCCTGGGCGCGTCCTTGCGACCGGCCGCTGCCGCAGGGGCCGCTTCTGGGTCGGCCTGAAGGTGCATGTTTACAATCTCAAGCTGGTCAATGACTTCGAGATCCACCTTGGCGACCGGGCCTATGTCGGACTCTCGCGGGTCGAATCGTCGGCGGTGAACGTGTGCGGGATCTTCCACAGGCGCGAGGTCGCGGGCCGGGGGGTTGCCCTGGTTTGCGACTACCTGCGCGCCTGCGGCCTCGCCAAACTGGCCGAGAGGATAGCCGGCGCGGATGTCGATGCGCAGTCGTTCTGCGTGTCCGCCGCGACGCTTCGCGACACCGGCTTCGGGCCGCCGGACACCGTGCGCATCGGCGACGCCATGGCGACCATCCCGCCCTTCACCGGCAACGGCCTCGCCATGGCCCTGCAGGGCGCCGAGCTGGCGCTCGCCCCGCTCAAAGCCTACGCGTTCGGCGAGGTTCCCTGGGAGGAGTGCGTCAGGCGCACCGCTGCGGCGCAGCGCCTGCGCTTCCGGCGAAGGCTTCTCCTTGCCCACCTCATCCATCCCTTCCTGCTTGAGCGCAGGAGGCAGGCGTGCCTCGCCCTCCTCGTGGGCCTGCGCCTGCTGCCGTTCCGGGCGTTCTACGCCGCCCTGCGATAGCGGCGAACGCGCATGTACCTGCACGCCCTAGCGACGGCCGTCCCCCCTGCGGCATTTACCCAGTCGCAGTGCTGGGACATGGTGCAGCGCTCCGGCATCCGCTCGCGCCTCTCCAGGCGGACGATGCTGATCCTGCACAGCCTGCTGCGGGGCGACCACGGGATCGCCCGGCGCCACTTCGCGATCCCCGACGTCGAGCGGGTGTTCGACCGCTCGGCGGACGAGCTAAACGGCGCCTTCCACACCCAGGCCCCCAGGCTCGCGGCGCGCGCGCTCACCACGGCCCTCGGCCGGGCCGGCCTCGGCACCGGCGACGTCGATGCCCTGCTCGTGTGCACGTGCACGGGCTACCTTTGCCCCGGGGTCTCGAGCTACGTGGCCGAGCAGACCGGCATGCGCTCGGACGTGCTCCTGCAGGACCTGGTGGGCATGGGGTGCGGCGCCGCCCTGCCCATGCTGCGCTCGGCAAGCCACGTCCTCGCGGCCCGCCCGGGCGCGACCGTGGCGTGCGTCGCGGTCGAGGTGTGCTCGGCGGCCTTCTACCTCGACGACGACCCGGGCGTCATCATAAGCGCCTGCCTTTTCAGCGACGGGGCGGCGGCGACCGTCTGGCGCTCGGAGCCGGGCCCCTCGCGGCTGCGCGCGTTCGACTTTAGGTCGCTGCACCTGCCGGGCGAGCGCGACAAGCTCAGGTTCGAGCAGCGCGAGGGGAAGCTGCGCAACCTGCTGGACCCCTCCGTGCCCGAGCTCGCGGCGGATGCGGTTGGCAGGCTCTGGGCCGACCGGGGCCAAAGGCCCGTCGGCGCGGTTGTCGCGCACCCGGGCGGCCGCGACGTCCTCAAGGCCGTCGGCCGCGTCGTCGCCCCGCACGGGCTGGGCCCGAGCGAGCGCACCCTTCGCGAATGCGGCAACATGAGCAGCCCGTCGGTGCTCTTCGCGCTCGAGGACGCTCTCGGGGCGCAGGGGCGGGAGCGCGTGGACGGCGATTTTTGGCTCGTGAGTTTCGGCGCAGGCTTTAGCGCACATAGCTGCCGACTCGGCGTTTGAACCATGGCCAAGCTCTCCGACATCGTCGCCTTCTGCGACAGGCGCACCCGGATGCGGGCGTTCAAGGACGCGCCGGGCGCGTTCAACGGCCTGCAGGTCGGCAACGCGGGCAAGGTGACCCGCGTCGGCGCCGCGGTCGACGCCGGCGTCGTCCCGTTTCGCAAGGCGGTGGCGGCCGGGGTCGATTTCCTGATCGTCCACCACGGGATGTACTGGGACATGCCCCGAGCGCTCACGGGACCGGCGCGTTTGCGCGTCGAGGTGCTCATGCTCGGCAGCTGCGCCCTTTACTCAAGCCACCTGCCGCTCGATTCCCACCCGCAGATCGGCAACAACGCCCTGATCGCCCGCCAGCTCGGGCTGCGCCCGACCCGCGGCTTCCTTTGGAACGAGGGCGGCCACATCGGGCGGATCGCGCCCTCGCGCTTGCCCAGGGCCGCCCTGCGGCGGCGCCTCGAGGCCCTGTATCCCCGCGTCACCGCCATTGAGTTCGGGCCGGCGAGGCCGGCGAGGGTTGCGGTATGCAGCGGCAGCGGAAACGGGGCCATGCGGGCGCTCCTTGACGAGGGCGTGGACACGCTCGTGACCGGGGAGCTGCGCGAGGAATGGTTCAACGTGGCCCAGGAGCAGGGCCTCAACCTGTACCTCTGCGGCCACTACGCCACGGAGGTCCACGGCGTGCGCGCCCTCGCGGCGGAGGTCTCGGCAAAGTTTGGGTTGCCCTGGGAGTTCATTGGGACCGAAAATCCCCTCTAGCGCGTCCCCGACGCGACCCCATGAAGAAGATTGCAATACTCAACGGACCCAACCTCGACCGGCTCGGCAAGCGCGAGCCGGAGATCTACGGCAACGCGACGCTGGGCGACCTTGAGAAGGCCCTCAGGGCGGAGTTCGCGCCGGCGGCCAAGCTCGAATTCTTCCAGTCCAACCACGAGGGCGAGCTCATCGACCGGATCGCGAAGCTGGCCGACGACGGCTTCGACGGGATCGTGATCAACGGCGGCGCGCTCACCCACACGAGCGTGGCGCTTCGCGACGCCCTCCTGGGGGCGCGCGTCCCGGCCGTCGAGGTCCACATCTCAAACATCTACAAGAGGGAGGAGTTCCGCCACACCTCGCTCACGGCGCCCGCATGCACGGCCGTCATCACCGGCCTCGGGCTGGAGGGCTACCACGCCGCCGTGCGCTTCCTCCTCAAGGCGTGAGCGCACCGTTGGCGGCCGGGGACTGGTTCGTCTGCCATACGCGGCCGCGCAGGGAGAAGAAGTTCGCGGCGCTCATGGCCGCCGAGGCCATGGAGCACTACCTTCCCCTGGTGGAAAGCGTCCGGCGTTACCCCAGCGGGGCGAAACGCTTCACGAAGCCGCTCTTCCCCGGATACGTCTTTGCAAGGGTGCCCGCCGAGCGGAAGGCGAGGATCTACCAGCAGGATCTCCTTGCCCGCGCGATCCCCGTCGAGGACGAGCTCCGGTTCCTGGCGCAGCTTGCTGACGTCCGAAAGATCGTCTCGTCGGGCGTCGCCTTGACGGTGATCCCGCTGCTGACGCGCGGAAGGCGCGTGCGGATCGTGGGGGGCGCGCTCCACGGCCTCGAGGGCCTGGTCGACGATTCATCCGACCCGCGCGGCGTCGTGATTGCGGTCGACGTCCTGCGTCAGGGTCTCCTGCTCAGGGTGCCCGCCGAGAGGGTCCAGGCCCTACCCTAGGGAACGGCACCTTGGCGCGCCTCAACGCAGCGCCCAGAGGGCGTGGGCCAGGTGGAGCGTCGCGCAGGTGGCGAGCGCAGCCGCCGTGTCGTCGGCCACCACTCCCCATCCCCCCGGCAGCTCCTGAAGCGAATCGATGACCCAGGGCTTGAAGATGTCGAAGAGGCGGAAGAGGCAGAAGCCGGCGGCAAGCAGGGCGATGTACGCGAGGCCCCCCGTCCCGGCGATCCACTGCCAGCCCAGGAAGCAAAGCGGCATGGCCACGAACTCATCCAGGATCACCTCCCCGGGGTCGCGCCGGCCCAGCCGAATCTCCGCCTCGCCGCAGAGGCCGACCGCCACGTAGAAGCCGATCGCGCTCGCGACCAGGTTCCCGGCGATGCCCATGTAGCTAAAGCACAGGACGAAGTAGAGCGTGCCCGCAGCGGAGCCCCACGTGCCGGGCGCCCGCATGCGCCGGCCGAGGGGCCCGAGCGTCGCGAAGCCCACCACGGCCTCGGTGGGAAGCTGCTTGGTCCACCCTGGCTGGCCGAGCTTCATGGCCGGGGGCGCTCGTCGCCGAACACCAGGGAGGCATTGCGCGAGATATAGCGGTAGCCCGACCAGACCGACAGGGCCGTCCCCAAGACATAGATGAAGACGCCCACGTTGAGGACGAGCTTGACGAAGGCCGAGGCGTCCCAGTGGAAGAGGTACCCGCCGTCCTGCGACACCATCGGGGCGCCGAGGAAGAACCCGAGCGCGACAAGCTGCGTGACCGTCTTCGACTTGCCGGCGCGGTCGGCCGCGACGACGACGCCCTTTGAAGCGGCCACCATGCGCATGGCGGTGACCAGGAACTCGCGGCAGAGCGTGATCAGGGCCAGCGCAAGCGGGATCTCGTGCTTCTCCACAAGGGCGATGACGATGCCGATCACCATGATCTTGTCCGCCATGGCGTCCATCAGCTTGCCGAAGTTGGAGACGAGCCCCTGCTTCCTCGCGATGTAGCCGTCGAGCCAGTCGCCCACGGCGGCGCCGATGAACAGGACGAACGCCAGCGTTGCGGCGCCGGGCCACGCGGGGTACATGAGCCCCACGATCACGAACATGAGCGGGATGCGCGACAGCGTGAGGGCGTTGGGTACGTTCATTCTGCTGCCCTAGAAAAACATCCCGGAAGGGCGACGAACGCAACATCGGAGAGAGGAACGCGCTCGCCAACGGCCCCCTTCCTGTCTTGCCTACCCCGGCGACGCGCATGCGCCACTGCATCTATCCCGGGACCTTCGACCCGATCACCTACGGACACCTGGACGTGCTCTCCCGCGCGTCGAAGCTCTTTGATCGCGTGACGGTCGCGATCGCCGAGAACCCGGGCAAGGACCCCCTCTTCTCGCCCGAGGAGCGCCTGGCCATGGTCCTGCCGAACGTCGAGCGCCTTAAGAACGTGAGGGTCACCATCTTCGGGGGCCTGCTGGTCGACTTCGCGATCGCGCAGAAGGCCCACGCGATCATCCGCGGCCTGCGCGCTCTCTCGGACTTCGAGTTCGAGTTCAACATGGCGCTCATGAACCGCCACCTGGAGCCCCGGATCGAGGCGATCTTCGTCATGCCGAACGAGCAGTTCAGCTACACGAGCTCTTCCCTCGTGAAGCAGGTGGCGCGCTACGGCGGCCAGGTCGGAAAGTTCGTGCCGCCGAACGTCGCGAAGGCGCTCAAGCGGGCGTTTGCTAGATGACGGGCGCCGCGGCAGGCGCCTCCCGGCTAAGGGTCGGGCTGGCCGCGGGGCTGCTGTGCGTGCTGGCCCCAGGCGCGGCGGCCGCGCCGCTGGGCGACGCGGTCGCCCTCTACAAGAAGGGGCGCCTGGCCGAGGCCCGGGCTATCCTTGAGCCCCTGGTGGCTGCCGAGCCGCAGAACGCCGCCGCGCTCTACTACCTGGGCATGGTTCTCGAGCGTTCCGGCGGGACCGCCTCGCTCGACGGCTCGCGCCAGATGCTCGGGCGCGCGGTCCAGCTCTCTCCGCAGAACGCGACCTATCTCGCGGAGTACGCGGGCGTCTGCCTGGAGCTCGCGGACCGCGACAGCTCGCTCGGGCTGGCCCTCGAGGGGCGCGACGCCATGATCCGGGCCCTGGCCGCCAACCCGCGCGACATGGAGGCGCGCGAGGCGCTCATGGAGTTCTACGCCAAGGCCCCGTGGCCGATCGGCGACTCGGGCAAGGCCATGGAGCAGGCGGCCGAGATCGCCAAGCGCGACGCCAAGAGGGGCGCCGCGGCCTACAGGGACATCGCCGGGATATTCGAAAAGGCGGGGCGCGCCGACCTGGCGCTCTCGGCGGAGCGCGAGGCGCAAAGGCTCGCACCGGGCAAGGCGCAGTGATACGGTAGGCGCCGATGCCCCGCATACCCATCGAGGACAGCTTCAGCGACGTGATAGGAAAGGCCCAGCGCGGCCTCGGGGTTACGGACGCGGACCTGTGCGCCCGGGCGGAGGTCACCCCGGAGGACCTGGGTGCGGTCAAGTCCGGCACGGTGATCGACGCCGTCATCCGGCGCGTCGCCCGCCACCTCAAGCTCTCCCCCGACGCCCTCCAGGAGCTGGCGCACAAGGGCTGGTACCCCGAGGTGCCGGTCTTCCGCCACGGCTTCGCCATATTCAACACCCCGTTCGAGGACATGACGGTCAACAGCTACCTGGTCTGGGACGGGCGCAGCCGCGCGGCGGCGGCCTTCGACACGGGCTCGGACTGCACCGCCATGCTCGACCTCGTCCGGTCGCAGAAGCTGCGCCTTGAGATGATATTCCTCACGCACACGCACGACGACCACGTGGCGGACCTGCGGCGGCTGGCCGCGGAGAGCGGGGCCGAGGTCTGGGCGAGCGAGCGTGAGCCCTCGGACCACCCCGGCGCCAAGCAGTTCCGTGAGAACGCCCACTTCCACCTGGGCGAGGTCGCGATCAAGACGCTGTCGACCTGGGGGCATTCCCCGGGCCAGACGAGCTACTACGTGACCGGCCTTAGCTTCCCGCTGGCGATCGTCGGCGACTCCCTCTTTTCGTGCTCCATCGGCGGCAGCCCGACCCATTTCGCCGACCAGTACAGGAACGACGTCGAGAAGATACTGAGCCTGCCGCGGGACACGGTTCTCGCCTGCGGCCACGGCCCCCTTACAACGGTGGCCCAGGAGAAACGCCACAACCCCTTCTTCGCCTCCTAAGGCGCGCACCACGGGCTAGATCCGTACTCGACTCCGATGTCCCCCTCGCGCAAACTTTCAACGTCAGTCGAATCCTCGATGAAACGCAAAACGCTGTTTGTCCTCATTTTGGCTTTTGGCCTGCTCATAGCATGGATCCTGATCATTACGGACGAGCAGGTCCGCGATAAGCTCGGCCCCACCCTCTACATCATCGGGTTCGCGATCACGGGGGCCATGCTGCTGCTGCTGGCCGGGTACGTCTGGGACCAGGCGCTCGTCAAGACCCTGCGCTCCATCCACAGCACCACGGACTCGATCAAGATCGAGAGCCAGCCGATGGGCGCGGACGAGGAGTCGGACTCGGACGAGATCATAGGCCTCGCGCGCAAGATCGAGCGCATGGCGCGCTCGCTCCAGCAGGTCGAGGCGAGCTACAAGGGGATCGTCGAGGACCAGCCGGACCTCATCTGCCGCTACAAGAACGACGGCAAGATAACCTTCGTGAACGGCGCCTACGCCCGCGCCGTCAACCGCAAGCGCAACGAGGTCGTCGGGGAGGACTTCCCCTACTTCGCGCCCGGGGCCGCGATCGCCGACGAGCCCTACACGTTCGAGTCCGAGATGACCTTCAACGACGGCCGGCGCCTCTGGATCCGCTGGACGCAGCGCGCCATCAAAGACGACGAGCGCACCACGATGGAGTACCAGGCCGTCGGCCACGACATCACGGAGCGCAAGGAGGCCGAGGCGGCGCTCCTGCGCGCCAAGGAGGCCGCGGAGGCCGCCGACCGCGCGAAGTCGGAGTTTCTGGCGATCGTGAGCCACGAGCTAAGAACGCCCATCAACGCGATAGTCGGGTTCTCCAAGATGCTGGGTTCCACCACGCTTACGCTGGACCAGCGCGAGCAGGTGGAGATGATCAACTCAAGCGGCCTCGCCCTGGAGAAGATCATCGCCGACATCCTCAACCTCTCGAAGCTCGAGAGCGGCAAGGTCGACATCGAGCATGCCCCCTTCCCGATTCGGTCGTGCGTGCAGGATATCTGCGCCTTCTACGCGCCGAAGGCGCGCTCGGTGGCCCTGGCCCTCGACTCGAAGGTCGACTCCAGCGTCCCGGAGATCGTGAACAGCGACGAGGGGCGCATCCGCCAGATCCTCAACAACCTGATCGGAAACGCCCTCAAGTTCACCGAGCGCGGCGGCGTGTCGGTCGAGGTGTCGTGCGCCCGCGGCGAGCCGATAGAGCCCGGCTCGCACCGCCGCGTCGCCCGGCTTTTCTTCGCGATCAAGGACTCCGGCATCGGGATCCCGCCGGAGAAGCTGGACGGGCTATTCCAGCCCTTCAGCCAGGTCGACACCTCGTCCACGAGGCGCCGGGGCGGCACGGGCCTGGGCCTGATCATCTCCAAGCGCCTCTGCGATCTGATGGGGGGCTCGATCTCGGTCGAAAGCCGCGTCGGCGAGGGCTCGACCTTCAGGTTCTCGATCCTGACCGACTTCGAGGAAGCGTAGGCGAAGGGCCCGTGCGGGCGCCGTGAGCCTACAGGAGGCGCCAGCGGAACCGGAGCACCTGGGTCCACTGGTTGCGGCCGGGGCCCAGCACCCGGCTCATCTCGAAATCCCACTCGAAGTTGCTCGAGATGCTCAGGGTGGCCCCTGCCCCGAGGGTCCCGGTGTACGTGGATGAGCCCTCCGTCGTTGCGCTCGCCGTCGCCTCGCCGTAGGCGCTTACCGTGTGGGCCAGCTCCCAGCGGGCGTACGCGCTCCCGTACCAGCGGGTGTCATAGCGGGTGTTGGCCTCGTTGCGCAGCTCGTCCAGCTCGACCATCGCGCCAGCCTTGAGCCCCGCCCCGGTCTGGAATGACCACGGGATGATGATGCCGCCCTGCGTGTAGTCGTTGCCAACGGCGCTCGAGTTGGTCGGCACCAGGATGTACGGGATGACGGCCGCGGCCTGCCCCGTCGAGGGGTCGCTCCAGAACGTCCACTTGACGCGCAGCTGCAGGTCGCCGATGCCGCTGTCGGTGTGATCCGAGCCGGCCGACGTGAAGGTGTCGCGCAGGAAGAGCTGGGCGCCGGCCTCGAAGTCGAAGGTGTCCGTGACGCCGGTGGAGATTATCGTGGTGCCGAGGGCGAGCGCCTTGTACTCGTTCGGGGCCGCGGCCTCCGGCTGCAGGCCGAAGGAGATGGCGTCCATCCACATGAGGACGTGTCCGGGCTCTATCGTCTGGGGCACCTCGGTCACCTGGGCGCGCAGGCCGGGGGGGAACGCTAGAAGGGCGAGCACGGCCGCCGGCAACAGTCGCAAAGGGGACCACCGGGTAAGGGTCATCCGGCGCAGGCTCATGGGGATGCGCGCGGCTGTCAGCACAAAAGAGGGAGCCTGGCCCCCTCGGGAAATCAACTTGCCGACTAGCAGAACATTTATGATAATCCCTTGCATGAAGGCGCTTCGTCACGCCCTGGCCGCGGGCATCCTGATCGCGGCATTTGGATGCTCGCGCTCGGACAGCGCCGACAAGCAGACGTACGACGGGGCGTCGACGCGCAGCTACCTGATCCTCGTGGGCCAGGTGCGCTCGCAGATCAACTCCGACAACAGGGAGCGCATACCGGCCATGATCGGCGGCGTCGACACCGTGATGCTCGACAACCAGGCATCGAAGCTGGGCGTCCTCAAGCAGTCCCTTTCCAAGTTTCCGACTGACAACGTCGATCCCGACGCCGTGCAGTTCGCGCAGAACATCGGGGGCATCATCGACCTGTACCAGGCCGCCTGCAAGGACTCGGCCGAGTTGTACCGGGAGGTCGCCCGCCAGGACGAGACAATACCGGGGCAGAAGCCGCGGATGCCTGCGATACGGGCGGCCATGCGCGCGGCCCCCCAGGCCGACACCCTGGGCGCGCTCGCGGCCCTCGCCGACACCGTCGAGCATGCGGGCAATTCGGCGAACCCCGGGTTCATGTCGAGCGCCGCCATGCTCCAGAAGCTCAGGGACGACCATGAGAGGCTCATAGCGGCCAAGGAGTCGCACCACCTCTTCACGATCAAGGTGAGGTCGGACTTTGCGCAGCGCTACCCCGGGCAGGACTGGAACGCCAAGGAGATCCTGCCCTAGCCAGCGCCCCCAAGGGCCGCGGCTTCCGGGTCAGGGGGCCGGCGCGGCCGCCAGCTCTATCACGTGCCTTACGGGCAGCACCGCCGCACGGCAGTCCCCGAATAGTTGGGTGTCCTTCTGAAGGACGGCCGCCTGCATGTCGTCGAAGGCGCCCTGCCTCTCCGGGAAGTACCTGCGTGTCGCGCCCATGCCGTTTAGCAGTCCCTTGACCGCCGGGGTCTCGTAGGCCTGCTGGGCCGCGACGAGAACGTGGACCCTCGCGAATGCCTGAGAAAACGGGTTTTCGAGGAAATCACCCGCCAGGTTGACGCCTCGCGCAAGCTCATCGGCCGAGTAGGCGCGCGACACGCCGCCCCAAGACACCTTCATGCGCGACGGCGCGTGGGTCACCACGAGAATGAAGCGGTTCAGGTCGGCGTTGAACGCGAGGCAGCTCAGGATCGATCGCGTCGACTCCGGGTAGGCCGGGTCGTCCGTGAAGCAGAATGGGTAGCGCTCGGACTCGACCTCGGTCCTCCCGGGCGAGGAGGCGATGATCCTGTGGCCGCCCGAAGCCGTCGCCTCGCCGCTAGCCGCGTCAATGGTTATGGTCCCTATGCGGCCCGAGCATCCCATCGCCCTGAGAAACGCGTAGGCCATCACGAGCTGCCCGTTTGGCGCCGGATGCACGCCGTCCGGCGCGATGAAGTAGTCCGGCCCGTACTTGGCCTTAGCCCTCGCCATGGCATCCATCATGGCGCCGTGGACGTCGACCCATTCGGCGCCCTCCTGCCCCGCCGCAGCCCTCGCCGCCTGCCCGAGGTCATAGAGCGTCTGGTTGTACGCGTCCGGCGAGCAGCCAGCCGCAAACCAGGTCTTGAACCTATCCGTGTCCACGGCCCCCGGCGACCCGACGACGACGAGGCGCGCCCCTGCGGCCTTGAACGCGCGGATCGCGGACGCCGTGTTCTTCCGGAAGGCGGCCACGGTGTCGGGTCTCGTCGGCTTGTATCCCCCGTCGTTCATCCCGTAGAGCGTCGTCACCACAGTCGGATGGAACGGGAGCACGTCGGAGCCGATCCGGCCGAGGAGCCCGGGAAGCGCCTCTCCACTCCAGCCGATCTGCTGCACGGAGCCGACCCGCACCGGCTGGCACATGAGCAGGTAGTCCTCGATGAACACCGTGTAAACCCTCTGCTCGGTAATCGAGTCGCCGCAGACGGCGACACGGTCCCCAGGCTCGAGGGCCGGGGACCTTGCCGGCCAGAGCGCGAGCAGGATGGCCGGGAGCCAGGCTCGGCGGACTCCTCTGATTGCGGACGTCAATTGGGGGGCATCGGGAATGGGCTTCTTGGGGGTTTGCGGGCGCTTGGGCCGCACAGACGCGCCCCGGCCAGATTGAGGCGCACGGCGCACCCGCTGTCAAAAGCGCAGGAACAAGAGCCAGGACCCTTTCAGCCCGCAGCTCTTGCGGCGCCGCCGCCGGATTCAGGCGCTGCCGCAGGGGCCTCCGGCCAGACGATGGTCAGCACCAGGGCCACCGCGATTCCGATGGAAACCTCCAGGAAGCGGTGAAACGCGACCGCCGGGACGCTCTCGATGTGAGCGGTCAGCATGACGATGGTGAGAGCTATGCCCGCATACCTGAAGGCGCTTCTCTCGATGCGAAGGGCCCAGCAGAACATCCCAATCGCGAACAGCGAAACCCCGTATGCAAGGGCGTTGCCGTAGAAATAGGTCGCCGCGAGCGCCGCCACCGCCGCTCCGATCGCAGTCCCCGCGAAGCGCTGGACGGAGACCGCCAGGGCTGTCCCGAGCGTCGACTGCATGACGATTATGCAGGAGACAACCGCCCAATAGTCGTTTGGAAGCCGCAACAGCCGGGCGACCAGCAGTGAGGCCGAGGCCGCGACGGCGGTTCGGAGCGCGCTCATCGGCGTCGGCAGGCTCTTCCTCGCGATAATGTACTTTGAAAAGGCGTCGATCTTCATCGGAGTTTTCCCCCGAATTCGCCAAAAGTCGCGTCGGCGGCAAGGCTCGAAATCGTTCGACCGTCCCTCCCAAGTAATTGCGGAAGGTGCGACGGCTCCTTGCAGTCAAGCGCGTCCCCATAAGCAATTGGAAAAAAGGGCCGGTCACCCGCCGGCCCTCTCAGGCGCGTGCGCAGCGAGCCTCTCAATCCGCCTTGGGAAGCCCTCCAGGCGCACCACGCGCCTTTCACTGCTCCAGCCCTCTGAATCGAGCGTCAGGGAGATGACGACATCTCCAATTCGTGCAATCTTGGACCAAACATCGCGCCCAGACGATCGCCCGTCGTGTACACGACCCATCCGAAGCCGACAACCGCAGCTGCCAGACAGGCGAACTCCCAGAAATGGCGTGACTCGAAACGCCGGATTGACCGGGCATAGGAGATAAAGGCAAACAACGCCGCGATGATAATCACGCCGTCAATGCTCGTCCGCTGCCAATAGCTGCCGCCGAGATGCAGCCACATGCCAAACTCGTCAAATGTGAGCCCCATCCCGACTCCATAAGCCAACGCATTCAACTCGGCTGCGCCCCCTGTCGGATGGCGAAAGACAGCGTACCCACCCGCGGCAGCCAGGAGGAAAATGCCGTAATTCAAATGATGGACGTGTGTGCCTTGGAGAAAGAAGTAGAAATTCGGAATCTCCTTGGCCATGATCAAAAAGACAAAGGCGCGAGCGAGAACGAAGGTCACGATGAATCCGACCAACGCAATGCGTGCCAGTTGCCGGGGGTGGTGATTGGGCGAAGATTGCGGGAGCATAGCCGTTTTCTGGAGTCATTGTCGTTTTCCGCCGTCAATTGTCGATCCACCGCCAATTCTCGATTTGGAAATCAACGGGGCCTTTTCCCTTGCCGTTGACTTCGGGCGAAAGGTATTAAGTTCAGTTCTGTCCTCAGAAACGAGGGCGCGGTAGCCAAGCGGTAAGGCCGAGGTCTGCAAAAACGATAAGGCATTATTAGCCAAAATCTTCTGGAGCCACCTGATGTAATCGTCGCTCGGATACTCAGGAGATTGCGGTCATGGAGCGATTATCCTGAGTGATCCTGAAAGGGCCTAATTTTGGGAATTGGGTGACAACATCGGTTGGCAACTTTTTATCCTGATGCCCCAAGCGTGTCGCCCGTGAACGTCATGGCGTCGAGCGAAACCATGCTTCTCGTTGCAACCAGGCGTTTCCCGCGAAAATAGAAGAAGCCACAAAAGCCCTGAGTCACGGAACGAGTTGGAGCGCTTGCCGATGGGGCGTTGCGCGTTTGCCCATACCGAAGTGAACTACGGCAGAAAGCTCTAACGGGGGCCTCCGCGCAGGGCGGTGCCGCTCAGACCGGAGCCGCCGGCTTTTCTCCGTTCCCGACCGTTTCGCAGCCGGAGTTTTCGGCGATATTGTCGAAAGCTTCGGAAAGCATCTGAAGCACCCTGGCTATCGGATAGTGCTTCAGCACGTATGCATCGGCACCCAGCTCATGGGCTTGGACGAGCGTCTCTGGCTTGCTCACCACGGAGATGACGATGACGGGCATCTTGGGATGAGCCGCCTTGAGCTTCGCGAGCACCTCCAGCCCGCCGATAAGCGGAAGATTGATGTCCAGAAGCACGACATCAGGTTTGTGCGCAGCTGCCTGTTCAAGCGCCGCGTGCCCGTCGGCGGCATCCCAAACTGTTTCGACGCCCAGTTTCTTCAAGAGGATACGAAGGTACACATGTACGTGAGCCTCATCATCGACGATCAGTGCAGTGACCGGTCGCGGCATAATTTGAATTCTCAGATGGCGTGGCATTTGTTGCAAGCCTGACCCGCTGCCTTCGGGCACCGAGTTAACAACCGGGTGATTGAACGAATTCTGATAAAGAGGGATACTGACACAAACGGAGAGCAGGGGCCAGGAAATGATCTGAAAAAACGAAATGGCTTATGCAGGTTCGAGATAATCCCGAGTCATCCTGAAAAAACTTAAATCTCGAAGTCGGGTGACAACTCGGCTGACAACTTTTTATCCTAATGCCTAAGCGTGTCGACCCGTGAACGTCTTAGCGTAGAGCGCAATCATGCTTTTCGCTGCAACCAAGCTTTTCTTGCGAGAGCAACAAGAGCCATAAAGGCGCTAAGTGACGGAACGAATAGAAGCGCTTGCCGATGGGCTCGCCTTACGTTTGCCGATAACGACGTGATATGCGGCAGAACGTTCTGCCGGGAGCCCGCCGCAGAAGACGGTGCCGATCAGATCGGAGCCGTCGGCTTCTTTCCATCCCCGTCCGTTCCGTCGCCCGAGCTTTCGGCAATCTTATCGAAAGCGTTGGAAAGCATCTCAAACACCTGGGCTTTCGGCAGGTGTTTCAGCACGTATGCATCGGCGCCTAGCTCATAGGCCTGGGTGACCGTCTTCATTGTGCTCATCACGGAGACGACGATGACGGGCATCTTGGGATACTCCGCCTTGAACTTTGCGAGCAGCTGCAATCCGCTGACCTGCGGGAGATTCATGTCCAGAAGAACAACATCGGGTTTGTGCGCAGCCACATGTTCAATTGCCGCGATTCCATCGGCGGCATCCCAAACGGTCTCGACGCCCAGTTGCTTCAGAAGGGCACGAAGGTATACAAGTACGTGAGACTCATCATCGACGATAAGTGCAGTGACCGGCCGCGGCATTGCTTGAATCTTGAGATGCCTTGTCTCCTGTTGCAAGTGTGGGTCGCTGCCAACTATCCGGCTTACTCGGCCGGGAGAATATACCTCCGCAGATATTCGTTTTCGGGCATCGAGATCAGAATCGGGTGATTGAACGAATTGAGAGAAAGTGCGATAATGACGTGAACGGACAGTAAAGGTTAGGAAACGGCCTGCAAATTCGCTACGGCCTTTGTATCCAACACCTTCTGGAGTCATCGAGAGTCATCATTTCGCGGATGCTCAGCAAGTCGTGGGCGGGTGGCGATCATCCTGGGTTATCCAGAAACGTCCCATTTATTGGCTTCGGGTGACAACAAGCGTGACAATTTTCCGGAATTGATTGGCCCGATGGACAGGCTCGCAAATCGTCAACAATTTTTGCCTTTTCGCTCTTTCTCAATTTTGTAGGTGAACTTTCCGAATTACCGGTATGGTTCAGAAAAGCGTTGCAGAAATAAATATCGAAACGCTGGTAGCCGCTGGAGTGAAGCGGATTTACGGTGTGGCGGGTGATTCGCTCAACGGAATCCTTGAGGAGATAGGCAAGCGCAAGGACATCGAGTGGATCATGGTCAGGCATGAGGAGACGGGAGCCTTCGCGGCCGGAGCTGAGGCCCATCTCACGGGCTAACTCGCCGTCTGCGCCGGAAGCTGCGGGCCCGGCAACATGCATCTCATAAATGGCCTTTATGACTGCCACCGCAGCCGGGTGCCGGTCTCGGCCGTCGCCGCCCACATTCCCAACTCCGAAATCGGAAGCACCTATTTTCAGGAGACCCACCCGGACCAATTGTTCCGCAACTGCAGCCACTACTGCGAACTCGCATTGCAGCCGGCGCAGATCCCGAGGGTTCTGGAGATCGCCATCCAAACAGCCCTGACCAAAAAAGACGTCTCCGTGGTGGCCATCCCCGGAGATATTGCCCTTAAACAGACCAATTATCGAAAACCGAGCGCCAGCATTAAGCGCCTCCAGCCGGTGCTTCGCCCCTCGGAAGGCGACATCACAAGGTTGGCTGAGCTGCTGAATGAATCCAAGGCGGTGACGATATTTGGCGTGGCGGGATGCGCCGGCGCCCACGCGAAGCTTATTGAGGTGGCCCGGAAACTGAAATGGCCCATCGTCTCCGCGCTGCGCGGCCGCGAACACATCCAATACGACAATCCCTATGATGTGGGACTCACCGGATTGATCGGATCTTCCTCCGGCTACCACGCCATGATGGATTGCGACACGCTGTTCATGCTCGGGACGGATTTCCCGTACACGCAATTCTTCCCGCAGAAGGCGACAATTACCCGGGGGGAAAACCTTGGCCGCCGTACCCGGATAGACATGGGGCTGATCGGTGACGTGAAGGAAACCCTAGGCGCGCTGTTGGATAAGATTGAGACCAAGGCGGACGACAGGCATTTGAGGAAATTCATCAGCCATTACCAAGATGTCCAAAAGAGCCTGGATGACCTTGCGGCGGGCGTCCCTGGCAAGAAGCCGATCCACCCGCAGTTCCTGGCCAAAGTGATCGACGAAGTCGCGTCAGCAGACGCGATCTTCTCATGCGACGTGAGGACTCCCACGGTTTGGGCTGCCCGGTATCTGCGATGAACGGAAAGCGCCGCCTGCTCGGATCGTTCAACCACGGCTCAATGGCGAACGCACTGCCCCAGGCGATCGGCGCGCAGCTCGCGTTTCCCGGCTGCCGGATGGTGACGCTGTCGGGCGATGGCGGAATATCCATGCTGTTGGGCGACCTGCTTTCGTTGAGGCAATTGAAGTTGCCGGTGAAGATAGTGGTCTTTAACAACGGTGCGCTCGGCTTCGTCGACCTGAGCAGCGTCAACCCAGCATGTAGGCGGGAGTATTACTGGCTGCGCAGGAATGCGCCCAAATTCGGCTTTGGGAAGGTCGTTCACTCGCTGCCAATCAAGGGCACAGAGGAAGGCGTCGCCCGTTACGTCTCCAAGTACATCTCGAAGCACATGGCCCAGCGGCTCATTAAGGACAAAGGGGCCCGCCTATGCTCGTATTGGGGTACGGCTCGCAAGAATCGCGAGTGCTGCTCGCTCAAGTTCTCCTGGGCTGGCATAGGGGGCTGGCTTTCCCGGACCAAGCTAGCGAGCCTTTCGAAGCTCAACGGCTTCAAAGACCGGGATGGCTGGGCTGATCGGTTTGGGCCCCGCTGGGCATATCAGATTCGGAGATTCATCAAAGTCTTCCCTCTGGCTTATTGGCCAACTGGGATGCACGCCATTCGAGACGGGTTCCAAGTGCCAAGCGGCGTGGACGCTTCAACAGTAATCGACCTGCGGAGTAACAGAAAGACGGAGATTCGCGGTAGCACGCTGCACGGGACATCTATCTACTAGCTCGCGCTGGCTGTGCCTGAGCGTGGCCGGATTGAGCAAGCTGCGAAGCGCGCCTTGGCTCCGCCACTTGAAAAGGTCGAGTGGGTCGATGTTACCGAGATCCACGGCGACGTAGTGGCTTCAAAGACGCGGCAGAGGTCCTCGTGAGAATATCGATCAGCAGTCTGTCGTTAGCGTTGGCTGTCAGAGCGTTTCGCCTCGGCTACAACCCAGCAGCGTAGGCGGACGAAGACGATTGAGATGCTGGCTTCATTGACCGTCTTTGTGCGCTCGCCATTCAATCTTACGGAATAGCGATTTGTTAGGGGCATATTGCTCGGTTTAATCTTGAGCACACGCCGCGTTAGATTATCGTTGAGTCCGCTTCAATATTTAGCCTCTTATATTAATCAAGCACCTGTACAAATATAGGAGGTCACTTCACGTTGCGCATCTTGGCCTATGTTATATTCTTGCTCACTGCGGGGGCGCTGCTCGCTCGTATATCTGAGACCCTCCATCCCCGCTTGCTGACTATGCCCGAGGTAGTGGAGGGCCAGGCGGCCATCGTCAACCGGACAGTTGGACAGCTCGGCGGCAAACCGGACGAAATGCTTAACTGGCGGAACCGGATACTAGTTCCCTATGCCATAGCGATCGTTTCCAAGACCGCTGGGATCAAACAAAGCCAAGCCTACCTACTCGTCCGATGGGCAAGCGGGAGTTTTGCATTGGCGTGTTTTGCTCTGCTGGTCACGCGCGCGACTGGTACTTCCTATTGGATCGGTTCGGCCGCCGCACTCCTTCATGAAATCACGCTTTTGCCAACATTCTTCCACATTTATGAAATTCCGTCGGATTTCACAGATTCAGCGATCTTCAGTTTGCTGATCCTTGCAGCTTTGAGAGGTCGCCGCTACGCGTTTACCCTCCTAATCTTTATCGGTGCCCTCAATAGGGAGTCCGCTGTCTTCGGCGTTGTTGTCTGGTGGTTTCTTCATGCCCTCGGGCAAAGGGATCGAAAGAATTTTTTCAAGGAATCGGCCTGGTGCTTTGGATGGGGACTGGCGTGCGCGGTATTTGTGTTCCTCGTGCGCGCGGCCAACAGTCCAATCGGTGGACATGCCCGTTCTTCAGTTTTGGAGAATTTCGCGTACCCAAGACATTTTACGGAGCAAAACTTGCATGAAGTTTGGATGTTTATCTCCCATCCCAACTATTCCAATTCGTATTTTTATCTGGCTGCATATGTTTTGGTGATGGCTTTGCTTTTGTGTAACGAATGGCCGTTGGTCCCGAGCTGGGCTCGCCGCCTGACAATTGCCGCGGCGCTGATCTTCCTTATTTCATCCCCCACAAATCACATCGCCGAACTGCGAATGTACATCCCCTCTCTTGTGCTGTGCAACCTCGTCATCGTTACCGTCGCAATTTCCAAGTTGAATCTCGTGAATCGTCGTGCCGTCTCAAGCGGAGATTGAACGTCTAATTGCTGGAAGATAGAATTCACGAACCAATCGATGTATCTCACGCCTACCTCAGGCACGCCTCCCGCGAAGCGGGAGGCTCGCCATAGTTGGTGCCGATAAACTCATCGTTCAGAAGATCACCTTTTGAGCAGCTGAAAGACTGTGTTCTTGGCGAAGGTGGCCGTAAACTCTCATCGCGAATGCTCCGCCATCCTTGTGCCCAAGCCATCGGCTAACGGTGGGGATATCGACGCCTGCCTCGATGCAGGTGGTGGCAAAGAAGTGCCTGAAATCGTGGTGAGTGAATGGGGGATACTGAAGTCGGTGGCACGCCGTCGAAACGCAAGTCTTCGCCTTTCTCGTAGGGCTGATTCGGTCGGACATTTGGGGCCTTTGCTCCGCTTTCAACCTTAACAGCAATGCTCGTAAGGCCTGGGTCATTGGGATCGTTCTCTGCTCGTGATTCTTTGTGCCATAGACGCCTCCGGTAATGGTCAAAGCGTTGTTCTCGAAATCGACATTGGCCCAAACCAATTCTCCGGCCTCGGCAATTCGACAACCGGAGTAAGCCAGCAACTCGACAAGGTCTGCCCCTGCTTTGGCCTTTTGTTGACTGTCCCGGCGGCCGTCTGATTCGCGGATTGTTTCGATGAGGCACCGGAATTGCTCACGAGTTGGAACGGTGATCTTCTTTGGAGCGGCCTTCCGGCGTTTAATGTCTGCCGCCGGATTCGTCAGCATTAGGCCGTGTTTGGCGGCATAAGCGAAAATGGGCCTCAGGACGTTCAGCTCATTGGCCATGGTCTGTGGGGCAATCGGAAGCGCCCCGGTGACCGTTAAA
>PLXS01000025.1 GCA_003151515.1 Opitutaceae bacterium
ACATGGTCGACCTGGACTCCAACCCGACGAAGCTTCTCGACATTGTCGAGATCGGCAAGCAGCTGCTGATCACTCGCGGCGCGCTGACGACGTTCAGCATCGCGAACGACGTGGCCAAGTATTTCGCGATCATTCCCGCGATGCTGGTCGGCGTCTTTCCGGCGATCGCCCCGCTCAATGTGATGCACCTGGCGTCGCCCTTGAGTGCCATCCTGAGCGCCGTCATCTTTAACGCGCTCATCATCGTCGCCCTCATCCCGCTCGCGCTTAAGGGCGTGGCCTACCGCCCGATCGGCGCGGCGGCCATACTACGGCGCAACCTCTTCATCTACGGCTTTGGCGGCATCGTCATCCCGTTCGTCGGCATCAAGCTGATCGATCTTGTCGTGAATACGGTCCACCTCGTCTGAACCATGAAAACTCTCCTCCTGGAACTAAAGACATCCCTGTTGCTCACGCTCGTGTTCGCCGTGCTGCTTTGCGGCGCTTACCCGCTCGTCATCTGGGCCGGTGGCCAGGCTTTCTTCTCCGCCAAGGCCAACGGCAGCCTCGTAGTGGACAAGGACGGCACCGTCCGAGGCTCGGCGCTCCTCGCCCAGAATTTCTCCAGCGACAAATATTTCCAGCCCAGGGCCTCGGCCGCTGGTACCGGCTATGACGCGACGAGCTCGGGGGGCACCAATTTCGGCCCGACCAGCCAGAAGCTCAACGACAGCATCAAGGCCGCCGTAGCCGCCTACCGGACATCGAACGGGCTGGCCGCCGACGCCGAGGTTCCTGCTGACGCCGTCACCTCCTCCGCCAGCGGACTCGACCCCCATATCAGCGTTGCCAACGCGCAAATCCAGGCGGCTCGCGTGGCCAAGGCCCGGGACCTAGCGCTTGACAGGGTCCAGGCGCTCCTCGAGGCGAACACCGAAAAGCGCGAATTGGGGATATTCGGGGAATCCGGCGTAAACGTGCTCCGCCTCAACATCGCCTTGGACAATGCAAGCGCGACCCAGCCCACGGGCGGGAAATGAGCCTCCCGTGCACGCATCCTCCGACAAGGCCCATACCTGGGTCCAGGTACTCGTAGCGGCTGCCGGATTCCTGGCCGGCCTGTAGCGCTCGGTCGGTTTGGTGAAATCGGCGGCGCAGGCCATTCACACGCCGATTGGCAGGCGTCTCCGCCCCGACCCAGGTCCCTGCAGCCCTGATATCCTCGAATCAACACCTTCAGCACCCGCATAAACATTGGGCCTTTGACCACTCCGCTCTTAAAACTGTCCTGTGAGAACTTTGGGATGAAGGCCGACCGGCTGCTTCTTCCAATTGACCTTGCGAAGTGCCCAATGGAAATTTTTCCGTTGGCCAACGGCTTTACAAAACCCTTTGAAGGGAAAATTACTCTCCTTTACGTACTCGACCCGAGATTAGATCGGCGTCGACAATTCGCTAGAGAAGGCGATCGGCAACAAGCAGAACGATATCTGGTACGCATCGGGCAGCACCTGAATTCCACAGTTGAGGCTTGTTTTCGCACTAGAATCGGCATTCCACATGAAGAAATCTTTGCTGAAGCCTCGGCGGCTCAAGCGGACCTTATTCTCCTGCCAGTGTTTATGCCGTCGATTTGGAGACGAATTTTCGGATCTAGATACGGAGAAACAGCTCGTAGTGTAATAGGTGGGTCCTCGACCCGTGTTTTTGTCGTAGACGTCCGATCGCGTTTCGACTGTTTGCGGCACTGGGCGCGAGAGGAGTCATCAGGCAAGTGGGCAGCATGAACAAATGCGACCCCGAGCACGTGCCGCCATTGGCCAACTTTCATCCGCGAATGGGCCGCGGAAGGATTCATTGCCGATTGTTACCGCTGGTGGCCGGTAATCGGACGAAAGCATGACATGGGTGTACGTTGGCTCGTGGACTACTCATGGCTTGAGCTGAGCGAACAAATGCTGGTGCGGCGGTGTTACACTGGCTCGTGCTGATGACAGCGCTGTTCTTACGCGCGGCCGGGTAGCTTGCGTCGCACGGACGCGCAAGTTATCGCGTATTCATGCCCGACGACCGTCCGGATCCCGACGCGCTTCTTGCTTCGCTCAAGCGCGACGAGCAGCGCGCGCAACGCGGGCGGTTGAAAGTGTTTTTCGGCATGTGCGCGGGCGTCGGCAAAACCTACGCGATGCTCCGTGCCGCGCAGCAGGAATTGCGCGATGGCGTCGATCTCGTCGTCGGCGTCGTCGAGACGCATCAACGCGCCGAGACCGAGGCGTTGCTCGCGGGCCTGCCCATCATCGCGCGCAGGGAGATCGAGCACCGCGGCATTCGCGTCACCGAGATGGATCTTGAAGCCATCCTTGCGCGCCGGCCGCGGCTCGTGCTCGTCGACGAGCTTGCCCACACCAACGCCCCCGGCTCGCGCCACCCAAAGCGCTACCAGGACGTTGTCGAACTGCTCGACACGGGTATCGACGTCTTCACCACGCTTAACGTCCAGCACCTTGAGAGCCGCGCCGACGCCGTCGGTCAAATCACCGGCGTGCTCGTACACGAGACCGTGCCTGATTCCGTTTTCGACGTCGCCGACCAAATCGAGCTCGTCGACCTGACGCCTGAGTCCGTGCGCGAGCGGCTCGCCGAAGGGAAGGTTTACCTCGGTGAACGCGCCGTCATTGCCGCCGATAATTTTTTTAAGGACACCAACCTAACCGCGCTGCGGGAACTCGCGCTCCGTTTCGTCGCCGAGCGCGTGGACAAGCGGCTCCGCGAACTCCGCGCGACCACGCCGCTCAAAACTGTCTGGCGCTCCGGCGAGCGCCTCCTCGTCGCCGTAGGCCCGAGCCCGTCTTCCACGCAGCTCGTCCGCTGGACGCGCCGCATGGCCGCCGCGCAGGGCGCCGCATGGGTCGCGGTAAGCGTCGAGTCAACGCGCCCGCTCGACGCCGAGGCGCAGCGGAGGCTTGAGAAAAACCTCGCGCTCGCTCGCGAACTCGGCGCCGAGGTTGTTGTAACGCACGACGACGACGTGGCCCGTGCGCTCGTGCGAGCTGCGCTCCAGAACAACGCGACGCAGATTGTCGTTGGCAAATCGGGTCGCCCGCGCTGGCTCGACGCGCTAACGGGCGGCAACTTCGTTGACCGCCTAATGCGTCTGAGTGGCCCCATCGACATCTACGCCGTCCGCGCCGAGCGCGTCGCGGAGAAGCCCATTGCCTGGCTCGACTGGCTCCCCAGCGAGCCTTCGCGCGTGCAGGAATACGGCGAGGTGCTTGGCGTGCTCGCTGCGCTCACGGTCGTGTGTTGGTTCGTCGCGTCCTACGCGGGCTACCTCACGGTCGGTATAGTTTACCTGCTCGCCGTCATCGCGCTTAGCCTGCGCGTCGGCCGCGGCCCGGTCATCGCAGCCGGGGGCCTGAGCGCGCTGACGTGGAATTTCCTCTTCATCCCTCCCGTCTTCAAGTTCGGCATCTCGAAGTTCGAGGACGGCGTGATGCTCGGCACCTACTTCGTTGCCGCGCTCATTGCCGGCCACCTCACCGCACGCATCCGCGCGCAGGAGCGCCACGAGCGGTTGCGTGAGGAGCGAGCGACCGCGCTGTTTCATCTCACGCAGGCGCTGACCGCCGCCAGGACACTCGACGACGCCGTCTTCGCCGCGCTCCGCCAGGCCGACGCCCTATTCGGCGCGGAGTCCGCCCTGCTGCTCCCCAACGAAAACGGTGCCGGCCTCACGCCGCACTTCGCTGGCTCGTTCACGTTCGACGAAAAGGCCCTAGGCGTCGCCGATTGGGTCTGGCGCAACCACAAGAAAGCCGGTCGTTTCACTGACACGCTTCCAAGCGCGAAAGGCTTCTACGTGCCGCTCGTGTGCGATGACACTGCGGTCGGCGTGCTCGTGGTGCGTGTGGCGCCCGACGCCGCGCTCACGCTCGCGCAACGCGACCTGATCGAGAGCTTCGCCGCGCAGCTGGCGCTGCTCGTGGAGCGCGAGTCGCTCCGGGACGCCAGCGAGCGCGAGAAGCTCCTCGCCGAATCCGAAAAACTCCATCGCGCGTTGCTCGACGGCGTCTCGGACGAACTGAAGGCGCCTCTCGCGGTCCTCACCGGCGCCATCAAAGATCTCGCGACCGCCGACGAGCCCACGCGCTCCGGCCTCACCGCGGAAATGGATACCGCCGCGCGCCGCCTCACTCGACTCGTCAACAATCTCCTCGACCAGACCCGCCTCGAATCTGGCACGCTCAAACCGCGGCTCGACTGGTGCAACGCGCACGACCTCGTCAACACCGCCGTCGACGATGTGCGCGATGCGCTCGCCGGCCATCCGTTCGAGTCCGACGTGCTCGTGGACCTACCTCTCTTTCGCGCCGACGCGGCGCTCATGGACCAAGTCATCGCCAACCTCCTTCTCAACGCCGCGGTTCACACGCCCGCCACCACGCCGATTTTTCTAACCGCAGGCGTTGACGGCGCACGCGCACGGATCTTCTTCACCGTCGCCGACCGCGGCCCGGGTTTCCCGATGGAAATGCGCGAGCGGCTCTTCCAAAAATTTCAACGCGGCGACGCCGCGCGTGCCGGGGGCCTCGGCCTCGGCCTCTCCATCATTCGCGGCTTCGTTGCGGCGCAGGGCGGCGAGACTGTTGTTGGCGAGAACCCTGGCGGCGGCGCGGTGTTTACTGTTTACCTCCCCTACGCACCGTTGCGCTGAATTCGGTGCGTGGCGGATATCTGGCGCCTAGGGTGCTTACAGCCGAAACTGCGTCACGGGCGACTGGCCGCGATCGCGACTACCACCGTTGGCCGATCCGCCATTGAAAACAAGATGGGCCACACGATCACTTGCTCATAGCAGATGAGCACCGCCGCGCGTTCGTCGGCCACATCCATCACGGGGTCTTTAAACCGATAAGCGTGCGTCCCGTCACTCGCCCACGGCCGCCACATGGTTAGTAGCACGGGCATTCTCTGCCGATAAATGACTTTTGAACCCGTGCGGTTTACGAAAGAAGAATATTCGCTGAACGACCGTCGCCCTCCCCGACCGCAGCGCCCAGGAGGACGGTTTTATCGCCACTTGAGATCAGCCCTTCCTTCCACAAAGCCTCTGGCAGCTCAAACCACAGCCCACCGATTGATTCGGGGAGGACGATCACCCGGTCGGGGGTTGACGCCGCGAGCTTCGGTAGCGCTGTCGCCCGCTTTAGTTCTCGCTCAGAATCAACCTCTCCGTCTCCAAATGGCTCTTTCGTGTCCAACCATCTATATTATGTTATTTTGTTGACCGATGGCTCGCTTGCGAAAACCAGACGCACCGGACTCGATTCTCGGCGACCGCACCATTAATTTATCGGTAAATTCGATCAGAATCAGATTTTGATCTGTAATATTCTCGGGGTAGCCTCCACGCACCGGCTTTAATCTGGCAAGAAACCGGGGTCGTCCCCACCTTGGGGGCTGCTCCACGCTTCATGCCAGACAGCGCCCAAATCGGGACCCCCCATGGGGCCGTCTTCCTCAGCTATGCCTCGCAGGACGCGCAGGCGGCCAAACGTATCTGTGAGGCCCTGCATGCGGCTGGAATCGAAGTTTGGTTTGACCAGAGCGAACTGGTTGGTGGCGACGTTTGGGACCAAAGCATTCGCAGGCAGATCAATGAATGCGCCCTGTTCGTGCCAATCATTTCGTCCAACACGCAGGGGAGACTCGAAGGTTACTTTCGCCTCGAGTGGCGCCTGGCGGAGCAGCGCTCGCACCTCATGGCCAGGGGAAAGCCGTTTCTGGTGCCGGTTGTTTTGGATGGGACCAAAGACAACGGCGCGCACGTGCCAGACTCTTTCCTCGAGGTGCAATGGACTCGGCTGCCCGAGGGTGCGGCGACGCCCGCCTTTTGCGAACGCATGACGAAGCTCCTCCAATTTGGGTCGGCGGGCCGCGTTGAGTCTCCGCAGAAGCCGCAACCCGCGCCTTCCGCCGTGACCCCAAGGGCGGGGCGCCCTTGGCTGTTGCCTGCAGTTGTAGTTCTCGCGGCGGCGGGCGTGGCCTTAGCTGTGTGGCGACCGAGGCACGTGGCCCCCGATGCTCGGCAGACGGAAGCTTCACCCGCATCCTCACCTGCAGCGTCGGCCGAGTTCGCGCAGGTTCGGGCGAGGGTGCAGGCGGACCAGTGGAAGATGGGAGATTTCGATGCCGTATCCTCCATCCTTGGCCGGGTCATCCAGGCCAACCCGGACAACGCGGACGCGTGGGCACTGAGGAGCATCATCAACAGCCTGCAGGTGCTGCGCAATTTTGACTCCGGCACGAGGCCTCTTGAGGAAGGCAGGGCCGCCGCCGAGCGGGCCTTGAGCCTTACGCCCACCTCTCCGTTCGCCGACTTGGCGCAGGGTATGCACCTGACAGCGATGATTAGCCGCGGCGGAGACCCGTTATCGGCCCGGCCGTATGTGGACCGGGCAATCGCCGCACTGCCTCACGACGGGCTGACGCGCTACGCCGAGCTCACGTCCTACTGGCTCGGCTATCAGTTCGAGGGCACGGAACGGAGTGCCATGGCCTGGCTCACGGACGATCCGCATGCCAGCTTTCCGCGATGGATTCTCGCCCAGATGTACCTCGGGTTCCGCGATCCCATTGATGCTGAGAAATGGGCGAACGGGGCAGTGTCAGACGAAGGAATCACTGGGCTTCGGGCGCGGCTCACGGTCTTTGAGTCGAACTATTACCTTAGGGCTGACCTGAAGGCCGCACGGGCGGCGCTGGAGCGGATCCCGGTGGGCGCCCGATCAACAAGCGACCGAGCGTTGTTCGCACTTTGGCTTGAAGCGATGGCGGAGGGAAATTTTGACCAAGCCTTGCAGGAGCTGGAAAGGGCGCCCAAGGCCATGTTTTCGGATCGCGTCTATCACGGGCCAAAGGCGCTGCTTGCCGGTCTGGCCCACAAGGCGGCTGGGCGGTCCGACGTGGCGCTTTCGCAGTTCCACGAGGCGGAGAAATTGCTGAAGGGGGAGTTGGAAACCGATGCGGAGAACGAAGAGCTGCACGCCGTGCTGGCCTACACGCTGGCCTGCTCCGGTCGCTCGGCCGAGGCCCGGGGCGAGCTTGCATCGTTGGAGCCGTTGATGCGCGGTCGGGCGCCGAGCATTTACAGCGACCCGATTGTCCTCTTGATCGCGCAGACTCACGGTATGCTTGGAGAAGCCGACGAGATGGTGGTGTGGCTCAGGAAGCTCCTGAGTGCGCCAGCCGAGCCGACGTTCACACCTGCGTCGCTGAGAATTGATCCAAGATTCAAGGATGTGATCGGGTGGCCCCAGATGCAGGCGCTGTTGGCAGAATTCAGCCGGTTGGATCAATACGGCTCCGGGAAGGCCACGGCCCCGATGCCGTCATCTTTGGGCCCTCGTTGAGCCTTGGACGGACTTCGCCTTCGGACCATGTTTGGCGGCGATAGCGGGTGGTCTGCCGGTCATCCTGGAGCCTTTGGCGACGCTAAAGGCGCTTGGTCGTCAATTCCTGTCCGATTTCTGCTAACATTGGTGCCGCTTTGTGCAACCTCCTGCCTCCTCGTGCAACGTCGGCAAATGCGGGACTTTCGTCGGAATGGCGGATTTTGTTGACCGGCAGCGCGCATACGGAAACGTGACTCACCGGATTCGATTCTCGGCGGCCGCACCATTTGCGTGGCCCGGTCCACGAGCCAACTGATCGGGTCTACTCCAAAGATCCGGCCTTCGGCGCCCTGTTTCTGGGCCTCGGCCATTGCCTCAGCCGGATGATCGTCGGCAAGGTAGCGTCCGAGGATCTCATTCTCGGCCTGCAGCCAGTGGATAAGGTCGCTTCCCTTGGTGCCTCCTGAGTCCCGCCAGAGGCTGTCTGCACGTCTGGCCACTCGAAGCTCCAGCCGCACGAGTTCTCCCTCAGCGAGCGGCGCGGCATCGGGGCTCTTATCGGTCGGGGCTATTTTGGGCGTAAACTGGTGTAAAGCGGGCGGTAGCTGACCCCGCGGGCGGCACACGTTCGCGAAACGGCTTTACCATTGGCTCTCGTCGGCAAAAGTCTGGCCTTGTCTTGCGAGGTGGAACCCGGAAGCGCCCGACGGACAAACCCGGTACATTTGCTTCCACGAAATCGGTCGTGGTAGCTTCAAAAGTGGGCGGATTCATAGATTTGCTTCCAACATCGCCTGAGACTTACCTCCAATTCCCGCATCTCTATAGTTGCAACTCAATGGTCCATAATTACTTAGGTACAATGAGTATGATGTTAAGTACCGTGCCGCCCACGGCTACTTCGTAGCGACATAAAGTAAACATGGCTCGAATTGGGTCACAGTCACTGCGCTAACGGATCGCCGAACGTTGCTGCATTGGCGTTCGCGAATTTCTTCTGAGCTTTCTTCGAGGCGTTACGGTAGCGGAGAACCATCCTGAAGTCCGCATGGTCGGAGAACTGCATCACAGAATCTAGCGTTTCGCCAAGCCTGGCCGCGTTCACGATCGCGTTCGTGATGGCACTGTGTCGGATACCGTGCGGGCGTGTACGGCACCCGGCCGCCTCGCTGAACTCTGTCACGATCTCATAGATTGCTGACCCAGAAATTCTGGCGTTCCAGCCAGGCACCAAGTTCACGAACACCGGGCCGACCCGGCTCTTCGACCGGGTAGGGTGCACAGCAAGCCACCTGCGGAGGGCAGCGCACGTCTCGAAAGGCAGATCCTTCCATCTTTTCTTTTCGCGGCCCTTAAGCCGAACTCGGATCCTCTTGGGCAGATCGAGATCGTTGAGGTCCATGTTGATCACCGCACCGCGGCGCAAACCAAGATCGGCCATTAAGCGGATAATAGCGTAAGCCCGGCGGCCCTTGGCTGATTCATCCTTTGCTACGTGAAAAACGATCCGCCTCATGTCGTTCAGGTCCGGCCCGTCCGCGTTGTGAACGGGCTCGTCCTTGATATTTGGAACATCGATCGACCAACTGACGATTGACCGACGATGAGCAACCTGAACCAGCTTTCGCAGTGTGGACAGTCGCCGATTGATGGTTGAAGAGGACAGCTCCCTCCGCGTATCCATGTCTGCACGGTAGTCGCGAACGAGCGCGTTGGCAGATTCGAATCCGCCAGCTAGCAATTGCCGCAAGGCTCCTTGCCTCCTGACCCTTCGGCAGCTTTATGTATTCCTGGCTAAAATCCTTCAGATCCTTTTCGTAGGCCTGTCGGGTAGCGGCGCTCAAGTCCGCGAGCACGTCGCTCAAGAGCTTCCCATAAGGATCGATGGTCTGCGCTTCGGCCATGGGCCAAGAGGGAAGCTCAAAGTAACGGAAATGTCATTTTCCGTTATATCATACTGCGCGCCAAATCGCTCAAGGGCGCACATGAAGTCCTGCCGCCTCGGCCACCGCCCGTTGGCGGGTATCGAAGGTAAGAAAAATCCGTGATTTTGTCACAACGGCTGCGGCAACATTCAGGAGATCCATTCCGCGGACACCGAGGGTCATCGTGTGTGCGTTTCCAATGCGTTCCGAAGCAGCTAGCGCCTCACTCCAGGGCAACGGGCATTCTACAAGGTTTCCAGATGCGATGTCTGCGTCGACCTGAGAAAGTGCTGCGCGCGCTTCCATTGCCGTAACCGGATTGGGATCCGCCTTTGTGCGGAAGACTGACAAGCGAAGCGCGTTTCGCAATTCGTGTTTCTGCAAGGCGGTTAGCGCAAGTGAGCGACGGTGGCTCTTCACGAATGCCGCGGCCTTAGCCGAGTTGCTGTCGCGAAGGTAAAGCGACACCAAAAACGACGCATCAGCGTATGTCATCGCGATCAGCAGAAAGTATTGCGGCCAAATTCAGCGAACGCTTGGGTTGTGCCGAAAGCCTACTATCAATGTCGCCCCATAGTCGCTTCTTGGCTGGAGGATGTGGAGGTGGACAAAGCGTGGCGACGACCTTGTGCCGCGATGTGATGGCCACTGTCTCACCGTCTTTCACAGCCTTTAACACTGACGGAAATGAAAGTCTGATTTCCCGAACAGATGCCGTCTTCATAGTGAAACAAGGTTGTTTCACCAACTGGGAATGTCAAGTCCTAGGAAAAGCAGAAACGACGCAATTGATATTATGTTAAGTAGTGATTTGCGCTGGAGCCCAAGCATTTACATTATAATGCGAGGGTTTAATTCGAACGGAAATGCGGCGGACACCACCTCTTACCCCCCTTGGGCGCCCCTTTCCCCCTCTCCGGCGTCAGAGGATGCCGGGCGCCGCCCGGCTTCGCTCAATGTGCCGCGGCGTGAAGCGCCATGGCCTCGGCGTTTACCCTTCTCATGGTCTCGGCGAGCACCGCATAGGGTTCGTCTCGGATGTTGAGCACGCCGTAATTGCAGTCCTCCCCGTCGAAGCGGCCCTCTACGGGCTCGTCGACGTGCTCAAACCAATGATAGCCGATAAAGAGCGGGTGGCTGAGGGCGCGCTGCACGTAGTATTCAAAATCGTTCGCCCGGTCCGCCTGCGTGGGAACCTTGGGTCCCCCGCCCTTGGAGTTCCCGAGACCGCTGTCCAGCCCACGGAAGGAGAACTCGCCGATGATCATCGGCTTTCCGAAGACGGCGTAGCGCTGGATGGTTGGCAGCGGGTCGATGTTGTAGCAATTGAATGAAATGGCGTCCAGGTACTTGGCGGCTGCGGCGACCACCGGCGCTCCCGGGGGATACGCGAAGCGGCAGCCAAAGCGAAGCTGACTGGGGGCCGCCGCCCGGATGGCGGCATCGGTTGAATGGAAGTAGCGCTCGGCAAGTTGGGCGAGGAAGGCGTCGCAGTCGGCGAAGAACGCCTCGCCGCCGGCGGCCCGGGCGGTCTCCTGGTTCTGGCCGGCTACAGGGCGGCGCGAAAGCGCCACTTTCGTTCCCTCGGCCCGCTCCAATGCCGTCCAGTCGGCAAAGCGGGTTCCCCAGGCGGCGTTCAAGCTAGCGATGTCACGGTGGCGCGCGCGGATGAGCGCCATAGCGGCGTCGCGACCCGGCGTTCCCGCCGGGAGGTTGAGAAAGGCCACGAGCATCTCATCCTTGGCGCGCCAATCCGGTCCCCATCTAAGCTCGTTGTCCGTGAACCAACCTAGCACCTGGGAATCCTGCGCATGGTCCCCGATCTGGCGGCGGGCGTCGGCCGCGACAAAGCTATCGAATTCCGGATCGAAAACGTCGGGGAACACCCCGTGCAGCCAGGCGTTGCGGTCCCCTGCCTTGTGGCTGACG
The DNA here is from genome assembly GCA_003151515.1 of Opitutaceae bacterium. Taxonomy (GTDB): domain Bacteria; phylum Verrucomicrobiota; class Verrucomicrobiia; order Opitutales; family Opitutaceae; genus Palsa-1447. Next base: position 11,231 of record PLXS01000025.1, read on the forward strand.
AAATGGGCTCCGAGATCCAGCGTGGGGGCATAGGCCAGGTGGCGGCCCGCGCCGAGGTCGAGCGCGGCCAGTTTCGGCTCAGACCAGGCGCCGAGCGTGTTGAATCCCCATCTGTCCAGGCGATGAACCGCAGCATCATCCCACGCCTGTTCGCTTCCATACTTTGCCAGGCAGGCTTCCATGTAGGGTTCCCGGTTGGTGCCCCGGACTTTGTCCCCGTGGAATCGCACTCCGGTCACCCCTATTGACAGGGTCTTCGTGCCGGATGGATCCACCAGCCATGAAACACCTCCCTCCGAGGCGATCCGATAGAATCCGGTACCAGCGGAGACTGCGGTGTCATCGGCTCGCGCTCTACCCGGCGCGAGCGCGGACAGAAGGCCAAAGGCGCAGACAAGTCTATGTAAGGGAAATTTAATCGGATTCGGAGAACAGCAAAGCAGCGCAGGAGCGGGAGTCAAAGCCTAGCCGAACGAGAGTGATCGCGCGACCCTACTTTACACTCAGCAGGTTCAGATGTCATGCGTCTGCGATAGTCTGCAACAGGGATCTCATTGCCACGGTCATTGCCGCAGGGTATCTCTCCGGGTCGAGGACTCGGAAAATAAACCGGTCCCTCGAGCTCGGGTCCTTGGTCCACTCCGTTACTCCCGAGTCAGAGCATTGCACCTGAACCGGCTCGAATGTGAACACCGCGTCCGCCCCGCCGTCGGTCAGGGGGATAATTCGGCCTTCGCGCGTGACGGTCTGGCCGGTGGCGTGAAAGAATCCGGCAGTGCACCAACAGCTGCGGAAGAGCGCGCTTTCGCGGGCAAGCAACGTCTCGTCGTTCGGGCTGAGCAGATAGCGCAGCCAGTCGCAACCTGGCAAACCTGGGTCTGGCAGCTTCTGACTCTTCCAATGAATGCCCCCTGTTTTATACATCCAAGCAAAGTAATTCTTCATGCCCAGTGAAAGATGAGGCAGAATCTCGCTTTGCAGAAATGAATAATGGGTTCCGTATGCTTTCCCTATCAGATCCTCAGGATGGTTGGGCCGAGGCATTTCCTCGAAGCACGGCATCCAATAAACCGGACAGTGCAGGTCGAACATCGCTGCATAAGCAGAAGGCATGAGGGAGACGTTCCATTCGAACACCGCAGCCTTCGTCCTGTCTGGAGAGCCCGTGCCGGCATTGAGATAGATGGCGGCGCACTTCTCAGAGAACAACCCGGGCTCTCGCATGCCTGCCACTGCCACACTGAGGCAGGACCCAACCACATTGATAACGACGGGCCGGGGCGATTTTCGGAGTAGGCGCAACAAGGCGCGGACGCCGCTGTCTTCCAACAGCGTGGCTTTAGGCATCGTATCGTGGCGGGACCGCATCGGATGTTGCAAACCTATCGTGGTCGGCACGGCCTGACTCGTGAGGTAGTTCATCTGGGCCACACCCATCACGTCAGGGTTGGCAGCGTTGAAATCAGGGTTATTCGTTAGTTGCGGATAATCGATCATCACCTGCAGGTTGACTTTTCCCGCGTGAGCCAGAGCGAACACGCAAGCCAAGTCCCAATGATCATCGGGATCGTCGTGTGGGCGATACAGGTCGGTCGAATGCAGCATCGGCACTGACGTTCCGCCTGGTGCATCCGCCGTGGAAGCGATGCTTGTATTTGTGCCAGCGGCAAATCCTCCAATCGCCAGCGAAGTGAGAAAGTTTCGACGTGAGATTGCGCCCGTGGGCAATTCTTCGTTTGTCTTCATCGGGAGAATATGGGGTTAAGCGGGTGCGTGGTTCGGAGGGAAAAGGTATTGCCGCGCCATTTGTCCGAGCGCCGCTTAAATTTAATCGCACGGATTACCGGCTTTCGAGAGTCACTTTTTATTTTCTCGGTAATCCAAACGCCCGAAATAGAACGCATATGCCCTTCTATCAGCTAGTTGCCGTTTTTTTTACCGGCCGACTAGGTATGCACCCCAAATCGCTGCGTTCGCCTGTCTGGCCCGATTCCTATGCCGACTTAAATCTGCGCCCCAAGAAAAACGATCTCAGCCGAGAATTCGCAAGACGCCTGTCATGGATTCGGAAGCCAAAGCTACATCGAAGGGCCACAAGCGCTCCAGAAAATGGATTTCGGAGACAGGCCCTTTTAAATGGCGCTATTTCCTTTGGCTGCCGGACAAATCAAGAGAAGCTTACGGGGTGAGATGCTTGCTTTGCCGGCCGCCCGACAAACACCTCCCCCGTTCATTCTGATATTATTCCCGCTCAGCGAGTCCTGCCGCCGCCTCCGGAGCCGCGACCAGGCGCTGAGCTGTGGCCACCGCCGCCGCTGGGATGGACGTAAGAGGATCTTCCGCCGCCGCGGTCGCCATACGAGCCGCGGCCTCCACCGTCGAGCCATCCGCCGCCGCCGAACCATGATGGGCCGTCGCCATAGACAACCACGCCCCCTCCACCTCCTCCAAGGCCTACGCAACCAAACCAGGCAAACTGCAGGCCAACCAGGATCAGGGAGCCGATGAGGAATTTGTGCGTGGATTTCATGGGTTGTTTGAGGGGCTTTCACTGTCCGTGTACTGGACGAGGCCGATGGTGCCTCCAGTGGAATCCAAGATGATTGCAAAGCGGCTCCCGTATTCCACGGGGTGCGGTGCGACCAGCACCTCGCCGCCCAAGCCCTGGACCTTGGCGAGGGTCTTGTCTAGGTCGGCAACGCGGATGACGCCGAGCCAGCTGGGTTTGGCGTCGTCGCTTGCGGCTAGCGGGGCGACGCCTCCACGTGCCTGCCCTGCGCTCGATAGAACAAAGTCGCTCTTTCGATCGGCTTTTGTCTCGGGCGCGACGTCGAAGCCGATGGCGTTATGATAGAAATCCGACGTGTCCTTCGGGCTGTTCACGTAGATTTCGAACCAATTCCAGTCGCCCTGCCTGGGCTCAGCGTCGGACGGATCGCCCGAGCTGGACTGGAGGAGCCCGATGGGGACGGAATCCCTGTCCGAGACGATTGCCTGGTATCCGCGGTCGGGGAAACTCCGAGATGGGGCACGCACCGTTCCTCCGTTCTTGGTGACGAGTGCTAGGGTAGCGTCGATATCGGCCACGGCATAGTAGCCGATCCAGCGCGACGGGTGATTTCCCCCGTTTTCGGAGCGCGGCGCGAGTCCTGCTACCGGTCTGCCGTCGTTGCTGAAGACGGTATAGCCCTTCCCCTTCTGGTCGAGAGGGGCGGCGGTCCATCCAAGAAGACCGCAGTAGAATTTCGCTGCGCCGTCGGGGTCGGTCGTGAACAGATCGGCCCAAATGAGCTTTCCGGGAATGTGCTCCGTTGTCGCCGGTGTATTGAGGGGCGGAAATTTTGCGGCGCGGGCTTGTGCGGGAAGCCCGACGGCCGTGATTGCGGCGCAGGCAAGGATCGGAACGAACAGGCGAATTGAATTCCGGTGCGGGGAATTTAGGGGCGTGGCCATGGAGGGACGATGCCGTATAAGCGCCGCGTCGAAAATGGGGTGAATACCCCCATGAGCGGATCTTCCCTGTAGGGGGAATGCCAAGGACCCCGGCGGCACGACCGGTTGAGCCGCAAATGCGGCCGAAAAGGGGCGCCCTACCCCACCCCGCCCCTCTTGGCGCGAATCCTAAACCGCTTGGTATGCCGGCAAGCGGTACCTAAGGCCGATCGGGGTCGTTGCGATGGGACAGGTCCGTGTGGAACACATGGTCCCAGAAGCCGGTGGTTACGCCGAAATTGCCGAGGTCGTCGTAATGGTGGTGAAGCGCGTGGCGGCGCCTCAGACAAATCAGGTACGCTGAGGACCCGATGCGCCAATGGTGGATTCCATAGTGCACCGTTACGTACCACAGATAACCCAGCATCATTCCCGCCGTGAAGCCGGCGGCGACTTCAAGGGTGCTCGCGAGCAGTACCGGCATGGTGACAAATGCGAGAAACACGAGAAAACTGAACCAAGTGGGCGTGCCCACGAGGGCCTTTTGGTCCTTGTGGTGCACGTCATGCTGCTCCTTAACCCACTTTACGTGATGGAGGACGAAACGGTGGAGCAGGTATTCGACAAGGGTCCAAATGGCGAAGCCCACAAAGACAGCCACGACCGAGGCCATCCAGCGGCTGAGATCAAAAAAAAGGGCAAACGCGATGAAGGCGGCAGCGGCTATCGGATAGACAAAAAAATCGGCAAAGAATGCAGAATGGCTCAGTCGCGTCGCCGGTGCGGTCACTTGTCGGCGCTCTGAATTCAAAGGCGAATGATTGGATGCGTTTGAACGCCTCCGCGTCATACGATCGTCTCTCCGCCAGGCCGAAGCTGCCCAACCGTGGTTTCGGGAAGGTACCAGCCCTTGCGTGTCAGCGGCAGATGTGAGCGGCCTGCATCGTCTGGCTTGGCGAGAAGGGCTTGATAGACAGCCAGGCGGCCACGATCAAATCCATGCGCCGATCCGGCCATATAAAGGCGCCATACCCGAAAGGTTGCCTCATTTACAACCGCCAGGGCCTCGTCATGGCATCCTTCGAGCCGGCGAACCCAATGACGCAGGGTAAGCGCGTAGTGTTCGCGAAGGTTCTCTACGTCTCGCACTTCGAAGCCAGAGGCCGCGGCGGATGTCAGCAAGGACTCTATCGGCGGTATATCCGAATCTGGGAAAACGTATTCGTCTATGAACGAAGGTCCGCGACTGGGGCGGTAACGGCAGCCCTCGCCAATGGCATGATTCATGAAGACACCACCCGGCTTAAGCAGAGCCCAAACACTGCTGAAATACTCGGAAAGGTTCTCACGCCCTACGTGCTCGGACATCCCAACACTGACGACAGCGTCAAAGCACAGGTTCTTCGCCAGGGCGCGGTAGTCTTGACAGCGAATCCTCACCCGACCGCCGATGGGGGCCGCCGATGCCTGTGCGGCGGCCCAGTCTGCTTGCTCGCGACTTAGTGTCACACCGGTGACGTTGGCCCCATAGTGTTCGGCCGCGTACAGGGCGAAACCTCCCCACCCGCAACCAATATCCAAGACTTCCTGGTTTTCCTTCAGACGCAGCTTTCGGCACAGGTATTCCAGCTTTGCCGTTTGGGCGGATTCGAGGTCGCAAAAGGCATCCTCGAAATAGCCGCAGGAATAAACCATCCGCCGATCAAGCCAAAGGCGGTAGAAATCGTTTGAAACGTCGTAATGATAGGAAATTGCGTGCCGATCGCGCTCAATGGAATGCCGCGGTTTATCGCGACCCATCGGGCTCCGGGTATCTGCTGCGGGCCGCGGCATTCTGGGCAGCCGTCTCAGCAGAAACGCGAGGGCAATCGATTGCTTCACGCCCATTGCCCCCGCAAGAGCATCTTCAATCTCGAAGGCGTCCTCCATGTTCCCAACGACGTCAAAATCGTCGCGCAGGTAAGCTTCCGCCAAGGCCTTTTCCGTGCCGCCGCTAAACATTTGATGAAGGGCGCTCGGGTGCTTGAGCACGATTGTCGCGGCCTGGGGGCCTCCGGGCGGCCAAAACGTGCCGTCCCACAGTTGGATGGCCACATTCTTTGGCAGTGTCCCTGCGAATAGGCGGTCCAAGAACTGCACGGCCGCGCGAGTATCGGGCATTGCAGCCGCCCTCGCCTCGAATGAGCCCGCAATGTCTCGTGTGAGGTTCATCTTGTATTACGTGCCCGCTCAGCGAAACGTCCGCCTAAAGGATCCAAGCATAGAATAAAAGCGTACGGCAAGAATACAAACAGCCGAATGAATCTGGTTCGAGGGCAAACGACCGCGCGGCCGGTAGGTTTTCACCCCATGGACGCAGGCGGCATGTTTCCTTGAGGATCGCTTGTCCGCCGCGAGCCCAGGAGTTCCCAATCCTGCCATCGCTCAGTCAAGGGGCTTTCGTTCTACGCGGTTTGACGTAATTTTGGGAATGGCCGCTCGTCGCCGGCCCCGAATGCATTATGGGGATGGCGCTGGACTCCGGAGAGCTAGGACGAGATCCCCTTCCGCTGTTTTCATTGCGGCATTCAGCGACGTGTACGACATCCTCAGCTACCGGGTGGCTCCGGACGTCCTGCCGGAATCGAACGCGCTTATCGACAACTTCTATCCGACCAACGCGCCGAATATCCTGGGCATCATCGAGTCGCCCGCTTCGGCCCACGAGAACTACGGCTCGAATTCGCAGGTGTACAAACTGGTCATGGAGGGCTATTCGCCCCCCAAGTAACGAGTGTGTCCGGGCGGGTGCCTAAGGCTGCGAAGGCTCAGTTTATGTCCTGCCCGCGCTTGAGCTTCTCGATGTTCACCTTGATCGCGTCGGCGTTCACCGTGTCCCCGTCGGGGACCTGGGTCTGGGCCTTGAGCAACGCCTCGAGGGCCGCCTTGTAATCCCCCATCGCCGAATAGCCCCTGGCCAGCCCGTAGTTCACCGGCCACGCGTCGGGATGGAGCTTGGCGTTGAGCTTGAACACCTCCATGGCCCGCTCCTTGTTGTGCGCGGCCAGCATCTTCCTGCCGTACTGGTGGATCTGGATGGCCGCGCCGAGTTTCAGGGCCTCATCCATGAGTGTGCTCGCCTCCGCGCCCCGGCCCAGCTTGTCAAGGATGTCGGCCTTGTTCGAAAGCGTGTTGAAGTTGCGCTCGCCGAAGTTCGGGTCGCTGAGCGCGGAGTCGGCCCACTCGAGGGCCAGCGGCAGCTCAAGGTTGTTCTGCAGCAGGTAGTCCGAGGCCGCCAGCCAGTTCTGGTAGCGGAAGCCCTTTGAGCCGCGAAGCTCCTCCTTGAGGGCCGCCAGGACCAGCTGGTCCGTGTCGACCTTGATCGGCAGCGAGAAGCGCTTCCTCTCCCAGGAGAGCGAGAGCACGGCGGAATCCTTGGTCACGTCCGAGAAACCGTAGCTAAGCTGCTCAACAAACGGCGCGTTCTCCCACTTGGTCGTCACGCGCAGGACGTCGTTGCTTTCGTCGTAGAAGAAGCTCCCCCATGTGCCGCTGTCACGGGAGAAGATCCACGTCACGGTGCCGTCGGGGGCCAGGGCCGTGAAGAGCCCGTACGTCCCCGCCTTGAGCGGGCTCCCCGCCACAGTCGCGTCATGCTGGAGCGTGATGGTCGTCGTCTCGTTCGCCCCGGCGCGCCAGGGCGCGGCCTTCGAGGTTCCAAAGCCCAGGTTGTTGAAGCCGTAGGGCACCAGCTTCCCCCAGATTTCGCGCTTCTGGACGCTAGGCCTGTGGTAGACAACGGTGACGTTGGTGATTCCGATTGTCTGCGAGACGGTCGCCTTGGGGCTCAGGTCGGGCAATGAGACGAACTGACCATGCGAGGTCAGCGGGCTCAGGAGTGCGCTAGCCAGGACTGGCAGAAGGATTCTCTTCATGAGGGCGAATGTAGTAAATTCCCTGCGCCTCGGCACTGTTTTTGCGCTTAAGTGGTTGGGCGGAAGGATTAGCGGCGCCTTTTATGTGATCTACGGCGGGCGCATCCAAGGCGCTGTGCAAACGGAGGCGTTTCGTCGCCGTCCGCGCCTTTTCCCAGAACTGTGCTATCTTTTGAGAGAAGGAATGGCCCGCTCCAGAGTCGGCCGGGCTTTTGTGGAACACGACATCACAACTCCAATGAACCGCGCCCGACTCCTTGTTGCGTTGCCCGTGCTCACGCTGGCTTTAGGGGCCCAGACCGTGGTGCCGCCGTTGCCAGATCGACCGGCTCTCGCAATCACCCGATACAACGACGCCTGGCTGCCAGTGATGGGCGCGGATGGCTACAAACCCGTCGTTGTCTCGGACGGCGCCCAGGTGACCGTTTCCGGCGGGGCCAAGGTGATGCTCACTCCAAGCGACCGCTACGCGGACGGCTTTGTGAGCATCGGCGACGTCTCCGCAACGGATGTGCCCGTGACGACGGATCCGGACATTGCGGACAATATGCCGTCGATCATGGACACCACGTCGGAGGTGAATGGCGCTCAGTTAGGCTGATAAGTCGTCAAGATCGTGGACGGGAAAAAACATCCGGAATGGCCCCAGAAATACCCGGATCGGCTGTGCGGATATGTGGAAGCAACGCTAGTCGGGCGTTACTGCACGTCGTAGACTTCAACCAGCGCCAAGCCGGTGTCCCCGCTCGCCCCGGAAACCAGCACGGTGTAGGCACCCGGGGGCAAGGTGATGAGAATCGCGGAGTCGGGCGTGGCAGACGTGCCCCAGGAGAACGCCCCCACGTTTGCCGCCGCCGCGGCGATTTGGGTGTCGCCGCCCCAGCCGGTGTCGGCCTGAACCAAGGCGGAGGTGCCATCGGCGTTGGTTTGGAAAAGTTGCATCTGCGGGTCAGGAAGCGTTCCTGAGAGCCCGAAGGCGGCGAGTGCCGGGCCTGATCCGCGGATAAGCACGGTCTTCGATGTCGTGCCGCCGATCACGAATCCGGCGATGAGGATATTGCCTCCCGTGCCCACCTGAGCCCTGGCCGAGATATTGATCAGGCGTGGCGAAGAGGGCGTGTAGGTGTCTGTGGGCGTGGCGTCATAGACCTCGGCCAGTGCAACGCCCGTGTCCCCGCTGGCCCCCGTGACCTGCGCTGTGTAGGCTCCGCCGGGCAACGACTCAAGGAGCGCTGAATCGTGGCTTGAGGTGCTGGTCCACGCAAAGGCGCCCATTGACGTCGCGGTTGAGGCAACCTGGGCGTTACCAGCCCAGCCGCTGTCGGTCGCGAGGACACCGGTTGAGCTGTTGAGCTGCAACTGAGGATCGGCAAGCACACCGGTCACGCCAAAGGGAGCAAGGGCTGGACCGGAGGCGCGGACCAACAGAGGTTCAGTGCCCGACGTATCCTGGCCTCCCACGACAAATCCGACAATGAGCTGGCTTGCGCCCGTTCCCACGTCGGCGCGGCAGGATATGTTTATCAATCGGCCCGGGCTCGTGCTACTTACCACATTAAGCGTCGCGGCAGAGCTGAGCACCGCGCCCGACGAGTCGGTCGCGAGACAGGTGTAGCTTCCATCGTTTGCCGATGTGGCATTGTATATTACGTACGTCGAATCGTTGGCCCCTAATATGGCGTTGCCGTTCCAGAACCATTGGTACGTTACGGTGGCGTCGGTTCGGGTCGTTGCGGTGCGGTTCGACGTCACCGAGGCAGCGTTTTTTGTCGCCGTCGTTGTTCCACCTGTCGCCCCCGCAAATGCGGTGAAAACAACCGTGCTGCCGCCTGTTATCGTCTGCGACGATGGCTGGCTGCTAAACGTGGATGGATTGCCTGTGCTGCTCGTGTTTACTGCAAGCGTGACGGGGATGCTGGAAACCGTGCCCGCCGTGTTTGAAACCGTCACCGTGTAGGAGCCAGCGTTGGAGGCCTGGACGTTTGTTTCCATTAACAATGGATTGGCTGCCCCGGAAATGGCCGTACCGTTGAAATACCATTGGAAGTTGAGCGGCGTACCCGTTGCAGTAGCCCAGAAGACAGCGTTCGCGCCCGTGTTCACCGTCTCAGGCGCGGGTTGGGTCACGATTGAGGGAGCAACCGCAGGAGTTGGCGTAGTTATGGGCGGGAGAGTGGGGGTTGGAGTCGGGGCCGGACTTACCGTGACCGATCCTGAAACCCCTTTGATTGAGGTGATCACCGTATCGGTCGCCGTGACTGTCTGCGGGCCGGCGTTATCGAACGTGACCTGGAACGTGCCCACACCATTCGTGAGCGTGCCGTTGGCCGGAAGCACCGCCGTGCCCCCTGTGCTGCCAAAATGAACCGTCCCGGTGTATCCCGTCGCCGTGTTGCCCGCGGCGTCAAGCGCCGTCACCGTCACGGTCACGGCGGACCCAGCCATGTCCGATGACGGTGCGCTGACCGTCAAGTGCGTCGCCGGCCCGGGGCCAACCGAGACATTTCCCGACGTGCCGGCAATTGACGAGCTGACCGTGTCGGTCGCCGTGACCGTCTGGGTGCCGGCGGTCTCCAGAGTCGCCGAGAAGGTTCCCGTGCCGCTGGTGAGCGTACTGTCTGCAGGCAGCACCGCGGCGCCATCGCTGCTCGTAAAATGAACGGTCCCGGCATATCCTGTCGCCGTATTGCCATAGGCATCAAACGCTGCGACCGTCACACTTGCTGCGGAACCTGAGGTTGCCGACGAGGGTGCGCTGACCGTCAAGTGCGTCGCCGGCCCGGCACTGTCCGCGACCGTGCCGGAAGTGCCGTCTATCGAGGAGGTGACCGTATCGGTCGCCGTGACTGTCTGCGGGCCGGCGTTATCGAACGTGACCTGGAACGTGCCCACACCATTCGTGAGCGTGCCGTTGGCCGGAAGCACCGCCGTGCCCCCTGTGCTGCCAAAATGAACCGTCCCGGTGTATCCCGTCGCCGTGTTGCCCGCGGCGTCAAGCGCCGTCACCGTCACGGTCACGGCGGACCCAGCCATGTCCGATGACGGTGCGCTGACCGTCAAGTGCGTCGCCGGCCCGGGGCCAACCGTAAACGTGAGCGCATTCGCGGTAAGCGCAAAAATCCCATCAGCAATAGGACCACTCGTTGTGGCAAGACCAAAGTCGCTGCTCGAAAAGCCGCTTTGTGAGGCGAATCGGATCAGCGTGTAGACCTGACCCACCTGCAGCTGGGCCAGTGTCGTGAAATTGATCACAAAGCCCGAGCCGCCGGAGGTTGTTCCCTTGGTGAGGGCCCCTGTCAGATTGATCGTATCGGAGCTGGAACCTAATTGGGCATTCATCTGGCCGCCACCATTCCACGTGAGCGAACCGGCGGTCAGGTTCCCGCTTCCGTCTCCCGTGTACAGCGCGCCGTCGCTATTGAGGGTTATCGAGCCGTTGACGGTCCCCATGCCGCCGAGCGTGCTCCCGCTCACCGTCACTCCGCTCTGCGCGGCCAGACTGCCATCAACAAGGAGAATGCCATCCGTGACGGTGGTCGCTCCCACGTAGGAATTGGCACCGCTTAGAACAAGGGTGCCCGCGCCCGTCTTGATAAGGCCGCCCTGGGCGTTGGGATCCCCGGCGTTTGCCGGATCGCCGGCCCCGCCGCCCACCGTATCGGTCAACACTTCGGTTTTGCCGGCATCCACCTGTATCGTGATATCGTTGCCCAGGAACAGGGCCTGTCCAACGCCCGCGTTGCCGCCAACGACAGTGTTCCCAGTGATGTTTGTCCCCGAATCAATCAGCAGGAGACTGGAGCCATTTTGCACAAAGACCGCACCTCCCAGCCCTGCTCCGGTTCCGCCGGTGTACGAGGCTCCTCCGGTGGCCCCAAATCCGCCACCTCCCGGGGTGTAGGGGCCATAGTAGGTGCCGCTGGTGGCACCGCCGCCGCCGCCAAAGCCTCCTTGTCCGCCGCCGACACCGCCTTGGTAATAAGGGGCCGCGGCACCGCCGCCGCCGCCGCCGAAACCGCCGAAACCGCCTGTGCCAGCGTTCAAGTAAGCGCCACCGCCGCCTCCGCCGAAACCTCCCGTGCCACCAAATCCCGTAAGCCCATACCCATTGGGCGAGCCAGAGGATCCGCCCAAACCGCCACCTCCGCCGCTGCCGGTCCAACCTCCGCCTCCCCCGCCTCCGTTGGATCCGCCGTAACCGCTGTTGTTGCCAAACGAACCGCTGTAGCTCCCAGCGCCGCCGCCGTTGCCACCAACAAAGCTGCCGCCGCCGCCATTATTGCCACTATTGCTGCCGAGGGCGTAATTTCCCCCATTGGCACCGAGGCCGAACCCGCCGCCGCCGCCCCCGGAGGCGCCCGAACCGCCGCCGCCGCCGAGTCCGCCGTTGCCGCCCATGCCGCCGCCGCCGCCGCCTTCAGAGGTGGAACCAAGGCCGCCGCCAGAGGCGCCGCCGATGGCTGAATTGCCGGTCAAGCTCACGTCGCTAAGGGTCACGACCGTGTGGGCGCCTGATGGGATGTTGCTCCCCGAAATCCCTTGTCCATTGGCCACAAAGATCGCCCCACCCAGGCCTGCGCCGCCCCCGCCGCCTCCCCAGCCTGTTCCCCCGGCCCCTCCCAGGGCGCGACCGTTCCGAATCGTCAGGTTGCTAAGGTTGACTACGCCCGACGCGATGAAGAATGCGCGGTCGTTTTGTTGCATGTCGATCGTGGCGCCGTTGCCGTTGATGCTGAAGACGGTGGCATCCGAGAGGAAGATTTGGCGGTTTAGAAAGATCGTCGAACCACTCGTGAGATCGACGACGGCCGAAAAATCGCCACTCGCCTGGACGAGGATGGACCGCAATGTGCCGGCGGACCCGTCGTCGAGCGTGCTGGAGACGGTATAGGGGACAATGGGGCTTATCGTGATTGTGAGCGGAGAGGTCGCCGCGCCAAAGGCATCGACAGCCTCGAGGGTCACGCTATATGGGGATTCGCCCACTGCCGTGGGAGCCCCACTGATGACCCCGGTCGCGGCGTCGATCGAGAATCCGGGCGGCAGGCCCGTCGTGCTGTAGGTCGTCGGCGAGGCCGTCGCCGTGATCGCGTAGCTGAAATATTTGCCAACCGAGCCCGTTGCAGAGGTCGAGCTGTTGATGACCGGAGTGATTTGGAGCGGAGCGACCAACCCGAAGCTGTTCAACGCGGGGGGCCCGCTCGCGATGCCCACAAACCGCTCCCCGGAAGCGAGAGAGGCGGTGCTTACCAAAACGGGCGACGTACTGTTGGTCGTGCTTCCGTTGCCGAGCTCGTCATCGGCGTTGTAGCCCCAGTTCGTCACGGTGCCATCAGAGCACAACGCCACGCTGTGACTATTGGCCGCCACCATGGCGATTACAGTCTTGCCCGCCAGCACGCCGCTCACATCCACGAGCACGGGCACGCTGCTACTCGTCGTGGTGCCGTTGCCGAGCTCGCCATTGCCATTGTAGCCCCAGCCCACCGCGGTGCCATCGGAGCACAGCGCCAGACTTTCACCATTGCCCGCGGACACGGCTACGACCGTCTTGCCCGCCAGCACGCCGGCCGTGCTCACGAGCACTGGCGCGGTCATCGGGCTGCCAGTGGAGCCGCTGCCGAGCTCGCCATTGCCATTGTAGCCCCAGCCCGCCACGGTGCTATCGGAGCACAGCGCTAAGCCGTGCGATTGCCCTGCAGTCACGGCGACGACCGTCTTGCCCGCAAGCACCCCGGTCATGTCCACCAGCACGGGCGCGCTGCTGCTAGTCGTGGTGTCGTTGCCGAGCTCGCCATCGCCATTGTAGCCCCAAGCCGCCACCGTGCCATCGGAGCAAAGCGCCAGACTTTGACCATTGCCCGCGGACACGGCGACGACTGTCTTGCCCGCGAGCACCCCGGTCATGTCCACCAGCACGGGGGAGACACTGTTGGCGGTGCTGTCATTCCCGAGTTCCCCATAGGGACCAAAGCCCCAAGCCGCCACTGTGCCATCGGAGCACAACGCCAGGCTGTGACCATTGCCCGCGGACACGGCGACTACCGTCTTACCCGCGAGCACCCCGGTCATGTCCACCAGCACGGGAACGCTGCTGTCTGTCGTTGTGCCGTTGCCGAGCTCGCCTTCGTCGTTGCGGCCCCATGCCATTACGGTGCCGTTTGACCACAACGCCAGACTGTGCGCGCCACCGGCCGAAGCGGACACCACCGTACCGCCGTCGAGCGCTGCCGGCTCGTGGACCGACACCGGCGAACTGGCGTCCGTCGTACTGTTGTCGCCCAACTGGCCGGCGCCATTATAGCCCCACGCCACCAGCCGGGTGCCGGCCCATTGCAGCACCAGGTCTTCGCCCGTGCCACCGTAGTAGTTGGCGACGAAAGTATAGGTCTGCCCGCCATAGGTCAGCACCACCTGCTGCCCCTGCGCGAGGTTGCTGAACTTTCCCTGAATGAAATTGAGGCCCGTGTTCCTGATCACCGTCAGCGTTGTGCCTACAGCCGGTGCGTAGCTCAGCGTGAAATCCACCAGGCTTCCAGTGGCCGTGTAGCCATTGGCTACGACCGGGATAACCCCCGCCGCAGGGAAGGTCGCAGTTAGGGCTTGGATTGAAGGAAGATGGGCGAGAGCCGCCAGAAAGACCGCAGCACGCAAGAATGTCGTCCATCTTGGACGGCGGCTCAAAGGGTAGGGCTGTCGATGGTCAGGAGCGCCTGCTGAGATTGTCTTCATGGTGAGCGAACGAAGTGTCATAGGTGGAAAAGTGGCTGTGAGAATATCGTCCCGGGCAGCGGGAACGAACGCCAAGGACGCCGGGCACGCCAAACGGAGCAAGGGCGGTATCCGATACGGCGTAGTAGCCGATCCAGCGGGACGGATGGTTCGCGCCGCTGACGGAGCGCAGAGCCAGTCCGGCTACTGGCATACCTCCGTTGCTGAAGATAACGTGGCTCTTCCCCTTTTGGACGATCGGCGTCGCGGTCCAACCGAGCAGGCTGCAGTAGAATTTTGTGGCGCCGTCTATCACCGTCACGTTGGAGCTGTTGAAGTTTGCGACGTAGATCGTGTTCGTGACCGGATCGACCGCGACAGCATAGGGATTGGTTCCCGAAGAAACGGTGGCGGTCACGCTCTGTGCACGCACCGATGGCGGACATATCGTCGCGAGAACAAATCCACCCATCGCCAGAAACGTCAGCGCACGCCGGAAAATCCCGCGATTGCTTCGCCGTAATTCATCTGAATCGGCCAGAAAGCGTGGAGAAGCCGCGGGCATCGTAAAGGATCGCGACAAGTGGCTTATTAGAAAGGCTTTTTAGTCAACAGGCTTATCCTTATGATGAGCAAAGGGCTTTCGAGCTACAGCGTCGAATACCGCAGTTAGCAGTCGATTTTCCAGCGAGGCTGAGCATCCGAAATGTTTCGTAAGCACTTTATCATAAGCCAGATATTTGCATAGTACTTGCTGCTGCAAGACGTTGCCTATGAAGACATCGTATCTGCCTGGATTTTCTCACCGGCTGTCTGGTAGCCGCTCGAAGTCGGCGGCCGCCGCGCTCGGCGATTCGGCCAAACAGCTCGGAGGATTGGCTGCCCTGTGCGAGCGATTCATCCCGGCGGAGCTTCTGTCCGGAGCGCCCGGAAGCCGGTGGCGCTGCTTCCCGCAGTCGGTGGTTTTCTGGGCTTTCCTTTCCCAGGTGCTCACTCGCAATTCGTCCTGCAGGGAGGCCGTGCGCCGGGTTCAGGCCTGGTGCGCGGCCGCCGGCCGGACGATTCCCGATAGCGGCACCGCCGGTTACTGCATGGCACGCGCCCGGCTGCCGCTGGCGCTTTTAACCCAGGTTTTCGAAAGGCTGGGCGAGTGGTTCGAAGCCCGGTCCAGTCGAGATCACCTGTGGTGCGGCCGGTCCGTGAAGGTGATCGACGGCACCGGGGTGAGCATGCCCGACACCGCCGCGAATCGGCAGCGCTGGAGGTACGCCCCGAATCAGAAAAAGGGCTGCGGCTTTCCCACCGCTCACCTGGTCGGCCTGTTCTGCCTGGGCACGGGCCGACTGGTCCGCTTCGCTCTGGATTCGTTCAAGCGCCATGAGCTCTCCATGGCCCGTACCCTGATTGGCTGGATCCAACCCGGCGAAGTGATCCTGGCCGACAGGGGTCTCTGTGGATGGGGGTTCCTCGCCCTGCTGCAGCGCAAGGGCGTGGACGTGGTCGTTCGCGTGGACGGCAGGCGAAACCTCGTCCGGACCGGCTCGCGGATGCAATGGCCCAAGCCGGCCCTGCTGGAGAGCTGGGGCAAGTGCCTTTGGAACGAACTGCCGCCTTTGCTCGACATCCGCTTGGCCCGCTTCCACGTCGTTGTGCCCGGCTTCAGAACCGAAACGATCATCCTGGCCTCCACGCTGCTCGACCGCGTTCTTTACTCAGACCAAGCCCTCGCCGAACTGTACCTGAGGCGCTGGCGGGTCGAACTGTTCATGCGGGACATCAAGGTCACCATGGGCCTGGACATCCTTCGCTGCCAGTCGCCTGAACTAATCGAGCCGGAAATCTGGATGCAGGCGATTGACCACAATCTGGTCCGCGCCATCATGTTTGACGCCTCCCTCAGCGAGGGGCTCTCCCTGGATCGGCTCAGCTTCAAGGGCACGGTCGATACCCTGCGAAACTGGGCTCCCCTGTTCCTCGCCGTCTGCCCCCGCAAACATAAATCCCATCGGGCCGCCCTCCTCGATTTGCTCGCCGATGACAGGCTTCCCTGCCGGCCGAACCGCTTCGAACCCAGAGCGCGCAAGCGCCGTCCCAAGCAGTACCCTTTGTTGACTGAGCCCCGCCGGCGGCTTCGCCGACAAATCGCTCCCGGCGGGCCATCCAGAATCTTGACGACTTTTCACCTTATTTGAGCGCCATTCACGTCGGAGGTCTTTCGGGCCACCCTCACCTGCGACACGGATGTGCAGGACTCATACGTTCTCCTGGTCAATTGCCTGATCGACCCGAACCCCGACGTTCCTCCCACGCTGGCGGTTGTTCCGGACAAGCTCGGCCCGCTCAAGGCCGGGACGCCCACGAGCTTTTCGATCGTACTGCCGAAGCCCAAGGGCGGAGGAAGCTCGGGTTGGGCGATCCTCGTTTTCTCCGAGGGCCGCCAGCTTCGGAGCACCGGCATGGGGAAGATCCTGCCGGCGTACTTCGACCGCATCGACCACATTTCACTGCACAGGAGAATCGAGGAGCGGGTCCAAAAGGGCGTTGACGCGCCGCTCGCGGCATTCCGTGAGCTGCCCTTGACTTTGCCGGACGCGCTTAAGGAAAGATACCATGGCAAGAGCATCAAGGTGGAGATTCAGGTGGGCGCCTCCGGTACCGTGGAGTCTGTCCGCGCCTTGAGCACCGTTGACCCTGAGATGGGCGGAGCGCTTTCCGCGATATTCGCGAACTGGCTCTTTCTCCCTGCCCTAAAGGACCACACCCTCGTCTCGGGCACAGTGATCATTCCGCTGACAATTTGACGAAGCCCGTGATGGCTAGGATGACCCTCGGCATCCTGGCTGTGCGGCACCGCACGGCGCCGGATTGTTTTCTTTCGGGCGGCTTGACTCAGGTCAAGGCGGCGCGGCCGGTTATAGGGCATGATCTTTTCCCGATGAACAAGCCCACTCTGCTTTCCTCCGACCGCGCGCAGAGCGTTGCCATTTCCCGGATGACCGAGGCTCCGAACGCGGCAATTGTCAGTCAAACCGTACTCCAGACTCCGGAGTTGCGCGTCGTCCTGTTTAGCTTCGCCGACGGCCAGGAACTGACCTCGCACACCTCGAGCCGGCGGGCACTCGTGCAGGTCCTCGTCGGGAGTTGCGAGTTCCTGTTTGACGGGATATGGCACGACGTTGCCGCGGGCGAGCTGATTCACCTGCCGCCGGGCCACCCGCACGCGGTCCGCGCGTCCAGGGGACCTTTTTCGATGATCCTGACCCTGGGCTCGGAGGCCGCGAGCAAGGGCGGCCCCTAAGCTGCCTGTGCCTCAATCGCCGGCCTGTGGACGGGACCCCATCAGCTTGCCCAGCCCGCGCGCGCCCCGCCTTCATCCCAAAGGAACACGGCTCGTGGTCCCTGGCGCTTGAGCCGCTCGCGCTCGGTTTACTTGTCGCACCCTCGCTGGCCGGCGCCGGGCTCGCGCTGGCCGCACTCGCGGGATTTTTCGCGCGCCGGCCCATTCGCTCGCTCGTGTTCCCGGCGGGGCCCGGCACGCGATCCCAGAACCTCGCAGTGTTGGTGCTCCTCGCGCTTTGCGCGGCGGCGGGCTTAGGCGAGGCCGTGATGATCGGGAGCCTCGGATCGCTCTGGACGCTCCTTCTTGCAGCTCCGCTGGGGGGATTGTTTCTGTTCTTCGATGTTCGAAAGGACGCGCGCGCCGCGGCGGCAGAGGTTGCCGGGGCGGCCGCCTTCTCCGTGCTGCCGGCAGCGTTTGCGATGCTTGGCGGCTGGAGCTCCCGCCCTGCCCTCGCCCTGGCAGCCGCAATGTGCGCTCGCTCAGTGCCCACAGTGATCGTCGTCCGGTACGCGGTGCGCCTGGGCAAGGGCCAGGTGCTGGGCCCTGGCTTGCCGGTCGTTGCGTCCGCTCTGGGCCTGGTCGCCATGGCCGCCCTTTCCTTCCATTCACTCGTACCTTGGACCGTGACCGCCCTCGGGTTCCTTTTATTGGTCCGCGCGGTCGCCCTGACGGCAGTTAAACCGGCTGCGCTAGTCCCTAGAAGACTGGGGCTTACAGAGGCAGTGGTTGGGGTGGTCTTCGTCCTGGGTACGGCGCTCGCTTACCGCCTCTAGGAAGCTATCTGCCGGCGCCTTGATCTGGGTCAATGCGCGGGACGCGCCCTTGGCCTAAACTAGTCGCGAAGATCCGCACTTCCGAATGAACATGAAGACTTCCCAGAACCTCCTTGCGCGACTCCTGGCGCTGGCCCTCCTCGGGGCGGCGGTCCCCGCCGCCCGCGCCGCGGACGACACACTGGGCTCGCCCGAAGGGCCCGTGGTGCTGCCCCCGGACCTGGCGGCGCTGCCAATCGAGCATGCGATCCTGGTCGCCCCTCCGCACGTGCCTCCGCCCATCACGCGCACCACGCCGGCGCACGTCATTGTGAACCTCGAGGTCCGCGAGGTCGTCAAGAAGCTGGCGGACGGCGTGCAATACACCTTCTGGACGTTTGGGGGGGACGTCCCAGGACGATTCATCCGTGTCCGGGAGGGCGACCTCGTGGAGTTTCACCTGAACAACCACCCCTCCTCGAAGCTGCCGCACAACATCGACCTGCATGCCGTCACCGGGCCAGGAGGCGGCGCGGCGTCCGCTTTCACGGCGCCCGGCCACAGTTCGCAGTTCACGTTCACGGCGCTTCAGCCGGGCCTCTTCGTATACCACTGCGCCACGGCGCCGGTGCCGATGCACGTCGGCAACGGAATGTACGGACTGATCCTCGTGCAGCCGAAGGACGGTATGCCGACGGTGGACGAGGAGTGCTACGTCATGCAGGGGGAGTTCTACACGACCGGGCGCTACGGCGAGGAGGGCCTTCAGTCCTTTGACATGGGCAAGGCCCTGGACGAGCGGCCCCCGTACGTCGTGTTCAACGGCTCCGTGGGCTCTCTCGTCGGCGACCGCGCCCTCCGGGCCAAGGTCGGAGAGACCGTCCGCATCTACTTTGGAGTGGGCGGGCCGAACCTCGTCTCCTCCTTCCACATCATCGGGGAGATCCTGGACCGGGTCTACCCGGAGGGCGCGCTGGGCTCGGTCGAGGAGCACGTGCAGACGACGCTTGTTCCTGCCGGGGGCGCAACCATGGTCGAGTTCGAGGTCAAGGTGCCGGGCACCTACGTGCTCGTAGACCACTCGCTCACGCGCGCCTTCAACAAGGGTGCGCTGGGCATGCTCAAGGTGTCGGGGCCGCCGAACCGCGCGATTTACTCGGGCAAGGAGATCGACGCGGTCTACCTGGGCTCGCAGGCGGACGAGGGATCCGCGGCCGCGGAGCGCGAGACGGAGCTCAAGGGCAAGATCGAGGCCGAGATGCAGTCGAACACGGCGATAACCGGCCTCACCAAGGAGGTTCAGATCGAGAAGGGCAAGCAGGTCTACATGGGCCTGTGCTTCGCCTGCCACCAGCCGGACGGCAGGGGCCTTCCGAACGTTTTTCCCCCGCTCGCCGGTTCGGACTTCCTCCAGGCCGACCACGAGCGAGCGATCAGGATCGTGCTCAAGGGGCTCAGCGGGCCGGTTGTCGTGAACGGGAAGGCGATCAACAGCTTGATGCCGCCGCAGGAGGCGGTTCTGACGGACAACCAGATCGCCGATGTGCTGACCTACGTCCTCAACTCGTTTGGCAACAGCGGGGACCCCGTCACGCCTGACAAGGTGAAGGCCGTCCGAAACGAGATGCGCTAGAAATCGCGCGGAACCTCCCCACCCCGGTGAAGCACTCGCGCCCTGTCCGCCTTGTCGCGCTTGCGGCCCTCATAGGGCTCACCGCGCTTCGGGGCTCCCCTGCCCCGATGGTAACTATCCCGCCGGGCCAATATGTACCGTTTACGAAGACGGCGCGGGGAGCTCAGGCGGTGCCCGTGGGCGCCTTCCTTCTGGACGAGTTCCCGGTCACTAACGCGGACTTTCTCCTCTTCGTGCGCGCGAACCCGCAGTGGCGGCGCTCGCAGGTGAGCGGGCTCTTCGCGGACGCCACCTACCTCTCCAACTGGGCCAATGACCTAGAACCGGGCAGGCTGGCGCCAGCGGATTCCCCCGTCGTGCACGTCTCCTGGTTCGCCGCGCGCGCCTACGCGCGCTGGGTCGGCGGGCGCCTGCCAACGATGGCCGAGTGGGAGCGGGCCGCGTCGGCGGGATACCGCTGCAGCGACGGAAGGAACGACCCGGAGCTCAACCGGGACCTTTTCGCTTGGTTCGCGCAGCCGGCGCCCGAGGTTTTGCCGAGCGTTGCCAGCGCCAAGGCGAACTTCTACGGCGTCCGCGGGCTGCACTGCCTGGTGTGGGAGTGGGTGGAGGACTTCAACTCGGTCATCGATCCCGCCGGCGACGCGGGCCCCGGGGGAAACCTCTACTGCGCGGCTGGGGCTAGCGACGTCAAGGACACAGGCGACTACGCCACGTTCATGCGCATGGCGCTGCGCTCGTCTTTGAAGGCGAACAACACTACGGGCAGCCTGGGGTTTCGATGCGCCCGCGATACCGGGACCGCGCCCGGGGGAAAGGCGCCGGAAGGCAATCTGGCGACTGAGAAATCGAGGTGACCATTATGAACAAAACCAAAACAGCGCAGGCTGCACTTCTCCTTGCAATGGGATTCGCCGGCTTGGCGGCGGCGGCTCGCGCCGAATCCGGCCCGGGCGCGCAAACCAAGGGCGGCGCGACGGCGCCGGCGTGCTGCTGCACGGAGTCGCCTGGCGCCGCGTTCTCCAAGAATTCGATCTACCAGCTGGACGCGCGGTTTCAGGACGATGCGGGGAGGGAATTCGCGCTGGGCTCCCTTCGCGGCCGCCCCGTCGTGCTCGACATGTTCTTCACCTCATGCGGATACGCCTGCCCTCTCGCCGTCACGGATATGCTTGCCATCCAGAGCCGCCTACCTGCCGAGCTGCGCAGCCGGACTGTCTTCGTCCTTGTCTCGTTCGACAGCGTCCATGACACACCCGAGGTCCTCGCAAAGTACCGCGCGCAGCGGCTGCTCGACGGGCGATGGGTGCTCCTCCATGGAAGCGACAGCTCGGTGCGGGAGCTCGCGGCGCTACTTGGCGTCAACTACCGCCGAGAGGCTGATGGGTCCTACACCCACTCGAACGTGCTGAGCGTACTCAACCGGCAGGGGGAACTCGCGTACAGGCGCGTAGGGCTGTCCGGGGGAGTCTCCGAGCTTGGGGGCGCCGTCGTCGCGGCGGGCAAGTGAATCGTCAAACCGGGCAAGCAGCATGAGCGCCATCAAGTTCAGGGTCTTCGACGCGAGGCCCTATCTGACCAAGGGCAGGGAGCCGTTCCCAGTGATCCGCGAGAGGATCGACGCCCTAAGGCCCGGCCAGGGCGTAACGGTTGTCGCCCCGTTCATGCCGGCCCCGCTCATCGAGACTCTGAAAAGCGAGGGCTTCTCGGTGAGCCTGGAACGCTGGGGTGACGGCGCCTGGGCCGCGAGCTTCTGGCGCAGCGAACCCCTCTGATGGCGGCTGGCTCCGGTCCCGGATTGGCCGAAAAATTGCGAGACTCCCGGGCGTCGCGCGTGCTAGCCTTCCGGTATGCCCATGACCCCGCGCACGAGCGACGCCCGGATAACGGGCCTCGTCGGCACGCTTCGCTGCTGCCAGCTTTTCACCGGGCTTTCCCCGGAGGACCTGGCGGGCCTTGCGGCGATCGCGCGCATGGTTACCGTGGCCCAGGGGGCTTATCTTTACCGCAAAGGCGATGCGGCGCGCGGCTTCTTCGTCGTGCAGAGCGGGGCGGTGAACGTTCACCGGGTGAGCGCCGCGGGCAAGGAGCAGGTGATCCATGTTTTTCGCTCCGGCGAGTCATTCGCGGAGGCCGCGCTCACTTCCCCCACGGGGTACCCCGCCGACGCCCGCGCGCTGGAGCCAAGCGTCGTGCTGCTCCTGCCCAAGGACGAGGTCCTGCGCGTGATCAGCCAGCATCCGCAGCTTGCGATTCGAATGATTGGCTCGCTTAGCTCGCACCTGCGGGTGCTCATCGGGCTGCTTGATGACCTCACGCTGAAGGACGTTGAGACGCGCCTCATCAACTGGCTCGTGAAGCATTCCAATGGAAGCGCCGGAGCGATAGCCCTGCGGGGAACAAAGCGCGTCCTCGCGGCCGAGCTGGGCACAAGCAGCGAGACGCTTTCGCGCACGCTGGGCAGGCTGCGCGACAGAAGGTACATATCGGTTGCCGCTAAGGCCATCACAGTGCGCGACCTGCCCGCCCTCGAGGCGATCCTGAGGCGCAACCTCGGTGAGGATTCCTAGGGGGCCGGCCGTTCAGGAGCCGGTCAACATTGCCCATCCGACAAGGCCGGCGAGGGAGACGGCGGTGATGGGAATGCCGAGGCGGGCAAAGTCCATGAACGAGATGACGATCCCCTGCCGCCTTGCCTGCTGCACGACGATCAGGTTGGCCAGGCTGGCCGTCATTATGGATGTTGCCGAGAAGCTGTTGGCGCCCGCCAGCAGGTAGGCAATCGGCACCTTGGCCATCGGGACCAGCTTGACCAGCAGCATGACGGTCGGAGCGTTGCCTATGAGCGCCGTGAGCCCAGCCGTCATAAGGACCTCGTTGAGCGGCCGCGCGGGATCCATCCCGCGCGCCTCGAGCCAGTTGACAAGGGTTGATCCGTAGCCTGTCGCCTGAAAGGTGCCGCTGACGACGAAGAGGGCGAGAAAGGTGACGAGGATCTGCCAGTCGACGAGTGCGAGAAGGTCCTGTGACTTGAACTTTGTGCTCAAGAAATGGATTCCCACGGCCACGAGAACCACGACCTCCTTGGGCAGGGAGGTGAAGAAGAGAGCCACCACGGCGGCCAGCACGATGAGGCCTTTCGTTGTGTGGTACAGGTCGAACGCGTACGCCGGGGCCGGCCGATCCGCGTCCCCGGCGTCAAGCGTGGGCGGCCCGGAACGCGCCTGCATCCTCGCCACCAGGAAAGTGACCCCCAGCGCGAAGAGGACTGGCACGACGCTCCAGGCCATGTAGCCCAGGAAGCTGAGGCCCGCCAGCTGCCCGATCATCATGTTCTGGGCGTTTCCGATGAGCGTGGCCCCTGCGCCGATGTTGCTCGCCGCGGCGAGCGCCACGAGGAACGGCACCGGATTCAGGTTCTTGGCCACGAGGGCCGCGCCGACAACCGGCGTGAGGACATAGCAGACGACGTCGTTGTTGAGGAAGGCAGACAGCCCGGCGGTCGACGCGATGAGAAGGAGTAGGAACTTCATCGGGTGGCCGAGTCGTCCCGAGATCTCTACCGCGACCTTGTCGAAAAAGCCCGACATTCGCAGCTGCGCCGAGATCACAAAGAAACCGAACAGGAGCGACATGGTCGGCCAGTTGACCATGGAGAACGTCGACGCCGTCGAGTTCCCTGAGACCAGCATCACGGCGATCGCGCCGAGGAGCGCGATTCCGGCCCTGTTCAGCTTAAGGCCCGGGATCCTGCCGGCCCCGAGCCCGACATAGGTGAGCACGAACAGAATGAGAACCGCGGGCTTTTGTTCCGCTATGATTGTCATTGGAGATGCTTGGCGGCCGATCGACCTTGATAGGACGGTCTTTCAGGCGTAACTTTGCAAGATGTCTTCAGCGACCAAATTTCTGATAGGGCTCGCCGCATTGTGCGTGTTGCTTGCCATACTGGCGGTGTCCAGCTACAATCGTCTGATCGGCCTGCAACAGGCCACCGACGCTCAGTGGGCGCAGGTGCAGAATGTCTACCAACGCCGCGCCGACCTTGTGCCGAACCTCGTCTCCACAGTCTCGGGGGCCGCCAACTTCGAGAAGTCCACCCTGATGGCGGTCACGGAGGCCCGGGCATCCGTGGGCAGGGTGCAGCTTCCGGCAGGAACGGCGCCGACCGACGCGGCCCAGCTTGCGGCGTTCCAGCAGGCGCAGGGCCAGCTCGGATCCGCCCTCTCCCGCCTGCTCGCCGTCTCCGAGCGCTATCCGGAGCTCAAGGCGACGGCCGGATTCCGCGACCTCCAGGCACAACTCGAGGGGAGCGAGAACCGCATCGCCGTGGAGCGTGGCCACTTCAACGAGGCGGTCCAGGCATACGACACGGCGATCCGAAGCTTCCCCGGGATGTTCTTCGCAGGTCCGATGGGCCTTGCCACGCGGCCGTATTTCACGGCGACGGCGGGCTCTGAGACCCCGCCGAAGGTCCAGTTCGACTTCAACGCCCCGGCCCCGGCGAAGCCGTGAACTTTCGCGGCATCGCACTGGCGTCGCTCGCGCTTGCAGCGACGGGCCTGCGGGCGTCCGAGGTCATTCCCCCGGCGCCCGCCGCGCACTTCAATGACTACGCCTCGCTCATTGGCCCGTCGACCGCCGCCCGGCTTGAGCAGGAGCTCGATCAGTTCGAGCGGCAAACGTCCAACCAGGTGCTGGTGGCCATCTTCCCCTCGATGCAAAGCGACTCGTCTGTCGAGGACTACACGGTGCGCGTGGCGCAGGCCTGGCGTGCCGGCCTCAAGGGCCGTGACAACGGCGCCATTCTATTTGTCTTCGTCCAAAGCCACCAGATGTACATCCAGGTGGGCTACGGCCTCGAGGGAAGCCTGACAGACGCAACCTGCAGAAGGATTATCGCCGACGAAATCACGCCGGCATTCAAGAAGGGCAACTACGACCAGGGGGTCTCGGCGGGCGTGGCCGCGATCCTCGCGGCAACGCGCGGCGAGTACAAGGGAACGGGGAGCACGGTGGCGGACCAGGGGGCGCGCCAGTCGTCACTTTGGCCGCTCCTGTTCATCGTCGTTGTCGTCGTCGTGCTCAGCTACGTGCGCCGGCAGGCCTACGTGTACAGCGGGAGGGGCAGAGGGGGATTCGGCACCGGCATGCTGGCCGGAATGATGCTGGGCGGCGGCGGCGGGGGCTTCTCGGGGGGCGGCGGGTTCGGGGGCGGGGGCTTCTCGGGAGGCGGGGGAGGTTTCGGCGGAGGAGGAGCGGGAGGGAGCTGGTGATGCATTGGCGCCTTTACATGCCAAGGATTGACCATGAGCGCGTTCTCGCTGCGATCCGGGGCGCCGAGGCGAAGACCTCGGGAGAGATTCGCGTGCTGATCGTAAGGCACAAGGTGCTGGACCCCGTGGCTGCGGCGAAAGCATACTTTGGGCGCATGGGCATGGAGAAGTCCCGGCACCGCAACGGCGTCCTCATATTCCTGGCCCCGCTTTCCCGGAGTTTCGCGGTCATCGGTGACTCCGGGATTCACGAGAAATGCGGCGATTCATTCTGGGTGGATCTGGCGGCAGCGATGGGCGCCCGGTTCCGGCAGAAGGCCTTCACTGACGGATTGGTTCATGGGATCGAGCGCGCGGGAGAGCTGCTGGCAGGCGCATTCCCACGGGCGACCGCTGATGGAGCCGCCGGCAAGGCGACCGCTGAGGAGGTCGACTAGCGGCGACCCCGCGCGGGCGCCGTTGGCCGCCTTATTGCGGCGATTGTCTGTCACTTTTTGACGGTTGGAGGGTTATGGGGGGAGCATGGGCCCGCACATCCCCTATTGGCATGACGCACGCATGGCGCTTCGCGCCCTGAAAAGGGACAAGGGCTTCACGGCAACGGCCCTCCTCACCTTTGGCCTCTGCATAGGGGCCAACGTTGCGCTCTTTGCGGTGGTGAACGCCGTACTCATCAGTCCCCTGCCCTATCCTAATCCGGGCCAACTGGTTACGGTTTTCAACCGCTATCCGAAGGCCGGTGTCGACCGGTCCGGGGTGTCCGTGCCCCACTACCTTGAACGAGGCGCAGGGGTCGCCGCGTTCGTCGAGGCGGGGGCGTTCAGGCCCTCGGGCGCGACGATCGGCGAGTCCGGCGCGCCAGAGCACGTGAGCGCGCTCCAGGTGACGCCCTCATTCCTGCGAACGCTGGGCATCACGCCCGCCCTGGGCCGCAACTTCGCCGACGAGGAGGGCTTCTACGGCAAGAACAACGTGGTCATCATCAGCGACGGCCTCTGGCGCCAGAACTACAACGGCGCCAAGGATGTCGTGGGGCGCAAGCTCAGGCTGGGTACGGAGCCGCAGACGATAATCGGCGTCATGGCGCCCCGGTTCGCCTTCGGAACCGAGCGCCCGCAGCTCATCTTTCCCCTGTGCTTCAGCGATGACGACAAGAAGCCCGAGCGCCGGCATTCGAACAACATGGGGATGATCGCGCGGCTGCGCCCCCGGGCCTCGATAGCCCAGGCCCAGGCGCAGGTTGACGCGGTGAATGCGAGCGCCCTGGTGGCGGACCCCTACGCCAAGATCGTGGTCGACGCGGGATTCTCAACCAAGGTCGTGGACCTGCACCAGGATTTCGTCACCGAGGCCCGGCCCGGCCTGCTCCTGCTCCAGGCGGGCGTGGCGTTTCTCCTTCTGATCGGCGCCGTCAACCTCGCCAACCTTCTCCTCGTGCGCGCGAGCGCGCGCCACAAGGAATTTTCGGTCAGGCAGGTCCTGGGCGCCGGGCGAGGCCAGATCGCGCGGCTTCTCCTCGCCGAAACCCTCGTGCTCGCGCTGGCCGGATGCGCCCTGGGCCTCGCGATCGGGTGGGCCGGATTGCGCGGACTGGAGGCCCTCGGGGCGGATGACCTCCCCCACTTCGTGCCCTACGGCCTCGACACCCGCGTTTGCATGGCCGCCCTTGGCCTCTCCATCTTGACCGGCCTGCTGCTGGCCGTGCCCATGATCTGGCATAGCCTCAGGGGCAACCTTGCCCAGGCCCTGTCGGTCGAATCGAGGGGCGGAACAACTTCTCGTGCGACGCACCGGCTGCGCCATGCCCTCATAACCGCCCAGTTTGCCCTAGCCTTCACGTTGCTCTGCGGCGCCGGCCTCCTGGGCCTCAGTTTCGCCAGGATTCTCGCGGTCAACCCGGGATTCCGCCCGGAAAACGTCCTGACGGGCGGCGTCTCGGCGCCCTATGCCCGTTACAAGGAGGAGAAGCAGCGCCT
Organism: Opitutaceae bacterium; assembly: GCA_003151515.1. Taxonomy (GTDB): domain Bacteria; phylum Verrucomicrobiota; class Verrucomicrobiia; order Opitutales; family Opitutaceae; genus Palsa-1447. The sequence continues at coordinate 38,265 of PLXS01000025.1, forward strand.
GGCCCTCGTCAGGCGCTTGGGCGCCGAGCTGCGAGCCATCCCCGGGGTCTCGGCCGTGGGCTTCTCGACCAACCTGGCCTTCACCAACAATCTGAGCGACGACGCGATCAGCATAGAGGGACAGCCCCCTGCGCCCGGCGAGTCCCTGCACACGCACTACATGAGCGGAGTCGACGGCGACTTCTTCACGGCGCTGGGCGTTCCATTGAGGGAGGGGCGACTGCTGACCGACGCCGATTCCGACCATTCTCGTAGGGTATGCGTGGTCGACGAGGATATGGCCCGGCGCTACTGGCCTGGAAAGAGCGCGGTCGGGCGCCGCATCTTCAACGGGGCCCCCGGGAAGCCCGAGGAGGCCTACACTATCGTGGGCGTCGTCGGCGCGGCCAAGCAGACAAACCTGGAGGACCAGAAGGCCACAGGCTGCGTCTATTTTCCGTTCATGGACTATGCCGGCCAGCACATTACCGCCGTATTGAGGACCGCCCAGGCGCCCGAGGCGGCGGGGACCGCGTTCCGGGCCGCCGTCCTGCGCGTCGACCCGGAGCTTCCGCTCGAGGACATGAAGCCGATGAGCGCCTGGATAGACGAGAGCCTCAAGGGCCGCAGGTCGCCCATGATGCTCGCCGGGATCTTCGCCGGCGTCGCCCTTGTGCTCGCCGCCATCGGGATCTACGGCGTGCTCGCCTACGCCGTCGCGCAGCGCAGGCGCGAGATCGGCGTTCGCATGGCCCTCGGAGCCCTGCCCCAGCAGATTCGCATGCAGTTCCTCTCCATCGGGGTGAGGCTTGTCCTCGTGGGCTCCGCGCTCGGCGCGGTCGGCGGCTGGCTGACCGGAAGGGCGATGCAGGGCCTGCTCTTCGGTGTGGGGGCCGCCCAGCCCTCCGTCTTCGTGGCGACCGCCGCCGTCCTTGCGAGCGTCGCGATGGCGGCCTGCTTGCTCCCGGCGGTCAGGGCGGCGCGCGTGCCGCCCATGGAGGCGCTCCGGTCGGAATAGGGCGATGCGTCCGCCCGGCCGGCCTTAGGGTGAGAGGAGGCGCCCCGCGAGCTGCGCCTCGAAGCCGTCCATGTTCCTCCACCGGATGGCCACCCTTGCCGTGAACGGGCCGTCCGCCGAGCGCCGGGTGAACCCGTCGTCCGTGACCTGGAAGCGGGTGGCCTCGGTCTCCACGAGGTCCTCCGAGTAGGCCAGGTACACGGCCACCGTGTCGTAGAGGGTCGTCGAGCGCGTGCTGAAGAAGTCGCATGTCATCCAGTTCTGCCGGGGAGCGAAGATGCAGTAGCTGGTGACGAGCGTCCTGAGCAGGGGGTCGGCCGTGGCGCTCCAGATCGCGTGGTAGCGCTCGCCGGAGAGGCTCACAAGGCCGCACGTGTCCAAGGGGGTTATGAGGATGTCGCGCCACGGCGCCGAGAGCACCGCGCGAAGGGCCGCGGGATCGACCTTCACGTTCCATTCCGCCGAGACGGGGCCACCGTCGTAGCCGCGGTCGAAGCTTCCGAACATGCCCACGAGCCTGCATTTCGTCGCGATGTCCGGCGCGCGCTGGAGCGCCTTCGCCAGGTTAGGCACGGGGCCGATGGCGATGATGGTGACGGGCTGCGAGGACTTCTCGATGGTGTCTATCAACGCCGCCACCCCATCCGCATAGACGCGTCCGGGGTACTTCGCGATGTCGTAGCCCGCAACCCAGGGGGCGAGGGTCTTGTTGTCGTTGGCGGACGGCCCTGAATTCTCGCCAATGGCGACCGGGATGTCGGTGCGGCCCGCGCCCTCCAGGAAACGTGCTGCGACGGCCGCTCGGTACCGGGTATCGATGGTGTCGGTAAGCACGAGCTTCAGGTCGAGCTCGGGCGACCTGAGGGCGAGGGCCAGCGCCCAGCAGTCATCGATGTCGGTGCCGATGTCGGTCACAAGGATGACAGGCGTGCGAGGCGCCGCGGCCGCAGGCTGCGCGGCGCCGAGCGGCGCCACGCCGAGGATCAAGCCGAGGGCGATGTGTTGCAGTCTCATTTCCTTAGAAGACGGTCGATCTCCCGGCGCGTGGGTATCGAAGGCTGGGCCCCGGGCCTTGTGACCGAAATGGCGGCCGCGGCGTGGGCGAATCGCACCGCATCATGCAGGGCGGCGCCCTCGGCCAGACTCACCGCCAGCGCCCCGTTGAAGACGTCGCCGGCCGCCGTGGAGTCCACCGCCCTGACGCTGAAGCCGGGGACAAGCCGCGATCCCGCCCGCGTGGCCACGAGCGCGCCCTGCGCCCCGAGGGTCACGATGACGGTGCTTACGCCGCGGCTGATTAGGATGCGGGCGGCCTTTGCGGCCGAGGCCGCGCCGGTTACGCGGACGCCCGTCAGGAGCGAGGCCTCATGCTCATTGGGCGTGAGCAGGGAAACGTTGCGAAGGAGGGCGCGCGGGAGCGCCTGGGCGGGCGCAGGGTTCAGGATGACCGTCACCTTCGATTTGCGGGCGATTCGGGCGGCGGCCGCGACGGACGCCAGCGGCGTCTCCAGCTGCAGCAGGAGCACGCGGGAGCGCGCGATCGTCGTCCGGGCCGCAGCGACGTCGCCCGGCGTCAGGCGCTGGTTCGCGCCGCCCGCCACCCCGATGCTGTTCTCGCCGTCGGCCCCGACGAAGATGAGCGCGACTCCCGAGGGCCGGGACCGGTCGCGAACGACGCGCGAGACGTCCACCCCCTCCCTGCGGAATCCCGCGAGCGCCTCGTCCCCCATGGAGTCCCTGCCGAGCCTGGCGACGAGGGCGACGCGGCCTCCCGCGCGCCTCGCGGCGACGGCCTGGTTCGCCCCCTTGCCCCCCGCGGCCGTTGCGAATTGCCCCCCGAGGAGCGTCTCACCGGGCCCGGGGATGCGGGCAAGGCGCAGGATCATGTCGGTGTTGGAGCTTCCAACCACGACGACGGAGCTTTTGGCGGAGCGGGCCATTTGTTTCGCCTTGCTGTCAGCCGCTCAGGACTTGGAGAGGATCAACAGGCCCAGACCCACGACATAGAACAGGAACATCGCGACCAAGAGCCCGTTCGTCCCCTTCGGCGCCCCTTTGAACTCCTTCCAGACAAAGACCCCCCACAGGGCGCCGACAAGGGTCGCCCCCTGGCCGAGTCCGTACGAGAGCGCCGCCCCTGCCCTCGTGCTCGCGATGATGTTGAGCGACATCCCCGTGCTCCAGATCATCCCGCCGAGAACGCCGACGGCGTGCAGGCGCAGGGTGCCCTTCCTGAAGTAATCCAGGAACGGAACCGGCTCGCCCGTGAACGGCCTTATCATGATCGCCGAATTCCAGACGAAGTTCGAGAGGAGGACGCCGGCGCTAAAGACGACGACGGCCGTGTAGGGGCTGAGCTTGCCCGCCTCGAGGACCAGGCCCGAGCCGTGCGCCTCGATCCTGCCCATGGCCTGGGCAACGTACTTGTAGAAGAGCCCCATCAGCGCGCCCGCCGCCACGGAGAGGATGATCCCCTTCGCGGAGGCGCCGCCTCCGCCCGTCGAGAGCTTCCTGTAGGCGAGCGCGTCTAGAACGATGGCCAGGGCGACGCAGCCGACCCCCGCGGCCAGCATCGGCGGGTTGCCCTCATGGGTGGACAGGTAGGTCGTCAGCACCCCAAGGACCAGCGCGAGGCCGACTCCCACGGGAAACGCGACGGCCATGCCCGCAATGTCGATGGCCGCGACAAGCAGGATGTTCGAGAGGTTGAAGATGACGCCGCCCAGGAACGCCGAAGCGACCCAGCGCGAGTCGGCCTGGTGGAGGTCCGCCGCGAGGGGCCGCCCGTACTGGCCGTGGCTGCCTAGCGTCTGGCCGAGGATGAGCGCTAGCAGCAGCACGCCCACCGCGTAATCCCAGTAGAACAGCTGGAAGCGCCATTCGCGGCTCGCGAGCTTCTGGGTGTTCGCCCACGAGCCCCAGCAGAGCATCGTCACGATGCAAAGCGCGACGGCCAGCGGGTAGGATTGTACGATGAACATGCGGGGTTCACCCGGCGGGCCCGCCGGGCGAACCTGTGCTAGCCGCGGCCCCGATCCGCCGCAAGTCTAAGGATTCGCGGCCGCGTCGCCGCTCACGCCCGCTTGGAGAGGAGCGCCTCGAGGCGGGCCCTCACGGCGTCGCGCCATTCCTCCGCCGTCACGCTGTACATGACCGTGTCGCGCAGCGTCCCGTCCCTGCGAAGCTGCTGGCGCCGGATGACCCCGTCCTTGCGCGCGCCCAGCCTCTCGATCGCCGCCTGCGACCTCAGGTTCAGGTTGTCCGTACGCCACCCGACCACCGCGCAGCCCAGCTCGTCGAAGGCGTGCTCCAGGAGTCGCAGCTTGCAGGCCGTGTTGACGTGCGTCCGCTGCCAGCTGCGCGCGTACCAGGTGTACCCGATCTCGACCCTGCTGGCGGCGGGGATGATGTCGTGGTAGCTCGTCGAGCCGACGACCGACCCGCCCCGGGTCTCCCTGACGACCCACGGGCAGCGAACGCCTCGGTCGCGCTCCGCAAGCGCGGCATCGATGTACGCCTGCGTCTTGTCCGGCTCCGGCACGGAGGTGAAGTTTAGCGTCCATAGCTCTCCGTCCGCTGCCGCAAGCCTGAGATCGGCCTCGTGCTCAAGGCCCATGGGCTCCAGCCGCACGCCCCGGCCCTCGAGGACGACGTTCGGGTCTACTCGAATCACGGTCCCTGGGCCCTAAAGCGCCGGGAACGGCGTCGCCCTCCGGACAAGCTGCAGCGGAATGCCCCAGGGATCGCGAAGCATGATCAGGAATGAGCCGTCGGGCAGGGATTCCTCGTAAGCCGGGGTGGCTCCGGCGGCGAGCAGCCTGAGGCGCACGGCGTTGGGATCCTCGGCGACGAAAGCGACGTGAAAGCAGAGCGGATGGGCGGCCTTGTAGTCGGGATAGGGGGCCGCGGGGTTGCTGTAGAGCTCGATTATCACGCGGCCGGAGTCGTCCGCCAGGAACGTCGTGTAGGGCGCGTCGCTGCGGGTCCTCGCGATCCTTAGCCCGAGGTGGCTCATGTACCATTGGACCGCCGCGCGCGCGTCCGGCACGTTCAGTGCGAAGTGTTCGAATTTCATCGTGTCAGGTTCTTGTCAGGAAATCTCGGATGGGGGTTATTGCGCGCTCGCCCGCGTCCTCGAGGACATAGTGGCCTGCCGTCGCAAGCCGCTCGATCCGGGCATCGGGGTAGATCTCACGCCAGCGGGAAAGGAACCCGTCGTCGAAGCAAAAATCGCGGCCGCCCCAGACGACGAGCTTCTCGTGGCCGGCCAGGCGCGGGAGCGCCGCGGCGACCTCGACTAGGGCCGCCATGCTCGGGTGGCCGGCCTCCATCGGGATGTCCCGCACGAACTCGTAGATGCCCACGCGGTCCGCCCAGCTGCGGTACGGGTACAGGTAGCCGCGCCTCTCGCCCCAGGTGAGCCTGCGCGACGCCATCGCCATCCAGGTGGCGGACTCCGCGAACCCGTTTAGCCCCCTGACGAGGAGGGCGCCCAGGAGGGGCGCGCGGCAAAGCGCGATCCGGGCGGGGATGCGCGGCGACGGGAAGGCGGCCGTGTTCAGGATCACGATCCGCCCCACCCTTTCGGGGCGCCGGGCCGCGAGGCCGAGCCCGATGGCGCCGCCCCAGTCGTGGACCACGAGGTGGATCCTCCTAAGGCCCAGGTGCTCGACCAGGCCCTCCATGTCCGCGATCCGGGAGGAGAGGCGGTAGGGGTACGAGGCGGGCTTGTCCGAAAGGCCCATGCCGACGTGGTCCGGTGCGACGCACCGCAAGGAGGGCGACACGGCGCCGACAAGGGTGCGGTAGAAGAAGGACCACGTCGGGTTTCCGTGGAGCATGAGCACCGCCTCGTCGGAGCGCGGGCCCTCGTCGACGTAGCTCATGCGGGCGCCCGCGGGTGTCGCGAACGAGCCCGGCGAGAAGGGATAGAGGGCCCCGAGCCACGCTGGGACGGCGGGCGCCTGTGCCGTCGTCACCATTCGAGGGCGAGCATCATGCAGTTGAGGCCGCTGCCGATCCCCATGAGGGCGACCCTGTCGCCCGACCGCACGGCGCCGGCCTGCGCGGCCAGGCCAAGCGTCGCCGGCAGCGAGGCCGACCCCATGTTCCCGAGCGTCTCGAACGTCGAGAAGTCCTTGGCGAGGTCGAGCCCCACGGTCTCGAAGAGCCTGCGCCTGTGGGCGCTTCCGACCTGGTGGCAGATGGCGCGGTCGACCGAGGAGGTTGTCCAGCCCGTCGTGGCCGCAAACTCCCCCCAGGTCTCGCGGGCAAGGGCGACGCCGGCCTCCAGGAGGCGCTCCGAGTCCGTCTGCATCGCCAGGGCCCCCTCGTTCGCGGTGTCGCCCTGGCAGAGCTCGCTGTGCTCGGTGGCGGAGCGGCAGACGCCCCCGAGCAGGCGGTGGCCCGCTCCACCCGCAAGGTCGGCGCGGCAGACGACCGCGGCGACCGCCCCGCAGCCTATCGTCAGGTTCGCGAAGAAGGGCTTGATCGAGTTGCGGTCGTGGGAGCCAGAGAGGAGCGTGCGCACGGTCTCCTCCACGAGCGGCCTGCCGTTCTCGCCGGCCGCAATCAGCGCCGCGCGGATCTGCCCGCTCTCGATCATCGCGGCGGCCGTCACGATGGAGTTGAGGAAACCCAGGCACGCGTTGGACACGTCGAAGACCTGCGCCGACGCGGGAAGGCCGATCTTGCGGTGAGCGAACGACGCCGATGCCGGCTCGAGCATGTCGCGCGACACGGCGGCGTGGATGAAGAGCCCGATGTCCTCGCGGCGCACCCGCGTCGCGCCGAGGACGGCGCGCCCGGCGGCGGCGCTCGCGTCCGAGGGCCTCGTCCCGTCCGGCCACATCCTCCTCTCGCGGATGCCGGTCATGAGCTCAAGGCGGCCGAACGGCAGGCGCAGCCGCTCGTAGAGCGGCCTCAGGCGCTCCTCGATCTGCGCGGAGGTCCACACCTCGGCGGGAAGCGAGACCGCGACCGACTCCAGGCAGACGTTGCTAAAGCGCATGTGTAGCCGTGGCGTCTCAGCGCTCGGGCCTCATCGAGAGGCGGATGACGTCCTTGTCGAACATGTTGGAGCCGAGGCCGGCGTCGACCACGAGGGTCGACCCGTTCATGCCGCTGCTCCGCGGGCTCAGGAGGAAGAGGACGGCGTTGGCAACCTCCTGGGTATCGAGGTTGCGCTTGCGGAAGGTGAGCTTCTCCGCGAACAGGTAGCTCTCGAGGTAGCCGGGTATGCCGGCCGAGGCGCTGGTCTTCAGGGGGCCGGATCCGACGACATTGAAGCGCACCTCGCAGGTGGCGCTGAAGGACTTGGCGAGAAAACGCGCCGACGACTCGAGCGCGGCCTTTATGGGCCCCATGTACCCGTAGTTGTCCGGCGTCACGAGAAGCGAGGATATCCCAATTGCGACCACGGAGGCGTCGCGCGCCAGGTGCGGGGCGAACGCCCGGGCCATCTCGACAAGCGAGAACGCCGACACGACCGCCGCCTGGAGGAAGTCGCGCCGCTTGGTCGCGTGGAAGGGCTTGAGGCCCTCCGAGTAGTTGGCGAAAGCTATCGAGTGGACGATGCCGTGCAGGGGCGCAAGGCCCGCCGAGGCGACCTGGGAGGCCAGCCGTTCGAGCTCGCCCTCCCGCTCGACGTCGCAGACGAACACCTGCCGGCCCGAGAGCAGCGAGTCGAGGGACTTGCGCCGCTCCTCCGAGCGCACGCTGTAGGCGACCCGCGCCCCCTCCTCCTCGAGCGTCCTGGCGACCGCCCAGGCGACGCTTCGCTTGTTTGCGACGCCGAAGACGAGGATCGTCCTGCCCTCGAGGCCCAGGAAGCTCATGGCGAGGCCTCCGGCGCCTTCCACGCCACCGAGAACTCCACGGAAAGGATGCGCGTGTCGCCGCGCTTCATCGTCCCGGACATGGCGAAGAATCCGGCCGTCAGGTCCCTTTTCTTCACCTCGATGGTCACGGTGTCGCCCGGGTACACGGGGCTGCGGAAGCGCGCGTCGCCAATCTTCACGAGGAGCGGCACCCCTCGCCCGCCCGGGGCGTCGGCGGCCGCGCGGGCGAGGTAGAGGGCGCCCGCCTGGAAGACCGCCTCGCACAGCAGCACACCGGGCGTGATGGGGGCCCCGGGATAGTGCCCCTGGTAGAAGCTCTCCTCCGCCCGCCAGGTCCTGCGGGCCACGAGGCCGTCGGGCGTCTCGGAGACGATCTCGTCAATGAAGAGGAAGGGCGGTCGGTGCGGGATCCGCTCGGTTACCTGGGTGGAGGCGCTCATGCCGCCCTGCCTTGTCTCTGGGCGCACACCCAGCGGTCAACCTTGTTCGCGGTGATGACGCCGTAGTTTATCGTGCCGAGCCAGCCGGACATGATGATGCCGACGGAGCCGGCGTGGTAGAGCCCCGGCAGCTGCTCCGGAAGGTCCATGGAGACCTTCAGGCCCTCGAACTTCGTGCCGAAGGAGGTGCCCCCGAAGTGGGTCGTGTACCGCTCGATCGTGCGGGGCGTCGCGGCCTCCATCCAGTCGATCTTGGCTCCGACGCCCGGGATGTACCGCTCCAGGGCCGCGATCGACTCGTCGATGAGCCGGCGCTTCTCCCTGGCGTACTCCTCCTCCGACATGCGGCTCCAGTCGCCGTAGAGGGCGTTTATCGAGGCGACGACCGTGTACCTGTCCGAGCCCGGTCGGGTGTCCGGGTAGTACATTGAGAAGGTCCTGCTTGTCGTGTGCAGGTCCGTCAGCTCCGCGCTGCTGAACGTCGGGCTCTGCGACGTGAATACCAGGTCGCCTATGTGGGGGATCGTCTCGCCCTTGCGGATGCCGAGGTAGACCTGGCAGGAGCTGGAGTTTATCCTCACGGCCTGCGCCGCCTCCGCGTACGCTGGGCTGAAGTTCTCGGCGCCGGCCAGGCGAAAGACGGTGTTCTTGATGTTCGCGTTCGACACCACGGCCTTGGCCCGGATGACGCGCCCGCCGCTTGCCACGATGCCGCAGGCGACCTTTCGCCCTGCCCTGTCCTCGACCAGGATGCGCTCGACAAGGACCTTCTTGCGAAGCTCGACGCCGTTTCGCCGAAGCTCGGCCGCCATCTTCTCCACTAGCACGTCCGAGCCGCCCCGGAACGTGTAGACGCCCGAGCCCATGAAGTTGGAGAAGACGATCCCGTAGGTGATGGCCGGATCGTCGAGCGTCGAGCCGTTGGCGTAGGCGATCGGCTCCATGAGGAGGCGCTTCACGTCGCTGCGCCCCGGGAAGAAGCGCTCGAGCATCTCGCCTGTCGTCTCCGTGTTGCTGTCGTAGAAGTTCATCCCCCGCAGGTGCTCGTAGAAGCGCTCCACGGCGCCCCTCTCCAGGGCGAACTTCTCGAGCAAGACCCGCGTGTAGTCCTCCCGGGTGAAGGTCGTCCAGACATCCATCTGGGGGTTCACGAAGCGGATGTCCTTCAGCTGGACGATCGAGTCTGCGATCTCGCGGGTCCAATACTTGCGGCAGGACTTGACCATGCCGACCGGGAACCCGTGCAGCGAGATGTCGAAGATGTGGCCTCCCTTGCGCGTGAACCAGGTCGCCAGGCCGCCGAACTGGTAGTGGTGCTCGAGTAGCAGGACGCGATGGCCCGCCTTCGCGAGCACGTTGGCGCCCGTGAGGCCACCGAGGCCGCTGCCTATGACAATCACGTCATACTCGTCGGCGACCCCCTTGAGCCAGTCGTAAGCCATGGAGGGACGATGCTGGATCAGCGCCCGGGGCGTCGGCAACAGGTTTCCTCTGGGGCGCCGGGGGCCCGCTAGGCCTTGAGGATGTGCGAGTTCGCCATCATGATCCCGCCCAGCATGGCGCCCACGATGCCCAGCATGCCCTGGTCGGTGCCGCAGACGTACAGGTTGGAGAGCGCCGTGCGGCCGTCGCGCACCTTGGCCGGCGAGCCGTATATCGCGCCCCGGATGTGGCCCGTGTAGCGTTCGACGGTCGCCGGGGTGAACATGTCGGTCGCCACCGTGGAGCGGGCGAGCGCCCCCGGGGCGGCTGGCGGCAGGAAGCGAAGCGCCGAGTCTTGGATCAGGTCGAAGCAGCGCGCCTTGTCCGCGATGTAGCGCTCACGCGCCAGCCCCGCCCAGGCGTCGTAGTTGGCGAGGCACGTGATGCGAAGGAGGCCCTCGGGAGGCCCGCGCCCCTCTCCGTACTCGAAGTTGTTCGGGCAGCAGATGATGCCGCTGCGCAGGTCGACCTGGCCCTCGGGGTTGCGGTACGTGAACCGCTCGCAGTCGTTGAAGAACACGATTGTGTCGTCGCCCAGGCCGAGGGCCGACGGCGTCTCCCTTAGGACCGCGATCGTCTCCACATAGCCCAGCCGCCTCTCCGGCGGCGGGCGCCGGCCTAGAAGGGCCTCCGTCTCAGCGCTGCCTATGGACGAGAGGATGTGCGTGGCGCTGATCTCCTCGCCGCTGTCGAGCACCAGCGCTGCGGCCTTGCCGTCCCGCTCCACGATGCTGCGCACGCCGCACTTCATGCGGCGCTCGCCGCCGGCTGCGCGGTACTTGTCCAGGAGGACGCGCAGGATCAGGCGCACCCCCTCGGCCGGCCTGGCGAACCCCTCGAGGTAGACCGCCCTGAACATGATCGCGAACTGCGCCAGGTCCATGTCCTCCTCGCTCGCGCTCCCGTAGAACATGAGGGGGCAAAGCAGCATGTCCTCGAGCAGAGGGTCGTCCGCCTTGGAGCGGATGAAGGCCCGGGCGGACCGGCCGGCTCCCTGGCCCACGGCCGGGGCCTCGCGCACGAAGCGCGCGATCGCGCCGAAGCCGTCCGACTGGCCGGGGAAGAGCCGGGCAACCTCGGACTCGAGCAGGCCGAAGTCGTTGCTGAAGCGCAGGGATGCGCCGCCCGTGGGGCCGAACGCCACCCGGGAGCCCTTCTGGGTGCAGAGGGCGAACTCGTCCCTGTCGATGCGCAGCTGGCGCAGGATCTTGCCCAGGGGGCTGCCCTTGACGCCCGACGGCACGTAGTTCGTGACGGCGTGCAGCCCGACGTCGTACTTGCGCCCACCCAGGCTGTAGAAACCGTTGAGCCCCCCGACCGCATTGTGCCGCTCGAAGATGCAGACCCTCCTGCCGAAATGCGCCAGCCTAATCCCGGCCGCCAGGCCGGAGAGCCCGGCGCCTATTATTGCGACGTCGTAGTGCCCGCCAGAATTCAACTCTTCGCCGCGAGGGCGTTGAACTTGGGGGTCAGGTATTCGGCGCAGCTGTCGAGGGACGCCAGGCGGGTGTAGTCGGCCTCCGGCACCTCGATCCCGTGGCGCTTGCGAAGCTCCATCACGATGTCCAGGAAGTCCATGCTGTCGAGCTGGAGCTGGTCACGCAGGCGCACGTCGGGCTTGACGTTCGACAGGTCCTCGTCGGGCGCGATGTCGGCGATGATGTCCAGGATGACTTTCTTGCAATATTCGTTGGTCATGAGTGGTTCGGCAGGGCGAACCTTATGCCACGAAACGCTTCACAATCAACGTGGAATTTATCCCCAACATGCCGAAGGAGTTGTTGAGGATGGTGTCGACCCGGCCGGCACGGGCCGGGGTGTTGAGGACCAGGCCGGGAAGAGCGCATGCCGGGTCGAGGTCGTCGACGTTGATGGTCGGGTGGACGACCAGGTCGTCGAATGACGGGAGGTTGCCCGCAAGCTCGAGCGCCCCGGCGGCGCCCATGCAGTGGCCGATGAAGCTCTTCGTGTTGTTGATGAACGTCTCCGGGCAGCCCTGGCCGAACACGGAGCGGATGGCCTCGCACTCCTGGATGTCGCCCAGCGTCGTCGCCGTGGCGTGGGTGTTGACGATGTGAATGTCGGCCGGCTTTAGGCCCGCGTGCTCGATCGACTTGCGCACGCACTCGGCCTGGCGCGTCGGGTTCGGCAGCACGTAGTCGCTGGCGTCGCTGTTGACGCCGTAGCCGGCGATCTCCGCGTAGATGCGCGCTCCGCGCGCCAGCGCGTCGTCGAGCCGCTCGAGGGTGTAGAGGCAGCCCCCTTCCGAGACCACGATGCCGTTGCGGGCCCTGTCGAAGGGCCGGGACGCCTTGGCCGGGACGTCATTCACCGCCAGCGCGCCCTGGGACTTGAACCCGGCGAAGATGCCGAAGGTGTGGATGCTCTCGCTCACGCCGCCGCAGATGGCGAGGTCGACCTCCCCGAGCCGCAGCATCTGGGATGCGTGGATGAGCCCCAGGTTGCCGGCCGCGCAGGCCGCGCCTATCGTGTACGCGGGCCCGGTGACCCCCAGGCTAAGCGAAGTCTCGCCGGCCGGGTTGTTCGCGACGGTCCTCGGGTTGTGGTAGTGGGACCAGTACTTCGTGTCGTAGTTGAACTTCGATATCGCGTAGATCTCGTTCTCGGTCTCGACGTTTCCGTGCTCGGTGCAGCCGATGTAGATTCCGGTGCGGCTCCTCGGGAGCGAGGCCATGTCGAAGCCGCCGTCGGCCAGCGCCTCCCGGGCGCACCAGATGCTGATGCTGCCCGCCCGCGTGCCCACCCGCACCTCCTTGCGCGTCTGGTACTTCAGGGGGTCGTAGTGGCAGACGCCGGCCAGGAGGCGGCCCATGTAGCGCACGTCGAGCCACTCGATTCCCGCCTTGCCGGCCAGCAGGTTTGCGCGGAACTCCTGCAGGCTGTTGCCGTTCGGGGCGGTGAGTCCGACGCCAGTGATGACGATTCTCGCGAGGTTCATGTGCGGCTTAGGGTGGAAATCGCTAGCCATCAGCGTCGGGAACGCAATAAAAGGTTCCTACCCATGAACGTTCTTGTGGTCGGGGGCGCCGGTTACATCGGAAGTCACTGCGTGCGGCAGCTTTCCGCGGCTGGGCACAGGCCGGTTGTCCTGGACAACCTGATCTACGGCCACAGGGCCGCTGTCGCGCCCGGCGTGCCCTTCCACGAGGCCGACCTCGGGGACGAGAAGGCCGTGGCGGAGGTGCTCGGGAGCGAGCGGATCGAGGCGGTCATGCACTTTGCGGCGTATTGCTACGTGGGGGAGTCGGTGACCGACCCCCTCAAGTACTACCTGAACAACTCCGCGGCCACCATCCATCTTCTGAGCGCGATGGCCGGCTCGGGCGTGGGCAAGTTCGTCTTCTCCTCGACCTGCGCGACATTCGGGGTTCCGGACACGCTTCCGATCCACGAGACCCTCCCCCAGGCCCCCATTAACCCCTACGGGCAGACGAAGCTCGACATGGAGAACGCCCTTAGGGCGCTGGCGCGCGCCGGGAAGATCTCCTTTGCGGCGTTCCGCTACTTCAACGCCGCCGGTGCGGCCGAGGACGGCTCGATCGGCGAGGACCACAGCCCGGAGACCCACCTGATCCCGCTGGCCATAGACGCGGCTGTGGGGCGCCGACCCTCCCTGCAGCTCTTTGGGACGGACTACCCTACCCCGGACGGCACCTGCCTTCGCGACTATGTGCACGTCGACGACCTGAGCCGGGCGCACATCGCCGTGTTCGACCGCCTTGCGGCCCCCGGCGCGGCCCTCTTCTACAACCTGGGCACGGGGACCCCGACCTCCAACCGGCAGGTGATCCGCGCGGTCGAGAAGGCGACCGGCCGCGCGATCAGGGTGGTCGAGAGCCCCCGCCGGCCCGGCGATCCGCCGAAACTCTACGCGGACTCCGCGAAGGCGCGCCGCGAGCTCGGTTGGACGGTCAAGTTCCCGGACATCGACTCCATAGTGGCCACCGCCTGGAACTGGCACCGCGGCCACCCGAAAGGGTACGCTTCGCGCTAGAGGCGCTTCTTGAGCGCGGCTTTGGTGATCCCCAGGCGCTTGGCCGCCGCCGCCTCGTCGCCGCCCGCCGCCCTGAGGGCGCGCTGGACGATCTCCCGCTCAAGATAGGCCATGAGCGGCTGGTCCCCGGGCCTGGCCTGCTCGAGCGCGAAGTCCAGGGCCGAGTCGAGGGTGAGGACTGCGCCCGGGGCGGGCTCGCCCGTCGCGCCGCGAATCTCGGGCGGGAGGTCCTTCACCAGGATGGCGTCGCCCTGCGCCACGACCGCGCTTCGGTACACGACGTTCTCGAGCTCGCGGACGTTCCCGGGCCAGGAGTGCTTGGTGAGGACGCCCATCGCCTCGGGCGAGACCTTCGACGTGCGCGCCTTGCGCTGCTTGACCAGGTTCTGGACGCAGAAGTCCACGATCTGCGGGATGTCCCCTATCCTATCGCGAAGGGGCGGCATCTTGATGCGCACGACGTTGAGGCGGTAGTAGAGGTCCTCGCGGAAGCTCTTGTCCTTCACGATCGCCTCGAGGTCCTTGTTCGTCGCGGCGATGATGCGCACGTCCACGCGTATGGTCTCGGTGCCGCCGACGCGCTGGATCTCGCCCTGCTGCAGGACGCGTAGGATCTTGGTCTGCGTCGCCAGGGCCATGTCGCCGATCTCGTCCAGGAAGATCGTGCCCCCGTCGCAGAGCTCGAACTTGCCGATCCGCTGGACCGTGGCGCCGGTGAACGAGCCCTTCTCGTGCCCGAAGAGCTCGCTTTCAATGAGGTTCTCTGGGATCGCCGCGCAATTGACGGCGATGAACGGCTTGCCGGCGCGGTGGCTGTGCTTCCAGATCGAGCGGGCGACGAGCTCCTTGCCGGTGCCGCTCTCGCCCGTGATCATGACCGTGACGTCGCTCGCGGTGACCTGCCCGATGACCTTGAAGACCTCCTGCATGACGGACGACGAGCCGACGATGCCCTCCTTGTAGTCCTCCGTGTTGATGGTCGGCTTGTAGTCGCCCACCGCGCGAAGGTCTGCGTGCGTCTTGAGGGCGTTCTCTGCGAGCGAAAGCACCCTTCGGGGGTCGAAGGGCTTCATCACGTAGTCGAGGGCCCCGTACTTCATCGCCTCGATCGCCGTCTGCGCGGTGCCGAACGCCGTCATGAGTATGATCAGCTGCTTCGGGTTGATCGAGCGGATGTGCTGCAGGGCCTCAAGCCCGCTCATCCCCGTCATGCGTATGTCGAGGAAGACCAGGTCGGGGGGTGGCCCCTTCTTCACCATGGCGATCCCCAGCTCCCCGCTGGCGGCCTCCGAGACGGAGTAGCCGCGCGACGAGAGCACGCGGGTGAGCGAGTAGCGGATCTCCGCGTCGTCGTCTATGACAAGGATCGTGGGTGACTTAGGGTTCGCTTCCAAGTTGGGCTGGCTCTTTGGCGGAGCCGGGGTTCATTAAAGGGCATGCTTGGCTGGTCAATCAACTTGTTCCGCGTTCGGGGCATCAGGGTGTCGCTCCACTTCACCTTCCTGCTGCTCATGGCTTACTGCTGCTGGGACGGCTGGAGCAAGGGTGGAATCCTGGGCATCGAATGGAGCGCAGCGGAGTTCATCCTGATTTTCTCGTCCGTCGTGCTCCACGAGCTCGGGCACTCGTTCATGGCCATGCGCTTCGGGATCGGAGTTAAGGGCATCCTGCTCATGCCGATCGGCGGCATGGCCCAGTTCGACTCCATCCCGAGGAAGCCCGTCCAGGAGCTCCTGATCACCGCCGCGGGCCCGGCGGTGAACTTTGCGATAGTAGCCGCGCTCTGGTTCCTGGTGGATTTTCCGAGCGGGTGGGATTCGTGGACGGGGGCCGTGACCATCGCCGACGTCGCCCGACTGCTGATTTCTGCGAACCTGGTGCTCGGCATCTTCAACCTTTACCCCGCATTTCCCATGGATGGAGGCAGGATCCTGCGCGCGATGCTCGCATTCAAGCTGCCCTACCTGCGGGCGACCTACTGGGCGATGATGATAGCGCGGGTCCTGACGCTGGTCGGCATGGCTGCGTCAATCTACCTGGGGAACTACCTGCTGACAGCACTGTTTGTGTTCATCCTCATGGCCGGCTCCGCGGAGTATCGCCTCCTCAAGCGTCAGGAACTTGCCGAGGACCAGTGGAGGGAGACCCTCCAGCGCCACCTTGAGGGCGCAGTCATCGAGCCGCCGCCCATGATCGACCAGTAGCCGGCTCGGCGGCTTTCAAAAATCCTTGCGTTCAGGGCGGAAAGGACGATTTTTTTGCACCTTGCAGATGCGAATGGGCTCGTAGCTCAGTTGGAAGAGCGCCGCAATGGCATTGCGGAGGTCGTCAGTTCGAACCTGATCGGGTCCACCATCTTCTCAGCCGAGACCAAGGCACGCACGAATCTTGCGTTGCACTTCTTGACGGCGATGGACCGTCACGGATCCAGCGGGACGTAATATCGAGGCCTTCCGCAACATGTAGATCAGCGAGCAGTCGACGAGGGTTAGGTGTTCAAGGCCGTCCGCATCATCAAGAATCACGTGATGCGCACGGGCACTCTCACCTGGCTGCTTTTTAGTATCCACAACGGCGTTGATCCGATGCTGTTTGGCGTCGGCGAGAATGTCGTCGGAAGATAGAAGAACAGCGGGGTGCCCTGTGACATCCTTCTCATCGGCCCGGACGAAGACTACATCCCAGCGGTGCATGATCAGAGTGCGTCGCCGAGCGTATTGCCCAGTTGAACCTCGCGAGGAAGGCGCTTGATGCTGCCCCTTGGGGCTGGAGCCACTTCATCGGGAAGCTGGTATGGGGCAATTTGAATGAATCCGTGCGGGACCCGAACAATGACCGGCTTTTTTGTGCGGATTACACCGCGGGCAATGCCGCTAAAACCAGCCTTTGCTTTGGAAACTGTGAGCATTTGCATAAAGGTGGTCATAAAGGTGACCAAATAACGGTCAAGCGGGAACAGAAACCTAAACAAGGCTCGCCGGCGCTTTGCGGGAAGTTGCCGAAACACCTAGCTGACCGTTCTCGAATCCATGGTGCTCAAGCCGTGGACCGCCTGAAATCCCAGACCCGCGGCGTCCCGTCAAAGGCGGCAGTTCAAGGCAATCTCAATCCGCCCCCGCAAATACTCTTCGAATCGGGGCGAATGTCCCTTTTGAAGGAGAAAACTCGAACCGCCAGAAAATATCACTCGCCCGAATCCCTGAAAACATCCCGAGAAAGGCGAAACAAAAGCGAAGCAGATTCCAGTTTCATAGGGAGACGTTGGACCCTGATCGTGTCCAGTAGGGTCCACCATCCCAGCGTAAGCCAATTACTGTTCCATTGCTATTTGGCAACGGTTAGGCCCTCTAGTTCAGCCAGTTTCTTAGCTCGAACATCGAAGCTAAAGAATGTATCGCATCCCAAAATCACTGCCGATGTCACGTGAAGTATATCATATGTTCGGAAGCCATTCCTGGCAGTGTGACGCAATGTGGTCTCCTCAACTAGAGCCTCGAGTTTCGCCGTATCTGGCCGCGCAAACCGCAGAAATGTACCGGCTTTCAAATCCTCTCTAAATGTGGCAAGAGCGACAGCAGCTTGTTCTGGGCTCACCGTTGGGTGCCCACCCTGCCTACTCAACCAAACCGAGATCTCGAACGCATTCACAAGCTCAATTCTGTGCAGCCAAGTGACAGGGACGGGCTCGGAATCGCCGGTCTTAGCTTTTTCTAGAAGCAGATCGGCTTTCGCGCTTTCAGGCAGCTCAAGGTATACTCGAGTAAAGAAATTCGTGTCCGCATACGGTTTCATTCGCTGGCAAGCGCTTGATCAAATTTCTTCGCAAAAGATCTGGATGCAGATCTTCCGAATAGTTCATGGCGCCTCGCCGCGAAATCCGGAAGGGCCGAAATGGATGATACCGCCTTCTCCTCTGTCTTGATCAAATACGTCCTTCCATCTCGGCATCGAATTCGGGCCTCCCCATAAGAGTCGCAGGCCTCAAGGACCTGATTTGGTCGCCTGTCTAGATCGCGAACGGTAAAGGTTTTCATGTCCGACATCATGTCGGCGTTCATTTTCTCCGTCAAGCTCCTGGATAATTTTTCGTGCGGGGATATTGGATTTTAACAAACCAAACGCGAACCAAGGCAGATCTCGGGGCTAAGTTCGAATCCGATCGGGTAAACCATCTCGCAACATGCATTGAACCAATGCGTTCTGTCTATAAACGCAACTACGACAGGTCCTAGAATACAAAACTTCAACGGTGCTCTGCTACGCTACCTCATCATGGATGGGCCGCGGAACATGAAATTTGATCAGCTTATTGTAGGTTTTCGGAAGCTTCCCAAAGGACACCTTGGAGGTTGTCTTCATAGGTTCTCTTTCCAATGAGGTTTATCGTAATCGCCGTGGGTAAGGGTCGTAGGACCGAGTAAGGTCCCACTAACCCGTGGAAGCGTGGCGGCGAATCCGGCCAAAAAAACGCCGTATCCCGCTAAGGCGCCTCCCCGCTAAGCTTCCTGAACCTTGAGTCAACTCGCAGGCCGTCCCACATGGGGTTCAACCTCAAGGACGCGGGCGACTCCCAGTGGGACCTGTTGACAAGGAAGTCCAATGCGTCGACGGCCTCTTGGGGCTTACCCAGCGCCGCATAGACCTCCGCACGCATCTCCGCGGACTGACTGTCCTGGAGCGGGAGGTCTTTGTTGTCCTCGTCGAACCTTTTCATAAACTCCAAGGCCTTGGCCTCGTCGCCTAAAAAGGCCGCATTTGCCGCTTGGGTGTCGTTGTGGGTGACATCGTCCTTGATCGCCTCCTTAGCCAGCACGTCCTCGGCCACTTCGAATTTTAACCGCGCCTTGGTCACGTCGCCTGCCATGAGCAGAGTCTGCCCTTCTAGGAATTCACGCGGGCCCGAGAAGTTGTTGTCATGGAAGAAAATCACGGGACTGTCCTCAAGAATGCGAACCGCCTCACGGGCGTTCCTCTCGTAGTAGGCAACCATCCATCTGAAGTAGACGGGGCGGTCGGACTGGTCGTTCGGCGGCAGCGACTCGACCGCCTGCCGGGCTCCCACCAAGTTCCCCTTGTAAAGATTGGCCCTGGTGAGGTAGCCGATCGCGGCGACAAAGGCGGGACTCAAACGGCGAGCTTCGTCAAAGGCGGAGATCGCCTCGTCCGTTCGGCCAAGTATATAATACATCCGGCCCAGATTGTAGATGGTCAATGGATCCCTGGGATTGAGTTCAACGGCGCGCTTTTGAAGGGTTATTGCCTCGTTGAAATCACCGTTCTCGTAGAAGACCACGGATGAGATATCAGACAGGATATGCGGCTCGTTGGGCATGTCCTCGCTCGCTCGCTCAAGCTCGGCCCGGGCCTGCTTCATAGACTCCAGAAGGGGCAACGCGTGATCGACAGTTTCGTAGTAGCGACCTAGGGCCCAGTGTCCCTCCGGGAGATCCGGATCGATCTGGAGAGCCTGGTCGATGGCCGCCTTCGCCGCTCCCACTCTCTTGGTCGACCGATCGAATCCCCGGTAGACAAACGCCACGTTGATATGTCCCAGGGTCGCCCAGCCGAGGGCGAACTTCGGCTCCGCTTCGACGGACTCCTTGGCAAGCTTTTCTGCGGCGTCGTAGTCCTTAACCTTCGCTTGGGTATCGAATATGACCTGCCGGGCTCGCTGGACCTTTTCATAAACCTCAACCGACGCTCCGCGATCCCGCTCGATCCGCTTTGATTCCGAGGGGGTCAGCTTTGCCTGGAGCGCTACCGCAATCTCTTGGGCGAGCGCCGCCTGGAGGAGAAAGACATCCGGTGTCTCCTTGTCGAATGTCCCGGCCCAGACATGGGTGTCCGTTCGGGCGTCGATCAGTTGGGCGTTAACGTGGACCCGGTCGCCCGCGTGGCGGACGCTTCCCTCGAGGATGTAGGCCACACCCAATTCCTTCCCGATTGCCCGAAGATTCTCCCGGGTTTCCCGGTATTGAAGCACAGAAGTCCGCGAGATCACCTTCAGGTCGGCGATGGCCGCGAGGTCCGTGATAAGTTCGTCGTGCATTCCGTCGGTGAAGAAGGCGCTGTCCTTCTCGTCGCTGAGGTTCGTGAGGGGCAGAACCGCTATTGACTTTTCCGAAACTAAGGGGGGCTGGGCCAGGGACACAGGAGCGGCAGCCGCCGGGGCCAGGGAAGCCGGCGGGCTCCGAACGACTGCAAGAAAGATTCCGAAGGCAAGCGCCGCGAGCCCGATGCCGGTCACCACCCAGGGGACGAGACTCCGTTTCGGCGCCGAAGCTGCGCGGCCCGGATCCCGGGTTATCGCGGCGGCGGTCCCGGGCTTCCTGGGCCGGTGAAGGAGCTGCTCAATCTGATTCACAAAATCCGGAGTGGGAAGGCCGCCCGGCAACTGACTCCACTGGACATTCAGGAATTCCGCAGGAACGGCGGATCCCACGTCTTTCGTCGAACCCACCGCTACCGGCGCGAGAAAAGGGACGCCCTCGGCCATGAGATGGGTCCTCTCGACCGCCAGCTTCCACTCGAGTCGGAAGTACCCCTCCCCGCGGTCTTCCGTGTTCTCGGAAATGACCGGGATGAACAGCGCGCATTCGCGGATTTGCCTTCGAATCTTCTGGTCCCACGCATCTCCGCCCCGGAGTTCGTTCTGGTCGAACCACACCTCCATTCCCCGGTCCCGGAGCGCCTCGGCAATCCGACGCGCGGCTCCGACGTCTTGACGGGCGTAGCTGATGAAAATCGCCTTTGGATGAAGGGCGTCCACGGGATCATTTCTTTTTGCGCCGTAAAGAGCAGCTAGCGAGCCGATTCTCCAAGCTTATGCTCCAGTTGCTAAACGTTTGCACATACGATGCACCCCGAAAAGGATAGCCTGTCGATTGCGGTCCATGTCCAAGAGTATGGTTTGGATCAATTCACATCTAACTCTCACCGTTGCAGGGAGCTATCCAGATTTCCCGAAGATTGCTGGCAATACTTCGGTAAATGTTCGCCGCAACTGGGAATAAGATGGGGTCGGTCGGCCTGCCGACTGGCCCGATAGCCTCGGGCCATTTACACCGCAAATGGTGAACCTCATTCGAATGCTTGAGAATAATTCATCGAAAAATCCCGAAAACATCCCTCAGAACGCGAAACAAACGCAAAACGGAATCCTGCATCATAGAGAGATGATGCACCCTAATTTGGTCCATCCGTCGCTCAGGTCGAATCAGCGTTAAGGCTTGGCCTTGAGACCCTCAGCAGCAGCCAGCTTTCGCTGGTTAGCATCAAAGGAGAGGAAGTCGATGGCGCCGAGTTGGAGGGCCGTGGACACATGCAGAATATCGATAAAGCGATGGCCTCCGCCCATCGTGTGCTTGGATGAAATCCGCTCAGCGATGGCAAAAACGTCGGCCCATTCCGCGGGCGCCACGATCAAAGCTCCGGCGTCGAGATTCGACCGCAATTGGGCGAGTGCCTCCAGACCGACTTTGCGGGCATACCCTTGAGTCGAGTCTCGGCTGTGGCGGAAGATCTGAAAGCGAACCGACTGGCGAAACGCGCCGAGCAGCAACGCCGAGACCCGCAGCGGCTCCTTCATGCTCTGATAGTGTGCGATGGCCGCAACAGACGTGCTCTGCGGCACGTAAAGCGCACAAAGGAATGAAGTATCGGGATAGGCGATCACGACTGGCTGCCCAGCTCGGTCTCCCTCATCGACTCAATTTGCAGATCAGAAAACACCTTCTGGCCCCACACGGCACGCAGTTGAGCGGCGAAGTCCACCTTTACCCGCCTCTCGTGTGCGGCTGCTGCCGGCACCAAACGGGCGAAGCGCCTGCCTCGCTTGACGATCTCGACGGACTCTCCATTTTCGAGCCAGGCCGAGACCCGGCGGAAGTTATTGCGGAGGTCTGCCACGGTTGCCGTTTTTTCCTTCATGATAGATAAATCTATCATGACATATATGTCTGTCAAGTGCTAGGTGATCGCGTAAGAAATAGTCGAGGACGTCCTTAGAATCCGAGAAATCTCAGCGGCTTACTCGATCCTGAGAGTCTTGCCGAATGGGGGGCGACCGTCTCTCTGTTACGGGGCACACCCGGGGCAAACTCGCACCAGACTCGAACCGCCTTCCGTTGTCAGAGGGAGAAGGTGGACCCTGATCGGGTCCACCCATTTGTGACACGCGGTCATATAAAGCGCTGCGACCGTAGGACCGTGGGAGTTCGAGATATCCGCTTCCGAAAGCCAGCGTGGCGGCTGTTGATCGCCGGTCGAACCGAGGCGAGCCGAGTGTGGGGACGCCTCGATACCGTGCGAAACGCTACGGCTGAAGCGCTATCTTGACGCGGACCAGGCCGGCATCGATCAGCCGGTAGATCTCTGGACCGTGCTCAAGTGCCTCGACTTGCACGTCTGGTGCCGGCAATTCCTTCCTTTCAAACGCCGGGGCAAGGTCGCGCAGAACCTGTGCTGCGTCGGAGAATCCCCATTTCAACGAGTCCACCCCAATCAGCCGCGATTCGTTGTGGTAAAAGTCGGCCAAGCTGAACGTCACCCTAGGCGTGCCGGTGGAGGCGATTGCTATCTGCCTGCCCCGGCGGGCCAACGCGCCCAAGCATGCCTCGAACATGGCGCCGCCGACCGTATCAAAGACGACTTCGGCGCCCTGGTCCGAAGTGAGCGCGCGGCATCCGGTCACCAAGTCCGTCGACTCCAGATCAATCCAGGCATCCACCGGCAGGGACGCCGCGCGGGAAAGGTCGGCCTTCTTTCTGACAACTCCGATCACCCGCGCCCCGATCCGGTGGGCAAGGCGGGCGGCTGCGCTCCCGACGGCTCCGTTGGTCCCCAATACCAGGATCGTCTCTCCTGCTCGAAGCTGTGCGCCGCGCACAATCGCCGCGGATGCGGTCAAGTAGGGAAGTCCGATCCCCGCTGCCTGGGCAAAAGTCAGGCCCTGCGGCATCGTCACGGCCGCCTCCCGGGGGACCACCATGAATTCCGCGTGGCTGCCGTCCCGCCCGAAGCCAAGGTCGCCTCCCGATCCAAACACCTTTCGGCCAATCCAATCTGCGGGTCCCTGCACCACCACCCCGGCGAAGTCCCGCCCGGGTGTCCTTGGAAGCGTCGTTTCGTGCATGCGACCCAAAACGTTCTTGGCATCGCTTGGGTTGACGGCCGCCGCCTCAACCTTAACCAGCAGGTCGGAGCCCGTCGGGATTGGGACCGGGACGTCTGCGACACCCAAGAATTCGAGTGAGCCGGTCCTGGCGAAACGCAGAGCGCGCATCGGCATAGTTAGCCGAAGACCAGCGTTCGGGTCAAATCCGAGGCGGGAAGCAGAAAGGGTGGGCTTTCCAAACAAGAGGTAAACGAAGACGGCCACGCGTCGTTTTGATCCATAGATTTGCCTTCAGTAGCATCTTGCGTGTTCTCACTCATGTCTGCATGGGAAAGGACGCAAAACACAATGCCTGAAACGACGCTCGGCGGCCGGTTCACGTTCCCCGGCACTTTATTGACCGTCCACCGGATCGGCTACGGCGCGATGCAGCTGGCGGGCCCCGGCGTCTGGGGGCCGCCCAAGGACCCGGAAGCTGCGGTCGCCGTCCTGCGGGAGGCTGTTTCGGCTGGCGTGAACCATATCGACACAAGCGACTACTACGGCCCGCACCTCACCAATCAGATCATCCGGAAGGCCCTGCAGCCGTACCCCGCGGGGCTGGTGATCGTCACCAAGCTGGGGGTCCGCCGACCAACCGACAAGTCGTGGCAGCGCGCCATCACGCCCCAAGCATTGACCGCAGGCATCCACGACAACCTGCGCAATCTGGGTCTCGATGCGCTCGACATCGTCAACTACCGCGTGATGGGGTCGGGCCACGGCCCCGAGGAGGGGTCCATTGCCGAGCAGGTGGCGGTGCTTGCGGATCTCCGGCGAAAGGGGCTGATCCGGCACATCGGCGTGAGCAACGTGACGGCCACCCAGGTGGCCGAGGCTCAGGCGATCACCGACGTCGTGTGCGTGCAGAACTACTATAACCTGGCCCACCGCCACGACGACGCGCTGATCGACGACTTGGCCCGGCGGGGCATCGCATACGTTCCGTTCTTCCCGCTCGGCGGGTTCACGCCGCTGCAGTCCTCCACCCTGTCGGCCGTAGCGCAGAGGCTCGGGGTCAGGCCGATGCAGGTTGCGCTCGCGTGGCTGCTCCATCGCTCGCCCAACATCCTGCTGATCCCCGGCACGTCGTCCGTCGCCCACCTGCGGGAGAACCTAGCCGCCGCGCAGTTGAAGCTGTCAGCGCAAACCTTGGCGGAGTTGGACGGTATTGGCGCCGGGGCGGCGAAGCACTGACTGGTGGTGGACCCGAGCTGCCCTCTGAGCGGGGTGCAGGGAGAGCGGAGCGGAGCGATGTGAGGCATCGGTCACGAATTCGGGAGGCCCTGCGCCAACCCAAAACCGTCCCCGCGAATCACTCCGCTACGAACTTGGCCTCCACCGCGCCGCCGGCCTCCTCCTCCCTCGCGAGGTGGTGGGCGGAGGGCTTGAGCATCAGGCACAGGGGGATGCCGGCGAGAAGGATCAGGCCCGCCAGCACAAAGCCGTTCTCGAAGCCCAGGGCCTGGGCGCGCCGGCCAATTGCCTCGCTGGCGGCGAACGCGAGCTTGTTCTGGGGGTTGGCGACAAGGCCTGCCTCGTGGTGGAAGACAACCGACGCCGCACGCAGGCCGAGGCGCACTTCGAAGCGCTGCGACTGCACCGGGAAGACCTCGCCCAGCCTGACCGCATGCCGGTGGATCGAATTGGTCACGAAAGTGTTGAGCACGGCGATGCCGAGCGACCCACCGACGTTCTGAAAGACGTTCAGGAAGCTGCTCGCCATCGGCACTTCGTTGCGGGGGACAGCGTTTAGCGCCGCGGTCATGAGGGGCGCCATCATGAGCGCGAGGCCGGCGCCGCGGCCGAGCTGCGGCAGGACGAGCAGGGGCCAGCTTGAAAGCGGGTCAAGCAAGCCGAAGAGCAGAAGCGACAGGCCCACGGTCACGCATCCCACCGTCGCCAGCACGGCCGGGCTGTAGCGGTCGGCCAGGCGCCCGGCGATCGGCATGGTCAGGCCCACCGCCAGGGCGTTGGGCAGCATCCACAGCCCGGCCTGCACGGGCGTGTATCCGGTGATGGTCTGCAGGAAAATCGGGAACAGGAAGATGCTGCCGAAAAGCCCGACCGCGCGGAAGATGGCGAGCAGGAGGCTCAGCAGGTAGTTGCGCACAATCATGAGGCGCAGGTCCAGGAGGGGGTTCTCGGCGCCGAGCTCGACGCAGATGAACATCACCAGGCCCGCCGTCGCCAGGGCCTCGCACACGTGGATGTAGTCGGACTGCCAGCCCTTGATCTGCCCGTTGGAGAGTGCGGTCAGGGCGGCTATGAGCGCTGTCGACAGGAAGACAAACCCCAGGAGGTCGAACGGGCGCTTGTCGCGCCTCGAGCGCAGCGGGCCCATGACCATCATGCCGGCGAAGAGCGTGAGGACGCCGACAGGAAGGTTGACCGAGAAGATCGTCCGCCAGCTGTAGGCGTCGGTCAGGTATCCGCCAAGGGTCGGCCCTATCGCAGGGCCGGCCATGATGCCCATGCCCCAGATCCCGAGGGCCTTGCCCCTCTCGTGCGGCTCGAAGAGCTCGGCCACGATCGCCATGCCGATCGGCTGGATCGCCCCGCCGCCGATGGCCTGCAGTATCCGTGCGGCGATCAGCGACTCGTAGCTCCACGCCATCGCGCAGAGGCCGCTCGCGACCGTGAAGACGACCAGGCTCGTCAGGTAGAGCGTCTTGTAGCTGATCCGGCTGGTCAGCCAGCCGACGAGCGGCATGACGACCGCCGACGTGAGCATGAAGCCGGTCGCAACCCACTCGATCTGCTCCCGGTCGACGCCGAACGTGCTCATCATGTGGGGAAGCGCCACGTTGACGATGCTCGAGTCCAGGACGGCCATGAAGGTCCCCAGCATGATGATGCTGAGCACCGCCCACCGGTTGGCGCGCTCGTACGCGTTGCTGCTCATCCCTGTGCCCTTACCTCGGCGCCGGGCGGCCGGCCGTTCCGGAATGGATCCTCACCTCGACGGACAGGCCGGGGCCCAGGGCCAGCTCGGGCGGCGCTCCCTCGACGGCGATGCGAAGAGGCACGCGCTGGGTCACCTTGATGAAGGTGCCCGAGACGCCCTCGGCCGGGATGAGGCTGAATTCCGAGTTGGCCGCGCGCAGGATCTCGCTCACCCGCCCCTGGAGCCTGAGCGAGGGAAAGGCGTCGACCGAGATGTAGGCCACGTCGCCGATCGCGACGTCATGGAGGTCCTTCTCCTCGATGTTTGCGTCCACGCGCAGGGTCGCCGGGTCAAACATGCTTATCACGGGCTGCGCGGTCAGCGGCATCGCGCCCGGGTCCAGCCAGCGGCGCACCACCCAGCCGTCGAAGGGCGCCCGCACGACGCACCGCGCTAGGTCGCTCTTCGCGTTGTCGACGCTCGCGGAGGCCTCTGCCACCCGGCTGCGCGCGAGCTCGGCGGCCGCCTTGGCGGCCGCGATGTCCTCGGAGCGCGGACCCTTGCGCAGGAGGATCAGGCTCTCGTTTGCGCTCTCGAGGCTCTGGCGCGCCGACTCGTAGGTGGTGCGTGCCCGGTCGAGAATGTCCTGCGAGACCGCGCGGTCCTTGAAGAGCGAGCTTGACCGGTCGAAGTCCAGCCGGGCCATGGCCGCCTCGTTCTCAAGGCGGCCGGCCGTGGCCTCGGCTCCCCTTATCTCCTCGGGGCGGCTCCCGTTGAGGGCCCTCTGGTAGAGGGCTTCGCCCGAGTCCAGGCTGGCCCTGGCCGAGAGGAGCGATGCCTCGGCCCTGCGTAAGGCCGCCTCGGGGATCGCCGGGTCCAGGCTGAAGACGACCGCGCCCTTGTGCACGAACATCCCCTCGTGGACCGCGACCTCGACAAGGCGCCCGCTGATCTCCGGCGAGACGTCGACGAGATGGCCGCCGAAGCGGGCGTCGTCCGTGTAGACGATGCCCCGCATGAAGATGAGCCAGTAGGCGAGAACGATTGCTGCCATGGCCGCGAGTATCATGGCGCCGACGCGCATCATCCTGCCGCGCCGGCCGCCGTTGCCGTTCGTCTCATTGCGTCCGCCCGCGTCTCCCACGGGATCGCGGGCTCCCGGCGACGGGGCTTTCTGCTCAATGATTGCGCTCATTCTGTTGACTTAGGGGGGCGGCCTGCGAGGGGGTCGCCCCCCTCAGGAACAGGTCGACAACGCTCGCGTGGCTGCGCTGCGACTCGGGCCAGCCCTCAAGCTCCCATGAGCGCGTTCTAAGGAGGCCCAGCAGGTACTCCGCGAGGACCCTGGCCGGCATGTCTGTTCTTAGTTCGCCCGCGGCCATGCCCTGCTCGAGGAGCTCCGACACAGCCTCGGTCATCGTCTGGCGGCGCTTGCGCCAGCGCTGCCTCAGGCCGGGCCCGCCGCTCTCCATGACGCGCTCGCCCTCCGATAGCACGATGCGGAAGAGCGGCCGGCGCACCTGGAAGAACTCGACAATCTCCGCGCAGGTGCGAAGCAGGCGCTCCCGGAACATGCCGGGCTGGGCGGCCTTCTCCCTAAGGATCTGGCACATCTCGTCAAAGCCCGAGACCGCGGTCTGGAAGAGCAGGTCCTCCTTGTCCGTGAAGTAGAGGTAGATAGTTCCCTTGCCCACGTCGGCCTGCTGGGCCACCTGCTCCAGGGTGACCTCGTGCACCCGCTTGGTTCCGAAGAGGAACTCGGCGGCCTGCATGATCCGGTGTCTCTTGTCCTTCTGCACGACTGACTGACCAGTCAGTCAGTTCTTTGTCGAAAGTCAATTCCGGGCGACTCGGCAACCATAAACCACGGCGTTTCAATATCTTGCTTCGACGCGAACGTTGCGCCATCCCCATCCCCCTCGGGGAAGGCCCCCTTCGCATCGCGCCGCGTGCCCCGCCTACGCCGTTGCCTTCGCGGCCATCGCCGCCTTGAGCCGCGCGGGCGTTATCGGAATCTGCAGCATGCGGATTCCAACGGCGTCATACACGGCATTCGCGATCAGGGCCCCCATGAGGATGACGGACGGCTCGCCTCCGCCCTTCGCGGAGAGGTCGGGCGCATCCAGGATGACGGTCTCAATCCTCGGCAGCTCGGAGAAATGCGGCAGCCTGTACCGGTCGAAGTTCAGGTCCTGGATCGCACCGTCCTTGAAGTGGATCTCCTCGGAGAGCGCGTATCCCAGGCTCTGGGTGATCCCGCCCTCGATCTGGATGCGCGCGCCGGCCGGGTTGATGACCAGCCCCATCTCCTGCACGAGGAGGACCCGCTTCACCGCCACCCTGCCCTCCTTGGCGTCGACCTCAACCTGGGCGATGGCGGCGACGTAGGCGTCCGCGTCGGAGCCGCATGCGAAGCCGAGGCCCCTGCCGCTCGGTGCCTTGGCGGGCGTCCACGCCCAGTGCTCGGCGGCGGCCCTGAGGACGCGCTCCAGGCGCGTGTCGTTCTGCTGGCGCAGGCGGAACTCGATCGGGTCCACCCCGGCCATGGAAGCCAGCTGATCCACGTGGGACTCGCGGGCGAAGGCGTTGTTGCTCGAGCCCGGGGCGCGCCAGGCGCCGACTCCGAAAGGATGGACCCCCGGCGGTCCCTGGAATCCGCCTATCGCCGTCGTGCGGTGGTTGGGGATGTCGTAGAGGTGCGCGACCGCGCGGTCGCCCGCGAATCGCACCTCGTAGTCCCAGAAGGCGATCCGCCCGGCGCTGTCCAGGCCCGACTGGATCGAGATCACGGAGGCGGGCCTGAACGTGTCGTTGAAGAACTCCTCCTCCCGCGTCCACATGACCTGGACCGGCCTGCCTGTCGCCCTGGAGAGGCGCGCGGCCTCGACAGCCTGCAGGTTGAAGCTCTTGCCCCCGAAGCCGCCCCCGACGAACGGGGTGATGACCCTCACGCTTGGGATGGGCAGCCCGAGGACCCCCGCGATCTCCTCGCGCGCCCCGAACGGGTTCTGCGTGGACGCCCACACGGTCGCCTTGTCTTGCTGGACGCTGGCGAGGGCCGCGTGCGTCTCCATGGCGGCGTGGGCGACGTAGGAGCCCAGGTACTTCTGGTCGTAGCGCCGCGCGGCCTGCGCGCGGCCCGCCTCGAGGCTGCCGCCATGGGAGACGACCCGTGCCTCGAGGTCCTGCTTCTCGAGGTGCTCGTATATGTTGCGGTCGTCCAGCTTCGAAGGCGACGGGTCGAACTGCGCCCGCACCTTGGAGAGCGCGTCGTCGGCGACATCCGGGAGCGGGTGCAGGACGGCCACGAGGCCGGGCTCCTGCACGACGACGACCCCGTCGATCGCCGCGGCCGCCGACGTGTCCACGGTGCGTAGACTGGCCCCGTGCGCGGGGTTGCGCAGGATCCGCGCGTAGAGCATCCCGGGCAGGCGCAAGTCGCCCGAATAGAGGGCCCTGCCGGTCACCTTGTCGCGCGAGTCCCTCCTCAGGAGGGGCTTGCCTATCACCCTGAACTGCCCGGGGGACTTGACGCTGGGCTTGACCGTCAGGCGCCGCTCAATGCGCTTTCCCCCCGCCAGCTGGCCGTAGGTGATCTTCCTGGACGCGTCCCTTGTGTCGCTGACGACCCCGTCCCGGACAGCGAGCTGCGATACGGGGACCCCGAGGGCGTCGGCCGCCAGCTCGAGCAGCACGCCCCTGGCCTCCGCGGCCGCGGCGCGCCAGATCTTGCCGAAGACGGGCGTCGTCATCGAGCCCCAGGTCCCGGCGTCAAAGGGGCACAGCTCGGTGTCTCCCATCACCATGTCGACGGCGTCGACCGACACGTCGAGGTCCTCGGCGAGCATCTGCGGCAGAGAGGTGACCGGGCCCTGGCCCATCTCGATCTTTCCGGTGAAGCAGGTCACGCGCCCGTCGCTGCCTATGCTCAGGAACGCGTTGAAGTCGTCGGCCGCCTTCGGGATGAACCGGGTCGGGTGCGCGGCCTCGGAGACCTGGGCACCGGCCGTTCGGCGAAGCACCACCCAGACCACGAGGCCGCTGCCCACGCGCCTGAGGAACTCGCGGCGGCTGGGAAGGTCCATGATGGAGGCCGATGCGCCCGCGTGCGTGGGGCTCATGGCGCCAGCCCTCCCCTCATGGCCGCCGCCGCCTCAAGGACCGCGTCGACGATGCGGGTGTGCGCCCCGCAGCGGCAGAGGTTGTCGTCCATGCCCGCGACCACCTCCTCGCGCGTCGGGTTGGGCCGCTTCCGAAGGAGGTCGTAGGCCGTGAGGATCATGCCCGGGGTGCAGAAGCCGCACTGCAGGGCGTCGTGCGCGACGAACGCCTCCTGGAGCGGATGGAGCTTTCCCTCGCGCTCGAGGCCCTCGATCGTGGTCACCTCCGAGCCCTGGACCGACTTCACGTCCACGGAGCAGGACCGGACGGCGCGGCCGTCGACCAGGACCGTGCACGAGCCGCATTGCGCAATGCCGCAGCCGTACTTGGGCCCGGTCACCCCCAGGTCGGCCCGCAGGACCCACAGGAGCGTCCGGTCCGGGGCGACGCTCATCTTCACGGGTTTCCCGTTCAGTCGGAAGGCGATGGTTTCTGGCATGGGTTGGTTGGCACCTGCGTCCCCGGC
Organism: Opitutaceae bacterium; assembly: GCA_003151515.1. Taxonomy (GTDB): domain Bacteria; phylum Verrucomicrobiota; class Verrucomicrobiia; order Opitutales; family Opitutaceae; genus Palsa-1447. The sequence continues at coordinate 68,706 of PLXS01000025.1, forward strand.
TGTGCGGCCCTTGCCGCGGCCGCCTGTGCGCTGCTGACTGCCGCCATTCTGGAGGGGTCGCCGGGAAAAGTCCACCGCCTAGCATTGAATAAGTAGCTCGTCTCAGGGGCGCCATCAGTTGGTGCGCTGGCGCATCGTAGCCCATTGCGCCGTTCGCGCCCGTGTGAAAGCATGGGGCATGGATGAGATCCCGCAGGAATTCACCCTCACCGGAGCGGTCTCCTACTGGAACGTCGATCGCGACAACCTGCTCACGCTGAGGAGCCTGTTCGCGTTCCTGCAGGAGGCGGCCATCAAGCACGCCGACAAGTGCGGCGCGGGCGCCCACGCGAAGGAGGCCCGGGGCGAGTCCTGGGTGCTCCACAGGATGGCCGTGCGCGTCCACCGCTATCCGCGCTATGAGGAGGCGCTCAAGGTCTCGACCTGGTCCTCGGGCATCCGGGCCTTCAAGGGCTTCCGCGATTTCCGCGTCCACTGCGGCGACGATCTTGTCGTTTCGGCGTCCTCGGTCTGGCTCTACCTGAGCCTGGCGACAAAGACCGTCTGCAGGGTTCCCAGGGAGATCGCCGCAGGCTTCCCGACGCGCCCGGCGGAGGTGTTCTGCAGGGAGCTCGAGAAGATGAGGCTGGAGGCGCCCGGCGAGGGCAGCCCCGCGCGGGACATCTCGGTGAGGTACTCGGACTACGACGCCAACGACCATGTGAACAACACGGCCTACTTCGACTACCTGCAGACGGCCCTTGCCTCCAGCGGGCTGCCGGCCCGCCCGGGGCTGCTCCGGGCCGAATTCCTGCGGGAGATACCGCTCGCGGTGGACCAGGTCACGCTGGCGCTCGAGCGCCGGGGCGACGCGGTCGCATTCAGCCTCGGGCATCCCGGCGGCCTCTTCGCGCGCGGTCTTGCCGAGGGAGCCTAAGGATGCTCGCGTAGGGCACCGCTTCCGGGAGCCCCGGGGCACCCCGAACGCAACCCGGGGTCAGAGGGAGCGGTTCCAACCTTGAAGATACTCAGATTCCTCGCCACCGTTCTGGCAATCGCGGCCGCGCTGCTCTTCCTTGCCGCCCTGACCGCGATGGTGCCGGCGGTGCAGACGTGGGCGGCCCAGTTTGCGCTCAACCGCCAGCCGGGCGTCCAAGCGACCCTGGGCTCCGTCATGGCCGGCTTCGGTGAGGTCGAGGTCGAGGATGCGCACCTGGAGAGCGCCGGCGGCGTGCTGACCGTCCCCCTTCTTCGCGCTCGGCTTCCGATCCTGAGGTCGCTTAAGACCAGCCGGCTGCATATCGCAAGCCTCTCGGCGAAGGGCTGGATGCTTGACCTGAGCCGCGCCCAGGCACGGGCTGCGCCCGCGGGACAGGGGAAGGTCGTCCCGGCCGGCGCGCCTGCGCGCCCCTGGGTCAGCTCTGCCGCCGAGGCCGCGTCCTTGGCTATGTCCGCATTCCGCTCCTGGCAGGTCCCCTTCGCGGGGTCGGTGGACGGGGTCGAGCTCGAAGGCGACGTGCTCCTCGCCTCCCAGCCAGGCGGGGCGCCCGTGCAGGTTCACCTCCTGATAAAAGGGGGTGGCTTCGGCGCGGGCCGCAAGGCGAGCTTCGACGTCGAGGCCGCCGTCGTCGGCGCGCAGATACCTGCGGCATTCACCTTCGCGCGCGGCCACGTCCTTGCGGATCTTGGGGCGGATGGGAGGCTCGGACGGCTTGACGCTAAGGCGGACTTCTCGCCAGCGGGCGACTCGGACCCGAACAACCCCGGCATGTCGGTCGAGGTGTCGGCCGACCGGGGGCGGGACGGATCCACATTCGAGGTGAATGCCGCGAGGGGCGCCAGGCGCCTTGCGACCGTGCGCGCACAGGCGGACGACGCCTCGGGTCGCCTGGCCGGCTCCTGGTCGGTCGACCTGCGCGGCGCCGACGTCGCCCCGTTCGGCCCGTACGCGGAGCTTCCGTCGGCCACCGTAGCCGGCGGCGGCTCGTTCGAGGCGTCGCGCCCCTTTGATAGAGTGCGCGCCCGGGGGCGCCTGAAGGCGGCGGTCGAGCGGCTCGCCGGCCTTGCCCCGATGCTGGAGAGGGCCGGAAACATCAGCCTGGACGCCGAGTTCGACGTGACGGCCGGAGCCGCTTCGCTGACAGTGGCCGGCCTGAATGTGTCCGCAGACGCAGCCGGAGCCGCCGTCGCCTTTAGGACGCTAAAGGCGTTCGATTTTGACCCGGGCGTCGGCCTCGCCTCGCTTCCCGGCGTGTCCGGCGATTTCATCGAGGGCTCCTTCCGGAACCTTCCCCTGGCCCTCCTTTCGGGCCCGGCGTCGCGGATGGGCTTCGCGGACGGCCGGGCTTCCGGCGAATTCACCGTGCGGGCTGCGGATGGGAAATTGTCCCTCGAGCTCAAGCGGCCGGCCACGGCCTCGGGAGTCGCCCTGCTGGGGCCGGGCCGCCTTCTGGGCGCCGGCCTGGAGGCGTCGCTTTCGCTCAAGGCGAGCTATGCGTCGGGGGCCTGGGACATCGCGGTCGCGCTTCTGGCCATCCGGAGGGCCGGCCGTGACTTGGCGAGCTTGGAGGCGACGGCCACGCGGCCAGCGGGCGCCGGACAGGCGTTTTCGGTGCGGGGAGCCTGGAGCGTGGATCCGCAGGCTGTCGAGCTGGACCCGGGCAGCCCCGGGGCCGGCTTGGCGCACGTGAAGTCGCTGTCCGGGAGCTTCACGGCGACCGTCGCCGAATCAGTCTCTGTCACGGGAAAGGTCGCCGCGATGGGGCGCGACCCGGGCCGCACGTTCAGCGCCGACGTCCGGGCGGACATCGACAGCGAGGGCGACTTCACGTTCACCGTCCCCGCGCGGGTCGCCCTGGGCAAGGACGCCTCGGAATTCACGGCGGATGGGGGCGTTAGCTTCGACACCACGGAGACCCGCATCGAGGCGAAGGTCGAGGGGGACGACGTCGCCCTCGCCCACCTGGGGCTCCTCGCGGGCCCGCTGATGGCGCTGCAGGCGCCGGCGCGAGCGCCGGGGGCGCCCCCGGCGGCCCGCACGCCGGCATGGGGCGCGCTCAAGGGCCGCGTGGAATTCTCCTTCAAGCACCTCCGGACGGCGGACGACACCTTTGAGGGCGTATCAGGCGTGTTCACGCTCGACCACGGCTCCGTGAGGCTGAACGGCGGCCGGGTCTGGCTCCTGCAGCACGACCTGGCGTTTGTAACCGGGCTGCTCACGTTCGACCCCTTCGGGAAGCCCGCATACGACCTTAAGGCGAACGTGTCGGTGAGCGACTTTGACGCTGCCGCCGTCTTCGGGAAGGCGAGCTCGGAGCGCCTGGCGCCGGTCGAGGGGCGCTTCTCGTTCGAGGATACGGTGACCGCGGATGGGGCAGACCTGGCCGGGCTCGTCGGCTCGGCGCAGGAGGACATGAAGGTGCGCAGCTCGGGCGGCATCCTTCGCCTGCTCAAAGTGGACGTTGCGGACGCGATACCGGAGGAGAAGACGCGCGTGTCCGATACCCTAGGAACCGTGGGCTCCGCGGTCGGCGCGATCTTCGGGGTTAAGCACGACTCCGACAACGCCGGCAAGAACCCGGTGAGCAAGGCGGCCGAAGCGGTCCTCTCGTTCACCTACGACATCTCGGAGATAGGCTACGACAAGCTCGCGGCCAGGATACTGCGCGATCCTCAGGGAGGCATGCATCTGACGGACATCGACGTCGAAGCGCCAAACGAGCACATCACCGGGGCGGGCGAAATCGCCTATGCGCGCGGCCTTGGCTTGCCCGCCCGGCCGCTGAGCCTTGTCCTCAAGCTCGCCGTCAAGGGGGACCCGGCCAAGCTCCTGGGCGCGGCGGGCCTGCTGTCCGGCGAGAAGGACGCCCAGGGCTACAGCGCCCTGGCCCAGCCCATCCGGCTTCGGGGCACGCTTGAGCAGGTTGACGCGGCGCCCTGGCACGACCTCCTGGCGGCGGTTGCCGCCAAGGCGGCCGCCGAGGGCCCGAAGGCCAAGTGAGCGCGCGCCTACTTTCGGTCGAACACAAGCTCGATGTTCTGCTCGCCCCTCTGGGAGATGACGTGCCTGTGAATGGATAGGTGGCGGCCGGCGTCGGTGAGCCTCCACACATCGGAGATCGTCAGCTTCGGGCCGCCAGCAAACGTCACGGTGGAATCCATGTGCAGCTCGTCCCCCGAAGCGCTCAGGCTGGCCGTCGTCACTTGCGGCGAATTCATGAACTCGGACCTGTTCTCGGCGCCGTCGAGCGTGAGCTTCTGCTCCGTCACCTGGTCGTCGGCGAATTCGACGATGCGCGTGGTCCTGACCGAAAGGTTCTTGCCGGTCTGCGTCACGTCCAGCGCCGCAGGGGCCCCCATGCCGCCCATCCTCCCGAGGATGCTCCTGTCCTCGTCGAACACCCACGTTCCCGTGAAGTCGGCGGGCTTGGGCTCGAAGTGAAGCGGCGGCAGGGCGCACGCGCGCCGATAGGACTGCGTCGCCGCGCCGTAGGCGGCGTCCTCGAGCCACAGGATGCGCGGATCCGCGAGGAGGGCGTCGTACTGTTTGCGCGACGTCAGGTGCACCATGCCAGCCCAGGTCATGTAATAGGCCCAGCGCGGCTGCTTCTCGAGGATCTCGGGCGACGGCGGCGTGCCGATCTCGGCGAGCGCGAGGGGCTTTCCCTGCGAAAGCGCCGCAAGACTGTCGTAGTAAGACTGGTTGAAGTCGCTGCCGTACACGTCGAGCGACAGCACGTCGACGTACTGGATGCCCGGAAAATACTTGGCGAACTCCCTGCCGGGCTGGCTCGGCCGGTCCATGTTCCACACCCACACCAGATTGGTCAGGTGGTGATGGTTAACCAGGCGGTCAAAAATCTGGCGGTAGAGGGTCGCCGTGCCGAGCTCGCCGGTCTTTCCGCCCCACCAGAACCAGTCGCCGTTCATCTCATGGTACGGGCGCCAGAGGACCGGGACGTGCGCCGCCTCGAGCTGCTTGAGGAAGCCGGCAATCGCGTCGACCTGGGCGCACCAATGGTCGTAGAGGGCGGTGCCCGGCGTCAGGATGTCGCGGAACTGTTCGTCAAGGAGCTTGCCCTGGACGCTCGCCAGGCGCTTCGGGTCGCTGTTGGGAAGCGGCCTGAAGGTGCCCGGCTCGTCCGTCGTGGGCGGCACCGCGTGCCAGCACAGGGCCACGATCGATCCCTTTGCGTTCTGCCGGATGGCCTCTTGGACGATGTCTGGGCGGGCCAGGTACGAGTCGGAGTCGCCGGCCTTCGCGTGGCCCCAGTCCGAGCCAAAGATGATGGGCGTCTTCCCGAGGTACCTCGAGGCGAAATCGGAATTCCTGGACTTGGTGTTCGGATTGTTGTGCTGCCCGGTAAGGGTGTACTTCCCGGAAATGTCGTAGAGAAACTGCAGGAGCGCCCGCGCCTCGGGCGAGGCGTTTGGCGTCACCGGTACAGCCTGTCCGGGCGCCGGGTCGGCGAGCGCCGCATGCGCGGCAAGAATGACGGCGAGCGCGGCCGCCGCGGCCTTGACCAGGACCGACCGCCCAAGGGTGCGCCGTGCCGGGCGCCGGGTGGCCCGGCCGGCGGCCGAGCGGGCATTCGAAGCCATAAGATATTGGTTCATAGACTATTGCATCGGGGTTCTTGTTGCCTGCCAAGCGAAGCAGAAGCGTAGGCGCAAAGCGGCCTCGCGCAAACACCGTTTCAGTTTTCCCGAGGACGGGCGGCATTCGGGGCCGCTGCGCGCCTCGGGCGCCTCGCAATTTATGCGTGGGGAAAGTCAATAGCCGACGAGCGGCGCGGCTTGACTGGTGGCAGAATAGAGGCATCGGCTGGTCCCAACCGTCATGCCCACGGACACAACACCTGAGCAGAATTCCAAGTACGCCTGGTCGACGATCCTGCGGGCGGCCCCGCCGAAGCGGCCCGCGACGGACCGCATCCAGGATTTCCACGAGATCTACTCCGACTACGACCAGGAGGTCGCGCGCCAGCAGGCGAGCCGCTGCATCCAGTGCCCCAGCCCGCTCTGCATGCAGGGCTGCCCCCTTTCCAACCGAATTCCGGAGTGGCTCGCCCTGGCTGCCGAGGGGAAGTTCCTCGAGGCGGCCGCGCTCTCGCGCTCGACGAGCAACATGCCCGAGATCTGCTCGCGGGTGTGCCCCCAGGAGCGCCTTTGCGAGGGGGCGTGCATACTCAACGCGAAGGGCGAGCCGGTGGCCATCGGCTCGGTCGAGCGCTTCATAAACGACTTCGCATTCGACATGGGGGACGTGGCCGCCTGCGCCGCGCCGCCGAACGGCTGGCGGGTGGCGGTCGTGGGGTCGGGTCCCGGCGGGATAGCCTGCGCCGACGAGCTGTCCCGCGAGGGTACCGCCGTCACGATCTTCGAGTCGCACATGATCCCCGGCGGCCTCCTCGTGAACGGGATACCGGCCTTCAAGCTCGAGAAGCAGGTCGTCAACAGGCGCATCGAAAACCTCACGAGGCAGGGGGTCGTCCTCAAGCTCGGGGTGAGGGTCGGCTGGGACATATCGCTTGCGGACTTGCGGCGCGAATTCGACGCCGTCTTCCTGGGAATCGGGGCCCTTAAGCCGAAGCCGCTCGACATACCGGGGGACAAGGCGAGCGGGATTGCGGACGCGCTGCCCTTCCTGATCCAGAAAAACGTGAGCTCCCCGCTCGTCAACATACCGCCGATCGAGGTCGCCGGAAGCCGCGTGGCCGTCCTCGGCGGCGGCGACACGGCGATGGACTGCCTGCGTACGGCGCTGCGCGCCGGGGCCAGCGAGGCGGTCTGCCTCTACCGCCGCGACCTGGCGAACATGCCCGGAAGCCGAAAGGAGTACCTCAATGCCATCGAGGAGGGCGCCAAGTTCGAGTTCCTGACCAATCCCGTGGAGATACTGGCGCGCGCCGACGGGTCCGTTGAGAGCGTGCGCTGCGTGCGCATGGAGCTGGGCGAGCCCGACGCCTCGGGACGGCGCAAGCCGCGCCCGGTCGCCGGCTCCGAGTTCATAGTGCCGGCGGACTTCATCATCGTGGCCTACGGCTTCGAGCCCATCCCGTTCCCGCCGGGCAGCGACCTGGCGCAGATTGAGACCGACGCCTGGGGCGGGATAGCCGTCGACAAGAGCCAGATGACAAGCATTTCCGGGGTCTTCGCCGGGGGTGACTCCGTGCGGGGGCCGAGCCTCGTCGTTCACGCCGTGCGGGACGCGCGGAGCGCGGCCGGCGGCATCCTGCGATACCTCCAGGCGGGGCGCGATGGCGCCAGGGTCGAAGGGCCCGCTCAGGTGTAGTCGGGATAGTCCGGTTGGAACATCCGGCCCCTGATGTCCTCGGCGAGGTCGGCGGGACGCGCGACGCGCGCGATGCCCCTTTCGTGTGCCACCTGGGCGACTGCGGCGGCGATCGCGAGCGAAACCTCGCGGATCCTGGTGAGCGCCGGATAGATGCGGCCCGCCTCGAGATCCTCCTTCTGCACGAGGCCTGCGAGCGTGCGGGCGGCCGCGAGGAACATCTCGTCCGTCACCTCGGTGGCCTCGCTCGCGAGGGCCCCGAGGCCGACGCCCGGGAAGATGTAGATGTTGTTGCCCTGGCCGGGCACGAACGTGCGCCCCTCGAATTGCACCGGCCCGAACGGGCTTCCCGACGCGAAGACAACGCGCCCGCGCGACCAGGTGTAGGCCTGCTCGGCGGTGCATTCCGCCTTCGATGTGGGGTTTGAGAGGGCGAAGATGATGGGCCTCTCGTTGATCTGCGTCATGGTCCCGACCACCTCCTTGGTGAAGGCGGCGGGCATGCCCGAGACGCCGATCAGCGCAGTGGGGCGCAGCGCGCGGATGGCCTCGATAAGGGTGTGGACGGGCGGATGGTCGTGCGCGTAGGGCACCTTGTGCTCGGCCAGCGTGTCGCCGCGCCCGCGCACCACCAGTCCCTTCGTGTCCAGGAACCAGCAGTTGGCGCGCGCCTGCGCCTGGGTCAGGCCCTCCTGCATGGCGGCCGTCGTGTAAAGGTCGGCTATCCCGGTCCCCGCCTCCCCTGCCCCGAGGAAGAGGACGCGCTGCTTGGACAGGGCGCCTCCCTTGAGCGCCAGGGCGCCGATCAAACCGGCGAGCGCCACGGCGGCCGTGCCCTGGATGTCGTCGTTGAAGCAGGGCAGCACGCTGCGATAGCGGCGCAGCAGGCGGAAGGCGTTCGCATTGCCGAAGTCCTCCCACTGCAGGAGCGCCCTTGGGAACACTTCCTTCACGGCCTGGCAGAACTCCTCGATGAAGTCGTCGTAGGTCTTGCCGCGGGCGCGATGCTCGTTGATCCCGATGTAGAAGGGCCCGTTCAGGAGAGACTCGGTGTCGGTGCCGACGTCGAGCGTTATCGGTAGGGTGTAATACGGGTGGACGCCCGCGCAGGCCGTGTAGAGGGAGAGCTTGCCGACCGGAATGCCCATGCCGAGAGCCCCCAGGTCGCCGAGCCCGAGGATCCTCTCGCCGTCGGTGACGACAATCAGGCGGGCGCCCTCGTGGGGCCAGAGCCGGAGCATCTCCGCGATTCGCCCGCGCTCCCTTAGCGTTATGAAGAGGCCCCGCGGGCGCCGGTAGATTGAGCCATACTGCAGGCAGGCCTCCCCGACCGTCGGCGTGTAGATCAGGGGGACCATCTCCTCGATGTTGTCGATCACGAGGCGGTAGAACAGCATCTCATTGCGGTTCTGCAGGTTGGTGAGGTAAATGTACTTCTCGATGTTGTCCTGCTTGCGGCGCACGGCCCCGAGCGAGCGCTGCACCTGCTCGGCCATCGTGAACACCCTGGGCGGCAGGAGCGGCCGGATGCCGAGAATGTCGCGCTCCCTCTCCGTGAAAGCCGTGCCCTTGTTCAACAGCGGTTCCGCTAGGATCGCGGTGCCGCGCTGGGGGTCCGATTGCCCCCACGCAGACAGACCTGAATGCATTGGCGATGCCATGCGCCCGATTATAGGCGATTGGAGCCGGCGCGTCTGGGCAATTCTTGGCATTACCTAATCCATTCTTGCCCTTCGCGCGGCCGGCGCCCCTCCTTCGCACCATGGACGAATTCACGGTGGCTGTCCCGACATCGGAGGGCCCGATGGACCTCCACGGCTTTGTCCCGCAGGCCGGGAGCGCGGGGCGCATCCCCGCCGTCATCGTTCTGCAGGAGGCCTTCGGGGTGAACCCCCACGTGAAGAGGGTCTGCCGCCGGGTCGCCGAGCTCGGGTACGCGGCGTTCGCCCCCGAACTCTTCCACCGCAGCGGCCGCGGCGCGATCTTCGGCTACGACGAGTTTCCCAAGGTCCGATCGATCCTCGCCCAGCTGACCAATGAGAGGATCCTCGAGGACCTGCGGGCCGCTTACCGCTACGTGGCCGGGATGCCCCAGGTTGATCCGGGCCGCATCGCGGCGTGGGGCTTCTGCATGGGCGGCTGGGCTTCCGTCTTCGCCGCGTGCGAGCTGCCGCTCGCGGCAGCGATCTCGTTTTACGGCGGCGGGATGGTGCGCGCGCGCGAGGGCATCGCGTTCACCCCGATTGTCGGGCGCCTCGGCGAGGCGGGCTGCCCGCTGCTCCTGGTGTACGGCGGCAAGGACCCAAGCATAACCCCTGAGGACATCGGCGCCGTCCGCGCGGCGCTTTCGAGCCATGGCAAGCCGCACGAGGTCGAGATCTACCCCGAGGGCGGGCACGGGTTCTTCTGCGAGGACCGGGCCGCCTACCATGAGGCGTCGGCCAAGGCGGCGTGGACGAGGGCGGCCGGCTGGCTGTGCGCGAGGCTGGCCCAGGGGAGGGCCGAAGCCTAGCTCCTTCGCCCGCGGGGAGCCCGGGCCCCCGGCCGCTCGCCCCCGTCCCAGAGGCGCGCCCAGGCCGCCCCCCGTGCGGGCCGCGGCTCCGGCGCTATCTCCACGGTCAGAAGCCGCGCCGACCTGGCGCCGTAGGGTCCGACGAGGACCGGCTCCCCGCGCGGGTCCACAACGAGGGAGCACCCGATGCAGGAATGGCCCTTCCACGGGCCGCCGTTTATGCGCCCGACGCCACTGCAGCCCGCGATCCACATCCGGAAGTCCCTCGCGACCATGCCGTAGTTCTCCCTCCACATCCCGCCGTACGGGTGCTTCGCGTTGTCGTATCCCGCCTGCACGGCCCAGGCCGACGGGGAAAGGACGACATCGGCGCCCATCAGCCCCAGGGCGCGGGTCACAAACTGCCCGCGCACGGCGCCGTCCGCGCAGATCATCAGGCCAAACGTGGCCAGGGGCGTGTGCGCCACCGCAAGGCGGTCTCCCTGGTCGTAAACATCATGGCCGATCTCGAGCTCGTTGAGCTTGCGGTGGTGTAGGAGCACCTGGCCCGTCGGCGACACCAGAACGGCCGCGTTGTAGACGCGATCGCCGGCCCTCTCCGTGAGGCCGGCGCAGACGTACAGCCCGCATTCCTGCGCCGCGTCGCGCAGGGCCGTGCACACCCGCCCGCCCGGCACGGCGTCGGCGAGCTCGCGGCCCGACGGGTGTGTCCAGCCCGCGTCCAGGGCCTCGGGCAGAAGCACCACCTGGGCTCCCGCCCTCGCGGCCGCCGCGATCATGCGCAGCGCGCCGCGCAGGTTCGCGTCCAGGTCGCCGCCGACTACGCGCATCTGCCCCAGCGCCAGTCTGAAGCGCCTCCTTCTCTCGGTCGTCACAGGGTTGCCGGCGGTTGAATTGACTCTCGCCAAACCGGGGATGCCGCCCGCCTTCGGGCCATCCAGCCCCCGGGGCTAGTTCTCCTGGTTCTTGCCGTTGTGGCAGTCGCTGCAGCTGAGCCCTAGGCCGTCGATGTCGGTCGAGGGGTGCTTGAAGGCGACGCCGTTCGGGGCGAGCTTGGCCAGGTCGGCGCCGGAGCCCTGCGCCAGGATGACGTGGCAGCTGTCGCACGCCGTCGCGGGAACGGGACCGCCCGACTCTGACTTGTGGTCTCCGTCGTGGCAGCGGAAGCAACCGGGGCTGTCAAGGTGGCCGATATTCTCCGGGTACTTGCTCCAGTCGACCTTCATCTCGGGGAAGAAATTGTTGCGGTAGATGTCCAGCACCTCGGCGACGGCGCCGTCGACGCCCTTCGCCCCGGCGTACTTCTTGCGCAGCCCGTCGGATATCCTCGCCTCGCCCTCGGCCCGCGTGGCGTAGGGCTGCGCCAGGAGGTCGACCGCCGTGCGCTTGACCGCCGGAAGGGCGCGGTCGACGCGCCCCAGGTAGATCGCCTCGTCCATGGCGTCGTCCGGGGAGTTGTAGCGGTGCGCCGGCCGGTTGTGGCAGTCGATGCAGTCCATCTGGCGGACGAGGCGCGGGTCCGGGTTGTCCTTGTAGCCCTTCTTGCGGTAGACGGTCACCGCGCCGCTCTTGTCGGTGACGCGCACCCAGGGGATCGTCTGGCGCTTGTCGTCCGTCGCGTAGTACTCGACCTTCGTGTCCCTGCTCGTGTGCCAGTGGATGCCCCCCGGCCTGCCGTGCTCGCTGCCGCTGCCGCCGACCTTGAGGAGGAGGCGCACGGAGTACGGCGTATTGGCGTCGTCCGCCAGGTAGCGGTTCAAGGTGCGCTCCAGGTTGCCCGTGTGCTTCTCGGGCCAGTGGCAGTGCTCGCATGTCTCGCGGGCCGGGCGCAGGTTGTGGATCGGCGCGGGGATCGGGCGGGAGAAGGTGTTGAAGGTGATGGCGTAGAGCTGGCGCACGCCGTTGATCTTGGCGTTTATGTAGCTTGCCGCCCCCTCCCCCACGTGGCAGTCGACGCACGCCACGCGCGCGTGGGCGAACCTGTGGTACGCCGTGAGCTCGGGCCCCATCACTGTGTGGCAGACCATGCCGCAGAAGGTGTCGGACTCCGTGTACTCGTAGGTCTGGTAGCTGCCGACGGCCGTCAGGAGCAGGTAGACCATCGTGAGTCCGCCAAAGACGCCCAGGATGCGCCGGTCCCTCTCCCGCGACAGGTCGATCGCAAGCGGCTGGGGGGCGCCGAGCCCGCGCAGAATGGCAAGCTCGTGGCGCCGCCTGACCGCGCCCCCAATGACCAGGGCGAGACCGCATGCAAGGAAGAACGGCGCCACCACGTAGCAGAGTATCCCCATGTAGGGGTTGCTCTTGCCCGACCCCGTCATGTCCAGCGTGAACAGGAACAGGAACGCGAAGAGGCTGCCGCTGGCGATGATCGCCCCGGCCAGGCTGTACCAGTTGCGCCAGATCGACTGCCTGGCCTGCCCCGCCGAATCGGGAGATGGGGTCTGCCCGGTCACTTGGCCAGCGTGCGCACGTAGCTCACCAGCGCCTTGATCTCGTCATCCGAGAGCTTGTCCGAGAACGGCTTCATCTTCTCGGCTCCGTCCGCCGTCTTCATGCCGCTCTTGAGCGCCCCGAAGGCGTCGTCATCCTTGAAGGTCTTCTGGTAGGCGGCGTCGGTCAGGTCCTTCACGTCGAGCTTCTTGCCGGCCTTGGTGTGGCCCGCCCCATCCTTGCCGTGGCAGGAGGCGCACATGTGCGTCCAGTTGTCGGCGGGTTCGGCGGCATAGGCCGCGCAGGCGGCTACGGTCAGGGCTGCGGCGATCGAGGCGATGATCTTCATGGGTTTTCTGGGTTGTTGGGGGGAAAATTTGCGGCAAGTCCCGGCGGACAGCCTTGTTATCGCGGCCGGCTCACCCTTGTAAACAGCGAACGCTGCACGCAGGGCTCCCTGCGGGGACAAAAAGGGCCACTGGGTCAAGGTAGGACATGGCGCAAGGCTACCATAGGCGCCTGCTCGCGGTCTTGCCAGTTCTTGGTAAACAATGTGCCGATATTGGCGTGCGCAGCCGAGCGGGCCGCGCTCACTCGACAGGGCGCATCTGGATGGAGTCGACCACCTTCTCTCCGGCGAGCACGTTCGTGACCACGACCATCCAGTCGCCCTTCGAAACCCACCCGCGCCTCAGGAGGTACGCGAAAGCCTCGGTGATCGTGTCCTCGGGCCCCGACCTGAAGGCCACCAGGAAGGGCTCCACCCCCCAGACGAGCAGCATCTGGCGAAACGCCGTCGTGTCGTCGGTGAAGGCGTAGATGGGGCAGCGCAGGGGCCGAAGCGCCGCCAGCGACTGAGGCAGCTGGCCGTTGCGGGTGAAGACGACGATGCCGTTGTCGCCGAGCTCCTGGGCGAGAAGGACCGCCGAGCGCAGCAGGCGGTCCTTGTTCGTCTTGAGCGGCAGCGCGCTGTTGTAGCCCTTGGCCGCGCTCGCCTCGATGCGCCCCGCGATGCGCTTCATGAACTGGACGCACTCGAGGGGGTACTTGCCCGTGGTCGTCTCGCCCGAGAGCATGATCGCGTCGGCCGTGGACCACACGGCGGTTGCGATGTCGCTTACCTCGGCCCGGGTCGGCACCGGCGAGAGGATCATGGACTCCAAGAGGTGCGTGGCGACGATCACCGGCTTGCGCAGCCGGATGCAGGCGTCTATCGCCCTCTTCTGGATGAGCGGCAGATCCTCCATCGGCACCTCGATGCCAAGGTCCCCGCGCGCCACCATCAGGGCGTCGGACGCGACGATGATCTCGTCGAGGTTGTCGATGCCCGACTGGTCTTCGACCTTGGCGATGATCTTGGCGGGGCTCTTCATCTCCGAGAGCATGCGCCGCAGGATGTCGACGTCGTCGGCCTCGCGCACGAAGGACAGCGCGAAAAAGTCCACCTTCTCCTCGACGCCGATGGCGATGTCGGCGCGGTCCTTGGCCGTGAGCGCGGGAAGGCGCACCTTGACCCCGGGCAGGTTGACGTGGCGCCGGCTGCTCAGCCAGCCGCCCACGACCACCCTGCAGCGCACGCGCTCCGGCGCGCTGGCGATCGCCTCGAGCCGGATGAGGCCGCTGTCGACGAGCACCGTCGAGCCGGCGATGACATCCTCGGCGAACTTCGGGTAGTTGACCCCGACGCCGACGACACCCCGCTCGGGCTTCCCCCCAGGGGGCAGCAGGTCGATCATCTGCCCGGGCTTGAGCTCGACGGGCTTGGAGAGGTCCCCGGTCCTGATTTCGGGGCCCTTCACGTCCATCATGAGGGCGATGTGGCGCTGGGTCCTCTCGCAGACGTCGCGGATGCGCCGGATCATGGTGCGCGTCCACTCGGGATCGGCGTGCGCCATGTTGAGCCTGCAGACGTCGACGCCCGCTAGGATCAGCTGCTCGAGCATGGCCTCGTCCTCCGTTGACGGCCCCAGCGTGAAAATGACCTTCGTCAGGCGGAAGGCCGACTTGGGCTTGGGTGCCGGCGAATGTGGGTTCACGACGCGTTGAAAGCAGGACGGATGCCGAGGCGCGGCATGCTCGGCGAGGTCCGCCCGGTTGTCAAAGCGCCGGCGCCGGGCCCCGTTACTTTTGCGCGGCGCCGGCCTGCTGCAGGTTGTATACCGGGAAGAGCGTGTTGGATCGCTTGTCGTCGCCGTAGACCGTCACGGCGCCGTGCCCATCCGTGCCCGCCGTCATCAAGGCGCGCCGCACGCCCGCGGAAGAGTTCGCGAATACGAACCCCCCGTTATCGTCCTCGGCGGCCCCGAACGCCACGCTGCCGTCCTTCGCCAGGAGCGTGAGCCGGTCGGGCGCGAGCCAGAGCGTGAGGCCCGCCGGGGAGCCCGAGACGGAGAGGGACGGCGTGGCGTCCTTCGGGCCCGTCGACAGGGTGACCCGCTTGGAGGCGTCGGCCTCCGCGACGACGCTCAGCGTGGCCGGGGAGTCTCCGATCGGCGCGTCCATGGAGACCGTCCCCGAGCCGCGCCCCGATACAAAGATGCTCGACCCCGAGTCCTGGATGCGCAGGCCCGCGACCGCCGCCGCCGCATCATCCTTTTCGGTCGGCCCGCGCTGGACGGAATAGCCCTCGCTCCCAAAGGCGGCCAGCTGCACGAGGTGCGCCGCGTCGGAGCCCGTGTCAGACCTGAACGTGACCCGCGACTTGCCGGCCGAGGAGGCCAGCACGGCGCTGCTCGAACCGTCGGCGGAGGCCACCGTGACGGTGCCGCCCTGGTCAGGCGCGGAGCCCAGCGTGACCAGCGCCTTGCCGCCCGAGACGACCCTTAGCGAGCGCAGCGACAGATCCATCTCGCCGCTCGCGATCCCCCTGGCGAGCACCTGGAGCGTTCCGTTTGCGCCTATCGCGGATTCGGCCTGCTTGGACTGCTGCGCCAGGCTGTCGACGGTCGCCTTGAGCGAGGCGACGCGCGCCTCGAGGGCCGCCTTGTCGCCCTTCAGCTCGGCGATCTCGCCCGCGTTGCCATTCACCTTGACCACGGCGTACGCGAGCCCCAGGCAAAGGACGGCGGCGACCGCGGCGGCGGCCGCCATGGGCGGTGTGATTTTCATGTCTCGAAGGGTGTATGCCCTCGGGGCGACATGTTCAAGAGCCGCCTTTGCCAGGGCGGGCCCGGGTGCAGCCCTCTTGACCTGGGCAGCGGGATAGCGTTTTTGGAGCAAAGGCCGGATGCCGGCCCGACAGACCCTGCGACACCATGAAAATGAAGACGATCGATATGGGCGTGAACAAGAAGATCGCCCTAGTGGCCCACGACAACAAGAAGCCGGACCTGCTCGAGTGGGCGAAGTTCAACCGCGACCTCCTCGCCCACCACAAGATATTCGCGACGGGGACGACGGGCAGCTTCCTCGAGAAGGAGCTCGGGTTCCCGATCAGGAGGCTTGAGAGCGGCCCCCTCGGAGGCGACCAGCAGATCGGCTCCAAGATCGTCGATGGAGAGATCGACTTCTTGATCTTCTTCTTCTTCTTCTGGGACCCGCTCGAGCCGCAGCCGCACGACCCGGACGTGAAGGCCCTGCTTCGCATGGCGGTTGTCTGGAACATACCGATCGCGTGCGACCGCTCCTCCGCCGACTTCATGATTTCCTCGCCCCTCATGGACGAGACCTACCAGCGAATCGTGCCGGATTACTCCGAGTACCGCGGTCGCCGGCTGCCGTCGGAGGCGCCCGCGGCGCAGCCGGCGAAGGAAAAGGAGTGAGCGGAAGGGGGGCGCCGGTGGCGCCGACTGTTGTTTACAACGCGCGCGTCATCGTAGATGATGCGCATGCATTCGGAGAGATTCACCTTCCGAAGCAGAAAAAAACCAACGAAGGGACCACCATGGCTAAGAAGCGCGTCAAGAAAAAGGCAGCAAAGTCCTCAAAGAAAAAGAAGAGGTAGCTGCTCGTCTAGGCTTCCCGGGCCTTCGGGCCCGGATGAAGCAATCGCATAATCAAAAGCACATTCTCCCGGTGGCTCCATGCCACCGGGGGTGTGTTGCACAGCCCGGGAGGGCCGCCCGGCTGTTCCGAAGAATCGGATTGTCCGTGAGGCGGGATGCTGAAGGCTTGGTCCATGGGACGAACACAGTGGGCCGATGTCGACCGTTACATTAACGCCACCCCTGTCGGGGAGGACGAGGCACTTGCCGGCGCCATTCGCGCGAGCGCGCAGGCCGGACTTCCCCCGATCCACGTCTCGCCCGCCCAGGGCAAGCTCCTTCACCTGATCGCCCGGCTGCAGGGCGCGCGCGAGGTGCTCGAGATAGGAACCCTTGGGGGCTACAGCACCATCTGGCTCGCCCGCGCGCTGCCGGACGGCGGGCGCCTCGTTACCCTGGAGGCGGAGCCCCGGCACGCGGAGGTCGCCCGCGCAAACCTCGAGCGCGCACAGGTCTCGTCACGCGTGGACCTGCGCGTCGGCAGGGCCCAGGAGCTGCTGCCCGCCCTGGCGGCCGAAGGGCGCCCGCCCTTTGACCTTGTATTCATAGACGCGGACAAGGCGGGCATACCGGAGTACTTCGCATGGGCCCTGAGGCTGTCGCGGCGGGGCGCGGCCATCATCGTCGACAACGTGGTGCGGCAAGGGTCTGTCCTGGACGCCGCCAGTACGGACCCGAGCGTTCAGGGGGTGCGGCGGTTCAACGAGCTTCTTGCCGCAGAGCGGCGCGTGAGCGCGACCACCGTGCAGACCGTCGGGACCAAGGGCTACGACGGCTTCACCCTCGCGGTCGTCGTGGGCGACTGACCCCGCGGGGAGCGCGCCATCGGCGCCAGCTCCGTGATCGCGAGGGCCGACAGGACGATCAGAGCGACCGTGGAGCCGAGCGCCGCCACGACCGGAATGCGGCTGATCCCAAGGATGCCGAAGGATGCCGCGGCCGCCAACGCCGACATGCGGATCGACGGAGGGGGCTCCTCCCCGCGCAGCGCGCTCTCGGCGGAGAAGATCGCATAGTTATGGCTCAGGCAGACCCCGAGGAACGCGCCAAGCAGGTTGAAGAGGTTGAGCGTCGCCCCTGCGAGGCCGAACAGCCCGAACGCGAAAAGGCACGCGCCGACGGGCACCGCGAATATCCGAACCCCCCTGCGCGGACCGTACAGGACGAGCACGCTCGCCCCGACGATGCCAAGGCCGACCGAGCTTAGCCTGAGCGCCGAGAGGCGGTACCGGGCGAAGAGGCGGTTCAGGTTCTGCAGCTGGCTGTCGGTCACGGTGTAGGTGCCGGGGGGCGGCTCCAGCGCCGCACCATCCTCGGCCGTGCTCACAAACCAGCAGAGCGACGGGTCCCGGTGCACGAGTGCCGCCAGGGGCCCGTGCAATGACGCCAGGACGCCCTCGGCGGCGTTGGCAAACGAGGCGCGCCCGGCCGACTCAAGCTGCGCCCGCCAGGACTCGAAGAACGGGCCGAAGGACGAGGGCTCGAAGCCGTGGCGCGCCAGGGCCGCCCTGAAATCACCCTCGAACGGGGAGAGGGCGGAGAGCTGCTGCGCCAGCCCCTGCATCTGCTCGCCGCTCGGCAGGACGCTGCCCAGGCTAAGAAGCGGCGCATCCGGAAAGCGCGAGTCGTGCCAGGCGATGAAGGCCTGAAGGTTGGAGCGGGCCTGCGCGAGGCTCGCCCCCCGCGTCAGATAGACGGAGCGCCTCGGCGACTGGCCGAAGAGCGAGCGGACGAAGACGTCGTTGGACTTGAGCGCGGGCGCCGGTATCTCGAGCTCGCGGATGTCGTCCCTCCACTGCAGGCGCCAGGGCCCGACGAGGGCGACGGCGGCCCCGGCCGCGAGGAGAAGCCGCGCCGCGGTGCGGCCGGCCGCGCCCCCGCCCGAGAAGCGCCGCCTGATGAAATCGCGCGTCTCGAGGTACGGGTCGCGGATCTGCGCAAACCAAAGGAACGCGGTGGCGAGCGCGCACACGAGGCCCGCGCTTACGAACACGCCCAGCTGGCGTATGAGCGGAAGATCGGACCAGAGCAGGATGGAGAAGCCGATGACCGTCGTCAGCGCGCTGGCGAGCAGCGGGCGCAGGAGCCGCCCGGCCCGCTCCAGGTAGGGCTCGTCCGGGCGCGCCCGCGGCTGCAGGTAGAGGTAGAAGCCGTAATCAACGGCAACGCCGGCCAGGAGGGACCCGAGGACGAAGACAAGGACGTGAAGGTGCGGCCAGGCCGCCGCCGTCACGACCCAGGCGCCCAGGAGCGAGCCGAGTATGACCGGGGCCAGGTGCGCCGCCCGGTGCGCCCGGCGCACGCACGCGAGCGCCACCAAGGCCACAGCGGCTATCGAGAGCAGGTTCAGGGTCGCCAGCTCTCGCTGGATCCTGAGGCGGCTCGCGGCGGCAAAACGGGCGATTCCGGTCCAGCGCAGGTCCGCCCCGGGATCGGCCTTGCGAACCTCGCCCAGCGCCCGCTCAAGAGCGTCAAAGACGGGCTGCTGGCCCGAATCCGAGAGCGGGGAGTCCCTGCTCCTGGCCCAGACGAGCCAGTAGTCCCCCGCCCTCCCCTCCGCTGCGCCCGCCTCCGCAAGGCCCGCCATCCGGCCTGCGAGGCCGGGCACGAGAAGGATCGGGTCGGACGTGAGGATGTCCTGGGTGGCCAGGGCCTCCGGCCTCGCGATGTAGGCCTCCAGATCGGCGGCGGCCCTTTCGGCCAGCCATGCGCTCCAGGGCGCCGCCGAACCCGAGGACGCGTACTGCCGCCTCCTTGCCTCAAGCCAGCCGGGAAGGAGAAGCTCGAGGCGGCGCGCAAAGATGGCGCCCGCCAGGTCGTTTCGGGGTCCGGTGTCGGAGAGCTTCAGAGCCTCCGCGATTGCCGGCGATCGCCCGAGGGCCCGCGCGAACATGCCCGCGAGCCGCCCTCCCCGCTGCTCGTAGGCGCCTTCGTCCTCGCTGGCGCCCCGCGGGACGCTCAGGGCAAGGAGGAGAACCCGAGCCTCATCCTGGGCGGCGAGGCCCCTCACAATGGCGAGTTCGGGCGACCTCTCGTCGCGGGGGACCAGGTCCAGGATGTCCGTCGAAATCCTGCGCCCGAGGTCGAGGCGCCACAGGCAGCACAGGCCCGCGAGGGCCCCCGCGAGCAGCAGTGCGCGCGCGGTCCATTTTTGGCGGCTAAGCTCCATCGCGGCGCCTATGATCAGCGGAAGAACCGCTTGAGTTCGTCGGGGCCGAAGTCCTGCCCAGTGCGCGCCGCCCCCACGTCGATCTCGATCCGCTGCGCCGCCGACCTGCGAAATTCCAGCCGGCGCACCTCGGGGCCCGAGCCGCCGACCTTGATCTCTCCCAGGGACGCCGCAAGCGAGGGGTCCCGGGGAACGAAGTCCAGCGTCCAGTCCCCGCCGGCGCGCCGTCCCCGTATCTCGAAGCGCGAATAGAGAGGCGCCAGATCGAACCTGAGGATCGGCAGGAGCGACGCGAGAGACCCCGCCTCGCGGGAGCCCGCGGGAAGCGTCCGCACCCGGCCGTCCGCATCCCTAAGGACGAGCCCGGCGCTGTCCACGATGACGATGCTTGGTTGCGGATCGGTGTACTGGAGGCTTAGGCCCTTTTCCCTCGATATCCGAAGCACGCCGTGAAGGACGAGCGGATCGTGGCGGAATGTGAAATACCTGCGCTCCGTGAAGGGCGCGACGACCGTGGGTCGCGCCGCCAGCGCGTCCAAGAGCGGTCTCCAGTCCGCGGAGTTGCCGGGATCAAGAACCGTGCCGGCGTCCTGGGCGGCGAGGGCCGAGGCGAAGGCGACGAAGGCCGCGATGGCGAGCGGCCGCATCATGAAGACTGGGCTCCCCGGCGTCCGGCAATCAGCCACGCGATGAGGCGCGCATGCATCGCCACCATCCGCGCATTGTCCCCGAAGTAGCGGAAATGGGAGACTCCGCCGCTCTCCTTGCTCACGTAGACGCACGGCGCATCAAGGTTGGCGGCCGGAACTCCGCTCCACGCGAGCCTCACGGCGACCTCGGGGTCGAAGTCGTAGCCCCGCGCGCCGCTCGTCGAGGCGAGGGCGGCCACCAGCGCGGTGAGCGGATAGACCCGAAAGCCGAAGAGCGGGTCCGCCGCCCCCTTCCCAAGCGTCTCCGCGCGCGCAAGCCACGCGCTCAGCCTGCGTCCGGCAAGGCGGATCCAGGGGGCGTCGGGGCCGAACACCGGGCGCCCGCATACAAGGGTGCCGGGCGAGCGCATCGATGCCTCCATGAAGGCGCCTATGCGCCCGGCGGGATGCTGGCAGTCGGCGTCCATGACCAGGGCGTGGGTTCGGCCCTCGCCCAGCGCCTGGGTGGCCCCCGTTAGCACCGCCGCCCCCTTGCCGCCGCGCCGCTCCCGCACGATGACGCGAAGCCCGGGCCGGGGCGCGCCGCCCGCCAGCAGCCCGTCGTGGCTCCCGTCCGTGCTCCCGTCCACGACGACCCACACGTTCTCCCAATGTCCGAGCGCCCCGGCCACCGTGCGCGCAAGCAGGCCGCCTGGGTTGAACGCGGGTATGAGGACTATGTGGGAGCCGCGGCGGGTCATCCGGTCGCCTTGCTGGAGAGCACCTCGCAGATTCGCAGCTCCACGATGCGGGTCAACTCCTTGGCGGATCGCCCGGGCTCGTAGTCCCAAGTCCGGTCGAGCGTGATCTCGACCCAGCATGGAAGCACGGCCGGGGCCGGCCAGAGCGGGCGCCCTCGCACGCCCAGCTCGGGCGACGCCCGAATGATCATCAGGCTAACCGGCGCCTTGGCCTGGGCCGCTATCAGCGCGAAACCGGGCTTCATCTTGCCGAGCATGGTGCCGGCGGCAGTGCGGGTACCCTCGGGGAACACGAGCATCGACTGGCCAGCGGCGACCTTGGCGCCTGCGGCCTTGATGATGTCGAGGCCCGTGTCGCCGCGGACGTAGCCGGCCATGGCCGCCGCGGGCCCGATGGCCGGGTTGCGCATGAGCGCCGGCTTAAAAATGCATACGGCGTCCGGCAGGCGAGCGAGGATGAGCGTCGCGTCGACGATCGACGGGTGGTTCGCAACGTAAACGCTCCCCCTCGGCAGCGGGGCGTCGAATCCTATCCAGGTCACCTTCGTAATGCCGCTGGCGCGCAGCCAAGCGAGCCAGCCCGCAAGGATCCACCTGATCGCGCCGCGCACCGCGGGCTCGAACGCGGCGCGCCGGGGAAAGAGCGTCAGCACGAGGCACGCCAGGTTCAGCAGCAGCCCGGCTGCCCCGAACAGGGCCCAGGACAGGTAAAAGAGGAACACAAGCCAGGCACGTCTGACGCGCTTCTTCACAGCGGGCGGAAGTTGAACCAGTCGTAGGGGTGCGCGCGCAGGTAGGACTCGACGCGCGCGAGGAACGCCTGGAAGTGCGCCCTTGCGCGCTCCAGCCCCGCCGCCCGCGGCTCGCCGGCGAGGGGTTCGAACGCCGGCGAAGCGTGCACGACGGAGACATCCGGCCCGCCCGGGACGCCGACGGACAGGAAAACCGGCCTGTTGAAGATGAATGCCAGGTGGTAGATCGTGATAGGGAATGTGCGCTTCGCCCCGAGGAAATCAAAGGTCTCGGTTCGCGAGCTGTGCTCGGCCCGGTCGCATTGGAGCGCCACCGCTTCCCCGCTCGCGCAGGCCTCCTTCAGGGCGAAGAGAAGGTCCCCGGGATCGTTCACCCAGATGAAACGGACGAGTCCGCCCAGCCGCCGCGCAAGCGCTTCCGTGTCTTCGGAGTTGCCCACCCTGTGCCGCACGATGTGGACGCGCCGGCGGTCCTGCAAGGCCAGGAGGAAGCCCGTGAGGTCGGAGTTTCCGACGTGGAGGGTGCCGAGGAACGCGGGGCCGCCCGACTTGAGCCACCTGCCAAAGTCACCCGAGTCGGGGCCAAGGACGAGCCGGTGGGCCGTCCCGTTCGCCACCCGCAGCTTGAGCATGAGCGACTCGCACAGGGAGAAAAAGTGCCGAAACTGGTCCAGGAGGCGCGGCTCTCGGCCCAGCGCGGCCCGAAGGTAGTCCCGGGAGGCGCGCCTCTGCTGGGACATGCTTGCCAGGGCAACCCACGTGCCCGCGGCCCTGAGCGGCCGGAAGACCGGTTCGGGCAGCGCCAGGTCGGCAAGCCTCAGAAACTGGAGCCCACGGGAGGGTCCCGGATTGCGCGTGCTGGCAAAGACCTGCCGCGTCAGCGCCATTCGATGAGCAGCCTCCATCCCGCGGCGGCCTGGCAGTCGAGGTTCCTCCTGTCCCTGAGCGCGTCGAAGAGCGCGGAAAGCCCGAGTTCGCCCCCGCCGTCCCTGGGCTCCAGGCGGACAAGCCCGAGCGGCGCCGCGCCCGGCGCCTTGGCGGCGGCCAGCGCGAACGCGTACGTGCGCTCGCTGGCCAGCTTGTGCTCAAGGAGCCAGGTGCCGCGCTCCTCGCCTCCGCATACGATGACCCGCTGCGCCGGCGAGAGCGCCGCGGCCCGGAGCGCCTGGAAGGCGAGGAGGGCGCCGCCGGAGAGCGGCATGAGCTCGTCCACCGGGGTCTGCCGCCCGATCATGAGCTGCTGCACCGCGCTCGGCTGGATCGACGTCTGAAAGAGTGTCGGGCTCGCCGCGGGGAAGCTGTCGATGAAGTCCTCGAGCGCCCGGCTCTCGGCGTAACCGGAGGCGTAGACGATCGCGTCTCCGGGCGACGGCTGAGCCCTTGCGACGGCGTTGCCGACGAGCATTCCGAGCGTCGTCATGCGCCGGGCGGCGCCCGCGGGGAAGCAGCCCTTCAGCCGCTCGCGGGTTGCGGCGGGCGCCTCCTCGCCGGGGTCATCGGCGAACGCGGAATGGATGTGAAGCTCAAGCATGGCCAATCATGAAGGCGCCGTGGGCCCCCCCGAAGGCGTTGCTGGCGCAGACGGCGGCATCGTAGCCCCGGTTGTCGAAGCCCTGCATGGAGACGTTGGCCCCCATGGATGGAGGCGCGCCCGCCACGGTGCCCGGCGTGCGGCCGGATCGGATGGACTCCAGGGCCACCGCCATCTCCACGAGGCCGCAGCTTCCGAGCGTGTGCCCAAGGCTGCCCTTCCAGCCGACGACGGGCGCGGATGGGAAGGCGCGGGCTGCCGAGGCGACCTCAAGCCTGCCAGCCTCCAGTGTTCCCGTCCCATGGCCCTTGAACCACACGCGCCTGCCGCGGGCCGCGCGCGCGGTCGGCTCCAGGCAGCGCGCGAAGCCGGAGCCGTCCTGCCGGTTCGCCGTGAAGTGGTGCATCTCGTTGAAGAGACTCTGCCCCTCGATGGCGAATTCACCCCGGTCGAGCGAAAGCACGGCGAAGGCGGCACCGTCGCCCAGGCCGATCGCACCAGTGGGCCTCTCGCTGTAGGGCGACGGGAACTCGGCGTTGAGGATCTTCAGGGCGTGAAACCCCCCGGCGACAAAGGGGCTCAGGAAGTCGAAGGACACGACGAGCGACTCGTCAGCGAGGCCCGCTTGAAGCACCCTCGAGGCCTGAAGGAGGCCGAGGTGCGCGGACACGCACGCGAGCGAAAGCACCGAGACGTCGGGCCCCCAGCCGAGCTCGGCGCCCAGGCGCTCGGCGCAGGCGGGCGGCGCGCCCCAGCGGGCGAAGGCTGCGCTGCCGAAACGGCGCAGCGCATAGACCCCGCCGACGCCAAAGTTGCTTCCCGTGAGGAAAACGGGGCGTCGCGGCCCCCCCCAGTCTCCCGCCGGGACAGCCGCGCACAGGCTTTTGACGGCGGCCATCCATGCGGGCGGGTCCTCCTCGTCCAGGAGGCGCCCGGGCATGAGGGCCAGCGGCACAGGATCGCCGCCCTCGCGACCCAGCACCGGAACCGGGCGAAGCGCCCTGTCGCCGCGCAGCAGGGCCGCATGGGTCGCCGCCGCGTCGCCCAGGGGCGTCGAGCAGCCGTAGGCCACGATGCGCACCGGTGCGGCGGGCTCGGCCATTCGTGGGAGGCGGCGGGTGCCGTCAGGTCGGCAGCCGTGCCGGGTCGCCGCGCTCGCGGATGTACGCCGCCAGGGCGGCGACGCTCGCCAGGGCCTGGCGGGCCTCCTCGCTGCTGGCTATCTTGATCCCGAACTCCCGCTCCATGCGAACCACGAGCTCAAGCGCGTCGATGGAGTCAAGCGACAGGCCCCCGCCAATCAGCGGCTCGTTGTCGGCGATGTCCGCGGGAGCGACCTCCTCGAGGCGCAGGGTTTCGACGATCAGCTGTTTCAGCCGGGGGAGAAGCGGATCGGGCATAGACTGTTGCAGGATGATGACCGCAATTGGCGCCGGCTTTCAACCCGTAATCGGCCGGAGGCAAACCGGGCCGTCGAAATTTACTCGCCGGGGCGCCCGCCGGAAACACCCTTGGGGCGATGAGCGAGTCCATGTTCAAGCTCTGGATGGCGACCGCGCGGCGGGCTCCCTCGGCCGTCGCCGTCACGGACCGCGAGGCGCGGCGGGACTGGACGCGGGAGGGCCTCTCGCGGGCCGCCGGGGAGCTTGCGGCCTCTCTGGCCAGGGGCGGCGGGGCGGCGCTCGCGGGCCACCGGGTCGCCATGGCCGTGCCCAACGGCGCCGAATGGTTCAAAGTCTTCCTCGCGCTGCTTGGCGCAGGCGCTTCGCCGGTGCCGATGGATTCGTCCGAGCCCGAGGTGGCCCAGCGCGCCCTGGCGGCGTCCGCCGGGGCCTCTCACCTCTGGAGCGCCGGCGCGCTGCACCGCCTTGCATCCCGCTCGCGCCGGGCGGCCCCGGGGGAATGCCTGGTGAAGCTCACGAGCGGAAGCAGCGGCGCGCCCAAGGCGCTTTCCGTAACCCACGCGCAGCTTGCGGCGGACGGGCGCCAGATCTGCGAGTCCATGGGCATCGGCCCCGGGGACGTGAACCTGGCGGCAATCCCGCTTGGGTACTCCTACGGTCTGGGCAACGTCGTGGCGCCGCTTCTGCTGCAGGGCAGCAGGTCGGTCTGCATTTCGGCCGCGCTGCCGCACGCCGTGGCCGCTGCGGTGCGCGAGGACGGCGCCACGGTGTTTCCCGCGGTGCCACCGATTCTGCGCGCGCTCGTCGAGAGCGATGTCCCCGCCGGTTCGCTCAAGGGCCTGAGGCTGGTCATCTCGGCCGGCTCGCCGCTCTCCCGCGATCTGGCGCAGGCCTTCGCCGCGAAATTCGGCATCCGCGTTCACGGGTTCTACGGGACGAGCGAGACCGGGGGGATAGCCTATGACAGGAACGGCGAGGCGACCCTCGAGGGCCGAAGCGTGGGGACGCCCCTCTCGGGGGTGAGCGTGACGGCCGCGCCAGGCGGGCGCCTCAGGGTCGCAAGCCCGGCCGTGGCAGGGCGCGGCGCGTTTACTCCTGCGGACCGCGCGGTGATCGACAAGGCGGGCGAGCTTGTCCTGCAGGGCCGCACGGACCGCATGGTCAAGATTGCCGGTCGAAGGGTCGACCTCGCGGAGGTTGAGGCGGCGCTCAGGTCCGTCCCCAGGGTGCGCGACGCCCACGCGGCCATGGACACGGGGCCCGGCGCGTCCCTAGGGGCCGCGGTGGCGACGGACCACAGCGCAGCCGCGGTCAGACGGATCCTCAGGGGGCGGATCGCCCCATGGAAAGTCCCGGAGCGGATCGTCGTGCTCGGGGAGTTTCCCCGCACGGCGCGCGGAAAGACGGACGTGGCGAAGCTGCGTCAGCTGCTCGCCGCGCCGCGAATCGCGACCTCGATCTCCACGTTTAGCGCCTCGCGGCAGACGTCGGCGCGCAGGTAGCTAACGAGGTCTCCGCGCGACAGGACGGAATCCGCCAGGGCGCGCGCGACCGCCGGCTGATCCGAGGGATCCCTGAGGTATACCTTGAAGTGGCGGGTGCACCCGCTGCCCTCCCCCAGCCTGTCCCCGAGCCCGCAGGCGCGCGAGATGAGCGCCAGGTTCTCGACCGTCCGGCCGACCTGGCCGCGCGTGTCGTGCGCCGCGACCGTCGCGTGGCCGAAAATCGCCGAGGTGCCGGATATGAAGGCGTCGAGCCCCCCCCGCCTCTCGACGAGCGTGGCCCGCGCGAAGCTCGGCGGCCTCGACCCGTGCTCCGGCGGGTAGCGGTACGCGGGAACCTGAACCGGGCTCTCGAAGTGCTTGGCGGGCCGGTCTCCTGCCAGGAAGACCACCGTGAGACGGCCGTCCGGGCCCCCGACCGCCGACGCGGCGGGCAGCGAGCCGTGAAAGTCCGGCCCGAGGGCACGCTCAAAGGCGAGCGAGCGGCCCCGGCAGAACGACCGGTAGTTCTCAAGCCCGTCACCTCCGTCCTCGTTTATGCGCGGCACGAAGTTCCATATCCTGTACAGGCTGCTACCGCGGGCGGCCTCCAGGAGGTCCCCGTATGCCCTGCCCGCTGCGGCCTCGAGGCCCGGGCCGGCATCCGCCTGGCCGAACCCGACAAGGACGCCGTCGCCGCGCCAGATGCGGAAGGCGCCCGCGACCCCGACCGCCCTGACCCCTTCGGCAATGTTCTCCGTTGGCGCACCGTCCAGGACAGGCACCCCGGTATCGAGCACGACCGCGGGCCCGCCGCCCGCGAGGCCGAGGGCGAAGGAGAACGTCATACAAGTCGACCTACAAGCAAGCCGGTGCATGCGACAAGCAATTTCCGGTTTGTTTGCCGCCACGGCGCGCAATACGTTCGGTAATGGACACGAGCGTCTGGTCGGCGAATTCTCCCCGGATGCCCCCGGGGGCGGCGTGAGACCCTGGATACCGGTCGCCGTCTCGTTCAAGGCCTGCGCGGTCGCGCTCGCCTTTTCGCACCACCCGGCCGCGGCGTTGCTCGCCTTCTTCGCCCCGGACCCCTGGATATTCATGCAGTTCGTCCTTGCGCGCTCCCAGGCGTTCGGCCCGGCGGTGACCCGCTTCGCGACGCCGCGGCGCGAAGTGTGGCTCACGATCGACGACGGCCCGCACCCCGAGAGCACCCCGGCGGTCCTTGAGCTCCTGCGCGGCCACGGCGCCCGGGCGACCTTCTTCCTCGTGGGCGAGCAGGTGAGGAGCCATCCCGAGCTTGCGAGGCGGATCGCCGCCGAGGGGCACGGGATCGGCAACCACACGCTAAGCCATCCCGCATGGAGCTTCTGGAGCGCCCTGCCGGGGCGCACGGCCCATGAGATCGACGGCTGCGTTGCCGCGCTGCTTCTTTCAAACGCCCCCTTCCAGCGCCTCTTCCGGCCCCCCGTGGGCGTCAGGAACCCATTTCTGGATCCCCTGCTGGCGTCGCGCGGCATGCGCCTCGTCCTGTGGAGCGCTCGCGGGTTCGACGGCGGGCGGCGGCGCCCGCCGGCGGCCCTGCGGGCAATCTCGCGCGGAATCCGCCCCGGGGCGATCCTCCTAGCCCACGAGGGCGGCCCCGGCGCTTCGCGCCGCCGGGAGTTCCTGGCCCTGCTGCTCGACCACCTCTCGAGGGAGGGCTACTCGTGCGTGATCCCGGAGGACGGGGACCTGCGCTGCTAGTCGACGCGCAGCGCGCCCTTGAGCGTGTCGACCGAGGAGGCGCCGACCAGCACCTCAAAGTCGCCGGGCTGGACGGTTCGCCTCATGGCGAGGTCGAAGGCCTCCAGCTTGTCCGGGGTGATGCTGAAGGAGAGTGTCCTCGTCTCGCCCGGGCCGAGCGTGACGCGCGAAAAATCCTTGAGCTCCTCGACCGGCCGCACGGGCAGGCTTACGACCGCGTGGACGTAAAGCTCCACCACCTCGTCCGCGCTGCGCCCGCCGGTGTTGGTCACATCGACCGTCACCTGGGCCGTCCCATCCCGGGCGATCGCCGCCGGCGAGATCCGCAGGTTCTTGTATGCGAAGCTTGAGTAGCTGAGCCCGTAGCCGAAGGGATAGAGCGGTGTCGAGTCGGCGAGGACGTAGTTCCTCATCCGGGACGGCTTGTGGTCGTAGTAGTCGGGTATCTGGCCGACCGACCTCGGGAACGTGACCGTGAGCTTGCCGCCCGGGCTCGCCTGGCCGAAGAGCACATCCGCCACGGCGCCGCCCGTCTCCTGCCCCAGGTACCAGCACTCGATGATCGCCGGGGCGTGATCCTGCAGGTAGTTGACCGCAAGGGGGCCGCCGTTGACCAGCAGGACGACGACCGGCTTGCCTGTCGCCAGGATGGCCCTGGCGAGCTCGTCCTGGCGGCCGACGAGCTCAAGCGTCTCCCGGTCCCCAAGGTGGTTCTCGCTATAGGCCTCGCGCCGAAGGAGCTCGTTCTCGCCGAGGACGAGGATGACCGCGTCGCTCTTCAGCGCCGTTGAGACCGCCTCGTCGATGAGCTTTGAGTCGGCCGCCTCGTCGTTGAGAACCGGGTTCTCGTTCACGAGCCACCCGGAGGCGTGGTTCATGGTGAGCGCGCATCCCTGGGCGTAGAGGACCTTGGCGCCGTCGCCCAGGAAGTCCCTGACGCCCTGCAGCACGCTCACGCCCTGCATGGGCACCGCCGAGTATGCCCCTAGGTGGATGTCCGCGGCGTTCGGGCCGATGACGGCGAGGGTCTTGAGCTTCGAGCGGTCCAGGGGCAGCACGGCGCGGTCGTTCTTGAGGAGAATCATAGCCTCGTCGGCGGCCTGGCGTGCGAGGGCCCTGTGCTCGGGGGAGTTCGTGACCTTCGCGACGTTGTCCGGGTCGGCATAGGGCCTGTCGAACATGCCGCAGAGGAACTTGACCCGCAGCACGTTCGTGACCGCCCGGTCGATGGCGGCGAGGGAGACCCTGCCGGCCCTCTGCTCGTCCGCCAGCTTGGAGAAGCAGCGGCCCTTGCCCCCGAGGTCATAGTCGAGGCCGGCCTCGATGCTGAGGATCCCGGCGTCCTCCGGGCCGGCGGCGGCGTGGTGGTCCTGGTAGAGAACGTCAATGCCGCCCCCGTCGCTCATCACGTAGCCGTCGAATCCCCACTCCGTGCGCAGGATGTCCGTGAGCAGCCGGCGGTTCGCATGGTTGGGGACCCCGTCCCACTCGTTGTACGAGGCCATGACCGAGTGGGCGTGCGCCACTTTGACCGCCATCTCGAACGGGTAGAGGTGGTTCGTGCGGAACTCGCGCTCCGAAATGCTTACGGGCGCGATGTTGCGGCCCCCCTCGGGCTGGCCGTGCCCCGCAAAGTGCTTGAGCGTGACGGCGACGTGCTCGGCGTCGACGATGTCCGTTCGGCCCTGAAGCCCGAAGACAGCCGCCATCCCCATGCGGGAGACAAGGTAGGGGTCCTCCCCGTAGCACTCCTCGAACCTCCCCCACCTCGGGTCCCTGGCCAGGTCCAAAACGGGGCTCAGGACCTGGCGGACGCCCCGCGCGCTCGCCTCCTGGGCGGCGGCCGTGAACACGCGCTCGACGAGCCCGGTGTCCCAGGTGCTGCCCAGGGCGACGGCCGCCGGGAAGCTCGTCGCCCCGGCGGCCATGTAGCCGTGCAGCGCCTCGGCGAAGGTGAAGGCCGGTATCCCGAGCCGGGTCTTCTCCCTCATGTACTTCTGCAGGGAGTTGAGGCGAAGCACCGCCGTGCGGGGGTCGGAGGCGAACCGGTCGCCCCCGGCGTAGACCGCTCCCGCGCCGTTGTTGAGGGCCGCCGCGTCGCTGCCCCCGACGAATTCGCCCTTTTCGTCGAAGGCATGGGGGTCCTTCGGGCGGAAGGACTGCAGCTGCGCGACCTTCTCCTCCAGCGTCATGCGGGAGACGAGGTCGCGCACGCGTGACTCGACGGCAAGCGCGTTATCCTTGTAGGGGACGGTGCCCTGGGCCGCGAGGGGCGCGGCGAGCAGCAGGCTAGCGAAACAGCAGCTGAGTGTGCGGATCATGGAGCGTTCGGGGTTAAAGGGGCGTGGCGGCCGCGGACGGCCTACTGGCTCTCGTCCTCGCGCATCTTGAAGGTCATCTCGACAGTCTCGCTCCTGCCGTCGGGCCTCGCGCCGATGGAGCGCGTGTGCTCGCAAGCCTCGACGACCGACCTGTCGAAGTCGGCGTTGCCGGACGACCTCGCGATGCGCACGTGCGAAAGAGACCCGTCGGCGGCCACGAAGAACTCGACGCGGGCCTCGAGGCTGTTGCTCACGCCCTCCGGCGGCACGTGATTCTCCTTTATCCGCGCCTTCAGAAGCGCGAAGTACGCGTCGAGCTCGCTGCCCTCCTCGCGCGTGAGCGCCTTGCCGCCCGCGCCGCCCGTCCTGTTCTCGGTCGAGCCCCCGATGACGCCCTCCTTGATGCCCTCGGCGTCGATGTGCGAGACCTTGGCGCCGGCCTTGGCCGCCGCCTGCTGCTTCTCAAACTCCTCCTGCGTGATCCTCTTTCGCTCGGCCTCCTCCCTCTTCTGGTACTGCGCCTCGAGCTTTCGCTCGCGCCGCTCCTCGACCCGCTTAAGCTGCGCGACCAGGTCCACCGGCTTGGCGGGCTTGGCCGGCGCGGCCTCCGGGGCCGCCTGGATTGGGGACGGCGCCGGCTTGGCCGGCGCCGGCCGGGGCTCCTCGCGCACGGCGCCCGGCACCTTAATGCCTCCCGGCGAGCCGAGGGCGGGGGCCGCCCGGGCCGCGTAATTGTCGCCGGCTCCCGCCACGAGCTCGAAAACCTTCGGGGAGTCCTGCACCACCCTCGACGCGGCGAAGCTGAAGAAGAGGATAAGGCCGACGACCGCGGCGTGCAGCAGCGAAGAGATGGCCAGTGCCCCGGGTGCGTTCGACCTCATTTAGCTGGTGTCTGCGTGTCGAAAGTGAACTTGAGCAGGTTTGCCTTCTTGAGCTCGTCCATGAGCTGAACGATCTTCTCGTAGGGGACGCGCGCGTCGCCGCGGATGCGGATCACCGGGGGCTTCGACTCGGCGCCGTACAGGCGCAGGCGGCTGCGCAATTCCGCCATGCTTATGGGAGTCACGCGGTCCTCGAGGTAATAGTTGCCCTTCGCGTCGGTCGAGATCGCCACGAAGCGCAGGCTCTTGTCCACCTTTTGCTGCGGGCTCCTCGACTCCATGGGCAGGTTGACCGGGATCGTCTGCTCCTGGTTTATGAGCGGGGTCGCGATCATGAAGATGATCAGGAGCGTGAATCCTAGGTCGATCAGATTGGTCACGTTCATCTCCGCGATCGGGTGTGAAAGGCGGGGCCGCCTGAATGTCCGGGCCATGGGGTGTGCTCCCAGCGCTGCGGGTTACGTCGACTCGAGCTCGATTCGGTCGGCCAGCGAGCTGGCGTAGTTCTCGAGCTCGGTTATGAGGCGCTTCGTCGATGCGAAGAGCAGGTTGTAGCCGAAAAGGCACGGTATGGCGACCAGCAGGCCCGAGATGGTGGTCAAGAGCGCGGCGGAGACGCCGGGCGCGAGGGTCTGGATGCTCGCGGTCTGCTGCAGCGAGACGGCGCTGAAGGCGTCCATGACGCCCCAGACGGTGCCCAGCAGGCCGAGGAACGGAGCCCCGGAGACGATCGACGCGAGGAAGATCATGCTCGACTCGTAGCGCAGGGTCTGGCGGGCGAGCGCCCGGTGCAGGGCGTTCTCGGTGTGCTCGAGTCGGAAGCGCATCGAATCCATGCCCTTCTCCTTGCCGATCGCGGCGGACTTCCAGTAGGCCTCGACCGCATCGCTGAAAAGGTCGGCGTAGGGGATGTCCCGGCGCTCCCGCAGGGACTCCGGCAAGTCGAGTATGTTCTTCTGGTCGCGCAGGTGCCGCTCAAAGTTGCGGTTCAGGCGCCGAAGCATGTTCAGCTCGCTTCGCTTTCCGAACATGACCGCCCACGCGATGATGCTAAAGACGGCAAGCAGGCTCGTGATGACCTGGCCCACGACGTCGCAGTGCTCGAAGACGTCGATGATGTTGGTCGATGCGAGGAAGGGGGATAGCAGCGCGGACATGACCTGAGAGTTGGCGTTAATTCTGCGTTTCGTCCAATTGAAAGCAAAGCTTCCTCGCCAAGTGGAGCGAAATTGCCCAACCTCGCGAGTCGATGCCTCTAAAGTCAAAGCACACCGGCAAGCTCATTTCATTCGAGGGATCCGAGGGCAGCGGCAAGACCTCCCAGATCGCCCGCCTCGCCGACCGGTTGCAGAAGCTCGGCCGCGATGTCGTGACCGTGCGCGAGCCGGGCGGCACCGAGATCGGGGAGCAGATCCGGAACATCATCGTGCACAACTCCAAGGGCGACGAGATGTGCCCCGAGACCGAGCTTTTGCTGTTCGCGGCGTCGCGCGCCCAGCTCGTGCGGGAGGTCATAGCCCCGGCCCTCATGCGCGGGGTCATCGTCCTGAGCGACCGCTTCCTCGACTCGTCCACCGTCTACCAGGGGATCGGGCGCAACCTCGCGGCGGACCCGGTGAACAAGATCAACCGCTTCGCCGTCGGCAACGTCATGCCCGACCTGACGATCGTCATCGATGTTCCGACCAAGGTGGGCCTTGCGAGGATCCGCCAGCGCGCCTCGGACCTCCCGGACCGGATGGAGCGCGAGAACATCGACTTCTACAACAAGATCCGGGCGGGCTACCTCGTTCTGGCCAAGGGGCTTCCGAGGCGCTTCGCCGTCGTCGACGGCCGCAAGAGCGAGTCGGAGACAGAGAAGAGGATCTGGCGCGCCGTGAAGGCCCGCATAGACGGATGACCGAGGAGGCGCTCCCCTGGCCCAGCGCGCTCGCGGGCACCCCCGCCGTCTCCGTGATCGAGAAGGCCATCGGGCGGGGCCGCCTGTCGCACAGCCTGCTCCTGGCGGGCGACGACCCGGAATGCCTGGCGGCGGCCGCCATGGCGATCGCCGACCGCCTCCTCAAGCTGGGCTCGGAGGCGTCCTCGCCCCACTATCCCGCCGACCGCCACCCCGACTGCATCCAGGTGCGCCCGGCCGGAAAGTCCCGTTCGATCTCGGCCGGGGCCGTGCGCGAGCTCGTGGCGAGGGTGAACGTGGCCTCCAGCTTCTCGCGCAACAAGGTGGCCGTGTTCCACGACGCGGACCGCATGAACGCCGCCGCGGCGAACATCCTCCTAAAGACGCTCGAGGAGCCGCCGGCCCGCACCACCCTGCTGCTGCTGACGGGCCGGCCGCACGCCCTGCTTCCGACCATACGCAGCCGGGTGCTTCACTTCAGATTCCCCGGCATTTCAGCGCCCGTTGCGGCGGCGGGATGGCCGGAATGGGTCGCCGACTACAGGTCGTGGCTCGGCCGGCTGGGCCAGGGGGTGGCGACGGCGCGCGCCGCGGCCGACGCCGTCCTCGCGCTCTACGGGCTGGTGGCGCGTTTCGCCTCGATGCTCGAGAAGGCCTCGGCCGCGGAGTTGGCCAGGCGCAAGGCGACCCTGCCAGAGGGCCTCGAGGACGACGAGCTTGAGGCGATCGAGGCCGAGATCGCGGTCGGCCTTCGCCTTCGCATGTTCGCGGCCATCGAGGAGGCGACAAGCGGCCACTACCGCTCCCTCATCGGCGAGCCGGGAAGCCCCGCCGGGAGGCTCGGGGCCTCGGCGACCGACAGCCTGGAGCGGTCCGCCTCGCTCCTTAGGGTCAACCTGAACGACGGGGCCGCGCTCGAGGACTTCCTGCTCGCGTCGCTCAGGATCTGGGCCAGGCGCTGAGGAGGGCCGCGCCGAAGACGCCGGCGCTGTCGCCGAGCGTCGGCCTCAAGAACTCCGTGTGGAGCACCGGATTGAAGACGTGGCGCAGGACGGCGCGCCGGGTCGCCTCGGTGTACAGGATGTCGATGTTGCCCACGCCGCCGCCGATGACGACGGCGTCCGGGTCGAGTATGTTGATGACGGCGGCGATCGCCTGGCCGAACTTGCCGACCAGGCGCCTGAGCGTCGCCCTCGCCGCCCGCTCGCCCGCGACGGCGCGGGCCACGATCTCGGGCAGGCGCACTGAGCGGCCCGTCAGGCCCCTGTAGTGGCGCTCAAGGGCGGGTCCGCTTATGACCGTCTCCACGCAGCCGCGCCTTCCGCAGTAGCAGAGGGAGTGCTCCCCCGGGATCGGGTTGTGGCCCCACTCGCCCGCGATGCCGTGGATGCCGTCCAGGACCCGGCCGTTGACGACCACGCCCCCGCCGCAGCCCGTGCCAAGGATCAGGCCCATGACCACCTTCCTGTCGCGCGCGGCTCCGAACAACGCCTCCGCGAGCGCAAAGCAGTTGGCGTCGTTAGCGATGCGCGCCTCGGCGCCCAGGGCCTCGGAGAGGTCGTCGCGCAGGCGCCGCCCGTTGAGGCAGAGCGTGTTCGAATTCTTGAGTATGCCGGTTGCCGGGTCGATGGCCCCGGGAGTCCCGAAGCCGATGCACCGGGGCCGGCGCATGCCCGACTCCTTCTCCAGCATCGCGACCACGCGGACGATCTGGCGCACGACGTGGTCGTAGCCCTTCGACCCCTCGGTCGGCAGCCTCAGGCGGCAGATGGCCCGGTCCGGCCGGGTCCTGTCGACCACGGCCCCCTCGATCTTCGTCCCCCCGAGGTCGATCCCGAAAAGGCGCGCCCCCATGGGGTCAGGTGGTCTGGGCGGCGCGGGCGGCCGCCCGGGGCCCCCCCGCGCACGGGGAAGCCGCTCTTGGCAGGGTTTGCATGGTCTTGGGTTGCTCGGAGGCTGCGCCGGCAGGGTCGCTCGCGCGCAACCGGACTTCGCACTGAGGACGGGGCACAAGCAAGGCCTTGTCAAGGCCGGCCCGGCCGCGCGCGATTTGGAGTTGCCAGACCAACGCAATCGTTCTGTTTAACGAAAACCCCTGCGCAAAACGGGCCCGCGGCCCGTGCCGCCCGGCGCGCGGGCGCACCTAATCCCGATCCCATGGCCCAAGTCACCCTGGAGAACCTCAGCAAGGTCTACCCCGAGAAGGACGGGCCGGGCGTCACCGCCGTCAAGAGCATCAGCCTCGAGGTGGCGGACCGCGAGTTCATGGTTCTGGTCGGGCCCTCCGGGTGCGGGAAGTCGACCACCCTGCGCATGGTCGCCGGCCTCGAGGAGATCACCTCCGGCACCGTCAGGATCGGCGGCCAGGTCGTCAACGACGTGCTCCCGAAGGACCGCGACATCGCGATGGTTTTCCAGAACTACGCGCTGTACCCGCACATGACGGTGTACGAGAACATGGCCTTCGGCCTGAAGCTGCGCAAGTTCCCGAAGGCGGACATCGACGCGAGGGTCCACGAGGCGGCCGCGATGCTGGGACTCGAATCCCTACTCGGGCGCAGGCCCAAGGCCCTCTCTGGGGGGCAGCGCCAGCGCGTCGCGCTCGGCCGCGCGATCGTGCGCAAGCCCAAGGTCTTCCTCTTCGACGAGCCGCTCTCCAACCTGGACGCCAAGATGAGGGTCTCGACCCGAACCGAGATCTCGAAGCTCCACGCGAGGCTCGGAGCCACCATGATCTACGTGACGCACGACCAGGTCGAGGCCATGACGATGGGCGACCGCATCTGCGTGATGAAGGACGGCGACATCATGCAGGTCGCCGAGCCCCTGGAGCTCTACAATAGGCCGAGGAACCTGTTCGTCGCGGGCTTCATAGGCTCGCCGCCCATGAACTTCTTCCGGGGCTTCATCCGAAGGGCCCAGGGGCGGCTTGTCTTCGCCGAGGACAACCCCGGCGGCGCGCCGGTCACGGTCGCGCTAGACGAGGTGCTGGCGCGGCGCGCGGCGGGGTACGTCGACCGGAAGGTGGTCCTGGGAATCCGCCCGGAGGGGATACGCGACACCCAGGCCGGTGTCCCGGCCGAGGAGGGGCGCACCGCGGAGGTCAGGGTCGAGGTTTCCGAGCCCATGGGCTCGGAGACCCTGCTCTACCTGGACAGCGGCGCGACGGCCTTCATCGCCCGCGTCGGCCCCACCGACCGCTTCGAGGCGGGAGAGCGGGTCCGGGTCGCCTTCGACCTGGCGAACGCGCACATCTTCGACGCGGCGACCGAGCTCGCCCTCGCCTAGCGGCTCACTTCTGGGGCGGGCCGCCCGCGCCGTTCTTGCGGCTTGCCAGGAAGAGCATCAGGGCGCCGAAGATGAGCAGGACGACCCCCCAGATCAGGTTTATGTTGATCCCGAGGGAGCGGCTGTACATCGCGGCGTCGCTCCGAGTGATGAAGCCGAAGACCGTCATCACCAGGCCGACCAGCGTGAACATTAGGCCAATTGGCCAGCGGATATCGAGTCCCATGGTTTTTCCTTTCTACCAGAAGATGAGGTTTAGGACGGCGCAGCCGCCGAGAAGGGCGGTCCCAATGACGCCGGGGCGCTGGTACCAGGGGGTGCCCTCGACCTTGATCCTGGGCGTTAGCGAGTAGACGAGCCCGGCAAGCTCCTCGTCGGGCTTCGTGCGCCGGGTGACGAGGGATATCCCCGCCGTCATCACGAAGCAGACGATGAAGGCGAAGGTCGCCAGCCAGAAGTTCTGGGCCATCTCGCTCGGGAAGGTGTGGGCGACCCCGAGGTAGCCGCCCTTCATCCCGGGCGCGTTGCCCTGGGCGATCGTCAGCGCATGCACGAGGCCGGAGGCCATTGTGCCGAGGAGCAACCCGACGAAAGCCCCGGTCCCCGTCGTGCGCTTCCAGAACATTCCCAGCAGGAACGTCGCGAAGAGCGGGGCGTTCACAAAGGCGAACACGAGCTGGATGATGTCCATCGCGTTGTTGTAGAGCTTGGCGAAGTACGCGCAGGCGATGCTCGCCAATATGCCGAACAGGGTCACCACCTGCGCCACCCTCATGTAGTGCTCGTCGCTCTTGTTGGGCGCCACGTACGCCTGGTAGAGGTCGTAGGTGAAGACCGTGTTGAAGGCCGTGACGTTGCCCGCCATGCCGGACATGAACGAGGCGAGGAGCCCGGTGAGGGCGAGGCCGAGCAGCCCCGTCGGGCAGTAGCGCTTGACGAGGGAGAGGATGACCCCGTCGTAGTCGTACTCGTCGACGGCGTTCCAGAGCCTGTCGTCGAAGGCCGCCTCGGACATGGGCCCAGCGGCGCAGTCGGCGACCAGGGCCGCGACCTTGGCGGGGTCCATACGACGGCCAACGGCGGCGCTCACCTCCTTGAAGGCCTGGTCGGCGGGCTCCCGGGCTGCGGCGGCCACCGCGGCCTGGGCCCTTGCATAGACCGCGTTGTCCAGGATGGGCGCCGGGATCCGATAGCCCTTGGAGGGCATCGCCATAAGCGCCACGGCGATCATGCCGGGAAGGATGACGAGGGCCGGGAAAAGCATCTTCGGGACCGCGGCGATGAGCGGCGTGTTGCGCGCCGCCGTCATGTTGCGCGCCGCCATCGCGCGCTGCACGACCAGGAAGTTCGTGCACCAGTAGCCGAACGAGAGGACGAACCCGAGCCCGAAGACCATGGCGAACCAGTCGACGCCCATGGGGTTGTTGGTCGGGCCCTCCAGCAGCGTCCTCCAGACGCTCGTCCACGCGCCGGCGCCGTAGGAGACCCCGGGATCGCGCAGGTGAAGCGCGGAGGGGTTCGTGGCGACGCCGCTCAAGACCCCCGCCATCGCATGGTAGCCGCCGACGTCCTTGAGGCCCAGGTAGACCACCGGGGCGAAGCCCAGGACGATCATGAAGAACTGGAGCACCTCCGTGTAGATGGCCGAGGTGAGCCCGCCCTTGAGCACGTAGACCAGCACGACGGCGGAGCAGATCCAGAGGCTCGCGTGGTAGTTCCAGCCGAGGAGCAGGTGCAGGAGCTTCGCCAGGGCGTTCATCGAGATGCCCGAGGCGAATACCGTCATGACGGCGAAGGAGACGGAGTTGAGCGCCCGCACGCGCTCGTCGAAGCGCATCTTCAGGTACTCGGGCACCGAGCGCGCCCTGGAGCCGTAGTAGAACGGCATCATGAATACCGCCAGGAACACCATCGCCGGGATGGCGCCCACCCAGTAGAAGTGCGCCGTGATGGCGCCGTACTTGGCGCCGCTTGCCGCCATGCCCACGAGCTCGAGCGCCCCCAGGTTCGCGGAGATGAACGCCAGGCCCGTCACCCAGGTCGGTATCGAGCGACCGGAGGTGA
This sequence comes from Opitutaceae bacterium, assembly GCA_003151515.1. Classification (GTDB taxonomy): domain Bacteria; phylum Verrucomicrobiota; class Verrucomicrobiia; order Opitutales; family Opitutaceae; genus Palsa-1447. The sequence goes on from PLXS01000025.1 coordinate 106,833, forward strand.
GGAAGTCCGAGGAGCTCCTCATGTACTTCCGGAGCGCGAAGCCTATGCCGACGACGAAGCCGGTGTAGGTGAGCAGGATCAGGTAATCGAGCCAGGTTAGCGTGACTTGCATGGCGGTTGGGGAATTTGGGTGGCCAAGTCGGGGCGCCGCAGCGGGGGGCGCGGGGGATTGCGGGCACCCGAAGGGAAAAGCGTGCTGCGAGACCAGCCCGAATCAAGCCGATATCCATGCGCCGCCGCGCACGATTCTGCTCGCGCCGCCGGGCGCTCCTGCCGATCCTCCCGCGCACGCGTGAAGAGGCCGTCGGCCGCATCGATCCTACTCGCTGCCGTTCCGTTCGTCGGGATGTGCCTGAGCGTCGACCTTTGGGACAGGGTCGAGCCCAGGGTGCTCGGCGTCCCCTTCAATATGGCCTGGATGCTCGCCTGGATAGCGCTCAGCCCCGCCCTCATGGGAATCGCCTACTGGATCGAAAAGCGCAGATGAGCCCCGGCGCCACCGCGCTCTCCATCATATTCGCGATCGTCGTGATCGGCTCCTTCACGGGCTTCCTCGCGGCGCGCCACCGCACGAGCAGCCTCGAGGAGTGGGCCGTCGCCGGCCGGGGCCTTGGCCTGGCCCTGGTCTGGATCCTCATGGCCGGCGAGACGTTCACCACGTTCTCCGTTCTGGGGGTGAGCGGGTGGATCTACTCGAAGGGCGGGCCCACCCTCTACGTCCTGGCCTACCTGACGCTGGGCCAGACGTTCATCTTCTTCTTCGGGCCGGCCATCTGGGAGCACGGGCGCCGCCTCGGCCTGCAGACCGTGGGCGACTTCTTCGCCGTGCGCTACCGCAGCAGCCTGCTTGGCGCCGTGGTCGCGCTTGCGGGCGCCGTCTTCCTGGTCGTCTACCTGCAGCTGCAGATCACGGGGCTCGGGATCATCGTCGAGGTGGCGAGCTTCGAGCAAATCGGCCGGGCGCCGGCCATGCTCGCGGCCACCGCGGTCGTCGCCAGCTTCGTCATGGCGAGCGGCGTCAGGGGGGTCGCGTGGGTGAGCTTCCTGAAGGATTTCCTCATGGTGGCGGTCGCGGTCTTTGTCGGCTTCGGGCTTCCCTGGGCCCACTTCGGGGGCATTGGGGCGATGTTCGACGCCGTCATCCGGGCCAAGCCCGGCCACCTCGTGATGCCCGGGGGCACGCAGAACCTCACGCACTCGTGGTTCATCACCACCGTCCTCGTCAATTCCCTCATGTTCGCGTGGCCCCACTTCTTCGGGGGCATCTTCACGGCGAAGAGCGCGGACACGGTTCGAAAGAACGCGATCATCATGCCCTTCTACCTGCTGCCCCTGGGGCTCATCATCATCGCGGGCTGCGCCGCGATCCTGATCGCCCCCGGCATCAGCAACGGCGACCTAGCCCTGCTGACGGCCATCCGAAGGACCTTCGGCCCGGGGATGCTGGGGGTCATAGGCGGCGCGGGAGCGCTGACGGCCATGGTGCCCGCTGCCATCCACATCCTGACGGCCTCGACGCTCATTGCGAAGAACGTCTACCGCCCGCTGTTCGCGCCGGCCATGTCGGACGACGCGACGGCCCGCGTGGCGAGGCTGACGGTCGTAGCCGTGACCGCGGTGGCCCTCGCCCTGGCGCTCAACAGCTCCGCAACCCTGGTCGGCCTCCTCATCATGGCCTACTCGGGCGTCGCCCAGTTCGCCCCCGGGATAATCCTTGGGATCCTCTCGCGGCGGGTCTCGTCGCCGGCGGTCCTTGCGGGCCTCATCGGCGGGCTCGCCGTCGCCGGGGGCCTGAGCTTCACGGGGCGCGACCCCTTCCTGGGGCTCAACGCGGGGTTCATTGGACTCATCGTGAACGTCGCCCTGGTGGCCGGCGTGGGACGCCTGACGCCCGCGCGCCCCAGCGGCTTTGAGTAGCGCCGCGCATCGCCCGCGGCCATCGGGTTGACCCCGCGCCGCGCCGGCGCAATGTCGCTTGGAGATGGCTACCTCGCGGACGCGCACGCTCTCCCTTGGTGCGGCCCTCGCCGCCGGCGTCCTGGCTTTGGGCGCGAAGCTCTCGCTCATTCGCGAATATGGAAGCGACGTCCCGTATATGGACGAGTGGGACGCGGTCGGCCGCCACCTGCTGGTCCCCAGGGCCGCGGGCCAGCTTCACCTCTGGAGCTTCTTCCTGCCGCAGAACGAGCACCGGATCGTGCTGGCGCGCCTGATGGCCTACGCCCTTGCGGTCTCAAACGGCCAGTGGGACCCGCTCCTCGAGATGACGGCCGGGGCGCTGGTGCATTCCGCCTTCTGCGCCGCTCTGGTCCTCCTTGCGCGGCGCTTCGCCTCGGGCGTGCGCTTTGCCGCCGCCGCCGTGGCCATCGTCCTTGTCTTCGCGCTTCCCTTCAACTGGGAGAACACGCTCCAGGGCCTGCAGGTCCAGCAGTACCTGCTGGACCTGGGCGCGGTTGCCGCGCTCTTCCTGTGCGTGCCCGCGCCGCCCCTGGGCGGGCGGTGGTGGGCGGGCTTCGCCGCGGCGGCGGCCAGCCTGGGCGCCATGTCCTCCGGTTTCCTTGCGGCGGCGGTCGTCCTTGGCGCTGCGCTCCTTCGCTCGGCGCTCAGGCGCCGCTTCGGGCTTCGCGACGCGACGGCCTGCGCCCTCCTGGGCGCGCTGTGCGCGGCCGGGATCTTGTCCATGGCAAGGGTGCCGGGCCACGATGTCCTCAGGGCCCACTCGGCGCGGGAATGGCTCCTTGCGGAGGCGAGCGCCCTCTCCTGGCCCCTCATCATGTGGCCCGCCGCCGTCGTGGTCCTGCAGGCGCCGATCGTCCTCCTCGGCGTCGGGCGCATCAGGCGGCGGGAGGCGTCCGGCGACGAGGCCGCGCTGTTCGCGCTTGCCGCATGGGTCGCGCTTCAGGTGGCGGCGATAGCCTACGCCCGCGAGGGATTCGGGATGTTCAGGAGCCCGCGCTACATGGACCTCTACTCGCTTGGCGCGGTCGTCAACGCGCTCGCCCTGGCGGTCCTCCTCGCCCGCCGTCCGGTGCCGGCGCCGCTGGCGCTTCTCGCGGCCGCATGGTCCGTAGCCTTCCTGGTCGGCCTCTGGAATCTCGACCGCGGGACCCAGCAGATCTACCTCGGCAGGGTTCCCGGCCTCAAGGCCGTGGAGAGGCACTACGTCCGCGCATTTCTGGCGTCCGGCGACCTTCCGGCTCTGCGCTCCGCTCCCAGCGACCAGCTTCCCTATCCAAACGCCGACGAGCTCGGCCGTTTTCTCTCGGCTCCCGGGATCCGCTCGATGCTTCCCGTCGGGATCCGCCCCGCCCTGGTTTTGGCTGCGGACGCCGGCACCAGCGGTTTCGAGAGCGTGGAGCGTTCGGGACTGCCGCCCGGAGCGCCAGGACGGGGCTGGGTGGCGCGCCGCGGGCCGGCCCGCTTCGTGAGCCGGCCGCTTGCGGCGGGGCTCCTCCCCTACCTGCATGTCCTTCTGGCCGGAAGCCGCGACCTTGAAACGTCGGCCGTGAGGCTTGAGTGGGACGGGTCGCAGCGGCAGGCCCAGGCGGGGCCTCCCCTTCGCCCCGACTGGAGCAGCGCGGACCTCGCGGTGCCCCCGCAGGCGGGAGTGCGCCTCGTCGCGGAGGTCGCGCCCGGCGAGCATTGGCTCGCGTTCACAGAGCCTGTCGAGCTGGGGCGCGGCTCGCTTGCAAACCGCTGGTTGCTGCGCCAGAGCGGATCAATCGCCGCGGTGGGCGGGCTGCTCCTTCTTTGCGCCTTCGCCGGCCTGCTCGCCTCCGATTTGCAGGAACAGCGGAGGCAGGTGTCGCTCGATGGATAGGCAAATGCCGGGAGCAGTCGCCGGCGACCCGACCCAGCTGTTCGCAATGCCATGGCCTCCAACGAGAAGAGCCGCTCGCTCCGGGGTCTCTCGCCTCAGGAGGAATGGTGGGGGCACTTGGACTCGAACCAAGGAAGGCGTAAGCCAACGGATTTACAGTCCGTCTCCATTGCCGCTAGGAAATACCCCCGCTTTGGAAAGAAGAAAAATTGCGGCCACGATTTCAGCGTCAACACCATTCTTCGCCCGCGCCGGATCGCCCTAATACGCCGTCGCAGACCCATTTCCCGAAGGCGCCCTGAAAGGGGGATCCGTTCCGTCTGCAATCCCCGGGGCGGCTGCGGGCGTGCGCCCCACGGGCCGCTGGCCGCTTGTGTATTGCGCGCGGCCCGGTAGAAAGGACCCAGAGACCAGGGAGAATCATGCCGGGATCCACAGTTTGGCGCGGATGACCACAGTGCTGCACAAAATCGGGAGTTTTCTGCCGGGGGGATTCCTCGCCCACCTTTCGGCGATCGTCGGCTTCCTGCTCGCCCTCTTTCTCGTGGCTAGGCTCATGAGCGAGCGCCGGGCGCCCGCGAACACGTTCGCCTGGCTGCTCGGCATCGTGTTTATCCCGTGGCTCGGGGTGCCGCTCTACCTCCTCTTCGGGGGCCGCAAGCTGCGCAGGCTGGCAAAGGACAAGTCCGCCCTGCGCCCCATCCTGCCGCCGATGTGCGCGCTTGCCGCGGAGCACGTTTGCGAGCCCGTCGCGCGCACCGTCGAGGCGGCGGGGGGCTATGCCCCCGTGGGGGGAAACAGGGTGCGATTCATCCTCACCGGCGAGGAGGAGTTTGCCGAGCTAGAGCGCCAGATACTCTCTGCCAAGCGCTCGATCCACATCACGACCTTCATCCTCGGTCGCGACGCCACGGGCCGGCAGATCGTAGAGCTGCTCGCCCGCCGCGCGCGCGAGGGCGTCAAGGTTCGCCTCCTTCTTGACGCGCTGGGCTGCTTCCTTTCCTCGCGGGGGTTCGTGGAGCCGATTAGAAGGGCCGGAGGCGAGGTGGGCAGATTCATGCCGGTGATGCCCTTCGCGTCCCGCGGGTCCGCCAACCTGAGAAACCACCGCAAGATGTCGATATTCGACGGCTCGAGGGCTCTGGTGGGCGGGCGCAACATCGCGCGCGAGTACATGGGGCCCGTCCCCTACGCGAAGCGATGGCGCGACTTTGGCGCCCTGATCGAGGGCCCCGGGGCCGTCGTCCTGGGCGAGGTGTTCACGGAGGACTGGAGCTATGTCATGCGCAGGCCGCCCGAGGAGACGCGAGCCGACGCCCAGGCGGGCGGCGCGCCGTCAATGGGCTCGTGCGGGCTCCAGGTGGTCGCCAGCGGGCCCGACGTGCCGGGCGACCCCCTCTACGAGGGGATCGTCGCGATGATCCAGAACGCCGAGCGCAACATCTGGATCGTGACGCCCTACTTCATCCCGGACGAGGTGATCCTGCGCTCGCTGATCGTCAAGGCGCGCGCGGGCTGCGCCGTCACGCTCGTCGTGCCGGCGCACTCGAACCACCCGGTCACGGACTTTGCGCGGCGCAACTTCACCCGGGAGCTGACGCGGGCGGGAGGGCGCCTTCTGCAGTACAATCCCGGCATGCTCCACGCGAAGGCCATCGTGATCGACGACCGCGTGGCGCTCGTCGGCTCGCCGAACTGCGACCTGCGCAGCCTGTTCGTCAACTTCGAGATCGGCATCTTCATCCACTCAGAGCCCGAGGTCGTTGCCATCCGCGCCTGGATAGCCGAGCTCATGCTCGACTGCAGCCCCCCGGTCCCGGCGAAGCGCCACCTCCTCTCGGACGTGGCGGAGGACCTCTGCAGGCTCTTGGCGCCGCTGCTCTGATCTAGGGCTTGGCGCCCCGCGGATGGGACAGGCGGAATTCGACCGCCTCTCGCAGCGCCTCCCAGGAGGCGTCGATTATGTTGTCGCTCACCCCGACCGTGCCCCAGATCGAGTGCCCGTCGCCGCTCTCCACGAGGACGCGCGTCTTGGAGCCCGACCCCTCGTTGCCCTCGAGGATGCGCACCTTGTAGTCGCGCAGGGTCATGTCGCGCAGCTCGGGGTAGGTCTTCTCGAGGCCAAGGCGCAGCGCCTTGTCGAGCGCCCCGATCGGGCCCGACGACTCGGCGACCGTGTGGACCTGCTCCCCTGCGACATTGAGGCGCACGGTCGCCTCGGACCAGATCTCGCCGCCGTGGCGCTCGACGATGACGCGGTAGCCCTCGACCTTGAAGAATTCCCTTCGCTGGCCGAGCATGCGCGAGACCAGGAGCTTGAAGGACGCGTCGGCGGCCTCGTACTCGTAGCCCCGGAACTCGCGCTCCTTCAGCTCGTCGATCAGCCCCTTGAGCTCGGGGCTCTTCTCGTCCAACTCTATGCCGAATTCGCGCGCCTTGACGACCAGGCTGCTTCGGCCCGCCATGTCCGAGACCAGCACCCGGGTCTGGTTGCCCACTACCGCGGGGTCGATGTGCTCGTAGCTGCGCTTCACCTTCTGGGCGGCGTTCGCGTGCAGGCCCCCCTTGTGGGCGAAGGCCGAGTGCCCGACAAAGGGCGCCTTGGGGTTCGGGCGCAGGTTGGCTAGCTCGTCAAAGAAAAGCGACAGGTCGCGCAGCTGCGCCAGGTTGCCTGCGCAGCGCAGGCGCCTGCCCATCTTGAGGACCAGGTTGGGGATGATGGAGACCAGGTTGGCGTTGCCGACCCTCTCGCCGTAGCCGTTCATCGTTCCCTGCACCAGAGTCGCCCCGGCCTCGATGCCCGCGAGGGACACGGCGACGCCGAGGCCGCTGTCGTTGTGGCAGTGGACGCCCACCATCGGGGCGCCGAAGCGCTTGACGGCGTCGGCCGTGATGGAGGCCACCTGGGGGACCAGCTTGCCGCCGTTGGTCTCGCAAAGGGTGAGGTTCGAGGCGCCGCCGCGGGCCGCGGCCTCGAGGGTGCGCATCGCGTACTCCGGGTTGTCCAGGTACCCGTCAAAGAAGTGCTCGGCGTCGTAGATCACCTCCCGACCCTGCGATACCAGGTAGCGCACGGAGTCCTCGATCATCTCCAGGTTCTCCTCCGGCGTCGTGCGCAGGATCTCCCTCACGTGCAGCAGCCAGGTCTTCCCCACGAGCGTCAGGACGGGCATCGCGCTGTCCAAGAGGGCGCGCATCTGCGGGTCCGCGGCCGCCTTGGCCCCGGCCCTGCGGGTCGCCCCGAAGGCCGCAAGGCGGGCCTGCTGGAGCTTGAGGTGCTTCGCCTCCGAGAAGAAGGCGATGTCGCGCGGGTTCGAGCCCGGGAAGCCGCCCTCGATATAATCGACGCCGAACTGGTCCAGCCGCTCGACGATCAGGAGCTTGTCCGCTACCGAAAAGCTGATCCCCTCCCCTTGCGTACCGTCGCGCAGGGTCGTGTCGTATACTCTCACTTCGGCTGTAGCCATGGGCGGGTCGCCGTCAGACGGCGCGAGGCTCGATGAAGGCACGAATTGCCGCGGCGTCAGCCACAATCTTGTGGCGCCTGACGGGCCTGCCCTTGAGGGCCTCGAGAGAGGGGTGCCTCGGCTCGACCCCGATGGCGTCGCGGATGGTGTCCGGGAACTTGGCCGGATTCGCGGTTGCGAGCACGACGGCGGGCCGCGAGGGGTCTATCCCGCTGAAGGCGCAGGCCGTGTGCGGGTCGACCACGTAGTCGTAGGCGCGGTGCACCTGCCTTATGATCCCCAAGATCTCGCGGTCGGCGCAGCTCGACGAGGTGAACGTGTCGCGGTCGAAGTTCTCAAAGCGATAGGCGCCGTCTCGGGCGATCGACGCCATGACCGAGCAGACACGCTGCGTGTCCCGCCCGAGGCTGTAGTAGAGGAAGCGCTCGAAGTTCGACGCCACCTGGATGTCCATCGACGGGGCGAGGCTCGGGCGCACCTCCCCCACCCGGTACTCGCCGCCCGTGAAAAGCCGGTGCAGGATGTCGTTCTGGTTTGTCGCCACCCTGAAGCCGCGGATCGGCACCCCCATCTTCTGCAGCATCCAGCCCGCGAGGACGTTGCCGAAGTTGCCCGTCGGCACGACGAACTCCGCCTGCTGCTGCGCGGGGGGCAGGCGCAGCCAGGCGTACAGGTAGTAGACGCTCTGCGCCAAAACCCGCGCGATGTTTATCGAATTGACGGCCGCCAGCCTGTGGCGGGCGCGGAAGGCGCCGTCACCCAGGATCTCCTTCAGGACCGCCTGGGCGGCGTCAAACGAGCCGTCGACAGCGATCGCGTACACGTTGTCCGCCCCCGTGCACGCCATCTGGCGCTCCTGGAGCGGCGAGACGAGCCCGTCCGGATAGAGGATGAAGATCGCGACCCCGGGCCTGCCCATGAGCCCGTGGATGGCCGCGGCCCCGGTGTCGCCCGATGTTGCCCCAAGGACGTTGATCGGCGCGCCCGTGAGCGCGCACTGGCGGGCGTAGAGGTTGCCCAGCAGCTGGAGCGCGATGTCCTTGAAGGAGAGCGAGGGGCCGTGGAAGAGCTCGAGGACGTGCAGCTCGGGCGCAAGCTGCAGGAACGGCACGACCTCGGGCCTGTCGAAGCGCGCATAGGAGCGCTCGACCAGGGTGAGAAGCTCCGCCTGCGGGATGTCGGTGGCGAACCGACGCAGGAAGCGGTGGCACAGGTGCGGGTACGAGAGGCCCCGCATGCCGGCGAGCTCCGGGCCGAAGTCCGGAAGGTTTTCCGGAACCAGCAGGCCCCCGTCGGGCGCGAGCCCTGCGGCCACGGCCTCGCAGAAGCCGAGCGGTGGGGTCCCGCCGCGCGTCGAGACGTAGCGCATGCCGCCCGGAGGCTAGACCTTGTCCAGCCCGAACGCGGCGTGCACGGCGCGCACCGCCTCGTCCGCGCGGTCCAGGGCCACGGCGACCGATATCTTTATCTCCGAGGTGCTGATGAGGTCGATGTTGATCCCGACGTCGGCCAGCGCCTGGAAGAGCGCCGCGGCGACGCCGCTGTGCGTCTTCATGCCCACCCCGACGACCGACAGCTTGGCGATGCGCTCGTGCACCGCGACCTGCCCGCCGCCGATCCCGACAAGGACGGGCTCGAGCGCCCTGACCGCCCGGGCCGTGTCAGCATGCGGAACCGTGAACGTGAGGTTGGCGACCCCGTGCCGGCCCACGTTCTGCACGATCATGTCCACGATGACGCCCGCGTCGGCCAGGGCCCGGAACACCCTCGCGGCCGAGCCCGGCTTGTCGGGGATGTCGCTGACAACGACCTTCGCCTGGTCCTTGTCGGCGGCAATGCCGCGGACGACGACCTGTTCCATGTAGGCTACTTCTTCTTTCACGAGTGTTCCTGGATTGTGGTTGAATGAGGAGCGGACTTCAAAGACCACGCCGTACTTCTTGGCAAACTCGACCGAGCGGGACTGCATCACCTTCGAGCCCGCCGAGGCGAGCTCGAGCATCTCGTCGTACGAGATCTCGGAGAGCTTGCGGGCGCTCTTGACGACGCGCGGGTCGGCCGTGTAGACGCCGTCGACGTCGGTGTAGATCTCGCAGCGGTCCGCCTTGATGGCAGCGGCGAGGGCGACGGCGGTCAGGTCGGAGCCGCCGCGCCCGAGGGTCGTGATCTGGCCCTCGTCGTCTATGCCCTGGAAGCCGGCCACGATGACGATCGTCCCCTGCGTGAGGTCCCCGAGCACCGGGGTCGGGTCCACCATCTTGATCTTCGCCTTCGTGTGCTCGGTGTCCGTGAATATGCCCGCCTGGGCGCCCGTGTAGCTGACCGCCGGCACGCCGATCCCGTGAAGCGCCATGGCCATGAGGGCGATCGACTCCTGCTCGCCGATGGCAAGGAGCTGGTCCAGCTCGCGCTCGCTCGGGTTCGCGCACAGCCCCTTTGCGCGCGCGATCAACTCGTTGGTCACGCCCGCGCGCGCCGAGAGGACGACGACGACCTCGTTGCCCTCGTCGCGCGTCGCCTTGATCCGGGCTGCGACAATCTTGATTCGGTCGACGTCGCCGACCGAGGTTCCGCCGTATTTCTGGACGATTCGGGCCATGGTAAGTGAAGGTTCCCGCGCCTGCGCATCAGTCCCCCAGGTCCCCGATCCTCAATAGGAGCGGCTCCCCGCGCACGCTCGAGAGCCTCGCCAGCGCGCGGAGCGCCGAGCGCATCGAGCGCTCGTCGCTCTCGTGGGTCGTCAGGACGAGCGAGGCCGTCCCCTCGCGGTCGCAGGGGTGCTGGATGACGCTCGCGATGCTCATCCTGTTGCGCGCCATGATGGTCGCCACGCGGGCGAGCACGCCGGGAAGGTCGGCGACCGTCAGCCTGACGTAGTAGCGGCCCCTTATGCGCTCGGGCGGCATCAGGCGGGCGCGGCCGTCCGCCGGCGCGGTCTCCTCGCCCATGAACTGGGCCCCCTTTCCGTGCACGAGCAGCGCCACGGCGTCGGCGATGTCGCTAATGACGGCACTCGCGGTCGCGTCCTGGCCGGCGCCTCGCCCGATGTAGAGGGTCGTGCCCACCACGTCGCCCGTCACGGATATGGCGTTGTAGACGCCGCTCACGCGCGCGATGACGCTGTCCCTGGGCAGGAGAGTCGGGTGGACGCGCACGCAGATCTGGTCCGTGTCGAAGTCGCGGGTGATGATGGCGAGGAGCTTTATCCCGTATCCCAGCGCCTCGGCGTTGACGAAGTCGGCGGGGGTGATGCGCTCGATCCCCTCGACGATCATCTGCTCGGGGCGCACCCAGACGCCGTGGGCGAGCCAGGCCAGGATGGAGGCCTTGTGCGCCGTGTCCCAGCCCTCGACGTCGAGAGCCTCCTCGGCCTCGGCGTAGCCCAGGCGCTTGGCCTCCGCGAGCACGCTCGCGTACGGGGCGTCCAGCTCCTCCATCTTCGTCAGGATGTAGTTGCAGGTGCCGTTCAGTATCCCGTAGATGCGCGGGAAGCGGTTGGCGACAAGCCCCTCGCGCACGGCCTTGATGAGCGGGATGCCCCCCGCGACGCTCGCCTCGAAGAGGAAATGCCCCCCGCCCCGGCGGGCCGCGGCGAAGATCTCGGCCCCGTGCGCGCAGATGAGCGCCTTGTTCGCCGAGACGACTATCTTGCCGCGGGTGAGGGCGGCCAGTGTCACCCGGCGCGCCGTCTCCACGCCCCCCATCAGCTCGCAGACGATCTGGATGTCGGGGTCGGTCGCCACGGCGAGGGCGTCCGTCGTCAGCTTCGAGCGCGCGATCCGCACGGCGCGGGCCTTGCCCAGGTCCCTCACCGCGGCCCTGTGCAGGCTGATCCTCGCGCCCAGGCGCGACTCGAGGTCCGCGCGCAGGCGCCCAAAATGCTTCCAGACGCCCTGGCCTACGGTGCCGAGGCCGCAAAGGCCGATGTTGAGCGTGCGTGAGGCCCTCATTCGCCGTCCTCCCTGTCGTCCGGCTTCCTTCGCTCGAAGCGGTTCTCAGTGCCGCTTAGGAGCCTGACGATGTTGCTGCGGTGGCGAACGACGACGAACAGGGCGATCAGCGCCGTGACCGTGACCGCCACCGCGCCTCCGTGGAGCAGCGCCGCCGCCAGCGGGAGGCTCACGGCCGCGAGGATCGAGGCCAGGGACACAAACCGGCTGGCGAAGAAGACGACTGCCCATACGGCCCCCGCGACGGCGAGCGCGTAGGGCATGAGGACGAGGAGGCCGCCGGCCGCCGTCGCCACGCCCTTCCCCCCCCTGAAGCCGGTGAAGCACGAGTACGAATGGCCCGTCATCGCGAACGCGAGGCCGACGTAGCCGAGGATGCCCCCGATGCCCAGGGCGGAGGCGACCGCCCCCGGCTCCCCCTGGCCCGACGCGGCACCCGCCCCGCTCTGCAGGAGCGCGAGCAGAAGCGGCAGCGCGGCCGCGGCGCCCCCCTTGAGGGCGTCGAGGGCGAACACGACGTTTCCCGGGCCGCTGCCCAGCACCCGGCGCACGTTCGTCGCGCCGGGGCTCTTGCTGCCGACCTCGAAGATGTTGACCCCGCGGGCCCGCGCTACGAGGAAGCCGAAGGGGATCGCGCCAAGCAGGTAGCCCCCCGCGGCCACGGCCGCGGCGGGCGCAAGCAGGTCCTTAAACTCGGCGGGGCTTGGCATCGGCTCCTCGCGCCTAGAGGTGCACAAACTTCGCGAGCCGGATGGCCTTGTGGGCCTTGAGCTCGCGCCGCGCCGCCTCGCTCGGCTCGCTGTCGAGGTTTATGACCATCAGGGCCGTCTGGCCGGCCTCCTGGCGGCTTAGGGACATGTTCGCAATGTTGACCCGGTCGCGGCCGAGCAGCGTCCCGACGTAGCCGATCATGCCGGGTTCGTCGCTGTTCTCGATGATCAGGAGCTTGCCGGTCGCAACCACCTCCACCTCCCGGCCGTTAATGGAGACGATGCGCGGGGCGCTCGCCTTGCCCGTGAGCGTGCCGGACGCGCTTCGCACGGCGCCGTCGGCGCCGGTCGCCTCCACCTGGATCAGCTCCGTGTAGTCGGCCTCGCCCGTCGACTTGATCACCTCGTACTTGATCCCCAGGCGCTCAAGCAGGAAGGGGGCGTTCACGAAGTTGACGTTGTCGCCGCTTATGCGCAGAAGCCATCCGCGCAGGATGGCCCGCGTTATCGCGTTTGCGTCCAGTTCGACGATCTTGCCCCAGTAGGTGATCCTGAGCGAGGCCACCTGCTCGGGCGAGATCTGCTGCACGAGCGTCCCCAGCTTCGATCCCAGGTCCAGGTACGGGCGCAGCACCGAGAGCGTCGCCGCGTCAAGCGTCGGCATGTTGACCGCGTTTCGCACAACGCCGCCGTTGAGGACGTCGGCAATCTGCTCGGCCACCTCGACCCCGACGGCGTCCTGGGCCTCCGCCGTCGAAGCGCCGAGGTGCGGCGTCAGCGTGACGTTGGGCAGCGTCCGAAGCTCGCTTCCCGCGGGAAGCGGCTCGTCCTCGTAGACGTCGAGGCCAGCCGCGGCTACGTGGCCGGACTTGAGCGCCGCGACCAGGGCGGCCTCCTTGATGATGCCTCCCCGCGCGCAGTTGAAGATCCTCACGCCCTTCCTGCACTTCGCGATCGCCGCCTCGTCGATCATGTAGCGGGTGTCGTCGGTCAGCGGCATGTGGACGGTGATGTAGTCCGACTGCGCGAGGAGATCGTCGAGCGGCACGCCCTCGATCTGCATGGCCTTGGCGCGGCTCGGCGACAGGTACGGGTCGAACGCCAGGACGCGCATCCCGAACGCCTGGGCCCTGCGGGCGACCTCGCCCCCGATGCGCCCTAGGCCGATGATCCCGAGAGTTTTCTTGAAGAGCTCGCTGCCCGAGAAGGTCTTCCTGTCCCACTGGCCGCTGCGCATCGAGGCCGCGGCCTGCGGCACGGGCCTCGCGCCGCAGAGCAGGTGCGTGAACGTGAGCTCCGCGGTCGCTATGGTGTTGCCACCGGGCGTGTTCATGACGATGACCCCGCGCTCCGTGGCCGCCTCCACGTCGACGTTGTCCACGCCCACCCCGGCGCGGCCGACGACCTTGAGTTGCGGGGCCGCGGCGATCAGGGCCGCCGTGACCTTGGTCTCGGACCTGACGGCGATCGCGTCGACGTCCCTCACGAGCTCGAGCAGCTTCGCCGGCGAGGAGCCGTACGCCTCAACGACGTCGAAACCCTGCTGCTTCTTCAGCCAGGCGACACCCTTCGCCGATATCTTGTCTGCAACGAGTACTTTCATGGGGACAAAATGCGCATAATCGAAATCCGCGCCGCCGCCCCTAGCAAGTAAAAGCGCAGCCCCAAGGCGTTATGACGCTCTCGGGGGGGCCGGGCGGCATCGCCCTTTTGATGCGTTCCAGGCATCGTTTCGGCCCAAAAGAGATATTGGAGGTTTGGATCGAAATAGTGCAGAATCCGCCCCTTACGCACCTGAAACCATGTGGATTGTCCGCCTAGCCCTTCGACGCCCCTATACCTTCACAGTGGCGGCGCTCCTGATCGTGATCCTGGGCGTCCTCGCATGGGTCAAGATGGCGAAGGACATCTTCCCGTCCATCGACATCCCCGTCGTGACGGTGATCTGGCAGTACACGGGCCTCACCCCCGACGAGATGTCCGAGCGGATCGTGCTCGTTAGCGAGCGGGCGATGACGACCACGGTGAACGACATCGAGCACCTGGAGTCGCAGTCGTTCAACGGTACCGGCGTCATCAAGCTCTTCTTCCAGCCGGGGACGAGCGTGGACGCCGCTGTCGCGCAGGTGACGGCGATCAACCAGACGATCACGAAGATCCTGCCGCCCGGGGGCACGCCCCCGCTCATCATCCGCTTCAACGCCTCGAACGTGCCGATCATCCAGTTCGGCCTGGGCAGCAAGACCCTCTCCGAGCAGAGCCTCTTCGACATCGGCCTGAACTACCTGCGGGTGCAGTTCGCGGTCGTGCGGGGCGCGCAGGTCCCCGTGCCCATAGGAGGCAAGACCAGGCAGATCATGATCGACCTGGACCTGAAGGCCCTCCAGGCGGACGGCCTGACGCCAAACGACGTGAACAACACCCTGTCGGCGCAGAACCTCATCATCCCCTCCGGCACCGCGAAGATAGGGGACCGCGAGTACCAGGTGCTTCTCAACAGCAGCCCGGCGCTCGTCTCCGAGCTGGGCGACCTGCCGATCAAGATCGTGAACGGCGCAACCGTGTACATACGCGACGTCGCCCAGGTGCGCGACGGCTACGTGCCGCAGACGAGCATCGTGCGCCAGGACGGCAAGAGGGGCGCCCTGACCATCATCCTGAAGAGCGGCAACGCCTCCACCCTCGACGTGATCGACCGCATCAAGGCGGTGCTGCCGCACGTGAAGACCACGGTGCCGCCCGAACTGGACATGCGCCCCGAGTTCGACCAGTCGATCTTCGTTCGCGGCGCCCTGGACAGCGTCATGAGGGAGGCCGTCATCGCAGCGCTCCTCACGGCCCTCATGATCCTCGTCTTCCTGGGCACCTGGAGGAACACGCTTGTCGTCGCCCTCTCGATCCCGCTGTCCATCTTCTGCTCGGTCATCTGCCTGTACGCCCTGGGCCAGACGATAAACATCATGACGCTCGGCGGCCTGGCGCTCGCCGTCGGCATCCTCGTCGACGACGCGACGGTCGCCATCGAGAACATCGACCGCAATCTGCACCTGAAGAAGACGCTCGTGCGGGCGATCCTGGACGGCTCCCAGCAGATCGCCGTGCCGGCCTTCGTCTCGACGCTGTGCATCTGCATCGTCTTTGTGCCGATCTTCTTTCTGGAGGGCACGGCCAAGTTCCTCTTCAGCCCGCTGGCCATGGCCGTCATGTTCGCGATGCTGGCCTCCTACGTGCTTTCGCGGACGGTCGTGCCGACCTTCATCCACTACCTGCTCCTCGGAAAGCCGGTCCTGCACGACGACGGTCACGGCCACGCCGACGCGGGCGACCCCTTCTGGCGCGTGCACGTGAGGTTCAACCGGCACTTCGAGAAGTTCCGATCGGCCTACGTCGACCTGCTCAGGCGCTGCCTGGACCACAAGCGCACCGTGGCCGTCCTCATGCTGGCGGCCGTCGTCGTCACGGCGCCGCTCGTCGCGTTCCTGGGCAGGGACTTCTTCCCCATCGTCGATGCCGGCCAGTTCCGGCTGCACCTGCGCGCGCCGGACGGCACCCGTATCGAGGAGACGGAGCGATACTTCACGAAAGCCGAGGGCATCATTCGCCAGGTGATACCGCCCGCCGAGGTGGAGACCATCATCGACATCATCGGACTGCCCTCGGGCACGGGACTGGCCTTCACCGACTCGGCGTCGGTCGGCACGGCCGACGGCGAGATCCTGGTCGCCCTGAACCACGAGAAGCACGGCTCGACCTGGGGCTACGTGCGCAAGATCCGCGAGCGCCTCAACCGGGAGATGCCCGACTGCATCATGTTCACGCAACCCTCGGACATCGTGGGTCAGATCCTGAACTTCGGGCTCCCCGCCCCCATCGACCTGCAGATCTCCGGAACAAACGCCAAGGAGAACTACCAGCTCGCCCGCGAACTCTCGGCGCGCGTCGCCAGGATCGCGGGCGCCGTGGACGTGCACGTCCACCAGGTCGTCAATGCCCCCGCGCTGAGGGTCACCGTCGATCGAACAAGGGCCGAGCAGGTCGGGCTCACCCAGAACAAAGTGGCCAACAACCTGCTCATTTCGCTGAGCGGGACGGCCCAGGTTTCCCCAAGCTTCTGGCTGAGCCCGCAGGGCATCCAGTACTTCGTGACCGCCCAGACCCCCCAGTTCAGGGTCGACTCCGTCGATGCGCTAAAGGCGCTGCCCATCGGCACGGCCGGCCCCCTGAACACCCCCGAGATCCTTAGCAACGTGGCGACCATCGAGCGCACCGTCGCGCCGCAGGTGGTCGGCCACTACAACGTCCTGCCCGTCTTTGACGTCTATGCGAACGTCGACGGGCGCGATCTGGGCTCCGTTGCGACGGCCGTCCGAAAGCTGATGCGCGAATTCGAACCGCGCCTTCCCCGGGGCAGCACGCTCATCCTGCGGGGCCAGGTGCAGAGCATGGATGCCTCGTTCCTGGGGCTCGGCATCGGCGTCATATTCGCAGTCCTCCTTGTCTACCTCCTGATGGTCATCAACTTCCAATCCTGGCTGGATCCGTTCATCATCATCATGGCGCTTCCGGGGGCGCTCTGCGGCGTCGTCTGGATCCTCTTCATAACATCCACCCCCTTCAGCGTCCCCTCGCTGATGGGCGCTATCATGAGCGTGGGGGTGGCGACCGCGAACTCGATCCTCGTCGTCACCTTCGCGAACGACCAGCGCATCGAGGGCAAAGACGCGCGGACGGCGGCGCTCGAGGCCGGCTTCACGCGCCTGCGCCCCGTCCTCATGACGGCGCTTGCGATGATCATCGGCATGCTGCCCATGTCCCTCGGACTTGGCGAGGGCGGCGAGCAGAACGCCCCGCTCGGCCGCGCCGTGATCGGGGGCCTGGTGGTCGCGACGGCCGCCACGCTCCTCTTTGTCCCCGTCGTCTACGCGGCGCTGCGCAAGAGGGCGGGCCACGCGCCCGACGAGGAGATTGCCGAGGAGCTCCGGGAGAACCGGTGACGCCGCGCGGCCCCCTTTTGACCCAACATAACGACCATGAAGCCAGCCCGACTCAAGATACTAGCACTTGCAGCCGCTGCCGCGGCGGTTGTCGCCGCCGCGATAGTCCCGAGGTTCCTCGCGGCAGCGGCGCTCGCGGCGCGCGCCGAGGCCTCGGCGCACACGATCGTCAATGTGGTCATCGCCGCGCCCAAGGCGACGGCGACCGTCTTCACGCTGCCGGCCTCGATCCAGGCTTTCCAGGACACCCCGATCTACGCCCGCACGACGGGCTTCATCGCAAAGTGGACAACCGACATCGGCGACCGCGTCAAGGCCGGCCAGGTGATGGCCGTAATCGACGCCCCCGACCTGGACCAGGAGCTTAACCAGGCGCGCGCGGCCCTAGAGCAGGCGAAGGCGAACCTTGAGATCGCGCGCATAAGCGCGGACCGCTGGAGGGACCTGGGTACCCAGAACGCCGTGGCGCAGCAGGATGTCGACCAGAAGGCCGCCGACTTCGCCGGCGCAAAGGCCGCCGTCGTCGCCGCGCAGGCGAACGTCGAGCGGCTGGCCCAGCTCAAGGACTTCCAGCAGGTGACCGCCCCCTACGACGGCGTTGTCACCGCCCGCAACGTCCAGGTCGGCCAGCTGATAACGGCCAACCTGAGCACCGGCATCGAGCTCTTCCACATCGCCGAGACCGACGTCCTGCGGGTGTTTGTGGACGTTCCCCAGGCCTACGTGCGCTCGGTCAGGGAGGGCCTCGCGGTCGACATCACCGTGCCCGAGTTCCCCGGGCGCGCCTTCACGGGCGCCGTCGCCCGCTACGCCGGGGCGCTCGACAGCGCATCGCGGACGCTGCTGGTGGAGATCCACCTTCCCAACCCCAAGGGCGAGCTCTTCGCGGGCATGTTTGGGCAGGCCCGCTTCAGCATCCCGCCCACCCAGTCGACCATCATTCTGCCCTCCAACGCGGCGATCTTCAATGCGGCCGGCACGCAGGTCGCCGTCGTCGACGACTCGAACCACATCCGGCTTCTCCAGGTCAAGTTCGGCCGCGACTTCGGCACGCAGATCGAGATCATCGAGGGCCTGAAGGCCGGCGCGCACGTGGTGGCCAATCCGAGCGACGCCCTGACGGACGGCCTGGAGGTGTCCCCCGTTCTGCAGCAGGGGGCGCCCAAGAAGTGAGCGCGAGAGCCCAGCGCACGTCCCTTCTCGCAGCGGCTGCGGCGCTCATCCTGGCGTCGGGCTGCGCGGTCGGCCCGGACTACGAGCGGCCCAAGGCGGAGGCGCCGCAGTCCTTCTCGGAGGCGGGACCCTGGAAGGTCGCCGAACCCAAGGACTCCCTGCCGAGGGAGGGCTGGTGGCGGGTCTTCCGCGACCCCGTGCTCGACTCCCTCGAGGCCCGGGCGGTCGGGGCAAGCCCCACCCTTGCGTCGGCGCTTGCCCGCTACGACCAAGCCCTCGCGGCCGCCCGCGTCTCGGCCGCGAGCCTCTACCCGACGGTCTCCATCCAGGCGAGCGACAACCGACAGCTCTACCCGCGCAACCGCCAGTCCGAATACCCCTCGACGACGTTCGGCTACACGAGCAACTCCTTCAACCTGCCCCTCGTCCTCGACTACGAGGTCGACGTCTTCGGCCAGGCCCGCCGCGCCCTGGAAAGCGCACGCGCGTCGGCCCAGGCTCAGGGGGCCCTGTACCAGAATGTCCTCCTCACGCTCGAGTCCGGCGTCGCCCAGAACTACTTCACGCTGCGCTCGCTGGTGACCCAGCGCGCCCTGCTGCGCGAAAACGTCGTCCTGCTGCGCGATGCCCTGGACCTCGTCCTGAAGCTGAGGCGCGGGGGCGCGAACAGCGACCTGGACGTCTACCAGGCGCAGGCGCAGCTCGCGACGGTCGAGGCCGGCGAGCTCGCGGCCGAGCAGGCCATCGCCGAGCAGACGCACGCCCTTGCGGTCCTTGTCGGCGAGAGGCCGGAGGGCTTCGCAATCGAGGAGCGCCCTCTTGACGCGCAGGTGCCGGCGATCCCCGTGGGCCTGCCGAGCGACCTTCTGGAGCGCCGGCCGGACGTGGCGGCCGCCGAGCGGGCCCTTGCGGGCGCGAACGCGAGGATCGGCGTCGCCAAGGCGGCGTTCTTCCCTTCGATCGGGCTGACGGCGTTGGCGGGAGCGAACAGCAGCGCCCTGAACAACCTGCTGAGCGGAAACAGCGCACAGTGGGCGGTTGCCCCCTTCGTGTCGCTGCCCCTTTTCACGGGCGGCGCCAACGTCGCCAACTACCGCGCCGCCCAGGCGGCCTACCGGGGGGCGCTTGCCGACTACCGCGGCCAGGTTCTTGCCGCCTTCCAGCAGGTCGAGGACGGCCTGTCGGACCTGAGGCTCCTGGAGGGCCAGACGCAGGCCCTCGAGCGCGCCGCGGCCGCCTCGGGCTCCGCCTCCAGCCTGTCCCTCGTGCGCTACAAGGCGGGGCTCGTCAGCTACATCGAGGTCATCGACAGCCAGCGCACGCAGCTGCAGAGCGAGCTCTCCCTCGCCCAGGCGAGGGCCAGCCGGCTCTCCGCGACCGTGCTCCTCGTGCGGGCCCTCGGGGGCGGCTGGTAGGCTTCTGCGCGGCTAGGGCGCCCGGGGCAGCTCGAGGGAGCCCTTCGGCATGAAGTGGGCGGCGAAGCCGATCTTGTCCGCCCATTCGTCGATCACCTTCGAGACCGGGGACGTGCCGCTCGAGCCCCCGTGCCCGGCGTTCGACTCGATGCGGATGAGGACCGGGCCCGCCCCCGGGACGCTGCCCACGGCGTACTGCATCTCGGCCGCATATTTGAATGAATGAGCCGGGAACACCCGGTCGTCGTGGTCCCCGGTGGTGATGAGGACCGCCGGATAGCGGACGCCCTCCCTCACCGTCTGCAGCGGAGAATACGCCCGCAGGTACCTGAAGCCGGCGGGGTCCGCGCTCGAGCCGTAATCCGCGGTCCAGTGGATCCCGCCCGTGAAGTCGTGGAAGCGCAGCATGTCCATGACCCCCACACCCGGGAGCGCCACGGCGCACAGGTCGGGGCGCTGGTTCAAGACGGCGCCCACGAGGAGCCCGCCGTTCGAGCGGCCCTCGATCAGGAGGCGGTCCCGCGACGTGTAGCCCTGGGCCACCAGGAAGTCGGCGGCCGCGATGAAGTCGTCGAAGACGTTCTGCTTGCGCTCCTTCGTGCCCGCGAGGTGCCAGTCCTCGCCGTACTCGCCGCCGCCTCGCAGGCTTGCCTGGGCATAGATCCCGCCCATCTCGACCCAGGCGGCGGGAGGGACCGCGAAGTCGGGCGTTATCGAGATGTTGAAGCCGCCGTAGCCGTAGAGCCACGCCGGGGACCTGCCGTCAAGCTTCAGGCCGCGCCTGGCCGTTATGAACATCGGAATCCGGGTCCCGTCGCGCGAGGTGTAGAAGATCTCCCGGGTCTCGAAGCGAGAGGGGTCGAAGCGGCTCTCCGGCCGCTGGAAGACGCTCTCGGCCCCGCTGTCCAGTCTGCGGCTCATGATGACAGCAGGGGTCAAGAATGAGGAGAACCTGTAGAAGACCTCCGGGTCGGAGGAGCGCCCGCTCAACCCCGTGACGGAGCCGATCCCGGGGAGCGCGATCTCGCCCAGGGGCGCGCCGTCGGCCCCGTAGAGCGCCAGGCGGCTCTGCACGTCGTGCAGGGTGGACACGACGAACCTCCCGCCGGCGAAGACGGTCTCCTCGATGCTGTCCGGGCCCTGGGGCACGGGCGTCTTCCAGGACGACGGGGCGGGCGAGCGCGTGTCGACGGAGACGATCCTGCCGCGGGGCGCCCCGAGCGTGGTCATCAGGTGAAGGACGGGCCCCGTGCTTCCCAAGTAGGAGTATTCCGCGTCAAAGCGGTCCAGGAGCGGAAGAACGGGGCCGTCGATCTTCGGGGCCATGGCGTCCTCCAAGTCCGTGTAATAGATGGCGTTCTGCACCCTCCCAGTCTGGGAAACGCTGACCACGAGGTAGCGCCCGTCGTCCGAGACCTCGGCGCCGAAGAACCAGTCCGGGTGCGCCGGCAGATCGTAGACCATCCGGTCGGCGGACTGCTCCGTTCCCAGCCTGTGGTAGCAGAGCTGGCGGCCCGCGAGCAGGCCGAAGAGCTTCTCGCCCTTCTTCACCTCGGGGTACCGGCAGTAGAAGAACCCCGCCCCGTCGTGGGTCCAGGCGATCCGCGAGAACTTGACCCAGCGCACGATGTCCGGCGAGTCGGCGCCGGTCCTCGCGTCGCGCACGTGCAGATCCACCCAGTCCGAGCCGGCCACCGCGAGGCCGTAGCCCAGGAGGGCGCCGTCGTCCGACGGCGAGACGCCGACGACCGCCACCGTCCCCTCGCCCGAGAGGGCGTTCGGGTCGATGAGAACCCGGGGCTGCGCCCCCGGGGCGTCGACCACGCAGAGGACCGCCTGGTTCTGCAGGCCGTCGTTCCTCGTGAAGAACATCCGCGCCCCGCGCTTCAGAGGCAGGCCGAAGCGCGGGAAGTTCCAGAGCTGGCGAAGCCGGGGGCGCACGGCGTCGCGCTCGGGCATCGCCGAGAACTGCGCGGCCGTGTATGCCCGCTCGGCGGCCACCCAGGCCGCGGTCTCGGGGGAGTCGATCTCCTCCATCCAGCGGTACGGGTCCGGGACCCTCTCGCCGAAGTAGGCGTCGACGTGGTCGCCCCTGCGCGCCTCGGGGTAGTCGGCGGCCATTGCGCTGCAGGACAATAGGGGAGAAATAATCGCGCACATCGTCAGGATTCCAAGGCAATTGGAACGATTCATGGTACGCAGTGTCGGCAATCCGCCGTGGAGTCCAAGCCAGAACCGATTCGTGGCCCCCGCGACCTGCGCTTTGACACGCTCAGGGGCCTGCTCCTCGTCTGCATGACCCTGAACCACCTGCCGACGGAGCTTCGGGTCCTCACGGACCAGTCCCTGGGGGTCTTCTCCGCCGCGGAGGGCTTCGTCTTCCTCTCGGGCCTCATGGCGGGTTGGATCTACACCCGACGGCTTCGCGAGCAGGGGCGCGATGCCCTCTGGTCCTCGTGCATGGCCCGCACCAAGTCGATCTACGCCTGGCACGTGGCCTCGTACCTCGGGGCCTTCACCCTTGTGCAGCTCACGTACCGCACCCTGGGGTTCTGCTCGCTTGCGGCCCCGCGCCTCTTCTTCCAGCACCCCCTGGGCTCGCTCTGGCTGGGGTTCTCGCTCCTCTACCAGCCCGGGCTCCTCGACCTGCTGCCCATGTACTGCGCCTTCGTGCTGCTCATCCCCGGCGTCATCGCGGGGCTCGAGGCCGGCAGGCGCTGGCCCATCCTGGGGCTGAGCGCCCTTGTCTGGCTCGCGATGCAGTGGGCGCCGCCGATGGCGGGGGCCGCGGGCCTTTACCCGGTCAACACCGGAGTCTTCAACCTCTTCGCCTGGCAGTTCATATTCATAACGGGCGTCGCAATCGGACACGCCCGCGCGGGCCGCGAGGACCTGGTCTCGCGGCCCAACCCGTGGGTGGTCTCGGCCGCCCTGGCGGTCGTCGTGTACGGCATCGGCGTCTGCCACGCGCAGTGGCCGCCCCTCTGGCCCGACCGCCTGTACGGTATACTCCTCAACAAGCCCGCCCTTGGGCTCCTGCGCCTGGCGGACTTTGCCTGCGTGGCCTTCCTGGTCGCCGTCCTCGCGGACCGCTTCCCGTCCGCCTTCGCCCTGCGCCCGCTGGCCCTCCTCGGGCGCCACTCCCTGGCCGTCGTCGCGGCCCAGAGCGTCATCATCGTCACGCTGCTGCAGTTCGCGCCCCTCTTCACAACGGCGGCGGGCAGGACCCTGACTGCGCTCTTTACCCTTGCGCTCATCTTCGCGGCGGCGGCCGCCCGGGACCGCATGACCGCCCGGGACCGAATGAGGGCGCGCGCCGGCGCCCCAGCCGCGGCGCCACTCGGCGCTCGCAACCCTCCCCGGCCTCGCTTACTCCCGACGCATGGAGAACGAGCGGCTTGAGAGGCAGATCCGTTTCATACTCGAGGTCGACAAGCTCAAGGAGGTCTTCCGGCAGACGGTCTGCACGCAGAGCAGGCGCGCCGAGAACGACGCCGAGCATTCCTGGCACCTGTGCCTGGCCGTGATCGTGCTTGCCGAGCACGCCAACGCCCCGGGGCTCGACGTGCTGAGGGTGCTGAAGATGCTCATCATCCACGACCTGGTCGAGATAGACGCCGGCGACACGTTCGCGTACGACACGGCGCGGCGCGCCGGCCAGCACGCGCGCGAGGCCGTGGCCGCCGACAGGATCTTCGGGATGCTCCCGGCCGACCAGCGCGACGAGTTCCGGGGCCTTTGGGACGAATTCGAGGACGTGAGGACGCCGGAGGCCAAGTTCGCGGCCGCGATCGACCGGTTCCAGCCGTGCCTGCTCAACTGCAGCACCGAGGGCGCGGCGTGGAAGCGCCACGGCGTCACCAAGGACAGGGTCATCGCCCGAAATGCGCCTATCGCTGAGGGCTCGGCAGCGCTTTGGGAGGCCACCTCAAGATTGATCGACAATGTCGAAAATGCCGGCCACATCCGGCCCGGCCCGTAGTCCGGCCGCCTCCGCCACTCCGCCGCCCAAGGTCATCTAGGCGCCCCCTGCGCGCTCCACGCTGGCCACCTCTGCGCGCCGTGTGCAACGCCAGACGAGCCAGGCCGCGGGCAACAGAAGCCAACCGGCGAAGCTTGTCCAGAAGGACACCCGAAGGAGCGTGCTTCCGGGATAATCCAGCTGAAGGGTCGAGCTGCCCGCCGGCACCCGGGCCATGACCAGGCCGTCCGGGGAGCGCCCGACCGTCGTGGGCCTGCCGTCGACGCTCGCGCGATAGCCGCCTATGAATATGCGCGGAGTCTCGAGCCAGCCTCCCGCGGCGGCCCTGGAGCGGATTCGCAATGGGCTGTGCTGGATGATGTGCAGGGGAAGGCTGTCCGGGTCGTAGGTCAGCACCGTGAGGCTAGCGAAGGCCGCCATGCGGCCCAGCGACCCGGCAGGCACAAAGCGCATCGTCAGGCTTCCTCCCCCGGCGTCCGCGACCGTGAAGGAAAGAGTGGATCCCGGGCGGGATCCACCGGCGGAGGACCGCAGCGAAGCCGATTCGGGCAGCGGATACTCCTTAAGGACATTGCCGCCCGAGATGACCAGGGTGCCCGTTGGCGCAACTCCGTCGAACTCAAGCACCAGCAGGCTGTTCCGCCCGAGCGGCAGCATGAGGGGTGACTGTAGCTCCGCACTTTGGCCGTCGCCCAACACGACGAATTGGGGGGACGCCAGCCGCTTCCCGCCGGCCGCGCCGTCAAGAAGGCTCTGCAGGTTGGACTGCAGGACATTGCGGCCGGCCGGATCCAGGAGGCGCAGCCGGACCTCGGCGGCGAGCGGGCGGAAGGAAAAGGACCGGGGACGATTGCCGAGCATTCCGACCGAGTAGATCGCGTAAACGGCGTTGTCCTCCCGGAGCAATCGGCGGGAAATGTCGGGCGGCAGGGCCACCCGGAAACCGCGGCCCAGGAACTTGCTCGCCTCAAAGCCACTCCAGAGGCACCCGAGCGCGAGTGCGAGGACGGCCGTGCGCTGCTGCCAGGCGCGGTCTCGCCGCGTGGTCCCCAGCGCCAGCAGGCCGACAAAGGGCGCAAAGGCCGACAGGATTGGATAGAAGCGCTGCATCGGCCACTGGTCCGTGATCATGTCCACCCAGGCGGGGGTGAGCGACCAGATCCGCGGGGCGAGGAACGGGACGGGCGCGAGCAGAATGAACAGGCCGGCTGTGGCGATCAGGAGGACCCGCAGGCCCCATCCGCGAATCCGCCAGGCCAGGAACCCAGCGACGACGCATGCCCACAGCGGAGCGCTCAGCTGCAGGTCCGCTATGAGGTTCGAGCCGTCCCCGCTCACGGGGCGCAGGAAGCCCACCCATCCGGCGCGCAGATTGTATAAGAAGTCAGGGCCACGGAAGATCGCAAGCTGCCTGGCGGCAAGCCCGGGAAGGCGAAGCTCCGCGACGGAGACGAATACAAATCCCGCCAATACGACGAAGATAAGCAGACTGCCGGAGGCCAGGAGGAGCCCCCGCGGCCAGGGAAGCTGCGGCGTGGCCGCCAGGCGCGCGACGATCACGGGCAGCGCTATGAACGACAGCCACATTGCGATCGGCGCATGGATCAGCCAGATGAGCGCCATGACCGCGGCCATTGTGAAGAGGCGGCGGCCGCTCAAGCCGTTCTCCGCGATCCGAACGAGAAGGAGGGTGTAGAGCGGCAGGTAGGGCAGCGCCAGCCACGAGGGGATCATGTCGCCCGAATAAACCAGGGCGAGAACCCCCGGACTTGAGATGTAGAGCAGGGCCAGGGCGAGACAGAGCCATTCCCTGCCCTGCGAGAGGCGCCGCAGGCACGCATAGCAGCTGAATGCAGCCCCGCAAAGGCTGAGGACGATCGCCAGGTTCTGCACGGCATACGCATTAAGGGCGCCCAGCGTCAGGGCGTGCAGCGCCCCGCCCGCGTACTGCAGGTACGGAGCGGTGCGCAGAGGGTTGAAGGCTCCGTTGGAAGCGTACCTGCTCTGGCCGACGAGCACCGGGAAGACACCGTGGCGCGCCTGCGCTATGAAGTCGGCGATGTGCTGCGCGTAATCCTGGGCGTCCCCGGCGCCCACCCTCACCGGCCGGCAATACGGCAGGGTGAGATAGAGAGCCGCCGCGAGAAGAATCGTCCAGCGGCACGCCTCCCTGCCCTTCTGGCCCGCGCCCAGCCGCGAGAAGGGAATTCGTGCCAACAGCCCGACGAAGGCCAGTTGGCCAAGGAGCGCTGCCAAGCGAAGCCCGGCGTGATCCGCCCCGACCTCAAACCTCCAAACAAGAAACGCCGTGGCGGCGCACCCGAGGATAAGAGGGAAAAGGGAGCCTGGCGGCCTGGCGAAACGCAGCGGCAATGAAGCCATCCTTGGCTTAGGCCCTAGCGGGCCGCCGGGATTCGGCCGGCGAAAATGGAGCATCAAGGCTTGGCGATGTCGGCAGGTCGCAGGCCTCGCGCGAAACCGGGCGGCGCATGCAAAGGGGGCCCATCGCTAGCTCAGGTCGCGGAACGACCCGAACTCCGGGTCGAAGATGCGCTTGTGCGTGCGCACGATCATGCCGTCGGTCAGGCCGGCCAGCCAGTCGCAGATCCGGCGCGCCTTCGCTCGCTTTCCCTTGGCCGCGTCTATGAGGGCGCCCACGGCGGGCGGAAGGATGCGCACGACCCTTCTTCCCGTGTCGACGTAGTTGCGCCAGCACGACTCCCACAGGTCGAAGAGCACCTTGCGCGCCTTGTGCTCCATCTGCTGGAGCTGGGGGCTCTCGAAGATGATGTCGTTGGCCATCTTCTTGTAGAACTGCACCTGGCTCAGGGCATCCGGGGCGACGACGAGCTCGAAGCGGTACCGCTCGGTGCTCTTGGCCATGAAGTTGTCTCGCTCGCGCAGCCGGCAGGCCGTGATGAATGAGCCGATCCTGTCCGAGAAGATGTTCGGCAGGCGCTCGGCCCGTATCGCGTCCAGGAGCTCGTCCGCGAGGCGGGAGGCGACCGGCCCGTCGACATTGGAGTCCGCCCAGGCCTCGATCCTGTCGATCGTCAGGAAGCCCGCCTTGACCCCGTCGGTTATGTCGTTGACCGAGTATGCGGCGTCGTCCGCCCAGTCCATGATCTGGCACTCGACGCTCTTGAAGGCGTTCAGCGCCTCTCCGGTCCGCAGGCTCCGGGGCACCCTGGCCCCCCCGAACACGAAGGAGCGCACCCCCTCCTGGGTGTCGTAAAGGAAGTGGTTGCTCGGCCTCTTGGGGAACTCCCCGAAGAGGGTCTTGTACTTGAGGACGCCGTCGAGCAGGGCGCGCGTCGGCTGCATCCCGCGCACCCCCGCGCGCTCCTGGTACATGGTCTCGATCAGCAGGTGCACGGTCTGTGCGTTGCCCTCGAACCCCCCCCAGCCGAACATCAGCTCCTGGAGCGTGCGCTCGCCCGAGTGGCCGAAGGGCGGGTGCCCGAGGTCATGCGAGAGGCAGATCGCCTCCACCAGGTCCGGGTCGATGAAGAAGTCGTCGCGAAGCGGGCCCTTGAGCGTCCTGAGGAACTGGCAGATCGAGCGGCCGATCTGCGCCACCTCCATCGAGTGCGTGAGCCTCGTGCGGTAGAAGTCGTACTCCCCGGAGAGGAAGACCTGGGTCTTCGACTGGAGCTTGCGGAACGCGTGCGCGTGGATGATGCGGTCGCGGTCGATCTGGAACGCGTTCCTGTAGTCGGTCTTGCGGGCGCCGCCGAAGGTCTCGCTGTCAAAGGGCCCGTAGAATCGGTTTGTCATCGTGAGTCACCGGCCACGACAGCACAGCGGCGCTCGGGTACGCAATCCTTACTCGGCGCCGTGCTTAAGACTCGCTTCGGGGTTGTTTTGAGCGCCCCGGGCGCCAACACTCGTGCGCATGAGCTCCCGCATGATGAAAGCGCTCTCCAAGGAGAGACCCGGGGTGGGCCTGGACTTGGTGCAGGTCCCCGTGCCCGTCCCGGGCCCTAACGACGTCCTCATAAGGATCAGGAAGACGTCCATCTGCGGGACCGACGTGCACATCTACAACTGGGACGACTGGGCGCAGAAGACGATCAAGACCCCGATGGTGATCGGCCACGAGTTCGTGGGCACCATCGAGGAGGTGGGCTCCGCTGTCCAGAGGTTCCAAAAGGGCGATTTGGTCGACGGGGAGGGCCACATCGTCTGCGGCGTCTGCCGCAACTGCCTCGCCGGCCGCAGGCACCTGTGCAAGGACACGAAGGGCGTCGGCGTGAACAGGCCGGGCGCCTTCGCCGAGTACCTCTGCATCCCCGCGTCGAACGCCGTGCCGGTCGACCCGGCGATTCCGCTCGACGTCCTGTCCTGCTTCGATCCCCTGGGCAACGCGACGCACACGACCCTGCAGTTCGACCTCGTGGGCGAGGACGTGCTGGTGACAGGCGCGGGCCCCATCGGGTGCATGGCCGCCGCGATCGCGAAGCACTGC
The DNA here is from genome assembly GCA_003151515.1 of Opitutaceae bacterium. Taxonomy (GTDB): domain Bacteria; phylum Verrucomicrobiota; class Verrucomicrobiia; order Opitutales; family Opitutaceae; genus Palsa-1447. The sequence continues at coordinate 134,812 of PLXS01000025.1, forward strand.
GGCGCGAGGAAGGTCGTCGTCACCGACGTGAACCCGGCGCGCCTTGAGCTCGCCGCCAGGATGGGGGCGACGCGCGTCGTCGACGTCTCGAAGGAGCGCCTGCCGGACGTGCAGGCGCAGCTCGGCATGAAGGAGGGCTTCGACGTTGGCCTCGAGATGTCGGGCAACCCGAAGGCGCTCAACGACATGATTGACAACATGGCGCACGGCGGCCGGATCGCCCTGCTCGGCATCATGCCCGCGGCGGCCGCCGTCGACTGGAACAAGGTCGTCTTCAACATGCTCACCATCCGCGGCATCTACGGGCGCGAGATGTACGACACCTGGTACAAGATGACCGCCATGATCCAGAGCGGCCTCGACATTTCCCCCGTCATCACGCACCGGCTCCCCTTCGCCGAGTTCCAGCAGGGCTTCGATCTCATGCGCTCCGGCAAGAGCGGCAAGATCGTCCTGACCTGGAGCTAGGCGCCGGCGCGCCCCCCCCTTTGATCCCAAAGAGAGCCATGCCCACGACATTCAAGGAGCACGCCCAGAAGACCCTGGCCGACATCGCCGCCGCCGGCCTCTCCAAGCGCGAGCGCGTCATCACGACCCCCCAGGGGGCGAGGATCGCTGTCTCGGGCGGGGCGAGCGTCATCAACTTCTGCGCCAACAACTACCTGGGCCTCGCCGACCACCCCGCCGTGATCGCCGCGGCGCACGCGGCCCTCGACCGCTGGGGCTACGGCCTGGCCTCGGTGCGCTTCATCTGCGGCACGCAGGAGATCCACAAGGAGCTCGAGGCGCGCCTCTCGGCCTTCCTCGGCACCGAGGACACGATCCTGTACTCCTCGTGCTTTGACGCGAACGGCGGCGTCTTCGAGACGCTCCTGGGCGAGGAGGACGCGGTCATTAGCGACGAGCTCAACCACGCCTCCATCATCGACGGCATCCGCCTTTCCAAGGCCAGGCGCTACCGCTACCGCAACTGCGACATGGGCGAGCTGGACGCGCGCCTCGGCGAGGCCGCCGCCGCGGGAGCCCGATTCAAGCTCGTCGTGACAGACGGCGTCTTCTCGATGGACGGATTCATTGCGCCGCTTCGCGACATCTGCGACATCGCGTCTCGGCACGGGGCACTCGTCATGGTGGACGACAGCCACGGCGTGGGCTTCATGGGGCCCGGCGGGCGCGGCACCCACGAGCACCACGGCGTCGTCGGGCGCGTGGACATCCTCACGGGCACGCTCGGCAAGGCCCTCGGCGGGGCCTCCGGCGGCTACGTGAGCGGGCGCAGGGAGATAATCGAGCTGCTTCGCCAGCGCTCGCGCCCCTACCTCTTCTCGAACACCCTGCCGCCGGCGATCGCCGCGGCCTCGATCGCGTCGCTCGATTTGATCACGCGCTCGCCCGAGCTGCGCGACAGGCTCTGGAGGAACACGCGCTCGTTCCGCGAGAGCCTCGCCGGCGCCGGCCTGCAGCTTCGCGCGGGCTCCCACCCCATCGTGCCCGTCATGCTGGGGGACGCCGCGCTCGCGCAGCGCTTCGCCGCCCGGATGCTGGAGAAGGGGGTCTACGTGATAGGCTTCTCCTTCCCCGTTGTGGCGCAGGGCGCGGCCCGGATCAGGACCCAGGTGAGCGCGGCCCACGACGAGGCCGACCTCGCGCACGCCGTGCGCGCCTTCACCGAGACGCGAAAAGAGCTCGCAGGCTAGGCGGTCTTTGGCCCCCAATGGCGCGCGTGAAACCGAAGCCCACGGACTCCTCCCTGCGGCGCCTGGAGAGGGCCGCGCGGGGCGCGCTCGCCCACTCGTACTCGCCCTACTCCAAGTTCAGGGTCGCCGCGGCCGTCCTCGCCGGCTCGGGCAAGGTCTACTCGGGCTGCAACGTCGAGAACGCCTCCTACGGCCTGTGCAACTGCGCCGAGCGGACGGCCATATTCAGCGCGGTCGCGGCCGGCGAGAGGTCGATCCGGGCCGTCATGGTGTACACGCCGACCCCGCTGCCCACGGCCCCGTGCGGGGCGTGCCGCCAGGTGATAAACGAGTTCGGCCCCGACGCCCTGGTGATCTGCGTCTGCGACTCGAAGAACACGATCGAGACGACGCTCCCGTCGTTGCTGCCCGGCGCCTTCGGGCCGGGCGACCTCGCCTAGTGCGCCTCGAATAGGCCGCGCACGGCGTCGCCGACCCCGGCGGCCGGGACGTCCCTCTCGGAGCGCTCAGCCATGTCGCGCACCTTGACCATGCCTCGGGCGAGCTCCTCGGCGCCGTAGATGAGCGCGAGGCGCGCGCCCGAGTCCGCCGCCGCCTTGAACTGCTTTCCGAAGGCAAGCTCCCTCATGGGGTACTCGACCCGGTAGCCGAGCGCGCGCAGGCGGCGGATGTCCGCGAACGCGGCCCTGCGCTCCGCGGCGCTCCCGATCACGCAGTAGATGTCCGCGGCCTGCACGACCGCGGGAGAAAGTCCCCGCTCCTCAAGGAGAAGCGCGAACGTCATCTCGCCTATCGCGAATCCGACCGCGGGAAGCGGCGTCCCCCCGAGCCTGCCCACGAGGTCGTCGTAGCGGCCTCCGCCGGCCAGCGCCCGCAGCTCGCCCTTGCGGTCGAACGCCTCGAAGACGAAGCCCGTGTAATAGGCAAGGCCGCGCACGACGCCCAGGTCCACCTGGACAAATCCGGCGAGCCCCATCGCCTCCAGGCCGCCCAGGAGCGTGCGCCACTGGGCCAGGCGCTGCGCCAGCTCGGCCGAGGCAGCGGCGGCCCCCAGGGCCGCCTCCAGCTGCGCGAACGAGCGGATGGACTGGAACGCCAGCACCTTGGCCTTCAGGTCCGCGGGGATCGCCCCGAAGGCCTCCTCATAGGGCTTGAACGCGTCGTCGCCGCCCCGCTCGTGCTTGTCCACCGCGCCAAGCAGCGCGCGGATGCGCGGCTCATCGAGGCCGAGCGATCCCAGGTAGTGGAACCAGAGGTTGCGGTCGCTCAGCCGCACGAAAAAGTCCTTCTCCGTGAGCCCGAACACGCGCATGCACTCGACCAGAAGCGCGATGAGCTCGATCTCGGCCTCGGGCCCCGCCTCGCCGAAAATGTCCGCGTTGAACTGGTGGAAGCAGCGCCCCCGGCCCTTCTGCATGCGCTCGTAGCGGTAGAACTCCGCTATGCTGAACCACTTGATGGGCCGCTTGAGGGCGTTCGCCCGCGCGCCGACCAGCCGGCACACGCTGGGCGTCATCTCCGGGCGCAGGGCGACCTCGCGCCCCCCCTTGTCGGCGAAGCTGAAGAGCTGGGCCTCTATCTCGTCGCCGGACTTCGCCCGGTAGAGGTCCAGGGGCTCGAGGACCGGCGTGTCGTATTCAGCGAACCCGAAGGCCGCCGCGGTCTGCCGCCACAGGCGGAAGATGTGGGTGCGCTTTGCCAGGTCCTCTGGGTAAAAGTCGCGGAATCCCGGGAGGCTTTGGAACGTGGCCATCAGTGACGGACACGTTGAGAGTCGTCCATCGCGGGGCGAACCTAAAGAGCTCCGGCGCCTGCGGGCTTCAGAGGAGCGTGCTGAGGTCGAGCTTCTTTAGCTGCTGCTTCAGTATCTTGCCGGCCTTGAACTTAACGACGGCCCGCTGGGGAATGATGACCTCCGCCTCGGGCTTGTTAGGATTGCGGCCTACCCTCTGCTTGCGCACCTGGACCTCCAGAACGCCGAAGTTCCTCAACTCGACGTTGCGCCCCTCTGAGAGCGCTTTCTGCACAATGTCGAGGGTCTGCTGGACCGTGTCGACAATCTGTTTCTGGGGAAAGCCGGCCTTCCGGTATATCTCTAACACGATCTCGCGTTTTGTGAGGTTCGTGGACATGAATTGATCCTTTCGGTGTGAGCGTTACCTGAACGTTCTTAAATTATTAGTCTGGGATGAATTGCGTCAATACTTATCCTTGCTGAGCGATGCCCGACCCAGCCTCAGTGAATTCGATGTTCGGCCGCATAGCGCACCGCTACGACCTGGCGAACAGGGTCCTGAGCGCGGGTATCGACATCCATTGGCGCACGCGCCTCGTCGGCGCCGTCGCGAAATCAGGCGCCCGGGAGGTCCTGGACTTGGCGACCGGCAGCGGCGATGTCGCCTTTGCGCTCGCGCGCGGCCTGCCCGCCGGAGCCCGGGTCGTGGGCATGGATTTCTGCGCCCCGATGCTCGAGGTGGCGGAGGCGAAGAGGAAGGGCCGCGCGGGCGCCGCCGCGCTCGTGGAGTTCCGCGCTGGCGACGGCCTCGCGATCCCCGCGCCGGCGTGCAGCTTCGACGCGGTGACGATCGCGTTCGGCCTGCGCAACATGGCCGACCGCCCGGCGTGCCTGGCGGAGATTCGGCGCGTCCTTCGGCCCGGCGGGGGCCTCTTCATCCTCGAGTTCTCGCAGCCGTGGCCCTGGGTGCGCCCGTTCTATTCGTTTTATCTCAGGCGCCTGGTGCCGCGCGTCGCCGGACTGCTCACGGGCGACCCCGACGCGTACAAGTACCTGGGCGACACGATAGGCGCCTTTCCCGGTCGCGACGCCCTCTCGGCCGAGATCCTCGCAGGCGGATTCTCCCAGGTCGGGGCGTTGGCCATGACCGCGGGCATCGTCGCCCTTCACGCCGCGAGGCGCTAGGGGCCCTGCCGGCGCGTCAGTTGAACGACTTGCCGCAGCCGCAGGTCGCCTTTGCGTTCGGGTTGCGGATCTCGAAGCCCTTGCCGTGCAGGCCGTCGTCAAAGTCGATGGTCGTTCCGTCCAGGTGCGCGAAGCTCTTCGGATCGACGACGATCGCCACGCCCTCGCTCTCGAACGAGGCGTCGTCGGACTTCGCCTCGTCGAAGGACATGCCGTACTGCATGCCCGAGCAGCCGCCGTTCTCGACGAGCAACCGAAGCCTCCCTGTGGCGGGAGCGTCGCCGGCGGACCTCATCGCGCGCACCTGCGCCGCAGCCTTTGGCGTGAGAACGATCATGGCGGCACGTTAGGTGCCTCCGGACGCCTGTCAAACGGCGCATGCAGCAGATTTCGCGCCGAATCGGAAATGATTCACTTGCAAGGCCCCAGGGCCGGGATTGGAATCGGCGCGTGGCCGCAGTCAAACAGCTGCTAAACGAGATCACCTACGAGATGGTCCGCACGATCGCCGAGGGCGGAATGGGCATCGTCTACGAGGCCAATCAGCTCGGGGCGGGCCAGTTCAGGAAGACGGTGGCCGTTAAGCTCATCCGCGAGGAGTATTCCGCGATACCGGAGTTCCAGAAGAACTTCATCGGCGAGGCACGGCTGGTCGCGGACCTGATCCACACGAACATCGTGCAGACCTACCACCTGGGCACGACGGACGTCGGACAGTACTTCATGGTGATGGAGTACGTCGGGGGGCACAACGTGGAGCAGTTCCTGGAGAAGCACCGCCAGCTCGGGCGCCAGGTTCCGGTCGACCTCGCGGTGTTCATCGTCTCGCGCGTCGCCCGGGGCCTCGCCTACGCGCACCAGAAGCGCGACCGGGTCGGCAACCACCTCAACATCGTCCACCGCGACATCGGCCCGAAGAACATCATGATGGGCTACGAGGGCGACGTGAAGCTAACGGACTTCGGAATAGCGAAGGCCTTCAACCTCATGTACAACGAGGAGGGCAAGGTGATCGCCGGCAAGGACGAGTACCTGTCGCCCGAGCAGGCGAGCTACGCGGTGACGGACGCGCGGGCGGACCTGTTCCCCCTGGGGATCGTTCTGACGGAGATCCTCCTGCTAAAAAACATCTTCCGCAGCCCCGACCGCACGCAGTCGCGCCGAAACATCCTCTCGATGCCCATCCCCAGGTTCTCGAGCCTGCGGCCCGAGATCGACGAGCGGCTTGAGGCGATCATCCAGAAGTGCCTCAAGCGCGACCGAGACGCGCGCTATCAGTCGGCCGCCGATGTGCTCCACGAGCTGGAGGTCTACCTCTACAGCGGCGGCTACGGCCCAACCAATGAGAAGCTCGGGGCGTACATGCGCGCACTTTTCGAAGTCAAGGAACCGAGAAACCCAGCGATACCCCCGCCGCCCCCGCCCGATCCCAACCCATGAGGCCCGGCCCGCCCCAAAGCCCATGAGCGCGGGAGGATTCAGTCAGGACCTAAGGCAGCGCCAGACGCAGTCGCTGGTGCTCGCCCCGCAGCTGCGCCAGTCGCTCAAGATCCTGCAGGTGGCCGCGCTCGACCTGCGCTCCGTCATCCAGGAGGAGCTGCAGAGCAACCCGACGCTGGAGGAGCTTCCCATGGACGGAATGAGCATGGAGAAGGAGGAGCCCTCAAAGGCCGACGCGGACGCAACGGGCGACGACGGTTCGGCCGAGGCGCCGCACGAGGCGGCGGCCGAGCAGAAGCGCGACGAGATGGATTTCTCAAAGGAGTTCGAGATCCTGGGGAAGATTGACGACGACTGGCGCGACTACATGGCGAACGCCGGCGGGTCGCAGCCCTTCACGGCGGACGACGCCGAGCGCCGGCAGCACTTCTTCGATTCGGTCGCGACCGAGACCTCGCTCCAGGAGCACTTGATGCGCCAGGCCGAGATGACGGACCTTCCCCCGGAGGCGATGGCGGCCATGAACCACCTCGTGGGCAGCCTGGACGACCGCGGCTTCCTCACCGTGAGCGCGCCCGACGTCGCCCTGCAGACGGGCCTGCCCCTGGCGGCGGTCCAGGAGGCCGTCGGCGCGCTCAAGTCCTTCGAGCCCCCTGGGATCGGCGCCGAGAACCTCGCCGAGTGCCTCCTGGCTCAGCTGGCCGCGAGGGGCAGGCGCGAATCCCTCGCCTCGAGGATCATCCGCCACTACTTCGAACTCCTGACCAGGCGCCGGATCCCGGAGCTCGCGCGCAAGCTGGGCGCCGCGTCGGACGACGTGCAGGGCGCGATCGAGGAGATCGGCAAGTTGGACCCCGCGCCGGGAAGGCGCTTCGCCGATGACCAGAACCGCGTCGTCGTGGCCGACGTGACTGTCGAGCGCGATGGCAGCGAGTGGAGGATCCACCTGAACAACGACTACATCCCGAGGCTGCGCATTTCCAGCACCTACCGGGACCTGATCGCCAAGGGAACGCTCTCCAAGGACGAGCGCGACTACCTTCGCGAGCGCATGCGCTCAGGCAAGTTCCTTATCGACTCGATCGAGCAGCGCCAGCGGACAATCGAGCGGATAACGCGCGAGATCCTCAAGGCCCAGGCCCCGTTCTTCGAGCACGGGGTCTCGCAGCTGAAGCCGCTTACGATGACCCAGATCGCGGAAGTCGTGGGCGTCCACGAGACGACCGTCAGCCGCGCCATCGCCAACAAGTACATCCGCACGCCCCACGGCGTCTTTGAGTTCAAGTACTTCTTCACCCCGGGCTACCAGAACGACAACGGCGCCTCGGTCTCCAACACGAGCGTCAAGGAGATGATCGCCGACATGGTTGCCGCGGAGGACAAGGCGTCGCCGTTCAGCGACCAGGAGCTGGTGGCGAAGCTCCAGGAGAAGGGCATCAATATCGCGAGGCGCACGGTCGCCAAGTACCGCGACGAGCTCGGCATCCTGCCGAGCAACCTGCGCCGCGACTACAAGTAGGCCGAGGGGTCCACCCCGAGGCCGCTACCCGAGAATCGGGCGGCGTCCCCCGCATCAGCCCAGGCCGCAAAGGCGATCATGGCCGCGTTGTCTCCCGTGTGGCTTGGGTCCGCGACCACGAACCGGGCCTTGGCTGCGCCCGCCGCGCGCTCCATCGAAGCGCGAAGAGAGCGGTTGTTCGCGACGCCGCCCGAAAGGCCCACGCTGCGGTAGGATCCCCGGCCGAGCGCACCCGCGGCCTTGCCCGTGAGGGCGTCGATGACCGCCTCCTGGTAGCTTGCGCAGAGGTCCGGGAGGGCGGAGAGGACCTCGGGCTCGGGCATCGCCTGGACACGGTACCGCAGGCTCGTCTTGAGCCCCGAGAAGCTGAAGCCCAGGTCCGCGCGCCTGCCGATGCCCCTGGGAAAGTCGAAGGCGTCGCGCCGGCCGCCGCGGGCCAGGCGCTCGATGGCGGGCCCGCCCGGGTACCCCAGGCCCAGGAGCTTCGCTCCCTTGTCCAGGGCCTCGCCCGCCGCGTCATCGCGCGTCGTCGAGATCTGCCGCAGGGCGCGGCCCTCGGAGATCGAGAAGAGGATCGTGTTGCCGCCCGAGACGATGAGGCCCAGGTGCGGGAGGTACCCCTTGAGGGCCTCGCCGAACGAGCCTGGATCTTGCGCGTGAAGCGCGATGAAGGGCGACCACGCGTGCGCCCTGAGGTGGTTGACGCCGACGACGGGCAGCCTGAGGGCCCTGGCCACCGCCTTCGCCGCGGCCACGCCGAGCGCGAGGCACGCGGCCAGCCCGGGGCCGCGCGTCACCGCGACCTGGGTCACCCGGGGCCATGCGGAATTGGCGCGCGCCCGCTCGAGGAGCGGCCCGAAGTGGCGCAGGTGCTCCCGAGTGGCGATGTCCGGAACGACGCCGCCGTGCTCGGAGTGCAGCTCGATCTGGCTGTTGAGCCACTCGCCCGCGAGGCCCGCCTCGGGGTCGAACAGCGCGAGCGCCGTCTCGTCACAGGAACTCTCGAAGGCGAGGATCACCGCTCAATGAGCCGCGACACGCGAAGGACGTCGAGAGCGGCTTCGAGCTGCCTGTCGCCGATCGGCCGGAAGCCAAAGCGCTCGGAGAAGTCCGTCGGGTCGGTGACGTCGGGCCGCGAGAGCTGGCTCTCGATCTTGCGGTCGTCCTCGGTGCTCAGGACGACCTCCACATGGGGCGAGACCCCCTTGCCGTGGATCATGACGCCGCTCGGCGTGAAGTAGTGCGCCGTCGTGAGCCGCAGCCCCTCCCCGTTCTTGAGCTTGAAGATCGACTGCACCGAGCCCTTGCCGTAAGAGCGCTCGCCCACGATGACGGCGCGGCCGGCGTCCTTGAGGGCGCCGGCCACGATTTCGGCGGCGCTCGCCGTGTCCCCGTTGATCAGGACGGCGACCGGAATCGCCAGGGGGCTGCCCTCGGTCTCCGAGAGGTAGTTCTCCCTGTCCTCCGAGCTTCGGCCCTGCGTGTACACGATGAGCTCGTCCTTCTTGAAGAAGGGCTCGGCGACCGCGACCGCCGCTTCCAGGAGCCCGCCCGGGTTGTTGCGAAGGTCGATCACAAGGCTGTCGACGCCCCTCTTGAGGAGGCCGTTGAGCGCGTCGATGAACTGCTCGCCCGTGTGGTCCGAGAATTCCCGGATCTGGATGTAGCCCGTGTTCCCATCGATCACCTTGGCCCCGCGGACGCTGACGACCTTGATCACCTCTCGGACGAGGTCGAGGTTCAGGTGCCGTCCGTTCGCCGGGCGCACAAGCTCGACCTTCACGTGGGTGCGCGGCTTGCCGCGAAGGCGGTTGACGACCGCGTCCATCGGGGTTCCCTGGAGCACGCTCTTGCCGTCGATGCTCACGATTTGGTCGCCGAGGACGATGCCGGCGCGGTCGCCGGGCGAGCCCGGTATCGGCTCGACCACGGTGAACACGCCCTTGCGCATCTCCACCTCGACGCCGATTCCGCCGTATTCGCCGTCCAAGTCCTCCTCGAGCTCCTCGTTGTCCTTGGACTCCAGAAACTCCGAGTGCGGGTCCAGCGACTCGACCATGCCGTGAATGGAGAGCCTCGCCAGCGCGTCGTACTTCGAGGCGTCCCCGTCCACGTAGTTCTCGTGGACTATCTTGAGGACCTCGCGGACATAGTTCGACGAGCGGTCGAGGTCGCGGTTCGGGAAAAGCGAGAATGACGCCGCGAGCCGCATCGAGCCCTCGTAGGCTGCGATGCCGACCGCCGCGGCGGCCAAAAGGACAAGAATCCGTTTGAACATGTCCCAAAGTGTGTCCATCGGAGCTTCTTTGTAAATGAAGGCTTCCAGAATGCCCGCGGCCCCGCCCGCGATCCTCGAGGCCCTGCGCCGGCGCGCGGGCGGCGCGGACGCCGTCGGCTTTGCCGACTTTGTCGACGTGGCCCTCTACGAGCCCGGATGCGGCTACTACCGCCGGGCGGCGCGCCGGATCGGCCGCACCCCGGGGACGGACTTCTACACGGCAGACTCCTCGCCGCTATTCGCACGGCTGGTCGTCGAGGCCTGCGCCCAGCTGCTCGGCCCCGAGGCGCCCTCGGCGTTCGACTTCGTGGAGGTGGGGGCCGAGCCGGACGGGGGCGTCCTGCGCGGCGTCGAGCACCCCTTCCGCTCGGCGCGCGCCGTCTGCCTCGGCGAGCCGCTGCGCCTGGACGGCCCCTGCGTCGTCTTCTCGAACGAGCTGTTCGACGCGCAGCCCTTCCGGCGCATGCGCTACCGGGGCGGCTCCTGGCGCGAGCTCGGGGTTTCCTTTGGGGACGGGGCGCTGGCGGAGGTGGAGCTCGGACTCGTGCGGCAACCCGTCCCCGCCCTGCCCGCGCGTGCCGCCGAAGGCTACGTGATAGACGCGCCGCTAGCCTCCGCGGAGCTCGCGGGCCGGATCGCCGAGCTCCCCTGGCGGGGCCTCTTCCTCGCGTTCGACTACGGCAAGCCTTGGGAGGAGATCGCGAGCGCGCTGCCGGCGGGCAGCGCGCGCGCCTACAGCCGCCACACACAGGCAAACGACTTGCTGGCGTCCCCCGGCGAGCAGGATCTCACCTGCCACGTGTGCTGGGACTGGATTTCGGACGCGCTTAAGCGCCACGGGTTCGCCGAGCCGGTCGTCGAGTCCCAGGAGGCGTTTCTTGTGCGCCACTGCTCCGGTTACATGGCGCAGGTCGCAGCCCGCGGTGCCGCGCAACTCGATCGCGACAAGCTTTCGCTCATGCAGCTGCTGCACCCGGGCAACATGGGCCAGAAGTTTCAGGTGTTGAGGGCCTTGAGGCGCAGCAGTCCGGCCGGGCAGCGCAAAGAAGCTCAAGTCCGGAAGAAGAATTAGAGGAAACCCGGCGCCCCGCAGTGCGACATACTGGGCAGTTGCGCGCGGTTTCCCGAGCTCGACAAACAACTTCCTGCAGCCGGACGACCCGGCGTTTGCAGGCGGGGGGCTGGAGCGCAACCAAGACGGACCTGGATAAATGAATACAAGCAAACAAGTCAGAATAGCCGCAGTGGCATGCGTCGTAACGATCGGCTGGTTGGCCGGCTGCGATACTATCAAGGCGACCCAGAGCGCGAGCGCTAAGCCCGATGACGCGACGCTGAGCGCGACCGTGAAAACCTCCTTTGCGCAGGATCTGTCCCTGCGCGGGGAACCCATCACCGTCTCGGCCAGCGACGGCGTCGTGAGCCTTGGAGGCAGCGTCTCAAGCCGCGACGAGAAGGACCGCGCGGAGGCCATCGCCCGCTCCGTGCCGGGTGTGGCGTCGGTGTACGACGATCTGGCGGTCAAATGACCCCGGAAGGCCGGGGCCGTCGCCGGCCACAGCATCTGCGGTTGGCCTAACAGCCGACTGATCCGCTCCAGTGCATTCGCCCAGCCCGGGGGCGAACAGGCGTTTGCGCGCACCAAGCGCGCGTGCATCATTCCCTGGCTGGCCGGACCTTTCAGGCGGGCTCGGGGCGCAGCAGCGTCCCCTCGTAAGAATCCCCTTGCGTCACCGCTTCGCAGACCGGTAACGTCTTCCTTTTAACTCATTCCGCCATGACAAAAATCTGCGTTATCACTGGTCGTCGCCCCGTCAAGGGAAACATCATCAATCGCAAGGGCCAGACCAAGAAGAGTGGCGGCATCGGCACGCACGTGACGAGCATCACAAAGCGCAAGTTCCGCCCGAATCTCCAGAAAGTCCGCATCCGGCTCGCCAACGGGGGGACAAAGCGCGTCTGGGTGTCGGTCAAGGCCCTCAAGGCCGGTCTGGTTCAGAAGGCCTAATTCGGCCGCTCGCGCGGACCATAAGGGCCGACCGATTCCATAGGCCGCTGGCCTTCAGCCACCTAAGGGCTGTACGCCGCGTTCCTGAGAACAAATTCCCGGGCTTCGGAGGGAGAAAAGGGGATCGGCTCCATGTCCCCGTGGTACTCGGATCCGGCGGTGCTAAAGCCCTGGGAATTGCTTCCAAGACAGGTGTGCGCCTCGAGTGCGTCGAACGGAGCGTGCAGCGAAGTCTGCCATACGAGCTGGCCGTCGAGCCAAATCCGCAGGCTGCCGGCAAGGCGCTGAAGCCGCTCCGGGTTAATGGCCCCGTCTGTGTTCCAGGAATTCGCCGCCAGCGGGCCGACGATGATCTCGAGCAGGTGGATATCACCGGGCCTTGCGAAAATCGGCGCCGACTGGGCTGCTGACGTGGCCCACTCGTCCAAGCCGAACCGGACCGAGTCCGCAGCCAAAACCTTGAGATAAACGAGCGTGGCCCGGCCTGGCAGCCCCGCCGCGAGGATCGGCTCGCCTGTCCCCGTACTTACGCGGGGAAACGTGCACTGGATTCGCCAAAGGCCGTGCCGGTCCACGGAAGGCTCCGGCGGCGGGGGCGCCAGGCGCCTCTCGCCGAAGACTCGACCCGTGAAACCGGTCTTCGCCGGCGTCAAGGTGATATCATTTCTTCCAAACTCGAGCGTCCAGGGCGGCGCGTCGAAGGAGTTCATCCGGCGATTCAAGACCGCAACGCCGTCCATCTCCACGCGGACACGGCTCTTCATTGCATGTGCCTGGGTCGGGTTGAAACGCTCGAAATAGGGATGATTGAGGGGTGGATAGAAGGCGCCCATGTCAACCTTGAGCGTGTAGACCCGGCCGGGCTCGATCGGCAGCGGTGCCGTTGCCACGCCCACATCGCCATGGTGGCTAGCAGCGATCTCCACGAGGCCGCCGGGAGGGAGCAGGTTAGCGTAGATCGCGTCTGTCCTCTCCGGCGTGCCCACGCTCAGCAGGGGCTCCGCCGAGCCGACCTTCTGGCCCTGCGGGAAAACGACCTTCATCTCGACGGGACCCGTCGGGAGGATTCCTGCCCTTTCGAGCCAGTACGAGGGGTAATTGCCGATCCACTCCAAGCGCCGGTACAGTCCGGTCCTGACGTACTTGAAGGCCGAGAATTCCTCCAGGGCTGCAAAGAGGTTAAATGCCACGGCGGCTGCAACAAGCAGCCCGAAGGAAAGGCGCCAGAGCTTGGGCGCACCAGTCGAGGCCGAAACCGCAGCCGCCAGAATGGCTATCGCCAGGACAAGAGGCGGCTGAAAATCAACCATGTAGCGGTCCGCGCGCACCCCGATGGAGCACAGGAGCAGGAACGCCGATGCGAACATCCAGCCGAGAATCCCAAGGAAACCGCGCAGCCGCTCCAACCGCAGATTCCCGCGAAGGAGGATCGCGGCCGCGAAAACGAATGCCGTCAGGGCAAAGACGGGGAACTGTCCGTGGATGGCCTCGCCAGTCACGTACCCGGAAGGGCCGAATGATGCCTGTTCCGGAAAGACGTATGGGAAAAAGGGGCTCAGGGCGGGGAAAGTGAGGTAGTACCAGCGGAGGTTCGGCCAAAGGTATGCCGCGCTTACAAGCTGGTGATGGTTGCCGATGAATTCATTGGCGCTGTAAGCGAGTCCGAATTCGAGGGGGTTGCCGAACCTCTCGAAGTTGTAGACGCCGAGGCCGATGCCCACCGCGCCGGCCGGAACGAGCGCGCAGGCAACGGCGGACGCAAACGAGCGACCCCAGCGTCCCGTCACCTGATTTCGCAGGGCGATCAGGACTGCTGCGGCCGCCGGGATCGGTACGTCGACGATGAGATCCGGCCGGCAGCCGACCGCTAATCCCATACAGAGGCTCGCGAGGGCGAGCGCGGCGCCGGTCGCCCCCCTCCCTGACAAGGCCCTGTACGTGAAGAAAGCGCCGGCCATCGCCAGGGCGTAGCCCATCGCGATGGGCACCTCGTAGAACATCGAGCGCGTGAGGAGAAGGGGCGCGGCAGTCGCGAAGGCGAGGGCCAGCGTCGCCAGCGCGTCGAATGCGCCGCCGGCGCGGCCTCCATGGTCCCTCGCTGCCATTCGGAATATCCCCAGCGAGAACAGGAATCCCAGCGCCACCGACAGCACCACAATGAAACGCGTGTCCAAGTCCGAGCCGGTCAGGTACGCGTAGGGTAACAGAATAAGTGCGGCGGGAGTGACCCCGAAGTAGAGGTAGCAGTGACCCTTGTAATAGCTTGCGTCTAGAAGCGACGCGATGATCCGGCCTGCCGCTGGATCCGGATCCACATCCAGGTACAGGTGACCCTTTAGGAACCCGTGCACCAGGAGGTTGTAGTACTCGGTCCTCGTCCCGACATAGCTGTAGCGCGCCGTCAGTGTGTCCCAGCCGAGGCCGATCCAGACGATCACGACGAGGCAGGCCGCGCCCAAAGCGGGCCACACATGAATGCGCCTCCTGGCGCCCGGCCCGCTTGCCCCGGCTTGGTCATCCGCCGTCATTTGGGTGGGCTCACCGGGCGCAGGTCGCCCGAATACAGCTTAAAAGAGATGGGATCCGAAGGGCGCCGGATGCGCTCGATGTCGAAACCGCGCGCCTCGACATAGTCGTAGCCGTAGTGGTAGGCCGCCCAAAGGAGACGGTAGGAGAAGTGCCCGTGCGCCGCGATGTTGCCCTTCATGGCCGCCAGGTAGTCGATCCCGACCTTCAGGTTCATGCGCCAATCCCACACCGCCGGGGCGTAGGGGGCGCCCGACACCGACCTCCAGATGTCGGGCTTCAGCTGCAGGAGCCCCCTCGCGTCGCCGCTGCGCGCATGCGCGTCGAAGTCCGATTCGATCTTGACCAGCGCATAGACGAAGCCGGGGTCCATCTGCCGCTCGGCCGCAAGCACCCGGATCTCGGCCCAGATGGCCTGCCGCGCCCGAAGCGTGCCCGGCGCCTCGACCGGCGCATCTCCGGGCCGCGGGGCGCACCCCGCGAGCACGAGGACTGCGACGGCGGCCCAGGATCGTCTCACATCGCTCGGAAGATGACGGACGCGTTCTGTCCTCCGAATCCGAGGTTGTTGCTCAGCACGGTGCGGACCTTGGCCCTGCGCGCCGCGTTGGGCACGTAGTCAAGGTCGCAGTCCGGGTCGGGGTCTTCCAGGTTCATGGTCGGGGCGATCACGCCGTTCTCGATCGTCTTGACGCAGATCACGGACTCGATCCCGCCCGCGGCCCCGAGGAGGTGCCCCGTCATGGACTTGGTGGAGCTGATGGCCACCCTGCGCGCCGCCTCCCCAAACACCCGCTTGATGGCCAGCGTCTCGAACTTGTCATTGTAGGGGGTTGAGGTGCCGTGGGCGTTTATGTAGTCGACGTCGGCGGGCGCCACCTCCGCGCTCGCCATCGCCCTGCGCATCGCCATCGACAGGCCCTTGCCGTCGGGGTCGGGCTGCGTGATGTGGTAGGCGTCGCAGGTCGCCGCGTAGCCCGCGAGTTCGCAGTAGATGCGCGCCCCCCTAGCCCGCGCGTGCTCGAGAGACTCCAGGACCAGGATGCCCGCGCCCTCCCCCATGATGAAGCCGTCGCGGTTGCGGTCGAAGGGCCTGCTCGCGCGCTTGGGCTCGTCATTTCGCGTGCTCATGGCCTTCATCGAGCAGAATGACGCGTACGCAAAGGGCGTTATCGCCGCCTCGCTGCCCCCGGCGAACATGACATCGGCGTCGCCGCGCCGGATCGCGTGCGCCGCCTCGCCCAGCGAGTGTGTCCCCGTTGCGCAGGCGGAGACCATCCCGAAGTTGGGGCCGCGCGCGCCGTACTCGATCGCGACCAGGCCCGAGCACATATTTCCAATGAGCGACGGTATCGTGAAAGGTGATACCTTGCGGGGGCCGCGGTCGTGCAGAATCTGGAGCTGCGTCTCGTACGTGTGCATCCCGCCGATTCCGGAGCCGATGATGACGCCCACCCTGTCCGGGTCCTCCATCGACATGTCGAGGCCGGAGTCGGCGACTGCCTGCTTTGCGGCGACGAAGCCGAAGTGCGTGTAGCGGTCGTTGCGGCGGGCCTCCTTGGGGTCCATGTGGGCTGTGACCTCCCAGTCTCGGACCTCGGCTCCGATCTGGCAGGCGAAGCTGGAGGGATCGAAGAGGGTCACGCGGTCGACGCCGATCCTGCCCGCGACCAGCGAAGCCCAGAACGAAGCGACGTCGTGGCCAATGGAAGTCACGACACCGAGGCCGGTGATCACGACGCGCCTGTCTGGCATGGGATTCTTCATGGACCCACGATTCTCACGCTCCCCTGCTCCCTACTTTGGCAAGCAAGGAGTGCCACGCTGCCGGCGGCCGCGGCTCAAGCCTGCCCGGCCTTGCTCTTGATGTAGTCGATGACCTGGCCGACAGTCTGGAGCTTCTCGGCATCGGACTCGGGGATCTCTCCCTTGATCTCGTCCTTAAACTCCTCCTCAAAGGCCATGATGAGCTCGACCGTGTCGAGTGAGTCAGCGCCAAGGTCGTCAAGGAAGGATGCGGTCGGTGTGATCTGCTCTTCGTTGACGTTGAGCTGGTTCACGATGATCTCCTTAACACGCTGGTCTATAGTTTTTTGGTCGGCCATTTGGGATTAATCCGTGTCACCGCAGGCTTCACATTGCCATGCCGCCGTCAACGGTAAAAACTTGTCCCGTCACATAGCCGGCCTCCTCGGAACACAGGTAGGCGCACATATTGGCTATGTCGGAGGCCTCCCCAAACCGCCTAAGGGGCACGGCCTCGAGGATCTTGGCGGCCACGTCCGCGTTGCCGATCAGGTCATGGGTCATGTCGGTCTTGATGAACCCCGGGGCGACCGCGTTCACCGTGACGCTCCGGGAGGCGAACTCCCGGGCCAGGGCCTTGGTGAGCCCTATCATGCCGGCCTTGGCGGCCGAGTAGTTGGCCTGTCCAGCGTTGCCTAGGATTCCCGAGACGGAAGTCACGTTTACAATGCGCCCCCAGCGGGCCCGCGTCATGGGCCTTGCCAGGTGCTTTGTCCAGTGGAAGCAGCTCGTCAAGTTGGTCGATATCACGTCGTTCCAGTCTGAATCGCTCATCCTGAAGAGGAGCCCGTCGCGGGTGATGCCGGCGTTGTTGACGAGGATGTCTATGGCGGGATGCTCGGCCAGGAGCGTCTCAGCAGCCTTGGCGATGGCGGCCCCATCCGAGACGTCAACCGCAAGGGCACGGGCCTTGCCGCCCGCCTGGGATATCGAGGCGGCCGCGGCCCCGCAGGAATCGGCCGACTTCGAGACGCATATGACCGTGACCCCGTGGCGCGCCAGGGTCTCGGCAATGGCCTTGCCTATGCCCCTGCCTGCCCCCGTAACCAGCGCGGTGCGGTTGTTGAATGTGATCATGCTGATTTAGTAGACGTCCTTCTGGTAGCGCTTCTCGCTCTTCATAACTGACACGTAATCAATGGCCTGCGCCTGAGACATGCCTCCCTGGCCGGCGATGACGTCGTGGAGCGCGGCATCCACGTCTTTTGCCATGCGCTTGGCGTCGCCGCAAACATAGAAATGCGCCCCCGCTTTGACCCAGTTCCAGAGCTCGGCGGCGTTCTCGCGCATGCGGTCCTGCACGTAGATCTTGTGGTCCTGGTCGCGGGAGAACGCCGTATCCAGGCGCTGCAGCGTCCCATCCCGCAGGCAGCGCTCCCACTCCCCCTGGTAGACGAAATCGCAGTCCCTCTTCTGGTCCCCGAAGAAAACCCAGTTGCGCCCCGTTGCGCCCGCTGCGGTCCTGTCCTGGACAAAGGCCCTGAATGGCGCAATCCCGGTGCCGGGCCCGACCATTATCGCGTCGCGAGCGCCGTCCTGCGGGGGCGCAAACTTCGAGTGGGAGACGAAGACGGGCATGGGCGTCGTGCCCACGCCCACGCGGTCGGCGAGATAGGTCGAGCACACGCCCACCCGGTCTCGCCCGTTTGTCTTGTAGCGCACCACGGCCACGGTCAGGTGGGCCTCCTCCGGGTGCACGCGCTGCGAGGACGCGATCGAGTAGAGCCTGGGGACGAGCCGGCGCATGTGGTCCACGAGCTCCTGGGGGCTCAGGCGCGCGCTCGGGAACTCCTCCAAAAGGTCCAAGAATTCGCGCTCATGAAGCCACGCCGATAGCGTCTCTTGCGCGCCCGAGGCAAGGAGCGCTGCAAGCTCGCCTTTGTCCGCCGGGGCCGTCGCCCGTGCGGCGAGGGTTTCGAGCATCCGTCGCGTGGGGCCCGCCAGGGACAGCTTGGCGGTCAGGGCCTCCCTCAGGCCGACGGGTTCCCGGGCCCTCGGGAGAAGGACCCTTTCGCTCCCCGTGGCGCCCAGGGCAGCGAGGATGGCCTCTACGTCGCACGTGCGGTTGGACGGGAAGATCCCCAGGGAATCCCCGGGCTTGTAGTGCAGGCCGCTGCCGGCGGTGCTGACGACGAAGTGCCGTGTCTCCTTGGCGCAGCCCGGTGGGTTCAGGAGGCGGTTCTCGGTGACGAGCGCTGGGAAAGGGTTGTCCTTGGAGTGGGCTGCGGGTGCTGCGGTTTGCGTCATCAATCGAGGGCCGCGCACTAAAGGCGCGGCTTCGGCGCCTTGCAAGTCGCTTCCCGCGGGCAACGCCGTTGGCTTGCGTTGTCCGCCGGCCCGGTCAATCGTCTGCCCCCCCCTTTCTTGCCGGGGAGGCGCTCCCGAAGCACGTGCCCAACGAACATCCCATCCGCCTGCAGAAATTCATCGCCGACGCGGGCGTCTGCTCGCGCCGTGCGGCGGAGGCGCTGATCGCGGCCGGCGAGGTCTGGGTGAACGGAAGCCGCGCCGTGGCCGGCCAGAAGGTGTCGCCCGGCGAGGACAAGGTGACTGTCGAGGGCAGGATCGTGCGCACCCGCGCCCAGCCCAGAATCACGCTCGCCGTCCACAAGCCCCGGGGCCTCGTGTGCTCGAACGACGACCCGCACAACCCCGACACCGTGTTCTCGCTCCTCCCGCGGGAGTACTCGCGCCTGCGCTTCTTCTGCGCCGGGCGCCTCGACAAGGACAGCGAGGGGCTCGTCATCCTGACCACCGACGGCGACCTCGCGCACCGCCTCATGCATCCCTCGAGCGAGGTGGTGAAGCGCTACTTCGTCTCGCTCGAGCGCCCCTTCCCGTCGACCAAGCTTCGCAGGCTGGTGTCGGGCCTGACCATCGAGGGCGAGCGCCTCCAGGTGGAGCGGGCCGCGATCGTGAACGCGGGCCCCGGGGGGACGGGCACCGACCTTGACATCCATATGCACCACGGCAAGAAGCGCGAGATCCGGCTCCTCTTCGCGGCGCTCGGCTTTCCCGTGCGGCGCCTGCGCCGCTACCAGATCGGCGCCGTCCGGCTGAAGGGAATCCCGTTGCGCGGGGCGCGACAACTTGCTTCAAAGGAAATCGAACAGCTGTTCCGTTCGCCCTCCACTCCGGCAGCGGAGTTTCAGGCGACCGCGCAAAGGGCCTCATCCATCCATGAAGATTAAGACCATCGTAACGTCAGCGAGCCTTGCCTGGTGCGCGTCGCTCGGCGCGGCGCCCCTGGGCGTATCAACGGCGGTGCAAAGCCAGCCCGACGCGGCGTCGCCCGTGATCGCGGTGCTCGCGGCGGGCGCCGAGCAGCCCCCGGCCTCCGCGGCGCAGGCGCCGGCCGGGTGGACCGCGGTCGACCTTCCCGGGCCCTTCACGGGCTACGTGCACAACAGGGACCTCACGAAGCAGCTGGACGTCGTCCCGGGCACCTCGATCTTCCTCGCCCCCAAGGACGACGCGGGCGTCCTCGCGGTCTACGCAAAGGGGGACAAGGCCGAGATCACAGGCCTTCGCGGCGGCTGGACCCAGCTTAGCCTGGAGAAGACGCTGGTTGGCTACATCTCGAGCGCGCCGCCAATGCCCGCGGCGGTGGCGGCGTCGGCCCCCGCCTCGCCGGCACCCCTCTCGGCCGCCCCTGGCGTTGCTGCGCCGGCGGCCGTGACCTCCTCGTCCTCCCCGGCCCCGCAGGGGCAGGCCGTGCCACCCGCCCGCCTCTTCGAGGGCAAGCTCACATCGTCGGAGTCCCTCCTCTACCCGCACCGGCCGTTCAAATGGCAGCTCTCTGACGCCTCGGGCGCCAGGATCGCCTATGTCAACCTCGAGAGCATCCTGATGACCGACCAGATCGAAAACTACGCCGGCCACACGGTGGTCGTCCTGGGCTCCCTGCGACCCGTCAAGGAGACGCGAGACCTCGTGATCGACGTCGAGGCCTTCCACCTGAAGTAGATGGAGGTCATCGACGGCAACAGGATCGCGGCCGACCTGATAGCCGAGCTCAAGGCCGAGGTGGCCAAGATCGCGGGCCGCAGGCCCTGCATCGCCCTCGTACGCGTGGGCGACGACCCGGCCTCGGTCTCCTACGTGCGAAAGAAGGACAAGACAGCGGCCGAGATTGGGATCGAAAGCCGCGTCATCCTGCCGCCGGAGTCGATCAGCCAGCCCGAGCTCGAGGAGCTCGTCGGCCGGCTCAACGCGGACCCGTCGGTCGACGGCATCCTGGTGCAGTCCCCCCTGCCCCCCCACCTGGACGAGCGCGCCGTCTTCGGGCGGATCGCGCCCGGGAAGGACGTGGACGGGGTCAATCCCGTGAACCTGGGCAAGGTGGCCCAGGAGGACGACAGCGGATTCGCCGCCTGCACGCCCAGCGGGATCATGGAGATCCTGCGCAAGAGCGGCGTCGACCTCGAGGGCAGGCATGTCGTGGTCGTCGGCCGCTCGCTTCTGGTCGGCAGGCCGGCCGCCCTGCTGGCCCTCCAGAAGAGGGCCGGCGCCAACGCGACCGTCACCGTCTGCCACTCGAGGACCGCGGACCTGCCGTCGATGACGCGCCAGGCCGACGTCCTTATCGTCGCGATAGGCAAGGCCGAGTTCGTGACGGCCCCCATGGTGAAGCCCGGCGCCGTGGTGATCGACGTCGGGATGAACCGCGTCCCGGACCCCTCCCGCAAGTCGGGCTACCGCCTCGTGGGCGACGTTGCCTTCGACTCCGTCGCGCCTGTCGCCTCCAAGATCACGCCCGTTCCCGGAGGCGTCGGCCCGATGACGGTTGCCATGCTCATGATGAACACGCTCAGGGCGTTCCGGCAGGGGCCAACCCGATGATTTGACGCGGCTTGGCTTGCGCCCGCGCCCGGGCCCGGCCATTCTCACCGCCAAACCAGCGATCCATGTCCAGCGCCAAAATACTGGTGGTAGACGACCAGGCAATCAACGTGCAGCTGCTCAAGCGCAAGCTGGAGCGCGTTGGCATGGAGGTCATTACGGCGAGCAACGGGCTGGAGGCCCTCGAGCGGGTGAAGGCCCAGACGCCCGACCTGATCCTCCTTGACCTCATGATGCCCGACATGGACGGCATCGAGGTCTGCCAGCGCCTGCAGGAGAGGAGCGACACGCGCTCCATCCCGGTCATCTTCGTCACCGCGCGCACGTCAAAGGAGAGCAGGCTCGAGGGGCTGGCCGTCGGCGCCGTCGACTACATCACCAAGCCCATCGACCTGGACGAGACCGTCGCGCGCGTGCAGACGCAGCTGCGCTTCGCGGCGGTCAACCGCGAGAACCTCGAGCTGCAGCGCCGCCTCGAGGAGTCGCGGCGGGCGGCGACAATCGGCGCCGTGGCCCAGGGGATCGCCCACAACCTCAACAACCTCCTGGGCGTTGTGATCGGCTACCTGGACCTGATAAAGAACGGCTACGAGAAGCCGGCCTTCGTCAAGAAGAACGCCCAGAGCCTGGACGACGCAATCCAGCGCATCGTCGGTATCGTGCGCCAGCTTAGCTCCCTCGTCGTCAAGTCCCGCCCGGACCTGACCCGCGTCGAGCTGCCCCGGCTGATCGAGGGCGGGATCCACCGCTTCCACTCCGACTACAAGCTCACGGCCCCCGTCGACATCGACAATGCCCTCGGCCACGTGGAGATCGACACCAACATAGAGACGTTCGAGGAGGTGCTCTCCAAGCTGCTCATAAACGCCTGGGAGGCCTACCACGACGCCCCCCCGGAGAACCGCAAGATCACGGTGCGCACCCGCCTCTTCGACAAGCCGCGCGGGGAGAAGATGCTCGAGCTGACCGTCGACGACAGCGGCGCCGGGATCGCGGAGGAAATCAAGGACCGCATGTTCGAGCCCTTCGTGAGCTCGAAGCGCACGGTCGGGGCCGGCATGGGCCTCACGATAGCGAGGCATTCCCTGCGCAGCCTGGGCGGCGAGGTAACGGTTAGCGCCCGCCAAGGGGGCGGGACGAGCGCCGTGCTCGTGCACCCTGTGCGCGACCCGCGCCTGAGGGACAAGACGGAGGACGAGGCCGAGTAGGGCCGCCCAAGGAGCCGTGCCACCCGCCAGCGAGATCGCCTTCCTGGGGTCCGGCTCCATGGCCGCAGCCATGGTAGACGGCCTGCTTGCGAAGAAGGCCCTCTCCCCGGCCAGCATGGCGTGCATCGGCGGCTCGGGCACCTCCGCAATGAAGCTGTCCGAGAGGACGGGCGTGCGCCTTGCGTCCTCGCTGGAGGATCTCCTCGGCTCCGCGGACACCCTGGTCGTGGCCTTCAAGCCGCAGCACCTATCCGGCGCCGACCCGCGCCTCGCCCAGCTTACGGTTGGACGCCTTGTCATCTCGGTGCTCGCCGGCAAGAAACTTGCGGACCTGGCCCGCGTGTTCCCCGGGGCGCGCAACATCGTGCGCAGCATGCCGAACACGCCCAGCCGCATAGGCGCGGGCGTCACGGGCTGGTGCGCCCGCTCGAGCCTTGGCGGCGGCGACCGCGCGGTCCTTGACTCGCTCTTCGGGGCCCTCGGGCGGCAGATCGAGCTGCCCGAGGCGCAGATGGACGCCTTCACGGCCATTTGCGGCTGCGGCCCGGCGTACGTCTTCGAGTTCGCCGCGGCGCTTCGCGACGGCGCGCTGCAGATGGGCTTCGACGCCCAGGCGTCCAAGATGTTCGCGGTCGAGACTCTCCTCGGCGCGGCGCGCCTGCTGGCCGCCCAGGGGGTCGACCCGGAGGTGCTGCGCAGCGAGGTCACCTCGCCCAATGGCGTCACGGCGGCCGGCCTTCGCAGGATGGCGGACCTGGGCTTCCGCCACATGATGAGGGACGCCATCCGCGCCGCCGAGGCCCGGGCAACGGAGCTTTCGCTCTAGACCCATGCCTGCACTGGGCGGACGCATCCTTGTCACCGGCGGCGCGGGCTTCATCGGGAGCGCGCTCGTCTGGGCCCTCAACTCGCGCGGCATCGAGGACATCCTGGTCTGCGACGTGCTCAAGTCCGACGAGAAGTGGCGCAACCTCGTCCCCCTGCGCTACGCCGACTATGTCGAGGGCCCGGTCCTGCGCTCCAGGATCGCGGAGCGCCCCGGCGCCTTCGGCGCCTTCTCGTGCGTGTTCCACCTGGGGGCCTGCAGCTCGACGACGGAGCGCGACGCGTCGTACCTGGTCGACAACAACACGGCCTTCACCCGCGAGTTGGCCGCGTGGTCGCTCGCGGCCGGCGCCCGCTTCGTCTACGCTTCCTCCGCCGCGACGTACGGCGACGGCTCCCAGGGGATGAGCGACACGGACCCGGGGATCGAGCGCCTTCGCCCGCTCAACATGTACGGGTACTCGAAGCACCTCTTCGACCTGTACGCCCGCCGCCAGGGATGGCTCGATCGGATCGTCGGGATCAAGTACTTCAACGTCTTCGGTCCGAATGAGGAGCACAAGGGCGACATGCGCTCGGTGGTCTCCAAGGCGCACCAGCAGATCCGCGAGTCGGGGACGATCGGGCTGTTCAAGAGCTACGACCCGCGCTACAGGGACGGCTGCCAGATGCGCGACTTCCTCTACGTGAAGGACGCTGTGGAGATGACGCTGCACTTCGCCGAGAAGGGCTCCAAGGCGACCGGGTTGTTCAACCTGGGCTGCGGCCAGGCGAGCACCTGGCTGTCGCTGGCAAGCGCCATCTTCGCGGCGCTGGGGCGCGAGCCCGCGATCCGGTTCATCGACATGCCGGAGGGCCTGAGGGCCAAGTACCAGTACTACACGCAGGCCGACATCTCCAAGCTGCGCCAGTCCGGCTACGCGCCCCCCGTGACGCCGCTAGCGGAGGCCGTGGGCGACTACGTGCGCAATTACCTCGTCCCCGACAAGCGCCTAGGCGACTAGCCGCCCTACTTGACCTCGAGAAGCTCGGCCTCGGTCATCTCCTTGCGAGCGCCCACGGCCTTGCGAATGGCCGACACCTCGTCGGCCGTGATCGCCGGGGCCTTGTTGCCCCACTCCTGGCGCACGAAGGTGAGGACGGCGGCGATCTTCTCGTCGCTCCAGTTGTAGGCCGAGCCGGGCACCTGGCCGAAGACAGGCATCGCGGTGGCGCTGAATTCCTTGCCCGCGACGTGGACCGGGCCCTTGAGGCCGTATAGGACGATGCGCACCACCCTGTCGGCGGGGCCGTTGGCCCACTCCGAGCCGGCGAGGGGCGGATAGATCCCGGGAAGGCCGAGGCCGCTCTCCTGGTGGCAGGTGATGCAGACCGCCTTGAACTGGGCCCTTCCCACGGCAAGCGGGTCGACCTTGGGCGCCATGTTCATGGACGGCTTCGCGTTCTCGTTGAACACGAGGGCGCTGTAGTGGCCCGTGTAGCGGTTCAGGTACGTGCCCGCGAAGAGGACGAGGCCGCTTAAGACGAACAGGATGCCGATCGGCAGCAGCCTGTAGCGTGCGCCGTCCTCGTGGTGCTGGCGCCCGAGCGCCCTCTCGTGCGCGTCGAGCAGGCCCTCGTCCGAGATCGCCGCCTGGTCGACGCCGGGATCGCGAAGGGGTTCCCCGCTCACTTCGCACCCCCTCCCGCCTCGGGCTTTGCCGGCGGCAGCGGCACCGCCTCCGGGTAGTCGTAGGGCGTCTTCCCGTTGAGCAGGTACTTCACAAGGGAGATGGCGCGCTCCGTTGGGACGATCTCCCAGCCCGCCGGCGCCTCGAGGGCCCCGGTCAGCCTGAGTGCGTTGTCGGAGGGCTGCGCCCCGACACCCACCTGGCGCATCTCAAAGAGGAAGCGGTAGGGCGGCATGCCCTCGGCGCCGGCGTAGAGAAGCTTGAGGAGGTCGTCCTTGTCCGGTGCGGTCGGCTTGCGCTCCCCGAGGTTCATGAGGTCCGGCCCGATCCGGGAAGCCCCGAGCTGCGGCGCGGGCTGATAGATGTAGTCGCGGGCGACGCTCTGGCGCTCGCCCCAGCCGCGGGCCTGGTCGGAGCCCAGGCCCGGGCGGCGCACCTGCTGGGTGTGGCACGAGGCGCAGCCCAAGTCCCTGTAGACGAGCTGTCCGCGCGCGGCCTCGCCCGGCATCCACTCGGGGAACGCGGTGCTCTGCGTGTCGTCGTAGAACGGGGCCAGCGCGCCCAGCTCGGCGTTCGAGCCGAGGACGATGGCGGCCCAGGACACGCCGAGGGCCGCGAGGATTCCCAGGAAGAATACGAAGTTGCTCTTCACGATGCGTGGGTCTCCGCGGCCGCGGGCGCCTCGAACGCGGCCGGCTTCGATAGGTTGAGGATCTCGCACGCCGTTGCGTAGAAGTTGACGAGGAGCGCGATGTTGCCCGCGAGCAGGATGCCGAGGGCCCCGGTGACGCCCAGAAGCCACGGCCGGGTCTCGCGCGTGATCTGCGCGAAGGGCACCTTGGCGTCCAAGAGATCGGGGATCTGCACCAACGAGGCGACGACCAGCGAGCCCACGAGGAGCACGACTCCCGCGAAGGTCAGCAGCAGGTGCGCCCGCACCAGCCTGCCAGAGAGCCAGGCCTTGCCCGTGATGCGCGGCACCGCGAAATAGATGCCGCCGAGGAAGACCGCGGTCGCGGCCCCGTAGAGCGCAAGCTGCCGCAGGGCCTCGTCAAAGTACGTGAACTCGGTCTTGACCGCGACGCCCAGGAACGAGGTGGCCGCGTCCGCGCCGGCGCCCAGCGCGTAGGCCGCGATCCCGAAGGCGACGAACTTCGCGGAGACGCCCGGCGCCGTCGCGGCGCCGCGCAGGTTCAGGACGACGACGATCACGTGGAACGAGAGAAGCGCGCTCGACACCACGGCCACGGCGGAGATCCAGGCGGGCACCGGCCCGCCCACCAGGTGGCGGCCGCCGGTGAGCCCGCCCACGAAGACAAGGCACCAGAAGCCCAGCGCCGCGAACTCGTAGGACGGGAGCGCCCTGCCGGTCGTCTTGGCGACTACGTAGTACGCAACCGAGAGGAACAGCGGGGCCAGCCACAGGGTCCACGCCCCTTGCGCGTACCAGCCGGCGGCGATCGCCTGGACCACGCCGCGCGGCGGAAGCGCGAAGAGGACGACGTGAGCCACCGAGAGAAGCCAGGGGAAGAGGAATAGGGCCGCGGCCGCATACCAGTGCGAGGCGAAGGAGACCCTCCTCAGGCGCCCGGACCACGCGAGGATGCCCGGGAGGGCCACGGCGGCGTACGAGAAGATCATCTCCAGCTGCACGTACCTGGGAAGCCCGAGCAGCGCGAAGCCCGTCGCGTCGCCCGTCGCGACGCCCGCCAGGGCGACCGCGACCCCGATGTTCCAGAAGGCCGTCCCGATCAGGGCCCAGTTCTGGGCCCGCAGGGGCTCCCCGGCCAGCCGGCCGAGGACCCAGAGGGCGAGGCCCAGCCCGGCGTTCGCGAGCCAGCCGTAAACGAAGGAGGTCTCCGCGAGCGCGCTCACGCGCCCGTGGGTCAACAGCGGGCAGCCCGACAGGAAGACGGGCGTGTGCACCTGGACGGAGGCGATGATGCCGAGGACCCCGCTCACGACGAGCCACACGCTCCCCGCCAGAAGGAGCATGAGGATCGGCCAGCGCGACGCCGCGTCGTTGGGTGAGTGCTCGCTCGTCATGTCAGTGCTTCGCGTTCTCCTGGACCACGAGCTCCATCGCGCGCCCGACCGGAAGCTGCACGATGCCGGCCTTCTGGTCGACCCAGGCGTAGGACACGACCTGCGTCGCCTGGGCCTTCCTCAGGTCGGCGAGCGCGGCCCTGCGCGCGGCCGGCGTCTGCTTCCAGGCCAGTTCCCTCGGCAGGTTGTCGAAGGCCTCGTTCTGGGGTGCCGGGGGGTGCCCGGGCACGTAGACGCGCGTCGTGATGGCCCAGAAGAGGCCGAGCAGGATGAATACGCCCGCCGTCGCCAGGAGCGAGACCGGCCGGGGCCTGGGGGCGGGCGCGGGCGCGTCACTCATGGTGGCTCAGGCACTCCCCTATCCTCGGGTCGCGGATCGGGATGATCTTGGTCTTGGGCAGGCTCCTCATGTAGGCCCAGACGCATATGCCGCCCACGCCCGCCACCGAGGTGGCCGACCAGAGGAGGTTGAGGGAGAGGAAGGGCTGCGGGTTGCCCTTCGCGTCCTGCAGCGCCGGCAGGATGTTGTAGCAGATGTCCACGAAGATGACGAAGAGGATCAGGTACGCTATCCAGCGGATCGCCGCGTGCGTCACCTTGAAGCGGTACGAGAGGAGCAAGAGGAACGGCAGCAGGAAGTTGCCGAAGACCAGGAACAGGCTCACGTACCACCAGTCGCCGTACTCGCGGATGTTGTACCAGAAGGTCTCCTCGGGCACGTTCGCGTTCCAGATGAGGAAGTACTGGGAGAACGAGATGTAGGCCCAGAAGACCGTGAAGGTGAGCATGAGCTGCCCGATCGCCCAGAGGTGGTCGGTCTTGAGTATCCCGCGGTAGTCGCCGCGCCCGTAGAGCCAGAGCATGATGATGACCCCGAGGGCCAGCGCCGCGCGCATGCAGTTCGCGAAGTACCAGACGCCGTACATGGTCGAGAACCAGTGGTACTCCAGGCTCTTGAACCAGTAGATCGCGGCGCCCGTGAGCGTGAGGGCGACGATCGGGATGCCGAAGCCCGAGGTGAAGCCGTTCCGGCGGGTCCACTTGGCGTCCCCGTCCGCATCCTGGGCGAACGACGCGTGGCGCAGGCGCGCCGACACCCATATCCACAGGGCGAAGAAGCCGATCGAGAGTATCGTGAAGAGCGGCACGTTCAGGAAGGCCGACTTCTTCTCGTAGAGGAGGTCGGTGCGCACGGTGATCGCGCCGTGGACCTCATGCGCCGGGTTCATCCACGGCCAGACCAGGTCGCCCTTCCCGGCGTAGGAGCCGATGATGAGCGGCAGGAAGAGCAGCAGGAGCCACGGGAACGCGGCCGTGCCGTGCTCAAACTGCCGGCGCAGCGCCGTCGACCACGAGGCGTCGAAGATGTGGTGGATGAGGATCATCATCAGCATCCCGATGGCCGCCGCGGTCCAGAAGCCGATGCCCACGAGCCACGCCGTGGCGACCACGTGGGCGCCTGAGACGAGGATGCCCGCGGCCGTGACCGCCGTTGCGGCAAGGCCCACCGTGAGCGCCTGTGTTGCGGGGAATTTGCTCATTTGAGTCCGAGCTCCGCGCGGTGGTCCTCCGGTACGTCGGCCACCGTGCCCGTCTGCGCGAGCTGGAGCGCGCGCACGTAGGCGATCACGGCCCAGCGGTCCCGCGGCGCCAGCTTGTCGCCGTAGGGGTTCATCTGGCCCTTTCCGTTCGTGATCGTGTTGAAGATCTCCCCCTCGGCCATCTGGCGCAGGCGGTCGTCGTGGTAGGTGGGGACGGCCCCCATGCCGTACTTCTTGGTGATCCCGCCGCCGTCGCCGACGGCCCCGTGGCACGGCGAGCAGTAGATCGTGAAGCGCTCCCTGCCGCGCTCCATGAACTTCATGTCGAGCGTGAGCGCCGGCGGGAAGCCCCGGGCCCACGAGCCGTCATGGAGCTTGCCCCGGTAGAGGAAGTCGTCGCTCCTGACGCCCTGGCCCGCGGGGCCGAAGGAGGCGGGCACCGTGTTCGGGGGCGCGGGCCGGTCGGAGCGGCCGTCCGCGAAGAACGGGCTCTGCTGCTGCTGCGTGAGCTTCGGCTGGTACTTCATCCCGGGGAAGAGCCACTCGGGGAACACGTCCATCGGGGGCTTCGTGAACGTGCGGTTCCTAAGGCCCAGGATCGAGAACGTGAGCACCACAATGAAGAGGGTCGCTATGTAGGCGTTCCTCATGTCCTAGGCCTCGACCTCCTCGATGTCCGCGCCGCCGACCCTCTCCAGGAGGGCGCGCGTCGCCGCCTCGTCGAAGCGCGGGTCGGCACGCTCGATGACGATCAGGAAGCGGTTGTCCGTCGCCTTGCGGATGTTCGGGTAGTTGAGCACCGGGTGGTAGTGCATCGGCAGCCCGTTCAGGTAGAACATGCCTCCGATGGTCGCGAATGCCGTGAAGAGGATCGTCAGCTCGTACGAGATGGGGAACGCGAACAGGGGGCTGAAGAAGGGCTTCCCGCCCACGCTCAGGCGGTAATCGAACCCGTTCATGTAGAAAATCATGCACATTCCCGTGAAAAATCCCGTGACGCCCCCCGCGAGCGAGAAGCGCGGCACGCGCGAGCGGCCGAGGCCCATCGCCTGGTCGATGCCGTGGACGGGGAAGGGCGTGATGCAGTCCCACTTGCGGTAGCCCGCGTCGCGCACCTGCACGGCGGCCCTCATGAGGGCCCCCGTGCTGTCGAATGTGGCCACCAGGCCGAAGGGTTTCTCAGCCATGGCGGTCCCCCCTGTGTTCGCCCGAGTGCGGGTCGGCCTGCGGCGTCACGGCCTTGAGCTCGGCGATGGCCATGATCGGCAGGAAGCGTATGAAGAGAAGGAAGAGGACTGAGAAGACCCCGAATGTGCCGAAGAAGGTGAAGATCTCGACGACCGACGGGCTGTAGTAGCCCCAGCTGGTCGGCAGGAAATCGCGGGCGAGCGAGGTCGCGATGATGACGAACCTCTCGAACCACATGCCGACGTTGACGAAGAGCGCGAGGATCCAGACCAGCGTCGTGTTCTGGCGCACCGCCTTGAACCAGAAGAACTGCGGCGTGATGACGTTGCAGCTGATCATCAGGAAGTACGCCCACCAGTAGGGGCCGAAGGCGCGGTTGATGAACGTGAAGCCCTCGTAGGGGTTCGCGCCGTACCACGCGATGAAGAACTCCATCGCGTACGCGTAACCCACCATGGTGCCCGTCGCTAGGATGATCTTGCACATGCAGTCGATGTGGTACTGCGTGATCAGGTCCTCGAGGTGGTAGACGGCGCGCAGCGGCAGGGCGAGCGTGAGCACCATGCCGAAGCCCGAGAAGATCGCGCCCGCGACGAAGTACGGCGGGAAGATGGTCGTGTGCCACCCGGGCAGCAGCGAGACCGCGAAGTCGAAGGAGACGATCGTGTGGACCGAGAGGACGAGCGGCGTCGATACTCCCGCGAGGATCAGGTACGCCATCTCGTAGTTGCTCCAATGCCGGCTGGAGCCGCGCCAGCCCATCGCGAACAGGCCGTAGAGCCGCGCCTTGAGGGTCTTGCCGACCGATGCGAAGCGGTCGCGCATGGTCGCGAGGTCCGGGATCATCCCGACGTACCAGAAGAGGACGGAGACCGTGCCGTACGTCGACACCGCGAAGACGTCCCACTCGAGCGGAGAGCGGTAGTTCTGCCAGATGTAGTTCGAGTTGGGCAGCGGGAAGAGGAACCAGGCGTACCAGACGCGGCCCACGTGGAAGACCGGGAAGATGCCGGCGCAGACCACGGCGAAGATGGTCATCGCCTCGGCCGAGCGGTTGATCGAGGTGCGCCACTTCTGGCGCAGCAGGCAAAGGATGGCCGAGATGAGCGTCCCGGCGTGGCCGATGCCGATCCAGAAGACGAAGTTGACGATGTCCCAGGCCCAGTTGACCGGGCTCCTGTGGCCCCAGACGCCGACCCCGGTGGCTACCAGGTACGTGATCCCCGCCACCGTGAACGAGGCCACGAGGCACGCGCAGCCGAAGCACCACCACCACCACACGGGCGTCTTCTCCTCGGCGATCCCGCAGATCTTCTCCGTTATCCAATTGAAGTCGTGGCCGTGCGCGACCAGCTGCGCGCGCGGCTTTACGGCCGGCCTTATCTCCTGGAGGATGGCCGGGGCGCCAGCGGTTTGTTCGGCTGCTTGCGACATGGGTCAGGCCTTCCTGGGGTGGTTCTTGCTCAGGTTCTCCACTCGGCTCAACGGGAGCTCGGCGTAGTCGGGCATCTTGGGGTTCGGATTGCGGATCCGGGCCAGGTAGGTCGTGCGCGGGCGCGTGTTCAGGTACGCGAGCAGTCCGTAGGTCTGCTCAAGGGCCTTCGCCTTCGAGACCTCGCTCTCGGGGTCGAGGATGTTGCCGAAGGCGATGGCGCCGACCGGGCAGACCTGCTGGCAGGCGGTCCTGATGACGCCGTCCGGAACGACGACGTCCTGCGGGTGGCCCTCCTGCGCAACCTTGACCTTCCACTCGATCTTCCCGCGCTCGATGCGCTGGACGCAGTAGGTGCACTTCTCCATGACGCCCCTCATGCGGATCGTCACGTCCGGGTTCTTCACCATCTGCACGAGCTCCGGCATGCCCCTGGGCCCGAGCGGCCCCAGGTAGAGGTCGTCCAGGTTGCGCATGTTCCAGTCGAAGAAGTTGAAGCGCCTCACCTTGTACGGGCAGTTGTTCGCGCAGTAGCGGGTGCCGATGCAGCGGTTGTACGCCATCACGTTGAGCCCCTCGCTGTCGTGGACCGTGGCGTTCACCGGGCAGACCGTCTCGCACGGGGCGAGCTCGCACTGCATGCAGGCGACAGGCTGCATCGAGATCTGCGGCTCCTCCGGGATCTCCCGGTTGCCGGCGCCGCCGAACGGCGAGGCGTCCGCCTTCCCGTCCGAGTAGTAGCGGTCGAGCCGGATCCAGTGCATGATGCGCCCGCGAAGGATCTGGTCCTTGCCGACGATCGGGATGTTGTTCTCGGCCTGGCAGGCGACCACGCAGGCGTTGCATCCGATGCAGGTGTTCAGGTCTATGCTCATCCCCCACTGGTGCACGCCCTCGAAGCTCGGCGTCTCGTAGAGCGAGTTGCCGCGCGGGATCTTTGATGAGCGCTCGGCGAGGCTCCTTTCGCCGTACTTGGGGTCGAGGACGACCGGCGGGCTCTCGGCCTCGAGGCCGACCTCCCTCACGAAGCCCGGGTTCTCCTGGTATTCGGCGAGGTTGCCCTCGCGCACCAGGTCGCGCCCCTCCATCGACCAGTGCCACTGGGAATCCGCGAGGAACATCCGCTGCGCCGTCACCGCCATCGCCGCACCGGTGGCGACGTGCAGCGCGCCCGTCTCCCGGGCGGCGTAGGCGCTAAAGCCCGTGCCCTCACCCACCCGGCCCACCTTGGTGCGCCCGTAGCCGAGCGGCACGACGACCGTGTAGTTGGCGAGCCCCGGCTGGATGTGCGCCGGGCCCCTCAGCTTGCGGCCGCCCACCGTCAGCTCGACGATGTGCGCGTTCTCACGGCCCTTGTCGAAGTCCGCCAGGTCCTTCCTCGCCACCTGGATGTTGCTCGCCGGAGAGTCGATGCCCATCTCCTTTGCCAACCTCGGGCTCACAAGGATCGCGTTGTCCCAGCTTATCTTCGTGATCGGGTCCGGGCACTCCTGCAGCCAGCCATTGTTGTTGAAGCGGCCGTCGTCCATGCGCGGGTCGTTGATGAAGCGCACCTCGAGCGAATCCCTGGAAACCGTCTTCAGGGCGGCCTCGGAGTCCAGGTAGCGCGACAGGGCCCCCCGGTTCAGGCGCACGCTCAGCGGCCGGAAGGCGCTGGCCTCAAGGACGCCGTCGTGCAGGAACTTGCGGAAGATGCCCTCCGCCCGGGCGCCGGCGCCCGCCGTGATCGTCTCAAACACGAGCTTGTAGGGGTCCGTGCTGGCAAAGCCCGCAAGCGCGGCCAGGACCTCGGTCTGCGTCAGGCCGCCGAACATCGGAAGGATCATCGGCTGCACCGGGACGACCGTCCCGTCCGCCGTGCGGGCGTCGCCCCACGACTCGAGGTAGTGCGCGGCCGCGATGTGCGTGCCCGCGAGCTCCGAGGTCTCGTCCGCGTAGTAGCTGTGGCGGATCACACGCGCCACCGACTTCTGGAGCTTCGCCCAGTCCAGGTCCGCCGGGGCGTTGTAGGCGGGATTGCCGCCCAGGATGACGAGCGTCTTGACCGAGCCCCGGGCGATCTCCGCCGCCAGGCCGGCGATGCCCACCTGCGGGTTGTCCGTGTTGAAGATGAATTCGAGCGTGGTGCCAAGGCTGCCCAGGGCCTCGTTGAGCGCATAGGCGACCGCGTGCGCCGCATCCGGGAGGTGCGAGCCGGCCACGACGAGGCACTGGCCCTTGTTCTCAAGGAGGTCGGCCGCGCACTCGGCGATCCACTCCGCCTTGACGTCGAGCCCCGCCGCCAGCTTCTCGAAGGCCGGGTCGCCGGTCACGCGCGCCGCAACCGCCGCCGCAAAGGCGACCATGTGGCTCGACGGCAGCCGCAGCCTGTGGTCCGCCATAGTCCCGGTTATCGACAGCGCGCTCTCCGCCATGTACAGGCGGCTCATCGGGTCGTCCTTCTTCGCGACCCGCCGGCCCTTTGCGAACTCCCTTGCGTAGTACAGGCAGCCCGCCTCCGCCTGCAGGAAGTCGCAGTCGATCGAAAGGATGCGCTTAGCTTTAGCAAAGCGGTAGATGGGCTTCACCCCGAGGCCGAAAAGGCTGCGCGCCACGCCGCCGGGCGGCTCGTCGGCGACAGGCTCGTACTCGGCCCAGACGGACTTGGGGAACCGGGCGTGCAGCGCGCGGACGATCCGGGCGCGAGTCGGCGACGAGGACGTGTCGGCAAGGAAGGCGAGCCCCTCGCCGTCGCCGGCCAGGTGCTCCTTGGCGACCCGGGCCAGGAGTTCGCGCACAGCCGCGGAGTCGGCCGCGGCGCCGTCGTGGGTGTGGGTCGCCGCGCGGTCCGGGTCGTAGAGGTCGAGGACGGAGGCCTGCGCCAGGAGCGAGGTGGCGCCGCCGTGCGGCTCGTACGCCGGGTTGCCCTCGAGCTTGGTGGGCCGGCCCTGGTGGGTCTCGGCGAGAAGCGGGACCGCCCAGTTGCGAACGGGCATCGCCGTCGCGAAGTACACCGGCAGGCCGGGCACGGCCCCCTCGACCGACTTGCCAAAGGGAAGGACGTTCATCTCGGGGCGCCGGCACCCGGACAGGCCGATGCCTCCGAGCGCGAAGGAGGCGGCCATGATCTTCACGAACTGCCTGCGGTCCACGCCGTTCATCTCGGAGGCCCCTTGCGGGAACTCCCTGGCCATCGCCTCCCGGAAGCCGGGGCTCTGCGCGAGCTCCTCGAGGTTGCGCCAGTAGCGCGGGCCGCTGCTCGCCCTCTCGGACGGCTCGGGATGTTCGACCTTGCGTTTCATCGATGGCAGCCCGAGCAGCTGACCGGGGGTTTGATGTTCCAGTCTTTCACGAAGGTGCGGGCCGCCTCGATGCCCTGCGTCGCGGCGATTGTTCCCGAATCAAGGTTGAACACGTCGGCCTTCTCCCTCACATGCAGCTCCGGGGCCCGGTGGCAGTCCAGGCAGAATCCCATGCTCATGGGCTTCACCTGGGTGACGACGTCCATCTCGCTCACCTTTCCGTGGCATTCGACGCATCCTATCCCCCGGTTCACGTGGATCGAGTGGTCAAAGTAGACGAAGCTCGGCATCACGTGAACGTGGACCCACGGCACCGGGTTGCCCGTCTGGTAGCTTTCGCGGATGACGGCCAGCGCGGGGCTCGCCGCCTTCAGCTGGTTGTGGCAGTTCATGCACGTCTGCGACGTTGGGATCGCGGCCCCGGCCGTGTCGATCGTGCTGTGGCAGTAGCGGCAGTCCAGGCCCAGCTCGCCGACGTGCTTCGCGTGGCTGTAGGGCACCGGCTGCATCGGCGCGTAGCCGACCCTCGTGTACTTCGGGGTCATGTAGTACTGCGCCGCGGCCGTCGCTATGCATCCCACGACGCACAGGTAGACGATGATCTGGACGGGAAGCTTGTTCGCCGACTTGGGAAACAGCTTAGCCATGACCCGTGAGCTCTCGCCTAAGCCCAGCGGCCCGCGACGCCTGCGCCGGGACCGTACCGGAAGGCTGCGGCAGCGCCGCCCGCCTTGGTGTATGATCCGGCCCGAACGGCCGCCGCTTCCACACCGTGCGTGTCAACGCCCTCGGTTCCTGGACCGGGCGCCCTCGCTGGAATGCTTTTTCGCGGTTGGTCTTGGCTCACGTAGCGTCGTCTTTAATGAAAAATCGCCTTCGAAGGAAGGATGCCGCGATTCGGTTGTAAACCATTTTTTCCGGCCGGCGGCCTTTTAGCGCATTAAACCCTTGTATGCGTCCCGCCCGAGGGCACCGGAGCGCGCAAACCCCGCCCCCTCAGAGGAAAACACCGTCCATCATGGGACGGGTGTAGTCGCACCGGTGAGCGATCTCCGGATTGTGCGTCACCAGGACCACGGCCTGGCCATGATCCTTCGCCAGCCGGGTAAGGAGGTCAAAGACGATGGTCGCATTCTTGACGTCCAGGTTGCCCGTCGGCTCGTCCGCGAGGATGATGGTCGGCTGGTTCGCGAGCGCCCGGGCCACCGCGACCCTCTGCTGCTCGCCGCCGGAGAGGTGCGTGCCAAGCCTGTGGAGCTTGTCGCCCAGGCCCACCGAGTCCAGGAGGCCGGCGGCGCGCTCCTCCATCGCCTTCGGCTGCAGGCGCCCGAGCTTCCTCATGGGCATCATGACGTTCTCGATGGCCGTGAACTCGAGCATGAGGAAGTGAAACTGGAATACGAAGCCGATGTGCTCGCCGCGCGCGGCCGTCCGGATTGCGTCCTCGCTGTTCGACATGAGCCGCTCGTTTATCCAGATCTTCCCGCCATCGGGCTGGTCAAGCAGCCCGAGGAGATAAAGAAGTGTCGACTTCCCGCAGCCCGAGGGCCCCACGATCGCGTAGACCGAGCCCGCATTGGCCTCGAAGGTGACCCCTTTGAGCACGTGCACCCTGCCCTCGTCCTTTCCGAGATAGCGCTGCAGTCCCTCGCAGCGCAGGGCGACCTTGGTTTCGGCGGGCATGGCTACTGGGCGGTCCCCCTTATGATGTCGCCAGGCTCCATGCGCGCCGCCCGGCGCGACGGGATGAGGCTCGCCAACATGACCATGGCGACGGCGCAAATGACGGCTTCGACGTAGTGCCACCCGTACCATTTGACCAGAAACTTGTGGCTAGTGAAGATTCCCGTGATCGGAAGCGGCACCTGGGAGACGGCGTAGGTGATTATGGCGCCCAACGCGCACCCGAGCACCGTGCCGATGGCGAGGACGATCGCCGCCTGCCAAAGGAATATCCGGGAGATGTCCTGGCGCGAGTAGCCCATCGAGCGCAGGATCGCGATCTCCTTTGTTTTTTCCAAGACGATCATAGCCAATGTGTTAAACATCGCCAGGCCCGCAATCAGCGTGAACACACTCACCGTGATCCCCGTCGCAATCCGGAAGGCCTTGAAGACGCCGAGCCACGATTTCTCCCGGTCCTGCCAGGCATCTGACTTGTACTGGAGCGAGTTAGTCATCTCGGCCGCGTCCTCCCGCGCGCGGTCCTTGTCGAGCAGACTCACCTGGAGGTAGCTGGCCCCCGTCGGCTTCCTGTAGAGGGCCCTCGCGTCATCCATCTTGATGTAGACCCGCACGCTGTCGATGTCGGTCACACCGGTCTGGTAGATGGCGCTTACCCTGAAGTGGTGGATCTCGCCCTTGTATTCGATCTCGAACGTGTCGCCCGTGTCGAGCTGGAGCTTGTCCGCTATCACGCGGCCAACGAGGGCGCCGCCCTGCTCGACCCGGAAATCGTTGAGCGAACCCTGCACGATCTGCGACGCCAGGTCCGAGACCTTCAGGTGGTCCTCGAGGACTATCCCGTAGGCGTTTCCGCTCTGCTCCCGGAACGAGCTTCGGATGGTGACCGTCCCCCGGAGGACCGTCGAAACGCCGGACACGTTGCGGAAGGAGTTGACCCCCTCGGTGAGCAGCGCCGGGTACTCGATCCCCTCGATATACTTCTGGCCCTCCTTCTGGCGGATCTCGGTCCCGGAATTGTATCCGCCTGCCTCAAGGCTCCTCATGGTGGCCTGGAGCCTGTCCTGGATCATGATGGCGCCGTTCGTCCCGAGGATCGTCTTTACGAAGAAGTCCTCAAAGCCGCTCGTCGTCGCCTGCGTCACCACGAAGAGCCCGACGCCAAGGATGATGCACGAGAGGCTCATCATCATGGCCCGCTTTTTCGCCGTGAGGAAGCGAAGAGCGATGCGAAAATTCTGCGACATCCTGGAGGGCTACTTCTTCTTGCTGAACGCGTCGGACGGAATCTCCTCCACGCGGACGGAGTCGCCCGCGCGGAAGCTCTCCAGGTCCTCCACGATGACCTGCTCGCCCGGCTCGAGACCGCTAAGGATCTCGGCCCCGGTCAGCCAGACATAGCCCTTCGTCACGGGGCGAAGCTCCACCTTGCCGTTCCTCACCACGTAGACGCTCTCGTTGATCAGCGCGCGTCGGGGGATGATCGCGTTCGCGTGGCGCTCGCCAACCGTTATCGTCACCTCGCCCGTGATCCCCGGGATCAGCTTCTCAGGCGCTATGTCCGTGATGTTCAGGTCCACAAGGTGGCGCTGGGTCTCGGGATCGGCCGTCGGCAGGATCTTTGACACCGTGCCGTTGTACACGAAGGCCCCGTACGGGATGAAATGCACGGAAGCGGCCTGCCCGACCTTGATGTTGGCGATGTCCTCCTCGCTTATCTTCGCCTCAACGATCTTGTCCGTCGTAATGACCGACATGATCGGGGAACCCGGGTCTATGAGGTCGCCGGGATGGGCGTAGACGACCGAGACTATGCCCTCGAAGGGCGCCCGGATGGTCATCTTCTCGAGCTCATTCTGCTTGGCGCGCAGGGTGTTAAGGTCGGTCGCCAGGTCCTCCTCGTTCCTCACCTTTTCCAGCGCTATCTGCTGCTTGATGGTCTCAACGGCCCGGCGAGCCTTCTGGTAATCGCTGTCGGATACCTGCCCCATTTTGAAGAGGCGCTCGGTGTTCTTGAAATCGGACTGCGCCGTCTCAAGGGTGTAAGTGCTCGAAGAACCCACCGCAATGCGCTGCTTGGCAGACTCATACTCCGCCTTCGCCTGGTCTATCTCGATCTGGATGTCGCCGGTGTCCAGCTTGACCAGGATGTCGCCCTCCTTCACGTGCAGACCGGGATCGAGGTTGTAGCCGTCCTTGAGGACACGGCCCCCTATCGCGCTCTTCATCTGCATCGAGTACATCTCCTTGACCGTGAGGCTGCCGGGCTTCGCGTCCTTCGCCTCGCCGCTTATGACTGCCTCGACCTTCGCGACCGGCCGCAGCGACAGAACCACTCCCTCAAAAATCGCAACGACGATCGCGACAGCGGCCGCGAGCTTCAGCCATAGGGGAATGATGCCGGGTTTAGTGGACATAGCGGGGGGAAATGTTGCTTAGGGCGGGGTCGATCCCCGCGAGGGACACGAAATCGGTCCAGTGGGACAGGTAATCTGCCCGGGCATTCGCCATGAGGAGTTCCGTGGCGTTCAGGGTCAAAATGCTGGAATCGATCACCGCCTTTGAGGCGTACCCGAGCTGCTGGTCGTCCCTGAACCGCTTGACCTGCGCCGCAAGAAGGGCGTCGTGCACCTCCGCGAGCCCCATTGCCCTGGCTGAAAGGTCCAGCTGGTGGCGCATGTAGGTGATCGTGTCGATCGTCGTGTCGACGTAGTTCTTCTTCTGCCACTCGTAGGTGCGCTTGCCCTCCAACGCCGCGAGCTTGGCGCCCCGGGTGGCGAAGCCGTCGAAGACCGTCCAGTAGCCGCCGACGGAAACCGTTTCCGCCGAGAGACCGATCTGCGATATGCTGTTTGAAGACAGCGACGTGTAGTTCGAATAGGTGTAGCCAACGCTCGCGTTGAATTTTGGCAGCAGCCGGACCCTGGCTATCTTGTAATTGAGATCCTGCTGCTTGAGTATCATGTCGTAGACCTGGCTCTGGAAGGTGCTCTCGATCCCCTCGCCCACAAATCCAGTGAGTATCAGGTCTGCCTTCTGCGGCGGGTACTCCGGATGCGGCACCATGAGGGGGATGGTCTCGTCGCCCAGGTTGTCTATCCCGACGAGCCTGATGAAAGTCTGCTTGGAGTACGCAAAATCCTCCGCGGCGC
This sequence comes from Opitutaceae bacterium, assembly GCA_003151515.1. Taxonomy (GTDB): domain Bacteria; phylum Verrucomicrobiota; class Verrucomicrobiia; order Opitutales; family Opitutaceae; genus Palsa-1447. The sequence goes on from PLXS01000025.1 coordinate 173,874, forward strand.
GGTCCGAATCCAGCTGGGCCTGCTCGACCGCCAGCCTTGCATCCTGCAATTCGGACTGCGAAGACGCCCCGGAGTCGAACCTCGCCTGGGCCGCCTGCATCTGAACGTTGGTGAGATCCAGGGCGAAACGCACGTTGCGCAAGGTTATGTTCCTCGCGATTAGCCCCAAATACTGCTCCCGGATGATCGAGGCGAGGAGCCTGTAGGCCTCGGCATACTGCCGCTCGGCGATCTTGAGGCCCAGCGTTCCCACCGCCACGCTGTTCTTAAGGGCGCCAAACTGGAATAGTGGCTGGCTTACGGACGCGCCGTACACGAAGCCCCTGGCGGAGCTGGACGAGGTCGAGGACGACTCCTGCTCATAGCTGGACTGGTAGCTGCCGTTCACGCCCACCGACGGCCAGAGCACGGAATCGCTCTGCATCTTGGACGCCTCCTGCTGGGCAACCGCGATGCTGGCGGCTATCGTGTTTGGGGAGCGCTCCACGGCCATTTGGAGCAGCGGCTTTAGCTGCGGCAGGTAGTCCTCGGGAAGGGTGCCGTCCACCGAGGGGGCCTCGGCCCAAAGTGAAGCCGCAGTGACCAGGCCCAGTGCTAGGGTTGCGATCGATCTCATTCTCTATTCTTGAGTAATTGTTTAGACCGCGGGAAATTGAAAGCCTTGGCAATCACAATTCCCTTGGCCAACCGGAGTTTACTTGTGCCCGGGTGGACACTTAAGGCAGCCTAGACGTTCCCCACTAGCTCAATAAATGAACCCGGGCGAATCGCTGCCACTTTCGCAGCATGACATTGAGATCCAGTCGAACCGGCTGGCTTGGCAGCGCAAGCCCCAGCTCAGGGCTGTCTATCGAGGATTCCACGAGCTCATCGCCTCCCGCCTGGATCGGGCGGTGCCGGGCCTGATCGTCGAGCTCGGCTCGGGCATGGGCTCCATCAAGGAGGTCATTCCCGATTGCATCGCCACGGACTTGTTCCCGAACCCGTGGCTTGACCGCCAGGAGAACGCCTACTGCCTGAGCTTCGCCGACGGGACCGTCTCCAACCTCATCCTTTTCGATGTGTGGCACCATCTGAGGTACCCGGGCACTGCGCTTCGGGAATTCCGCAGGGTCCTGGCCCCGAGCGGCCGGCTGATCGTCTTTGATCCTGCGATCAGCTGGACCGGGAAGATCGTGTACGGCCTGTTCCACCACGAACCGGTCGCCATCCGGCTGCCGATCACGTGGGAGGCGCCCGCGGGATTCAAGCCCGGCGACGCGGATTATTTTGCGGCGCAGGGGGCAGCGACCCGGGTCTTCTGGAGGAGGGAAACGCCAGAGCGGCTTGAGGGCTGGGATGTCGTGGAGGCCTTCCCCGTGCCCTCCTTCGAGTACTTCGCAACCGGGGGATTCTCCGGGCCGCAGCTAGGAGGTCCGGCGCTGTTTCGCCTGTGGAGAAGGCTCGATCGCGCGCTCGCCCGCTGGCCGAATCTCTTTGCCGCTCGGCTAATGGTCGTGCTGAAAAGGAAGCCGTGACGCCGCGGCCCACTTCCGAGCTCACCCTCGCTCGCCTGGACCAAGTGCGCGCCTGGTACGACGCCGTCCCGACGAGCCTCAAATGGGCGTCCAGGGGTTACCGCGCGATGCTGGCCCATTATTATGGGCTCCTCATCCCAGCTGACGCCACCGTTCTCGAGATCGGATGCGGTTCGGGTGAACTCCTCAGGAGGCTGACCGCGAAGCGCAAGGTCGGCATCGATCTGTCCGAAAATCAGATCGAGGCCGCCAGAGCGCACGCGCCCGAGTGCGAGTTTCATGTACAGGCAGGCGAGAGCCTGGAGCTCGGCGAGCGCTTTGACTGCATCATCATCTCGGACACCCTGAACTTCGCGGCGGACGTCCAGCAGATATTCGAGCGGCTCCATTCGGTCTCCCACCCGAGAACCCGCCTCATTGTCAACTTTCCATCAGCCCTCTGGAGGCCGCTGTTCGCGCTAGCGAGCTCTGTCGGGCTAAAGGCCCGCGCTCCCCAGGGAAACTGGCTCACGACGGCGGATGTGGCGGCGCTCATGGAGCTCGCGGACTGGAGCGCGCTCACAAGGCAGGCCAGGATCCTGTGCCCGGTCAGGGCCCTCGGACTCGGGGACTTTGTCAACCGATGGGCAGCCCCGCTTCTGCCCTTCTTCTGTGTCTCGGTCTTCTGCGTCGCAAGATCCAGGCGCTCGAGCGAGACTGGTCCGCTGACCGTCTCGGTCGTAATACCCGCAAGGAACGAGGCGGGCAACATCGAGGCGGCCGTCAAGCGCACACCCGACATGGGCGCCGGCACGGAGCTCATTTTCGTGGAGGGGCATTCCAAGGACAACACCTGGGAGGAGATCGAGCGCGTGGCCCGCGAGTATCCCGGCCGCAGGATCAAAACGCTGCGCCAGCCCGGCCGAGGCAAGGGCGACGCGGTGCGGGCGGGATTCGCGGTCGCCGAGGGCGACCTATTCATGATCCTCGACGCGGACCTCACGGTTCCGCCGGAGGAGATGCCAAAATTCTACGAGGCCGTCGCTTCGGGACGCACCGAATTCGCGAACGGCTCGCGCCTTGTCTACCCCATGGAGAAGTCGGCCATGCAGTTCCTGAACATGGTCGCGAACAAGGCGTTTGGATTCCTCTTCTCCCACATCTTGGGACAACCCATGAAGGACACGCTTTGCGGCACCAAGGTGCTACGGCGTGCCGATTATGAGCGGATAGCTGCGAACCGGGGGTATTTCGGAGAATTTGATCCCTTTGGGGATTTCGACCTTCTATTCGGTGCCGCCAAGCTGAGCCTTAAGATCGTGGATCTCCCGGTGCGATACAGGGAGCGAACCTACGGATCGACAAATATCCAGCGCTGGCGCCACGGTTGGCTGCTTTTGCGCATGGTGCTTTTTGGCGCGAGGAAGCTGAAATTTGTCTGAGCTTCGGTTCGCTTGGCAACACGAGGCCGACATGCCGCACACCGGGCCTCTGCGGCGTGGGTGTGGCGACGTTGGGGCATCTGCCGCGTCTGCGATGTCGACAAGGATGTTGGTCCCATCCGCCATTCTCAGCAGGTGGCAGTCGGCCGGATACTGCTCCGGCGAAACATCGAGCATGATCCATGTAGTCGAATCTCCATTGGCCAGAGCTCCAACGGGCAAATGAGGGAATGGGCCGACTGCCGCGGCAAAACGAAGGTGCATGGTTCAGACTTGCGCATTCGTTGGCTCGTTGCCTGAGAGTCCCCTATTTACCGCGTTGGCAATGCGATGACGCGTTGCCTATCCCAGTACGCGAGGACAGGCACCAGGTTCGCCCGGATCAAAGTTATCTTGAACTGCTGCGCCCGCACGCGCCATTTTAGCCAACCGCATGATCCTTGTAACCGGCGCGGCCGGCTTTATCGGCTTTCATGTCGCGCAGCGCCTCCTGCGCGACGGCCACTCCGTGATCGGATTGGACACGCTGAACGACTACTACGACCCGGCCCTCAAGGAGGCCCGTCTGAACCTTCTGAGGGCGAACAAGGGGTTCTCCTTCCATCGCGTGAGCGTCGCGGACCAAGCCGCGGTCGCCTACCTTTTCTCGAACCATCGGATTGAGGCTGTCGTACACCTGGCCGCCCAGGCAGGCGTCCGCCTGTCCCTCAAGGACCCCCACGCCTACATTGAAAGCAACGTCTCCGGTTTCCTAAATATCCTCGAAGGATGCAGGGTTCACAAGGTAAGGCACCTGGTCTACGCCTCATCCAGCTCCGTGTACGGGCTCAACACCAAGGTGCCTTTCAGGGCGGCCGAGGCGGCAGATCATCCCGTGAGCCTTTACGGCGCAACGAAGCGGACAGGCGAACTCATGGCCCACTGCTACAGCCATCTCTACGGCCTTCCTACGACCGGTCTGCGGTTCTTCACGGTCTACGGCCCCTGGGGCCGGCCTGACATGGCCTACTACTCCTTCACGAAGGCCATCATCGAGGGCAGCCCGATCGACGTGTACAACGAGGGCAGGATGAAGCGCGACTTCACCTACATAGACGACGTGGTCGAGGGGGTCGTGCGCGTGCTCGGCCGGCCCGCCCAGCCCAACCCCCAATGGAACGGAGGGGATTCAGCATCCAGCACGACGCCCTTCCGCCTCTACAACTTAGGCAACCACTCCCCGGTCGAACTCCTTCATTTCATAGAACTGATCGAGGAATGCCTTGGGAAGAAGGCCGTGAAGCGGCTCCTGCCGGCGCAGCCGGGGGACGTCATATCGACCGTGGCGGATGTCGCCGACCTGAGCCGGGATATGGGCTTCGAGCCCGCCACGCCGATCGAGGTCGGCATCCGGCTCTTCATCGACTGGTACAAGGAATATCATCGTTCCTGACCAAGGCCGCGGGATATAAGCTGAGCCTCATCTCTCGGCCCCGGGAGATCCCATGAAACGCCACGCAGCCGCATTCCTCCTGGTCCTTGGCGCCGCCCTGCTCTTCCAGGCATGGTTCCTGGGGCTGACGCCAAGCGGCATCGAGATTGGCGACGCAAGGCTCAGCTCGCCCTACACTGAGGCCCTGGCCCATGGCCAGTCCTACCTGCTCGACAAACCCGATCCGCAGCATCCCCTCCTGGACACCTCCCTTTTCCACGGCCACCATTACATCTATTTTGGGATCGTGCCCTTTGCGGTCTTCATGGTTCCGGCGTACCTGGTCACCGGGTGCGCTCCCTCTCCCGAAGCCGCCATTTTCCTCTTCTGCGCGGTGGGCTACCTCGCATACGGGGCAACGCTCCTCGTCGCCATCCGGCGGTTGTACCCAAAGGTCCCGATCCTGATTTCCGGGGCTGCTTTCCTGGTCCTTATCATAGGGAGCGGCACTTGGCCGCTCATGGGACGGCCCGCGATCTACGAGATCGAGAATGCCGCAGCCTATACGTTCCTTGCTCTGGCCCTACTCTCGCTGGGTGTCTCGGAAATCCGGCAGGCAAGGCGGCTCCCCTGGCTCATGGCCTCGTCGGCCTTTGCCGGGCTCACGATCGGCTGCCGACCCAACTACATTGCGGCCGCCGGGGTTATCGCCTTCCTCGTCCTTTGCCGCGCATGCGCGGGGACGGGCCCGCCGATCCCCCGAGCCGCGAGGGCCCTCGCCCCCCTCCTGCTGGTCTGCCTCGCTCTGGCATCGTGGAATTATCACCGGTTTGGCGATCCGTTCGACTTTGGCCTCAAGCACACCGTTTCGGAGGATCCGGCGCTTGTGCGCCCCCTTTTGAACCTCGGCAACTTCCCGTACGGCGCCCATCGCTACGTTCTGGGAGCCCCAAGACTCATACGGTACTTCCCCTTCATCCAGGGACAGAGAGAGGGCCCTTTTGCGCTCGCGCCGCGCCAGGAGCTGAGCAACCAGGTCTACGGCTTTGTGCTTATCTCCCCGGTCCTCCTTTTTGCCGCCCTGCTGCTCCGGCGGTCGGCTGCCGCGGCCCTGCGCGGCGCAGGGGCTCTAACCGGGGCGGCCCTCGCCTGCTTTTTGGGGAACTTCCTCTTTCTGGCCTGCACGACCATCAGTTGCTACCGTTATCCGGCGGACTTCCTGGGCCCTCTTTCCCTTTTGGCGGCCTACGCAATTTTGGGTCTGTGGGACCTCCGCCTCGGCTGGATACGCCGGACTCTCGCGGTCTTCCTGGCGCCCGCAGTCGCATGGAGCGCCTGCGCCCTGATATTCCAGGTCTTCTCCACGGCCCAGACGACCGATCTCTTCGATCAGAGAAGGCCTGCGGATTTTGCCGCGGCGGCCCGGCCGTTCAACAAAGCGGTGTATCTCTACGAGAGGCTAATCAACGACGGTCCGAGGGCTCTGGCCCTCAATATACAGCTGCCCATCAATCGCTTTGGCGCCGTCGAGCCCCTTGTCGTGGACGGCGATCCGGAGGCGCAGGATTTCCTGTACTTGTATTACATAGCGCCCGGACTCCTGCAGATCGGCTTTGAATCAACGGGCCGCGGAGGCGTCAAGTCGACCCAGTTGAAGGTGGATTACGGCAAGCCCCACCGGATCGAGCTGCGTTACGGCTCCTTCCTGCCGCCGGACGACCATCCCCTGCTATCCCACCTTGCGCCTGCGGACGTCGCGCTCGCCCGGCGGATGCTCACGGTGCTCCTGGACGGCATTCCGGTGCTAGACGCTCAAGCCGACTTCCACCTTCCACGGGGCAATGTGCTCGTGGGGCGCTCCCCTGACGATGCTGCGTTCGGCGCGCGTTTCACCGGGCGTGTCCTCGGCGTGGATCGGCCCCTGCTTCCCGCGAAGGCCTCGCCAGCGCGGTGGGATTCCTCGGCCTATGGGCCCCTCCTCATGACCGCGGAGCTGGTCCCGATGCCGCCGGGCGTGTTCGATCCGCTCGTATCCCTCGGCCTGCCCGGCCAGGGCGCGCAGTTGCTCCTTGAGCACATCGACGGGGACCATGTCAGGTTCCTCTGGCTGGACACAGGCGGGCGCAGGGACCCGGGGCCGCCAGTGGCATGGCCGGCCCACGAGCCGCGCAAGGTGGAAGTGTGGGCGGGAGGCCTGCTCCCTCCCATCGAATCAAGCCTATGGCCCCGCGGCACGTCCCAGGAGGAGCGTGCGAGGGCCAAACGTGGAGTTCGCGTGGAGCTCGAAGGCCGGGAGGTTCTCCGGGCGGATCTGACTACGCTCGACGTCTCGCCGACAATGGTAGCCCAGGGCCGGGATACGCTGTTTCTTACGGGCGGGGTGATGCCGTCCGCCTCCGCGACCATCATTGCGGCGGGACGGGGTCCCTGGTGACGAAACCCTGACTCCAAGGTGGCTTGCTGGGTACGCCATGTCGGGCGGGACGATCGAACCCGCGCGCCGAGCCTCCCCTTGGAGGATTGTGGGGCCCCATGCACGACGCGGATAGCGGACTGCCGCATCAGGGGTGTCACCAAAGGGAACTTCCTTGAACAGGTGATCGTTCCTACCGATGCCAAGGCCGCCTTCCTGGGCCAACCGACGTTGCCGCACCGGGCCACGGACTTGCTTCTCCTCCGCGAGGTCGCGCGTCCGGAACCGGGCCGATGCGAGGCGCCTTTAGTCTTTACCCTGGTGAGACTTCTTCGCCTTTATTGAGGCTGACTGCCTTCAATCGTCTTCCCGTACCGAGCCGCACGCCAGCCATGGCGCACCGAAATTTCCTATTTGATCTCGATGGAACTCTGGTCGATTCCCAGCGGGGAATCGTTGAGGCCGCCGCGCAGGCCGTCGCGGCCGTTCTTCCCGGCAGGCCCATACCCGACCTGCGCCCCTTCATCGGCCCGCCCATCCGGGAGATCTTCAGGCGGTCCCTGGGAATCGACGACCCCGTCCTCCTTGCCCGGCTGACGGCACGCTACCGTTCGGCCTACGATGAAGAGGGTTACAAATTCGCAACCCTTTATGATGGGGTCGGTGCCGTCCTTCGAACGCTGGCGGACCGCCGGCTCAGCTGCTGCATCGTGACCAACAAACCCATCGTGCCGACTGAGCGCATGCTCGTGCACTTGGGCATCCGAGCCTTCTTTTCCGACGTGGCAGCCCCGGACTCGGAGCAGCCCCACTTTGATAGCAAGGCGCAGATGGTTCGGGCCTTGCTTGAGCGCGCGGGCCTGCTAAGGGAGGACTCCGTCCTTATCGGCGACTCCGAGGACGACGCCCAGGCGGCATTTGAGACCGGGATCTCCTTCATGGCAGTCGCCTACGGCTACGGAAGTGCAACGCAAGGCTCGCGTTATCCGTGCATTGCGAAGATCGTCCACATCTCTCAGATCTTGAACTGACACCCATCATGAGTTTCAAAATCTTCGAAAACCTGTTCGTCCTCGAAATGACCAACAATCATCTCGGCGACGTCGAGCGCGGCCTGCGCATCGTTCACGATCACGCTCGCATCGTGCGGTTCAACAACGTCCGGGCGGCCATAAAGCTGCAGTTTCGCGACATCGAGTCCTTCATCCACAAAGACTTCCGAAATCGCAGCGACATCCGTTACATTAGGCGGATAACGGAGACCAAGCTTTCCAAGGCCGACTATGCAAGGTTGGTCGAGGCGGTTACGCGAAACGGATGCATCCCAATGGCGACGCCCTTTGACGAGAGGAGCGTCGATTGGTGCGTCGAGTTGAACCTGCCGATCATCAAGATCGCGAGCGCGGATAGCAACGACTGGCCGCTGATCGAACGGATCGCCAAGACGCGCAAGCCGGTGATCGTGTCGGTCGGGGGCACATCGCTCAAAGACATGGACGACATGGTGACCTTCTTCGAGCATCGGGACATCCCGCTTGCCATCAACCACTGCGTGGCGGCCTACCCCCAGGAGGACGCCGAGTGCGCGCTCAGCCAGATCGACTTCCTGCGGGACCGCTATCCGGACCACACGATTGGCTACTCGAGCCATGAGTCCCACGACTGGATCACCTCCATCACCATCGCGGTGGCCAAGGGCGCCCGCACGTTCGAGCGGCACATCGACATCAACACCGACGGCCGGGAGATTGCGGCATACTCGTCGCTCCCGGAGCAGATTGACGTCTGGTTCAAGGCCTTCCAGAAGGCCCATGCCTTCTGCGGAACCGAGGGACGCGAGCGCAAGTCCCCCCTAGCAAAGGAAATCGCCTACCTCGACTCCTATATTCGCGGCGTTTACGCCAAGCGGGATCTGCCGGAGGGCAGCCAGCTTTCAGATGACGACATCTACCTGGCCATACCGCTGCAGAAGGGCCAGATCTCGACGCGCGAGCTCATGCTTGGGAAGTTCGGCCACAGGATCACGTCGCCGTGCAAGGCCGATCAGCCCATCATGATCGACATGCTTGATACGCCCTATAGCACCAACGAGTCCCTTCGCGCGCTCATCTACCAGCGCGGGCTCTGAAACCCACGGATCCCACGTGAAAACGATCTCGGTTGTAAGCGGCTGCTTCAACGAGGAGGCCAACCTGGAGGAGCTGGTCCGGCGGGTGTGGGCGGTCGCCTCCAAGTTCCCGGACTACGATTGGGAGTACATCTTCATCGATAACTGCTCGACCGATGGCTCACAGGCGATACTGCGCCGGCTGGCGGCGGGCGACAAGCGCATCAAGGTCATCTTCAACACGCGGAACTTCGGGCACATCAGGTCGCCCTATTACGGGATGCTCCAGGCTCACGGCGACGCGCTGATCTACCTGGCATCCGATCTGCAGGACCCGCCGGAGTACATCGAGAAGTTCATACCCCAGTGGGAGGCGGGGTTCAAGGTGGTGGCCGCCATTAAGGAGCAGAGCGAGGAGTCGCCGCTCTTCTTCCTGGTCCGCCGGGCCTATTACCATCTGGTCTCCAGGCTCGCCGACGTCGACCTGCTGAAGAATTTCACGGGATTCGGCCTCTACGACCGCGTGGTGGTAGACCACCTTCGAAACCTGGATGATCCCTACCCCTACCACAGGGGGATCATCTCCGAGTTGGGTTACCCGGTGGCGAAGATCCCCTTCATTCAGCCTCGGCGCAAGCGCGGCTTCTCCAAGAACAACCTCTACACACTCTACGACATGGCGATGCTCGGGTTCACGAACCACACAAAGGTGCCGCTGCGCCTGGCCATGCTTGTGGGGTTTGTCACGGCAATCCTCTCGTTCCTCACTGGGATGGCCTACTTCGTGCTCAAGCTACTCTACTGGAATAGCTTCGCCATGGGCCAGGCCCCCCTCGTTGTCGGACTCTTCTTTCTGGGATCGGTGCAGCTCCTGTTCATCGGGATCCTCGGCGAATATGTCGGCGCCGTTCACACTAAGCTCACGCGGCGGCCGCTCGTGGTCGAACGTGAGCGGCTCAACTTCTGACGGCGCCCCGTCCGGGATGCTTCCGGCTGTCCGGACACCCGGCCCCGGAGAGAGGTCCAAGCAAGCACCACACGTGAAACATACCCGCTTCCTGCTGCGCTTCGCAGCCATGCTCTTGATCCTGCTCTGGATCGGGCTACGCCTCGACTGGCACGGATTTGGAAACGTTTTTGCCCGGGTATCCTGGCTATGGTTCGCCGGCGCTGTGCTGCTCGCGCCGTCCCTCGTGTTCATGCTTTCACGCAGGATCCAGATCCTGCTTGGTGCCCAGCAGCTGCACGTGCCGTTCCTGTCGCTGCTGCGGATGACCTGGGCGGGGCAGTTCTTCAACACCTTCCTTCCCGGGGCGACGGGCGGGGATTTCTTCAAGATGTTCCACATCGGGCAGCTCACGCCCCACGCTCATTCGAAGGGGGCCGCCGCGATCGTGCTCGACCGGCTCTCAGCCGTCGTCGGCCTGGCGATCCTAACGGCGGCCGCGTTCACGATCGAGCCGGAGCCGATCCAGGCCCTGGCCAGAAACTCCTTTGCGTTTTCAGGGGCGGCGGCTGCCGCGTGCGCTGTCCTCCTAGTCGCAGCGGCCGCCCTGTGGCTCACGAGGTCAGCCTGGATGCGGGGGGGCGGGCGCCTCGCCCGGTGGATCGGCAAGGGCCGGGAGGCGCTCGGCCACCTCTTCGCCGGTCTCGGTAACCGGGTAGCCTTCGCCAAGGCCGTGGCGTGGGCCACGGCGACTCATACGCTCAGCTTCAGCGTGGTCTGGGCCCTGTCCCGGGGGCTTCACCTGAACCTCTCCTATCTGCAGGTGCTCACGATGATGCCGGTCGTCCTCTTTGTGGTCCTGCTTCCGCTGAGCATCAACGGGCACGGGCTTCGCGAGCTCGTCATGATAGGCTACTTCCGCTTCTTCCGCGTGGGCCCCGATCCCGTACTGGCGGCGGTCGCCCTCTCGCTCACCTATGTCGCGACGGATTTCATCACGGCCCTGCCCGGGGGGATCATCTATCTCCTGCTCCCAAGGCCGGACCCAAGCCATGAGACCACCAAGCCCAGGGGCATGCCTTAGGTCGGGGCAGAGCTCCCTGCCCTTGCAGGCCGCGAGTTCCCGGCTCACCGCACGGTGCGCACCGTGGAAGTATTGCGTTGCCGAGACTGGGGCCCAATTACTCAACTCGCGCATGTCACCAAACCCGCATTCTCCCGCTCCATGAGTCGCACCGCGGCCGAGATCAGGGACGAGATACTCGCTCTCGTCCGGGACTACTCGAGGCTCGCCCACGCCTCCCACGTCCCGGCATCCGAGAGCAAGGTTGCCTTTGTCCCCGGCAAGACGCCGATCCCCTATGCGGGCAGGGTATTCACGGGCGACGAGGTGGCGGCCGCAGTCGACTCCTGCCTCGACTTCTGGCTCACACTAGGCAAGGAGGGCGAGGCCTTCGAGCGGGAGCTGTCCGGATACCTGGGTGTCAAACACTCGATCCTCGTCAACTCCGGCTCCTCGGCGAACCTGATCGCGCTCTCCCTTCTCACGAGCCACAAGCTGCCGCCCCAAAAGAGGGTCGTCGCGGGAAACGAGGTCATCACGGTCGCCGCGGGGTTCCCGACGACCGTCGCGCCGATCGTCCAGGTCCGGGCGATCCCCGTCTTCATCGACAGTGACGTCGTCACCGGCAATGCTCTGGTCGCGCAGCTCGAGGAAGCCTTCGTCGAGGGAAGGACGAAGGCGGTGATGATGGCGCACACGCTGGGCAACCCGTTCGACATCGGTGCCGTGCTTGAGTTCTGCCGCAGGCGCGACCTGTGGCTCATCGAGGACAACTGCGACTCCCTTGGGAGCCTCTACTCCATGCCGGTCGAGCGGGCGCGCCGTCTGGGCATCCATGAGAATTCCCCGGGGATTCCGAGCGACGGGACCCACATCACCCGCTACACGGGTACCTGGGGGGACATTTCAACCCAGTCGTTCTATCCCCCCCACCACCTCACACTCGGGGAGGGGGGCGCGGTCAACATTGTCTCCCGCCCGCCCCTGAAGACCTACGCCGAGAGCTTCAGGGACTGGGGAAGGGACTGCTGGTGCGCCAGCGGCAAGGATGACACGTGCGGCAAACGCTTCAGCTGGCAGCTTGGCGACCTGCCCAAGGGATACGACCACAAGTACATCTACAGCCACCTGGGCTACAACCTGAAGCCGCTGGATATCCAGGCGGCCATCGGCCGCGAGCAGCTCAAGAGGCTTCCCGGCTTCATTCAGGCGCGCAAGGACAACTGGTCGCGCCTGCGCCGGGGGCTGGGCGACCTGGAGGATGTGTTCAGCTTCTCCCTACCCACCCATGCCTCGGGATGGGGCCCCGGAGGATTTGCGTGGGACGCATCCGGGTGTCGCAGCGACTGCTCCTGGTTCGGCTTCATGGTCAGTGTCAGGGACGGCGCCCCCTTCACCAACGTGGAGCTGGCGCAGCACCTCAACTCCATGAAGATCGGAAGCCGCATGCTCTTCGGCGGAAACCTCGTGCGCCAGCCCGCCTTCGTCCAGCTCAGGAAGGACGACCCCTCGGCCTTCCGCGTGGTGGGCGAGCTGCCCGGCGCAGACCGGCTGTTGTCCTGCGCCCTGTTCCTGGGAACCTATCCCGGCCTCACGTCGCAGATGCTCGACTACGAGATCGAGGTGATCCGGGACTTCGTGGTGCAGCGCAAGGGTTGAACCCAGCCGACGATGCCCGCGCCTGCACCATTGGCCGCGCTGCCCCGCGAGGACCTTGAGCACGTGCTCGAGCACACGGAGGGTGTCTGGCGGGACCTCGCGGGAGGCAGGCTGTTCCTGACCGGGGGCACGGGCTTCTTCGGCAGATGGATCGTGGAGAGCTTCTGCGCGGCCCGCGACCTCCTCGGCCTTGACCTTGAGGTGGTGGCGCTGAGCCGGGACCCCGAGCGGTTCGCGAGGTTCGCGCCCGGGCTCGCGTCGCACCCCGCCGTCACTCTTGTGAGGGGGGACATACGCACATTCGACATCCCTGAGGGCCGCTTCGACACCGTGATTCACGCGGCGACGGCCGCGAGCGCGCAGCTGAACGACGAGTCGCCCCTGGAGATGATCGCGACGATAGTCGACGGCACACGGCGGGCGCTCGAGTTCGCGTCGGCCGCCGGCGCGAGGCGCTTCCTCTTCACGAGTTCAGGCGCCGTCTACGGCGTCCAGCCTCCAAGCCTCAGCCACGTGGACGAGGCCTATGCGGGCGCCCCGTCCACGGCCTCGCCCGGGTCCGCTTACGGCGAGGCAAAGCGCATGGCCGAGCTTCTGTGCGCGATCGCGGGCCAGGAATCGAGGCTCGAGGTCGTAATCGCCCGCTGCTTCGCCTTTGTGGGGCCGTACCTTCCTCTGGACGCCCATTTTGCCATCGGCAATTTCATGCGGGACGCCCTGCAGGGCGGGCCGATCCGCGTAAATGGCGACGGCACCCCCTACAGGTCCTATCTCTACGCCTCGGACCTCGCGATTTGGCTGTGGACACTCCTGGCGCGCGGCCGTCCGCTAAGCGCGTACAATGTGGGCTCCGAGAGGGCGCTGTCAGTCCTTGAGGTCGCGCGGATCGTTGCGCATGAGGCCGGTGGCCTGGATGTGCACGTGGCAAAGGCGCCGGCCCCGGGCGTCCCGGCCGACCGATATGTGCCGCTGACTCTGCGCGCCCGCGCCGAGCTCGGCCTCGAGGAGCGCGTGCCCGTGGAGGACGCCGTGCGAAGGACCCTGCGCTGGCACGCTCGCTGACGCGAAGCCCCCTTCCCCATCATGAAGCAACGACTGGCCGACTACGTCGTGCAGACTCTGGCAGCCCACGGAATCCGGGACGTCTTCCTGGTCACGGGCGGGGGCGCCATGCACCTCAACGACGCCCTGGGCAGATGCCGGGGCCTCAACCTGATCTGCTGCCACCACGAGCAGGCTTGCGCCATCGCCGCCGAAAGCTACTACCGGATCACCAACCGGCTGGCCGCCGTCAACGTCACAAGCGGACCCGGGGGCACCAACGCCATCACGGGCGTGTACGGGGCTTACGTGGATTCCATTGGCATGATCGTCGTCTCCGGCCAGGTGAAATGGGAAACGCTGGTGCGAAGCACGAACCTCCCGCTCCGCCAGCTCGGTGACCAGGAGGTCGACATTACCCGGCTGGTCGGGCCCATCACCAAATACGCCGCCCTGGTCTCAGACCCGAAGACGATCCGGTATCACCTCGAGAGGGCCCTTCACCTCGCGACCCATGGCCGCCCCGGCCCGGTGTGGATCGACATTCCGATAAACGTCCAGGCAGCCACGATCGAATCCGAGCAGCTTCAACCCTACGATCCCGCCGAGGACGCGATCCACTTCGAGACCGGGGATGTCGGGGTCGCCTGCCGCGACATCGTCGCCAGGCTGGCCCGGGCAAAGCGGCCCGTGATCTACGCAGGCTCGGGGATCCGCTTGAGCGGGTGCCACGAGGCGTTTCTAAGACTAGCGGACAACCTGCGCATCCCCGTCGTCACCGCATGGAACAGCAATGACCTGCTGACCAACGACCATCCGGCGTTCGCGGGCCGGGGCGGCTCGGTCGGCGACCGCGCGGGCAACTTTGTGCTCCAGAATGCGGACGTCCTCCTGATCCTCGGTTGCCGCCTCAATATCCGGCTGGTGAGCTACAACTGGGAAAACTTTGCGCCGAAGGCCTTCAAGATCTGGGTGGACATTGACTCCAGCGAGCTGAAGAAGCCGACCGTGAAGCCGGACCTTCCGGTCCATGCGGACCTGGCGGAGGTCCTCCCCCTGCTCGCCGCGCTGACCCAGGGCTTCGAGCGCGAACCGAAGGCGCGCTGGCTCGCCTGGTGCCTCGAGCGGCGGGAGCGCTACCCGGTCGTCCTGGAAAGCTACAGGACAACGGAGGGCGCCGTGAACCCCTATTTCTTCATAGAGGCGCTCTTCGCCCAGCTCGGCGAGGACGAGATCATTGTCACCGGCGATGGGACGGCCTGCGTGGCGGCATTCCAGGCCGCCACGATCAAGCCGGGAATGCGCCTCTTCCACAATTCGGGAGCCGCGCCGATGGGCTACGACCTTCCTGCCGCGCTCGGCGCCGCAGTCGCCGCGGGCAGTGCACGGCGCATCATCTGCATTGCCGGCGATGGAAGCATCATGATGAACCTCCAGGAGCTTCAAACGATCGCCGGCAGGAGGCTGCCCGTGAAGGTCTTTGTCCTCAACAACCAGGGCTACCACTCGATCCGCCAGACGCAGCAGGCGTTCTTCAAGGACAACATCGTGGGCTGCGGAACCGACTCTGGGCTGAGCTTCCCGGAGTGGGAGAGGATCGCATCGGCGTTTGGCATGCCCTTTTCCCGGTGTTCTGCCCGCGCGGATCTCTCCGGGGCAATTGCCCAGGCTCTTAGCGGCCCGGGCCCCACCCTCTGTGAGGTCGTCCTCGACCTGAAGCAGGCCTTCGCGCCCAAGCTCACCTCGCGGCGCCTGGACGACGGCACAATGGTGTCGTCGCCTCTGGAGGACATGGCCCCGTTCCTATCCCGGGAGGAACTGCGATCGAACGTCTATGATGGAGAAGGCTGATCCATCTTATCCTGCAGCCATTCTGAAATGCACCACACAGCACGAAGCTCGTCCGATGCGCCCGGACCCTCTCTGCCACGCGGAATTGTGCTACTGCGGCCAGTTTTGGGCTCTCGCCACATCATTATGATCCTGCACTTCCGGGCCACTTGAATGGACGAGTTTTTACTGAGTAATTTATCTGTTACTTGATGGCTGCCGATTCCTTCGATCGATTTCTCTGTTCGGCCAGCCATCTTTCTCTGCTATGGCTTGCCAGCACAACTCGTTATGGACTAGTAACCAACTCCGCTGATAGCCATTTTCTGTTAACCCAAATTCGCCCCCTGCAACTACATGCAAAAACAATCAATAACCAGTGAGGCTGAAAAACCGGCGGGTGATCTTGCCGATCTGGTGGGAAGCCAGAAGTCACTCATCGCGTCCCAGGAGAACTTCATACGGATGCAGCAGCATTTGATGGCGCAGCACCTTCTTTCGGCCGGAAAGGGGGGAATTGCTGTAGATCAGTTGGTGTCCGGTACAGAGATTCACCATCAGGGCGAAGACGCTCTCCACGTTTTGGAAACCGGAAAGCTGCAGGACGGTCAAGGCGGCTTTCAGGAGGAAATTGACGAAGGTAGAAGCGAGGAAGACCGCGCGCCCCGTTCGTTCCTTTCGCGGTATGGCTTTCAAGCATTTCTCCCATTGGCCCTCGGAGCGATCGTTATAGGGATACTATTTAGCGGACCGAAGGAGGTCACGGATCTCCGTAAACAGCTGGGAGCCCTTCGACAGAAGGAGATTGATGAGCAAACGGAGCATAAGCGGGAGACATCGCGTTTGTCTGAGCAGATTAGGCAGTTGCAGGATGATCTCGTGGCGAACGAAAACGCACTCGCGCAGAACCAGGCAGCTCTATTGCAGACGGAGCAGGCGCTTAAAACGGCGCAGGGACGAGATACAATAAGCGAAGACAACGGCAATGTTGCGCCTGCGACAGCACCCACCGCTATGCCTACATCCAAGCCGACACCTCTCAGCGATGAACAGCTTCAAGCATCACTTGAGAATCTGACCAAAATCAGACAAGCGATAGCACAGAATAATGGCGACTATCTCGTGGCGGCGAATTCCCTTGCTATTAACGAAAGAGCGTTGGCTGTCGCCCAGTCCCAGCTAGAAGCTAGAAAAGGAGTTCCTGTAACCAATGCTGATGAACTCGCCAAGATGCCTGCAGACAACTACCTTCCCGATGAAGCGAAGGAGATGATCAAGGCGCAGGCAATTAGTTCTCAGGAACACCCGGTATCACCGACGAGCATCGCGGAGGCCAATAAACAGATATTGCAACTCAACAATGAACTTTTGGTCGCTCAGCGCCGGCTGAGAAAGGTGCAAAAGGATCTTGGGGTGACTCAGGATAAGCTGTGGAATGCTATAACTGCTCTGAATGCGAAGTGACCGTTTCTGAGGAATTATTGGGGTAACGTCCGGGTTGGAGGCTGTTGCCCAAATGCCGTATGAGAAGCCGGCTGCTCACGTGCGACTGGAAATCGGCGAGTAAGAGCTGCTGCAACTTATGAAACCCGACGATCAATCTGTTGGGACAGCATTGGCGTAAAATGCTCCTTCAACTGCCGAATCAAGGACTATAAGCTTTCACAACAGCACTATCCATAAGGTCCACTCTCTTACGTTTCAACACCCTGTACATGTCATCCTCGTTTATCTGAAATGTTGCGATTTCCTCATACTTCCCCTCGGCCTGCATACGCACAATTGTATCCAGAATCTCGCGCTGCGCACAACGCTGTCCCTGGCGAAAAGCCCTTTCATGTTCATGCCAAACATATTCCGGTAACTGCATCAGAATAATCATCGCTGGCGGCTTCCTTTCCAGCAAATCTTTTTCCATTAGTGCCACATTATCAGGCAAAACATCGAACCAATGGGAAACCACCGTTCCCATCATGGGTCTATTGGCCAAAAGATAGAAAATCGGAGTCTGTGGAAAGATTAATATACGCTCTCCCTCTCGGGTATTTGACTTAATCAGTCCTGTGATACCGTCTAAAATCCGATTCTCTGCAGCGGCAACCCATAAGCCTGAAAGCAACGGCTGATTGGTCTTCTCCTCGTCCGAGCGCATATCCACTTCCCCTTCAACCCCCCACCAGTTATATGGGACATGGTATTTATTCTCAGTAAAGATCGATGCCTGCATAATCATAACTATTGCGACGGCAACTCCCCCTATACGAAAATAGCCCCCATGGTGAAGAAGCATGGCGAAAAATAGCGAGAAGGCTAGAAATGCACCGGCCCCGTCGATACCTCCCGATGTGCCGTTACCCCAAAAAAACCCTGAAGCAACAAGTGCGGGTATGACAAGCGGACGGTTTCCAAGGGACCTAAGCCGGTAAGCATTTTCGGCTGTGCTACAGAAGATCAATAAAACGCCAATGATCGCGGCGGGGATCATGCTCTGATCGGCGTAATACTGCAGATACCCAAACGCCCAACTATCTGCTCCATAGCCGAGATACCAGGGGCCAAGGATCGCGAGGGAAAGCCCCGCAGCCGCAAAGAGCAGCGCAGCGATACCCCAGTCCTTGCTCAGGAATCTGGAGCTGTGAAGGGGCTCCATCCTAAGAGCCCAGATCGAAGCCAGTCCAAATGGAAGCGACAGAATAAACAATACAAGCCATCTGCTTAACATGTCCCCTTTAAAAACGTCCGGCACGAACCCAAAAAAGATGTGCATGAGCCCACCTTTCGACGAAACCCCTCCCCCTCCGATTGCGCCAATGCATGCGCCCAGTGCTCCATGCACAAGAAGCCATATGCACAAGCTGCAGGCAACGATGGAAAAGCCGCATATATAAAGCAACGCGCCACGCAGAGCCCAACTTCGACCAGACGTGCCTCCGGCGATAATCACGGCAATTCCGGCGAAACAGCAGATGAACACTCCATTACTCTGCTTCGTGAAAAGTGCTATTCCTGCCGCGCATCCGGCGCCAATAGCCCACGCTGATGCCTGTTTCCGTTGTGCCGCCGACTGCGCCGCTTTGTGGAACCGTAAGATCAATAGGCACGCCAATAGGCCCGCAGCAGTCATGACTTGAAGAAAATCATAGTCGATGAAGACGACGCTGCTCTCATAATAAATCATCCCCACCACAGTCGCGAGGAATGCTGAAGTAGTTCCAAAGCAGCTGCGGAGTATCGTATACAAGACACCCGTACTAATCCAAGCAATTACAAGCCCAACTATTCGAAGCATTATTATTTTCGTCCCTAGGACTGCCTGAACCGTGGATATAAAAAGTGGATATAACGGAGGCAAAAAACAGTAGAAGTCGCGATAAGGCACCATTCCCTTCCGCATCATATCGGCATAGACAGAAAACCATCCCTCCGGCAGCGGGAAGTACCGATTATACCACAGACCATTATATACGCCGATCAGCGCAACAGACAGGATGCCCCCAAAGATTGCCATCCTACGCTCTTGCGCGCGATTGGCGGCAGCGGTGTTCTTGCTTCGGCTTTCGATAAATCTCATGCGTCTCGTGCAGTGAATCAAGAACCCATAGCTACGCGCTCCGAGCTATAAACGGAGAGGTTTCTTAAGGGCACACTCATCAAGATGCATTGGTGAGTCCCGTGATCCCGTGTTCAACTCGGCCAGCAGAGAAAGTTTGCCCCCTGTTCCCGCGGTGCTTTCCGAATAATAACGTGTTTAGAAGACCGATAAGGATAAGCGGCGTGATGACGCTCCCGATACCAATGTCTCCAGCCCCAACCTCGGGCAACATTATCCAATAGTTTCGCGGCACGAGAAGCAGACCCATGTAGACCAAGATCAGGTACTCGGTATTTGTCCATGCAGTTCGGCTCGAAACATAAAGCAGCATTGGCACCAATATCTGCAATGTTCGGTAGTCATTCGATAACGATGGAAGCAGGCACATCAGGCAAACCACACAAATTGCGGATTCACAGGAACTGAGACGCGCACGCAGTATTAAGGCTGAGTATCCCATTAGGAGGAAGGAAGCGATTATCCAATAATGCCCGGTGAACCATTCCAGAATGGAATCCCCGTGTATGCATTTCAGGACTATCACCACCCCGTAGAAGATTCCCGAATTGAAATGCCCATAATCTAGATTGCCTTTGGCAAGTTGGTCGACGCCGACGAGCATTCCAAAGGAATCACATTCCGCGTTCCATGCCCCCCCTTTGAAGAATACCGCAGAGCCCACGGATAATACTTCGCAAAGGATAAACACCTTTAAGCAATCCAGGAATCTTCTGTCCTTTAATAACAGCAGCAGCAGTGATGCAGGATAGACCTTCAGCGATATTGCGAACGCTAACGCGATGCAGGACAATTGGCGAAGTTGCTCCTGACGGGAATTATAGAAAATCAGGAAACTTCCGGATGAGATCATCAGGTAGAATTCCAAATTTCCTCGATCGAACGCGAACAGGAAAGGATAGCTGAATATACATATGAATACAATTGTGAGTAATTGCCGCAGCAACGATAGATGCGACAGCGTTTGCTTACAGGCCCAAATCACGAACATCACAGGCGGAATCAGATAGAGAGTGTATCCAAACTGTGTCGAAAACGGGCTGAAAAGATAATAGAATAGGTTTGCGAAGGGTGGGTAGCCACTTTGCGTTCCATCGTGATACGGATTCAGGTCGCGGCACATGATTACCATGTTTTCAAAATCCGAGAAACGCTCCCTAGGAAGGAAAAGAAACGTATTATACGGATACCCTCTGCCCAGATAGGCAGAATTCCAAAAATAATAGGCCGCCGCTAGAAGATCCCCAAACGCGACAATCACCAACAAGAGGCGAAGCTTCTGCCACGTGCCGAATGGCGAATCTTTCGTCGTCGGGAGGTGGGGTCTAGACCATATACGCCGAAGAGTTTGCTTTCCCTCCAACATCGGCCTACGAGCGGCTAAGAGCGGATTCGATAACTCAGGCATATGCCTTTAGCCCTACCATACCTTCCACGGCGCCCTACCCGCCTCCCACATCTGGTTTAGCAGCCCAAACTCCTGGTACGTGTCCATCGGCTGCCAGAACCCCTTGTGGAGGTAGGCCCCAAGCTTGCCCTCGGCGGCGAGAGTCTTGAGCGGGGCCTGCTCCAGCATGACCTTGGGATCGCTCGGCAGGTATGCGAACAGCTGTTTGGCGCACACCATGAAGCCCCCGTTGATGTACCCGCCCTCGGTCTGCGGCTTCTCGTTGAAGCTCCGGATGGTGGAGTCCTCGGCGAGCCCGAGCTCGCCGAAGCGGCCAGGGGGATGCACCGCCGTTACCGTGCAGACCTTCCCGCTTCTCCTGTGCTGGGCGATGCTAGCGTCGATGTTGATATCCCCGACGCCGTCGCCGTAGGTGAGGAGGAATTGCTCGTCGTCGCCGATGTAGCGCTCGATCTGCTTGATCCGCCAGGCAGTCATCGAGTTTTCGCCCGTGTCGGCGAGGGTCACGGTCCAGTCCTCCTCGTCGTGGCGGTTGTGGAACTTGACGCCCGCGCTCTTGCCCAGGTGAAGCGTGGTGTCGCACGTGTTCCAGAGGTAGTTGCGGAAGTAGTCCCTGATCACCTCGCCCTTGTAGCCGAGGCAAAGGATGAACTCCTTGTGTCCGTAGTGGGCGTAGGTCTTCATGATGTGCCAGAGGATCGGGCGCTGGCCGATCGGCACCATGGGCTTCGGCCGGTACTCCGTTTCCTCGCGAAGCCGCGTTCCCTTTCCGCCACACAGGATGACGACTCTCATGGTTTCAAGGTGGATAGCGCTGAATCGGCGGGGGCTGTCGAGGAATAATCCGAGATCTGGAGCGACGCGAGGGCTCTGGCGCCCCTGTGGCCCTCGTCGCGGTACCAAAGCACCGTCCGCGCCACCGTCTCCCGGAAATCCCAGCGCGGCTGCCAGGCAAGGAGGCGCCGGGCCTTCTCGATCGAGAGGCAGAGCAGCGTCGCCTCATGCGGGGCCTTCGGATCGGAGCAATCCTCCCAGCTCCCTGGCCAGTGCCTGAGGACCTCATCGACCACCTCGCGCACGCTGCGGTTCGACTCGGGCGCCGGTCCGAAGTTGAATGCCGAGCAGAGGGCCTCCAGGGAATCGGCGTCGCCTGACGGCGCGCCGACGAGCGCCTCCCTGAGCCTTGCGGCCAGCGCCAGGTAGCCCCCGAGGGGCTCCAGCACATGCTGCCACGGCCTCGTGGCCGCGGGATTGCGCACGGCTATGGACCTGCCCGCCGCAAGCGCGCGCATGCAGTCCGGCACGATCCGGTCCAAGGCCCAGTCGCCACCGCCGATCACGTTGCCCGCGCGGGCGGAGGCTATCGCGACCGGGGGCACGATCCCGCCGGCCAGCTTCCGGGGCGAAAAGAACGAGCGGCGGTAGCCGGAGATGGCGATTTCCGAGGCCGCCTTGCTTGAACTGTACGGGTCGTGGCCGCCCAGGCTGTCATCCTCGCCGTACGCCCTGCCGCTCTCGTTGTTCTCGTAGCACTTGTCGGTGGTCACGAAGACCGCGGCGCAGGGCTTGTTCAGCGCCCGGAGGGCTTCGAGGAGGTGGACCGTCCCCATCACGTTGGTCGAGTACGTCTCAACCGGCTCCTTGTAGGAGCAGCGCACCAAGGGCTGGGCGGCCAGGTGGAAGACGAACTCGGGTCGAAAGGAGTGGACGGCCGCCGCCAGCTTGGCCGCGTCGCGGATGTCTCCGACCTCGTGCTGGAGGCGGCCAGCTAGCCCCAGCTGCTCAAAGAGCGCCGGTTCAGTCGGAGGCGGCAGGCTGTATCCCCGGACCTGTGCCCCCAGTGCAAGCAGCCATTCGCAGAGCCAGGATCCCTTGAAGCCCGTGTGGCCGGTGACCAGCACCCGGCTGCCGGCGTAGGTACTTAGGAACTTTTCCATGGGATGGTCGGAAAATCCCTTACGCAAAGCACGAAGCAACCGCAAGTCGCCAATGGCATCCCTGGACGTGCGCCCAGTTCCCGTTGCATCAAATGACGGGTTTTGAGCGCGCTTGTGCATCATAAGCGGCTTACGTTTACCAATGCTATCGAAGGAAACACGGGCCTACTTTGCCGAGATTGGCCGCCGCGGCGGGCTGAGAAGCCGCCGCGCGCTTTCCCAGGAACAGGCGCGCCAGATGGTCGCCGTCGGGCTGGCGCGCTCCGCATACCGGATGTTCCACGCGCAGTGTTTCTGGTCCTATCTCCCGGACCTCCCGATCACATCCCAAAACACGTCGTGGGTGGCCGAGCAGCTGCGAAGGAACGGCAACCGGGCCGCATCGCGCCCGGCCGACAGGATCCAATCGCTCACCTCGTGCCGCTAGCTTCCCTGCAGTCGGCCATCGCAAGCCTAATCGCGCACAACGGAACGCCTTCGAGCCATCTCGCGGGCGCGGCGGCCCTGCACCTGGAGGCCCATTGCCCGCGCGCCAGCGACGCCCTCGACTACTTTCATGACAGGGAGGCCCTCGTGGGCGAGGCATTCGCGGCGGACCGGATGGCACTCGAGCTCGGCGGGTACGAGGTGAACGTCGTCCTAAGTCAGCCCGGATTCGTCCGGGCCATCGTCGGCAGGGGCGGCGAGGCCACCAAAGTCGAATGGGCTCACAACTCGGCATGGCGGTTCCCTCCGCCCGTCCCCGATCCCGTCGTGGGCTTCCGCCTTCACCCCATCGACCTGTCAATCAACAAGGTCCTGGCGCTGGCGGGACGCGACGAGCCGCTCGATTTTCTGGACATCCTTTTCGTCCATCGGAACTACCCATCACTCGGCAGTCTTTGTTGGGCGGCCGAGAGAAAGGATCCGGGCTACGGACCGCAGATGCTAGCGGAGCTTTTGGCCCGCAAGGGCCGCTTCCGTCCCGAAGACTTCGCCGACCTCGCCCTCGCCGCGCCTCCGAAAGTCCCCGAGCTCAAGCTTGTCTGGCTCGACGCCTTGGCTGACGCGGCGGCTTGTGCTCGAACTCCCGGCGGCCGATGCCGGCTGCCTCTACTGGAGTCCCCTGGCACGCAGCTTCGTCGCTCCCTCCGGCGCTCTTTCCAGCCTGGTCCAGCATTTCGGCTGTCCGGCAGGCGTCCTCCCATCCATCGGCGACATTCCGGCAAGCAAGGGTGACGACCTTTCGAAACTTCCGTTGGTCGAAGAGCCGGCAACCCGCCATCGGCGGAAGAAGATTCCCTACCAGGCGAAAGCGGCGCGCAAGGGCCGCCGCCCATCGGGCGGTTCGGGTTGACTCCAACCCCTTGTCTGTGCGGTATTTCTAGGGCCATTTATGAGTCCCCAAGGCCAACCCATCCCGTTCGCAGGCACCGCCCGACGCTGGGACCTGTGGTGGCAGTTCACGGTAAGGGCGGTCGAGGCACGCTACCGCGGCAGCATGCTCGGGATCCTCTGGGCCGTGCTGAACCCCCTGCTCATGCTGGGCGTCTACTACGTGGTCTTCGGGCTCATCTTCAGCGGGCACTTCCGGGACCCCGCCGTCGAGAACGAGACGGAATTCGCGATGACCATGTTCCTCGGGCTCACGCTCTACATGCTGATCGCCGACACGCTGGGCGTCGCGCCGCTCCTGATCGTAGCCAATGCGAACCTCGTGAAGAAGGTCGTCTTTCCTCTGGAGATCCTGCCGCTTTCCCAGGCGGGCGGACTCTGGCTCAACCTCGCGATAGGCCTCGTCCTTGCGCTTGGCGGGGCCGCCATTTTCGGGAGCGGCGTCTCCCTGGCCGGCCTGGCATGGCTTCCGGTGATCCTGCTGCCACTGCTCATGCTGTCCGCGGGGCTCGCCTGGCTGTTCGCAGCCCTGGGCGTCTTCTTCCGGGACCTTGCCCAGGCGATGCCCTTCGTCTCGCAGGTGCTCCTCTACGCGAGCGCCGTCTTCTTTCCCGTGAGCCGCATCCCGGCGCCGATATGGGCCATCCTCAAGTGGAACCCCTTCCTGCAGACGGTCGTCCTGGCCCGGGAGGTCGTGCTCTGGGCCATGCCCGTCGATTTAAGGCGCCTCGGCTACACCTACGCGGCCGGCCTCGCCGTCCTGCTCGCGGGCCGGTGGGTGTTCATGCGGCTGCGGCCGGCGTTCGCCGACGTGATCTAGGGAGCCCGAAGCCATGCCCAGCGACGCGCTCATCGACGTGAAGGGCCTCACCAAGGCCTATAGGATCTGGGACAGTCCGTCCTCGAGGCTCACGGCGCCCCTGATCGAGTCGGTCTCGGGGCTCCTACCCGCGGGCTCCTCAGCCCGCAGGGCGCTCGCCCGCCGCGCCTCCAGGCACTACCGCGACTTCTACGCCCTGCGCGACGTGAGCTTCTCGGTGGAGCGAGGGAAGGCGACAGGGATCATCGGCAGGAACGGCTCTGGCAAGAGCACGCTCCTGCAGCTGATCGCGGGCACGCTCGCCCCCACCGCGGGCTCCGTGCGCACGAACGGGCGCGTCTCCGCGCTCCTCGAGCTCGGGAGCGGCTTCAACCCGGAGTTCACGGGCAGGGAGAACGTGTTCCTCAATGGGGCCATCTACGGCTTCACGCGCTCGGAGATGGTCTCGCGCATGGCCGAGGTGATCGCCTTCGCGGACATCGGCGACTTCATCGATCAGCCCGTGAAGACCTACTCCTCGGGCATGATGATGCGGCTCGCTTTCGCCGTCGCCGTGAACGTGCAGCCCGACGTGCTGATCATCGACGAGGCCCTCGCCGTGGGCGACGTGTTCTTCTCCCAGAAATGCTTCCAGAGGATCCGCGAGATCGTGCACCACGGAGCGACCCTGATCTTCGTCTCCCACGACATGGGCGCCATCCAGTCGCTCTGCGACCGGGCGCTCCTCCTGAGCCAGGGAAGCCTCATGTTCGACGGGGACCCGGAGGACTGCGTGAGCCGGTACTTCAGCCTGCACAAGCCGTCCTCGGGCAAGGGCAAAGGGATCCCCGGCCAGCACCCCGACGTGGACGCGGCGGCGCGCGCCGCCCTGGTCGCTTCCGACGTCCTGGCCGCGGCCAAGTCGCGGCACGGGGACCGGGCGCTTGAGGTCATCGCGGCCGTGGTGGTCGACGGGCACGGGGCAGCGACCTGGGACTTCGAGATCATGCACCGGGCGTCGGTGCGCGTCCTCCTGAAGGCGAACAACGAGATCAAGAGGCCGTCCGCCGGGATCCAGGTCCATGACCGCATGGGCACCCTCGCCTTCGCGGCCGGCACGCCCCAGCTCAACTTCCCGCTGCCGTCGCTCGCGAGGGGCCAGGAGATCCTCCTTGAGTTCCGCGTCGCCCTGAACCTGCAGCCGGGGCCCTACACGCTCTCGATCGACGCCGCGGAGTTTGACGAGGACAACCCCAACGTGGGGGTATTCTACGACCGGATTGCGGGCCTTGGGCCGCTCAACGTCGCCCATCACGGCACCGGAACCATGCCCTTCTACGGGCTGGCACAGCTGCCCATGGACATCAGCTACCTCTAGCGATGAGCGAGAAGCACGCAGAACGCGCCTGCTGGTGCGGGCACCCGACGCTCGAGGCCTATTCCGACGACTATCGGGTCTGCAAGGCGTGCGGGACCCTGGTCAGCCGCGCGCCCCTGGTCGAGGGGCTCTACGGCAAGGGGTACTGGACCGAGCGCCAGACGGCGCACCATGGCCTTCCCGACATCACAGAGCGCGCGAGGCTCGACCTGCCGGAGCGCTGCACGCACTGGCTTCGCAGGCTCCTGGAGGTGCGCCTGCCGCCAGCCCGGGTGCTCGAGGTCGGCTGCGCCCACGGCGGCTACGTGGCGCTCCTCGGCTGGGCGGGTTTCGACGCCATCGGGACCGAGATGAGCCTCTGGGCGGCCCGGTTCGCCCACGAGACCTTCGGGGTCACGGTCCTCGGGGGGGCCGTGGAAAAGCAGGATTTGAAGGAGGGAAGCTTCGACGTGATTGTCATGAACGACGTGATCGAGCACCTCCCCGACCCGCTCATGACCCTGCGGCACTGCGCCCGCCTCCTCTCAAGGGACGGGTTCTTCGTCATCCAGACCCCGGAATACATTGAGCACCTGACGCTCGCCGAGCTGCGGGCCACGAACGACCTCTTCCTCAAGCACATGGACAGGAACAACGAGGAGCACCTCCACCTCTTCAGCAGGCGCTCCGCCGGCTTGCTCTTCTCCAGGATCGGATTCCCCCTCCTTGACTTCTCGAACCCCGTCTACGCCTACGACATGTCCTTTGTGGCCAGCCGCGCCCCGCTCCGTGCGAACGACGAGGCCTCGGTCGCGGCCGCGCTCTGCGCAAAGCCCGTCGGCCGCCTGGTCCAGGCGCTGTTGGACAAGGCCTATGAATCCAACGACCGGTGGTGGGCGATTCAGCGCCTTGAGGCGAGGCTCAATCCGCCGCAGTCCCCGCGCTCCTAAAACAGGCTCGCGTCACCCCTCGGATATGGTGTGAAGTGATCCCTTTTACGTGCCCGTTACGCCCAAGACCATCGTTTACCTGCGACCCGACACGATCGGCGACCTAGTCCTGTTCACGCCGGCACTGGGCCAATTCATGGAGGCGTGGCCAAAGGCGCGCCATGTCATTGTCGTAAGGGAGGGTTACGAAAGCCTATCCTCCCTCTTCCCGAAGTCCCTGGAATGGAAGGTCGCCAAGCTAAACCCATTCAAGAAACGCCCCTCGCAGTGCCGTCCGGCGCTCAAGGCCCTCCTTGGAGAGCTGGACGCCCTGGGCCCGGACCTCGTCCTCGCCCCCACGCTTAACCGGACCTGGCTTGAGATCGCGGTCGCCGCGCATTTTGCGAAGGTGCGAAGCGTCGTCCTTGGCGGCGCGGACGTGGACCCCATCTTCGCGGCCTCCCTCAGGCTCGATCTGCAGGTCGATCCGAAGAGCGCCTTTCAGGAGACCGTCCCCTCGGACCCCTCGAAGGGCGACGTGGAGAACCAGCACCGCTTCGCCGAGAAGGTGATCGGAGGTAGCCTCAAACGCCATTTCCCCGCGCTCGAGGTTGACGCCGAGATCTCCGCGAGGGCCCGGGCGATCGCGTCCAAGCACGGCCTCGGCCCCGGCGCGTGGGCCGCCGTCTTCCCGGGCGGGCTGGCGAACGTTCCCGTGAAGTCCTGGCCGGACGAGGCGTTCGGCGAGGTGGTCTCCTGGCTGCAGGCTAGGAAGGTCCAGGTCATGCTTCTCGCGCACGAGGACGAGGCCGCGTCCGTGGAGAGGATCGCCTCCCACGCCGTGAAGCTGGGCGGCGCGCGGCCGCCGGCCTGGCTCGGAAAGGACGGCGAGGTTCCCCTTCTCGCCGGGCTCCTGAAGGACTGCGCTTTCTATGTCGGCCACGACACGGGCGCCATGCACATCGCAGGCGCCGTCGGGCGCCCGGTGGTCGGGATATTCGGAGGCGGGCACTGGCCCCGGTTCAGGCCCTCGGCGCGCCAGGCGGTCTCCGTCGTGCAGCCCCTGCCCTGCTTCGGATGCAACTGGGACTGCCACTTTGGCGACGGTCCATGCGTCAAGACGATCCCGTCCTCGGACGTCGTGCGCGCCCTGGAGAGGGTGCTTGGCGCGGGCGCGGGCGCCATCGACGAGGTCGTGGAGTCGCGCGCGCTGCCGCCCATGGCGCTCAAGCTCATCGCCGCAGCCAATCCCGGCATCCTCGAGCTCAAGCGCGACCGGCTGGAGCGCCAGCACAAGATCGAGGAGCTCAAGAGCGAGACCGACTCCAAGGACGTCGAGATCGCCGACATCAAGAGGGCGGCCGAGGAGCGCAAGGCCGAGATGGAGTCGATCAAGGCCGAGCTCGAGGCGGAGTGCGCCCAGAAGGACACGGAGATCGCCGCGCTAAAGGGCGAGGCCGACACCAAGGACACCGAGATCGCCGCGCTCAAGAAGACGTGCAACGAGCGCGAGCAGATCGTCGTGCGGCTGGACGCGGGCCTGAAGGCCCACATCGCCGCCGTGCCCCAGTGGGAGCAGCGGGTCGCCCAGAAGGACGCCGAGATCAAGTCGCTTGCCGAAAGGCTCGACCTGCTGTCGTCGCTCCCGCCGGACGCCGCGATGTGGGCGCAGGTCATCCGCGACAAGGACGTGCACATCACGAACATCGAGGGGATCGTGCGCAACCGCGAGGAGCAGATAGCGCTCCTCAACCAGTCGATCGCCAACTTCACCTCGGGCTACGCGGGGATCGAGATGGCGAAGCACTACGGCAGGCTCCTCGCCGAGAAGGAGGCCGTGATCCAGGAGCTCAACGCGGCCTGCATCGAGCGCGAGGCCGTCATCAAGGACCTCGCGGCGGGCGTCACCTCCCCGACTGCCAGGCTGCGCAAGCTCTGGCTCGCCCTTTCTGCGGCCGCCCGGGCGAAGCTGTGGCGGCCGCTCTACGAATGGATCTTCCGCAAGGTGGTCGAGAACTACTGGATGCAGATTGGAGTGCTTCGCCAGTACGAGCCAAGGCCCATTGCCTGGGAGGAGCGCTTCCCCTCCCTGGGCGTGGCCGACGACGCCCTTCCCAAGATGGGGATCGTGACGCCGAGCTTCTGCCAGCCCGCGTTCCTGGAGAGCACGATCGTCAGCATCCTTAACCAGGACTACCCGAAGCTCCTCTACGTCGTCCAGGACGGCGCCTCCAGGGACGCGAGCCCGGGGATCATCGAGAAGTACGCGAAAAGGCTCAGGCACTGGGAATCGGTGCCAGACAAGGGCCAGGCGGACGCCGTCAGGAAGGGCTTCTCGCACATCGAGCCCGAGCTGGGCGCCGACGACATCATGGCCTGGTTCAACTCCGACGACCTCGTGGCGCCGAGGGCGCTGCGCTACGTGGCCGCGTACTTCGCGACCCATCCCGACGTCGAGGTGGTCTACGGGCACCGGATAATCATCGACAGCGATGACCGCGAGATCGGCCGCTGGGTCATGCCCCGGCACGAGAGGGACTCGATCGAGTGGATCGACTACGTGCCCCAGGAGACCCTGTACTGGAGGAAGCGGGCCTGGGACCTGGCGGGCGGGGTCGACACGACCTTCCAGTTCGCGCTAGACTGGGATCTCCTTGCCCGCTTCCACCGGGCCGGCTGCACGATCGTGCGCCTGCCGCACTTCCTCGGCTGCTTCCGGGTCCACTCCCAGCAGAAGACAAGCCAGGTGATCCACACGACGGGGGCCGAAGAGATGGCGCGCATCCGCCTGCGCTTCCACGGCGGCGACAAGAACAGCTCCGCGACGCTCGAGCGGCACGCCCGCAGGATCCGCTTCCGCGGCGCCCTCGCCTCCCGCCTCCTCGCGCTGGGGATACGCCGCTAGGGGCTTGTTTTTTTGCCGTGACTTTCGAAGCCTAACCTCTTTGCCCGAATGATACCTCTTCTGATCGTAGCAGGACTGTTCGTCTACCTTTCGATAATAGGCCAGGCGGTCATAAGCCTCTTCAGGCCCCGAAACGGGGTCCTCTGGAGCTGGTTTGCGGCGCCCACGGTGGGCCTTTCCCTGCTCCTGATCGTCCTCACGCGTCTGAATGTCGCGGGCATACCGGTGCGGGCGATGGGCCCGTGGGTCACCCTGGCGCTCCTCGTGCTCGCCGCGGCCGTCCTCGCCTGGCGCAGGCCGGTCCTGCCCCTTCGCCAGCTCAAGCCCTTCCTGCTGATCGCCCTCGGGGCCCTGGTCTACATCGGCTGGCCCTCGATACGCTTCGGCTTCAAGTGGATCTCCTACGGCAACGACGACATGGCGAACTACTGCCTCGCGGCGGAGCGCTTCCTTGAGCACGGCTACTACGACGTCCCGCTGCAGACCGACCTCGAGGGCCGCGACTACGCGCAGCACTACTGGTTCATGCACGCGCTGCAGCAGATCCGGCCCGGATCCGAGCTGACGGTCGCCTGGGTCGCCTCGCTCACGGGCCGGCGCGCCCACGAGGTCTTCATGCCGGCCATACTGATGCTGAGCCTGATGCAGCTCTTCGGCCTGGGGTGCGTGGCCCTGTGGCGGGGCCGCCACCGAAGGCTCGCGATCCTCGCCTTCTTCCTCTTTGCAACCAGCCCCCTCTTCGGCCTGGGGACGCTCTACCAGCTGATCGCCCAGGTCGGCGGGCTCGCGATCCTGCTGGTCGTGGGCTCCATCCTCTTCTCGGTGAGGCGCCCCACCCTGCGCACGGTGGGCGTGGCCTGCGTGCTGACGGCGGGCCTGGGGATATTCTACCCGGAGGTGTCTCCCTTCGTGGCCCTGGGCGTCATCCTGGTGGCCCTGAGGCTGCGCTTCACGCAGCCCGAGAAGCTGCGGCCCTACGCGCTGTTCATCCTGGCGGTCGCGGTCCTCACCTTCGTCCTCATAGCCAGCAGCACCTACGAGTTCATAAACACGCTCGTCATGCAGTCGGCCGGCTCGGCCGGCCTGGGCGCGATGGCGGAGATCAACGACCAGAGCGGCGGCCTCGTCCTGTTCCCCTGGACCCTCGTGCCGTCGTTCATACCGATGCTGTTCGGGCTGCACCCCTTCGGGATCGTGGGCATCGACCCCCTGATCTCCACCCAGATCGTGGTCGGCGTCATCCTCCTGGCCTACTTCGCGTGGCGCACGTGGAGGAACTTCGCCGAGGGGGCTCCCTCCGGGTTCCTCGGGGTCGTCATGATCGTCCTCGGCATCTACCTCTTCCAGAAGGGCCAGGATTTCGGCCTGTTCAAGCTCGCGATGTACGCCCAGCCCGTGACGACGCTCTGCCTGGCCCAAGGCTTTGGCTACTTCCTCTTCAAGAGGGACCCGCTTGTCCGCCGGCGCACCCTGATAACGATCGGCTTCTTTTTCCTGTGCACGTCGGTCTCGCAGATCTACTACACATACGAGTCGCTCGGCATCCGGGGCGGCGGGCTGGCCGAGGTCGTGAGGGGCTCGCAGCTTGGCGTCTCCTTCAGGCCGCCCAAGAACCTGAAATACGGCGGCATCGAGAGCGACATATCCAACGTCGTTAGCGCGAAGATGCTCTCCATGTACACCCAGGGGATCGACACGCGCTTCCTTTCCCGAAGCTACATGGACAACATCGCGAACATCGCGGTGCTCAAATTCCTGCGCACGCCAGACCCCGACCTTGGGCCGCAGGCGCGCCTGGTCGAGAAGCTCTCCCTGCTCAGGTTCATGCTCCCGCCCGAGCTCCTGAAGGACGACATCCCCGACTACAAGGTGGTGACCATCCACAGGGAGGCCAACAGCGTGCTGTACGCGAACAACTGGACCGAGACGAGCTCGCGGCACCTCGACTACAACGACCGCCTCTTCGTCTCCATCCGCACGGACCTGGACCACTTCAACAAGTACAATCCCGGCACCGGCTGGACCGTGCAGAACATGTACCAGTACAAGCTCGAGAGCCAGGTGAGCGACCACCTGGTCTTCGTGCACTCGGAGCTCAGCCCCCACTACTACTCGTCGGCGCGCTTCAAGGCCGCCTTCTTCCAGCGCGAAACCGAGCCCATCTCCAACGGCACGGCGTTCTTCCACGGCACGGGGCGCTTCAACGTCTTCCACATCATCAACCCGTCGCCCGACCTGAGGGCGATGGTCGACTTCTCGCGCACCTCGCTCGGCACCGGCCGCACGCTCCTGCCCAAGAGGGCCACGGTAATCGGCGACGAGGACTACCACCTGCCCTTTGTCGGCTCGGGCTCGGCCCGCATATTCTCCCAGGTCATCGAGCCCGAATACTTCGAGGGCCAGGCCTACTTCATGATCGACTTCGGCGACCCCGCCCGCGTGATCGAAAAGACGAAGACGGGGCTCATGCGCTGGTACGGCCTCAAGTTCGCCCTGGACGACAGGCGCCTGGTCGGCTTCACGCGCGACATCTCGGTGATAACCGACGAGCAGTACCGCTCGATGCCGAGGCCCACCAAGATCAGCGTCTTCCCGCACGATCTTCTCGAGTACAAGGGGCTCGAGTACTCCGGCATCTACGAGGACGGCTGGACCGGGACCGACGCCTATTTCAAGCTGGGCGCGTCCCACACGGGCCAGGTGCTCTACTTCAAGGGCTACATCCCGGACATCCCGCGCTTCCGCAAGCAGGGCGTCGACGCCACCATCTCGATCAACGAGAAGCCGACCGAGGTCGTGAACCTCAAGGCGGGCAAGTTCGAGATCGCGCGCCTCATCAAGGAGTCGGCCGACATCACCTCGATAGTGCTGCACTTCTCCGACTCCCAGGTATACGACACCGACAAGGACAAGCGGGCGGTCTCGGCCTTCGTGGACGAGATCTCTATAAACGACATCGCGGACTTCGGCAGCTTCCGCAACGTGGCGAACGAGGCGGGCGAGAAGTTCACCGTCACCGGCATCGACAGCGACGGCTGGATGGCCAAGTCGGCGGAGTTCAGGGCGCCGGCGTTCGAGGGCTTCAAGGTGCTAAAGATCGACCTCGAGATGCCGGGATGGGCCCCGATCGCCTCGAACGAGCTGCGTGCGTCGGTTGACGGGCGCCTGGTCCAGTCGGACTCGGTGCCGAGGCAGACTTTCGAGAGCGTCTATGTTCCGCTGCCGCCCGGAGCCCAGCGCCTCGTCCATCTCGACGCCTCGTCTGTGTTCGCGCTCCCCAACCAGGAGCGCCGCAGGTCCTTCGCGCTCAAGAACATCTCCTTTGAGAACCTGAGCCAGACCGACCTCTTCGCCCGGGGCTGGCACAAGTCGGGCTACCTCTTCGACATCCACGGGGCTGACACGGACGGCTGGGTCGACAAGCGCCTCGAGCTGCGATTCCCGGGGACCGAAAGCTTCAAGGAGGCGATCATCCAGGTGATCCGCTACCCGGCGAGGAGCGACATGGCGCTCTCCCTGACCGTGGACGGTAACGCGCAGCCGGCGCGCACGCTGGGGCTGGAAACGACGGAGACGATCCGCATCCCGCTCGCGCAGGGCCGCGACACCACGGCCACGCTCGAGGCCGGCCGGGATTACCCACTCGGGGCCCCGGACACCCGCCTGCGCTCCTACCGCGTCGTGAACATCGACTTCGACTGAGTTTTTGCCCATCCTGACCTGCTCTCATGCTCCTAAGCCTCGTCGTTCCGGTCTACCGGGAGGAGAAGAACATCCCGGAATTCTTCCGCAGGATCACGCCCATACTCGGGTCCATCACTCAGGACTATGAGATCATCTTCTCGATGGACCCCTCGCCCGACCGGACCGAGGAGGTCATCCTCAAGCTCCGGGAGAAGGATCCCCGGATAAAGCTCCTCAAGTTCTCGCGCCGCTTCGGCCAGCCCATGGCGAGCCTCGCCGGCATGCAGTACTCCCGGGGCGACGCCGTCATCGTGATGGACGTCGACATGCAGGACCCCCCGGAGCTCGTGATGCAGATGGTCGCCAAGTGGAGGGAGGGCTACGACGTCGTCCTGCCGCAGCGCACGCGCAGGACCGGGGAACCCTGGATCAAGCGCCTGGTGGCCGAGACGGGCTACAAGGTGATCAACAAGATAGCGGACGTGCGGATCCCCCCCAACACGGGAGACTTCCGGCTCATGGCCCGCCGGGTCGTGGACGAGGTCGTGAGGCTCAAGGAGAGCCACGGGTTCCTGAGGGGCATGGTTGCCGTCGTGGGATTCAGGCAGTTCCTCCTGCCCTTCGAGCGGCCGGCGCGCTTCTCCGGGCAAACGAACTACAACCGCTTCTTCGGGTCCCTTCGCATCGGCTTCAACGGAATCTTCTGCTTCTCCACCTACGCCCTCACGCTGAGCACGATGTTCGGCTTCATCATCGCCGGATTTTCGTTCCTGCTGATGGCGATCTACCTTTTCTATAAGTTCATGGGCTGGACGATCCTTTGGGGCAACCCAACGCTCGTCATCCTCATCTCGTTTCTCGGCGGCATCCAGCTGATCAGCGTCGGGATCCTGGGCGAGTACATCGGCAGGATCTACGAGGAAGTCAGGTCGCGGCCCAGGTTCATCGTTGACCGGGCCGAGGGATTCGGGGGCAAATAGCAATCCATGCAAACCGCGAAGTGGCCCAAGGTGCTTCCCCCGATGACCTCGGAGCAGAAGCGCATAAGCGACGAATTCATGAAGCTCTGGCACCAGGAGCTTCCCCACAAGTTCGGGATCGTCGACCGGTTCAACCACGGCTTCCCCGTCAAGAACTCGAGGCCGGGCTTCAGAACGAGCGTCGAGATTGGCGCCGGCTTGGGCGAGCACATCCACTACGAGAAGCTGACGCCCGAGCAGGAGGAGAACTACTACGCGGTCGAGTTGAGGGAGAACATGGCGGCCGAGATCCGCAGGCGCTTCCCCAACGTGAAGGCCATCACGGGCGACTGCCAGGCCCGCCTGGGTTTCGCGGACGGCTTTTTCGACAGGTACATCGCGGTCCACGTCCTTGAGCACCTGCCCGACCTGCCCTCGTGCATCAGGGAGGCCTACCGCCTAATAAACAAGGAGAGGGGCCAGATGCTGGTCGTCATCCCCTGCGAGGGGAGCCCGGCCTACTCGCTCGCGAGGAAGATCTCGGCCGAGCGCGTCTACAACCGCCACTTCAAGGGCGGATACAGCTGGCTCATCTCGAGGGAGCATATCAACCGCCCCCACGAGATCCTGGCCGAGCTGCACCCGTATTTCACGATCGAGCGGAAGGTCCTCTTCCCGCTGCCCTTCCTGCCCTTCATCTTCAACAACCTCTGCATCGGCCTCGCGCTCAAGCCCCGCCCCGCGCCGCTCCCGAGGTAGGCCCGGCCTCCCGCCATTCATGAAAAGGGTGTTCGTGACCGGCGCCGCCGGTTTCATAGCCTCAAACCTGACCGACCGTCTGCTGGCCGACGGCGTCAGCGTCGTCGGCTGGGACAACATGTCCACGGGCCAGGAGCGCTTCCTGGAAGGCGCCTCCAAATCGCCCGACTTCCGCCTCGTCAGGGGCGACAACCTCGATCTGCCGGCGCTGACAAAGGCCATGGCCGGATGCGACATCGTGTTCCACCTGGCGGCGAACGCCGACGTGCGCTTCGGCACCGACCACCCGAGGCGCGACCTGGAGCAGAACACGATCGCGACCCACAACGTCCTCGAGGCGATGCGCGCGAACGCGGTCAAGGCGATCGCGTTCTCGTCGACCGGCTCCGTCTACGGCGAGACCAAGGTGATCCCCACCCCGGAGGACGCCCCCTTCCCCGTTCAGACCTCGCTCTACGGGGCGTCCAAGGTCGCCGGCGAGGGCCTCATCCAGGCCTACGGGGAGGGTTTCGGCTTCGAGGCCTACATCTTCCGCTTCGTCTCGATCCTCGGGGAGCGCTACACGCACGGGCACGTCTTCGACTTCTACAAGCAGCTGGCCGACCATCCGGACTCGCTCAAGATCCTCGGTGACGGCACCCAGAGGAAGAGCTACCTCTACGTCCAGGACTGCGTCGACGCGATTCTCCACGTGACGCGGGCGGGCACGGCCAGGGGAGCAGCCCACGGCACTCAGGTGTACAACCTGGGCACGACCGAGTACGTCCAGGTGAACGACAGCGTCGGGCACATCTGCAAGGCGCTCGGGCTAAGCCCAAAGCTGCAGTACACGGGGGGGGACCGCGGCTGGATCGGCGACAACCCCTTCATTCTTCTGGACACCAGGAAGATCCAGGCGACGGGCTGGAGGCCCAAGCTCACGATCGAGCAGGGAATCATCCGGACGCTTCGCTGGCTCGAGGCGAACCGCTGGGTTTTCGAGGCCCGGCACTAGGCCGTCGGCCGCGGCTCATTCGGGCCGGTCGGCTGCGGGACCTGCCGGCCGCTCGTGTCGGGCTCCGAGGCGCCCTCGTGGTACTCGGCGTCGGAGTTCACGTTCCACAGGTTGAACGCGGCCCCCTCCAGGTTCCTCACCGCAAGCATCGCCGTCATCATCGAGTGGTCCTGGTTGTTGTACTTGTGCATGCCGTTGCGCCCGACGACCCGAATGTTCGGGAACCGCTCCAGCTCCCTGCGGATCACATCCACATTCGCCCGGTAGCCGGGATCGTAGACGGGATAGGCCTTCTCGACGCGAACGACGGTCCCCTCCCTCACTTTCGCGGCCTCCACCAGGCCAAGCTGGGCGAGCTCGCTTTTGCCCAGCGCAACGAGGTCTTCATCCGAGGAGTTCCAGAGGCCATCGCCGGCGAAGCAGAAGTACTCAAGGCCGAGGCAGGTTGTGCCGGGGCGCCCAACCATCGCCTCGCTCCAGTTCCTGAAGTTTTGGATCCTTCCGAGGCGGACACCGGGTTCATGGATGTATATCCAATTGTCCGGGAAAGGGTTATCGCCATCGACTACCAGGGCCACAGTCAGAAAATCCCGGTACTTGAGAGCCTTCGCTGCGGCGAGCGCCTCGGCCGAAAGCGCTGGATCAAAGGCGAGCACGGCCTCCCTAAGCGGCATGGACAGGATGAATTCGTCGGCCCCGAAGGATCGGGAGCCCCCGTTCACCTCGACGAACACCACTCGGCCGCCCTCGTGGCGGATGCGCGTGACCCGGGAGCCCATCTCGATTCGCCCGCCCATCGACTGCAGGTCCGACGCCGTCTTCTCCCACATCTGGCCGGGGCCCAGGCGCGGGTACGAGAAGGTGTCGATCAGCGTCTTGATCGTAGCCGCTCCCGTGCGGCGCCGGAACGCGCCGGCAATCGCCTTCGAGAGCGACAGGCCGCGGATCCTCTGGGCAGCCCAGTCGGCGCTGATCTCGCTCGTGGGCGTCCCCCACACCTTCTCCGTGTACGTCTTGAAGAAGATCCGGAACAGGCGCCTGCCGAAGCGGTTCGTCACCCAATCCTCGAAAGAGGTCTCCGGCCGGCGCGGGAACAGGCGCGCCCAGGCGTAGCTTGCCACGCACGCCGCGCTCGAAAACGGCCCCAGATTCCAGAATGCGTTCCAGGGCTTGAGCGGATAGTCGAAGAAGCGCCGCCTGTAGTAGATGCGCGACATGCGGCGCACCTCGATGAAGTCGTCCGGCAGGCGCTCCCTCCACCAGCGCACGACCTCCGCGCTCTTGCTGAAGAACCTGTGCCCTCCGATGTCGAAGCGGTAGCCGTTGGCGCGCACGGTGCGCGCGATCCCGCCGACGTATTCGGGATCCCTCTCAACGACGGTCACCTTCCAGCCCAGCCGGGCGGCCTCGAAAGCCGCCGTCAGCCCGGCCGGGCCCGCGCCCACCACGACCAGCCTCCTCGGCGCGGGATGGCACTCGGATGGGGGGGAAGCGGTCACGGATGCCGAGGCTTGCGCATTGCCGCGCGCCCTCAACTCGAATCTTCTCGCCGGGCGGCGCCGTTACGAAAACCTTCGCCAACGCGGCGCCTTTCCGCCTACGGTAAGGCGATGAAATGGCTCCTCGCCGCCCTCGCCGCCGCCCTGATAGCGGGGTACGTCCTCTGGCAGCGAAACTCGGTCAAGACGTCATACGTCAATGGATTACCCCCCTACACGAACCTGCCGGGGCGCGACTTCATCCTCGAGAGGGACTGCTACATCTTCAAGTTCAAGAGCCGCGACTCGGACTGGCCGTATTTCGCGAGCCACGCGACCGTCCCCGAGCTTCCAGCCGAGGTCACGCAGGTAAACGTGGGCAAGGACTTCCCGGACGCCCGGATCCTCGGCGTCCTCAGCATCGGCGACCATTTCCGGATCGCCTCCGTCCGCAGGGACCAGAGCCGCACCGAGACCAGGATCAGCTTCGAAGTGGCGCTCTCCAACGAGTCGACGCGCCCGTATCCGCGCCTGGACGCCTACTGGATCATGGATCATTCGCCCGAGAAGGACGGCAATGCTCCCTGGATTTTGACGAGCTACGCCGTCGCGATCGGCAAGGAATGATGAACATAGTCGTCACGGGTTCGAGCACGGGCATCGGAAGGGCCCTGGTCCTGCGCCTCATAGCCGAGGACCACAGGGTCTGGGGACTCGCCCGCTCCGACCAGAGCGAGTTGGCCGCCATGCAGAACGGCGCCTTCCGGGCGACCCGGTGCGATGTCAGCAAGTGGCCAGATGTCGAGCGCGCGGCCCGGGAGATCGGAGCCGCCTGGAACCATGTCGAGGGCCTCGTTTGCTGCGCGGGCTCCCAGGGAGAGGTCGGACCGGCTGTCCGGGCCGATCCCGCGCGCTGGAGCGCGACCGTGCACGCCAACCTGGACGGGACGTTCAACGCGATCAGGGCCTTCTACACGCTCCTCGCCCGGGCGCCGCGCCGCTCCAAGGTGATATGCTTCTCAGGCGGGGGAGCCACGAAGCCGCGCGCCAATTTTTCGGCTTACGGCGTTGCGAAGACCGGGATAGTGCGCCTCGTGGAGACGATCGCCGAGGAGGAGTCGCAGGCGCCGCTCGACATCAACGCAGTGGCGCCGGGCGCCATCGCGACGCGGCTCACCGACGAGGTGATCGCGCTCGGGCCCGACGTCGCGGGCCAGGCGGAATTTGATGCGGCCGTGAAGCAGAAGGCCGGAGGCGGCGCCTCCCTGGAGCGCGCCCTCGACCTCGTCGAATGGCTCCTCTCGCCCAAGAGCGACGGAATCTCGGGAAGGCTCATCAGCGCCCCGTGGGACCCTTGGCCCGGCCTCGGGGAGCACGTGGGAACGCTGGCAAGGAGCGATGTCTACACGCTGCGGCGCATTGTCCCGGCGGACCGCCACATGGGCCTTTAGCATGAAGGCTGTCGCAATCGTTGGCTACGGCTACTGGGGCCCCAAGCTCGCCCGCAACTTCCTGCAGAACGGAAGCTTTGCCCGCGTCGTCATCTGCGAGGAGGATCCGGCGCGCCTGAAGCGCGGGCTCCGGGAGAACCCCGGCGCCGAGGGGGTTGCCGGGTTCGACGAGGTCCTAGCGGACCCCTCCGTGGAGGCGGTGGCGCTGGCGACGCCGGTGGCGACCCACCACCCCCTCGCCCTTTCGGCCCTCAAGGCCGGAAAGCACGTCCTTGTCGAGAAGCCGCTTGCCACCCGCTCGATCGAGGCGCGCCAACTCGTGCGCGCCGCCGAGGCCCGTGGGCTCGTCCTCATGGTGGACCACACGTTCGCCTACCACCCCGCGATCCAGAAGATAAAGGAGCTCATAGCCTCAGGCGAGCTCGGCCGGCTCAACTACATCGATTCGACGCGAATCAACCTCGGCCTCTTCCAGCACGACGTGAACGTGCTCTGGGACCTCGCGGTCCACGACATAGCGATCATCAACCTCTTCACGGAGGAGCGCCCTTTGGCCGTCCAGGCCATAGGGGCGGCGCACCCCCCGGGCCCCCTGGCAAGCATCGGCGTCCTGACGCTGCGGTACGCCTCGGGCCTCTTCGTGCACATCAACTGCTCGTGGGTATCGCCCGTGAAGATCCGCCACATGCTGATCGGCGGCGACAAGAAGATGGTCGTCTATGACGATCTGAATGCGAACGAGCCCGTGAAGGTCTACGACTCGGGAGTGGTCGCCCGCTCCCACGACGAGCGCAACAGGCTCATGTTCGAGTACCGCACCGGCGACGTGTTCTCGCCGAAGATCGCGCCGAGGGAGGCCCTGGCGAACCTGGTCGCGGACTTCGTGTCGGCGATCGGCGCCGGGACGGCGCCCGTCTCAAGCGGCCGGTTCGGCGCGGACACCGTGCGCATCCTCGAGGCGGCACAGCGGT
The DNA here is from genome assembly GCA_003151515.1 of Opitutaceae bacterium. Taxonomy (GTDB): domain Bacteria; phylum Verrucomicrobiota; class Verrucomicrobiia; order Opitutales; family Opitutaceae; genus Palsa-1447. The sequence goes on from PLXS01000025.1 coordinate 213,897, forward strand.
CGATCGAGCGCGGGGGCGGCGAGGTGAGGCTCACATGGAAGTAAGAAACGAGGACAGCCCTCGAAGGTCGCTGGTCAACGTACGCGTCGGAGCGAACGTGCGCATCTTCAATTTCGTCAACGCCTACGGCTGCGAGATCGGCGACAACACGAAGGTCGGCGCCTTCGTCGAGATCCAGAAGAACGCCAAGATCGGGCGCAACTGCAAGATATCGAGCCACACCTTCATCTGCGAGGGCGTCGACATAGGCGACGAGGTCTTCGTGGGCCACAACGTCTCCTTCATAAACGACAAGTTTCCGCGCGCCGCGAATCCCGACGGGTCGATGTTGACCGACGCCGATTGGACCGTGCAGCCCACCTACGTCCGGAAGGGGGCGACCATCGGCACGGGCGCCACGATCCTCGGCGGCGTCACGATCGGCGAGCGCGCATTCGTGGGCGCAGGGAGCGTCGTGACGCGTGACGTGCCTCCGGGCGCCGTCGTCGCCGGCAACCCCGCCAGGCCGCTCGGCAAGAAGCCCTCCAAATGAACGTCCCCTACTTCGACCTGCCCGCGCAGATCCGCTCGCTGCGTCCCCAGCTGGACGCGGCGATCGCACGAACGCTCGACTCGTGCGCCTTCTGCCTCGGCCCCGAGGTGGCCCAGTTCGAGCGCGATTTTGCGGCATACGTGGGAGCGGCGCATTGCGTGGCATTCAACAGCGGCACATCGGCGCTGCACGTCGCCATGCGCATCCTCGACATCGGCCCGGGCGACGAGGTCGTCACGACCCCGTTCACCTTTGTGGCGACCAGCTGGGCCATCGAGTACGTTGGCGCCAAGCCCGTATTCGTCGACATTGACGAGCGCACGATGAACATGGACCCCGGCCTGCTCGAGAGGGCCATTACGCCGAGGACCAAGGCCGTGGTGCCCGTGCACCTCTACGGCCATCCCTTCGACGTTGACCCCGTCCTGGAGGTCTGCCGGCGCCGGGGAATCCCCCTGGTCGAGGATGCCGCGCAAGCCCACGGCGCGAAGTACAAGGGGCGCGCGGTAGGCGCCTTTGGGGAGATGTCGGCCTTCAGCTTCTACCCCGGAAAGAACCTCGGTGCCTGCGGCGAGGGCGGCGCCCTAGTGACCGACGACGCGGCGCACGCCAAGAGGGCCGCGGCGCTGCGCGAGCATGGAAGCACGGCGCGCTACTACCACGACGAGGTCGGCTACAACTACCGCATGGAGGGAATCCAGGGCGCCGTCCTGAATGTGAAGCTCGGCCACCTGCCGGACTGGAACGGCGCGAGGCGAAGGACGGCGAAGCGCTACCACGAGCTCCTCGCCAAGACCCCGCTTCAGCTGCCGCTCGAGGCCCCGGGCTGCGAGAGCGTCTACCACCTCTACGTCATTCGCCACCCGAAGCGCGACAAGCTCAGGGAGCACCTCCAGGCCCGGGGGATCGGCACCGCCCTGCACTACCCGCTTCCCCTGCACCTGCAGAAGTGTTTCGCGAAGCTGGGCCACAAGCCGGGCGACTTTCCGGTGGCGGAGCGGGCCGCCAAAAGCTGCCTGAGCATTCCCATCTACCCCGAGCTGACGGATTCGCAGGTCGAGTATGTCGCGGCCATGATCGGCGAGTTCAAAGAGTGGTGATGGCGGCGGTTCCGGAGCAGTTCCGCAAAGCCGCCTGGACTGTTTGGCGCGCCCTTGCGCTCGCCGGCTCTCTGGGGCTAACGCGGCATCTGCTGCGCCTGAATCAGATTGATTTCACGCTCGCGGGCGGAGCGGCCGCAGTCTGGTTGCTTATCGGCTGGAACACGGCCCGTCCGGCACTGGCGGGGTCAATCACCGCGGCGGTTGTGCTCGCGGCCGCGGTCCTTGCCTGGCACCTCAGTTGGGCCGCGGCCTCATTCGTTCCGATCTGGGCCGCGCTGTTCTGGCTTCCGCTGGCATTTCGCCGCGGCGGCACGGTTGCGCGCCTCTGCAGGCTGCTTAGGGTGGCAGCGGCGGCACTGGACCGCGTTGCTTCCGCAGCATGCGCCCGGCTCGGCCGCTTCGCCCGGTCGCTCGAGGCGCTCCGGCTGCTCCTTGCGATCGCAGCCGGATTCGCGTCTATCCGCCCTTTCCTGCATGACGGCATCATGGGCGGCGTTGACGCCCAGTGGTACACCTCCGTCGTCGAAGATCACCTGCAGCAGTGGCGGATGGGGATGGGGCCCGTATTCGTGGGCCAGACGAGGTTCGCGGCGATGGGCGCCGTCATGCCCCTCAGGGTGGCGCCCTACCTGCAGCATCTGACCCTTGCGATAGACGTCCTGACCGGCCGCGGCCTGAGCGCGTACATGGTCCTCAACCTCGCGGTCATCCTGAGCTGCGTCGGCGGCTGCGTCTCGGCGTACCTCTGCCTGCGCCAGATCCTGCCCTCGCGCCGATTCGAGGCGCTTGCACTGGCCGTCGTCTATGCGTGGTCCCCGGCCGTCGCCGGCCTCGCATACACCGGCCAGCTCCTCATGTCGGTTATGACCCTGCCCTACCTGCCGATTGTCTTCGCGGGCTTAGCGAGGATATTCACCCGCGACGGGTTCGCCGGCTGGGCGATGATCACCGCGGGATGCGCCGCATGCTGGCTGGCACACAGCCCCATCGGCTTCTGGGTGTCCGCGTGCGCCGCCTTTGCGGTCATCCTGCGGTGGCTGTCGATGCACGGGCCAAGCCTGCGCGAGGCGGGGCGCGCGGCCGCGGCCGGCGCGCTGTTCCTGGGGCTCTGCGGCTATGTCTTCGTGTCCCTGCGGGTCATCGCGCCTCCCGCCACGCCACCCACACTTGCATCCATGCTCCAGCCGATTATGGGAGCCATGTTCCCGGCCGCCCTCGAGCCGGTATCGCCCTCGGCCGGACTGGCGACGGACCTCCAGCCCGGCTGGAGCGTCCTCCTGGCGTTGCTCGCGGGAGCGGCGGCGGCGTGGTCGGCGCGTTCGCGGGCAGGCCGCGTGTTGTCGGCTGTGGCGCTTGTGCTGGTCTGCCTATCCTTTCCGGTGCCGTACCTGACCGATTGGATGTGGCGCGCGGTGCCCCAGGCCGTCCTAAACATGACGAACGCCGTGCCCACCCAGCGGCTTTTCCCGATCCTTGCCTCGTGCGCCTCGGTGCTCGCCGCGTGCGGCATCGCGGCGGCGCAATGGCCGCGGCGGTGGCTCGTCATTGCTCTCCTTGCAGCGGTCTATTGGAGCGGCCTCGAACTCGGCCACTTTACAAGGCGCGGATCGCTCATCGCGAATTCGAGGGCCTCCTCGGACCAGAGCATGTCCGAGAACAACCTCATATCGACGATCTTCTCGAGCGGCCTGCTTCGGGGAGTGAGCGCCTTCTACTCCTACGGGTTCATGGAGTATGAACTCGAGCAGCGCGTTCTCGACCCTGAGATGAAAAGGTACACGGTCACCGACGCGGCGGCCGTGGCGCCCGGTTTCGATTTCGGCGGGCGCGGCGCTCATCGGCAGCTTCCCTCTGTCCTCCATGGGACGCCCGCGGCGAACGGCAGGCGCTGGATCGAGCTGAGCCCGTCGATCGCCCTCGCGCCGCGGCAGCACTATCTCCTCGCCGTGGAATTCCTCGGCGATTCCTATACCGGGGTCCTCCAGGTCCAGGGCCCCGGCTTTGGCCATGAGTATTTCCTGCCCATGTCGGGCGAGCGTTTCGCCTTCGGGTCGACGTCGGTAAGCTCCAGGGTGATTCCCCTGTGGAACCCGGCGGACACCCCTCTGGACCTCAGGCTCGACTTTGTCGTCCAGGACCCCGATGTCGACCTCGCGCGGTTCGCGGATTTCGCGCGCTTCGAGCTGATTCCGTATGACCCAAGGGGCCTGCCCATCCGGCTGAAATCATACGCGCCCTATGTTGCCGAGGTGAGGTCCGCCGCCCCGGGCTGGCTCGAAACCTTCCGCTACTTCACACGCGGCTGGGGCGCCACGGTGAACGGGCAGCCTGCTTCCGTGCGCCAGACTGCGAACGGCCTCGTTGCAGTCGCCATTCCAGCCGGGGAGAGCGAGATCCACCTCGACTATCGGGCGCCAGCGCTCCTCCTTGCGGCCTACGCTCTCATGGCCGCCTCGTGGCTTGGACTCGTCCTGGCGTGCGCCGGTCGCGCCCTTAAGCCTATGATTTTCATGGGCAGAGCGGACAGGATGCCCTAGACTTCCGGGTTCATGAGAATCGCCCATCCCGACTCCCGCGTCCTCGTGACGGGCGGGGCAGGATTCATCGGCTCCCATCTGGTCGACCATCTGGTCGGCAGGGGCTGCAACGTGACCGTCCTCGACAATTTCAGGAACGGGAAGCGCGAGAACCTCGCCGCGGCCGCCCGCAGCGGCCGCCTCAAGGTCGTCGAAGGCGACATCACGGACGCGCCGACCTGCCTTCGCGCCATGGGGAGCTGCACGGACGCCGTCTTCCACCTGGCCTGCCTCGGGGTTCGCCACTCGCTGCACAACCCCATGGAGAACCACCAGGTGAACGCAACGGGATCGCTTCAGGTGCTCCTGGCCGCCCGCAGGGCCGGTGTGGGCCGCTTCGTTTACACGTCGACAAGCGAGGTGTACGGCGCGGCGCTGGCCTTCCCCCTGACCGAGCAGGCGGCGACCTGGCCCACAACGGTCTACGGGGCGTCGAAGCTAGCCGGAGAGCACTATGCGGCCGCTTTCGGCACCTGCCACGGGATGCCGGTCATCCGCGTCAGGCCATTCAACAACTACGGGCCCAGGGCGCACTTCGAGGGCGACTCCGGCGAGGTCATCCCGCGCTTCATCCTGCGCGCCCTGGCCGGCGAGAGCCCGGTCATCTTCGGCGACGGCTCACACACCAGGGACTTCCTGTACGTCGAGGACTGCGCGGAGGCGCTGGTGGCGATCGCTGAGTGCGACGCGCTCGTGGGCAATGTGGTGAATCTCGGCTATGGCGAGGAGGTCCGCATCGACGCGCTTGCCGGGCTGGTGCTGGAGGCCGTGGGACGAGCCGACATGAAGCCCGTCCACGCGTCCGACCGCCCGGGCGACGTGCCCCGGCTCTGGGTCGACCCGGGGAAGCTGCGCGAGGCGACCTCCTTCCGCCCGCGCACCTCGCTGGCCAACGGCCTGGCCGCGACGGTCGCCTACTACCGCGAGCTGTTCGCGGCACAGCCGGACTGCCTTTCACAGATGCAGACCAGGAATTGGGAGGTCGCATGATCCCGCTCGCCAAGCCCGAGATGGGCGACGAGGAGATCGCCCTCGTTGCCGAGACGATCCGAAGCGGCTGGGTAACCCAGGGGCCCCGCGTCGCGGAATTCGAGCAGCTGTTTGCGGAGCGCATGGGAGCATCCCACGCGGTCGCCGTCTCGAACTGCACGACGGCCCTGCACCTCTCGCTCCTGGCCCTCGGGGTCGGACCCGGCGACGAAGTGGTCGTGCCCCCCCACAGCTTCATCGCGACCTCCAACGCGGTACTGCACTGCGGCGCGCGGCCGGTCTTCGTCGACATCGAGCCATCGACCCTGAACATGGATCCCGACCTCGTCGCCGACGCGGTCAGCGCGAGGACGAAGGTCATCATGGCGGTGCATCAGGTGGGCCGCCCAGCCGCGCTCGCGGAGATCGCGCGGATCGCGGCGGACAAGGGCGTCACCCTTCTCGAGGATGCCGCCTGTGCCGTCGGGAGCGCCTACCGCGGAAAGCCGATCGGGGACAACACCTACTCGCCCCTAGTCTGCTTCAGCTTCCACCCGCGCAAGGTCTTAAGCACGGGCGACGGCGGCATGATCACCGCGGAGAACCCCGAGTTGGCGCAGCGGCTGCGCCTGCTGCGCCAGCACGGTATGTCCGTAAACGACCTGCAGCGGCACCGCTCCAAGAACGTGATCAACGAGAGCTACCCCATCGTCGGCTACAACTTCCGGATGACGGACGTCCAGGCGGCGATAGGCGTTGCCCAGCTTCGCCGCCTCGACGGGCTCATTAAAAGGCGCCGGGCCATCGCGTCCCGGTACGACGGCCTCCTCGCCGGCATACGTGGCATCAGCCTCTTCAAGGAGCCGGAGGACTGCACGTGGAACCAGCAGACCTACCTGATACGGCTGGACGGCGCCTCGGCCGAGACGAGGGACGCCTTCATGCAGAGCCTGCTTGAGGAAGGGATCGCCACGCGTCGGGGCGTCATGTCGATCCACAGGGAGCCCTGCTACGTCGAGCGCTTCGCGTGCCAGTCCTTCCCGCACAGCGAGCAGGCGAGCGACCAATGCGTGTGCTTGCCGCTTTACACCCAGATGCAGGACGCTGATATCGAACTGGTATGCGCAGCCGTGCGCCGGCACGCCCCCCCTACCTAACAATGGCCCAGCCAGCCGCCAAACCCCTCCCGGCCAACCCCTACAACCCGTTCTGCTGGATCACCGGCAGCCCGGCCATCGGCGAAGGCACCTGGATCGGCGCGTTCACCCTCATCGACGGGATCGGGGGCCTCAAGATCGGCCGCGGCTGCAACATAAGCTCCGGCGCGCAGATCCTTTCGCACTCCACGGTGCGCCGGTGCGTCACCGCGAGGAAACGCGACAAGGTGGACTGCAAGCCGACCGAGGTAGGCGACTACGTCTTCGTCGGCTCGAACGCCGTCGTGCAGATGGGCGCCAGGATCGGCGAGCGCTGCGTCATCGGGGCCGGCGCCGTCGTGCTTGAAGACGCGGTCATCCCGCCCTATTCACTCGTGGTCGGGGTCCCTGCCAGAGTCGTCCGGAGCATCCGAAGTGAGGTCGAGGAATGGAGCAGGGACGACCCATGAGCGCCGATGCGCGCAAGCTGTCGGTGGTCGTGGCCGCCTACAATGAGGAGGGAAACCTGCCCCTTCTCTACGAGCGCCTGTGCGCTCTCGACTGGGGCGCGATGCGCCTTGAGCCGGAATTTGTGTTCGTGGACGACCATTCGCGCGACGGAACTCAGGGCGTTCTCGCCGGCCTCGCCGCAAGGGACCCCAGAGTCAAGGTGCTCCGCTTCTCGAAGAATTTCGGAAGCCACAAGGCCTTCACGGCGGGCCTTGAGCACTGCTCGGGCGACGCGGCGGTCATCCTCGCCGCGGACCTGCAGGACCCGCCCGAAACCATCCCCCAGCTTGTCGCCAAGTGGCGGGAGGGGGCGAAGGTCGTCTGGGCCGTCCGCGACGAGAGGGACGGCGAGTCCGCGGCCACGAAGCTGCTCTCCCGGCTGTACTACTGGCTCATGCGCCGCTTTGCGGAGGTCCAGCCCCCCTCGAGGGGGGCGGATTTCCTGCTGGCCGACCGCAGGCTCATCGATGAGCTGCGCTCTGCGCCGGAGAAGCACACCTCGATCCTGTCCCTCATCCAGTGGATGGGCTTCGACCAGGCCCATGTCGCCTACAACAAGGCCGCGCGCCACAGCGGGAGCTCCAAGTGGACCCTGCGCAAGAAGCTCAAGCTCGCGGTCGACTCCTTCGTCAGCTTCTCGTACACGCCCGTGCGCCTGGCCTCGGCGTGCGGGCTTCTCTTTGCCTTCAGCGGATTCGCCTATGCCGGCGTCATCGCCATACGGGCGATCGCGCTCGGCAGTCCCGTGCAGGGATGGTCGTCGCTCATGTGCGTGCTTCTCATCGTGTCGGGCGTCCAGCTCGCCATGCTGGGGGTGCTGGGCGAGTACCTCTGGCGCACCCTTGACGAGGCGCGCGGGCGTCCGCGCTACATCATCGAGAAGCGGATCAATCTCTAGGACCAGGCGAAGGGCACATGATACGGCTCACGGCCTCGGAGCAACTTGATGAAGGTGGATGGGGCGGCCTTTTGAGGGGCCTTTTCGCCCTGGGGGACGCGGCAATCGCGGCCTGGCTCTGGTATGCGCTGCAGAGCTTCACGGAGCATCCGGTACTTCCGTGGGCAAGGGCCCTGGTTCCGGTCCTTGCGGCCGCCGCCCTCTCCCTGGCCTTCGCCACCCATCGCCTGGGCCGGCCCTTGGCCCTCCTCCTCAAGGCACTGGGCATCGCGGCCGCCCTTGCGGCCCTGGGCAGCATCCCGGCAGTCGGCGCATGGCTCCACCTGAGCTGGCGCCAGGCCCTCTGGTTTGGCGTCGCCTGCGCCTCCCTCATCTGGCTTTTGCGCTCGGTGTACTTCGGCACCCTGGATGGCCATGCGGGCCAGCCGCTCGAGGTGCTTCGCTGGGTGCTTGTGGGCGCGGCGGCAACGCTCGCAATGACCCCGTTTTACTACAACGGGGGCCTAGGCTCCGGGGACGCGCACTGGTACACGGTCATGCTGGGGGATTTCCTCACCCAGCTGCGCGCCGGCGTCTTCCCGGTATGGGTGGGCCAGAGCGTTTACGCCTTCAACGGCGCCGTCTCCCCGCTGCGCTACGCCCCCGGGTTCCAGTATGTGGGCGGGGTCCTGGACCTCCTGACGCTGCGCTCGCTGGATGTGACAGCGCTGCGCAATGCGGAGCTGGCGATCGTCGCGATCATTGGCGCCTATTCGGCCTACGCCTGCATTCGCCCGATCCTGAGAAATGCCCCATGGACCGCCTGCGCGCTCGCCGTCCTCTGGATCACGGGGCCCGGAATCCTGGCCCCCGTCATGATCGGGGACCAGTACATGACCTTCATGACGCTCCCGTTCGTGCCCCTGACGCTGCACGGGTGCTGGCGCCTGTGGGCCATTGGGGACCGCTGGAGCCGGATCTTTATTGCGGCCGGCCTCGCCGGGGCGTGGCTCTGCCACTCGCCCATCGCCCTCTGGCTCACGGTCATTGCGGCCTGCATGTACATACCCGTTTTCATTCGGGGGCTGAAGGACCGACGGGAGCTCCGGCTTGCGATCCTGACGGCGGCCGTGTTTGTGATCCTCGGGGCGGAGCCGTTCGTATCCGTCCTTACGCTCGACAACCAGATCAAGGACCATGCGGTGGGCGCAGCCGCGGCCGACGTTGTGCGCGCCAACTTTCCCGGAAACTTCAAGCCGATAGACCCGAGCAAGCCAGGCCTGCAGGAATACCAGCTTGGCTTTTCCCTCCTCGGGGCGCTGCTGCTCTCGGTCGCACTGATGGCGCGCTTGCACCCGCGCGGGGCATGGCCCTTTGCGGCGGCGTCCGTCCTGATCATTCCATTCACGGTCCCCGTGCCCTGGCTGACGCACGCCATCTGGACCCATCTCCCCGGTTGGTTCGTGACCGTCCAGAACATCTGGCCGATGCAACGGCTTTTCCTGGTGTGGTCCTCGACGATCGTTTTCACGGCGGCCATCATGCTGGGCCCCGCCAGCCTCGCGCTGGGCAAGGGCGCAAGGGCCGCCATCGCGGGATTCCTCGTGTGCGCCATTGCCTGGTCGGCGCACGAGGCTAGCAGGATGGAGATGGGCATCTACCCGCTTCGCGCCACGCCGGAGGACACGAGGCTCGTTGAGGGCCCGGATAACGTTCAGCTCTCGCGGTATGCGTATTCATCGTTCGCATATAGCCCATCCTATTTCAGCCACGCCTACATGGACCCATGGCTCGAGAACCGCCTCCTCGATGTCCATTCCATGGAGCCCTTCGTCAGCAATGCGGACGTCGCGGGGCCGGATCCGTCGAGGGCAGCGGCCGCCAGCTCCAGCGCGAAGCTGGAGCAATCCGGGTTGTGGATGGGCGAAAGCATAACAAACAGCGAGTACTACAGGCTCGCGCCCCAGCTTTCGCTCGAGCCGGGCAGGCACTACGCCCTGCGCCTCGAGTTTCTCGAGCCGGGGATCTCCGGAACGCTGCAGCTAAAGAGCCGCACCATGTTCCGGGAGTACACGCTGCCGGATTCGGGTTCGGGCATCGCCCGCGAGGGCCCCTCGCATGCCTTTGGCTCCGAGCCCGGCGAAAGCCACGTGCTGCCGATCGTCGTAAATGACGACGCCCCTGCTCTGCTCACCTGCTTTTTTGTCGCCAGGCATCGAACGCTGCAGAACCTTCCGTTTGCGCGGTTCTGGATGTATTCCTATGATAGGGAACGTCTTCCGGTTTTTGTCCAGTCCTGGATGCCCTACAAGGCGCGCGTGGTCGCCCCCAAGGCCTCGTACCTGGAGACACCCCGGATGTGGCTCAAGGGCTGGAAGGCCAACGTTAACGGAAATTGGACCGCTGCGCTGAAGTCCCCCGAGAACCTTGTCATGATCCCGGTGGGCGTGGGCACGAGCCATGTCACACTGGAGTATTTCCCTCCGTTGGAGCTCACGCTCGCCTTCTGGGTCGGCGCGCTTGGCTGGACGGCGCTAGCCGTGGCCGCCGCGTACCAGCTCTTTTTGTGGAGCGGCGGCGCGTCCATGGAGCTTGCTTGGGTAACGACCCCCGGTTGGCTGCTGCTGCTTCTCGATGCACTTGGGTATCCCTTCGCCCTGGCCTGGCGCCACAAGGCCCTGTCGGCCTGCGCAGCGGGGGTCGCCGTCGCGGTCGGCCTGGTCCTGCAACACGAGGCTACAGAGGAGAACAGCCTCAGGGCTGTCGGCCCCATCCGGGTCGAGTTCGCGCGCCCCAACGGCTTCTTGGGAGCCAGCCAGCCCATCCTGACGACCGGTCGGGCCGGGGCCGCGACGATTGTCTTTGTCACGTATCTCGACTCCAGCCACGCCAGGATCGGCGCCGACGTTTGGGGCACCCTCCTTCAGAGCCAGCCCGTGCAGATGGACTACGGGAAGGTTCAGTCCATCGTCGTGTCGGACAGCGCCCTATTCCCGTTGAAGAACCCTAAGGTGAAGGCGCTGCAGCCGTCAGAGGTCAACTGGCTGCGCAGCGAGATCTCGGTCGAGCTCAACGGGGCGCCTGTCATCCAGGCCGCCGCCTATGCCTACGAGACCACTGCTGCGCAGGTTCTTGTCGGCAGGGCCCCGTTCGGCTCGGTGGCGGACCGCAAGTTCACCGGAGAGATCCTGAGCGCGCAGCGCCTTCCGATTCCGAGGATCTTGGCGCTGCCGGCGGGCCGCCACGCCCACATGCGCGTGATCTTTCCCGAGGGAAGAACCGGCAGACGCGAGCCCATTCTGTCGGTGTCCTCGGGGAGCCGGACCCGGGTGTGCTACGTTTCGTATCTGGCCTATGGCAAGCTGAAGATGACATGCTGGGGCCCGGGCGGCGTGCCGCCCAAGTCCGCCGAGATCGATTACGATCCGAAAACGGCGCACGAACTCGACTTCATCCCCGGGGAGGCGCCCCTTGGCTCGGTTAGTTTTGACGTGGTCTGCGAGTTCGACGGCACTCATTTGATCGGGCACAACAGCATCCCGGCGGCGGAGCCGCCGGTAATCGAGTCCGGGATGAACGCGTTCGGCGCTCCCAATGTCGATACCCGCTTCACTGGCCCGGTCATGGACGTGGACGTCAGATCCCATGTGCTAAAGGAGAGCGATGTGGCCGAGTTGACCGGTCCGGTTCACCTTGTCGTGGAATTCCCCTTGCATAAGCCCGGCCGCAGCGAGCCTCTCCTTTCGACGGGCCACACGGGCGCCGGCGACTTCATCTATGTAACCTACGTGGACGAGAAGCGCGTTCGCTTCGGGTTCGACCATTGGGGATACGGCGGGGACATCAGCGCGCCGGTCGACGTCGACTACGCAGCGCCCCATGAGATCTGGATAAGCATGGGCTCGCTCTACCCGAAGTTCGGCGACGACAAGGCGTGGAGGGGCCTCGATCCCGGCCTGCGCCGGCGCCTGAGGTCCAGGGTGGAGGTGGTGATAGACGGAAGGAGCGTCTTGTCCACCGAGGCGGCCACCCACCCTGCGACGCCGGCCGAGGTCACCGTTGCGCGAAATGCGATAGGGGGGTCCACCTCCGATCCTCTCTTCAGCGGAACCGTGGTCTTTGTGGAACGCGCGGGACCCGTTTCGGCGCCGGCCGCGAAATAGTTGGCCCTTCAGCGCCCCGTCACCCTCAGGCGCTCCACGGAGAGAATCGTACCCGAGAAGCTGGGCTCGCAATTCGAGCCGCCTAGGCGGTTCAGTCCGACGGTGATCTCACGCGGCTTGGATGGATAGTCGCTAACCGCCTTGTCCACGACCAAGCGGCCGTTCAGCTTGACCCTTATGTTCCCGCGCAGGTCGGTGAGCTCGGACGCGGGCAATCCCCTCAAGGCGGAGTCCCCTTCGGGATAGAGGGCCCCGGTGGAGATAACGAGATCCTGCTCGGAGAAGTAGTCGACCTCGACTGGATCGGACTGGTACCCGAGCAGGCCCCACACGTCCACGCCCACCCTCACGTGGGTCGGGTCCAGGTAGACCAGGTACACGAAGGTGCCCGCAAATTTCCTTCCTGTCACGAGGACGGGCTGCTGGCGGTTGGTTTGCCCCCTTGGCAGGACAAGGCGAATGTGCAAAGCCCCGGATTCGGACCGGTTGAGCTCCCAGTATCCGGCGCCGGCTCCGACCGCCACCAAGAGCGCCGCCGCGCATGCCAGCAGCCTTCGCCGCCTCCAAGCCCCTGAAAACGCGCGCCCGAGGAGCAGCCCTGCCCGCTCCGCCACCGGGTGCAGGCCCCGCACGAAGAGGAAGAGAAGACAGATCCCGGCGGCCAGGAACGCGCAGAGAGAGACCCGGAATGCCACCCGCAGGGACTCGGGCCCGACGTAGCGCACTTCGACCGTCGAGCGCCCCTCGGGCACGGCGAGCATCGCGAGTCCGTCGGGGGATCCCTGAACGCGGACGTCGGCGCCGTTCACCGTTGCGCTGTAGCCGTCGATGAAGAGTCTCGGCGTCTCGACGTAGCAGGCCTCGGGCGCTTGGACGCGCAGCCTTAAGGGCACCAGGGACTCGAGGACAACGGGAAGCCGGCCTTGATCGATCTCCTTGAAAGTGAAGTCGGCGAACGCGCCGTTCCCCGCCCCTGCGGCCGCTTCCAGAAACTTCACCTCGACCTCGTCCGGCTCGGACCCGGTCGTCCAGAGCGAGATCGGGTGCCGGCCCCCTGACGCAGCCCGAAAGCCCCACGATGCGGGCTCCGGCAGGACGGGGTACTCGCGGTAGACCGTTCTTCCCAGCAGCTGCAGGGTGCCGGCGCGCGGCGCCCCCAGAAGGTCCACGCCCAACAGGTAGCGCCTGCCGGGGCGCAGTGTCAGCTTAGGGTCGAAGGAAATGGCGCCGTCCGAGTCCGCCTCGGCGCCAAAGGTGCCCGTCTGCGCCGGCGCCTTCTGCGCCATGGCAGCCTCCCAGTTACCAGCGATCGGCCAGGCGTCAAACCTGCGAAGAAGCCTGAATTCCATGGCGGGGTCCATGGGGCCGCTGTCAAACGATGGCGGGGCCCCGAGGATCGCATAGGAGATGATCGTGAGGTTTATGTTCTGCGGGAGATGGACCAGCTCCGAGCGGCCCTCCGGCGTCCGGGATGAAAACCCCTGGCCGACGAACCGGTAGGCCTGGAAGCCGGTCCAAGCGGCGGCGACCGCAACCGCAAAGAACGCCGCGTCGCGCAGGGGCTTCGGGACCGGCCCGATGCGAGGAAGGGCCATGGCGAAGGCGAACAGGGCCAGGGCCGTCGCGACCAGGTAGAGCCGCTGCATCGGCCACTGGTTTGTGAGCGTCACCGTGATGGCCGGAACGTGCCTCCACAGCCACTCCGTGACGAACGGAACCGGCGTGGTCAGGACCAGCATGAGCACGGCGATCGCCGCGAGCCAGAGAGGCAGGAGCATCCGGCGCAGCAGCGCCAGGGCGCCGGCCGAAAGAAGAAATATCCAGTACAGGTAGCCGAGCTGGAAGTCCCCCAGCCTGTTTGCGTTCTCGCTGACGGGCCGCAGCGAGTCGACGAAGACCCGCCTCACCTCGCTCAGGAGGAGGTCGACGTTCGACGCCTCCGAGATCTGCCCGTAGTTCCTGACCGTCAACGCCGAGACGAAGCCGAAGGCGGCAAGGCAGCCGCACAGCAGCGCGCCCGCGGCCAGGAAGAGCCATGCCCGACCCCGGATCCGCCCCGCGAGGGCCTGGGGGAGCATCATGAGCGCGCTCACGACCGTGAGCCAGAACGCGATGGGCGGATGCGCCTCCCAGGAGACCCCGAGGCCGATGGCCAGGAGCGCGACATCGCCTAATGCGCACCCCTTCTGGAGACGGATGGCGGCGCACATGACCACCGGGACCCAGGGAAGGGTCATCGCGGTCATGAACAGGTTCATTGAGTAGACGACCGAGAGCACCCCCGGCGCCAGCCCGTAGCATGCGGCAAGGACAACGGCCGTGGTCGCAGTCGCCGCCGTCGCCCTTCGCAGGCATCCATACATGCTGAAGACGGCCGCCATGAGGCTCGCGGCGATCTCAAGGTTCTGGATCGCCCAAAAATTCAGGCTGCGCCCCGTCGCCAGGTCGATCAGGGCGGAAAGATGCCCGATGTAGGGGGCCGTGCGCAGCGGGTGGATGCGCCCGTTGAACGCGTACGCGCTTTGGCCGACAAGCGGCGGGTACACCCCGTCCCTCACCTGGGTGACGAAATCGGCCGTGCTCAGGCTGTAATTGGCCGCCTCGCCCGTGCCGACGCCCGCGATCGTCAGAAACGGCCCGCCTATGAACAGCCCGACCGCCAGCAGCGCCGCAAAGCCGGCTGCCGTCTCCTTCAGCTCGGACGGCGACTTGCGATGGGGCCAGAGGCAGGCGCCAAGCCCGGCAAGCATCGGAATCCCGAGGAAGGCAAGAAAACCAAGCATTCGAGCCTAGGTAATCGATTCCCGCCGGGGGTTGGCGAGGATTTACGCAACGGTGCGGCGCGCGACCATCGCGCCCACGCGTCCTGCAGGCGCGCTAGGGACGGACAGATTCGATCGGCGCAGGCTCCACATCGGCGATGATTCCATTGAATACCGGGCCGGTGCTGCTGCCGCCGATCAGATTGGCGCCCAGTATTATCCGGTCGCTCGGCGAAGGATGGCTTGGTTCCACCTCGGACAGGACCCGGCGCCCGTCAACCAAGACGACGATCCGCCCGCGCAGTTCCAGCAAATCGGGGATCTTCCGGTAAAGACCCGACTCCTGCGGAGGAAAGAGCGCCCCGTAGCTCACGATCAGCGTGTGCTCTGTTCCCGGCGACATCTGGAACGGCCTCGACCGCACAAGGGGCGATCCCCAGTGGTCCTGCACTATGGTCGCCATGCCGCTCGGATCAAAGTCCAGGAAGACGAAGTCTCCGCCTCCCGGGTATCCCGAGGTGATGATCGGCCGGCCGGGGCCGGGCCTTGCGTCCATCGCAGAGAGCCTCATCGCCAAGGGGCCGCTGTAACCGTCCCATCCGGGGCGGGCCAGCCGCGAGCCGACCCTCCCCTGCTCAAACGCATCGGCCGGCTGCGCAATCATCAGCGACTCTATCTCCCCCTGAAAGCGACTCCGAATGGAGCCGTCGTCCGGGGCGTTGTCGATTCCGACGAGCGTTTGGCCTGCCGAGGCGGGATGAGGATCCTGCCAGGTCACAAGCACCGGCCGGCCGTCGACGGCCACCTCAACCAGGGTGCGAAGCCTGAGGAGCTCCGGAGAGTCGCTGTAGACGCCGCTCGCCTGCGCCGGCATGAGGGCCCCGGTGCTGATGAGGATCTCGTGGGCGAGCCCCGCAGGGTTTCGCACAGGCGCCGACGTGACAACCGCGCCGTTCGAGTGCTCAAAGACGAAACGCACGCCGTTGTCGCCCTCATAGCGCACCGACACCGCGTCCATCGCCCCCCTGGCCCCCGACACGAGCAGGGGCTCGGTGCGGCCCGGCAACCCCCTTGGAAACGTCGTCCTGAGCCTCACCGGGCCCGTGAACCCGCCCCACCTGCTGTCCGGATTGGCCAGCATGTCGGACAGCCGCGTCCCAAAGGGGGGCAGGTTCTCGGGGCCGATGGCCCTTGCGGGCTCCATGTCCCCCTGGAAGAAGCTGCCGCAGACGGAACTGGCGACGGTGTTCTCCCCGAGCGCGATTCCCCTGGCGTCGGCGGGTTCGTACGGCCTCTCGGCGAGCAACGCGGTTTCCCCGTTCACCCGCACATAGATTGTGCCCCGCATGCGCTCAAAGGCCGGGAATCGTTTGAAGATCGGGGCGCCGCCAGCCGGAAGCATGGCACCGATGCAGACGTCCATGTCCTCCCATCCAAACCCCGACCGATGCAGGGGATTCGACCAGAGGAGGTCGCGGCCGCGGCTGTCGTACCCGATGCGGAATTCACCCCCCGCGGCGCATTCGACGAAAAGGGCGTCGCTCGAGCCGGGCCCGCCGATCGAGATCAAGGGCTGCCTTGTAAAGACTTCGACTCCGGGTTCCGGCAGCCTGAGCCTCAGGTGGATGGGGCCCAAGGCCCCCTCCCATTCCGCAGGACGGCGCCTCGCAATCTCCAAGACTTCGGTTGACGGAACCGCGCGGATGACTTCCGCAAGCGGTGCCTGCGAGAACTCGGACACCTCACCGGTGAAGTTGGCCGAGACCGTCGAGGCATCGACCACATTGACGCCAAAGAAGATGTCCCTCGGAACGGATCCGTTGAACTCGGCGCGGCGGGAAACAATCACCCTTCCGTCCATGATGACGACAAACCGGTTGCGCAGCCCCTCGAGCTGTGGAGAGGCCCCGTAAAGGGCGCTCCCGGAGTGTGGCAGCAGCGGCCCGGCCGAGATCAAAAGGCTGTGGGGTGCCCCAAAATCCACGGCAACCGGCTCCGAGAGAATCAGGCCCGATCCCCAGTGGTCCAGGCCGAAGGCGATGTGGCTGGAATCCAGATAGCGAACGAATATGACGTCGGCGGCGCCCTTTTCCCCGAAGACAATGATAGGCTCCGACGCCATCCAGTTCTCGGGATGAAAGGTCACTGACATGCGCACCGGACCAGGGTAGCCGCCCCACTCTTGCCCCCGGGGCGCGAGCTGCGCGTCAAACCTGACCAGGCGCATCGCCACATCAACGCTGTTTAGCTGAGCGCGCTGCGCAGCGGAATACCCCTCATATTGGTATGGCCGGAACCTCATCGGGTTTTCCCTACGCAACAAGTCCGTGTGCGTCGGAAGCTCGTACGTGAGCTGCCTGCCCCACAGCCCCTCCGCATACAAGACCCGGTAGAAGCTGTAGCCTGAGCCGGTCGTGCGTGAAATCTCCCGGGAGGCCATTCGGAAAAAGTCCGAAGGGAACGACTGCGCCAGCGGGGCCGCGAAGTTGAACGCCGCGAGAAGCGCAACGGTCAGCACTAGAGCCACCGACCAAACCCTTCTCGAGCGCCTTCCATCCAAAAAGAGGGTCAATCCCCGCGCGGCCGCCAGGCACGCAAACGGCACGACCTCCCGCGCCAGCCTGCCGTAGACCATGAGTCTGGGCACAACGTCGGACAGCGCCACCAGCCCCCCGAGGACCACGGCCAGGCCCCAGACCCACCAGCCCATCCGGCCGGCGAGCCGCTGCGGTCCGCCGCGGTACAGCGCGAAGACTACGGCGCAGAGCCAAACGAAGAGCAGCCCCCGCTCAGTATACCAAAAATACTCGGCGATAACCCCGTATCCTATGTGGAAGTCGCCCTGCCTCACGCTCGCGGCGAATCTGCCGTATTCCGCCACGAGGCCCCCCGACACTGTCGCCCCCAAGGCAACCACCAGCGAAACCACGGCGGCAAAGCCGAACGCAGCCCACGCGCCGCGAGCCAGAAGGCCCCCGCGCCCGCCCCCGCCGCGAACCGCGTAGAGGGCCAGTATCGCGGCGGCCAGGAGCCAGTAGCCGTTGTAGGTCAGGAAACCGCATGCTGCGACGGCTCCGGTAAGGAAGGAATTGCGGCGCGAGCAGCGGCCCAAGGCCAGCCAAAGGGCCCCCATGAGCGCGAACATCGCCATGTCATAGGGCAGGTAGAACCGGGAATAGAAAAACAGGCTGTTCGCCGATGCGCCCAGGAGAGCGGCCCAGAGCGCCTCCGATTCCGAGGCGCCCGACCGCCGTGCCACCGCCCAGAGCATGAAGATGGTTCCGACCGAAAAGAGCGCAAAATAGGCTGAGACAAGGACCGGATGCGGGCCGCCGATCGCGTATGCCAGGAGCGCCCCTGGAAGCGCGACGGTCCGGAAGAGGACATGGTCGGCGTGGGCGAAAAGGTCCGCGGCGGCGTCGCGCATGCGCCCGTGCATGAGGTCCGCCGCGGCCGACTCCGCCGACTGGTAGCGCGACTCGTCCTGCCAGAACCATTGGCCGCCCTCCGCAGCAAGCCATATCCTCAGCGCGAACGAGACGGCGAGTATCGCGGCTAACCAGCGCCTTGTCATCAGAGTTCGGGCGCGTTCCTGAAGATTCGAAACTGCATCGCAATAAAGGTGACCACCATCTGGGCCGCGTTGGCGGCGGCGGCCGCCGCCCAGCCCGGAATGCTCGAGTAGCCCGTCAGAAGCTTGAACACCGCCGCCTGTATCGCAAAGGTGACGAGCACCATGACCGCATACTCGGAGAACTGGCGCGCCGCGTCAGTCCTTTCGCAGCCGAAGGTCCAGGTCTTGTTTAGCCAGAAGTGGAGCGCGACGGCGGGAGGATACGCCAGGAGGAACGACAGGTCCTTGCCGAGGCGAAGGCCGAACAGCCAGTTCAGGCTGCTGAACACGACCATAACCAAGCCGCCTACAACGGCGTAGCGAACCAACCTGGGCAATAGGGCTGCCATCGAGATACCAGAAGAATGGGCTCGCGGCGCGTCTGACAAGCCCGCGATGTTATAAAGAATGGATTCGACCAGGCCCCCAACCGATCGAGCGCTGGAATGGGCCGGCAGGTACCGGCGGGAGATTCGGGACATATTAGCACTCGCAGTTTCGCTTGGTGTGGTGCGGCTCGCCGTGGCGCCGGTGCCGCCTGCGGCCGCCATCTGCGCCGTCGTCGCCGCAGTACTGGTGCCGCTGCGCCGCTACGAGGGCCCCTCCTCATACTGGCGCGATTTTCTCGCGGCGATTCCCAGAAGGTGCGCAGCGATCGCCGCCACCGGACTGCTCCTCAGGTACCTGCTTTCCGAGGGACTCGCTTCCCTGTGGTTCGGCGCCATCTGGCCCGTGGTCGCAATTGCCCTTGACCCGCGCAGCTTCGCCCGGGCCCTTGTCCAGCTAGAATTGGCCGGCCGGGCGGCTGCTCGGAAGCTTCGCGCCTGTGTGCCGCCGGGCGCCGAGCTTTGGCTCCAAACGAACCCGTGGATCCGCAGCAGACGCCTCTGGGAGTCGGTGAGGGTCCTGACCCTGCTGCTCGCCGCACTTTGGCTTCTGAGGGGATTCTACAGGGTCACCTTGAACGGAACGGCGGACGCCTACTGGTACGCGCTCAACCTCGCCGACACGGTCGCCCAGGTTCGCGCCGGAGTGTTTCCGGTGTGGGTGGGGCAGAGTCTTTACCAGTTCAACGGAGCCGTATGCCCGGTACGGGTTGCGCCGGCCTTCCACTATCTTGGGGCGCTGGCGGACCTGGTTACCCTTCACCAAATGGGAACCTTCGCCCTGATGAACCTCATGATAACGGTCGTCGGCGTATGCGGGATGTTCTCCGCATACGTCTGCCTGCGGTCGCTCATTCCCGCCAGCAAATGGCTCGCGGCCGCGTTGGCGGCCCTTTTTCTCGCCTGCCCCGGGACGCTGGGGCTCGCCTACAACTCCGACCTCTACATGTCGTGGATGTCCCTGCCTTTCGTTCCGCTGGTCTGGTTTGCAACAATCCGTTCATATGAAGACGGTGGGGCGCCGGGCACTCTCGCGATTCTGGGCTCCGCCCTGGGAATGTGCTGGTGGGCGCACCCGCCGATTGCCCTCTGGCTGACCCTGCTTGCCGGCCTCGCCCAGGCGGTGCGGGTCTTTCTGCAGTTCAAGGACGGCTTGAACTGGGGCGCCCATGTCCTGGCCGCCGTCATTTTTGCCTCAATCGCGGCCTACCCCCTGGGCTCAGTGCTCTTGTTCCCGGCCGGCCCCGGGGGCCACATGAGCAGCTTTCAAAGAGCATCCTCCGCCGTAATCTCCATGTTTGTCAGGGAGGGCTTCCCTGCGGCGTTCCTTCCCGTGAGCGCCGGCGGAAGGTCCGCCGGCGACTTCCAGATCGGGTATTCCCTTTGGGCGCTGCTGGGCTTCCTCATCTGGCGCCAGCGCCGCGCTTTCCAGACCTTCTCGGTTGTGCCGCTTGCCCTAGCCTTTTTCCTCGCGCTATTGATCATCCCCTTTCCCGGGATCAACAGCGTGCTTTGGCTCGCCGTCCCGGGGTTTGTGCGCGACACGACGGGCAACTGGGCGATGAGCCGCCTGTGCATGATCCTGGCCGCGGCGATCGTCTTTAGCGCCGCGGCGTACTGGAAGTGGGCCCAAGGCGCGAGGAAGGGCCGTCGTCGGATCGTCACTCTCGTGGTCATCGTGACCGGGCTCTGCGCGTGGAGTTTCCACGAGGCAGGCAAGTTTGCGATCGGATCCCGGAAGGGCGCGCGGACCAGGGCGTCAGCCACCGATCTGCTCAGGCCGGAGGCCATCCAGCTGACGCGCTACTCCTACTCGATGTTCCCCACGTTCCCGGAGTTCCCGCGCTATTTTACGCACGGCGTTTCCGACCCGTACATGGAGAATCGGCTGTTGACCAAGGACACGCTCGAGCCCTTTCAGAGCAACGCCGCGGCGTCCGTCGCCTCCGGGCATCTGGTGACCGCCGGCGATTTCAAATGGGGCACGTGGGAGGATATGCGGTACGCGATGCTCGACAGAAAGCTCCAGCTCGAGCAGGGCCAGCTCTACTCGCTGGAGTTCACCTTCGCGCAGCCGGACCGGGCCAACGGCATCCTCCAGATTCTGGGGCGTCACTTTTTCCGCGAATACTTGCTGCCCGACTATGGGGGCTCCAAGGCCTTCGGAGCGGGAGGAGACCATGGGAACATCCTGTCCGTTTTCTCCACCTCTGGGCCCGAGGATCTCACCGTGCGCTTTATTCCGGCTGTTTCGTCCTCCGGCACGTCTCGCGAAGAGCCGGTAGCCCGGGTTAGGCAGTTTAGATATGATCGGGATAGCTTTCCCGTGCGCGTGGACTCATGGATGCCGTTCAAGGCGCGGGTTCGCAGCCCCGCCGCCGCATGGGTCGAAACGCCGCGGGCGTACCAGGCCGGATACAGGGCGTGGGTCGACGGCAAGCCGGCCGAGGTCCGCGAATCCCGGGACTCCCTGGTCTGCGTCGCCGTGCCGGCGGGCGAGTCCCGCGTCGAGCTGGCCTACGCCGCGCCCCCCGGCCTTCGCGCACTCTTCTGGCTCTCGTTTCTTTCGATCGTCGCGGCGGCGGGTTTTGGCGCCTGGCGGGTCATTCTTCACTTGCGAGGCGCGCCGTCCCCTGCAAAGGCATCTGGGACTCCCGC
Source organism: Opitutaceae bacterium (assembly GCA_003151515.1). Classification (GTDB taxonomy): domain Bacteria; phylum Verrucomicrobiota; class Verrucomicrobiia; order Opitutales; family Opitutaceae; genus Palsa-1447. The sequence continues at coordinate 235,182 of PLXS01000025.1, forward strand.
CTAGCACGCATTCACCATGGCCAAGACCGCAGCTAATCCCCTATCAATCGCCATCATAGGCTGCGGCCTGATCGGCAGGAAGCGGGCCGTCGCCCTGGGACGCGTGCCGGGGGCGAGGCTTAGGTTTGCATGCGACCTCGACGCCGCGAGGGCGGCCGGCGTCGCCGCCCTGGCTGCGGGTTGCGAGGCGGCCGGAGTGTTCGAGGCGGTCGTGGCGCACCCCGAGGTGGACGCCGTCATCGTTGCGACGCTCAACGCCTCCCTCTGCCCGATCGCCCTCGCCGCGATCAGGGCCGGCAAGCACGTCCTGATCGAGAAGCCGGGGGCCCTCGGCGCCTCGCAGCTGCGGGGCCTGGCGGCCCCCGCGTCCGAGCGCGGGCTCGCCGTGCGCATCGGATACAACCACCGCTTCCACCCCGGCCTCCAGAGGGCGCGCGAGATCGTCGATTCGGGCGTCTTGGGGCCCCTCATGTTCCTGCGCGGCCGCTACGGCCACGGGGGGCGCAAGGGCTACGAGCGCGAGTGGCGCGCCGACCCGAAGCTCTCGGGAGGCGGGGAGCTCATCGACCAGGGCGTGCACCTCATCGACCTCGCCTCGTGGTTCCTCGGGGACTTTCCGACGGTCGAGGGCCACGCCTCGACGCTCTTCTGGGACATGAAGGTCGACGACAACGCCTTCCTGAGCCTGCGCACCGCGCGCGGACAGACGGCATGGCTGCACGTGAGCTGCACCGAGTGGAAGAACATGTTCTCGCTCGAGATCTACGGCCGGGACGGGAAGATCTCCGTCGACGGACTCGGCGGCAGTTACGGGCCCGAGAAGCTGACCTATTACAGGATGCTGCCCCAGATGGGCCCCCCGGAGACGCAGGCCTGGGAGTACCCGGCCGGCGACGCCTCCTGGGCGCTCGAGACCGGCGCATTCGTCGAGGACATCCGCCTCGGGCGCACCCCGTCGCCGGGCTTGCAGGAAGGCGCAAGGACGCTCGAAATAGTCGAAACCATCTACAGGAAGAGCGGATACCCCACACTATGATCATCACACGCTCGCCACTGCGCGTATCGCTCGGGGGCGGAGGAACGGACCTCAAGAGCTACTACAGCGAGCACGGCGGCTTCCTGGTCGCCGCCGCCATCGACAAGTACGTCTACATCACCAAGCACACGACCTTCCAGGAGGAGATCATCGTCAAGTACTCCAAGCTGGAGCGCGTGTCCTCGGTGGACCAGATCGAGCACCCGATCGTGCGCGAGGCGCTCAGGCTGACGGGGGTGACCGACCCCCACATCGAGCTCACCTCGATGGCCGACATCCCGGGCGGCACGGGGCTCGGCTCCTCGGGGAGCTTCACGACGGCGCTCCTGAAGGCTCTTCACACCCACAACAAGAGCCTCGTCTCCCCGGCCGAGCTCGCCGAGCAGGCGTGCGACATCGAGATCAACCGCCTGGGCGAGCCCATAGGCAAGCAGGACCAGTACATCGCCGCCGTGGGCGGGATCACGGCGTTCACCTTCCACAAGGACGGGAGGGTCGAGTACCGCCCGTGCAGGATCTCGCAGGAGACCCTCTTCGACCTGGAGGACAACCTGCTGCTCTTCTTCACGGGGTACTCCAGGAGCGCCTCGGCCATCCTCAAGGACCAGAACGACCGCTCAAAGAAGAACGACCCGTCCATGCTCGAGAACCTGCACTTCACCAAGGAGCTTGGCTACAAGTCCCTCGACTGCCTGGAGTCGGGGCGCCTCGAGGAGTTCGCGGCGCTCATGGACGTCCACTGGCAGCGCAAGAAGGCGCGCAGCAGCGCCATGAGCAACGCGCACATCAACGAATGGTACGAGCACGCGATGGCGAACGGCGCCCTGGGCGGCAAGCTGATCGGCGCCGGCGGCGGCGGCTTCCTCATGTTCTACGCCGGCGACAAGCGCAGGCTGCGCCACGCCATGCGGGAGAAGGGCCTGCAGGAGGTGCGCTTCCGGTTCGACTTCGAGGGCACCAAAGTCGTCGCCCAAAACTGACCCCCCCATGCGGTCCATCCGACTCGACGTCGCGCCGAGGATCGCCGGCGGGGGGCGGATTGCGGCGATCGACGAATTGAAGGGCCTGGCGATCCTCCTGGTCCTCGTCTACCACTGCGGCGGCGTCCTCGGCTTCCCCAACACCCTCCACGGGGAGATAGGCGTGGACATCTTCCTCATCCTGAGCGGCATCACGCTCGCCGCCTTCTCGGCGACCACGCCCCTGCGCGACTTCGCGCTGCGCCGCTTCCTCAGGATCTACCCGAGCTACTGGCTCGCGCTTGGCCTCTTCGGATGGCTCGACGCCCACTATTTCGGCCCGCGGCCGTGGGAGTCCGTCTGGCAGCATATCATCGGCATACAGGCCTTCTCGCGCTTCGCCTACTTCAGCGACTTCTCCCAGTCGTTCTGGTTCGTGTCGCTCATCCTGGTCGCCTACCTGGTGTTCGCGTGCATCAGGAGCCGCCTGGACGACCTGTCGCTCGTCTTCGGGGTGTGCGGCCTCCTGACGGCGCTGGCCGTCGTGCTCTACCAGGTGAACGGCCACCAGGGCGGGCTCATCCACCTTGCGGTGCGAATCCCGTCCTTCTTCGCGGGCGTCGTCGCCGGCCGCCTGCTTGGCGCGGGCACCGGGGAGATCCGGATCAACCTTCTGCTGGGGCTCGGGCTCCTCTGCTTCTACTACCTAACGTTCTTTCGCGGCGTCACGTGCGCGTACACGATCCCGGCGATGGGCATCGTGCTGACCTGGATGGCGCTGCGGCCCCTGGCCGCGCGGTGCGCCGAGGGAAGGCTGCTAATGAAGGCCCTTTCCCTGCTCGGAATCATCTCCTACGAGCTGTACCTCTTCCACCAGCCCCTAGTCACCGACATGAACATGGCCCTGTACCACACGCTTCTCGGGATCCCGGTCCCCGAGAACCACCAGGTCGCGGCCACGGTCGTGGTCGGGCTCGCGGCTGCCGTCGCGATCAGCGTCGTCGTCCACCTTGCGGTAAGCTGGGCGTTCTCGTTCTTCAGGAAGCGGCCGGCGCCCGGCCCGGCGGGCGCCAGAGCATGAGCGCATCCGAATACCCGGTCGCCATCCTTGCCGGAGGGCTCGCCACGCGCCTCAAGCCCATCACGGAGAGCGTCCCGAAGCTGCTGGTCGAGGTGGCCGGGGAGCCCTTCTTCTCGCACCAGATCCGCCTGCTCAAGAACGCGGGCCTGACGCGGATCGTGCTCTGCGTGGGCTACCTGGGCGACCGCATCGTCGAGCAGTACGGCAACGGCTCCCGATGGGGCGTGCAGATCGAGTACTCGTTCGACGGCCCCAAGCTCCTTGGCACCGCGGGGGCCCTCATCCGCGCCCTGCCCCTCCTGGGAGACGCCTTCTACGTCCTCTACGGGGACAGCTATCTTCCGATAGACTACGGGGCCGTCGGCCGCAGCTTCGCCGCGTCGGGCAAGCAGGGGCTCATGACCGTGTTTGAGAACCGGGAGAAATACGACTCGAGCAACGTCCTGTACAGGGACGGCGCGATCGTCGCCTACGACAAGAAGGTCAAGGTCCCCGGGATGAGGCACATCGACTACGGCCTGGGCGTGTTCAAGCCGTCCGCCTTTGACGGGTTCCCAAAGGACGAGGTCGTGGACCTCGCCGACGTCCAGAGGGCTCTCCTTGCCCGCGGGCAGCTTGCCGCCTTCGAGGCCATGACGCGCTTCTACGAGATCGGCTCGCTCGATGGCCTCAGGGAGCTCGACCGGCTCCTTCGCAAGACATGAGATCTTTGCGATTGCCGCCTCGCATTTGATCCCCCCATTTGCTTTATCCCAGACATGTCATACTCAGCACAACACCTCAAGGAGACGGCCGAGATCGTGGCCAAGTTGAACCCGGCCGACTGCGAGAAATGCGTCGCCGAACTGCGCGCCGTCAGGGAGCACGGGGGCCGGCTTTTCATGCTCGGGGTCGGCGGAAGCGCCGCAAACGCTTCGCACGCGGTCAACGACTTCAGGAAAATTACGGGCATCGAGACCTACGCCCCGACGGACAACGTCTCCGAACTCACGGCCCGCACGAACGACGACGGCTGGGCGAGCGTCTTCGTGGAGTGGCTGCGCACCAGCAGGCTCTGCAGCAAGGACTGCCTTTTCATCCTCTCGGTCGGCGGCGGCAACCTTGAGAAGAACGTCTCGCCCAACCTCGTGGCGGCCATGCAGCTCGCGAAGCAGGTCGGCGCGAAGATCATCGGAATCGTGGGCAAGGACGGCGGCTACACGGCGAAGGTCGCCGACGCCTGCGTCATCGTGCCCACCGTGAACCCGAACAACGTGACGCCGCACAGCGAGGCCTTCCAGGCCGTCGTCTGGCATCTCTTCGTCTCCCACCCCGACCTCAAGGTCAACCAGACCAAGTGGGAATCCGTGGTCTCGAAGCCCTAGCGGGATGCCGCCCAGGCCCGCAGTGTTCCTGGACCGGGACGGCACCCTGAACGCGCAGGTCGTGCGCGACGGCAAGCCCTACTCCGCCGAGCGGCTCGAGGACTTCCGCCTTTTGGACGGCGTGCCCGATGGCTGCCGCGCCCTGAAGGCGGCGGGCTTCCTCCTGGTCGTCGCGACCAACCAGCCCGAGGTCGGTCGCGGGACGCTTGAGCGCACGGAGGTCGAGCGCATGCACGCCAGGCTCCTCGAACTCGTGCCCGAGATCGACCGCATCGAGGTCTGCTACGACCCCGGAAGGGGCGAGGAGTCCCTCAGGCGCAAGCCCGCCCCCGGCATGCTCCTCGACGCCGCCAAGGCGCTCGGGATCGACATGGCGCGCTCCTGGATGATCGGCGACCGCTGGAGGGACGTCGACTGCGGCAGGAACGCGGGCGTCAGGACCGTCTTCATCGACTACGGCTACTCGGACGAGCGCGAGGCCAAGGCCGACTACTCCGTGCGCGATTTTCCCGAGGCGGTTTCGGCCGTTCTGCGTGTCATATCAGGGACCCCGCCAGCCTCCTAATCTCCTTGCCCGATCCTTTCTCCCTCACCTCAATTAATCCAAAATAACGAACCCAATGAAGTCTCTCAACGACCTGAAGGTCCAACTCTACGCCGACGGGGCCGACAAGGCCGGCATCCTAGACCTGTATTCAAAGCCCTACATCAAGGGCCTGACCACGAACCCTAGCCTCATGAAGAAGGCCGGGATCAAGGACTATGAGGCCTTCGCGAAGGACATCCTGCAGACGGTGACCGCGAAGCCGATCTCGCTCGAGGTCTTCACGGACGACTTCGTGGACATGAAGCGCCAGGCGCTCAAGATTTCCGCCCTGGGAAAGAACGTCTACACGAAGATCCCGATCACGAACTCCCGCGGCGAGTCGTCGCTTCCCCTGATCCGGGAGCTCGGAAAGCTGGGTGTTAAGCTCAACGTGACGGCGATCCTGACCGTAAGGCAGGTGGCGAGCGTGGCCGAGGCCCTCAATCCCGCGGTCCCTTCCGTTGTCTCGGTCTTCGCCGGGCGGATTGCCGACACGGGCGTGGACCCGATGCCGCTCATGCGCGCCTGCGGCGCCCTCCTCTCGGGCCACGGCAAGTCGGAGCTCCTCTGGGCGAGCACCCGCGAGGTCTTGAACATCCTGCAGGCCGAGGAATGCGGATGCGCGATCATCACGGTCCCCCACGACATCCTAGGCAAGGCGGCCAAGATGCTCGGCACCGACCTCACCGAGCTCTCCCTCGACACGGTCAAGATGTTCGCAAAGGACGCCGCAGATTGCGGTTACAAGCTCTGACGGACCACTTCGTCATTTACCTGACGGGCGGACTCCTGCAATGGTAAGGGTCCGCCCGTCCACTTTATGCCTCCTAGGACCCGCCTGCTGAGCCTCATAGCCGCCGCGCTGGCCGCCGTGCTGCCGGCGCGCGCCGCCAACCCCGACGGGTCGACGGCCGAAGCCGGAAATGCCGAGGCCGCGCGCCTTTACTCCGAGGCGAACGCCTACGTCACGAACATGGCCGAGGGGGCCTACTCCTACGCCTACCTCCAGTTCTACTGGAAACGCGCCCAGGCTAACGTCGACCGCATAAGAAGGGTCTATGCCGATTCGCCGACGGCGCGCTCCCTGGCGCGCGGGGAGCTGAAGCTGGGGCCCTTCGAGCTCGATTACTTCAAGACGCGCATCCTATATAATCTTGAACTTAAGCAGCTTGGGTCGTTCGACGACGTCAACTGCTCCATCTTCCTCTACGGGCTGGACGAGAACCGCAGCGATGAGCTTCGAAACGAGGCCCTTGCGGACATCCTCGAGGTGCTCGCCCGCCGCCAGCGCTGGGGGGAGGCGCTGCGCTTCCCGGTCCTGGACGCCCACCGGCCGATCCTGCTGGGCAGCATCTTCAGGGTCGCCGCCTTCTATGACCAGCCGCAGATCATCGAGCAGATGAGCCACAGGGCGAGCGCCGCAGAAAAGGCCGCCGCGGGCTTTGACGCGATCACGGCCGAGGCGCTGGCGCTCCTAGGGAAGCCCAGGGCCGATCTCCTCAAGTTCGTCGACTCCCACCCCACGGACGCCGTGCGCACGGCGGCGTTAAGGGGCATCGTGGACCGCGCCATCCTGATCCACCGGATGGAGACCCACCACCTGCCCCCGGGCGAGGCGATCCAGACGGTGCACACGGTCGTCCAGAACCTCTCGCTGCGCGACGACGTCCAGGCCTCCGCGGCCGCGATCTTCAAGGGGCGCCCCGGCGACGCCGCGCCCCTGCTTGCCGTATATGCGGCCTCGCGGGGCATCTCGCCGGACGCCGGCGCCCCGCTCGGCGCCCACCTCGCCTACATGCAGTACCTCTCCGACTCCGGGCGCCTCTCCGAGGCGGCGGGATACGCGCGGCGCGCGGGCCTGTCGGGCGGGGGGCTGCGCGAGTGCGAGCTCAAGGCCATCGAGCTAAACGCCGAGGCGGGCCAGGAGGGAGATGCCGAGAGGCTCAGGCTCGCCTTCGCGGCCGGCGGTCCCAGGGATGCCAACCTTGCCGCGCTGGCCGAGTTCCGCGGGCGCATGGACTCGGCCGAGGTGCCGCTCGTCGCGCGCACCAAGACCTTCGCCGAGCTCCCGATTACGGACCCGTGCGTCATGGCGGTCGCGATCATGGACTGGAGCCTGACGCCGAACCGCTCCCAGCGCGGCGCCACGCCCTGGGACGCAGTCGTCTTCAAGTTCGCGGGCGGATTCAAGAACCTCCCCAAGGCAAAGTCCGCCGCCGTAGGCGACGCCGCTAGCACCGTGAAGCCGTACTAGAAAAGGGCGAAGCCAAGGCACCTTCCAGGTGAACATCCTCTTTGCCAACTACGGCGACTTCACGACCAACAGCCTGAATCACATAGGCGGCTTCGCAAATGCGCTGTCCGCCCGCGGCCACTCGTGCGTCGTGGCCGTGCCCACGGGCAAGGAGAGCATCTCGGCGACGCCGGGTCCCCTCTTCATACCCGCTCTCTACGATGAGGTCCTGGCGCTTCCGGCCTTCTTTCCGGATCGGGGCATGGCCGACGTGATCCACGCCTGGACGCCGCGCGAGTACGTGCGCAAGTTCGTCCTCGCCTACCAGAGGGCCGCGCGCAAGGCCGCGAAGCTCGTCATCCACCTGGAGGACAACGAGGAGAACCTGATCTCGGGATACGCGCGGCGCCCGCCGGCGGAGCTGCGGGCGATGCCCTTCGCGGAGCTGGACGAGCTGATGAGCGACAGCCTCCCGCACCCGCTGCGCCACAGGACGTTTCTGCGGCTCGCCGACCATGCGACCGTGATCGTCGAGCGTCTGCGGGAGCTTGTCCCGGCGACGGTCGAGTGCTCCCTCCTTCAGCCGGGCGTCGACCCGCAGTACCTCAAGCCCCTGGGCGACGACCCTGAGCTCAGGAAGTCCCTCGGCCTCGCCCCCGGGGAGAAGGTGGTCGTCTTCACCGGGAGCAACACCTTCGCGAACGAGCCCGACATGCGCGAGCTCTATGTCGCCATCCGCATCCTCAACCAGAGGGGGATCCCGACCCGCCTCGTGCGCACCGGCTTCAACCGGCCGGAGTTCCTGCAGGGCATCTCCGCCGAGCTCAAGGCCCACGTCCTTGACCTGGGCTTCATCGCGAAGGCGCGGCTGCCGGGGCTCCTCGGGATCGCCGACGTCCTCGTGCAGCCCGGCCGGCCCGGGCCGTTCAACGACTACCGGCTGCCCTCCAAGCTGCCGGAGTACCTCGCCTCCGGCCGTCCGGTCGTGCTGCCGCCGACGAACGTCGCCCTCGGGATGCGCGACGGCGCCGATGCGCTCTTCCTCTCAAGCGGCGCCCCGGAGAACATCGCGGACTGCTGCGAGAGGATACTCAGGGACCCCAAGCTCGCGGCGGCCCTGGGCAGGAACGGCGCGGCCTTCGCCCGAAGGCACTTTGACCTTGAGGCCAGCTCGGCGCGGCTCATCGAGGTCTACGAGCGCGTGCTCGCCCGACCGCCCCGCGCCTGCTGGAGCGTCATTCGCTCCTCGTCGGTGTCTGACTTCACGGCCGCGGCCGACGAGCTCGCGGCGCAGGTCCGCTCGGGCCTGGCCGCATCCGCGCCCGAGGACACGCGCACCCTGGCCGACGACCTTGCCGCGATCGTCCGGCTTGAGGACGAGCGCGAATGCAGCGCGATCGTGGTGCGCGAAAAGGTGCGGCTGCGCCTCGAGGAGATGGTGCGCCACCTGGAGCGCCAGCGCGACCTCACAAGCCAGCACGCGCGAAACCTCGAGGAGAAGGTGCAGGCCCAGGATCGCCATGCAAAACTTCAGAAGAAACTTACCGACAGGCACATACAGAATCTGGGAGCCCGCATAAACTCGATCGAGCGGATCGCGAGGGCGCAGGCCGAGAAGACCCAGGCCGCCGCGGCCGAGGCGGCGAGGATCGCCGGAGAGCTCACGGAAGCGTGGACGGAGCACAAGAAGCTCTCGGCGCGCATCATCGAGATGGACGCCGAGCTCAAGGCCCGCGAGCAGCGCCTGAAGTCCACGTTCCGGTCGCTGTCCTGGCGGGTCACGGCGCCCCTGCGCGACATCGAGAGGCTTCTCGCGCGCCTTCGCACGGGGAAGCACTCCGAGCCGGCCGCCGCCCCGCCGCCCCCGGCCGCGAGGGAGGAGCCCAGGGCGGCGGAGCCGCCCCCGCCCGCGGCGCCCGCCCGGCCGCCGGAGCCGGCGCCCGTCGTCCACCGCTACACGTTCAACTTCGACCATCCGCGCGGCTGGAGCACCGCCTCGAACAAGCTCCTCATCCTCGGCTGGTGCTACGAGAACGCCGCGGCGCCCATCCTGGGGATCAGGGCCCATTTCGCCGGAAAGACCTACGAGGGGATCTACGGCTCGAAGCGGCTGGATGTCCTGGCGTCGACCGGAATGAAGCAGGCCGAGTACTCGGGCATCAAGATCGACGTGCCCACGCACCTGGGCGACCACCCGCTCGTCGTCGAGGTGCGCCACGAGGAGGGCTGGCACCCGTACTTCCAGACCATCGTGCATGTCGGCAAGGCCGGCGACCCCGCGCAGCAGACCGAGTACGAGAAATGGAGCGAGCAGCACGAGGCCCTGTCCCCCGAGGACCTCCAGGCGATCGAGCGCCACATCGCGGCCTTCGCCACGCGCCCGCTCATCTCGGTAGCCATGCCGGTCTACAACACGCCGGAGGGCCTGCTCGTGAAGGCTATCGAGAGCGTCCTGGGCCAGCTCTACACGCACTGGGAGCTGTGCATCGCCGACGACGCCTCGACGGAGCCTCATGTGCGCCAGGTCCTGGAGCGCTACTCCGCGAAGGACGCCCGCATCCACGTGGCCCTCCGGGAGAAGAACGGGCACATCTGCGAGGCGAGCAACACGGCCCTGGGCCTCGCGACGGGCGAGCTGCTCGCCCTCTTCGACCACGACGACATCCTGGCGCCGCGGGCCCTCTACGAGGTGGCGGCGGAGTTCGACAGGCACCCCGGCGCCCAGCTCGTCTACACCGACGAGGACAAGGTCGACATGGAGGACCGCAGGTTCGACCCGTACTTCAAGCCCGACTGGAACCCGGACCTGAACTACGGGCAGAACTACGTCTCGCACCTTTCGGTCTACCGCACGGCGCTCGTTCGCGACATAGGCGGCTTCCGCAAGGGCTTCGAGGGGAGCCAGGACTGGGACCTGCTCCTTCGCGCGATTGAGCGGATGCCGGCATCCGCCATCCGCCACGTTCCGAATGTCCTCTACCACTGGCGGGCGGCCCCGGGCTCGACCGCGCTGCAGCTCGCCGAGAAGGACTACCCGGTGCAGGCCGCCCGCAGGGCGCTTGAGGACCACTTCAAGCGGACGGGCCAGGACGTCGAGCTGCTGCCGGTCCCGGGCGACCACTGGCGCGTCAGGTACCCGGTGCCGTCGCCGGCGCCGCTCGTCTCGCTCATCATGCCGACGCGAAACGCGGTCAAGCTCGTGCACCAGGCCGTTCGCAGCATCCTCGACCTCACCGATTACCCCAATTTCGAGATCGTCATCGTCGACAACCAGTCCGACGACCCGGACACGACCGCCTACTTCGCCGAGATCGGCCGCGGCGCCGATCCGCGCGTGCGCGTCCTGCCCTATCCCGAGGGGTTCAACTACTCGGCGATCAACAACTTCGCCGTGCGGGAGGCCCGCGGCGACGTCATCGGCTTCCTGAACAACGACGTGGAGGCGATCGCCCCGGGCTGGCTCACGGAGATGGTGAGCCAGGCGGCCCGGCCCGGGATCGGGGCCGTGGGGGCCATGCTCTACTACCCCCTGAACACCGTGCAGCACGCCGGCGTCATCCTCGGCCTTGGCGGCGTGGCCGGGCACCCGTTCAAGGAATTCCCGAGGGGCGACCAGGGCCAGAAGAACCGCCTTCGCCTCGTGCAGAACTACAGCGCGGTGACCGCGGCCTGCCTCGTGATCATGAAGGCGCGCTTCCTCGAGGTCGGGGGATTCAACGAGCGCGATCTCCCCATCGCGTTCAACGACGTGGACCTGTGCTGCAAGCTGATCCGCGCCGGGTACCGCAACCTCTGGACGCCCCACGCCGAGTTCTACCACCACGAGTCCGCGTCGCGGGGCGTCGAGGACACACCGGAGAAGAAGGCGCGCTTCCAGTCCGAGATCGACTACATGATGAACACCTGGGGCGAGCTCCTCATGGCCGACCCGGCCTACAACCCCAACCTTACGCTTGTCGGGGAGGACTTCTCCCCGGCATACCTATCGCGCGCCACCAAGTCCTGGCTGGCGCACCTTTCATGAGCTCCCAACCCGAAGACACCGCAAAGCAGGTAGCCGCGCTCAGGGCCGAGCTCGAGGCCCTCAGGCGCCGGGACGCGGAGTTCCGCGCCAACATGGTCCAGGAGTTCCTGGACCACGGCGAGAGAAACACCTACGTGCACGTCCTGCACGAGGAGCGCGCCGCGCTCATCAAGCGCGAGCAGGAGTCCTTCCGCGACCTTGAGGAGCTCACGAGGAAGCTCGAGGCCGAGGGGGGGAAGGTCGCCGCCCTGCAGGCCGAGCTGGCCAGGATCAAGGGCTCGGTCGCCTGGATGCTCTCCGCGCCGTTTCGCTCTCTAGGCGGAGAACCCGCGGCGGCGCCGGCCGGGCAGACGGCGGCCCACGCGCCGGTGGAGGGCGCCCCCTTCACCTACTACCTGCACACCTCGCCCTTCAGGATCTACCGGCAGAAGTCCTTCAAGCTCAGAGGCTGGGCCTGGCCCCAGGACGGCAGGGCCGTCACCGCCGTGCGGGTCAACATCGGGGGGCGAGTCTTTGCCGGGCGCCACGGCATCGAGGAGCCCGAGGTCATCGCCAGGTACGGCCCCCAGCCCGCGAACCCGCGCCCGGGATTCGAGGTCACCTTCGAGACGCCTCCCGGGCGGCACTCACTGAGCGTGGAGGCGCAGATCGAGGGCAAGGAGTGGCGATGGATCATGAGGACCACCGTCTGGTGCGAGCCCGAGGCCCGATGAGCGCAGACGCCAAGGAGCGCATGCAGGAGAGCTCGATCGCCATCGGCGAGCGCTCGTCCTACAAGAGGACCTGGGACCTCCTGGCCCAGGAGCCCGACCAGGCGGCGCTCGCCGTGGCGGGCCACACGGACGAGGCGACGCTCGAGCTGACGGCGAAGGGCTTCATCGACACGCTGCGCACCACGACGGGCGTGGGGCCTGACGACGTCGTCCTTGAGATCGGCTGCGGCATCGCGCGCGTCGGCAAGCCGCTCAGCCGGGAGTGCCTGCACTGGTTCGGCGCCGACATCTCGGGCGTGATGCTCTCCCACGCCGCCGAGCGCACCCGGGGCCTGCCGAACGTCACGTTGGTGGAGCTGGCGACCGTCGGGCTGCAGGAGTTCCCGAGGGACGCCTTCGACCTGGTCTACTGCACGATCGTCTTCATGCACCTCTTCGAATGGGACCGCTATCGCTATGTCGAGGAGGCGTTCCGGGTCCTGCGGCCCGGCGGCCGCTGCTACTTCGACAACTTCCCCCTCGATTCGAAGCACGGCTGGAGCGTCTTCATGGAGAGCGCGCGCTATCCCGTGGAGCGCCGCCCTTCCCACCTGAGCATGTCCTCAAGCCGGGAGGAGCTGGGCATCTACCTGCGCAAGGCGGGATTTGCCGACGTCCAGGTGCGCGACCTGCCGAACGAGCTCATCGCGGCCACGGGCCGCAAGCCGGACTGACCCGCGCCCGTCCTGCTGGCGCCTCTGGCCCCGCTGGTCCGCCCCATGTCGCCTAGTGAAGGTTATACTCGGCTATGATCTCCCGCGCCCTCGACGTCGGCATGAACGGGATTCCGGGGACGGCATAGTCTGCGGGCTTCGACTCGCTGAGCAGAATCCGCCTCGACTCAACCCCCCTCGCAAAGGTGAACGCCTGGAGGTCCGCCCTCCAGTTTGCGCACATCACGGCCGCCACCGCCGCCAGGACCGCGAAAAGCCCCCACGGCTTCGCAGCCCTGGGAAGCGGGGCCCGATCCAGCAGGGTGCAGGCCCAGAAGCCCAGGATCGGCGCGATCCCGACCAGCGAAGCGTATTGATAGCGCGATGACAGCACCGTCGGCAGCCCCGTGTGGTAGCGGCCGATCCCCAGCAGGACCGCGTTTCCGACGTCCGAGGCCACGAGGACGCAGAAGAGGAGGCGCTGGCGGCCGCGGCTTCGGGCGAGCGCCCACGCCACGAGAGCGAGCTTGCAGGCGCCCAGCGCGGCGACGGTGTGCCATCCCCACGAGCCCACGCCCAGCATGAGGTAGCCCGGGTTGAGCAGGTAGTACCAGAGGCCGTACACGGCTGCGTCGCCCAGGTGGCCGCCCGGGTGCCTGTGGTTGCCGGAGGCTAGAAGGACGATCGCCGCCGCGACCGCCGCGGCCGGAACGACATAGGCCGCGCACTTGAGGTAGCGGCGCCGACCGCCCCCTTCGCCCGGCCATGCCCCCGCCATGGCAAGCAGGGGCCCGGTCAACATCCCGCGGGAGAACGAAAGGGCGCTTGCCGCCACCCAGGCGTACGACATGCGCCCAAACGGCGAGCGCAGGTGGCTGTCGAGGGCCAGCAGCATGAATGCCGTCGAGAGGACGGCCGACCACTGAACCGTCCACGCAAGGGTCTCGATGTTCACCGATGTCAGAGCGAACACGACCAGGGCCACGGCGATGCCGGCCCACGGGACGGCGCAGGCGCGCATGACCCTGCCGAGGAGCGCGACGTTCAGGGCATGCGTCAGCCAAAGGACGACGAGCATCGCCATGTACGAGCCATGGAACACGAAAACGCCCGCGCCCCACAGGGCCTTGAACAGGGGCACGAAGTTCTCGGCAAACGCGAGCCACATCCACGACCAGAATCCCATCCGGTCGATCTGGTCGATGAGATCGAACTCGTCGCCGAACCAGAACAGGCGCCGGAAAAGGCCCAGGTTCGCGGCGAGCGGGACCAGCGCCAAGAGGCCGAAGCCGAGCGGAAACCACAGGTCGCGCGCGCCGCGCTGCTCAGGGTCGGGACGGGGAGCCGCTTGCATCGTAGTCTGCGCTGCGCATCGGGAGCGAGGGGATGGAGAACAGGCTCACGTCGACGTGGCTCCAGAACTCCGCCTGCCCCGCGGGGGCGTCAAAATGAAACGACCGGATCCATGTGCGCCTCCTGTGCTCCATGAACGCTGCGGCGTCGTCGGCGCTCGCTATGAGCGGCGCCAGGACGAAGCCCGCCCGCGCCACCCTGGGAAGGACGCGCCAGCTGTGGACATCCCCGCGCTCGTCCGTGGTCGCGATGGCGAGGGCGGCGGGCTTGTAGAGGATCGCCCGGGCCCGCCCGAGGGCGTTCGGCACCGCGTTTGCGGCCATCCAGACCGCGTGGCCGCAATCGGCGGGCAGGGCGACCTCCTCGCCCAGCCACACGGTGCGGTTGAGCACGATCTCGCGCCCCAGCACCCCCGCTGCGATCGTGCTTTCCCTCTTGAGCAGCCAGTAGTCCCCCTCCCGAAAGAGCGGCCTGTAATGGCCGGGGAGAGCGGCGACAAGCATCGCGTCATCCTGCGCCGGGTACCTGTCGTCGATCCTCTCCTCGTTCCAGAGGAGGTAGTCGGGAGCGCGCGCAGACTGGTAGAAGCGGTAGTTCCAGCCCTCCAGGCCGGGCGTGTACGCCGAATAACCCTGGAAAATGGGCCGCGTTGCGAGCCTGAGGCCGTTCATGAGCGCGGCCGCGGTGCTGAAGTTGTACACGTCGGCCGTCGCATTGCCGACTTCGGCGCGGACGCGCGGGAGGCTCGCCCGGGCGCAGGCCCGGGCATAGTCCTCCTGCCAGTCGGCGGGAAGCGAGCCCAGGCGCCCCAGGCAATGCACGTTCCAGTACAGGCGCTCCCACACGATCCGCGGGGCCTGCAGGTAGAGCGCGCCGTCGAACTGGGCGAAGGCCGCGAGGCACAGGGGCGCGAGGAGGTCTAGCCAGTGCCAGCGCCTCGCGGGAAGGAGGAGCCCGGGCAGGACGGGCGCAAGCACGAGCGCGTACACGAAGAGCCCGAACACGTGCCCGCCCAGGGGCATGAAGTCGGCCCTCGTGAAGCTCTCCTTCCACATCACGAGGAACGAGAACGCCAGGTAAGCGCACGCCGCGGATGCGTACGCCCGCTCGGGAACCGCGCGCCACGCCGACGCGATGGCGAGGGCGCACGCGAGGGCCGCGGCCGCCCCCCACAGGAACAGCGTCCAGGACTCGTCCATCCCCATGGCGTCGCCGTAGCCGGACGCGACCTCGAGGCCGCGGCGAATGTACGGATAGAGATTGTCCGGGTTCTGGCCCGCCGCGATCCACGCCCCGAGCACGGCGGCGCCGTAGCCGGCGGCGGCGGCGGCGGCCCTGGGCCATGCGCGCCGCAGCGCCCAGCAGGCCGCGGCGGCAAGGACGCCTGCCGCCGACAGCACCAGGTAGGTGAACTTGAGCTGCGAGAGGAAGCCCAGCACCAGGGCCCAGCCCACGATTACTGGAACACCGGCGCCGCGGCGCATGAGTCCCGAGACCACCACGAGGCTGATCAGGACAAAATACTCGGCGTCCAGGAAGAGCCAGTGGAAGGCGGCGAGGAGGACGACGAAGGCAAGCCGCCTCCAGCGCGCAAGGCCCCAGGTCAGCGAGACGGCGGCGACGGCGACCAGGAGCTGGCCCGCGGTCTGCCAGATGAGCATGGGGACCGCTCCCACCTCCCCCATGTGGTAGACGCAGCACAGGTAGCCCAGCGGACCCCAGGTGAAGATGATGTCGCGGCCGAACTGCAGGCCCGCCGCGTGGGCGTGGATGAGCATCGTCTGCCAGGATGCGTCAAGGCGGGTGTCGGGGGTCCCGGGCAGCCCCATGAGGCAAAGACCCAGCACGGCCGCGGCAAGGGCCGCCTCCGCGGCTGCGAGCGCCCTTCGCAGGCCGTCCCCGGCTCGGATTGACGGAGACGCAAAAGCATCCATGAATTGCACTTAGCATGAACCCATCCGCCAGACGAGCCGAACGTTTCGGCGTTCCAAATCCCTGAGCTGATGGCCCTGAATGCTACCCCGACCAGGGTTTCGGTCATCGTCCCGGTATACAATGAGATTTCGACCGTGCGCGCGGCGCTTGAGGCGCTTGTCGCCAAGCGGATCGCGGGCTACGCGTTCGAGATCATCGTCGTCGAGAGCAACTCGAGCGACGGCTCCCGCGGGGCCGTCGAGGGATTCAGGGGCCGGGAGGGCGTGAGCGTCCTCCTCGAGGACCGGCCGAGCGGAAAGGGCCACGCCGTGCGCGCCGGCCTCGCGGTGGCGACAGGCGACATCGTGATGATCCAGGACGCCGACCTCGAGTACGACCTCGGCGACTACGAGAGGCTGCTCGCGCCGATAGCGTCCGGCGCGGTCGACTTCGTCCTCGGCTCAAGGCACACCCCGAAGGCGTGGGCGATCCGAAAATTCAACGACCAGAGGCTCCATGCCTTCGTCCTGAACCTTGCGCACTGGACGTTCACGCTCATGATCAATGCGTCGCTCGGCATCTGGCTGCGCGACCCTTTCACGATGTACAAGGTGTTCAGGCGGCGGTGCATCGAGGGGCTCAAGCTCGAGTGCGACCGCTTTGACTTCGACTGGGAGCTCCTGATCAAGCTCGTGCGCCGGGGCTACCGCCCCCTCGAGGTGCCCGTCTCCTACAGCTCGCGCTCCTTCAAGCAGGGCAAGAAGGTCACCCTGATTCGCGACCCCATCACCTGGATCATCGCCCTTGTGAAGTACCGGTTCCAGCCGCTTTAATTGTCCCAAAAGGCGCGAGACATGGCGAAAACCCTCCTTGTAACCGGTTCATCCGGGCTCATCGGCTCCGAGGTCTGCTCCTACTTCGCTAGGGAGCTGGGCTACGCGGTCCACGGACTGGACAACAACCAGCGGGCCGTGTTCTTCGGCACCCCGGGCGACACCCGCTGGAACCAGCGCCGCCTCGAGGGGGAGCTCAGGGGCTTCCGCCACCACGAGCTGGACATACGCGACCGGGCCGGGGTCCTCGACCTTGTGTGCTCGCTCAGGCCCTCCGTCATCGTGCACACGGCGGCGCAGCCGAGCCACGACAGGGCAGCGGCGATCCCCTTTGACGATTTCGACACCAACGCGGCCGGGACGCTGAACGTCCTCGAGGCCGCCCGGCAGGCCTGCCCGGAGTCCCCGTTCGTGCACATGAGCACGAACAAGGTGTACGGCGACGCCCCGAACAGGATCGCGCTCAGGGAGCTCTCGACACGCTGGGACTTCGCCGACCCAGCATACGCCGAGGGCATCCCCGAGACCTTCACCATAGACCAGTCCACCCATTCCCTGTTCGGGGCCTCGAAGCTCGCCGCGGACGTGCTGGCTCAGGAATACGGGCGCTACTTCGGGATGCCAACCTGCTGCCTACGGGGAGGCTGCCTGACGGGCCCCAACCACTCGGGCGTCGAGCTCCACGGGTTCCTCAGCTACCTGGTCAGGTGCAATCTCGAGGGGCGCGAGTACAAGATCATGGGCTACAAGGGCAAGCAGGTGCGCGACAACATCCACTCGCTGGACGTGGCGCGCTTCATCGCGGCATTCGTCGGCGCCCCCCGGGCCGGCGAGGTCTACAACCTGGGCGGCGGCAAGGCGAACAGCGTCTCCATCATAGAGGCCTTCAAGATCGCGGAGTCCCTTACGGGCAAGCCTCAGGTATTCTCCTTGGGCGAGAAAAACCGCATCGGCGACCACATCTGCTATTACTCCGACCTGAGGAAGATTCGTAACCACTTCCCGTCGTGGAACATCACACAGTCGCTCACCGACACCATGCGGCAGATCGTCGACGCCTGCAGGGGGCGACCGAGCGTTTGACGAATCACCTCCGTTCCGCCAGCGTCCTATTCTGAAGATGACCGCAAACGCACCCCTGCCACCGGCCCCATCCCGGCTCCTCAAGGCCGTCGCCCTCGCGGCGGCCGGCGCGGTCGCGGGAGCCTTCGGCCAGACGACGGTGCTGGTAGGCGACTCCCCCTTCGCTCCCGCCGGCGGCGCCTCGGCTGCGGGCGGCGCCCCTGCGCAGGCCTATGAGCTCGCGGGCTCCAGCGTCCAGGGCCGCGACGTCCTGGTCTGCATCTTCGATCGCGGGGCCAAGCACACCGACTGGATTCCGGTCGGCGCCACCTACGGTCCCATCCATGTCCTCAGCTTTGACCCTGCCAACGACCGCGCCGTTGTGACAATCGCCGGCGACAGGAGGGAGCTGGCACTGCGCAAGACCACCGTGGCCTCCTCGGGCGCCGCAGTCACGGAGCGCCAGCCCGCCCCGGTCGCCGCCGCGGCCCCGAGGGTCGCAGCGCAGGGCGCGCCCGCTGCCGCGCCGGGCGCGGTGACCAGCGCGGCCCGCGAGCAGCAGGAGGCGAGGATGCTTGTGAGCGACCTGCTCGAGATCGGCGCGCAGCAGCGCAAGGCCTACCAGGAGGCGAAGAAGAAGGCCGCCCAGCCGGCGCCGCAGCCGGACAACTGAGGGTGAGGCCAGCGTGCGCATCCTGATTTCCGGAATCTGCGGTTTCGCAGGAAGCGCGATCGCCCGCTCGCTAGTGGCCAAGGGGGGCGGCCACGAGGTCTTCGGAGTCGACAACTTCATGCGCCCGGGCAGCGAGGCGAACCGCGCCGGGCTGAAGCGCCTTGGCGTCAGGCTCGCCCACGGCGACATCCGCGCGGCCAGCGACGTGGACTCTCTGCCCTCGTGCGAGTGGCTGGTCGACGCCGCGGCGAACCCCAGCGTCCTCGCGGGGCTGGACGGCCTCTCGACCTCGCGCCAGCTCGTCGAGCACAACCTCGGGGGCACCGTGAACCTGCTTGAGTACTGCAAGCGCAACCGCGCCGGCTTCGTCCTGCTGAGCACGAGCAGGGTCTACAGCATCGCGCCGCTTGCCTCGCTGCCCGTGCGCGTCGAGGGCGGCGCCTTCCGGCCGGACGGGAAGGGCCTTCCGGAGGGCCTGGGCCCGGCGGGCGTCTCCGAGACGTTCCCGACCGCGGCACCGGTGTCGCTCTACGGGGCGACGAAGCTCGCGAGCGAGGCGCTGGCCCTCGAGTACGGGGAGGCCTTCTCCCTGCCGGTCTTCGTCAACCGCTGCGGGATCCTGGCGGGCGCGGGCCAGTTCGGAAGGCCCGATCAGGGGATCTTCGCCTATTGGATCAACAGCCACCTTCGCCGCAGGCCGCTCAAGTACATCGGTTTTGGCGGCACGGGCCACCAGGTGCGCGACTGCCTGCACCCCAGCGACCTTGTTCCGCTCCTCCTGGCTCAATTCGCGGCGCGCAAGGTCGCCACAGCCGACCGCATCGTGAACGCCGGCGGCGGCGCGGCCTCGGCCATCTCCCTCCTGCAGCTCACCGAGTGGTGCGCGGACCGCTTCGGGCCCCACCCCGTCTCCGGCGACCCGGTGACGCGGGCGTTCGACATCCCGTGGATGGTCCTCGACGCCTCAAAGGCGGCCCGCATCTGGGGCTGGGCGCCCAAGACTCCGCTTCAGTCGATCCTTGAGGAGATCGCGGCGCACGCGGGCACCCATCCCGACTGGCTGGAGCTATCGGCGCCGCTCGGATGAGCCTCAACCTGTTTTCGGTCGTCATGCCCGCCCGCGATGAGGCGGAATCCCTCCCGTCGACTCTGCGCGACCTCTACGCCGAGCTGTCGCGGGAGGGCGTCCCCCACGAGATCGTCGTGGTGGACGACGGAAGCCAGGACGCAACGTGGGCTGTCCTCGAGTCGCTCAAGGCGGAGGTTCCCTCGCTTGTGCCTGTCAGGAATCCGGGCCCGAACGGTTTCGGAAGGGCGATCATCCACGGGCTCGGCAGCGTCCGGGGCGACGCCGTCGTGATCATGATGGCCGACGCCTCCGACAGCCCCGCGGACGCGGTCCGGTACTGGCGGCTCCTCTGCGAGGGCCACGAGTGCGTCTTCGGAAGCCGCTTCCTGCGAAAGGGTGACGTCATCGACTACCCGCGCCTCAAGCTCCTCGTCAACCGGCTGGCCAACCTCTTCATCCGGGTGATGTTCGCCATACCGCTCAACGACACGACGAACGCCTTCAAGGCGTACCGCCGCAGCGTGATCGAGGGCTGCCGGCCTCTCCTGGCCCCGCACTTCAACCTGACGGTAGAGCTGCCGCTGAAGGCGATCGTGCGCGGGTACACTTGGACGGTCATCCCCATCTCCTGGCGCAACCGCAGGCATGGCGTCGCGAAGCTGAGGATCAAGGAGATGGGCAGCCGTTATTTCTTCATTTGCATGTACGTATGGCTGGAAAAGTATTTCAGCAGGGGCGACTACCGGCGGAAATGAATGAATGCGCGGATGACGTGGCCGTTGGGCCTGGAGATGCGGTTGCTTCTCGGCATCGGGGCGCTGTTCGGTGTCGCCTCGATTCTTATCGTCCCGCCAGCGTCCGTCTACGACGCGCCTAGCCATTATTTCCGCGCCCTTCAGGTCTCGGAGGGAACCCTTCACCCCGAGAAGTACTCCGAGCGCGCGGCCGGCGGAATGCTGCCCCGGGGCCACGTCGAGTTTGTAAACACACTCTGGGGGCAGTACTGGGCGCAGCACTCGTTCGGCTCCCCGCGCGAGTGGGACGGCCTCTCCAAGAAGTTCGCCGCGGACACGGATCGCGCCCGCGTCGAGTTCACCAACACGTCCGTATACAGCCCAGCCAACTATGTCTTCCAGAGCGTCGGGATTCGGCTGTCCATGGCGTTCGGCAATTCGCCGATCAGGGCGCACCGTACGGCCTGCCTTTTCAACCTAGGCGGCTATCTTCTCATCGTCGCCGCCGCCATCGGGCGGTTGCCCCGCTATCAGAAGGGATTCTTGCTCGCCGCCACCACGCCCCTCAACCTGTGGCAAGCAGCGTCGGTCAGCGCGGACGCGATCAACTTTGCGATTCCACTGCTTTTGTTCGCCTGGATCCTGCACCTGCGCTCGGAAACCTCGGCGAAACCCTTGCGTGGCGTAGCCGTCGCCATGGGCATTGGAATGCTGCTAGCCCTTCTCAAGCCGAACGCCATCGTGCTGCTCGCCAGCCTCCTGTTCATTCCCGGAAGGTGCTTCGGGCGCGGGCCCGTGAAGTACTGGGTCCTGGCGCCCTATTTCCTTTGCGCCGTTGGCCTTTGGCTGGCTTGGAATCACGCAAATCTCACAATCGACATCGCCCGCTGGTACCAGCCCGAGCTTCCGGACATGTCAGTCCAAAAGCAGTACTTCATTTCCCATCCCCTGAGCTTCGTCCCCCCGTTCTTCCGGTTCATCATCCACGGACTGCCGGACCAACTAGCCCCGGCCTACGCCACGGTTGGCGCCGTCATCCCGGAGAGCGTCTACAGGGGCTTGGCATACCTCGCCCTAGTCTTCGCGGTTGGGTTTGTTGCATGCCCGAGTTGGGAAGGGCGCGCCGACTGGATGTGGTCCGCCGGGATGCTCCTCCAATCGCTCGCGATACTCGTGGCAATTGCCTTGGCCCTCTGGCTCGCCCTCGGGCATCCTGCCGACCCCATGATCCCCGGATTCGGGGGCCGCTACCTGCCGGTCCCTATTTTCTGCGCGAGCCTTGCCTGGGCGGAGGCTTCCCACCGCGGGCTACCCCGCCTGAGAAACGGTCTGTTTTGGATGGCGATTGGGGCGAACTGCGCCGCGCTGACCGTGATGATTTCCTCAATTGCCAGCCGCGTCCTATGATCCAGAGGTTGCCTGATGGGAAAACGCTTGTTACCCACAGGGTGTTTAATTGATTCATCCCTTCCCAATTCAATGATTTACCTGCTCGGAGGCTCGGGTTACGTCGGGGGCGCCTTTCAGTCGCTGTTCCAGCGGATGGGCATGCCCTACCGCAACCTGCGCAGGTCGGAGGTCGACTACACCGACCCCGACGTCCTGCGCGGGGCCCTCCTTGCGGACAGGCCCGAGTTCCTGATCAACGCCGCCGGGTACACCGGCAAGCCGAACGTGGACGCCTGCGAGCTCCACAAGGCGGAGTGCCTCTTCGGGAACGCCGTCCTGCCCGGCAGGATCGCGGCCGCGTGCGAGGAGGCGTCAGTCCCCTGGGGCCACATTTCCTCCGGCTGCATATACAGCGGCGACGGATCGGGGGGAAACGGCTTCACGGAGGACGACGCCCCCAACTTCACGTTCCGCTCGAGCAGCTGCTCGTTCTACAGCGGCACGAAGGGCCTGGGCGAAGAGGTGCTCGCGGGCCACCCGAACATGTTCGTCTGGCGCCTGAGGATACCCTTTGAGAGCGTCGACAACCCGCGCAACTACCTGACGAAGCTCATGCGCTACGCCCGGCTCCTCGAGGCGACGAACTCGATCTCGGAGCTGGCCGAATTCGCCGAGGCCGCCCTCGCCTGCTGGACCAGGCGAATCCCCTTCGGCACCTACAACGTGACGAACCCCGGAAAGGTGACGACGCACGAGGTGGTCGAGCTCATCCGGCGCTCGGGCGTATGCACGAAGCAGTTCGAGTTCTTCCCGAGCGAGAAGGAGTTCATGGCCGCGGCAGCCAAGACCCCGCGGTCAAACTGCGTCCTTAACCCGTCCAAGCTCGCAGCGGCCGGGATCCGCCTGAGCGAGGTCCACGAGGCGATCGAGCGCGACCTGCGCGCCTGGAGGAAGGCCGCCTGAGCTCCGAGCCGATGAGCATCCTGGTGACCGGCGGCTGCGGCTTCATAGGCAGCAACTTCATCCGGCACCTGCTGCGCCGCGCCGGCGCCCCCTGCCGGGTCGTGAACCTGGACAAGCTCACCTATGCCGGGAACCCGGCGAACCTGGCGGACGTGGCCGGTGACGCGAGGTACCGTTTCATCCAGGGCGACATTGGCGACGAGGCGCTGGTCTCCACGATCTTGGCGCGGGAGGGTGTTACCGCCATAGTCAACTTTGCGGCCGAGAGCCACGTCGACCGCTCGATCGACACGCCCGAGCCGTTCGTCCAGACCAACGTCCTGGGGACCCTGCGGCTTTTGAACGCCGCGAGGCACCACTGGGCCTCGCTTGGCTCCGGCCCGAGGGAGTCCTTCCGCTTCCATCACATCTCGACGGACGAGGTGTACGGAACCCTGGCCCCGGGCGATCCGGCATTCACCGAGGAGACCCCATTCGCGCCCAACTCGCCCTACGCGGCATCCAAGGCCGCGAGCGACCACCTGGTGCGCTCGTACCGCCACACCTACGGCCTGCCGACGCTGACGACCAACTGCTCGAACAACTACGGCCCGTTCCACTTCCCCGAGAAGCTCTTCCCTCTCGTGATCCTGAACGCCCTGGACGGGCGCCCCCTGCCCGTGTACGGCGACGGCAGGCAGGTGCGCGACTGGCTATTCGTCGAGGACCACTGCCGGGCGATAGCACTCGTCCTCGAGCGTGGCCGCCCGGGCGAGACCTACAACGTCGGGGGCCTTTGCGAGATGGCGAACATCGACGCCGTGCGCATGATCTGCTCCCTGCTCGACGGGAAGGCCCCTCGGGCCGACGGCAAGCTGCACTCCGGGCAGATCGAGTTCGTCGCCGACCGGCCGGGCCACGACCGGCGCTACGCGATCAACTGCTCGAAGCTCCAGCGCGAGTTGGGCTGGAGCCCGCTCGAGTCGTTCTCCACGGGCCTTGCGAAGACCGTCGACTGGTACATCGCCAACCGGGCCTGGTGCGCGGAGATCACGTCCAAGCGCTACGCCCGCGAGCGCCTCGGCACGACCGCCTAGCGCCACCCCATCCAACCCCATGAAACGAAAAGGCATCATCCTTGCCGGCGGCTCCGGCACCCGGCTCTACCCGCTGACGATTGCCGTCAGCAAGCAGCTCATGCCGGTGTACGACAAGCCGATGGTGTACTATCCCCTCTCGGCCCTGATGATGGCGGGGATCCGAGAGGTCCTCGTCATCTCGACGCCCCAGGACCTGCCCCTGTTCCGCAGGCTCCTCGGCGACGGCTCGGACCTTGGCATGAGGCTCGACTACGCGCCCCAGCCGAACCCCGAGGGCCTGGCCCAGGCCTTCATCATCGGCGCCGACTTCGTCAAGGGATCGCCCAGCGCGCTCATCCTGGGCGACAACCTGTTCTACGGACACGACCTGCCCAAGTCCTTCGCAGCGGCGAACGCGCGAGAGGTCGGGGCGACGATATTCGGCTACCACGTCGCGAACCCCTCGGCCTACGGCGTCGTGGAGTTCGGCAAGGACGGCCGCGTCCTCTCCCTCGAGGAGAAACCCTCCAAGCCCAGGTCCAACTTCGCCATACCCGGCATCTATTTCTACGACGGCCAGGTCGTCGAGTATGCGCGCCGCCTGCGCCCCTCGAAGCGGGGCGAGCTCGAGATCACGGACCTCAACCGGCTCTACCTTGACGACGGCCGCCTGCACGTCGAGGTCCTGGGGCGCGGGACGGCGTGGCTCGACACGGGCACGCACGACTCGCTCCTCGAGGCCGCCGAGTACGTCCACGTGATCGAGAACCGCCAGGGATTGAAGATCGCCTGCATCGAGGAGATCGCGTGGCGAAGCGGCTGGATCGACGACGCGAAGTTCAAGGCAAACATCGAGAGGCTGGGCAAGTCGGCCTACGCGCGCTACCTGCGAGTGCTCCTCTCCGGGGAGTAGGAGGCCCCTTTAGACCCGTGCCCTTGTGGAGCTCACGCCGGCCGCTGCTGAGCGTCGTAACGCCGCTCTACAACTGCCTGCCGCTCACCCAGGCGATGTTGGCGAGCCTGCGCGCGACGATCCCGCCACGCGTCAGCTTCGAGGTGATCCTGGTGGACGACTGCAGCACGGACGGCACGCGCGAGTGGCTTGGCACGCTTGGCGAGCCGTTCCGGGTCGTCCTTAACCAGCGAAACCTCGGCTTCGGCGCGGCGACCAACCGGGGGGCCGCGGCCGCCCGGGGAACAATCCTCGCCCTCCTCAACAACGACCTGGTCCTCAGGCCCGGCTGGCTCGCCCCGATGCTCTTCGCCCTGCGCTCCCTGGGCTCGCGCGCGGGCCTCGTCGGCAACGTCCAGCTGAACGCCGCCACGCTCGAGGTGGACCACGCGGGCATCGTCCTTGACGACAAGTGCAAGCCCGCGCACGAGCACCGTGTCCCCGGGCCCCTATCATCGGCGCTTCGCCCCTACGCGGACGCCTTCGCCCTGACCGGGGCGTGCCTGCTCGTGCGCGCCGCGACGTGGCGCCGCCTCGGGGGCTTCGACGAGGGCTATTTCAACGGCTGCGAGGACATCGACCTGTGCCTGCGCGCCCGCGGGGCGGGCTACAGGAACGTGGTCGCCTACCGCAGCCGGGTGCTGCACCACGTGAGCGCCTCGCCGGGGCGCAAGCTGCGCGACGAGCAGAACACGATGCGCCTCGTGCTGCGCTGGCGCGACGAGTTCGCCACGTTCGCCTGCCGCGACCGCACAAGCTGGGAGCTGGCCTGGCAATACTTCTGGGCCAGCCTCCCGGAGCCCCGGGACATCCCCGACGTGGGCGAGGTCGTGAGGGCGGCCCTGTTCCTTCTTCGCCTGCGCGCCGAGCCGCCCGGCGTGTCGCTCGAGCCCAAGGACGCGATCATCGACCTCGAGCTCGCCCGCTGGAGGGAAATGTTCTCCCATTAGCCATGGCCAAGGCCCAACGCACCCCACCCTTCGGCGGAAAGTTCGCTCGTCGCTTCACGAGGTTCGAGGCGCTGTACTTCGACGAGTTCGCCACCGACTCGGCGTGGATCCGCGAGACCGCGCTCATCTGCCTGCCGCCGATGGCCGACGTGGGCACGGTGGTCCTCTGCGGCGAATTCCGCGCGCACCCCGCTGCGCGCGGCCTTGAATCAGGGTTCCCGCGCCTCGAGATCGTGGCCGACGGCAGGAGCAGGGCCTTTGTGGCCGCGCGCGAGCCGGGTCCCTGGCAGGCGCGCATCGCCCTCGATCCCGTCGGCGCCCGGCGGGGCTCCGTGCTCGAGCTGCGCCTGCACGGCGTCCGGGCGACCAACGCCCTCGCCTGGCTGGGCAGGGTGACCGGCCTTCCCCCGATCCAGCGCTTCCGGGCCCAGAACCGCAACCGCCAGCTCAGGCTCTCGAGCATCGCGGCGGACACCGGGGAGTTGATCTACGACTTCTCGAAGCGCGAGAGCCCCTACTCCGCCGCGTTCGCCCGCGCCCACTCGCGCACCGGGATGAACATCGTCGGGTTCCTCACGGCGGACCTCGGGATCGGCGAGTCCGCGCGCTGCATGGTGCGCGCGGCCGACGCGGCGTCGATACCCGTCGCCCTCGTTCCGCTCAAGCTCAACTGCCGCAACCGCCTTGGCGACCTCACGTACGCCGACCGCCTGCAGGAGACCAATCCCCACGGGGCCAACGTCATCCACGTCGACCCGCCGGTGGCGCGCGACATCGACCACCACCACGGCGAGCCGTTCATGAGGGACAAGTTCAACATCGGCTACTTCGCCTGGGAGCTGCCGGAGTTTCCGGACGCCTGGTTGCCGTCCCTCGACTACTTCGACGAGATCTGGTGCCCGAGCAACTTCGTGCGGGAGGCGATCGCCCTCAAGGCGCCGTTCCCGGTCCTGACGATGCCGCATTCGATAGGTTTCGAGCGCCCCGCGGCCGCCCCGGCGGCTCTCCGCGCGAAGTTCGGGCTTCCGGCAGATCGTTTCCTCTTCCTGAGCCTCTTCGACCTGAATTCCTACTCGGCGCGCAAGAACCCGCAGGCCGCCATCAGGGCGTACCGGGCCTCGGGCCTCGCGAACGAGGGTGCGTCCCTGGTGATCAAGGTGCACAACGCGGAGCTCAATCCGGCGGACTTCGAGGCTCTGCAGGACGCGGTCCGGGAGCTGCCCGGGACGATTATTTTGAGCGGGACCTTCTCGCGGGCCGACGTCTACGCCCTCGAGGCCGCCTGCGACTGCTTTGTCTCGCTGCACCGCTCCGAGGGCTTCGGCTTCGCGGTCGCCGAGTGCATGTACCTCGGAAAGCCGGTTGTCTCCACCGACTGGTCGGCAACGGCCGAGTTCGTGAACCACGACAACGGCCTGCCGGTGCGCTGCTCACTGGTGACGCTGTCCGAAAACCAGGGCCCCTACTTCAAGGGCTCGACCTGGGCCGAGCCCGACACGGCGCACGCGGCCGAGCAGATGCGAAGGGCGATGTCCAGCCCCTCCGAGTCGGCGAGGCTGGGCGCCGCGGCGCGGCGCACGATCGAGGAGAGGTTCTCCCCGGCGGTCATCGGCGCGCGCTACCGCAGGCGCCTCGAGGCGATCGCCTGGATCTAGCCCGCGTCCCCCGGGGCGGGGCCCTCAGGCTGCGGCCTTCCCGCGCGCCCGCCTGGGCCACAGGGCCGCGATCAGCGCGGCCGCGATGATCCCCAGGCCGGCGCCGCACGCTTCCAGGCTCCTCATGAACCCGCGCGGATAGTACTCGTAGGCCACCTCGTAGGTGCCCGCGCGCTCGACGTAGATGCCCTTGAAGGCGTGGTTCACGCGGAAATAGCGCGCCTTCTCGCCGTTCACCGTGAGGTGGAAGTTGTCCTTCTCGTAGGCCTCCGTTAGGACGATGAAGCCCGGCCCCGTGGCATCGACCGTGAACGAGGTCGTGTTGGCCGTGAGCCTGTAGCCCGTGGCCGGCCTGATCTTGCGCGCCGCGAGGTCGCCCGAGACCTTGGGCGCGGGCTCGAGGCGGACCCAGTCGCCGTGCTCGACGGCCGCGAACGGCCGCCCGTCGCCCGCGTTGATCCAGGAGATGTACTGCGGCAGGTTCTCGTAGACCGCCGCGCTGTCCGTGAAGAACGCCCTGGGCCACGCTGTCGGGCTCTCGAAGACGTCCATGTCCTCCGAGGCAAACGGGCGCAGGACGCGCGGTTCGGGCTTCGCACCAAGGTGGTAGCCCAGGTAGAAGCGCGTGTTGACGGCGTCCAGGACGGGCTTCAGGCGCTGCACGTCAGCGACCTCGACAATGTAGCGCCAGTCCCAGAGCCGCTTGACCCCGCCGGCATCCATGAACTCCCGGTAGTAGGGGTTCATCAGGGCGTCCGGCCCCGAGATCCCCTCCAGGTCGTAGACAATGGACCAGCCGGGAAGCAGGTCGTTGTGGAAACCCAGGACGCGGTACGGCGCCTCGGAGTCGGCCCGCTCCCGGATCGCCTCCACGGCCGGGGAGCTTGCCATCAGGTCCACCCTGTGCGCCGGCCGAACCACGTACGCATCAAAGCCGCCGCCCATCCAGAGCGCCTCGCGCCAGTGCAGGGCGCCCAGGGCCACGAGGCCCAGAAGGAGCGTCGCGGCCGTGGCGGCCCTGCGCCGAAGAATGAGGTGCACAACGCACAGGAGCAGCGCCGATGCCGCGACGAGGCTCCACCCGTAGCCGTGGATGAAGGCGGGCACCTTGATGAGGGCGCCCCAGGTGCTCGCCCAGTAGGCGCTGCGGACGACGGCCTGCGCCGTGCCGAGGTAGGCGGCAAACAGGGCGGCGAAGAGCACGACGACGGCAAGGGCCTCGCTGCGGCCGTCCGCCGTGCCCAGTCGGGCGAGCGCCTCCTTCCATCCGGCCGCCGAGAGGACGCAGCAGATGACAATGAGCGCGCACCCGAAAGTGTTGTCGATGTGCTGCAGATTGCCCAGGACCGGGACCCGGGTCACGAGCGAGGGCGGCAGCACGCCGAACACGAGCGCGAGCAACGGCAGCGAACAGACGGCCAGGCCCACCGCGTGCCTATCGGCCGCGACGGAGCGCCAGCGCACGGCGGCCCAGAGGAGCCCCAGGAGCACGAAGGCGTTCGCCGAGGGGTTGATGACGCCAAGCTGCTCCTGGAACGGCCGGTAGAACGCCTCGTCGAAGAGCCCGATCAGCATGCCAGGCTGCAGCTGGTAGGCGAGCGGGGCGTTGTAGCTCGTGTAGGCCGCCTTGAGCGCCCTGTAGAACGTGTACCAGACCGGCGCGGCGACCATGGCGAATACCAGGCCCGCGGCGGCGGCGCCCAGAAGGCGCAGCGCCTTGGCCCCCGCCGGCCTGTCGCCGGCAAGCAGGACGCACGCGCCAGCGAAGTTCATCGCCATCATGAGCATGTAGGCCTCCTTCGCGGTGCCGCTGCAGATCTCGACCCAGCTGGCCGCCACCAGCGCGGCGAGCCACGGAACGGCGGCCCGCGCCGAGGCGGCCTCCCCGAGGCCCAGCCAGCACCACAGGATCCATGGAGAGTAGCAGAGGCTGAAGACCGCCGGGTGGTTGATCCGGTAGACGAAGAAGCCCAGGAAGGCCGCGGAGGCCGCCGACGCCATCGCGGCGGGAAGGCTCCTGAAGCAGCGCAGCGCGCACAGCCCGATCCCGAGCGCGAGCGCCCACTTGGCCAGCAGGAACTTGACGTCCCACGACCAGGCTGCGCCGCCCGCCAGGATCGGCAGGACCTGGAGCGGATCGCCGAGGCACGACTGGCCCTGGCCCAGCAGCGGCAAGCCCGCCGAGTCGTAGCGGTTCCAGAGCGGCAGCTCGCCGTCCTCGAAGATCGCCCGGGACTCCAGCCTCGAGAGCGGCAGGTGGTGCCACATGAGCGCCGCGACATCGGCCTTGTTCGCGTCGCCCGTGTCGGCAGTCGAGGCGCCGGGGAGCCAGGGGCTCTGGCCGTAAAGAAGGGAGACCCCCATGCTGGGCGAAACGATTGTCCTGCCGGCGAAGACGACCGGGTAGTTAGCCGCCAGGGTCGCAAGGAGCCCGGCGAGAGCCACGGCGAGGCCGGGCGAGGCGCAGGCGCGCCCCCAGAGGGAGCGCGCCTTTGCCGCGAGGCCCAGCCTCGGGGACCGCCATGCCCACTCGAGGGCGAAAACCGCCAGGAGCGCCACCGCGAAGGTCTCGGCGGGCGCGACCCAGAAGGGAGGCCTGGGGACCACCAGCTCCTCGTCCAGGTTCACGGACATCTGCGGATCGGTGCCTCCGGGCACCGTGACCAGGTGCAGCTTTCCGCCGCGCGTGTCCGTGCTCGCGATCTGGAAATAGGGCCGGAACTGCCCGGCGCGGATGGAGGCCACGGTGCGGCCCAAGCCGTCGACGATGCGCGCGTCGCTGAGGGTCATCGTGCAGTCCCGGTCCAGCGGGTCGAAGCGGATCGCCTTGATGCGCCCGTACGGGAGCGGGAACGAGAGCACCTCGGCAACCCCGGCCCTAATCGAGCGCACCACGGACTGCTCCTCGCTCATCCCGCCCCCGAGGTCATAGTAGAGCTGAACGAGGCCCGGGGCGTCGGATTCGATCCTGGCCTCAAACCGCCAGGGGCTCTCCCTGTAGGGGGCCCAGGGCCTCGACGGAAGGACCGCCGCGGCAGCCAGCACGAGGCACGCGCCTATTGTCGGCATCCTCATTTCTCAGGGCCTCCAGCTGGGCGCAGAAGCCGGGAGCGCGCCCGTGTCGCCGCGATCGGGGTCATCTCACAGGCCTACGGGAAACCGGGCTCATTTCAAGCGGCGAAGCCCGGCTCACGGCGCGGCCTTGCGGCGCGCAAGGTACGTCAGGTTGACCACCTCGTCGTGCTCGATCCGCTCGACGGCGAGAACCTCGGCGCCCGCCTCGGCGAGGCTCCCGAGCACCCGCGCCCGCGCGACGGCGTACATCTGCATCTTGGGGGTCCCCGGAAACCACCCCGGGTGGTGGTAGCGGATGTGCCGCGCCAGCCTCATCCACATCGTCGGGGGCCAAGTCGAGAAGCGCAGCCTGTCCGGGGGCGCCCCGGGGGGCACCGACTCGGGCATCTGAACCGACAGGATCCCGCCGGGAGCGAGGAGGCGGACAAACTCGCCAAGGTAGCGGTGCGTGTAGGCCGGCGCGATGTGCTGCAGGGTGATCCTGCTGTAGACGAGGGCGAACGATCCCCCGGGGAAGGCGCTCAGGTCGGACCTTGGGTTGTGGACGAACCGGACCCGCCCGTCGCTGCAGTGCGCCCGCGCGAGCGCGACCATCTCCTCGGAGATGTCGACCCCGGTCACGCTCCCGAAGTGCCTCGCGAGGGCCTGCGTCAGGCGCCCCGCGCCGCACCCAAAGTCGAGCGCGGGACCCTTCGGCAGATCGCCGGCGCAGGCGCGGATCCGCTCCATGTCCCTGTTCACCTCGGCCACGCCGGTCGAGTAGAACTCGTCGATGGCCCACTTGTTGCCCTGCTTGTCGGCGTTCGTGAGCACCGCGAAGTAAGGGTCGGCCCTGGCGAGGGCGTCCCAGTGCCGTCTGAGCTGCCAGAGCTTCATGGTGTCGTCGCTTCGGTCCGGTTGCGTTGCGCTCCCTACTTCCTGCGCTCCACGTCTATCTCGAATCCCCTGACGCTGAAGCTAAGCCGGCGCGGGTCGTTGTTGCCCGGAAAAGCCGCGGGGCGGTCGCTCCTGAACTCCAGGACGGTGTCTCCCGGCGCAAGCTCTATTCCGTCGATGCGCGCCCTGACGGCGTCGCCGGGCGGGAGCATCCCGCTCCAAAGGACGGTCTTGCCGAGCGAGATTATCGCAGCGCGCTCGTCGACCGAGCGCAGCCTGAACCGCAGGCCGGCCACGAGCGCGAAGGGCTGCGGGTTGCGGATCGTTATCGACGAGTCGCCCATGCTCCAGCGCCAGAACTCCCAGCGGGATTTCTCGGGGCGCCACCAGTTCTTGGCCCCGTAGATGGCCTCGACCTTGCTCCCGTCCTTCGGGTTGATCCTCAGCGAATTGGCCCCCTGGACGACGAAGCTCTCCCTGCCCGGGGGCTTGAAGATGTCCGCCGAGGCGAGGATGCCCAGGTTGCCGACAAGCAGCAGGACCGGCCACCAGCGCCTGCGCGGCACCGTGATGTTGAAAGCGAGCGTCATCGGCAGCAGCACGCGCGCGGCCGCCGACGGGTAGTTCTCCCAGACGGCGGTCCCCAGGAAGACCATGAGGACGGCGTAGGCCGCTCCAAGGCGCCACCACGGGTCGCGCCAGCGCCTGCGGAAGGCGAAGAAGAAGAACTGCGCGAGGAGCCCCGCCATGACCAGCAGGTCGTACTTCGCGAGCGACGGGTAGCCCTCCGCCATGAGCTGAGCCACCGAATCCTCGAGCTTCTGCACCAGGGCGGTGAACGGCGGGGCGAAGTTTCGCGAGTCGCCCATGTCTTCGGCGCGCCCGAGCCAGGCGCGCAGGCAGAGCATCCAGGCGGCGAGGGGAAGGAGCACCAGGGCGCACCTCGCGATCCACGACCCCCAGGCCCTCTCGTCCGTCCTCTCGGGCAGCCTCATTCCGGCCGCCGCAAGGACATTCGTGTCCTTGCCCAGCCCGGCCAGGCCCAGCACCGCGGCCGAGAGCCAGGGCCGCCTCGACTCCGCCAGGGCCATTCCCGCCGCTATGAGGACGAGGCTCGGGCCGTCCAGGAGGGCGCGCGCGACGCTGAAAATGAGGCCGAAGGAGAGGAGCACGGCCGCCCAGCGAAGGCAGTTGCCCCAGCTGACGGGGGGCAGCCACCTGAACAGGAGCGCCGCCAGCAGGAACCAGCAGACCACGTTCTCCAGAGCGAAGACATTCAAGACCCGCGCCGGGTCGCCGCCGCCGACAAGCCAGGCGAGAGCCGGGAAGAGGATCCGCCGGGCCCGGTACGGGAGCCCGTCCACCGACCTGCGCAGCAGCGGGTCGGCCGGGTTCGGCCTTAGGGCCATCTCGGCGTAGTACTGCGAGTCGTACCCGACCGAGTTCGGCATCTCGTAGTGGTTCACGGCCTTGATCTCGGGCAGGTAGATGCGGTGCATCTTCTCGCCGAACTGGATCAGGTAGGTGAACCCCTGCTCGGGTAGGTAGAAGAAGGCGGCGTTCCAGGCGAAGGCCGCGACCACGGCGCCGCAGAAGAGCCAGCGTAAAGGGTTGGCCCGCTTAAGGAAAAATGATTTGAGTTGCGCCACTAAAAGAGGACAAACCACCCTTCCCCCCCACCCAAAGCAAGTATGGATTTTCCTGACGCCACGACCGAGCCGGACCGTCCGTGGTGGCGGCGCCCGGCGGCGCTCCTCGTCGCGGCGGCCCTGGCGCTTTACTGCATCCTGCTGGTTGAGGACATCGGCGCGGTGGCGGGGGGCTCGGACTCGTCGGGCTACCTCAATCACGCGCGCCTCCTGTCTCAGGGCCGCGTGCACCTGCCCGAGCGCGCCATACCCGGCCTGCCCCCGGCGAGCGCGCCGTCGTACCTCTACGTGCCCCTGGGCTTCAGGCCGGCGCGCGACGGCGACGGCCTCGTGCCCACCTACCCCTCGGGCCTCGCGCTCTTCATCGTCGCCCTGAAGCCCGTGGCGGGCTGGCGGCACGCCGGCGACCTTGTGATCATCCTGCACTCGATCGCGGGGCTCGTGGCGACCTACGCCGTCTGCCGGATCCTCGGCCTGGGGCGGCCCTGGGCGCTCCTGGGAGCGGCGCTCGTGGCCGCGAGCCCGCTGTATCTCTTCATGTCGCTGCAGGCGATGAGCGACGTCCCCTCGCTGTTCTGGACCGCGGCCGCAATCCTGGCGGCCGTCAGGAGCCGCGAGCGGCCCGGCTGGGCGGTCGCGGCCGGGGCGGCCGTCGCCGTGGACGTGCTCCTAAGGCCCGCAAACCTCCTGGTCGTGGTGCCGCTGGCCGCCGTGCTAGGAATGTCGCCCCGGCGCTGGATCCTCTTCCTCGCGGGCGGCGTCCCCGGGGCCCTCTACTTCGCGGCCCACAGCCATGCCGCATACGGCAGCTACCTAGCGACCGGCTACGGCGACGCGACGCGCTCCTTCCAGGCCGCGTTTGTTCCCGGGACCCTGGCCCACTACGCGAGGTGGCTGCCGGCCCTGTTCACCCCGGTGGTCGTCCTCGCGCTCGCCCTGCCCTGGGCTCGCGGCGTGCCGCCCTGGGTCAGGTGGCTCCTTTGCCTGTGGATCATCCCCTTTGCGGCCTTCTACTCCGCGTACCTGTGCACCCACGAGGCCTGGTGGTACCTGCGCTTCCTCCTGCCGATCGCGCCCGCGCTCGTGGCCGGGGCCCTTCTCGTGCTGCGCGCCATCCTCTCGCACGCCCCCGCCGGCGTCGATCCCGGCCGCTCGGCGGCCGCCCTCGCGGCGGCCCTCGCCCTCGTGGCGCTCTTCTCCGGATGGTGGATTCACAGGCTCAACGTGTTAAACATAGGCAGGGAGGAGCTTCGCTATGGCCACGTCGCCAGATGGATGCAGGCAAACGTACCGCATGACGCGGTCTGCCTCTCCATGCAGGCAAGCGGCGCCCTCCTCTACTACACGGATTTCACGATCATGCGCTGGGACATGCTCAACAGGGCCAACGCGGGAGGGGTCGAGGCCGCGATCCGCGCGGCCCACAGGCCCCTCTACGCCGTCCTTTTCCCGTTCGAGCTGGACGACTCCGGGGCGCTCTCGAGGCACATGCCCGGTGACTGGAAGCAGGTCGGAAGGGTCGACGCCGTCACCATCTGGCGCCGGGACCTGGACGGCAGGAAACCCTGAGGCAGCCGTGACGGCGCCGATTCTCCTCGACCTCTCCCACTCAAGCCACACCCGCGCGAGGACCGGCGTCCAGCGCGTCGCGCTCGCCCTGCGAAGGGAACTCGGCGAGCGGGCGCTCCCGGTCTGCATGGACCCGTTCGAGGGCGCATGGCGCGCGCTCGAGGCCTGGGAGGCGGAGAACCTCGCGGCCAGCGGGCCCGCCGGCGGCCGGGGCGCCCGTTGGCCGATCGCCGCGCGCCTGCGCGGCCGCCTGAGGCGCTGGCGGCGGCGGCCGCCAGCCCTCGGGGCCGCCACGCGCGCGTCCGGCGTCCTTGTCCCCGAGATCTTCTCGCCCGGGGTGGCCGCCTCGCTTTCCTCCCTGTTCGCGGCCTCGGCCGGGCCCCGGGTCGCGATCTTCCACGACGCGATCGCCCTGCAATTGCCCGAGCTGACGCCGCCGGCGACCGTGGCTCGCTTCCCGGCCTACCTGGCGGAGCTGCTCCTCTTCGACGGCGTCGCGGCGGTCTCCGAGGACTCGCGGGCGTCGCTCGCGGACTATTGGGCATGGCTCGGCGTGCGGCGCACGCCCGCCCTTTCGGCTATCACCCTGGGGATCGACCCGGCGCCGGTAACCGCGAAGGCCCCGGCGGCCGCGGTGCCGACCATCCTCTGTGTCGGAAGCATCGAGGGGAGGAAGAACCACGCCGCGCTGCTGGACGCCTGCGAGGCGCTTTGGGCCGGGGGGGCCCGCTTCGAGCTGCGCCTCGTGGGGCTTGCGAACAGGCAGACCGGCGCCGCGGCGCTGGAGCGCATCGGGCGCCTGCGCTCGGCGGGGCGGGCGCTCACCTACGACGGGGCACTCGGCGACGAGGCCCTCGATGAGGCCTACAGCCGCTGCGCGTTCACGGTCTACCCGTCGCTCGCCGAGGGATTCGGTCTTCCGGTGGCGGAGAGCCTCACGCGCGGAAGAGCCTGCCTGTGCAGGACATCCGGAGCCCTCGGTGAGATAGCCGCGGGAGGCGGCTGCCTTGGGATCGGCGCGGCGGGCGCGGCCGACATTTCAAAGGCGATCAAGCGCCTGCTGGACTCGCCTGCGGACCTTGCGGCCCTCGGCGCAGCGGCCACGAGCCGCCGCTTCAAGACCTGGGGGGCATATACGGCCGAGCTCCTCGGCTGGATGTCCACGCTCAACCGCAACGCATAAATCGATGCCAATACGTTGATTCGCCCCGTCATGGCGCCGTGTTTGGCCCGTTAATTGCATTTGCAAACCGAAACCGCCCTCCTAGCCTCGGCCCGACATGGCGATCACCTTTTTCCTGAAGAACAAGAAACCCATCCTGGGGCGCTGCAGCGAGGACTACGCGACCAAGATGCGGCTCAGGTACGCGCCGTTCTACCACGCGATGGATGCCCAGAAGGGCACGACCATTCACCTGGACGGCCGGGAAATGATCATGCTCTCGAGCAACGACTACCTCGGCCTGTCCTTCCACCCGAAGGTGATCGAGGCCGGCCGCGCGGCGCTCCTGAAGTGGGGGACGAGCACCACGGGCGCTCGCCCGTCGAACGGGTCGAGGACATGCCATCTTGAGCTCGAGCAGAAGATAGCGTCGTTCCTGGGCCGCGAGGCCTGCCACGTCCACTCGGCGGGCTACCTCTCCTGCCTTTCGAGCGTCGCCGCGTTCGCCCAGAAGGGGGACGTCATCCTGGCCGACAAGAACGTCCACTCGTGCCTCTGGGACGGCATCCGCCTGTCCAATGCGACGGTCGAGCGCTTCTCGCACAACAACCCGGACGACCTGAGGGAAGTGATCGCCGCCGCGAACCCGCAAGCCCCGAAGATGCTCGTCATCGAGGGCGTCTACTCGATGGAGGGCCACATCGCGCGCCTTCCGGAGCTCACGGAGATCGCCGAGGAGAACGGCTGCTTCACGGTGCTCGACGACGCCCACGGCTTCGGCGTGCTCGGCCGGCAGGGGCGCGGCACGGTCGACCACTTTGGCTTGAACGACAGCGTCGACGTGATCTGCGGGAGCCTCTCCAAGTCGCTCGCGAGCACCGGCGGGTTTGTCGCGGCCTCGAAGGACGTGATCGACTTCCTCAGGACGCATTCCAAGCAGACGATCTTCAGCGCGGCGATCAGCCCGAGCCAGGCGGCCGTCGCCCAGGCCTCGCTCGAGCTCATGCAGACCGAGCCTCAGCACCTGGAGATGCTCTGGTCGAACACGAAGAAGTACCGCGCCATCCTCAAGGGCCTGGGCTTCGACATCTGGGAGAGCGAGACGCCCGCGGTGCCGATCGTCCTCGGCTCGAAGGAGCGCGTCTACCCGTTCTGGAAGGCCCTCCTCGAGAAGGGGATCTTCACCGTCATGGCGACGTCGCCGGCGGTGCCCGCGGGCAAGGACCTGATCCGCACCGCCGTGTCGGCCATGCACACGGACGAGCAGCTTGAGAAGATAGCGGCCGCGATGGCGTACGCCGCGAAGAAGCTCTAGGGCGCCCGCAGGGCGGCCCGGATCGCCGACGCAGCCTCGGCCCACGTTGGCAGCGCCCTGGAGGCCGCCTCGGCCGACAGGCGCGACGCGTGGGCGTCGTCGGTGAGGATTCGCCGCAGGGCTCCCACCCAGCCCTCGCGGGCGTTGCCCCGCACCAGCTCGCAGCCCCCGCCCAACGCGCTCTCGGCCAGCGCCGCGATGTCGCTGCAGACGCAGGGTACCCCCATCCAGAGCGACTCGAGCAGCGGCAGGCCGCAGCCCTCGGCGATAGACGCCATCGCCGTCGCGCGGGCGGAGCGCACGAGGTCCGCAAGCTCGCCGTCCGACAGCTGCCCGTGGCGGCGAAGCGCCGGGTCCCGGGCGCCGATCCTGTCGGCGCGCTCCTTTATCGCCCCGCCGAAGTGCGGGTTCACCCGGCCCACCAGGTGAAGCTCAAAGTCCAGGCCCTGGCCGCGCAGCTCCTCGAAGGCGTCCAGGAGCACGCCCTGGTTCTTCCTGGGCTCGAGGATGCCGACCGAGACGATGCGCGGCCTGCCCCCGGCGGGCGCGCCGGCCCCCCTGCCCCGCGCAACGCCCGGCCAGTCCGCCCCGAGCCCGATCACCTCGACCGGCGGCGGGGCCGCGACCCTCTGCCACTTCCAGAACCCGAGGAGCTCCTCGCGGCTCGCGCGCGACACGGCCCAGACCCTGTCGAAGCGCGAAAGGAGCTTCATGTAGCCCGGGTGCCTGCGCACGCTCTCGGGCCACGTGATCGCGGGGTGCTTGATCGGGATGGCGTCGTGGTAGATGGCCGCAAGCCCGCAGGGGCGCGAGTCGACGAACGCCGAGAAGCCGTGTCGCTCCTCGTCCGAGAAAAGCTCAGGCGTCAGCAGCCAGTCCCCCGGGCCGGCCGCCCCGCGGGGCGCCGGCCACCGCACCTGCCTGGCGCTGCCGCCCAGCTCGTCCGCGAGCCTCGCGCTAACCCTCGAAAGCCCCGAGCCGTGCCGCCACCGCGAGGCGTTGGTCGTGTCGAAGAGGATCATGGCGCGGCGACGGCCGCCAGGCGGCTGAGGAGGCGCTCCGTGTTCTTCCTGACGTCGAAGTTCTCCTCAACCCAGCCGCGCGCCGGCCTCCTGAGCCTCTCGCAGTAGGCGTCGTCCGTGGAGAGCCTGCGCAGCGCCGCGACCCAGGCCTCCGGCCTGTCGACCGCCAGCACGATCCCGGTGACGCCGTCGGTGACGGCCTCGGTCGTGCCCGCCGCCGGGGACGTGACGACCGGCACCCCGGCCGCCATCGCCTCGGCGATCACGTTTGGCAGGCCGTCCCGGTCGCCGCTCGCCGCCACGACGCCCGTGTGCAGGAGCACGTCCGCCCAGTCCAGGTGCTCCCAGACCTCGTGCTGGGGGACGTGGCCCGTGAAGGTCACCAGGTCGGCCACCCCGAGCGTCCCCGCCATGTGCTCCAATTGCTGGCGCAGCGGCCCGTCGCCGACAACCCTGGCCCTGAACTCGACGCCCGACGCGCGCATCGCGGCGTATATCCTCAGCTGCCTGTCCAGGCCCTTCTTCTCGACCAGGCGCGCAAGCGAGAGGACGTGCAGGGGGACGCGGGAGGCGCGAAGCGGCTTGACCGCCGGGAGCCTCTCCAGGCCGCTGCGGATGCACACGACCTTGCCTGCGCTGATCCCCCGGCTGACCAGGGCGTCGCGGGCGAGATCGGTCGAGGTGTGCACGAGCAGGGCGGCCTCGAGCTTCTCCAGCAGCCACCAGTCACCACCGTGCTCGAAGACGTCGTAGGCGTGCGCCCCCGCCGTGAACCGGTGGCCGTCAAGGCGCCACAGGAGCCACGCGGCGGTCGCGGGGGCGCCGCTCCAGGCGGCGTGGATGAGCGCCGGGCGTCTCCTCCGGTAGGAGCGGGCGTAGAGGCACGCGAACCCGGCCCCGAGCATGTTCTCCCAGAAGTTGAGCCACGAGGGCGCGCGACGCGTGAGGAGCCCGTGGAGCAGCTGGCGGAGGACGTCGGGGCGCCGCCACGACTCATAGGGGATCAGCCAGAGGAGCTCGAGGAGCCTCCACTTGTTGAGGGTCTCCACCTCGACGCCCCGGAACACGCCGCCCCCGCCCCACATCGAGTGGATGCGCAGGCGAACGCCGCGCTGCCTCAGGGCCGCGATCTCCCTCTGCAGGAACATCTCGGTCGCCTTCGGAAAGGTGGTGAACAGGTACGTGATCTCTAGCTCGTCGGAGTTCAATCGCGGATGACTCTACACGGCCCCGGGGGGCCGCGGAAAGAAACTTTGTCGCCCGCGCCGCCGCGCCCGCCCTAGCGGATCCCGCTGAACGACGCGTGCGAGTGCAGGCTGAATGGCTGACGCACCGGCTTCTCCTCGGCGACCGAGCTCGCGAGGTCCACGAGCTCGTCGATCAGTATCGTCGGGTCCTCCTCGTAGCGCAGCCTCAGGAAGTTCTCGCGCATGCGGTTGTAGGCCTCCGGGTCCGCCATCCAGACGCCGACGATCCGGTCGAAATCCGCTCCGCCGTCGATCTTGTCCGAGGCCGCGCCGTTTCGAAGGTACTTCCAGGTGAGTTCCTCCTGGGGCATGATCCCGCCCAGGGCGTTGAAGATGATCGGGCACTTGAAGTGGAGCGCCTTCGCGGTCGTTGTCGTGCCGCCGCGCGTCACGATGACGTCGCTCACCTGCATGAGCAGGTGGACGACCTCGGAGTAGCCCTCGATGTAGCAATTGAACTCCGGGTGGTTGGCCCTCCAGTGCATGAGCTCGTTATAGGCCTGCTTGTTTCGGCCGCAGATGACGATCGCCTGGCAGCGGTCGGACCTCTTCACCAGGGCAGGCAGCAGGTCGAAATGGTTGTTTGCGCCGTTGCCGCCCGTCGCAAGAAAGACCGTGAAGAGGTCCGGGCGCAGGCCGAGCCTCTCCTCCCGGAAGGCGCCCCTGTCCGCCGGCCCTATGACCTCGTAGTGGGCGCGGGGCTGCATCAGGTAGCCGCGCACGCGGGCCCTCTCCTTCGGGATCCCCTTTTTTATCGCGTAGTCCTGGGCGGTCGTGGTCCTCGAGAAGTACATGTCCACCGACGGCTCAATCCAGTTGCGCGAGTACCCCCAGCCCCCGGAGAACTCCCCGCAGTACGTGGCGCAGGTGACGTTGTCGTGCCCGAGGATCTTGCGCGCCAGCTGGAAGTAGCCCCGGTTCAGGCAGTCGTGCACGCTCAAGACAAGGTGCGGCCTGTACTGGCGCAGCACGTTCATGTAGTAGCGCCTGCCGAACGTGACCGTGTTCTTGTTGAGTATGCTCTGCAATTCGACGAACGCGTAGAAGGCCTTGTGGACCCAGGGCGCACTCGCCTGGATCTTGTTGTAGAAGTTGACGTTCACCCTGTTGAAGAGCGACGACTTCTCGAGCATCTGCTCGATGCGCACGTCGACGTCGTGGCGGTAGAGCTGGAAGCACCAGTCCGCGAACGCCTCCGCGCGCGCGTCGTGGCCCCCGCCGGTGCTGGAGGTGAGTACGAGTATCCTGACTTTCGACATGGGCCGCGCTCGCTGTTCAGACGCCGAAGTACGCGGCCGTCCCGCGCCTCTTGAGCGAGGAGGGAACAAGCCGGCCGAGGACCGGCGCCACGCGGGCCTGGAAGAAGGAGCCCGAGCGGACGATGCCGCTCCTGTTGCGAAGGAGCGCGCGCCGCAGGTCCGCCGCAGCCCTCTCCGGCGGCGGCGACGACGAGAACATCGCGTCGAGGCGCGCCCAGACGCGCCGGGTCGTGTCGTTTTGAGGTCCCATGCGGATGGTTCTGTTGAAATCGGTCCTATAGTCTCCCGGCCGAAAGTCGATGACGGTGATGGCGCTGCCCCGAGACTCGAACGCCAGGCTCTCGCTGAGCGCCGACAGCCCGGCCTTGGCGACGTTGTAGCCGCTCATGTACGGGATCGGGAACTCGGCCGCGATCGAGGAGATGTGCACGAGGCAGCCGCGCCCGCGCCCGCG
This sequence comes from Opitutaceae bacterium, assembly GCA_003151515.1. Lineage (GTDB taxonomy): Bacteria > Verrucomicrobiota > Verrucomicrobiia > Opitutales > Opitutaceae > Palsa-1447. The sequence goes on from PLXS01000025.1 coordinate 276,103, forward strand.
CATCGAGCGGTAGGCGGCGTGGCTGATCTCGAGGACGCTGCCAAGCATGCCCTCGATCTGCGCCCTCCAGGCCGAGGCCTCGACCTCGCCGAAGTCGCCGTAGAGCCCGTAGCCCGCGTTGTTGACCACGAGGTCGAACGCCCCGCCAGCCGCGGCGCTCGCCGCGGCGAAGGCCGAGACCGCGCCCCGCCCGTCGGCCAGGTCGAGGGCGAGCGGCGTGAAGGCTCCCGGGGGGCCGGCGCAAAGGCCCGCCAGGCGGGCCGGGTCCCTCGAGGTGCCCCAGACACGGACGCCCTCGGAAAGGAGCATCCGGGCGAAGGCCCGCCCGAGCCCGGTGCTTGCGCCCGTGACGAAGGCCGTGGCGTGAACCTGGGAGAGGCGGGCCATCAGCTGCGCCTGAGCAGAATCGCGACGTTCGCCCCGCCGAACCCGCTGCTGTTCTTGAGGACGACCTTCGGGGCGCCCGCGCGCGTCGCCCGCAGAATGTTCAGGCTCTCGCAGGCGGGGTCGAGCCGGCTGATGTGAGCCGAGCCGGCGACGAACCCGTCGCGCATCATGAGGCAGCAGAAGCCCACCTCCATCACCCCGGCGAGCGAGAGGCCGTGGCCGGTCAGGGCCTTCGTGCTGCTGACCGCGGGACGGGCCCCCTTGTCCGTGAAGACGGACCTGAGGGCGCGGGCCTCCGACACGTCGCCGATCACGGTCGACGTCGCGTGGGCGTTGACGTAGTCGACCTCGCCCGGCGCGATCCCCGTGGCCGCGAGGGCGTTTTCCATCGCCATGCGCGAGCCCGTCCCGTCGGGGTGCGATATCGCGACATTGTACCCGTCGGAGGCCTGGCCCCATCCCACGAGCTCGCAGTAGGCCGGCACGCCCCTGCGCTCCACCTCCGCCTCGCTCTCGAGGACCGCGACGACGCCCCCGCCGGTCCCGACGAACCCGTCGCGGCCGAGGTCGAATGGCCGCGAGGCGATGTCCGGGTCGGTCTGCAGGGAGAGCGTCCTCATTCCGGCGAACGGGAGGATGGCGTCCCGGTTCCCGTCCTCGCCGCCGACCACGAACATGCGCTTCTGGCGGCCGACCGAGATCTCCTCGAAGGCGTACGCGAGCGCGTGCGCCGACGACGCGCACGCCGAGCTGAAACCGCAGGAGGCCCCCTGGATCCGGAACGCCGCCACCAGGTTGAAGTTGAGGGTCCCGACTATCGAGGCCACGATGCCCAAGGGCGAGCAGCGCGCCGGCCCGAGCCTGAGCATCCTTTCGTGGTGGAAGTACGTGAGCATCGGCGAGCCGCCCGAGGCCGCGAAGAGGCCCGTCTCCCTGTTGGAGATGTCCGCATCGGCGAGCCGGGCGTCCCGCACCGCCTGCATGAACGCGCAGTGAGCGTAGAGGCCGTGGGGGGCCATCGAGCGTATCGTCTCCCTCTTGATCGAGTAGCCCTCGGGCCAGGTCCAGTCCTCGGGATCCGTGGAGTCCGTGTGGAAGCCCCTGATCGGGCCGGTCACCTTGCAGGCGATGTCGGGCTTCTGGAACGGCGCGAAGAGCTCGAAGCCGTGGCGAAGGGCGCGCAGGTTTGCGGCTACCGCGGCGGAGTCGTTTCCGATGCTGGTAATGAAACCGAGTCCGGTGATGTAGACCTTGGGCATGCTCTTTGGGCGGGCTGCCCGGCCCATCGTGACGGCCCCCCCGATCCGGTCAATCTCAGGCGTTGATCGCCACGCGAAGCGGCGGATTGGCGTCGCTGTCGGCGGCCGGCTGCGCCGTGCCGTTGACGGCGGACGGCTCGACGGCGGCCTCGACGTAGGCGAAGGTGAGCGTGATGTCCTCCGCGATCACGGCCTTCTCCTGGCCGACGCGGATGGCGCCCTCGAACGTGGCGAGCGGCATCTTCATGCGCTTGGACTTGATCGAGAGCGTGAGGATGTCGCCGGGCTTGCACATGCGGTGCGCCCGCACCCCCTCGCATCCCGTGAAGAAGATCGTGTTGGCCCCGATCGCCTTGCCGGGCTCGGTGGTCGCGCCCTCGAGCAGGAAGAGGACAGCCAGCTGTCCCAGGGCCTCAAGCATGATCGACGCCGGCATGATCGGGTTGTCCTTGAAATGGCCCTGCAGGAAGAACTCCTTGCCCGTGATCTTGTACTTGCCGTTGGCGCCCGTCGAGCTGACCGAGGCCTCGTTGAGGAACAGGAACGGCGGCTGAACCGGCATGACGGAGCCGATGTGCTCGATCGGCAGGAACTTGGTCGGCCGCGGCAGAGGCAGTCCACGGATCTTGCAGTCTATGAAGGTCTTTACGTCACCGACCGTGCGCAGGTTGCGCAGCTCGTCGTTGTTGATGGACAGCTGCAGCACATCCTCCACCAGGATGACGATCTCCATCATGGTGAGCGAGTCGATCCCCAGGTCCTCGATCAGGCGCAGGTCGTCGTCCGCGTCCTTGAGCTTTGAGCGCAGGTCGGGCTCCACGAAGCGCTCGATGACGCCGATCACCACCGCGGGCATGTGCTCGGGATTGCCCGTCTTGCGAAACTGCACCGCAGCCTCGAAGGTCGACGGGGAGCATCGCTTCAGGGCCTCCCTCAGGGCGGCCTCGTCGTCCGGCGCAAACGGCTTGGTTGCAATCGGAAACGGCTTATTTGAGCTCAAGCTGGGTTGGTAGGTTTCAGACATCAGTCGCTCCCTATATGTTACGGTGGCAAATAAAGTAAATTCATTTCTTAGGACACGCGAGGAGCTTAAAAGCACCCCTTGTGCCGCAAAGGGATGGGAACAATAGGGGAATGGGGGCGTACCGGTAACCATGCTTGAAATCCACGCTTCCCAGCTGTTAGCCTTCGCATTCCAACCCGCTCAATGAGCGCATCTTCAATCACTAAGCCTTCGTCGCCCCTCTATCTCATCACGCATGAGTTCTACCCGGTGAGCGGGGGGATAGCCACTTTCGCCGAGGAAATTGCAAAGGCCTCCGCCGGCCTGGGCTACGACGTGGAGGTGTGGGCGCAGTCGGCGCCGCCCGAGCGCGAGAAGAAATGGCCCTTCCGGATGCGGCGCCTGCCGCTCAAGGGGACGCAGGACCTCACCTGCCAGATCCGCCTGGCCCGGGAGCTGATCGCCTGCCGCAGGCAGCTGCGCCACGCCACGGTCTACATCCCGGAGCCCGGCCCGATGCTGACGATGATGTTCCTGCAGTTCTTCCGGGCGTTCAGGCCCAAGCGCCTGATCCTCACCTTCCACGGCACGGAGATCCTCTCCTTTTCGAGCAGCCCGCTTCGGCGCTGGCTGGCCGGCCGCCTGATCCGCCACGCAAGCCGCGTGAGCACGCTCACCACCTACACCCAGGAGCTCCTGCTCGAGCGCTTCCCGCACGCCGCCGACAAGATCTTCCTCACCCCCGGGGCGCTGCGCACGGACTTCGCCGTCGTGCCCCCGCGCGCGGACCGCGCAAAGGACAAGATCGTCGTGCTGACGGTCGGGCGCCTGCACCCGCGCAAGGGCCAGCTGATCACGCTCAAGGCCCTGCAGATGCTCCCGGGCGCGGTGAAGGGCCGCATCGAGTACTGGATCGTCGGCGGGCGCAACTGGGGCAACTACGAGGAGAAGCTGCGCGAGCAGGCCGGCTCGGACCCCGCGCTCAACGTGCGCTTCTTCGGTAACATCCCCGACGAGGAGCTGGCCCATGTCTACGACCGCTCGGACATCTTCGCCCTGACAAGCGTCAGTCACGGGACAAGCGTCGAGGGGTTCGGCCTAGTCTACCTCGAGGCGGCGGCGCACGCCCTGCCGATCATCGCCCACAACATCGGCGGCGTGTCGGAGGCTGTGCGCGACGGCGAAACCGGCCTCCTGGTGACGCCGGACCGCCCCGCCGAGCTGGCGGCGGCGTTCGAGAAGCTCTTCCACGACGGCGCGCTGCGCCGCAGGCTCGGCGAGGCGGGCCGCGCCTTCGCGGCGCGCAACTGCTGGGAGGAGAACGCGTCGACCCTCTTCGCGTCGGCGAACGATCAGGCATGATCCGCTCGCGGGTCCAGCTGACGGTCCGCTACGCCGAGACCGACATGATGGGCATTGTCTATCATGCGAACTACCTGCCGTGGTTCGAGGTCGGCCGGACGACGCTCATGCGCGAGCTTGGGCTGCCCTACCGCAAGCTCGAGGAGGCGGGCTTCCGGCTGCCGGTCCTGGAGATGTCCGCCAAGTTCATCAGGCCCGCCCTCTACGACGACACGATCGAAATCGTTACGACGCTGCGCGAGAAGCCGCTCGTCAGGATCCTTCTTGAATACGAGGCCCTGCGGGGCGGCGAGCTCCTGGCCACCGGGACGACGCTCCACGCGTTCGTCGACCGCAACGGCCGGCCCGTGCGCCCGCCCCTTTGGGCCTCGCAGACGCTGGCGAAAGCCTTCGCCTAGGCCGCGCTCGCTCACCGGCCGGCCGCGCGGTTTGACTCCGCGGGCGCGCCGAGGTCAGTATGGGCCTTAACGGCCATGACCATCAAAACCCTCGGCGGCCTTGCCGCCGCAACGCTTCTCATCCTGTGCGCAGCCCCCCTCGGCGCCCAGACCCCAACCGCCGCCCCGCTCGGGGCCTTCACCCAGTGGGAGAAGGCCGAGTTCCGCCTGGACGGAGTCCCGAGCGCGGCCAACAACTTCGACCCCGAGCAGATCGCCGTGGACGCGACGCTCACCTCGCCGTCCGGGGCAACGCAGGTCGTCCCGGCCTTCTGGTTCCAAGACTACACCCGCGACTCGGCCTCCCGGTCGGAGTCCCTGAAGGCCGTGGGCGAGCCGTCGTGGCGCCTGCGCTACACGCCGACCGAGTCCGGCACCTACCGCCTGGCGGTGCGCTGGCGGGTGGCGGGCGCGGACGCGCCGGGAGCGATCGAGACCTCCTTCGAGGTTGCGCCGGGGCGCGACCCGTCGCGCGCCGGCTGGGTGCGGGTGGCCCCGGACAGGCGTTTCTTCGAGACGTCGGACGGGCGGCCGCTGCACCTCGTGGGCGAGAACGTGTGCTGGCCCGAATCGGGGGGCATCGCCGACTTCGACCGCTGGTTTGAGCGCATGGCGGGCGCGGGCGAGAATTACGCCCGCATCTGGCTATGCCCCTGGTGGGCGGGCCTCGAGCACAAGCCTGGCACGCTCAACCGCTACCCCCTGGACGAGGCCTGGCGGCTCGACCACGTGTTCGAGGAGGCCGACCTTCGGGGCATCTACCTGCTGCTCAGCCTGGACCACCACGGGATGTACCAGGTCGACAACAAGAGCTGGGGCGGGCACAACAACTTCTGGGCCACGAACCCGTACAGCAAGGTCCAGGGCGGCCCCTGCGAGGCGCCGAACGACTTCTTCACGAGCCTCGACGCCCGGGCGATCTACGAGAAGCGCCTGCGCTACCTGGTCGCTCGCTACGGCTACAGCCAGCGCCTGCTCGCTTGGCAGTTCTTCAACGAGATCGACAACGTGTTCGAGCGCGGGCTCAACGGCGCGGACGTGATCGCGTGGCACCGCGAGCTCGGCCGGTGGCTCAAGGCGCACGACCCCTACGGGCACCTGGTGACGACCAGCCTCACGGGCAACAGCGACCGGCCGGAGATGTGGAGCATTCCCGAGATGGACTTCTCCGACTACCACTCCTACTGGGAGCCCGCCCCGGGCAAGCGCCTCGCCGCCCTTTCGGAGGACTTCGTCCACCGCTACGGCAAGCCCGTGCTCATCGACGAGTTCGGCGTCAGCGCCGCCAGCTGGAAGCTCGACACCGACCCGTACCTGCGCGGCTTCAGGCAGGCCCTGTGGTCCTCGGCCCTCGGCGGATCCGTCGGAACGGCGATGCCCTGGTGGTGGGAGGACATGGACAGGGACAACGTCTACACCCTCTACTCGGCCCTGAGCCGCGTCCTTGACGGCGCCGGCTGGCAGCAGGGCCGCTGGGAGCCGGCCAGGGTCGTGTCGCCCGGGTCCACGCCGACCGAGCTCGGCCCCGAAAACCCCGACGCCGAGGTGTTCGACGCCTCGCTCGCGCTGACTGGCGCCGGCCGCCGACTCAGGCTCAGCGGCCTGGCCGCCATCGCGTCGCCGCTCGCGGCCGAGAGGTCGTCGGAGGAGCTCTCGCGCTACCTGTACGGGTCTCGCTACCCAGAGCTCTCGCACGCCGATACGATCGTCGCCAGCTTCGCCAAGGGGGGCCGCGTGAGCGTGCGCGTCAGCGCGTCGGCCTCCGAGAACGACATCGTGATTAGGGTCGCCAGCTCCCAGATCGCTCGAATGCACTTGGCAAAGGCGGCGCCCCACGACGGCGCGCCCGCGGAGCCCGCCGGCGAGCTGACGGCCGAGGTCCCCGAGGGAAGGCAGGAAATCGAGATCGCGAACCTGGGAGAGGACCAGATAACCCTGGACTCCGTGCGGCTGCAGCGCGTGCGCGCCGTCGGCTTCAAGGACGGCTGGAACTTCGAGCCCGAGGTGGCGGCCCTCGAGAGCGGCGCCAAGGCCGTCGTCTACGTGACCTCGCCCTGGGTGGTCTACCCCGCGGGCGCTCTTCGCTACAACCCGGCGATGCTCAGGGGAAAGAGCGTGACGCTGCTCTCCTGGCCCGACGGCCCGGTCGAGGCCCGCTGGTTCTCCACGCTCGACGGGAGCCAGCGCGAGGTCACCCGGGCGCGCGCGGTGGGCGGGACGGTCTCGGTCCCCATACCCCCCTTCAACGAGGACATCGTGGGCGTCGTGCAGTCCGCTCCCGGGGCGGGCGCCCGGTAGGCGCCCCCTTTCCCCGGGTCCGGCGCCCTAGCGCACGTTCGCGAAGAGCGGGTCCAGCTCCAACCCGAAGAAGTCGCGCGCGTTGGAGAAGCACACGCGGCGCACCATGGAGCCCACAAGCTCCAGGTCCCGCGGGAGCTCGCCGCGCTCGACCTGACCCCCGAGCATGTTGCAGAGGACCCTGCGGAAGTACTCGTGCCGGGAATAGCTCATGAAGCTCCTCGAGTCCGTCAGCATCCCCACGAACCGGCTCAAGAGCCCGATGTTGGCCAACGCCGAGAGCTGCCACTCGATCCCCTCCTTCTGGTCGAGGAACCACCAGCCGCTGCCGAACTGGACCTTGCCGGCGACGGAGCCGTCCTGGAAGTTGCCCGCCATGGTCGCGAAGGCGTAGTTCTCGGTCGGGTTGACGTTGTACAGAACCATGCGCGGGAGCTCGCCCGTCGCGTCGAGCGAGTCGAGGTAGCGGCCGAGCGCCCGGGTCTGTGGCTGGTCGCCTATCGAGTCGAAGCCCGTGTCGGGCCCGAGCTTGGAGAGGAGCCGGCTGTTGTTGTCCCTCTGCGCCCCCAGATGCAGCTGCTTCGTCCAGCCGCGGTGCGCGTCCCAGCGGCCGAACTCGAGCATGAGGTACGACCCGAATTTCCCGGCGTCCTCCGGCGACGCGGCTTGGCCGGAGCGGGCCGCCTTGAAGACGGCCGACGCCTCGGCGTGGGTGCAGGGCTGCGAGAGCGCGGTCTCAAGGCCGTGGTCCGAGAGCCTGCAGCCGAAGGCGTGGAAGGCGTCGTGCCTCGCCTTGAGCGCCCCCAAGAGGTCGTCGAACGAGCGCACCTGCGCTCGCGCCGCCCCGCCGAGCTTCTCGACCCACGGGTTCAAGACGGCGGGCTTGGCGACCGCCAGCGCCCTGTCGGGGCGGAAGGCGGGGTAAACGCGCGTCCTCAGGCCCGACCTGCGGATCGCCTCGTGCGAGTCGAGCGGGTCTGCGGGGTCGTCCGTCGTGCAGACGACGGCGACGCGGTTTGCGCCCAGGATGTCGTGCACTCTCAGGGACGGGAGCCTCGCGTTCGCGGCCGACCAAACCGCGTCGGCGCTCGCCGGGCTCAGCAGGGTGTCGATCCCGAAGTACCTCTTCAGCTCGAGGTGAGACCAGTGGTAGAGCGGGTTGCCGAGGGCGTGCGGCAGGGTCGCCGCCCAGGCGCTGAACTTCTCGCGCGGCGTGCCGTCGCCCGAGCAGAAGCGCTCGTCGACGCCGTTCGCGCGCATGGCCCGCCACTTGTAGTGGTCGTCGCCGAGCCAGATCTCGGTCACGTCGGCGAACTGGTGGTTGGAGGCGATCTGCCCCACGGGTACGTGGCAGTGGTAGTCGTAGATCGGCTCCGCGCGGGCGTATATGCTGTAGAGCTCGCGGGCCGCCGCCGAGTGCAGCAGGAAGTCGTCGTCAATGAATGGCTTCATAATTCGAAGGCAAAAAAATCTGGGCCCCGAGGGCCGGTGGGATTCGCCGATTCTCTGTTTATTGTTGGGCTGGTCGGTTCTGATTACACGCTTTAACTCCGTGAAGGTCCGCTACGCGTTCAGGTTTTGCCCGAGCGCTCCCCAGAGGCGCTTGCTCGGCAAGACCCTCCGATGTGTCCGGCATGTCGACAATCGGGCACTTTGTTTGAGGAAGGACAACCACGCCAAAGAGAAAGCGAAGGTTGGCTTTTCCCGGATTCATGCACGGGCTGGCCGGAATGCGAACCGCGTTGTCCAGCAGGAAGCGGTTGATGGGCCTCATCCGAAGCCTCCCTCTGCTCAGATGCTCATGGCATTGTAGCCGCCGTCGACGACGACCTCCGAGCCCGTGATGAAGGAGCCCGCGGATGCGCTGGCGAGGAGCAGCGCCGCGCCGACAAGCTCGCGCGCCTGCCCGAAGCGCGCCATCGGCGTGTGCCCCATGATGCTGGCGACGCGGTCCGGCGTCATCACCTTGCGGTTCTGCTCCGCCGGGAAGAAGCCGGGGACGAGCGTGTTGACGCGCACGCGCTTCGGCGCCCACTCGCGCGCCAGGTTCTTCGAGAGGTTGTGCACCGCTGCCTTGGTCGCCGAGTACGTGAAGACGCGCGACAGGGGCACGATGCCCGACTCGGAGCCCACGTTGATGACGGAGCCGCCCTCCCCCTTCTCGACCATGTGCCCCCCGAGGACCTGGCACCCGAGGAACACGCCCTTCAGGTTGACCCTGACGATGCGGTCGAACTCGTCCTCGGTGACCGCCAGGAAGGGCGTGGACGAGTTCACCCCGGCGCCGTTGACGACGATGTCCAGGCGCCCGCTGCGCGCGAGGACCGCCTCAAGAAGCCCCTCGAGGTCGGCCCTGCTCGTCGCCTCGGCGGCCTGGAACCAGGCGCGTCCGCCGCCGGCGCCTATCCGCTCCAGGCGGGCATGCGCCTTCTCCGGGTTGCGCCCGACGAGCACCACCTCGGCGCCCGCCAGGGCAAGGCCCTCGGCGATCGCCCCGCAGAGCTCGCCGGTGCCGCCCACGACGACGGCCACGCGGCCGGAGAGTCCGAAGAGGTCCTTGAGGAAGTCATCATTTTTCATGGCGGGTTGGTTTCCTTGTGTATGAGGTCATTGTCGAGCGGAGTCATGTGCGGAATGAGCGCCTGTAGTATCCCGAAGCAGAACAGGTAGACCGAGCCGGCGGCCAGGAAAGCAAAAAGGTAGCCGACCGGGCCGCTTGTCGAAAGCACCCGCCCGAGGCTCCAGTCCGCCGCAAGCCCGGCAACAGCCCCGAACATGCCGCCGAATCCGATCAGTGACGCCGTTGCGGCTTTCGGGAACACGTCCGAGACAACCGTGAAGAGGTTCGCCGACCATGCCTGGTGGCCGGCCGCCGCCGCGGCCATGAGCAGGACCGCGATCCAATAGAGGGAGTCGGAGCGGGCGCAGCCCGCGACGACGGACTCCATGTTCCCGGGCATCGGGCGGCCAAGCGCGGCCGAGGCAGCCGCCGTGAACTCCCTCGCCGAGCCGAAGCTGCGGCCCGAGAGCGAGCGAAGGGCCGCCCGGGCGGCGTCCGGGACCGGGAGCAGCGCCCTCTCGAGCTTCTGCGAGCCCCCGGAGCTCATCTCAACCTCCGCCCTGTAGCGGGCCGCAGCGAGCCGTCCGTAGAATCCCGGGTCGGCGTTGAAGCGGGTCGGCACCGCCGTGACAAGGACGACCGGCAGGATGAATAGCGCGCTTCCGAGCAGGGCCGTCTTGCGGGCGCGGTTGACCGGCCAGCCCCTGCCGATCAGAGCGGAGGAGAACCAGCCCCCCGCGACGCTCCCGAAGCCCGAGACCACGAAGATCGTGACCAGCGGCAGGGCGAGCGCCTTGATGTCGAGGCCGAAGCGGTCGTACAGGAACTTCCCCCCCCAAAACAGGTAAAACCACCATGCGGCGTCGGTCACCTTGGCGATCGCGAAACCCCAGGTCTCGCGCACCGCGAGCAGACGGCGCCACGGGATCCTGGCGCCGGGCGCCTCCGGGCGCGCGCCCCCCTCGATGAGCGCGAGCTCATCCGCGGACACCTTGGGATGCGACGCCGGCGTGTGATACATCCGCTGCCAGAAGACGAGCCAGACCAGGCTGAAAGCGCCGGTGACCAGGAAGGCGAACTGCCAGTGCGTCCCGTCGGGCTGCACGACCATCGGCACGACGATCGGCGCCGCAATGGCGCCGGCCGTCGTCCCCGAGTTGAAGATTCCCGTCGCGAGCGCCCGCTCCCGCTGCGGGAACCACTCGGCGATCGCCTTGATGCCCGCAGGAAAGTTGCCCGACTCGCCCAGCCCCAGGCCGAAGCGCGCGGCCGAGAAGCCGATCACGCTGAAGGCCGGCCTCACGAGAGCGTGCATCATGCTGAAGGCGCACCACACCGCGACGGAGAGGCTGTAGCCCAGGCGAGTCCCGATCCGGTCGATCGCCGCGCCCATGCACACGAGGCCGATCGCGTAGGCTGACTTGAACGCAATGTTGATCCACGCGTAGTCCTGGTCGCTCCAGTGGAAGACCCGGTACTGGAGCGTCGGCGCGAGCACCCCGAGGACGCTGCGGTCAACGTAGTTGATGGTCGTCGCCACGAACAGCAGCGCCAGAATGCGCCAACGGTAGTGGCCGATCCCTTCGGCAGCCGGTTGGGGTTCCTTCAATTCAAGGAATGAACTTGCCAAACTTGCCGCACGTTTCCACTGAAAACGAACCCCGGGTCGCGGCCGCAGCCGCAGCGCGGGCCCCCATGGCTGAAACCTACCACATCGTCAGCGAGTCCCAGCACAACAGCCTCGTCGAGGCTGTCTACCGCAGGCGCGGCTACCTGCCGGACGAGGCGGCCGACGGGGCGCGCCTCTGCGCCGAGGCGACGCGCCACGGGATCCGCACGCACAACGCCATCAAGGCCCTGCACCTGGACCACCTCTTCGGCTCGGGCTCGAAGGGCTGCGTGCCGGGGGCCCAGATCGAGGAGAGGCCGTCGAGGTTCTCGGCCTCCCGCATCTGGAATGCCAACCGCAAGCTCGGCCAGCCGACGGCCTACCGGGCCATGGAGGCGGCGATCGAGCTCGCGGAGCGCCACGGCGTCGGCACGGTGTCGGTGGACAACGCGTTCCACTACCTCTGGGGCGGCGGCTACGTCCTGGACGCGGCGAAGCGCGGCTACATCGCCTACACGAACTGCACGGCCGCCTTGGCGGAGGTCGTGCCCTTCGGCGGCAAGTTCCCCACCCTGGGGACGAACCCGCACTCCTGGGGCTTTCCGACAATGGCCGCCGTGGGGTTCCCCGTCGTCATCGATTGGGCCACCTCGGTGATAGCGATGGGCCGCGTGCAGCAGCTCAGGCGAGAGGGCCTCCCGTTGCCGCCAAACGCCGCCCTGGACCGGGCGGGCAACCCGACCGTGGACGCGCAGCAGGCCGCCTACCTCCTGCCGTTCGGGGCGCACAAGGGATACGGGCTCTCGCTCATAAACGAGCTGGTCGCGGCCTTCATCGGCGGATCGCTCCCCACGGTCCGCAGCCGCTGGGACGAGCAGCCGGGCGAGAAGCACACGTGCGCCTTCTTCTTCCAGGTGATCCACCCCGAGGCGCTTAGCGCCGGTGCGTTCGCGAACGGCCGCGACCAGGCGGCAAACGTCAAGGCCGTGATCAGGGACGTGCTGGGCCACGGCAACGAGCGCTGCCTGCTCCCGGGCCAGGTCGAGGCCGACTGGGCGAGGAGATCGGCCGAGGCGGGCGGCCTCCTCTTCACGCCCGCCGAGGTCGAAGCCCTCAACGAGCTCGCAAATGAGGCCGGATTGGCGCGCCTCGCCGCCTCTTCGGCGCGCTCGGTGATCGTCTGAGCCCGTGCGGCGTCACGGCCCGACGTCTATCACGCAGGTGGTGTCGGTGAAGGCATATGGCTTGCTATCGGTGGGATCAAAGCGCGCGGTCCGGGTAAGGATCTCCCTGCGCCCGGGTTTGCCGAAGGCCACCGTGTAGGTGCCGATCCAGCTCTCCTTCGCGCCTTCCGGCGCGGGGATGCGGCACAGGGTCCTTCTCTCCGTCAGGTCGGTGATCTCAATGAAGTCGAGCCTTCCGGCCGCGTCGAAGGCGCCATACGTTATCGGCACGGGCTCGGCCACCCTGCACGAGCGGGGCGCTCGTAGGACGGCGAATCGCTGCTCGTCGCCGACGTGAACTGTCAATGCAAAGGGCGTCGATCCCACCGAGTTGCGGGCAACCAGCGCCAAAGTGAAGTCGCCGGCAGCTTGGAACCTGCCACTGAGCTTCCCCGACCGGGCGTCGAGGCGAATGCCCGTCGGCAGCGATTCGGCGGCGTATGTGACGGGGCTGTAGGCAGCCCTCGCGAAGAAGAGGAAGTCGGCCCTGGTCGACGCGAGTGTCGCCGGCGGCGAGACGAAGGCCGGGGCAAAGGGAGGGGGCAACGGCGACTGCGGGGCGCCGCCGAGATCTCTCCTCACCATGGCGTCAAGGCTGACAGCGGCCGGCGACCCTTGAGAGCCGAGCTCCCGGCGCTCGTAGATCGACACCTCGCCATCCTCCACGGTGACGTCCCCGGCGTGCCTAAGATTGGACTCGCACCACATTCGCATCGCGGGAAGCAGCTCGAGCATCTGCCGATCAAAGGGCCATTTGCCGTGCGCCCCTTCCACGACACAGACAAAGTCGCTGTTTGCGAGGCCCTGCATCACGGTTTCCTTCGTCGTAGCGATCAGCCCTGTTGGCAGCTCCCCGAGGAACATAAGGAGCCTGTGGTGCCGCTCGAATCCAAGCACCTGGAATGCCCCGGCGTTCAAGCCATCCGAGATCCAGGTCACCGACACCCGGGGGCGCTCAAGACCCGACTCCTCGGCCCGATAGAACAGGTAATCGCTGACAGCGTTAATTCTTCGGAAATCGGCAACCATTCTATCGGTTTCCCTGCTCCTTGTCTCAGCGCTCGCAAATTGAAATCCCCCAAAGAGGACAACCGCTCCGCTGACCGCACCGACGGCATGCTTCGTCACCAACCGGGCCAGGGAGGTCCACACGAGGATGATGATCCAGACCGCACCGGGGATGAGGATGCTCACCGTTTTTGGGGCCTTTTCCGGATACGCGACCAGCACTGCCGCGGGAACGAGGACGAAGACCGTGACCACCACCCACGCGCTTCCGAGGGAGTAACCCGCCGAGGCCGGGTGCACAGCCCGGGTCTGTCGGATTGCGCTCATGGCAAGAAGCGCACCGGCAGCCCCAAATCCGAGGGCCAAGGCCGACGCGCCGATTCTATAGACAATCAACTCCTCGAACAGCCACTTGACCTTCGCCATCAGGCCAACATGGGCCATGTACAGCGCGCCCTGCGCCCCCTGGATCGGCTCAGCCCAGTAGTATGAGTAGATCGCTTCGCGGCAGTTCCAGAGGGCGGGAGCGCAAAGGGCAAAGGCGACGAATGCCGCAAGGAGCAGCCGCCCGCATCGAATCCGCCGGTCTGGGCGCGTGGACAACCAAGAAAGCAGGGCGAGGAAAATGAGGCCAAAATAGACGGCGGTCAGGAACCGGGTCAGGATGGCCGCCCCCACAGCCGCACCAAGAAAAACCATCCACCGCGTCGAGCGAAACCCGTCACTGGCCAGCGCCGCGGCAAGCGCCACGCCGAAGGCGCAGACAGCCATCCAGTCCAGTCGAAAATCAATGGTGGAGCCGCTGTCGGCCGACCAGGGAAGGTTCACGGCGGCCAGGAATGCAACGGCGGCCCATGAAATCGGCCAAGACTGCGAGAGCCGGCGGACCACGACGAACGTCGCCGCCTGCAGCGCCAGGAACGCCGCCATATTCAGCGAAAGCGCTGCCAAACGCGATGGTCCAACTGCCTCGAAAACCAGCAGCGTCAGGGGCCTATGAAGCAATCCCTGCGGCGATACCTGGGAAAGCGCCTGGCGTACTCCCTTCGCAAATCCGACGTCCTGCGCCCGCACATACCCGTTGTATGCCTCCTGAAGGTATTGAAGCTGGTCCTGCCACCTCGGGTAAACCCAGGCGTAGTGACGGCTCGTGACCTCGCAGAACACGGTCAACTCAGCCGCGAACACGACGGCCAGCGCAAGTAGGTGGACGGATTTCAATGTCAGCTGCCTAGTCTATCCAACCTGCGGTCCTTCCTTGCGAGGCTGAACAGACCACGACGCCAGGCCTGGCTCCCGGGCCGGCCACATCGTCTTCACAGCGGCCGTCCGATGGAAATAGCCGCGCGCACGTGGGGCGTCAGGCGTCGGCGCCGGCCTGTGTGTACTCCTCAAGCACCGAGGGGTCGCGTTCCGAGGTGCGAGCGTCAACCAGCCCGCCCAAGCCTCCTAGCCTTCCCGCGGCCCACACCGCGTGGGCGCGGACGATCGGCGAATCATGCGAGGCGAGCCGCACCAAGGCATCGAGGAGGCTCTGGTCGCCCGAATTTCCCGCCGCCACGCAGGCGTTGCGAAGGAGGCCGGCCAGCTTCAGGCGCTTGACCGCCGTGCCGCGGAAGACCTGGGCGAAGCGCTCGGGCGTGAGCTCAAGGATATCGCGGATCGACAGCGCAGCGATCCCGTCGCGGGCCTCGAGGATCAGCCTGCGGCCCGCTGACGCGAAGCGGTTCCAGGGGCAGGCGTCTAGGCAGGCATCGCACCCGAAGATGCGGGCGCCGATGGAGGGGCGTAGCGCGCGCGGAATCGAACCCCGGTTCTCGATCGTCTGGTAGGATATGCACAGGCGCGCGTCGACGACGCCGGGCCGCGGGAAGGCCAGCGTCGGGCATGCGTCCATGCACCGCGTGCACTTGCCGCAGAGCAGGCCCACGGCGCCACGGTCCCCGCGCAGCCGCACAGGCGGATCGGGCTCCAGAGCGAGCCTGGTCAGGATCGCGCACAGGAAGAGCCAGTTGCCGTGCCGCCGCGAGATGAGCATCGCGTTCTTGCCGATGAAGCCGACGCCCGCCGACGCGGCCCACGCCCGCTCCAGGACCGGTCCCGTGTCGACATAGTAGCGGTAGTCGCCGGGCGCGGCCCCAAGCTCCTCCTCGAGCACGCGGCCGGCCCGCTCCAGCGCGGGCCTGATCGAGTCGTGGTAGTCGCGGTAGAGGCTGTAGCGCGCCCAAACGGGTGCGCCCTCGGGCGCACCGCTCCCGCCCTGGTAGTAGTTGACGCCCAGGAGGACCGCCGAGCGCGCCCCCTCGAGGACCAGGCCCGGGTCGAGCCTCTTGGCTGCCGTCCTGCCCATCCAGTCCATGTCCGCGTGGTAGCCCCTCTCGAGCCACGAAGTCAGGCCCTCGCCGCCGGGCGCACCCGCCAGGGCCGCGAAGCGCACCTCGTCGAAGCCCAGCTCGCCCAGCCGCCTTCTCAGGTTCTCCTGGCGGGCGGCCATGGTGCTAGCCCCCCCCCTGTGCGCGCCTCCTGGCGAACTCCGCCGAATCGCGCTTCCAGACCCTGATGACGTGCGCCGCTATCTCGCTCAAGGGGCGCGAGTCGGTGAGGATCACGGTCCCCGCGGCCCTGTAGATGGCCTCGCGCTCCGCGTAGAGGGCGCGCGCCCGCGCGTCCGGGTCCTCGACGTCGAGGAGCGGCCGGGTGGCCCCGTGGCGGCGGGTGCGCGCAAGGATCGTCTCTATCGACGCGTGCAGGCAGATGACGACGCCCTTGGAGGAAAGCAGCTCGAGCATGCCGGGCTGGACCACAATGCCGCCGCCGCAGGCCACAACGAGGCGCTCGGGCGCGTGGCCCTCCTCGACAAAGCGCCACTCGAGCTTGCGGAAGGCCGCCTCGCCGTCCGCCGCGAAGATCTGGGCGACCGTCTTGGCGGCCCCGCGCTCGATCTCATGGTCGCTGTCCACGCACTTGAAGCCAATGCGGCGGGCTACCGCCCGCCCGACGGTCGTCTTGCCGGTTCCCATGAAACCGACGAGGTAGAGGTTAACGTCCGCAGGATTCAGGGAAAGCGCGTCCTACGAAGTGCTGCGGGCCGGTGCCTACTTGGCGGGCGCCGGAACCGCGCCGGCCGCGGGCGCCGCCGCCGGCGTGAAGTCGATCAGCTCGACCTCGAAGATGAGCGCCGCGTCGGGGGGAATGCCCATGTTGCCCCTGTCGCCGTACGCGAGCTGCGGGGGGATGTAGAGGCGGATCTTGCCGCCCTTTCCGATCATCTGCAGGCCCTCTATCCAGCCCGGGATCATCTGCCTCAGGTCGAAGTCCATGGGCTTGCCCTGGCGCTCCGAGCTGTCGAACACCGTGCCGTCGATGAGCGTGCCCGTGTAGTTGACCTTCACCTTGTCCGTCGGCTTGGGCATCTCGGCCGAGCCGTGGCTCAGGATCTCGTAGCGCAGGCCGTCGCGCGTCTCCACGACGTTCTTGTTCGAGCGAAGCTTTTCGAAGAACTGGGCCGAGTCGGCCATGTTCTTGGCCCGCAGCCTATCGAGTATCGCGTTCTGCTTCTTCTCGACGTACTCCGACATCGCCGGCCCGATCTTCTGGATCTCAAATGGCGAGAGCTTGCCGGTCACGGCCTCCGTGATCCCCTTGGTGAGCGAGTCGGCCTCGGCCTGCGTGAGCTCGAGCTGGGAGAGGCCGGTCTTCTGCGCCACGAACCACCCGAACTCCTCGAGGAGCTGGTCGTTCGTGTAGGCCGGGACCGGGACGGCGCCCGCCGGGGCGGCGCCCGCCGGCGCTTGCGCCGGCGCTCCCGCCTGCGCAAAGGCCAGAGTCGAGGATGCGAGGGCGATTACGAGACCGTTTCTCATGCGCTTTGAGTTCATGGTAGAGGGGCACCCACCTATGCCACCGCTGGGGTGCATTGCAATTACATAGCGGTGTTCGCCGCTTGAGTCGGAAGCCCCTATCCGCCAGCCTCAACCCCCAAAAATGAATCCCGAGCAATTCTGGACCAGCCAGGATGGGCAGATCCTGATCGTGAAGAACAAGGACGAGCGCACGGTCAGCCTCACCCTAGCGTTCTGGCCGCGCAACCCGGCGGAGTTCGAGTTCATGAAGGCCAAGATCGCCGAGCTGAAGTTCTCGGAGCGCAGCACCCTCGCCCGCATAGGGATAGAGATGCAGACGCAGGGGGGCCTCGAGGTCGACGGCAACCGGCTCGTGCTCCAGGTCGAGGCGTTCATGTTCGACGCGAGCTTCCCCAACTTCGGCTACTGGAAGAAACTCCTTCGCTCCGGGATCCCCGTCGGTCGCATCTTCTACGCGCCCCTGGGCGCCAAGCTCGCCTCGGACGAGATCTGGGCGGCCATCAAGGAGAACCGCCTCAAGCTCCCCAACACGATAAGCATCGACCGCCAGGGCTCGGTGTTCCTCACCCCCCACCAGGTGAGCTACACCCTCAACCCGAGGCTGCAGCGCATCAACTTCGAGCTCGTCGTGAGCGGCGACGCGGGCCGCAACTTCCTCGACAAGGTGCAGGTCCGCCATGACGCGTCACCCCTCACGATCCCGCCGCGCTCCGGGCTGCTCACGAGCTGCTCCATGTACCTCAAGGAGCATTACGTCGTCCTGAACCAGGGCGCCGGCAACTTCGGCATCCACACGAGCGCGGTCCTGTTGGACCCGGTGAAGACCTTCGGCACGAACATCATGCTCGAGATCTACAACACGGGCGACCACCCGGTCGTGAACCCGATGGTGTCGGTCGAGATCTTTCGGGCCCCCGAGGAGTCGGACCCGCAGTACAGCCAGCTCGCGCGCCGCCGCCAGAGGCTCCTCGGGGCCGCCGCGGAGATCTTCAAGAGCCTCGACGAGCGCCCCCCAAGGGACTCGGGCGAGGCGCGCCCGAAGACCGTGATCCTCGTGCGGGGCCAGAGCGCGACGATGGAGAACCGCTCGCTATGCCTCAGGGCCGGCACGGCCGAGGACGCGAAAAAGCTCTTCGCGGAGAACGGGGGCTCGTGCGGGCACCGCACCCTCATCCAGGCGCTGGACTCCGCGCCCAAGGACGCGGACACGCTCGTGGTCGACTTCTTCCCGGACCTGCTTGAGCACATCGAGCTGCTGACGCGAATCTCGGAGCTCAAGGTCAAGAGGATCATCTTCAGGCGGGCGTCGCGCACGCACGGCTACTTCCTGTCCAGCAACGCCCACGCGCGCCTCGACACGTTCGACGCCATCAACGTTCAGGTGTACTGGTACGATGAGCTCACGCGCGACCTCTACCAGCACGTGTACAAGAAGGACCACGGCTTCTTCGTGCGCGACGAGACGGTGCGCAAGTTCCAGGAGACGACGATCCTTGCCTTCTACGGCTCGGCGGTCGGCCTCGAAAAGGCGGACACCGACCGGATCGCGGGGTTGGTCGAGAGGCTCTCGGCGTTCATCGGGCCCAACGTGGGCGTCCTCACCGGAGGCGGGGGCGGCGTCATGCGCGTTGCGACCGACCAGGCGAGGAGCAAGGGCGCCCTAACCGGGGCCTGCTTCCTTGAGCTCGAGGCGCAGCCGCCGGAACTGGGCGTGGACTTCTTCAACACGTTCCAGGAATCATCCCGGCACTTCCGCCAGAAGTGGTTCGAGGTGTGTGACTTCTGCATCTTCAATGTCGGGGGCGTCGGCACGCTTGAGGAGATCGGCATCGAACTGTGCAACCTGAAGCTCGGGATAAGGCCGCGCGTCCCCTATGTCTTCTTCAACGCAAAGTACTGGAGCGACCTCAGGCGGCAGATTCGCGAGATGATCCGCACGGGGCGCTCGCCGGCCTGGATGGCCGACTACATCCTCTTCTCGGATGACCCGGACGAGGTGGTCGGGTTCTACCGCAAGAAGCTGCAAGTGCTTTGAATCCGGCGGCCCTTCCGACCTGCGTGCTCGTCGTCGGCTCGGGCGGCCGCGAGCACGCCCTCGTGCGCGCGCTGGCCTCCTCGCCCGGCCGCCCCCGCCTCCTCTGCGCCCCTGGCAACGCCGGTATCGCCGCCGACGCCGAATGCCACGCGGTGAAGGCCGACGACATCGCGGGCCTCGTTGCGCTGGCCGGGCGCGAGCGCGCGGGCCTCGTGGTAGTCGGCCCCGAGGTCCCGCTTTCCCTGGGCCTCGCCGACCGTCTCCGGCAGGCGGCCATCCCGGTCTACGGGCCCTCGGCGGCGGGCGCCCGCCTCGAGGCCTCGAAGACGTTCACGAAGAGGCTCCTGCTCAAGTACGCGATACCGACGGCCGCGGCCGGCGTCTTCACCGAGGTGGGCCCGGCCCTCTCCTACCTCCGCTCGAGGACGGCGCCGATCGTCGTCAAGGCCGACGGGCTCGCCGCCGGCAAGGGCGTCGTGGTCGCCCAGACCCTGGGCGAGGCCGAGTCAGCCGTGAGGGACATGCTCGAGGGAGGAAGGTTCGGCGACGGCGGCCGCCAGGTCCTCATCGAGGACTGCCTCCAGGGGGAGGAGACCTCGA
Source organism: Opitutaceae bacterium (assembly GCA_003151515.1). GTDB lineage: Bacteria > Verrucomicrobiota > Verrucomicrobiia > Opitutales > Opitutaceae > Palsa-1447. The sequence goes on from PLXS01000025.1 coordinate 295,747, forward strand.
TCCTCGTTGTCGTGTCCGGTCGCGAATACGTCATCCTGCCGACCTCCCAGGACCACAAGAGGATCGGCGACGGCGACACGGGGCCCAACACCGGCGGCATGGGGGCCTACAGCCCCGCCGAGGTCGTGACGCCCGGCCTCATGCACGAGATTGAGCGCACGATCGTGCGGCCCTCGGTGGACGCGATCGCGTCAGAGGGGATCGACTTCTGCGGGACCCTCTTTGTCGGGATCATGCTGACGGCCGCGGGCCCGAGCGTGCTCGAGTTCAACACGCGATTCGGCGACCCCGAGACGCAGGCCGTCCTTCCGCGGCTCAAGACGGACACGCTGGCGCTCCTCTGGGCGGCCGCGCGCGGGACCCTGGGCGGCTTCCGCCTCGACGTGAGCTCCGATTTCGCGATCTGCGTCGTCGTGAGCGCCAGGGGCTACCCCGGGAGCTACCCCTCGGGCGAGCCGATCGAGCTCCCGGCCCGCCTCCCCGACGGGGTTGTCATCCTCCACGCCGGCACGGGGCGCGACGCGCTGGGGCGCCTGGTGAGCGCCGGCGGGCGCCTCCTCGGGGTCACGGCCGTCGCGCCCACGCTCGCGCAGGCCGCGCAGCGCGCCTATGGTGCCTGCGATGCCATCCGCTTCCCCTCCAAATATTATCGCCGCGACATCGGGGCGCGGCAATTAAGACGCCTGTGAAACTGCCAAACCTCTTCCTCGCGGCCGCGGCCCTGGCGACATGCGCCCAGGCGACGCCCGCCGCGGCGCCGCCCAGGGACCTGGGGCTGGGCCTCTCCTACTACCGCGTGCACGAGCTGCCCCGGGACTTCCCCGCCTCGGCCAAGGGGCCGGCCGGCCCGTGCGTTCTCGACCTGAGGTTCGCCACGGCGGACGAACCCTCATGCGCGGCCGTCGCGGCCTGGATAAGGTTCAACTCCTCGGCGCACACCCCGGTCTTCGTCCTCGAGAACCCCTCCACGAGCCCGGCCCTCGTCGCCGCGCTTCCCGCCGGCTCGCCCGGGCTGGTCATCGTCGCCCCCCGCTCGGCCAAGCTGGCCGCCGACGTGGCGGTCGCCGTGTCCGCGGAGACCGACAGGAAGGCGTATGACGCGGCGGAGAAGGGGGCGACCCTCGATTCCCTGCTCCACGACTACCCGGAAAAGCCGAGGCTCGACGAGGCCTACCTGGAGAAGGAGCACCTCTCCGACAGCGAGGAGCTCGACGACATCGCCGAGCGGCCAGGCCCGCCCATGCCCCTCGTGGACGCGCTGCTGCAGAGGGCGGTGCAGCTGCACCGCGGCCTGCTGGCGCTCAAGCGCCTATGAGGGCGGCCAACCGGAGGGCCTTAGGTTTTTGCCTTTTCGCTCGATCCATGCCCCCTTCCTAGAGCGATGGCAGGTCCGGGTCACATCCTAGTTGTCTGCACGGGAAACATTTGCCGAAGCCCGATGGGGGCCGCCCTGCTCCGGCACGCCCTAGCCGCGCAGCCCGAGCCCCTGCGATCGCTCAAGGTCGTCTCGGCGGGAGTCGCAAGCCGCACAGGCGAGCCCGCGAGCGCGAACGCCGCCACGGCGCTCAAGAAGGTGGGCATCGGGCTCAAGGGCCACACGAGCAGGCCCGTCACCCAGGAGCTCCTCGACGGCGCGCTCATCGTCCTGTGCATGACCGAGGCGCACCGCGACATGATCGAGCTGACGGCGTCGCCCGTGCCCGGGCGCCTGCACCTCTTCCGCGAGTTCACCGGGGAGAGGGGAAGCCTCGACATCCCGGACCCCTACGGCCTCGCCCTGCCGGCGTACGAGTCGAGCCGCGACGAGATGGTGGCGGCGATCCCCTCAATCATCGAGCACCTAGGGGCGCTTCCCCCCGAGGTCTTCGCGGGGCGCTGAGGCCCGGGGCCCCGGGGCCCTGATGCCGCGAAAAAGTTTTGCCTCCGGCCCCAATTGGGCGAGGGTTGATCCTTCCCCACATGCTGAACCCTTCGCCGCTAAGGATTCTCGATCCCGAGCTGTATTCGGCGGTCGCCGCCGAGCTCGGCCGCCAGCAGAGCCACATCGAGCTCATCGCCTCCGAGAACTTCACGTACCCCGCGGTCCTGGAGGCCCAGGGAAGCGTCCTCACCAACAAGTACGCCGAGGGCTACCCGGGGCGGCGCTGGTACGGCGGCTGCGAGTTCGTCGACAAGGTCGAGCAGCTGGCGATAGACCGCGCCAAGCAGCTTTTCGGGGCCGAGCACGCGAACGTTCAGCCGCACTCCGGCTCCCAGGCCAACTTCGCCGTCTACACCTCCGTGCTGCAGCCGGGCGACAAGATACTCGCCATGAACCTGAGCCACGGCGGGCACCTGACCCACGGCAACCCCGCCAACTTCTCGGGCAAGCTCTACAAGGTGGTGGCCTACGGGGTTCGCGAGGACAACAACCTGATCGACTACGAGCAGCTGGCGCAGGTGGCCATGGCCGAGAGGCCGAAGATGATAACGGTGGGGGCAAGCGCCTACTCGCGCGTGATCGACTTCGCCCGGATGGGCGAGATCGCGCGCTCGTGCGGCGCCTTCCTTTTCGCGGACATCGCCCACATCGCCGGCCTCGTCGTCACCGGCCACCACCCCTCGCCGATCCCCCACGCGGACTTCGTGACGACGACCACGCACAAGACCCTGCGCGGCCCGCGCGGCGGCCTGATCCTGTGCAGGGCGGCGCACGCCAAGGCGATCGACTCCGCGGTGTTCCCCGGCGCCCAGGGCGGCCCCCTGATGCACGTGATCGCGGCGAAGGCGGTGTGCTTCTTGGAGTGCCTGAAGCCCGAGTTCAAGGTCTACTCCGCGCAGATCATCGCCAACGCGAGGGCGCTCGCGGCGGCGATGGCGTCGCGCGGCTACCGCATCGTCTCGGGCGGCACGGACAACCACCTCTTCCTCGCCGACCTCCGCACGACGCTGCCGGAGCTCACGGCAAAGAGGGCCCAGGAGACCCTCGATCTGGCCAACATCACCTGCAACAAGAACACCGTCCCCTTCGAGACGCGCTCGCCGTTCCAGGCCTCTGGCATACGCCTGGGCACGCCGGCCGTTACGACGCGCGGCATGCTTGAGCCGCAGATGGCCGAGATAGCGGAGCTCATCGACACGGTGCTTCGCGCCATCGGAACCCCCGGAGAGGCCGCGGCCGTAGCGGCGGTCAAGGTCCGCGCCGCCAGCCTCGCGGCCGCCTATCCCCTGCCCTACAGGACCTAGCGGTGTCCGAGGCGAACACCACCCCGTCCGCGGCGAGCCCCGCGCCCAAGCGCCCCCTGTCGCTGGGCGTCATCTTCCTCACGCTGGTCATCGACCTCATCGGGTTCTCGATCATCTTCCCGCTGGGCCCGGACCTCGTCACCTACTACCTGCGCATAGACGGCCAATCGGGGCTCCTCGGCTGGCTCCTGTCCGAGAGCGAGGCGCTCGCCCGCGCCATGGGCCAGAACCACGCGTTCGCGGCCGTCCTATTCGGCGGCTTCCTCGCCTCGTTCTATTCGATCCTGCAGTTCGTCTTCTCGCCGTTCTGGGGCAGCCTCTCGGACAGGCTGGGGCGCCGGGGGGTGCTCCTCGTCACCGTAGCGGGGACGGCCCTGGGCTACGTGATGTGGGTCGTCAGCGGCTCGTTCTGGCTCTTCCTGCTCTCCCGCATCGTGAGCGGCGCCTTCAGCGGCAACCTGTCGGTTGTCACGGCCGCGGTCGCCGACGTGACCACCCGCCAGGAGCGCTCGCGCGCGATGGGCATAGTCGGCGCGGCGTTCGGCCTGGGCCTGGTCACCGGGCCGGTCCTGGGCGCCGTGAGCGTCCAGTGGAACCTCCTGCTCGCGCACCCCTCGCTCGAGCGCTACGGCATAAACCCGTACTCGGTGCCGGCCCTCGCCTCCCTCCTGCTCTGCCTCATCAACCTCGCGTGGGTGCGGCGCAGCTTCAGGGAGACGCTGCCGCTGAGCGCGCGCTCTGGGGCGCGCGAGACGCGCCTGCGGAACCCCATCAAGGCCATCCTGCACCTTCCCAACTCCGACGTGAAGCGCGCCAACGAGGTCGCCTTCATCTACGCCCTGGCCTTCGTGGCCATGGAGTCCTCGATCACCTTCCTGACGGCGAAGCGATTCGGCTACACGGCCGCCCAGAACGGCATCATGCTCGGGTTCCTGGGCGTCTGCTCGATCGTCACGCAGGGCTTCATCGTGCGGATGCTCCTCAAGAAGGCCGACGAGATCCGCGTCCTTGCGGGCGGGCTCGTCTCCACGTTCGGCGGGCTGCTCGCGGTCGGCCTGGGGCCGCGCCCGTGGCACATCTACGTGGGCCTGGCGTTCATCGCCATGGGCTCGGGCCTGGTCAACCCCTCTACGACGGGCCTCATATCGCTGTACACGAGCCAGGAGGAGCAGGGCCGCATCCTGGGAATCTTCCGCTCCCTGGGCTCGCTTGCGAGGGCGGTGACCCCCATGATCGCGGGCGCCGTGTTCTTCATGTTCGGGGAAAAATCCGTGTTCGTGGGCGCCGCGGTGCTCACGGTCGCGGCGCTCGGCCTCACCACGAGGCTGGCAAGGCCGCACCGGTGATGAAGCGCGTGGCACTCGCCGTGGCGCTGATCGCCGGCCTGTCCACCACCGGCTGCTTCACCTTCCGGCGAACGCCCCCCAAGCCCGGCCTCACCTACGTGGGCTCGAAGCCCGTGACGATCCCGGCCCGGCTGGTCAGCAACGTCCTGGTCGTGGAGTCGAAGTGGGACAGGTACGGCCCCTACCATTTCGTGATCGACACGGGCTCCTCCGTGACGCTCGTCTCGCCCGAGCTGGCGGCCCGCTACTCCCAGGGCAACCTGGCGCCGCCGGGCGAGCCCCAGGTGCGCGTGCGCGCCCCGAACGGCGGCTCCATGCTCCTTGACCCCGTCACCCTAGGCAGGATCCAGCTCGGCAGCGTCAGGTTCGAGCAGGTGCCCGCCCTGTCCTACGACTGCTCGGACCTCTCGGCGCAGTTCGGCGTGAAAGTGGACGGCGTCCTCGGGTTCCCCCTCTTCCGCAACGCGGTCCTCACGCTGGACTATCCCCACAAGCGCATCGTCCTGCGCTCGAGGATCCCCGAGGAGGGCCTGCCGGGAGAGGCGATCCTGTTCACGAACCCGGACAAGACCCCGCTTATCGCCGTGCGCCTGGGCAACCACGACCTCGAGGCCCTGATCGACTCCGGCAGCGGGCAGTCCCTGGTCATCAACCCGGCGGGCATCCTGCCCAGGTTCGCCTTCGGACCGGTCGAGGGGCCGGTGGTCGCGACGCTCGCGGGCGACCGCGTCTCCTACGTCGGGCGGGTCGACGGGGTCCTGCGGATCGGCTCTTTCGACATCCCGAACCCGGTCTCCGAGGTCACCGACGAGCTGTCCTCCGTGGGCGGCGGCATCCTGAGCCATTTCATCGTCACCTTCGACCAGGAGCACGACGAGGTGTTCTTCCAGGCGGGCTCGGACGCGGACATCGTGGTCCCGGCGCTTCGCGGCACGGGCATGAGCTTCAGGAAGACTCCGGCGTACTGGAAGGTCGTCGGCGTCATCCAGGATTCCCCGGCCGCCGCGGCCGCAGTCACCAAGGGCGACCTCGTCTCGCGCATCAACGGTGAGCCCGTGGCCAGCTGGGATCCCGCCCGCTTCGAGCACCTGCTGGCCAAGGCGGCGACGATCGACTTCACCTTCATCCAGGGCGCCAGCGCGGCCGTCCGGCAGATCCAGGTCGTTGACATCGTGCCTTGACGCGGCGGCGACCGGGCGGGGCCGGGGGCCCCTTTGGCGCTGAACACCCACGCCGCAAGCCGCACAATGAAGGCGACCCCGCGCCCGGGACGGGCGGCAGCCCGCCGCAACAGTCTCGTTCGGCAAAGGACGGCCCCGGCCATATCCTCCCAATGAACGAGCCAACCCAGGGACCCACGCAGACAACGGCGCTGCACGCGGAGCGCGGGCGCACCAAGCAGGTGAGGGCGACCGCCCTCTGCGCGTGCATTGTGGCGCTCATGGCGCTTGTCCTTAAGCCCGCGTGGCCCATGACCGCCGGCGCCTGCGCAGCCACTTCGATGGTCTCGGTCATCTGCTTTGCGGCATTGTGAAGGCGCCAGCGGGCCCCCCAAAGGAGCGCTGCGGGTGCCGCGCCGCTCGTATAGCCGAATGCTGTGGCGCAGATCATCGTCTGCTCGCATCGCCCAGAACCTGAGCGCAAGTAGGAGGGCCATCTCGGACGCGCTGCACGCCTGAGCGACCGAGGCCCTCGGGCTTCCGCCCGACAGACGCTTCCACCGTTTCGTGGCCCTTGACGGCGAGGACTTCGTGCACCCGGCTGACCGAAGCCCCCGCTACACGATTGTCGAGATAAGCATGTTCGAGGGACGCTCGAAGGAGCCGAAGAAGGAGCTCATGAGGCTACTCTTCAGGCGCTTCGAGGCCGAGCTGGGCATTGCGCCCCAGGACCTCGAGATCACCATCCGCGAAAGCTCGCGGGAGAACTGGGCAATCCGGGGCAAACCCGGCGATGAGCTCGCCCTGAACTACACGGTTGCGAGGTGACGGCGCGACGGGCGCGGCCCGGCCCTCATTCCTTCACCAGCAGGAAGGCCGCCGCGCCGTCGTGGCGCTCCACCCAGGGGAGGGCCGACACGGACCTGCCGAGCGAGAAGTTCCTGTGGCGCTCCAGGAACGCCTTGACGACCCCCTCGTTCTCCGCGGTCTCGATGCTGCACGTCGAGTAAACGAGGCGCCCCTTCGGGGCCACCAGCCGCGCCGCGGCGGAGAGCATCGCCCCCTGCTGGCGCGCGTGCTTCGCGATGTCCGTCTCCTCGAGCCTCCACTTGACGTCCACCCGGTGGCGCATGACCCCGGTGTTCGAGCAGGGCACGTCGATCAGCACCGCGGGATAGGCCGCGGCCAGCCGGTGCTCCCTGAGGACGGCGCCCGCCCCCTTCAGCAGATCCGCCTGCACCAGGGCCGCCTGCACGCCGGCGCAGCGGGAGAGGTTCTCCTTCAGCCGGTCTATCCTCGAGGTCGGAAGGTCCAGGGCGACCAGCCGGCCCTCGCCCATGGCGTCGACGATCAGCATGCTCTTGCCCCCGGGCGAGGCGCAGAGGTCGAGCACGGACTCCCCTGCCCTCGGGGCGAGGAGTTCCACCGCCAGCCGGGTGCCGGGATCCTGCAGGTAGAGGGCCCCCTCCGCCAGGAGGGCCTCGATCTCGGCCCACCTCCCGGCGGGCACCGCGTGGAAGCCCGGCCATTCGGTGCCGGCGAGCCAGTCCGGCGCGGGCCGGGCGCGGTCGCGCCACCGAGCGTACACGGGCGCCGGCGACTGGTTCCAGGCGAGGAGTTTGCGCGTATTCGGCGCCCCAAACTCGGCGAGCCAGCGCCTGACGAGCCATTCCGGGTGGGAGTAGTACGACGCCAGCGCGCCCGCCGGGGCCAGGGGCCCGGGCTCCGGCTCCCCGGGCACCTCCCGCGACAGCCGCCGGATCACGGCGTTGACGAGCCGCGCCTCCGCCGGGCTCGCGAGCTCCTTCGCCCTCTCGACCGCGTGGTGGACGATGCGGGCCGGCTGCCCGCCGTTCCCCGCGGTCGAGGCCGACTCTATCAGCTCGTAGGCCGCGATGAACAGCACCGCGCGGGTCACGAACCGCGGGGGGTGGGCCACGAGCCGGCCCAGGTGCCCTTCGATCCGCCCGAAATGCCTCACCACGCCGAAGACAAGGTGTTGGCAGCGCCTCCGTTCCGCACCCACCAGGCCCTCCGGCAGGGAATCCATGAGCAGGTCGATGCGCTCCCTGCGGTCCAGCCAGCGCGCAATCAGCCTCGCGGCTGCCTGCCAGGCGCTTTCGAGACTCGGTTTGACAATGTTCGCCATACTCCGCTTTAGTCTCCGGTTTACGCGTTAACTTACGCAATTATGAATTCCGAAGCCGTTTCTGCACTCCTAGCGAAGAATCCCGCCCTGAAGGGCTTCAAGTCCAAGCTGGAGTCCATGAAGACTGGCGCCTACGTGGTGCACAGGAGCTGGGGTTTCGGCCAGATAAAGAGCTTTGACGACACGACGATGCGGCTGGTCATCGACTTCAAGGGCAAGAAGTCGCACGCCATGGACCCTGCGTTCTGCGCGAACACGATGGAGGTGCTCCCGGAGACGCACCTGCTGGTCCGCAAGGAGACCGAGCCCAAGAAGATCCAGGAGCTGATCTCGGACAACCCGGTGCAGCTGATCGTGGAGGCGCTGGAGTCCTACCCCAACAAGGCGACGACCGCCATCGACCTCGAGATCACGCTTTCCCAGGTCGTCGGGGAGGAGAAGTTCAAGAAATGGTGGGCCGATGCCCGCCGGGCTGCCGCCAAGGACCCGCGCGTCTCCGTTCCCGAGAAGAAGACCGAGTGCTTCGTGCTTCGCGAGACGCCGATCTCGGCCGAGGACGAGATCTTCGAGCAGTTCACCTCGACCCGCTCGGCCCGCAGGCGCATCGCCCTGGCCGATGAGTACGGCTCGGCCTCGGCGAACAAGGAGGCGCAGGTGAACCTGGCGGAGGTCCTCAAGGGCGTCGCAGACGCGGTCAAGGACAGCAACCAGCTTGATGCCTCCGAGCGCCTGTACGGCGCCGCCGTTCGCGACCGCATCGCGAAGCTCGCGGGGGTCGACCCTTCGACCTACGAGCCCTCCCAGGCGGCGCTCGTCGCCAACCTGCGCGACCTTCCGGCCATCGCGGAGAAGATACCCGTCCAGTTCCAGGGACACTTCCTGGCGCTCATCAAGGAGACCCACCCCATCGAGTGCCGGGACATCGTCTTCAACCTGCTCAAGGTCTCGCAGGGGAAGTTCACGACGGAGTGCATCAACTTCCTGGTCGAGAACGGCTACTCCGACGACCTGGCCGCGACCCTAAAGCGCTGGCAGACCGAGCAGAACCTGCGCGCTCCCGTGCTTCTCTGGATCGTCAAGAACCGCCATTCCAAGAAGTTCGCCAAGCTCCTGAACGACCTCATCACACCGAGGCTGCTGAGCGCCATCTTCTTTGCGATCGACTACGAGGCGCTCCAGGCGGCCAGCGCCCGGCGCATCCCCCTGGGCGACATCCTGAGCGATGACTCGGAGCTGATCGCCGACCTGCTCTCGACGGCCGATCCGGAGACCGCGCGCGACCTCGCGAACACGCTGCTCCTCAACCAGGGCTTCGAGGAGCTCACGAAGAAGTCGCTGCTCGCCCGCTTCATCAAGATCTTCCCCAACATCCAGTCGCTGGTCGCGGCCGATGCGGAGGGCAAGGAGGAGCAGCTGCTCGTCTCCAAGGAGAGCTTCGAGCGCAAGCACGCGGAGTACGACACCATCGTCGCCAAGAAGATTCCCGAGAACTCGAAGGCCATCGCGGCCGCGAGGGAGCACGGCGACCTGCGCGAGAACTCCGAGTACAAGATGGCCAAGCAGGACCAGGCGATACTCATGGCGCACAAGAGGCAGCTTGAGCGCGACCTGCAGGGCGCCAGGATCACGGACTTCAAGGACGCGACGGCCGAGCAGGTGAGCGTCGGGAGCGTGGTCGAGGTGCGGGTGGCCTCCGGCGCCACCTCGCGCTACACCATCCTGGGGGCGTGGGACGGCGACCCTGAGCGCCACGTCATCTCCTACAAGACCCCGCTGGGCGCCGCCCTTCTCGGCAAGCGCCCCGGCGAAACAGCCAAGGTGAAGACCGGGACGAGCGAGGAGTCCTACTCGATAGTAAGCATCACGCCGCTCGGCTGAGCGCGGCGCGGGGCGGGCTTCCGTCGTTGCCTTGGCGCAGGAAAACGCCACCCTCGGCTGAAAGCGTGAACGCCTCCTGGGACACCCTGAAGATCCTCTCCGACCCGACCCGCCTGCGCATCCTGGCGCTGCTCATGCGGGAGGAGCTCTCGGTGGCGGAGCTCCAGGAGATCCTGGGCATGGGCCAGTCGCGCATATCCTCGCAGCTCGCCCTGCTGCGCCAGGCGAGCCTCGTCGTCGACCGGCGCGACGGCAAGAAGGCCTTCTACTCGCTGCGCACCGACCTGCCCCAGCGCCAGGTGGCGCTGCTCAAGGCCGCCGTCGACAGCGTCGCGGGCGTCGACATCCTGGCCGAGGACGCGAGGCACCTGGAGCGAGTGCTCGCCAAGCGCCGCCGCGTCTCCGAGCAGTACTTCAACCTGATCGCCGGAAGGCTCGGGCGCAACCACTGCCCGGGGCGCTCCTGGGAGGCTATCGGCCGCCTTGCCCTGCGCCTCGTCCCGAACATCGACGTCGCCGACCTCGGGGCCGGCGAGGGCCTGATCTCGCAGCTGCTCGCCCGCAACGCAAAGCAGGTGTGGTGCATCGACAACTCGCCGCGCATGGTCGAGGTCGGCACCGAGCTCGCCAGGAAGAACGACCTTGCGAACCTCACCTACAGGCTTGGCGACATCGAGCAGGTGCCCCTTCCCGACGCGAGCGTCGACCTGGCCATCCTGAGCCAGGCGCTGCACCACGCCCGCCACCCGCAGAGAGCGGTCGACGAGGCCTACCGGATACTCAGGCCCGGCGGCCAGCTCCTCGTCCTCGACCTGGCCGAGCACAGCTTCGAGAAGGCCAGGGACCTCTATGCGGACCTCTGGCTGGGCTTCAAGGAGAGCACGCTGGACGCGTTCCTGAAGAAGGCGAAGTTCGTCAAGGTCGAGGTTACGCCTGTCGCCAGGGAGTCGGTGGAGCCGCATTTCCAGACGCTGCTGGCGAGCGGCACCAAGGCCTAGGCGCGCGGGCCGCCCCCGCTTACTCGATCATGACCCGGGAGCGGTGGAAGCGGTCGCAGACCGTGAAGATCTCCTTCGCTGATCCCAGTCCCAGCGCCTCCTGCGCCAGCTGGCGGGCGTCCGCCATCTTCATGGCGCGCACGAGGAACTTTACAGCCGGGATAGCGGGAGGCGACATGCTGAGGGAGTCTACGCCAAGGCCCAGCAGGAGCGCCGCGTAAAGCGGGTCGCCCGCCATCTCGCCGCAGACCCCCACGGGCACGCCCAGGCGGTGCGCGTCCTCAACGATCCGCTTCAGGGTGCGGATGACGGCGGGGTGCGCGGGCTCGTAGAGGTGCGCGATGCGGTCGTTGCCCCGGTCAATCGCGAGCATGTACTGGATCAGGTCGTTCGTCCCGATGCTGAAGAAGGTGCACTGCTTCTGCAGGAGGTCCACGGTCGCGGCGGCGCTCGGGATCTCGATCATCGCCCCAACCTCCACCTTCTCGTCGAACGCCTGGCCGCGGGCCTTAAGCTCCGCCTTGCACTCGTCGAGGACCGCGTTCGCGCGCACAAGCTCGTCCGCGCCGCTGATCATCGGGTACATGATCTTCGCCTTGCCGAAGGAGCTCGCGAGCAGGACGGCGCGCAGCTGGTCCTTGAACAGCCCCGGGTTGTCCAGGCAGAAGCGGATGGCCCTGTACCCCATGAACGGGTTGTCCTCCTTGGGGAACATGTTGGGGTTCGACTCCATGGGCTTGTCGCCCCCGAGGTCCAGCGTGCGGATGATGACCGGGTTCGGGGCGGCCCCCTCGACGACGGCCTTGTACGCCAGGAACTGCTCCTGCTCGGTCGGGATGCGCGAGGTGTTGAGGAAGAGGTACTCCGTGCGGAAGAGCCCGATCCCCTGGGCGTAGAACTGCTTCACCTCGGCCACCTCCTCGACCTTCTCGATGTTGGCCATCAGCGTGACCGCAACGCCGTCCGCCGTGACTGCCTCCTGGCGGTTCGCCTCGAGGAGCCGGCTCTGGAACGACTTCTTCTGGGACTGGATCTTGCCGTAGCGAAAGAGCGTGTTCTCGGACGGGTGAAGGATGACGAGCCCCTCGTACCCGTCCACCAGGGCCCAGTCGCCCGTCTTCACGCGCTTGGTGAGGTCGCGCACCCCGACGACCGCGGGGACCTGCATCGAGCGGGCGACGATGACGGCGTGGCTCGTCTTGCTGCCCGAGTCCGTCACGATCGCAAGGCCCGACCCTCGGTCTATCCCCGCCGAATCGGACGGCGATAGGTCGTTCGCGACGACGATTCGCCGCTCCACGAGCCGGCTCAGGCTGTTCTCGGCCTGCCCGAGCAGGTTCTGCAGGACGCGCTGCGCGACGTCGCGGATGTCGGCCGCCCTCTCCCTCAGGTACTCGTCGTCGATCTCGGAGAAAGCCTGGATGTAGCGCTTGGAGACGGCGCTGAAGCAGGTCTCGATGTTGCGCCCCGTGGTCTCAAACTCCCGGATGGTCTCCGATATGAGCGCCTGGTCCTCGAGGACCAGGAGGTGGGCGTCAAAGATGTCGGCCTCGTCCTTGCCAAGGCTCTTCTCGACGTCGGCCTGGATCTTGGAGATCTGCTGGCGCGTGACCAGAAGCGCCTTGTCGAAGCGCGATATCTCGTCGATGCGCTTGTCGGGGTCGACCTGGTACGAGGGGATCGCGATGTCGCTCTGGACGTAGACGAAGATCTGGCCATAGGCGATCCCCTGCGAGGCAGAGATGCCTTGCACGGTGACTTCTTCCTTGGTGCTCTGCTCCGCGGACATTGCAAAGGCGCCAACACCTAGGGGGGCAGAGTTGGCGTAACATGATGATAACGTGCCCGCCCGGGGCCGCGGTCAATGCGATTTACCGCGCAGGAACACGCGGTCCCGCGGTCAGGCTATGCGGGTTTCCAGGACGAACGCCGAGCGGCCCCAGGAATCCCTGATCGCCGCCTCGATGGGCCCGGCGTCGGCGCCCTCGGCGAGGATGGCGTAGCACGCGCTGCCGCTGCCGCTCATGAGGGCGCGGACGCCGAAGCGCTCCCGCAGCAGGCCCAAGAGGACCGGTATCGCGGGGTACTTAGCGAAGGCCGGCCGCTCCATCGAATTGAAGAGGAGGTCCTCCAGGGGGGCCTGCGGCCGCGCGATCCAGTCGGCAAGGCGCGCCTCGGCGCTCTCCGCCGGGACGTAGCCCCGGGGCGCCTGGGCGGCCAGGGCCGCGTAGGCCCACGGCGTCGAGATGGGGAATGCGGGCTTGAAAAGGAGGATCCTCGCGCCGCTGATGCGCCGCGACGCGCTGTCCGCGAGCCGTTCCACGCGCTCGCCGCGCCCGCGCATGAGCGCGGGCCCGCCCGCGAGGAAGAGCGCGCAGTCGGAGCCGACGGCCGCGGCGACCCGGGCGAGGGAGGGGCCGTCCAGGGGAGAGCCGGCGCCCGCGTTCAGGGCGACCAGGGCGCTCACGGCGTCGCTGCTCGCCCCGCCCAGGCCCGCGCCCATGGGTATGCGCTTCGCGATCGAGAAGGCCGCCCCGCCCCGCCACCCGGCGGCCGCGGCAAAGGCCGCCGCCGCCCTGGCGACCAGGTTCGAGGGGCCGGCCGGAACCGCCGGATCGTCGCAGGTGACCGTGGACGGCGTGCCGGCCATCTCCATGGTCACCGTGTCCCCCCAGGCGAGCGGCGCCGCCACCGAGACAATGTCGTGGAAGCCGTCCGGGCGGCGCCCGGTGACGGCGAGGAAGAGGTTGACCTTCGCGGGGGCCTTGAGGCTTGTCGGGGGCACGGCGGGGGCATCGTCGCAAATATTTCACGCCGCGCCACGATTTTCCGTGTGGCGCTCCGCCCCGGCCCGGGTTAACCTCACCATCCCCTAGAGAAAGACCAAGACGCACCATGTCGCGCACCGCAGCAATCCTCCTGGCCGCCGGATCGGGCAAGCGAATGGCGGGAGCCGTTCCCGACAAGGTGCTTGCGACGGTCGCCGGCATGCCCGTCTTCGCGCACTGCGCCGCCGCTTTCGCGGCGAGCGGCGTGGCTGACCTTTATGTGGTCGTGTACCGCGACTTCGCCCAGATGACCACGCTTTCGGCATTCGCCCCGACGCCCTCCCATCTCGTGCGCGGCGGCCGCAAGCGCCAGGACTCGGTCGCCGCGGCGCTCGCGGCCCTGCCCGGCGACATCGCCTACGTGTTCATCCATGACTGCGCCCGGCCCCTCATTAGCCCCGAGCAGCTCGTCGCCCTCCACAAGATCGTGCGCAGGGAGGGCGCCGTGGTCCTCGCCCACCGCGTGACCGACACCATCAAGGAGCACCGGGGAAACGGCAGGCTTCGCACGGTCGACCGCTCGAGGCTCTGGGCCATGGAGACGCCGCAGGTCTTCTCCCGCGCCCTCATCGACCGCGCCTACGCCAGGGCCATGTCCCGCGGCGTCCTGGTGACCGACGATGCGGCGGCCGTCGAGGCGCTCGGCCGGCCGATCGCGCTGCTCGAAAACACGCAGCCCAACGTCAAGCTGACGACCCCGCAGGACCTGGCCTACCTCGAGTTCCTGCTGGCCGGCCGGGGCTAGGGGCGACCGAAGGCCTCCCATGCCCATGAGAATCGGCCACGGCTACGACATCCACCGCACGGTCACGGGCCGCCCGCTCGTCCTTGGGGGGGTCCGGTTCGACTCGCCTTTCGGCCTGGAAGGCCACAGCGACGCCGACTGCGTCACCCACGCGGTGTGCGACGCCTTCCTCGGGGCGGCGGGCCTGCCGGACATCGGCAACTTCTTCCCGGACACGGACCCGACGTGGAAGGGCGCGGACTCCCAGGTGCTCCTCAGGCGGGTCGTGCAGGTCCTGCGCGAGAACGGCTGGAAGCCGGTCAACATTGACGCGACCGTCATCGCGGAGGCCCCCCGCATCTCGGGCAGGATCGCAGACATGAAGGCGGCGCTAGCCGCGTCAACCGGGCTCGCGTCGGGCTGCGTGGGGCTCAAGGCGACGACCAACGAGAAGATGGACGATATAGGGCGCGGCCACGCCATCGCGGCCCACGCCGTGGCGCTCATCGAGAGGATATGAAGCTTCGTCCGGCCGCGCACCTCGCGCTGCTCGCGGCCTGCGCAGCCCTCGCGGGGTGCTCGCGCGGCGGCTCGAACGTTCGCTCGGGCGATGCGACCCAGACCCTCCACCGCGGGATCGGCCCCGACCTCGCGGACCTGGACCCGCAGCTGGCGACCCACACGGCGGACTACGGCGTGCTTTCGGCGCTCTTTGAGGGCCTTGTGGCCGAGGATCCGGTCGACCTGCACCCGGTGCCCGGCGTCGCCGAACGCTGGCAGGTGTCGGCCGACGGCCTCACGTACACGTTCTACCTGAGGGCCGACGCGCGCTGGTCGGACGGGAATCCGGTCACGGCGGGCGACTTCATAGCCTCGTGGCGGCGGATCCTGACCCCTTCGTTCGGTGCGACGACCGCGGCAGACCTCTACATCATCCAGGGGGCCGAGGCCTTCAACCGCGGCGACGGGCCATTTGAGCAGGTGGGCCTGCGCTCCCCGGACGCCCGCACGCTGCGAGTCTCCCTGGAGCACGCCGCGCCGTGGTTCCTCTCGGTCCTGGACAGCCCGCCCTGGATGCCCGTGCCGGTCTCCACGATCGCAAAGTACGGCGACAGCGCGACCCGGGGCAACCCCTGGGCCGCCCCGGGGCGCTTCGTCGGCAACGGCCCCTTCGTCCTTGATTCGTGGCACCGCGGACAGGACATCCTGGTCAGCCGCTCACCGACCTACTGGGACCGGGCCAGCGTGCGCTTAAGCGCGATCCGCTTCCACGCGTTCGAGTCCATAGACGCCGAGGAGCGGGCGTTCCGCGCCGGGCAGCTCCACGTGACGGAGGCCATGCCGCCGGAGAGGATCGACGCCTACCGCAGGGACGCGCCGAGGCTCCTGCGGATCGACCCACTGCTCGGCACGTACTTCATCCGCGTTAACGTCCGGCGCCCGGGGCTCAACGACTCGCGCATACGCCTGGCGCTCGCCCTTGCCATTGACCGCACGGCGATTGTCGAGAAGGTGCTTCGCGCCGGCCAGAGGCCCGCCTACTCGTTCACGCCACCGGGCATGGGCGGCTACTCGCCCGAGCCCGTCCAGCGCCTCGACGCAGACGGCGCGCGCCGACTCCTCGCCGAGGCCGGCCAGGCCGGCGGCGGGCGCCTGCCCGCGTTCACCCTCATGTACAACAACTCGGACGTCCACCGCGTCGTGGCGGAGGCCCTCCAGGAGATGTGGAGGCGCGAGCTCGGGGTGCAGGTGCAGATCTACAACCAGGAGCTCAAGGGCACGCTCGAGGCGCGAAGGACCGGAAACTACGACATGCTCCTGTCCTCATGGATCGCCGACTACGAGGACCCGTCCGCCTTCCTCGACATCTGGCGCGGCGACGACGCGGACAACTTCACGGGCTGGTCGAGCGCCGCCTACGACACGCTGCTCTTCTCGGCGGCCCGGGCCGCGGGGACCGAGGCCCGTGCCGCGCTCTTCGAGAAGGCCGAGCGCCTGCTTCTCGAGGAGGCCCCCGTGATCCCCCTCTACCACTACACCCACGCCTTCCTGATCCAGCCCTCGGTCAAGGGGTGGCATCCGACCCTCCTGGACCACCACCCGTACAAGGGGGTCTCGCTGGGCGAGTAGCGGCCCCCCGCGGCTCGCCACCGGCACCCGCGCGCGCCAACCCTACCCCCATGAGGAAGCTCGTCTCACTCGCGGCCCTTGGCGCCGGAATCTGGCTGATCTACATGGGCCACGAACGCCAGGAGTCGCTTGCCGGGAGGGCCGACAGCACGCTCGCCAGGCTGGGCGACAGGATGGACGGGGACGGGCACTTCCCGACGCACGTCAAGTACTACGGCGCGGGCTTCATCCTCGTCGCGGCCGGCGCCCTCGGCCTGGGGCTCGTCAGGAAATAGCCGCCGGCGCCGCGCAGCGGCTGCGCCAGCGCCTGAGCGCCTCTCCCGTCGCCGAGGCGGCGCAGGCCTCCACCGCGGCCTGCGCTCCGGCGCAGACGAGCTCGCCCCCGCTCCTGCCGCCCCCGGGGCCCAGGTCGATGATCCAGTCGGCGAGGTTGATGACGTCCAGGTTGTGCTCGATCACGATCACGGTGTTGCCCGCGTCGCGAAGCTTGAAGAGCAGGTCCATCAGGCGCTGGACGTCCACCCAGTGCAGCCCCGTCGTGGGCTCGTCCAGGACGTAGAGGGTCGGCCCCTGCTGGCGCCGGCTCAGCTCGAGCGAGAGCTTGAGTCGCTGGGCCTCGCCGCCGGACAGCGTGACGGCGGACTGGCCGAGCGCCAGGTAGCCCAGGCCCACGGCGTCCAGGGTCTGCAGCTTGTCGAGCACCCGGGGGATGTTCCTGAAGAGCTGGATCGCCTCGGTGACCGTCATGTCCAGGACATCCGCGATCGACCTGCCGTGGAAGAGGATCTCGAGCGTCTCGCGGTTGTAGCGGCGGCCGCCGCATCCCGTGCACGTCGCGTAGGCGTCGGCCATGAACAGCATGTCGAGCTTGATGACGCCGTCGCCCTGGCAGCGCTCGCAGCGGCCGCCGCGCACGTTGAAGCTGAAGCGGCTCGCCGTGTACCCGCGCACCCGCGCGAGCGGCACCTGGGCGAAGAGGTCGCGCAGCAGGTCGAGCAGGCCGACGAAGGTCGCCGGGTTCGAGCGCGGGCTTCGCCCTATGGGCTCCTGGTCCACCTGCACCAACTTGTCGAAGAACTCGAGGTTCTCTATGTGCCGGTGCCTTCCGGGTACGCTCTTGGCGCCGTTCAGCTTGCGGGCGGCGGCGGCGGCCAGCACGTCGTTTACGAGCGTGCTCTTGCCCGAGCCCGAGACCCCGGTAACGCAGGTCAGCAGCCCGATGGGGAAGCGCACGTCGATGCCGCGCAGGTTGTGCTCGCGCGCCTCCCTGACGGTGAGCCAGGCGCCGTCGGGGGTCTTGGTCGGCGCGTCCTTGTGCACCGAGACCTTCCGGGCGAGGAAGGGGCCGGTCTGCGACACGCGCGCCGGCTGGCGCGCGCATTCCTCTGGGCTCCCCTGGAAGAGGATGCGCCCTCCCGCGACCCCCGCCTCGGGGCCGAGCTCAAGGATCTCGTCCGCCGCCCTCATGGTCTCCTCGTCGTGCTCGACGACGATGACCGTGTTTCCCGTGTCCCTGAGCCCGCGCAGCTGCGCGAGCAGCCTCTCGTTGTCCTTCGGGTGGAGCCCGATGCTCGGCTCGTCCAGGACGTAGATCACGCCGATCAGCCCCATCCCGAGCTGCGTAGCCAGGCGCACGCGCTGGGCCTCGCCCCCGGAGAGCGTCGCGTAGTCGCGGTCCAGGTTCAGGTAGCCCAGGCCGGTGTCCAGGAGGAACCTGAGGCGCCTCTCGATCCCGCCCACGACCTCGCGCAGGGCCTCGCTCGCGCCGAGCGACGCCGCAAGGCCCGAGGCGAAGGCGTGGGCCTGCGCGATGTCCATCGCCATGAACCCGGCGAAGCCCAGCGCGGCGCCGGCGGGGCCGAGCCTGACGGCGGCGCTCCTCTCGTTCAGCCGGCAGCCCGAGCAGCGGGGGCACGGCCCGGACACCATGAACGTCGACAGGCGCGCCCTGAAGCCCTCGCTCTCGGTGTCGCGGAAGCTCTGCTCCAGGTCAGCTATCACGCCGCCGAACGGCATCGCCCTGGCCTCGCGCATGCGCCGCAGCTTGAAGGCGAAGAGCCGCTCGCCCGTGCCTGAGAGCAGCGCCTGGCGCGTCTCCTCGGGCAGGTCCTTCCACGGCGTCTCGGGGTCGAACGGAAGCTGCTCGGCAAGCTGCTTGAGAATCGCGTTGTGCTTGATTATCAGGTTCTTGCCACCTATCCGCCAGGGCTTTATGGCTCCGGCGCGCACCGACTTATCCGGGTCCGGAACGATCAGCTCCGCAACCGGGCGAAGCCTGCGCCCCAGGCCCCCGCACGCGGGGCACGCACCCTCCGGGTGGTTGAACGAGAAGTGCCGCGGGGTGAGCCTCTCGAAGACGTCGCCGCACACGTCGCAGGCCAGGTGCTGGCTCAAGCCCGTCTCGCGCCACGGAGCGTCGGCCTGCTTCTGCGAGAGCACGATGGCGCGGTCGCGGCCCTCCCTGAACGCGAGCTCGAGCGAGTCCGCCATGCGGCTGCGGTGCTCCGGCGCAGCGACCAGCCGGTCGACGACCACGTCAACGGCGAGCGCGGCCGTCCCGGCCGGCACGAGGCCCGCCTCGTCGAGCTCCCTGACGGCGCCGTCGATGCGCACCCGCTGGAACCCGCGCTGGCGAAGGCGCGGCAGCTCGTCGCGAAGCACGCTCGGCTTCGCGCGGATGACGGGCGCAAGGATCATCACGCGCTCGCCCGCGCACTGCTCCATCACGCGGTCCACGTTGTCGTCGAGCGAGCGGCGCACGACCCTGCCGCCGTCCTTGGGGCAGCGCTGCTCCCCGGCGAGCGCCCAGAGCAGTCGCGAGTAGTCGGCGACCTCCGTCACGGTCGCTATCGTCGATCGCGGCGAGGCGCCGCCCGTCCTCTGCTCGATCGCGAGGACGGGCGACAGCCCGTGGATGAAGTCCACGTCGGGGCGCCTGAGCTGGTCGAGCACCTGGCGGGCCTGGGTTGACAGGCTCTCCATGTACTTCCTGTATCCCTCGGCGTAGATGGTATCGAACGCGAGGGACGACTTGCCCGAGCCGCTTGGACCGGTGATCACGACTAGGCGACCCCGCGGGATCCTGACATCCAAGTTCTTTAGGTTGTGCTCGCGGGCTCCTTTTACGTGTATGTGGGTTGCCGCCTCCATGTTCGCAAACTTCAAACGTATCCAAAGGCGCCCGGGCGCAAACGCAATCGCCCGCGCGGCGGCCATCTTGTGGGCCGCGGGCGCCGCGCTGATGGGCGCCTCGGCGGCGCCGGGCGAGGTTGCCCCGTGGCCCGCTCCCCTGCGAAGCGGCGAAAGCATTAGCTACAGCGTGCGCTGGGGCATCATCCCCTTCGTGGGGACGATTGACATCGCGGCGGACGAGATTGGCAGCGGATCCGACGCGGTGCTGCGCGTCACGACGACAACCTCGACGGGGGGCCTGGCCCGGGGGTTCTTCCCCTTCGACGCGCGCGGGGAGTCGGTCTACATGAAGCGAAGCGGCCGGCTGCTATCCTCGAGCGAGTGGAGCTCCTACCGCGACAAGGTCGTCAAGAACTCGATCGTCTTCAACTACGACCGGGAGCTCGCCGTGTACACCGACGACGTGCACCCCGAGAAGTCGCGCTCGATACCGATGCCGCCGACGAACCCCTCGGACCTGATCCTGGCGCTCATCCAGACGCGGGCCTGGAACCTGCGCCCGGGCGAGCAGCGCGACACGCTCGTCATCTTCGGGGACCAGTTCTTCCCGCTGACGATCCACGCCGAGGGCTACGAGTACGTGAACACGGGCATCGGCTACTTCAAGGCCCTGGCGCTGGTGCCCAGGATGGAAAAGACGGCGCCGATCGGCATGTTCCGGCACGGCTCGACCGTCAAGGTGTGGATCGAGACCGACGACGACCGCCATCTTCCCGTGAAGTTCTCGGTCGGTTTTAGGTTTGGCACGGGCACGGCGACGCTCATTGACTACCAGCCGCCAAAATAGCCTTGCTAAGATTTTCCGCAGGAGGCTTATTTAACGGTTTTATTTGATGAAAGCTACGATCAAGACCCAGGGGCAGCAGTTCACGATAACCGAGGGGGATATCCTCGTGGTGAACCGGTTTCCGAACACGGAAGCCGGCGCGACCGTGCAGATCACGGACGTGCTGACCGCGGGCGAGGGCGCCGACTTCAAGATCGGCAGGCCCACGCTCCCCGGGGCCTCGGTCTCGGCCAAGATCCTCGAGAACAAGCGCGGACGTAAGGTGGTGGTCTTCAAGAAGAAGAAGCGCAAGGGCTACGAGCGCAAGCAGGGCCACCGCCAGGAGCTTTCCGTCATCAAGATCGAGTCCATCACGATTTAAAGGAGAACCACGCCATGGCGCACAAGAAGGGTCAGGGGACATCAATGAATGGCCGCGAGAGCCATTCCAAGCGTCTTGGCATCAAGACATTCGGGGGCGAGACCGTCATCGCCGGCAACATCCTCGTGCGCCAGCGCGGAACCCGCCTGCATCCCGGCAAGAACGTCGGGGTCGGACGCGACTGGACGCTCTTCGCCCTGAAGGACGGCGTCGTCAAGTACGACAAGCCTCACCGGCGCGTCTCGGTCGTACCCGCGGGCTAGCGTCCGCAGGCCGGACTCCCGTGTCCGACAGCCTGGACGAGCTTCGCAAACAGCGCGATCTCCAGAGGGAGCGCCTGGAATGGCTTGACCGCGAGATCGCGGCCCAGGAGGGCATGCTGCGCGAGGAGGCCGAGGGGGAGGGGCCGGCCGAAGCCCGGCCCCAGGAAGGCCGCAGCGCCGACCAGATCCTCGACGAATTCCGCCAGTCCCCCGCGCAGATCCACAAGCTCACGACGTTCGGATGCATCGTCTACTTTGCCGCGGCGATGGGGATCCTCGCCGTCCTTGCGGCCACCTTCTACCTCTATGTTCGCTCAGGCCAGGCCCGCCACTAGGCCGCCTCGGGCGCGCCGCGCCGGCGGGCGATCAGCGCGGCAGCGGCAAGCGCGGCCAGCCCCGCGGCCGTGAACCAGCGCCCGGCCGAGAGCGCCCGCACCGCCACGAGGCTGAGCGGCCCGTCATGGACTGACGCCACGAGCTGCGGGCTCTTGTCGCGCACGAGGTCGCGCCTCAGGGGCCCCGGCAGGAGCGGCTGAAGCGCCGGGTCGCCCAGGGCGGAGAGGATCTTCTGCGGCTCGTAGAGCGGGATCTGCGGGAACTCGCGGCCCTGGATCAGGCCCGCGTCGCCGGTCCTCATGTACGTGCCCAGGCGCCGCTCGTGCTCGAGGGTGTAGCCGCGGAAGGTCTCGAAGAACGGGCGGTAGACGGAGCCCGACAGGCGCACCTCGGATCCGCCGACAGCGGCAAGCCAGAGCGCCATGACCGCCCACGGCGCGGCGCGCCAGCCGCCCTGTGCGGGCCTGATGCCGGCGCACACCACGGCCAGCGCCGCGGCGTTCGCGACGACGCCCCACCCGAGGAAGTCAACGTAGCGCGAGCTAACAAGGCTGCTCAGCCCGGCCCGCGCCCATGCGAGGGCGCACGCCTGAAGGAGCACCCAGAGGCCCAGGCCCAGGGCGAATAGGGAGAGCGGGTGCGCCTCGCGCCGGGAAAGCGTCCGGCGCAGCAGCACGTACCAGGGAAGCCAGAGGAGCACGAGGCCCAGGAGGCCGCCCGGGAGCGGCCACGCCGCGTAGGTGAGGAACGCCTGCGCCCAGTCGCCCGCCCCCTTGGCGTACAGGAAGTCCAGGGCGGGATACGCCGCCCTGCTCTCCCATCCCGCCAAAGAGAGCCCGAGGCAGACCGCGCAGTAGGCGGCCGCGCACCGCCAGCCGCAGCGCCCGACAAGGGCGGCGAGGCACGCCGTCGCCGCCATGCACACGGGCGCCAAGAATCCGGACGCCATGCTCCCGAGCGTCACGGCGGCGGCGGCGAGCGACCCCCAGCCCGCCAGCGTCGCCAGGGAGCGCTCCCCGGTCAGGGACAGAGCGAAGACCGATCCCACGGCCATGAAGACAAACTGGGTCTGGTTGCTCCACATGATGCCCTCCCAGTCGCACACGAGGAACATGGGCAGGGCGGCCGCCAGGGCGACAAAGCTGCCGCGCGCCCACCCGAGCAGGCTCCACGCCAGCAGGCTCACCCAGGCCACCGCCGCGGACTCGAGCAGAAAGTTGGCCATCACCATGACCCGGTTGTCCCAGCAGCCGTTGGCTAGGATGACGCCAAGCGAGAGCGAGCGCGTGAGGAACACCCGGTGCTCGTTGTTCCCGGCGAAGAGGTCGCGCCAGCCGAGGGTCCCGTGGGCCAGCGGGGCGGCGACCCCGGATATCTCGGCCCCCCACTGGTCGAGGTACGGCGCCCAGGAGACGTGGCCCCTGGCGACGCCCAGGCGGGCCCCCAGCGCCAGGAGGCCGACCCCGAGCGCGGCGGCGGCCACGGCCGAGCGCGGCGCGGATGCGGCGCGAAGGCAGCGGGCGCCGTGGCGGATGACGGCAAAGCCGGCCAGGGCGGCCAGGGCGGCAAGCACGAGCTCCGCGGCCAGCACCCCGGAAGAGACGGCCATCACGGCGGCTGGCATCGGGCTTCGAGCCGCGCGTCAGTTCGCGGCCGGGTAGCTGCCAAGCCACTTCACGGTCGGGCAGAACTTGGTCAGCTCCCCGACCGCAGCCTTCATCTGCGGGTCCTCGTAGTGGCCCGTCACGTCTATGAAGAAGTAGTAGTCCCAGGGCCTCTTCTTGCTCGGCCTCGACTCGATCTTCGAGAGGTTGATCCCGCGCTCGCCGAAGGGCATGAGCATCCGAAGCAGGGAGCCCGAGTGAGAGGCGGCCTCGTCGCCGAGCGAGATCAGGAAGCTCGTCATGTCCTTGCCCCCGCCGACGGGCCCTGCCGGCTTGCGCCCCAGGACGAAGAAGCGCGTCGTGTTGTCGGCCTTGTCCTGGATGTTGCGCACGAGGACCGGGACGCCGTGGTGCTCGGCCGCGGCCTCGCTCGCCACCGCCGCCGCCTTCGGGTCCTCCTTGGCGATCAGCACGGCGCGGGTCGTGCTCGAGGTGTCCAGCACCTGCGCGTGAGGCAGGTGGCGCTGAAGCCAGTGCCGGCATTGGGCGAGGGCCTGGTCCTTGGAGTAGACCTTCTCGATCTTGTCCAGGGGCGACTGCGCGATCAGGGCGTGCGAGATCTCCAGGTAGATCTGGCCCACGATCTTCAGGTCGCTCTCCACGAAGCTGTCCAGGGCCTCGCGCACGCTCCCCTCCGTCGAGTTCTCGATCGGGATCACGGCGTTGTCGGACTCGCCCTTCTCCACCGCGGTGAAGATGTCCTCGATCGTGGCCATGGCGTGGTAGTCGACGCTGGCCCCGAACTTCTTTATCGCCGCGGAATGCGTGTTGCTGGCCTCGGGCCCCAGGTAGGCCACCAGGAGGGGCTTCTCGAGCGCGATGGCCGCCGACATGATCTCGCGGTAGATGGCGCGCAGCGCCTCGTTCTTGATCGGGCCCTCGTTCTGCGCGCAGACCTTGCGCATGACGGCGTCCTCGCGCTCCGGAACGAAGATCTCCTGGCCGGAGTCGCGCTTGATCTTGCCGATCGCGGCGGCGAGGGCGAGGCGCCTGTTGACGAGCGCCACGAGCTCGTTGTCGATGGCGTCGATCTCCTTCCGGATGGGGCCGAGGTTCATCAGCTTTGGGCCGCGTCCGGGGCGCCCCGGGGCGCCTCCTCGGGCAGGCCGAGGGCGAGCTCGTCCAGCCCCATGTCGGCGTCGTTGGGCGTGTGGCCGGCCGAGCCGCCTTTCAGCCACTCGTCGATCTGGCGCGAGGAGAGGACGTCCGAGGCGGGCAGCTCGTCCAGGGACTTGACGCCGACGAACTCGAGGAACCTCTCGGTCGTCCCGTACTGGAGCGGGCGCCCGGGAAGCTCCGCGCGGCCGACGACCGTTATCAGCTCGCGCTCGAGCAGCTTCGAGATGCCCGCGTCGGCCGAGACGCCCCTGACGGACTCGATCTCGGCCCGCGTCACCGGCTGCCTGTAGGCGACGACCGCGAGGGTCTCCACGGAGGACTGGGAGAGCTTGGCCGGGGGCGGCTCCTCGCGCAGCAGCCGGATCCAGCGCGCGAAGCGCGGCTGGGTGGCCAGGCGAAAGCCGCTCGCCCCGTCCACGAGGACCAGGCCCTCGTCGGCCGCCCGCAGCTCGGCCGCGATCTCGTCCATGGCCTCGCGGATCTGCGCGGCCGTGACCAGGGCGGGCACGCCCTCGTAGAGGTCGGGGGAGTCCGCCGGCTCGGCGGGCAACTCCGCGGCGTCGGGGGCCGGAGCCGGAGCGGCTCCCTCCGGGGCCGCCTCGGCCTGTCTGTGGAACCGCTCGAAGGTCGACTGGATGTCCTTCATGGCGAGCGGCTGGCCGGATGAGTAGAGCAGTGCCTTAAGCACCTTTTTCAGATTGAACGCCATGCGACGGATTGCTCTGCAGTGAATGGCGTGGCGCGGCGGCCATGCAACCATGAAAACACCGCTTGCGGGGGCGCTCCCCCTTGCGTTGACTGTGCGACCGCCCATGAGCGCGCCCAAAGGCAACCTTCGCAAGCACTCCTCCATCGTGGTAGACGGGCCCGACAGGTCCCCGAACCGCTCCATGCTGCGGGCGGTCGGCTTCGGCGACGCCGACTTCGCGAAGCCCGTCGTGGGCGTCGCCTCGACCTGGAGCATGGTGACGCCGTGCAACATGCACATCGACGAGCTCGCCCGCGAGGCGGCGGCCGGCGCGGACGGGGCCGGGGGCAAGGCCGTTGTCTTCGGCACCATCACGGTTTCCGACGGCATCAGCATGGGCACCCCCGGCATGCGCTATTCCATGGTCTCACGCGAGGTGATCGCCGACTCGATCGAGACGGTGGCCGGCGCCGAGGGCTTCGACGCCGTGGTCGCCATAGGCGGCTGCGACAAGAACATGCCCGGCTGCCTGATCGCGCTCGCGCGCCTGAACCGCCCCTCGGTTTTCGTCTACGGCGGCACCATCCTGCCGGGCATCCACCCCGGCACCAAGAAGGAGTGCGACATCGTGTCGGTCTTCGAGGCCGTGGGCCAGCACGCAGCGGGCAAGCTTGACGACGCGGGCCTGCACGCGGTCGAGGAGTGCTCGATCCCGGGCCCGGGCTCCTGCGGCGGCATGTACACGGCCAACACCATGGCCTGCGCCATCGAGGCCCTAGGCATGAGCCTGCCCAACAGCTCGACTCAGCTCGCCGTCGGCCCGGAGAAGCGCGGGGACTGCAGGCGCGCCGCCGAGGCGGCCCTCTCGCTGCTAAGGGCAGGCATCCGACCCAGGGACATCATCACGCGCAAGGCGTTCGAGAACGCGATCGCGGTCGTCATCGCCCTGGGCGGCTCGACAAACGCCGTCCTGCACCTGCTCGCCATGGCGCACGCCGCGAACGTGAGGCTCTCGATCGACGACTTCACGCGCGTCGGCAGGAGGGTCCCCGTCCTCGCGGACCTTAAGCCCTCGGGCAAGTACGGCGTCTCGCACCTGGTGCGCATAGGGGGGCTGCCGCCCCTGATGAAGATGCTTCTGGACAAGGGGCTGCTGCACGGCGGCTGCATGACCGTCACCGGCAGGACGGTCGCCGAGAACCTGCGAGGCGTGGCCCCCTACCCCGCCGACCAGGACGTCATCCGGCCGTTCTCAAACCCGATCAAGGCCGACAGCCACCTGCGCATCCTCTACGGCAACCTGGCGCCCGGCGGCGCGGTGGCGAAGATCTCCGGCAAGGAGGGGCTCGCGTTCTCCGGAAGGGCCATCGTCTTCGAGTCCGAGGAGTCCGCTCTGCGCGCGATCCTGGGCGGCCGCGTGAAGGCCGGCCACGTGGTCGTGATACGAAACGAGGGCCCCGTGGGGGGCCCCGGCATGCGCGAGATGCTTGCGCCGACGAGCGCGGTCGTCGGCAAGGGGCTCGGAAGCTCCGTGGCCCTCATCACCGACGGGCGCTTCTCCGGCGGCAGCCACGGCTTCGTCGTCGGCCACATCACCCCGGAGGCCGCCGTCGGCGGGCCGATCGGGGTCGTGCGCAACGGCGACACGATAACGATCGACGCGGTCGCGGGCACGATAACGCTCGGGCTCGGCGCCAAGGAGATCCGCGCCCGCGCAAGGGCCCGGCGCCCGGCCAGGCCGAGGGAGACCCGCGGGGCGCTCGCCAAGTACGCGAGGCTCGTCTCCAGCGCCTCCCTGGGGGCCGTGACGGACAGGGACCTCTTTTTAAAATGAACTGGAACCGATTCAAGAGCCTGCGATACCAGGACAGCGCCCTGGGGCTGGCGCTAGACATAAGCCGGATCCCCTTCCCCGACGGCTACATGGCCTCGATGGAGGAGCGGATGCAGAAGGCTCTCGCCGACATGGCCGAGCTCGAGAAGGGGGCCATCGCGAACCCGAGCGAGAAGCGCATGGTGGGCCATTACTGGCTGCGGGCCCCCCAGCTGGCTCCGACCCCCGAGATCAGGGCGCAGATCGAGTCCACCCTGGCCGCGATCAAGGACTTCGCCGCAAGGGTCCACTCGGGCGCCATCGCCGGGCCGAAGGGCAAGTTCCGCCACCTGCTGGTGGTGGGCATCGGGGGCTCGGCCCTGGGCCCGCAGTTCGTGAGCCACGCCCTGGGCTCGCCGCGCAGGGACAAGATGGAGGTGCACTTCTTCGACAACACGGACCCGGACGGGTTCGACTACGTGCTGGGGCAGTTGGGCTCGAAGCTCGCCCGCACGCTCGTTGTCGTCATCTCCAAGTCCGGCGGCACGATCGAGACCCGAAACGGCCAGCTTGAGGCCGCGGCGGCCTTCAAGGCCGCCGGCCTCGACCACCCGAGGCACTTCGTCGCCGTCACGGGAGCCGGATCGAGGCTCGACCAGCTGGCGCAGGCCGAGGGCTGGCTCGCCCGCTTCCCCATGTGGGACTGGGTCGGGGGCCGCACGAGCGAGATGTGCGCCGTCGGGCTTCTTCCGGCGGCCCTCCAGGGGATCAAGGTCGACGCGATCCTCAAGGGAGCCGCGGCCATGGACGCCGTCACGCGAAGGAGCGCCACGGCGCAGAACCCCGCGGCCCTCCTCGCCCTCATGTGGCACTTCGCGACGAACGGCCGCGGAGAGAAGGACATGGTCGTCCTCCCCTACAAGGACCGCCTCCTGCTCTTCTCGAGGTACCTGCAGCAGCTCGTCATGGAGTCCCTGGGCAAGGAGCTCGACCTGGCGGGCAACGTGGTAAACCAGGGGATCGCCGTCTACGGCAACAAAGGCTCGACCGACCAGCACGCCTACGTGCAGCAGCTTCGCGAGGGCGTGAAGAACTTCTTCGTCACCTTCATCGAGGTCCTGAAGGACCGCTCCGGCGCGCCCTTCGAGGTCGAGCCCGGCGTCACGAGCGGCGACTACCTGCAGGGGTTCTACCTGGGAACGCGCGACGCCTTGAGCGAGAAGGACCGCTGGTCGGTCACGCTAACCCTGGAGGACGTCTCCCCGCGCTCGCTGGGGATGCTGGTGGCGCTCTACGAGCGCGTCGTCGGGCTGTACGCGTCCCTGGTCGGCATAAACGCCTACGACCAGCCGGGGGTCGAGGCAGGAAAGAAGGCGGCCTCCGGGGTGATCGCGCTCCGCCAGCGCCTGGGCGCGGCGCTCAAGGCCGCCGCCGGGGCGCCGCTCACGGCCGAGGCCCTCGCCTCTCAGGCCGGGGGGGACCCCGAGGCCGCGTTCAAGATCCTCGAGCACCTCGCCGCCAACGGCTCCGTGCGAAAGGCCTCGCGCAAGCCCTGGTTCGAGTCGACCTACAGCGCCTGAGCAGAGCCGACTTGCTTCCCGCCCTTCCCGGGCCATAGTCTACTGCACGAATGAATCCGTCCCTTAAACGCGTGGCCGCGGTAATGCTAATAGCGCTCGGCTGCCTCCTTGCAGGCTGCACGATGGACGCGCCGTCGGACTCGTCCATTCCCTGGAACCGCCCGGCGGACTGGGAGGGCCAGATTCCCGGGATGAGCGGCAGCGGAAGCGCCGTGCATTGAGCCAGGAGCGGACGAACACGTCGCTCAGGGCCCAGCCGGGCCATCTCTACGTTGTCTCGACGCCGATCGGCAACCTCTCGGACCTCTCCGACAGGGCCCGTGCGATCCTGGGCTCGGCGGACCTGGTCGCCTGCGAGGACACGCGGACGACCGGCGTCCTGCTGAGCCGCCTGGGGATCAGCCGCGAGCTCGTCTCGTACCATGAGCACAACGAGGCCGAGGCGGCCGAGAGGCTCGCGCAGGCCATCGCATCCGGCCGCTCCGTCGCCCTCGCGACGGACGCGGGGACCCCGGGGATGAGCGACCCGGGCTTTAGGGTGGTGCGGGCCTGCCGCAGGCTCTCGCTGCCCGTCGTGCCCGTCCCGGGGCCGGTCGCCTTCGCGGCCGCCCTGAGCTCGAGCGGCCTTCCGACCAACGGGTTCCTGTTCGCGGGCTTCCTGCCCCCGAAATCCTCGGCGAGGCTCTCCTTCTTCTCCAGTCACCGGGACTTCGCGTACACGATCGCCCTCTACGAGAGCTGCCACAGGATCGCCAAGGCCCTGGACGACGTCGTGGGGGCGCTCGGCCCGGCGCGCGTCGTCTGCGTCGCCAAGGAGGTGACGAAGCTCCACGAGACCTTCTGGGTCGGCCCCGCGGGCGAGGTCCGCGACAAGCTCGCCAAGGCGAGCCTGAAGGGCGAGTTCACCCTCCTGATCGCCCCGGGAGACTACCGGCTCTAGGCCGCCCCCAGGCATGCGAGTCGCCGTCATCGACATCGGTAGCAACTCGATAAAGCTCCTGGTTGCGCAGCGCGCGCCCGACGGGCTCCTGCAGGAGATCGTCTCGCGCACCCTCGAGGTGCGCATCAGCGACGGGATCGGCTCCGGGAAGCCCACGCTCGGCGCGGGGCCCATGCAGCGGGGCGTGGCGGCGGTCGCCGAGCTTGCCGCGGACGCCCGGCGCCTGGGCGCGGAGACCCTCGCCGCCGTGGCCACGAGCGCGGTCCGCGACGCCTCGAACGGCGCGGACTTCCGGGAGAAGGTGCGCTCGGCGGCCTCGCTCGAGGTTCGCCTCCTCTCGGGCGAGGAGGAGGCCAACCTGATCGGCCGCGGCCTGACGACCGACCCCGCGCTCAGGCGCTTCGCCGACTTCGACGTCTTCGACCTGGGCGGCGGCAGCCTCGAGTGCCTCTGCTTCAGGGCCCGCTCGATCGAGCGGGCCATCAGCCTTCCCCTGGGGTGCGTGCGCCTGACCGAGCAGCTGGCGGGCGACTGCGCCCGCCCGCTCGGCCCCGGCGTGGCCGCCGCCGTCGCGGCCCGCGTGGGCGCGGCCCTCGCCGACTCGGGCTTCCCCCTTCCCGTGCCCAGGGGCCTGGGCGTCGTCGGCACCGGCGGAACCCTGACCACCGTGCGCGCCATCGAGGCCGAGGCGCGCTCCGTCACCCTGGCCGAGGTCGACCCGCGCATCGCCGTTTCGGCGCTCCGGGCGCTCTTCGACCGGGTGGCCTCGATGGACCTCGCGGCGCGGCGCTCGGTGGCGGGCCTCGCCGCGGCCCGGGCCGACGTCTTCCCCGTCGCCCTGGCGACGCTCGTCGCGCTGGCCGAGCACGGCGGATTCGAGTCCTACCACCACTCGCTGCGCAACCTGCGCTGGGGCGTCGCCGCGCAGATCCTGGGGGGATCCTAGGCGCCGCCCCGCGCGCCTACTGCTCGAACAGCTTGAGCATGTTGCGCACGGCCGCGGCGTGGGACCCGTCGGGCTTGAGCTCGAGGTACTTGTTCAGCGCCTCGACCGTGCCCTCCGGAAGGATGAACCTGCCGGTGTCGGGATCCGACTTGCCCTTGCCCGCGAGGAGCGAGCCCTTGATGTAGTAGGCGTCCGCGTGCTTGGGGTCCGCCTTGATGGTCTTCTCGGCGAAGACCAGGGCCTGGTCCTTGTCGCCGCGCACGTACTCGGCGGCGCAGAGGTTGAAGAAGAGGCTCCCG
Organism: Opitutaceae bacterium; assembly: GCA_003151515.1. Lineage (GTDB taxonomy): Bacteria > Verrucomicrobiota > Verrucomicrobiia > Opitutales > Opitutaceae > Palsa-1447. The sequence goes on from PLXS01000025.1 coordinate 326,173, forward strand.
GGGTCGGGGGAGAGGGGCGCCGCCTGGTCGTAGACCGCGACGGCATCGCCAAACTTGCCCAGTTTGCGCAGGCAGTCGCCCTCGTCTATCAGCATCCCCAGGAGCTCCCCGCGCTCCTTGTCGCCGGCCTGCTTCGATAGGATCTCAACGGCCTTCGCGTAGTTGGGCTGCGCGTCGGCGAACTGCGCCGCGTGGAACTGCGACTCGGCGAGGCCGCGCAGGTACTCCCAGTTCTGCGGATGCGCGGCCAAGAGCTGGCGCGCCAGGTCGCCGGCGTCGGACCAGTGGCCCCCCTGGCGGGCGGACTCAAGCTGCGAGGCGAGCGCCGCCTCGTCCGCGGGGGCCCCGGCGCCGTCCCGCGCGAGAAGGCTGGCTGAGAGGGCGAGCGCGATGCCCGCGAGCCTGAGTGCGTGTGTCCCTTTCATGGCGTCGCCTTGGTTGGCGCCATCCTATCGCGGCCGCGGGGGCGCGCCATGAAAAAAACTCGATGCCCGCGCCCCCTATGGCGCCTTCAGCGCCCTGATCTGGGCCTTGAAGTCCGCGGGAAGCGGCGCCCTCAGCTCGAGCGCCCTTCCGGTCTTCGGATGGGCGAGGCGGATGCGCGCGGAATGGAGCATGACGCGGGCGGGCCTCGCCCGCGCCTTCGCGTCCGGCCTCCAGCCGTAGACCGAGTCTCCCAGGATCGGGTGGCCGAGCGACGCCAGGTGCACGCGTATCTGGTGCGTGCGCCCCGTGTGCAGCGTGCACGAGACGAGGGCGGCCGCCGCCCCGTACTTCTCGACGACCTGCCAGTCGGTCCACGCCGAGCGCCCGCCGCGGCCCTCCTCAATGACCGCCATCTTGTGGCGGTGGCGCGGGTTGCGCCCGATCGCCTTGCGGATCGAGCCGCTCAGCAGGCCGGGGGCCCCGGCGACGAGCGCGACGTACTCCTTTACCACCGAGCGCTCCGCAAACTGCCTGGCCAGGTCCCTGTGGGCCTCGTCGGTCTTCGCGACGACGATCGCTCCGGAGGTTCCGCGGTCGAGCCGGTGCACGATCCCGGGGCGCTCGACGCCGCCGATCCCGCTCAGGGTACCCTTGCAGTGCGCAAGGAGAGCGTGGACGAGCGTGTTCTCGCCTGTGCCGGCGCCCGGGTGCACGACCATCCCGGCCGGCTTGTTGACGACAAGCATCGAGCGGTCCTCGAAGAGGATGTCCAGGTGCATGTCCACCGCCCGGATGGCGGCCGGCACGACGTCGGGCAGCGAGAACTCGATCACGTCGCCGGCGTGCACGGTCGCGGACCGGCGGATCGGCGCGCCCCTGAGGCTTACGAGGCCCGCGTCGAACGCCCTCTGGAGCGCCACGCGGCTGTGCTGCGGAAAGGCGACGGCGAGCGCCTTGTCCGCGCGGGCGACGCGGAGGGACTCCGGCACCGTGTGCCTTAGCGCCCCGCTCACGAGGACTCGATCCTGTCGATCTCCGCAAGCCAGGCGCGGCGCCTCTCGGCCCCGACGTCCGCGACGGCCCAGCCGTTTCGCGCGAGCCGGGCCAGCTCGGCGCGCGTGAAGCCCGCCTCCGAGGCCAGCGCCTCGTACTCGTCGCTCACCGTGTTGGCGAAGCACAGGGGGTCGTCGGTGCTGACCGTGCAGTTGATGCCGGCCCGCATCAGCCGGCGCAGCGGGTGCGAGGCAAGGTCGGGAACGACCCCGAGCCTGACGTTGCTTATCGGGCAGAGGTCAAAGGTGACCCCGCGGTCGGCCGCGAGCTTGACCACCTCCGGGTCCTCGATGGCGCGCACCCCGTGCTGCACCCTCGTTACCCCCAGGGGCCCTATCGCCTCGCGAACGCGCGCCGGCCCGTCGAACTCCCCCGCGTGGCACTTCGTCACCTTGCCCGCCCTCCGGATGCGCTCCCAGACCCGGAACGACCAGGGCTCGGTCGGCATCTGCTCGAAGCCGTGCAGGTCGACCCCGGCCAGGTGCTCCCAATTCTCGAGGGAGTCGATCACCTCGCGCAGGGGCCCGTCGTAGGCATTCCTCAGGAGCCCGGCGAACACCCGCACCTCGAGCCCGGGCGGCGCCGCAGCCCGTATCGCGTCGAGAATCTCGGTGCCGGGGACGTTGATGAACTGGGAGACGGCGAGGTGGAAGCTTGTCTCCACGTAGCGCACGTTCTCGCGCACGTAGCCGGCGAAGATGACGCGCGCGGCCTCGTGGTAGCGCTGCGCGCTCGTGAACCACGGGAGGGCGTGGTCAAGCAGCGTCCGCTCGAAATCGGGGAACGTCGGGTAGCGGTAGGAGCTCCTGCGAAACTGCGGGTCCGCCGGATAGCGCTCCGGCGAGAGCGTCCTCAGGAGCTCGTCGTACGGGAGCGCCCCCTCGATGTGCAGGTGGGTCTCCGTCTTGGGGAGCGCCTGGATGAACGCCCCCAGGCTTCCTTGCGTCTCTTGCGGCATCGCATCAACGAATCCGAATTCGTCGATATGTTCAAGCTCAATTCGCCAGGAGATACTCGGGGTTGAGCTTGCGAAGGGCCGCGGGAAGGAAGACCCCGTCCCTGCGGATCACCTTGCCGTCAAAGCGGATCTCGCCGCCGCCGTGATCGGGGCGCTGGATGCACACCATGTCCCAGTGCACCTGGGACTTGTTGCCGTTGCCGCAGTCCTCGTAGGCCTGGCCCGGCGTGAAGTGGAACGAGCCCGCGATCTTCTCGTCGAAGAGGATGTCGCGCATCGGCTCAAGGATGTGCGGATTGAAGCCGATCGCGAACTCGCCCACGTAGCGGGCGCCCGCGTCGCTGTCCAGGATCTCGTTCAGGCGCTTGGTGTTGTTCGAGGTGGCCTCCACGACCTTGCCCTTGCGGAACACGAGGCGGATCGAGTCGAACGAGGTCCCGAGGTAGACGCTCGGCGCGTTGTACTGCACGACGCCCTCGACCGAGTCCCTGACCGGGCAAGAGAACACCTCGCCGTCGGGGATGTTGAACTGGCCGCCGCACTCCTTGGCACCGATCCCCTTGATCGAGAAGCGCAGGTCGGTGCCCGGGCCCGTGACCTGCACCTTGTCAGTGCGCCGCATGAGCTCGGCCAGGGCCGCCATGCCGGGCTTCATCCGCGAGTAGTCGAGCGTGCAGACCTTGAAGTAGAAGTCCTCGAAGGCCTCGGTGCTCATGAACGCCTGCTGGGCCATGGCCGAGGTCGGCCAGCGAAGGACGACCCACTTCGTGCTGTTCACGCGCCGGTCGATGACCGGCTTCATGACCCGGCTCACCAGCTGCACGCGCGACGACGGAACGTCCGCCGCCTCGAAGATGTTGTCCGATCCCCTGAGCGCGATGTACGCGTTCATCTGCTTCATGCGCGCAAGCTCGATCTCGCTCTGCGGTACGAACTGCCCCTCCTCGGCCTGCAGGGTGAGCTCTCGCGTCACCCGCGCCCTGTGGATCTGCACGTAGGGATGGGCGCCGCGCCTGCGCGCGGAGCGGACGAGGGCGATCACCATGGCGTCGGGCACGTCAAAGGCGTCTATGAGGACCCGCTCGCCCTTCTTGAGGGCCGTCGAGAACCCCGTGAGCCCGTCGGCTAGCTGCGTGAAGCGTGGATCAATGATCATGAGAACCGTCAGTTACGCCCGGCGGGATGCGCCCGGCAAGTGCGTTCTGGGGGAAGCAGATCCTGGCCACGGCCTCGTCGAAGTCCGCCGCGCCGCGGATGATCTCGATCTCCAGGCGCAGGTAGTAGAGCGGCAGGGGGCTCCCGGCGGCGTCCGGGATTCGCACCGCGTCCTTCTCCGTCGTCACGAGGCATTCGGCCTGCTCGCGCTCCGCGGCGTCGTAGAGCTCGGCGAGGTCCTCCTCCGTGTAGCGGTAGTGGTCGAGGAATCGCTCGCGCCCGACCAGGAGCGCTCCGAAGTCGCGCAGGAATTTCTCGAAGCTCTCCGGGGTCGCGATGCCCGAGAAGGCGAATACCCGCCTGCCCTTGAGCCAGGTGAGCTCCTCCCTCGCCCCGTGGGCGCCCGCGTCGAGCCTCTGCAGGTAGCGGGGCCTGTGGGCGCACTCGATCACGTCGGCGCCCGGCTTGTAGCGCGCGATCAGCGCCTCCAGGTCGGGGTCGCGCCTGCCGTCGGACTTGGTGAGGAAGATGTAGTTGGCGCGGCTCAGGTGCTTCACGGGCTCGCGCAGGATGCCGCGCGGCAGCAGGTGACCGCTTCCGAAGGGGTTGGTCTTGTCGACAAGCAGGAGGTTGAGCCTGCCCTTGAGGGGCAGGTACTGGAAGCCGTCGTCCAGGACCAGCGTGTCGCACCCGTACCGCTTGATCGCGTAGGCCCCCGCCTTGACCCGGTTCTTGTCGACGAGGACCACGACGCCGGGCAGGTTGCGCGCGAGCATGTAGGGCTCGTCGCCCGCGGCCTCGCTGTCCAGGAAGACGCGCTGGCCGTCGCTCACCACCCGCGGCGGCGGCTCGTCCGTGTGCGTGATCGCGTACCACGCCTTCTTCCAGAGGGGCGGCGCCTTGCTCTTGTAGCCCCGGCTAAGGATCGCGACCTTGCGGCCGCGGTCGCGCAGGGCCCGGGCGAACATCTCGACGACGGGCGTCTTGCCCGTCCCCCCGACCGTCAGGTTGCCCACGACGACGACAAGGCAGCCCAGGGGCTGGTCGTGCAGGATCCTGTTGCGGTACAGCCAGAGGCGCGCCTGCACGACGCCGCTGAAGAGCAGGGAGAGGGCGTGCAGGAGCGCCCCGTAGACGGCCGCCCCGGTGTCGGCGCGGCGCCCGAGCACGACGTCGACGGTGTACAGCTCGAACGCTTGGAATTTTCTGGAGAGCCAGGACATCGGTAGGGGTTGGAAGGCGGCGGAGGGCGCCCCGGGGGTAATGAATGTTGACGTCGGGGTAAGAGTAAAATGTTTTTGGAGGTCCACGCGGACGCACAAAATGGCCTACAAACTATTCATACCCGGCCCCGTCACCGTCTCGGAGAAGACCCTCCGTGCGATGGCCCAGCCGATGATCGGCCACCGGAGCACCGACTTTGTCGCGCTCTACCAGTCCCTGCAGCCGGACCTGCAGGCGCTCTTCGGGACCAAGGACCCGGTGTACCTCTCCACGAGCAGCGCCTGGGGCTCGATGGAGGGCTCCGTGCGCAACGTGACGGGGAGGAAGGTCCTCAACTGCATGAACGGGGCCTTCTCGGACAAGTGGAACGACGTCGCCCTGCGCTGCGGCCGGCAGGGGGGCGCCCTGAAGTTCGAATGGGGCCAGCCCGTCGACCCGCAGGCCGTCCGCCGCGAGCTCTCGAGCGGCCAGTACGACGCCGTGACGCTCATCCACAACGAGACATCGTGCGGCTGCATGAGCGACATCGCCTCGCTGATGGCGGTCATCCGCGAGTTCCCCGATGTCGTCTCGATCGTGGACACCGTGAGCTCCTTCAGCGCCATGGCGATCCCGAAGGACGAGCTCGGGATCGACATCATGATCACGGGCTCCCAGAAGGCGCTCGCGCTGCCGCCGGGCCTGTCGCTCCTGTCGGCCTCGAAGAGGGCCCTTGCGCGCGCCGCCGGGACGCCGGACCGCGGCTTCTACTTCGACCTGCTCGAGTTCCAGAGGAACCACGAGAACGGAATGACGCCCAGCACGCCCGTCATCCCGCTCATCTACGCCCTCAAGTCCAAGCTCGAGGACATCCGCGCCGAGGGCGTCCAGGCCCGCTATGCGAGGCACGCGAGGCTCAACGGGGCCGTCCGGGCCTGGGGAGAGTCAAAGGGCTTCCGTCTCTTCCCCGCGCCGGGCCACGGCTCGGTCACCCTGAACTGCTTCTCGAACAGCCTCGGCTACGACCTGCCGGCGCTCAACAAGATCCTCAAGTCCAAGCACCAGCTCGTGATCGACGGGGGCTACGGCAAACTCAAGGGCAAGACCTTCCGCATCTCGAACATGGGGGACGAGACCGACGAGACGATCGCGGCCCTCACAAGGGCCCTGGACAGCGCCCTTGCGGAGGCGCCGAAGGCCTGCGCCTAGGCACCCCCGCAAAAAGTAAGCCTTGAAATCCGCGCCCGCGCGGCCTATCGGCTCGCGGCTTCATGAAGTCACTCATCATCGCAGAGAAGCCGTCCGTCGCGGCTGATCTTGCGCGCGCGCTGGGGAAGGTCCCCAAGAAGGGCGACCATTTCGAGAATGACGACTACGTCATCTCCTCGGCCGTGGGGCACCTGGTGGAGCTGCAGATGCCCGAGGACATCGACAAGAAGAAGTACGGGTTCTGGCGCCTGGACGCCCTGCCGATCATCCCGCACAAGTTCGAGCTCAAGCCGATCGAGGAGTCGAAGGAGCGCTTTGCCCTGCTAAAGAAGCTGCTCGCGAGGAAGGACGTCGACCTAGTCGTCAACGCCTGCGACGCGGGCCGCGAGGGCGAGCTGATCTTCACGTACATCTACCAGCTGACGAAGAGCAAGCTGCCGGTGAAGCGCGCCTGGATGCAGACCATGACCCAGGAGGGCATCCGGGAGGCGTTCGCGGGCCTGAGGGACGGCGAGCAGATGCGGGGCCTGGCCGACGCCGCCCGCTGCCGCAGCGAGAGCGACTGGCTGATCGGCATCAACGGGACGCGGGCCCTCACCAAGCGCATGTTCGGCTCGCGGGCCGGCAACGTCGCCTCGGTGGGCCGGGTGCAGACCCCCACCCTGGCGATCGTCTACGCCCGCGAGCTCGAGATCCGGGGCTTCAAGCCGCGCGCCTACTGGACGATCACCGCCGAGTTCCAGGTGAGCCAGGGGACCTATGTCGGCGTCTACCAGAAGCCCGACTTCAAGAAGCCGGAGTCCGACGACTACGACCGGGTGGACCGCATCTGGGAGCAGGCGGCGGCGAAGGCCGTCTACGATGCGTGCGCCGGGCACCCGTCGGCCGCGCTCGCCGATGAGCGAAAGGCGAGCACCCAGGCGTCCCCGAGGCTCTACGACCTGACGACGCTGCAGCGTGAGGCCAACAACCGCTTCGGGCTGCCCGCCCGGCGCACCTCGCAGATCGCCCAGGCGCTCTACGAGCGCCACAAGATGATCACGTACCCGAGGACGGACTCGCGCGCGCTCCCGGAGGACTACATCCCGACGTGCCGCCAGGCGCTCCTCAACCTGCGGGGCGACCTGGCGGCCCACGCGGCTCGGGTGCTCGACCAGCAGTGGCTCGGGCCCAACAAGAGGATATTCAACAACGCGCAGATCTCGGACCACTTCGCGATCATCCCCACCGTGGAGGCGCCGAAGCACCTCGAGGACATGGAGGCCAGGATCTATGACATGATCGCGCGCCGGTTCGTGGCGGTGTTCTACCCCCCGGCGGAGTTCGACATCACGACGCGCACGAGCACGGTCGGCGGGCACGCGTTCAGGACCGAGGGCAAGGTGCTCACCTCGCCCGGCTGGCTAGCCGTCTACGGCAGGACCACGGTCGAGGACGATTCCCCGGACTCCAAGGCCCTGCCGGCGCTCGGCGCGGCCGACGGGAGCCCGCCCGCCGCGCGCACCGTCGACGCCCAGCTCCACGAGGAGGCCACGCGGCCCCCGCCGCGGTACACGGAGGCCACGCTCCTCTCGGCCATGGAGGGCGCCGGCAAGCTGGTCGAGGACGAGGAGCTCGCCGAGGCCATGAAGGAGCGCGGGCTGGGCACCCCGGCGACGCGCGCCGAGACGATCGACGGGCTCATCAACTCGCGCTACATCGAGCGCAACCAGCGCGAGCTCGTCCCGACGCCCAAGGCGGAGCAGATCCTGCAGTTCCTGGAGGCCGTTGACGCCGAAGGCCTCACCAGGCCCGCCATGACGGGCGAATGGGAGTTCAAGCTTCGCCAGATGGAGCACGGCAGGTTTCCCAGGGAGAAGTTCATGTCCGAGGTCGTGGAGACCACCAAGGGGATAGTGGCGCGGGTCAAGAGCTTCGAGGAGGACGATTCCGCCGCGCGCGAGACCGACATCATCTCGCCGACCGACGGAATGCCGATGGTGGAGACGCTTCGCGGCTACAAGTCGCGCGACGGCGAGCTCATGGTCTACAAGGTGATCGGCAACCGCAAGATGAGCGAGCCCGAGGTGAAGGAGATCCTCGCGAGCGGCCAGATCGGGCCCCTCGACGGCTTCCGCTCCAGGGCCGGCAAGCCCTTCAGCGCCGTGCTGCGCTACAACAAGGAGGAGAAGAAGGTGGAGTTCGTGTTCGACGGCCAGAGGGACTCCACCGGGGCGATCAAGATCGACTTCAGCGGCCTTGCGCCCGTCGCCGACGCGCCCGCGGCGCGCTTCGGCGCCGGCGCAAAGGTCTACGAGACGCCCCAGAGCTACGTCGTCATGCGCCCCGAGGCCGGCGAGGAGAAGATCCTCGCGCGGTGCTCCCGCAGGATCCTCGCGCGCGACATCCCCAGGGAGCAGTTCCAGAAGATGCTGGAGACCGGCAAGACCGACCTGCTCGACAAGTTCTGGAGCCAGCGCACGCGCCGGCCCTTCAACGCCTTCCTTGCCCTCAAGGAGGACGGCAGCACGGGTTTCGAGTTCGCCCCACGGGCCCCGAAGGCCCCCAAGAGCCCGCCGCACGCCAAGAAACACGCAAGAAAACACCACGAAGCGCGCGAGCAGGAGAAACGTTCCGACGGGGCCAGCGTCTAATCACGCGAGACTCCTGATATGAAATCCGCAAGAACGCTCGTGACCGCCCTCCTTGCCGTGGCCCTCCTGGCCGTGGCCGCGCTGGCCTGGCACCAGTACGGGGAGCTGATCAGGCTTCGTGCGCAACTTGTTGATGGAGACAATGCTTCGTTAAAGCGCCAGCTTGCGGACGCCCGGAAGACGATCCGCTCCCTGCAGGACCGCCTGGCCGCCATCCGGGGCAGGGGCGGCCTCGGCCTAGATGGCGCCGATGGGGGGGTCAGCGGAGATGATCCCGGCGCCAACAACGCCGGCAGGCGGCCGGGCGGCAGGTTCGGCGTGTTCGGCCAGATGGCGAGCAACCCCGAGTTCCAGAGGCTGCTGGCCATCCAGATGAAAGGGCGCCTCAGCCAGACCTACGGGCCCCTCTTCAAGCAGCTCAACCTCTCCCCCGACCAGCTGGCGCAGTTCCAGAGCCTCCTTTCCGACAAGCAGCAGGCGCTCATGGACGTCATGCAGGCGGCCCGCGAGCAGGGGATCAACCCGAGGGAGGACCCTGATGGCTTCAAGACTCTCGTCGGCCAGGCCGTGACGCAGGCCGACAACGCCATCCAGCAGGCGCTTGGCGACGGCGCCTACCAGCAGTACCAGGCGTACCAGCAGACGCTCCCTGAGCGAAACACCGTCAACACGCTGCAGCAGCAGCTCAGCTACACGCAGACGCCGCTCACCGACGACCAGGCAAACGCGATGATCGCGCTCTTGCAGCAGGACCAGCCCCAGCGCTCCGGCGGCGGAACGGCCGGCACGGGCAGCGGCGGAGACTCCGGGCCGTCGCCCATGAGCCTCCTAAACGGGGGCGGCAACGCCAAGGTGACGAACGACGCGGTCACCCAGGCCTCGAGCATCCTCACGGCCCCCCAGGTCAGCGTTCTCCAGCAGATCCAGCAGCAGCAGCAGGCCCAGCAGCAGATGCAGCAGCTCTTCCGCGCGGCGAACCAGGGCGCCGCGGGCGGCGCGGCGCCGCCCCCGGCAGCGGCGGGCGGCGGCAAGGGATAGGGAAAATCCCTATCCATAATGCCTTGTCGGTAACCCCGGCGCGCGGTACGCTAGGGGCTCCATGATCGTAACAACCGCGCAGCTATTCAAGCACGCCTATGGCAAGTATGCCGTTGGCGCGTACAATATTAACAACGCTGAGCAGGCGATGGGCCTTTTCCGCGGCTGCATCCAGTCGCAGGCCCCGTTCATCATCCAGATCTCCAAGGGGGCGCGCAAGTACACCGACAAGCGCATGCTGGAGGGGATCATCCGCTCCGCCGCAGAGATCTTCCCGGACGCCATCTTCGCCGTCCACCTGGACCACGGCGACGAGGAGACCTGCTACGACTGCATCAAGTCGGGCTTCTACAGCTCGGTCATGATCGACGCCTCGCACGAGCCCTACGCGAAGAACGTCGAGATCACCAAGCGCGTGGTCGACGCGGCGCACGCGAAGGGCCTCTCGGTCGAGGCCGAGCTCGGCATGCTCGGCGGCGTCGAGGAGGACATCAAGGTCGAGGACGGCCACGCGACCCTCACCAACCCCGCCGAGGCCCAGGATTTCGTCAAGAAGACGGGCTGCGACTCGCTGGCGTGCGCCATCGGCACGAGCCACGGCGCCTACAAGTTCAAGGGCCGCCAGTCCCTGCATTTCGACGTGCTTAGGAAGATCCAGGCCCTCATGCCGGGCTATCCCCTCGTGATGCACGGCTCCTCGTCCGTTCCGAAGGAGGAGGTCGACCGCATCAACGCCGCGGGCGGCAAGATGGCGGACGCCGTCGGCGTCGACCCGAACGAGTACCTGCCCGCCGCGAAGCTCGGCGTCACCAAGGTGAACATCGACACCGACGGGCGCCTCGTCTGGACGCGCGTCCACCGCGAGTTCTTCAGGGACCACCCCGCGGAGTTCGACTTCCGCCCGCCGGGCAAGATCTTCATCGACGAGTACGCCAAGTTCATAGCGAGCCGCAACGACAAGCTCGGCTCCTCGGGCCAGCTCGCCGACCTGCGCAAATCGCTTGGCAAGTAGGCTGCTCCTTATTATTTGCAAAAGCCGGTGGGCGCGTTGCTCACCGGCTTTTTTTCGCGATGAAGCTCGTTTTCCTCTACGGTCGGCCTGCGGTTGGGAAACTGACCGTGGCAAGGATCCTGGCGGAGAGGATAGGCGCCCCGCTCTTCCACAACCACCTGACTGTCAACCTTGTGCTGTCGATATATGGCTTCGGGACGCCGGGCTTTGTCGAGCTTCGCGAGCGGATCTGGATGGATGTGTTCCGCCGGGTGATGGCCGACAAGGTGCCCGTCCTGATCTTCACCTTCAATCCCGAGGACTCCGTGCCGCAGCGCTTCATCGACGGGCTCTTCGGCGAGGTGGCGGCAAACGGCGGCCAGATCATCCCGGTCGAGCTCACGGCGAGCGAGGCCACCATCGAAGCCCGCCTGGGCGAGCAGGCGCGAAAGAGGGAGGGAAAGACCCTGGACGCGCACACCTACCGCGTGCTGCGCATGCGCGGCACCTTCGAGCGCCCCGTCATCCGCTCGCCCCATCCGCCCATCGACACGGACGCGTTGTCGCCCGAGCAGGCTGCCAAAAGGATCGGCGCGCTCCTCTGAGGGCTTCCGGGCCCCGTTTCGCGGGGGGCTGCGAACAACCTTTCACCATGCGCCGCGTCCCTCTGTTCGTGAAGCCGCGCAAGAGCCTTGCGGCGGCGAACCCGGGCGCCGTTTCCCGGCGACCGGCGCCAGCGATGAGAGGGGTCGCCCTGGCCTCCATGGCGATCCTGGGATTCGCCGGCTGCGCGTCCGTGCGCGACAGCGCCAAGGAGGCGTTGCCCGTGTCCGTCTCCGCCGCCAACTACTCCCAGCTATCCGACGCCGAGCTCTACGACCACGTCTACGGCTCGCCCAACGCCCGTCCCGAGCCCCCACAGGCACCGAAGCCGGCGCAGCCGCTCTTCTACCTGCTGCTGCCGGGCGAGGTCTATCCTAGCGACGTGGCGGTGGGCACCGTCTACCGCGAGCTCGAATACGCGCTCGAGACGCGGGGCTACTTCAACGCGATCTACCATGAGAAGGCCGGGCGGATGCCGGCTAGGATAGACTACCTGCTGCGCGTCCATTACGGCAAGCGGCCGTGGCTGACCCCTATCGTGAGGCCGGACAGGGTCACGTGGGGCAATGACGGGCTCGTCTCAAACAGGTACAAGAGCGGGTTGATGAGCGAGTGGTCGTTCGACCCGCGCGTCGGATTGAGCTCCGAGGAGGTGCTGCGAACGCTCGGCGCGTTCGCGAATCACAGCACGATCACCGTCGGGGGGATAGGCGGCGGCTTCGGGATGGGTCCCGGCCAGGGCCTGAACGCCTTCAGCGAATCGGCCTGGAGCAGCTTTGGGTCGAACAGGCAGCTCTGGCGCGACTTCGGCGAGGACGGGCAGGAAGCCCGCGATTTCTACCTGCTCGTGGTCGAGGCTTTCAGGACGGACGAGGTCAGGGCCATGGGAAGCAGGGCCCCCTGCACCTGGATCACGTTCGTCGCGGTGCCGGCTGATTCGGAACAGAGGTTCTCGGACGTGCTGCGCTCCATGCTTCGGACAGCCGCGCCCTACTTTGGCGGATCGACCCTCGGTCCCCAGGAGTACGAGGTGCCAACGGGCAAGGTGCTCATGGGAGCCCCGGTCGAGGTCCCGGGGCCGCAGAAGCGCATCGAGCCCTAGGGGCAAAGCCAGGGCCGGATTCCTTCGCCCCGACCTGCTTCAGGGCAGCCAGGGGAACCGGCGCGCGTCCGGCTTTCGCTTGCCGCGCTGCGCGGCGTGGAACTCCTTGGCCTCCTCGCTCATGTAGTACAGCAGCGTCGCGTTGCCCGAGAGCTCCTGGATTCCCGCCTGGCCGTCCAGATCGGCGTTGAACGCGCTCTTAAGGAGCCGGATGGCGAGCGGGCTCTTCTGCAGGATCTCCCCGGCCCATTCGACCCCGGTCTTCTCGAGCGCGCCCACGGGCACCACCGCGTTCACAAGCCCCATCCCGAGGGCCTGCGCGGCCGAGTATCTGCGGCACAGAAACCAGATCTCGCGGGCCCTCTTCTGGCCGACGATGCGCGCGAGGTAGCTCGCGCCGAAGCCCCCGTCGAAGCTGCCCATCGCCGGGCCGACCTGCCCGAAGACCGCGTTCTCGGCCGCGATCGTCAGGTCGCACACCAGGTGCAGGACGTGGCCGCCCCCGATCGCGTAGCCCGCGACGAGCGCGATCACGACCTTCGGGGCGGAGCGGATCATCTTCTGCAGGTCGAGGACGTTCAACCTCGGGACCCCGTCGCCGCCCACGTAGCCCGCGCTCCCCCGCACGCTCTGGTCGCCGCCCGCACAGAAGGCGTACTTGCCGTCCTTGTGGGGGCCGGCGCCCGTCAGCAGGACGACCCCCACCCTTTGGTCGTCGCGCGCGTCGGCGAGCGCCTCCATCATCTGCTGGATCGTCTCCGGCCTGAAGGCGTTTCGCTTCTCGGGCCGGTTGATCGTTATCTTCGCGATCCCGTCAGCCTTGTGGTAGAGGATGTCGGAGTAGCTTCCGGCGGATTTCCATTTGGGGGCCATGGGTTTGGGTCTCCTCCCGAAGTGGCCTAGCCGGGGGCGAGGGCGGAGGCAAACGCCTCTTTTCGCCAGGCGGCGTCCCTTTTGCGGTCGGTCCAGAGCTCCAGGACGCGGATGCCCGCCTCGGGCAGGCTGGCGACGAGCGACTCGAAGTGCGCCCAGTCCTCCACGGCCACATGCTCGACGCCGTGGGCGGCGCACAGCTTCGCGATGTCCGCCTCCTGGGGCGTCGCGAAGTATTCCTCGAAGACAGGGCCGAACTGCGCCACGGGCAGGTGCTCGAAGATGCCGCCGCCGCGGTTGTTGATGACGACGACGGTCAGGCTCCCCTTGAACCGGGGCCGCAGCAAGAGCCCGTTTGAGTCGTGAAGGAACGCGAGGTCGCCCGTCAGCAGGACCGAGCGGGCCCCCTGGTAGGCGACGCCAAGCGCCGTCGAGAGCGTGCCGTCGATGCCGTTCGCCCCCCGGCTGAAGAAGATGCGGACGCCGCGGTCGTTCGCGGGCCACACGAACTCGATGTCGCGAACCGGCATGCTGTTCGCCACCGACACCGACGAAAACCTGGGAAGGAGCCTGCCGAGGAGCCACGCGGCCTTGGGCTCGACGAGCGCCGCCTCCGCGCCGAGGCGGGCGTCCAGGGCGGCCGCCGCCCTCACCTCGTGGTCGTGCCACAGCCGCTCGTAGCCGCTCGGCTCCCGCGCTGCAGGCAGGCCGTGCGCAAGCTCGTCCAGGGTCGCGACCACCCTTCGCGTGGCCCCGTGCAGGGAGTCCCTGTTGTCCGGCCGCTCGGTGACGAAATGGACGGGGGCGTCGCCCGCCTCGAGCCACGATCTCAAGACCTTGCTGGTCGGCCACTCCCCGAGGCACAGGACCGCCTGCGGCCGCAGCGCCTGGGCCGCCTGCGGGTCGCGCAGGATGGCGTCGTAGCGCGTGACCAGGTGGGGCACGAGGGAGGCATGGTTGCGCGCGGGCGAGAGCCCGTCGGCAAGCACCGGCCAACCCAGGCGCCGGGAGACCGCCCCGACGCAGGCCGCGTGGGCCGCGCCGTCGGCCGCAAGCGCAGGGCCGGCTATGATGACACCGCGGACCGACGGGTCGAGGGAGGGGATCTCCGAGGAGAGCCTCACGGCGGGCGCCGGCGACAGGTGCCCGAAGAACCTCTCCCAGTCGACGCCGGCGGCCAAGGCCGCGGCCGCGCCGCCGTCGGCGGTGGGCGCCAAGGGGTCGCGGAAGGGCGCGTTCAGGTGCACGGGACCGGCCATCGGGGCGAGCGCGCGCTCGACGGCGTGGGCGATCGTCTGGCGCAGGTAGCGCAGGAGCGCGAGACTCGCCTCCGGCACCGCGAGCTCATGGTAGAAGTTCACGTGGTCCCCGTAGAGGCGCTGCTGGTCGATCGTCTGGCCCGAGGCGCACGAGCGCATCTCCGGGGGCCGGTCCGCCGTGAAGACGACGAGCGGCACGCCCGCCTCCTGTGCCTCGATGACCGCCGGGAAGTAGTTCGCCCCGGCCGTCCCGCTCGTGCACACCAGGACCACGGGGCGCATGTTCTGCTTGGCGAGGCCGAGGGCGAAGAACGAGGCCGAGCGCTCGTCCAGCACGGGCACCGACTCGATCGCGGGGTGGCCCGCGAGCGCGAAGGCGAGCGGGGTCGAGCGCGAGCCCGGGGAGATGACCGCCCGGCCGACGCCCGACCGCGCGAGAGTCTCCGCGATGACGCTTCCCCAGAGGCTGTTCAGGTTGCGCGTGTCCAGGGACGGCGGGTGCTTCGGCTGCAGGTGCATGGCGGCTCGCTAGCTCCCCAGCAGGGCGTCCTGGATGGCCCTGAACTTGAGCTCGGTCTCGGCGAGCTCCATCTCCGGCGAGGAACCCGCGACTATGCCGGCGCCCGCGTACATGCGAGCCCGGTTTCCGTCGACCAGGGCCGAGCGCAGCCCCACCACGAACTGGCCCCCCCCGCGGGAGTCGATCCAGCCCAGGGCGCCCCCGTAGAGACCCCTAGAGAACGCCTCGAGCTCGGCGATCGCCGGCACGGCGACCTCCCTGGGCGTCCCACCGACGGCCGGCGTCGGGTGGAGGGCGCCCAGCATGTCGAGCAGCCTCACGCCCCGGGGGACGCGCGCCTCGAAGGGAGTGTGCAGGTGCTGCACGTTGGACAGGCGCTTGAGGAAGGGCCTCGCCGGGTAGCGCAGCTCCAGGCCGAGAGGGGTGAGCCGGCGCAGGATGGACTCCAGGACGATTCGCTGCTCGCGCACGTCCTTTTCGCTGCGCATCAGGCGCGTCCCCAGCGAGGCGTCCTCGCTCGCCGTGGCGCCACGGGCCATGGAGCCGGCGAGCGCCTCGGTGTACACGAAGCCGTCCTCGACGCGCAGCAGGAGCTCGGGGCTCGCCCCGATGAAGCTCTGGCCGCGACCGTTCGCAACCGAGAAGGATGTGCAGTCGGGAAACCTCTGGCGAAGGCCGTTTAGCATGTACAGGGGGTCCAGGCCCGCGTCCGCCCGGGCCTCCTTCGCCCGCGCGAGCACGATCTTCTGGAACTCCCCGCGCTCGATGCGCTCCACGGCGCGGCTTACCGCGGACTCGTAGCTGCGGCCGCCGCCCACCTCGCTCACGGACACCGGGCCGGCCGGGCCGCCGGAAAGCTCCGGCGCCTGGAAGTCGAACGAGCGGAACTTGGCGTGGGCCCTCCAGACCCTAGCGGCGAGCATCTCGACCGGCGCCTCAGCCGTGACGAGCAGGTTCGCGACGGCCGTCGTGCGGCCGCCGCGCTGGGCGACCTGCCAGCGCGGGACGAAGACGCGCGCCGCCTCGAAGGGCTCCCCCTCCCCGACCGTGTCCAGGAAGGCGAAGGCCGCCAGGAAATGCGGCCCGCCGAACGCGGCGTCGTGGTCGCCGACTGCGAACGCGTCCTCGAGCGCCATGTCGATGAAGCGCTGGCACTGCGAGAAGCGCCCCGGGCCCGAGGCCGTGAACGAGAGGACCGAGTCAGCGCCGGCGATGGCCCAGCCCTCCGAGGGCCTCTCCGCGTAGAAGTGGCGCTCCCCGGGCTCGAAGATGGACTCGAGGACCGCGAGGGGGTCCAGGCTCTCGACCTGGATCGTGATGCTCGCGAGCTTGGGCCGGCCGGCTTGGGCGGCGCTGTCGCGGCACTCCGACAGGAACCCGATCAGCGCCTCGGGCGAGGCGTTCGCGACGGGGTCGATCGGCAGGATGGTCACGGGGCCTTGTCCGCCGCCGGAAGCGGCCTGGGGAAGAGGACGAGGGAGGCCGCCACCCTCGAGCCGACCAGGGAGTCGCCCCAGGCGAGCTCCTCGGTCCACGTGCCCCGCGGCGTCGAGCCCAGGACGGCGGCCATCTTCGCGCTCGCCCCCGGCATGACGGGGCGCAGAGCCACGCTCGCCAGGCGCAGGGCCTCGGCAATCGTCGCAAGCGAGGTCTCCAGAAGCGCCCGGTCGGCCGGATCCGTGGACTTTCCGAGCTTCCAGGGCGCCCTCTTCTCGACGTAGGCGTTTATCGAGCGCACGAATGCAAAGAGGCGCTCGAGCGCCGTGTGGAACTGGAACTGCTCGAAGAGCGCGAGGTACTCGGAGCGCGTCGCCTCCCAGAGGGCGCGCACCTCGTCCTCGGCCTGCGCCCCCACGCCCGCCGCGGGCACCGTCCCCCCCGAGAACCGGTTCGTCATGTTGAGCGAGCGGTTGACCAGGTTGCCCAGGTCGTTCGCCAGGTCGCTGTTGTAGCGAACGAGGAAGAGCTCGCGCGAGAAGTCGCCGTCCTGGCCGACGTTCATCTCCCTGATGAGGAAGTAGCGCAGCGCGTCCGGCCCGAACTCGCCGATCAGGTCCAGGGGGTTCAGGGCGTTGCCGGCGCTCTTGGACATCTTCGAGCCGGCCGTGAGCCACCAGCCGTGCACGAGGATCCCCTTCGGCAGCTCGAGGCCCGCCGCGCGCAGCATGATCGGCCAGTAGACCGCGTGCGGGGGCACGAGGATGTC
Source organism: Opitutaceae bacterium (assembly GCA_003151515.1). Lineage (GTDB taxonomy): Bacteria > Verrucomicrobiota > Verrucomicrobiia > Opitutales > Opitutaceae > Palsa-1447. The sequence continues at coordinate 343,402 of PLXS01000025.1, forward strand.
CTTGCCGATGACGTGCCAGTTGGCCGGCCACAGGCCCGGCCTGTCCGCCACCGCCGAGTAGTAGTTGACGAGGGCATCGAACCAAACGTACGTGACGAATCCCGGGTCGAAGGGGAGCGGTATCCCCCACTCCAGGCGCTCGCGCGGCCGCGAGATGCACAGGTCGTTCAGGGGCTCCTTCAGAAACTCCATCACCTGCCTCTGGCGGAACTGCGGGAAGATGTACCGGTCGTTCGCCTTCAGGAAGTCGACGAGCCACGCCTGGTGGTCGCGCAGCCTGAAGAAGTAGTTCGGCTCCACGATCTCCGACACCTCGCCGAAGATCTCCGGCCAGGTGCCGTCCGGGTTGCGGTCCTTGCCCTGCAGGAACTGCTCCTGGCGGGTGCTGTAGAAGCCGCGGTACTCGCCCTTGTAGATGTCGCCCTTGTCGAAGAGGCGCTGCAGGATGTCGCGCACGACCCTCTTGTGGCGCTCCTCCGTCGTCCTGATGAAGTCGTCGTTCGAGATCTCAAGGCGGGGAAGCAGCGCCCGGAACTCGGCGCTCACCTCGTCCGCGAACGCCTGCGGGGCGACGCCCCTCGCGCGGGCGGTCTGCTGGACCTTCTGGCCGTGCTCGTCGGTGCCGGTCAGGAAGTGCACGCGGTCCCCCATGAGCCTGCGGTGGCGCGCGATCACGTCGGTAAGCACCTTCTCATAGGCGTGGCCGATGTGCGGCGACCCGTTGACGTAGTCGATCGCGGTGGTGATGTAGAAATCGGCCATGGGGGGGCGACTAAAGCACGGTTTGCGGCCCCGCCGCAAGCCAGCCGACGCACTCCACCCAGGCCCTGCCCCGGTGGCTTATCCTGTTCTTCTCCAGGGGCGCCATCTCGGCCATCGTGAGCTCGTGTCCCTGCGGGACGAACAGGGGGTCGTAGCCGAAGCCGCGGCAGCCCCTGGGCTCCGCGGCGAGGCTGCCCCTGCATCGCCCCTCGAAGAGGCGCTCGGCTCCGCCCGGCCCGCAGAGGAAGAGGGTGCAGACAAACTCCGCCCCCCGCTCCTTCGCGGGCACGCCGCGCATGGCCTCCACGAGCTTCGCAAGGTTGGCCGGCGCGTCGGAGCGCGGCCCAGCGAAATACGCCGACTCGACGCCGGGGGCGCCGCCCAGGGCGTCGACGCACAGGCCGCTGTCGTCCGCGAGCGCCCAGGCCCCCTCGGGCAGCAGGGGCATCAAGGCGCGGGCCTTCTTGGCCGCGTTCCCCGCAAAGCTGCCCGTGTCCTCGCTCACGGGTGGCATCCCGCCGACCTCGGCCGCGCTCGCGATGATGAGCGCCGGCCCATTGCCGCGCAGGGAGTCGGCCAGGGCCTGGAACTCCGCGGCCTTGTTGGGGTTCGCGGAGGCAAGGTAGAGCCTGAGCGGCCCCCGGGGCCGCGCGTCAGGCCCTGACATAGGGATTGGTCGCCTTCTCGGCGCCCACGCTCGTGGGGCCGCCGTGGCCCGGGTAAAGCGCGGTCTCGTCCGCAAGCGTGTAGATGCGCGTCCGTATGGAGGCCTCGAGCTGCGCGAAGTCCCCCCCGGGGATGTCCGTGCGCCCGACGCTGCCCCGGAAGATCGCGTCGCCCGGGAACGCGGCGCGCTCGCCGGCAAAATGGAACATGAGGCTCCCTGGGCAGTGTCCCGGGACATGGCGCACGCCCACCTTCTGGCCGAACGCCTCGATCGTGTCCCCGTCCTCGAGCCAGCGGTCGATCCCGACGGGCTCCAGGACCGCACCGGGGAACACGAGGGGCTTCATGAGCTCGGGCTTGAGGTACAGCGGCCTGTCGGCGGGGTGCCCGTGGGTCATGGCCCCGCTCTTGCGCACGACCTCGGCGGCGCCCTGCGTGTGGTCCCAGTGGCCGTGGGTGAGCCACAGCATGGCAAGCTTGCAGCGCTCGGCCTTCAGGATGGGCTCCACCTGGGCCCAGACGCCCAGGGGCGCGTCGACAAGGACCGCTGCTCCCAGGGCGGGATCGGTCAGCAGGTAGGCGTTGGTCGGGATCGGGCCCGCGGGCAGGACATGGACGTTCACACCTCAAAATGACGCCATCGGGCCCGGGTCCGCAAAGGCGAAAATTCACCTTCACCTTTGCCGCGCCAGCGGCTACCGATAGGCCCCTTTTACATGCCGACCATCAAGTTCGCAGTCCTCCCAGGAGATTACATCGGGCCGGAGGTGATGGCCGAGGCGCTGCGCGTGCTGGAGCACGTCGCCCGCCAGGAGGGCCTGGTCCTTGAGGCGCGCCCGGCCGACGTGGGCGGCGCCGGCATCGACAACCACGGCAAGGCGCTGCCGGACAGCACGTTGCGGCTGTGCGAGAGGAGCGACGCCATCCTCTTCGGCTCGGTCGGCGGGCCGAAATGGGAGAAGCTGCCGCCGAAGGAGCAGCCCGAGCGCGCGGCCCTGCTGCCCTTAAGGAAGCACTTCACGCTCTTCGCGAACATCAGGCCCGGTCTCCTCTACAAGGAGCTCAAGGCCGCCTCCCCGATCAAGGACGAGCGCATCGCCGACGGGATCGACATCGTGTGCATACGCGAGCTGACGGGCGGCCTGTACTTCGGCAAGCCCAAGGAGACGACCACGCTCGCGGACGGCGACCTGCAGGCGGTCGACACCATGGTCTACCGCAAGAGCGAGATCGAGCGGATCACCCGCACGGCCGTCGAGACGGCCCGCTCCCGCAAGCGCAGGCTCTGCTCCATCGACAAGGCCAACATCCTGGAGACATCGGTCCTGTGGCGAAGGACCGTGTCGGAGTACGTGGCGCGCCACGCGCCCGATGTTGAGCTCAGCCACATGTACGTCGACAATGCGGCCATGCAGCTCGTTCGCAGTCCCAACCAGTTCGACGTGTTCGTGACCGAGAACATGTTCGGCGACATCCTCTCGGACGAGATGGCCGTCATCTGCGGCTCCCTGGGCATGCTCTCCTCGGCGTCGATCGGGACGGGCAAGAACTCGCTCGGCCTGCCGTTCGGCCTCTACGAGCCCGCGGGCGGCACCGCGCCCGACATCGCCGGCAAGGGGGTCGCCAACCCCTGCGCCCAGGTGCTCTCGACGGCGCTCATGCTGCGCTACAGCTTCGGGCTGGAGAAGGCCGCCGCGAGGATCGAGGCCGCTGTCAGGAAGGCCGTGACCGGCGGCGCGAGGACGGCCGACATCGCGTTCGGCGGGGCCGCCGTCGGGACGCGCGGGATGGCCGACGCGATCATTGCCGCGCTATGAAGCCCCTGGACATACGCCAGTCCTTCCTCGATTTCTTCGCGGCGCGCGGCCACACAATCGTCCCGTCCTCGTCGCTCATGCCCGACTCGCCGGGGCTGCTCTTCACGAACGCCGGGATGAACCAGTTCGTGCCGATCTTCCTGGGCGAGCGCCCGGCGGACCTGTCGCGCTGGGCGGGCGCCCTGCCGGGCAAGGACACCCGTGCCGCCGACACCCAGAAGTGCATCCGCGCGGGCGGCAAGCACAACGACCTGGAGGACGTGGGCTTCGACACGTACCACCACACGATGTTCGAGATGCTCGGCAACTGGTCGTTCGGCGACTACTTCAAGAAGGAGTCGCTCGAGTGGGGCTGGGAGCTCGTCACCAAGGTCTGGGGCATCCCGCCCAAGCGCGTCTTCGCCACCGTCTACTCGCCCGACAAGTCGAGGGGCGACCCGTCGGAGTTCGACGGCGAGGCCCATGCCGTCTGGAGCGGGATCTTCACGCGGGCCGGGCTCGACCCGAGGGTGCACATCGTGCCCGGCGGCAAGAAGGACAACTTCTGGATGATGGGCGACACGGGCCCGTGCGGCCCCTGCTCCGAATTGAGCGTGAACCTCTGCTCCTCGGACGACGAGGCCGCGGGCAGCGCCCTCGTGAACGCTAATTCCCCGCGCTGCATCGAGATCTGGAACCACGTCTTCATCCAGTTCAACGCCAACGCCGACGGGACCTTCTCGCCCCTGGCCGCGAAGCACGTCGACACCGGCATGGGCTTCGAGCGGGTCTCGGGCATCCACGCCACCACCCGCGGCTTCACCGACTTCTCGGCCGAGCCGTCGAACTATGATTCCGAGGTCTTCAGGCCCCTCTTCGCGAGGATCTCGGAACTCTCCGGCCGCTCCTACAAGGGCACGGTGCCCCGGGGGCGCACCGGGCTCTGCGCCCAGGAGCACACCGACGTAGCCTTCCGCGTCCTGGCCGACCACGCCCGCTGCGTGTGCTGCGCGATCTCGGACGGCATCCTGCCCGGCAACGAGGGGCGCAACTACGTGATCAGGCGAATCCTGCGCCGCGCCGCCCTCTACGGGCGCAACCTGGGCCTCTCCTCGGGCTTCTTGGAGAAGCTGGTCGATCCGGTCGCCGCCTCCCTGGGCGGCGTCTTCCCGGAGCTGCGCCGCCAGGAGTCCACGATCAAGAGGGTCATCCGCTCCGAGGAGGAGAGCTTCGGCCGGACGCTCGAGCGCGGGCTCAAGCGATTCGAGGAGGCGGCCGCCCAGGGTTCGCTGCCGGGCTCGGTCGTCTTCGAGCTCTACGACACCTACGGCTTCCCGGTCGACCTGACCCAGGTGCTCGCCGCCGAGCGCGGCCTGGCTGTGGATTCCGCGAGCTTCGAGGCGCTGATGGAGCAGCAGCGCCAGCGGGGCCGCTCGGCCCTCAAGAAGGAGGTCATCGTCGCCGCGACCGAGGGCGCGTCCGGCCCGTCGGCGCCCGCCACCGTGTTCACGGGCTACGCCATCGACCCGCTGAGGGGCGCCCACGCCACCGTGGTCGACGTGGCGAAGTCCGAGCACGGGCTCTTTGTCGTCTTCGACAGCACGCCGTTCTACGCCGAGATGGGTGGCCAGGTCGGCGACAGCGGCCACGCGCTCATCGCGGAGGCCGCCGTCGCCATTGTCGACACGGTCAGGGACAAGGCGGGCCGCCACCTCCACAGGCTCGCCCCCGGCTCGGCGGCGCCCGCCGCCGGGGCCGCGGCCGAGCTGCAGGTCGACTACGCCCGGCGCCGGGCCATCCAGCGCAACCACACGGCCACGCACCTGCTGCACTGGGCTCTGCGCAAGGTGCTGGGCACGCACGTGCGCCAGGCCGGCTCGCTCAACGCGCCCGACAGGCTGCGCTTCGACTTCTCGCACTTCGAGGCCGTGACCCACGCGCAGCTGCGCGAGATCGAGGAGCTCGTGAACCAGCGCGTCCTCGAGAACGCCCGCGTCGAGGCCTACGAGGTGGACTTCGACAAGAAGCCCGAGGGAACCCTCGCCTTCTTCGGCGACAAGTACGGCAAGGTCGTGCGCGTGGTGGACATCGGCGGCTATAGCCGCGAGCTTTGCGCCGGCACGCATGTCGCGACGACGGGCGAGGTCGGGCTCGTTCGCATCGTCCACGAGGGCGCGATCGCAGCCGGCACGCGCCGAATCGAGGCCGCCGCCGGCGAGGGCGCTCTCAAGCTCGCGCTGCGGGCCTTTGACACGGTCGACTTCGTCGCCAAGAGGCTCGGGACATCGGCCGACGCGGTCGAGAAGCAGCTCGGGGCCTGGGTCGCGGCCCACGAGGCCGCCCGGCAGGAGCTGGACGGCTACCGGCAGAAGGAGGCCGGCGGCAGGGCCGACGAGCTCGTGCGCGGCGCCGAGGTCCGGGGTTCACTCAAGGTCGTCAAGGCCACGGTCGGCGTGCCCGACACCGACGCGCTGCGCGCGATGGGTTCGCAGGTCCTTTCCAAGCTGGGCGAGGGCGTCGTCGTCCTCGCCTCGTCGATCGAGGGCAAGGTTGCGGTCGCCGCCTTCTGCTCGGCCGGCGCCGTCGCGGCCGGCCACAACGCCGGCGCCATCGTCCGGGAGATCTGCCAGAAGCTCGGCGGCAAGGGCGGCGGCAAGCCCGACTTCGCCATGGGCGGCGGGCGCGACGCCGCCAGGCTTGCCGAGGCCCTGGGGGCCGCCTTGCCGAAGGGCTGAGACTGCGCCATTCTTAAAGCGATGTCCACGCCCCCCGGGGCCTCTAATCCGCAGATAGATTGCATCCTGGCCTTTGACGGCAACAATAGGCTCGCCGTGCGCAGCCTCGGCTCCAAGGCGGGGCTCGCGTTCACGGGCAGCGGGATCGACATGGCGGTAGCGCGCCTCGAGTCGTCGTTCCGGGAGCACTCCAGGCCGGTGGAGCGCTTCGCGGCCGAGGCCGGGGGGCGCTCCTACCGGGTCTTCTTCTCGCAGGTGGAGGGCCGGCCGGCCGACCGCGAGGTCGAGTTGCGCTCCGTCGAGCGGCTGGAGTCCGACGCGGGATCGCTCGCGCCCTCGCTCCGCACCCTGCTCGGGCGCCTGGACGCGCACCTGATCGAGGTCCCCTACCTGAGCCTCGGCGAGAGCGACTTCATCTACAAGTTCCGGCCGGAGAAGGAGCGCAACGCCGCCATTTACGCCCAGGACGCCGAGGCGGGAGCCATCTACGAGTCGCGGCTGTGCGCGGCCATCAAGGCGCTCGCGCGCCGCCACGAGCGCACCGCGACGGCGCCGGTGCACCTGGACTTCGGGCCCGTGCGCTACCTGATCCCGAGCCACTTCGGCTTCTGCCTTGGCGTGAAGAACGCCATCGAGAGGGCCTACGAGACGCTGAGCGAGAACCCCGGCTCGCGCGTCTTCATGCTCTCCGAGCTGATCCACAACCCCTTCGTGAACGAGGACCTGATCCGGCGCGGCCTGCGCTACCTGCAGACGGACAAGGGCGTGCCCCACAGGGACGGGCCCGAGGGCCCCGAGCTCTGGGACACCCTGACCCCGGACGACATCGTCATCATCCCCGCGTTCGGCGCTACCGACGACGACAAGAGGCGCCTCGTTCGCAAGGGGATCGCGGTTCGCCAGTACGACGCCACGTGCATGCTCGTCGAGAAGGTCTGGAAGGCCGCCCGCGCCTACGGCCGTGAGGGCTACACCGTCGTCATCCACGGCAAGCACGAGCACGAGGAGACGAAGGCCACGTTCTCCAACACGCGCAGGTACGCCCCCGCGATCATCGTCAGGAACATCGAGGAGACGCGCCAGCTGGGCGAGCTGATCCTGAGCACGGATCCGGCCGCGCGGGCCCGCCTGCACACGGTCTTCGACGGCAAGCTGACGCCGGGCTTCGACGTGGAGCGCGACCTGGAGCGAGTCGCGGTCGTCAACCAGACGACGCTGCTCATGAACGAGACGCGCGAGATCATCGCCTACCTGCGCGACCTCTTCAGGGAGAAGTACGGGGCGGACGCGCCGGGCGGCCCCCCCCGCGTCGGCGGCCAGGGCCGCAACGACACCCTCTGCTACGCGACGCAGGTGAACCAGGACGCCCTCGCCCGGACGCTGAAGGAGCCCCTGGACGCGGCCTTCGTGATTGGCGGCAAGAACTCCTCGAACACCTACCAGCTCTACCGGCTCTGCGAGCAGCGCCTGGGCGACCGCGCGTTCTTCATCCAGAGCGAGGCGAACATCCTGTCGGCGGACGCGGTCGACCACTACGTGTTCCCGTCGAGGGGGCGCGAGGGCCACGTCGAGCGCAGGCCCCTGTGGCCCGGGCCGGCGCCCGCGATGGCGGATCCGCCGAGGCGTATCCTGGTGACGGGCGGCGCCTCGTGCCCTGACGGGATAATCCAGCACGTCATCTCGCGCATAAACAGCTTCTACGAGCCCGCGCGGCTGCGCACAGTCGAGTCGGTCCTCGCGGGCCTAGAGGGCTGAGGGCCCCTCCCCGTGCGCCAGATCAGAAGCGCACCGTCATGCCGGCCTTGACGCCTTCCTCGCTCTCGAAGTCGATCTTCGTCGTGTAATTGCTCGACGGGCCGCTCTGGATGGACTGCGTGTAGCTGCCCGCTCCCTCGTAGATACCGCCCAGGTAGAATCCCGAGGTCTCGGTCATGTCGTACCTGAGGTTAACGTCAGCGTAGTAGCCGGGAAGCAGCCTCGAATTCTCCTTCTGGTAGAGCTGGGTCAGGGCCGTCTCGCCGGTCGCGTAGACCAGGTCCTCGAGGACGTTGTACTCGGAGCCCGCGTAGATGAGGTCGGGGCCCACGCTGGCGGTCAGCTTGAAGTGCTCCCCCATCGGGAAGATGAGCGTCGGCCCGATGCGCAGCGTGTAATAGGATCCCTCGATGAAGTACCGGTTCGTGCTCGTCGTGAGGGTCGGCACGACCGTCTCGCTCAGGGGCTTGTCCCCGAGCAGTATGGTCTGCGTAGCCTCCTGGGTGTTGGTCCCCGAGGTGCCGCCCGTCGAGTTGAGCACCGCCTGGGACACGGCGGAGGGGGAGCTGAACGGCGGCACCGGGGGGACCTGCCCGAAGAGGTCGTAGGTGTCGGTCAGCGTGGTCAGCGTCGTGGCGACCGTCGAGTAGGTGCTCGAATGGATGTCCGCGATGCTCAGGCCGGCCGTGATGCTCCACTTCAGGTGCTTGCCGATCTTCCCCATGTCGCGGTCCAGGATGAGCTCGAGGCCCAGGTTCGGCTTCGAGTCGGTGTTGTACAACCCGGTGTCCGTGACCATCCCCGAGTAGGTGTGGAAGGTGATGTCGCCGTTGGGCTGGATCTGACTCGCGTTGTTGTAGGTCCAGGTGTTCGTGCGCCCGTCGCTCGGCGCCAGCACCGTGTAGCTCGCGCTCGAGCCCGCGTCCTCAGGGATCGTCCGCGCGTCGGGCTGGACGGTGCCGTCGTCGTAGGTGCGCGACACGTTCGGCACGGTCCAGCTGGTCAGGGGGCCGACGTCGGAGGGGAGGACGCCCTGGCCGGAGTAGGAGGTCCTGGGGCCTTTGAGGAAGAGGCGGGTGCCGAGGCTGAGCGTGGACTTGGGGACGTAGACGTACTCGTCCAACCTGCTAAAGTCCGGGATCTCCTCGGGCACCGGTCCCTTTGATTCCTGGTCGTCGTCCGCGCCAAGCCCCTTAAGGGGCACACAGGCAATGCATAACGCAACGATCAGTAATCTCATGCTACAGGGTTTGGAAGATGTTGGACGCCCGGGTTCTGGAAAAGTTTCATCGAAATTGGCCGCCCGGAACGGCCGGGTCAAGGCTCATGCCCGCATATCGTCGTCGTCGGCCGCGGCCGCGTCCTCGGCCTCCAGGGCAGCCGACGCCTGGGGGCTCGCCGAGGCCTCGCTGACCTTCTGCGTGCGGATGCGAAGCTTCAGCTCCTCCTCGCGCTGGTCGAGCTCGATCTCGCGCTCCTGCTGGTTCTGGACCTTCTCGAAGAGCTTGGTCTCGCTCTCCTCAAGGAAGAGCTCCCGCTCGTGGAGCGTCGCCTGGGCGTCCTTCAGGACGGACTCCTGGCGCTCGAGCTCGGCCTTGAGCGCCTCGAGGGCGGCCCTCTCCTCCGAGGAGACGTGGACAGCCGCGGGGGCGGCCTTGCGAGCCGCGGCGACCAGCTGCTCCCGCGCCGCGAGGAGCGCCTCGGCCTCCGCGAGCTCCCGCTCGTACTCCTTCAGGCGGGTCTCGCGGTCCTGCACCGTGCGCTCGCGCTCGGCAAGCTTGAGCTCGAGCTGGCGAAGCGACTTTTCCAGCTCGAATATCCTCGCGTCCTCGACAGCGCGCCCGCCGATGGGCGGCCTCGTGGCGGTCACGATCGCCCTGATGGATTCGCGCGCCGATGCCGAGGCCGCCGAGACCGAGAACGGGGACTCGCCCCCCGGCCGGAGCCGGCGCAGCGACAGGTTTCCCGCCTGGGCCGACTCAGGCCTCTTCACCGGGAACTTGATGTTGGAGGGATCCGGCATCGGCTTTGGGCCACCGAGGACCCTACCTCTTGAATATGCGCTTGAAGAATCCCGACTTGGAGACGACCGCATCGCTCACGCCCGAGCCGGGCTTAATCAGCTGGCGCAGGAGGTCCGAGACCTTCTTCTCGAGCTCGACGTTGCCAAGGACGCCAAGGTAGCGCGCGACCCCCGTCCCGTCGGCAAAATCCTTCTGGACCTGCACGAACTCCTCCTTGAACCACACGGCCGCCTCCTTCGCCTTGGCTATCGGGTTCGAGGCCCGCGTCGCCTGGGCGATGGCTTCAACGAAGTGGAGCCCCCTGGTCCCGCGCCGGTACGGCAGGATGTCCGCAAGCGTCGCCTCGTCCAGATTCGACAGGGCGTTTAGCAGCTTCCTGAAGTCGCCCCCGATGATCACGTTCTGCGACATGCCCTGCGCGAAAACGGCGAACTCGCCGAGCGTCTTCAGGTTCTCGAGCTTGCAGAACTCGACCGTGTCGGACCCGAGCGCCGTGAGCGAGATGGGGAATGCCTCGGGGATGCCGTAGCGCGACATGTTCTTCAGGAGCGGGTTGTCCCGGGCGGACGCCGCCTCCGTCTGCTCGATCATGTCGCCGAACGGGTCGTCGAAGGCGAGCGTCTCCTTGAGGATCGAGATGAGCAGGTCGAACTTGTCGGCGGTCATGCCCTTGAGCGCGAGGACCTCGAGGGCCTCGCCGTAGCTCAGGTCGATGTACTTCGCCGGGGTCTCGTCCTTTGACTTAACCGGCCAGGTCGGGCCGTCGAGGTTCTGCGCGAGGCTCGAGATCTGCGTGTCGACCATGATCGAACTGGCGAACGTTGTGCGCACCTCGTCCCAGTCCTTTTCTGAGTATTTGGGTTCGGACATGTGAATGGCTTTACGCCGCCGGCTCGTGCTCGATCAGCTCGGTGGCGAGCTTGCGGTAGTCGTTTGTAACCGAATCCGCGGCTTCGGCAACCTCGGTTCCGACCAGCACCACGGGAAGGCCCAGGGCCACGGAGCGGCGCACGACCATCGCGTCGCGGATCTGGGTCGTGAAGATCTTCGCGCTGGGCGCGGCGCGCTTCGCGGCCCGGAATTGGTTGAGGCGCAGCTGCATCCTCATCTTCGGCACCTCGATGTCGACGCCCGTGCGGATCGAGTTGAAGATGATCCCCTGAACCTGCGACGGGGATCCCATCGACGCCTTGCGGAAGCTCGCGGATATGGCGTGGAACTTGAGCAGCTTGTCGACCAGGAGCGTGAAGCCGATCAGGCTCAGGGCGTCGGGGTTCGACGGCACGTATATCTCGTTGCACGTGAATACGCCGCACTGCGACGCGCGCAGGATGTTCGGGGGGCAGTCAAAGAGGATGAAGTCGTAGTTGGGCTCCACCGCGGCCACCTGCTCGCAGAAGAGCAGGTAGGCCGGCCTGCGCGGGTCCCCGGTGTACTCCGCCTCGAGGTCCGTGAGGTTGAAGGTCGTCGGGACCAGGTCCAGCCCGGGCAGCAGCTTCTCGCCCGACTTGCCCTCGACCACGTCCTTGATGATGATGTCCTTGATGTGGGTCTTGCCCGGGTCGAAGATGGAGTAGATCGCCCCCTCGCCCGCCGAGTTTATCTTGTTCCAGCGGTCGAGCTTGAGCAGCCAGATGCTCGCGTTTGACTGCGTGTCCAAATCGAACAGGAGCACGCGCTTCCCCATCTTAGCCAACGCGGCCGCCAAGTTAACTATTAGTGACGTCTTACCGACGCCGCCCTTGTAGTTGAGAAAGCTTATTTTACGCGCCATTGTTTCGGTCCGGAAGTTCCATCATTACACAACAATGTGCGGAGCGCCCCGGCAAGCCGCGAGCCAAAAACACCCCGGAGCGCAGGGCCGCCGGACCGACCCCCTCCTACCCCTTCTCCGTCCACTTGAAGATGAGCGTCGTCAGGGGCGGCAGCGTAAGCTCGATCGACTGGGTGAAGCCGTCGCGCGGCTCCTCGGTCGTCGCCCGGCCGCCGTCGTTGCCCAGGCCGGACCCGCCGTAGTACTCGCTGTTCGTGTTGATGACCTCGCGCCACCAACCCCGGCGCGGGACGCCGATCCGGTAGGAGCGCACGGCGCCGCCAAAGTGCCCGACGACCGCGAAGAGCGTCTCCTCCCCGGCGTCCATCCTCAGGTACGAGAGCACGTTCGAGTCCGCGTCCGTGCAGTTGATCCAGCGGAACGCGTGGGGGTTGAAGTCGTTGGCGCCGAACACCGGCTCGGCGCAGTAGAGGCGGTTGAGATCGCGCACAAGCCGGCGCACCCCCTCGTGTTCCATGTACTGGCACAGGTGCCAGTCCAGGCTCGCCGCGTGGTTCCACTCCTGGGACTGCGCGAACTCGCCCCCCATGAACAGGAGCTTCTTGCCCGGGTAGGCCCACATGTGCCCGTAGAGCGCGCGCAGGTTGGCCGCCTTCTCGGGGATGTGCCAAGCGCCCATCTTGTAGAGCATCGAGGCCTTCCCGTGAACGACCTCGTCGTGGGAGAACACCGAGACGAACCTCTCGGCGTACTGGTAGAGCATGCCGAATGTCAGCTCGTTCTGGTGCCATCGCCTGTGGATCGGCTCGAGCGAGAAGTACTTCAGGGTGTCGTGCATCCATCCCATGTTCCACTTGTAGTCGAAGCCGAGCCCGCCCTCGGACGTCGCCCGGGTGACCCCGGCGAAGGAGGTGCTCTCCTCCGCGATCATGAGGACGCCGGGGTGGTAGTGGTGGACGAGGTCGTTCACCCGCCTCAAGAAGTCGATCGCCTCGAGGTTCTCGCGCCCGCCGTAGCGGTTCGGGACCCACTGACCCTGGCCCCTGGAGTAGTCGAGGTAAAGCATCGAGGCCACGGCGTCCACGCGAAGCCCGTCGACGTGGTAGCGCTCGAACCAGGCGATCGCGTTGGCGATAAGGAAGCAGCGCACCTCGTTGCGCCCGTAGTTGAAGATCAGCGTGCCCCAGTCCATGTGGGCCCCCTGCCTCGGGTCGGCGTGCTCGTAGAGGTGGGTGCCGTCGAACTCGGCCAGGGCGAAGCTGTCCCGGGGAAAGTGGGCCGGGACCCAGTCCACGATGACGCCGATGCCGCGCTGGTGAAGGTGGTCGATGAACCAGGCGAAGTCCGCGGGCGCGCCGAAGCGGTGGGTCGGGGCGAAGAAGCCCGTCACCTGGTAGCCCCACGAGCCGTCGAAGGGGTGCTCCGCTATGGGCATCACCTCGACGTGGGTGAAGCCCATCTCGGTGACGTAGTCGGCGAGCTGGGGCGCCAGCTCCCGGTACGTGAGCGGCCGGTTGTCCTCCTCGGGCTTGCGCCGCCACGAGCCCGCGTGCAGCTCGTAGATGGAGACAGGCCTGTCCAGGGCGCCGGCCTGGGAGCGTCGCCGCCCGATCCAGTCGGCGTCGCCCCAGGTGAACTGGTCGACCTCGCAGACGATCGCCGCGTTGCCCGGCGGGCCCTCGAAGCGCGTGCCATAGGGGTCGCTCTTGACGCGCAGCTGGCCCGCCTTGTCGCGGATCTCGAACTTGTAGAGCGCCCCCTCCCCCAATCCCGGCAGGAAGATCTCCCAGACGCCCGACGAGCCCATGCTGCGCATCGGGTGGTAGCGCCCGTCCCAGCCGTTGAAGTCCCCGACCACGGAGACGCGGGTCGCGGCCGGCGCCCACACCGCGAAGGCGACGCCCTTGACGCCCCCCAGGTCGCGAAGGTGCGCCCCGAGCTTCGTGTAGATCCGGTGCTCGTTGCCCTCGTTGAAGAGGTAGAGGTCCTGCTCCCCGAGGGTCGGCAGGAAGCAGTACGGGTCGCGCATGCGGCGCACCCTGCCGTCGGCCGACGTGACGCTCAGCTCGTAGGCGCAGACGTCGGGGCGCCTCGGGATGAAGACCTCGAAGAGGCCCTCCGGCGCGAGCAGCTTCATCGCGAAGACGCTGGGGGGCGCGTCGTCGGTCAGGACGACGTCGCACGCCGCCGCGTCCCTCAGGAAGGCGCGCACGACCAGGCCGTGGCTGCGGCGGTAGGTTAACGCGTGCATACCCAGCACGGAATGCGGCGATCCGTGGCGGGCGTGCAGGATGGCCTCGAAGTCGGTCGTGGGGAGGATCACTGCTGGTTGGGTAAGGGGTGAAGGGGAAGGTGGCCGGGAACGGGCCCGCAGGCCACAAAAAACCCGCTCAGCCCGTGTTCTTCAGCCCGCCGCTGATCCCGTTTATCGTCAGCTCGATCACGGCGCGCACGGCCTGCGCCTCGGGCGACTGAGCGTCGGCCGCGGCGCGCAGGCGCCGGATCATCTCCACCTGGATGAAGTTCAAGGGGTCTATGTAGGGGTTGCGAAGCTCCACCGAGCGCAGGAGCACGGGCTCGCGCCCGAGCAGGCGCCTCTGGCCCGTCACCTTGAGTATCGCCCGCTCGGTGCGGGCGAATTCGGCCTCCAGGACGCCCAGGATGCGCCGGCGCACGCGGGCGTTGTCGACCAGGCCCGCGTAGAGCGAGGCGATGCCCATGTCCGCCTTGCGCATGGTCAGCTGCGCGTTGTCGACCAGCGTCTGGAAGAACGGCCAGCCGGCATGCATGGCCCTGAGGCGCTCCCTCGCCCTGGGCCCGCGCCGCAGCATCGACTCGAGCGCGCTCCCGAGCCCGAACCAACCGGGGAAGTTGAAGCGGCTCTGCATCCAGGAGAACACCCAGGGGATGGCCCTCAGGTCGGCCACGCTCTGCGTCGCGCGCCGGTAGGTCGGCCGCGAGCCGATCTTCAGGTTGCCGATCTCCTCGATGGGCGTCGCCTGGCGCCAGAACTCGAGGAATTCCGGGTCGTTGTGCACGAGCGCCGCGTAGGCCTCGAAGCCCGCGCGGCTCATCTCCTCCATCGCCTCGGTCCACTCCGCCGGCGTCTCGGCCTGCGCGCCGGCCGCGTGTATCCCCAGCATGACCCCGTAGGCCATCTGCTCGAGGATGCGGTGCGCGAGGTCGGGGTCGTGGTAGCGCGTCGAGAGGACCTCGCCCTGCTCGGTCACCCGGATCTTCCCGTCGCGAAGCCCGGCGGGCTGGGCGAGGATCGCCTTGGCGGCCGGCCCGCCGCCGCGCGCGATGCTTCCCCCGCGCCCGTGGAAGAGCGTGACGGCCACCCCCGCCTCCCTGCACACCCGGGCGATCGCCGCCTGCGCCTTGTAGAGCGCCCAGTTGGCGGTGATGTACCCGCAGTCCTTGTTGCTGTCCGAGTAGCCGAGCATCACGTGCTGGTGAGCGGGCCTTCGCCCGGCAAGCCCGAAGAGGGCCGCAAGGACGCCCGGTGCCCGCTCGAGGTCGGCAAGCGTCTCGAACAAGGGCGCGACCGGCAGGGACGAGCCGCCCAGCCTCTGCAGGAGGTCGACCTCCAGGATGTCGGATACCCCGTCGGTCATGCTGATGATGTAGATGCCCAGGGCCTCTTGCCCCACCGCGGCCGAGGCGCGCCCCGCCAGGACGATTGGGTCGACGACCGCACGCGTGGCCTCCGAGAGGCCCGACAGGGCGGCGGGCTCGAGCCTCCGGGCCGACGCGATCGAGGCGCCGAGGAGCGCGACCTTCTCCTCCTCGCCCAGGCGCGGGTAGTCGGGGCGACCGAGCAGCTCGGCCACGGCGGCCTCGTGCGGCGCCGAGTGCTGGCGCAGGTCGAGCCTCGCCGTGTGCAGGCCGAAGACGTCGAACTGGACCTTGGCCGCGGCCAAGTCGCCCCCTGCGAGCATCCCGCCCCTGCCCGCCTCGAGGC
The DNA here is from genome assembly GCA_003151515.1 of Opitutaceae bacterium. GTDB lineage: Bacteria > Verrucomicrobiota > Verrucomicrobiia > Opitutales > Opitutaceae > Palsa-1447. The sequence continues at coordinate 358,878 of PLXS01000025.1, forward strand.
CCGCCTGGACCGTGTCCAGGGTGGCCGCGACCGTCGCCCTCGACAGGCAGGAGCCCACGACGCTGCCGCCGAGCAGCACGCGCCCGTCGCGCAGCTCGTCGCGCGCCTGCAGGAGGCGCTCGCCCAGGACCCCGAGCAGGAGTCGGTACGGCTCGTGGGGGTAGCGCTTCTCGATCTCCTGGAGGTGGCGCGACAGGTGCAGGTCCTCGCGCAGCTCGCGGCGCAGGGCCGGAACCACGCTGTCGCGCCGGTCGCTGACGGTGAGCGTCCTGCCGAGCTCGTGCGCGGCCGCACGCATCTTCTCGATCGCCAGCCTGCGGTGCAGCAGCAGCACGTCGGCCGTCGCCTCGGCCGTCACCTCGGGGTTGCCGTCGCGGTCGCCGCCGATCCAGGAGCCGAACGAGAGCCAGCCGCGCGGCGCGCGCACGCCCGGGTAGTGCCGAGCTAGCGCCTGCTCCATGTCCAGCTGCAGGCGCGGCAGGGTCTCCACGAGCGTCGTGTCGAAGTACCACAGGCCCGTGCGGGCCTCATCCCGCACGCCGGGCTTCGAGGTGCGGCTGCGGTCGGTGAGCCACAGGGAGGCGATCTCGCGCTCCACCGTGTCCGCGCCGAGGATCGCCGTGTCGGGCGTCGACTCGGGCTGCGCCCGGGCGCGCAGGATGGCCGCCAGGCGCCGCAGCTTGGCGAGGAGGGTGCGGCGCTTCGTCTCCGTCGGGTGCGCGGTGAAGACGAGCTCTATCCCAAGCCTGTCGACGATCTCCTGCATCTGCTCCTGGGCGACCCCGGCGGCCTTGAGCTCCATGACGGCCGCCTCGATCGACTCGCGGATCGGGCGGCCCTCCTCGCGGCCCTGGGCGCGGGCCACACGGCGCCTCCTAAGCAGGATGATCCGGAAGTTCTCCTCGGCCAGGTTCACGAGCTCGAAGTAAAGCGTGAAGGCCATCGCCTGGTTGAGCGCGGCCTGCGGGTCCAGCGCGGCCACCGCCCCGGCCAGCTGGCCCTCGGCCGCGGCGTCGCCGGCCCTGCGGGCCTTGGCGAGGCGGCGCAGGGCCTCGACCGTGTCGAACGCCTCGCGCCCCTCAATCCGCGTGATGACGCGGCCCAGCGCGGAGCCCAGCTCGCGCACCTCGGAGCGCAGGGGCGCCATGTCTCGCGCTGCTCTGGACATGCGGACGGTGCGTTTGCTGGGCATAGCGGTGCGCCACGATGAGGGGCGCAGCCCGGGGTAAAAAGCCAAAAGTGGGTCGAAGCGGGCGATCAGGCGACCTTTTCTCGGGTCTGTGAGAGGCTTGCTAGAGCCCTTCCGGGCGCATTTGCTCGGCCCAAGTGATCCGCCGCATCGCCCTAATCATCGCTCTCGGCGCAGCGCCGCTGCCCGCCTTCTGCGCCCCCCCGGCCCAGGCCGACCTCTCGGCCGAGAACATCGAGGACGTTAACGGCGAGACGATCCTTAGGGGCAAGGCCGTGCTCGTGGACACGGGCCTGCTGCTGACCGCGGACGAGATCCGCATCAACCACGAGACACAGCTCGCGGTGGCGACCGGCGCCGTGACCCTCACCCAGGTCGGCGACCGGCTCCTCGCCGACCGGCTGACGTACAATCGCCTCAAGGGGACGTTCACCGCGACCAACCTGCGCATCGGCAAGTTCCCCTTCTACATCGAGGGCCGCACGGCCGAGGGCCACGTGAAGATGGGCACCCGGGAGATCGAGGTCACGATCTACGACGCCACGGTCTCGTACGGCGAGCCCGGCTCCTGGCAGCCGACGGTCAAGGCAAAGACCCTAACCTATTCCCCCGGAAAGTACTTGCGCATGAAGCAAGCCAACCTGGGAATCGGCAAGTACCAGCCCTTCCCCCTTTCCAGCATGGGCCAGGACCTGGTCCACCATACCGGCCTCGCGTCGATAACGGTGGCGGGCGGGTACCGCCACGACCTCGGGCCGTACCTCGACGCGGCGATGCACTACCCGATCGCCGACGGGTTCAGCGCCGGCCCCGGCGCGGGGCTCTACCTGTCCAGGGGGCTCATGCTGGGCCCGGTCGCGGACTACGACGTGACGAGCGGCATCGACACGATGCTGGGCTCGCTGGAGTCCGGCTACATCTACGACTACGGCAGGCGCAACACGGACATCGACAACATCCCCGTCCCCCCCAACCGCGAATACATCGAGTGGCACCACATCCAGCAGGTGGGCTCGAACCTGGCCATCAACGGCGACATCAACTGGTCGAGCGACTCCGAGGTGATCCGCGACTTCCACCCGAAGGAGTTCGTCCCCGTGCAGGAGCCCGACAACTTCATCGAGGCCGTGTACACCGGAGCGGACTTCTTCGGGTCGTTCATCACGCGCTTCCAGCCCGACTCGTTCTACCCGGTGCAGGAGCGCCTTCCCGAGATCCGCTTCGACCTCGTGCCGACGCTCGTCGGGGGCGGCATCTACATGCGGTTCGACTCCGGCATCGCCCGGCTTGAGGAGAACCCCCCCGAGAGCGGCTCGGCCCTTGCCGCCACGCGCTTTGACACATTCCTCGGGCTCACGCGGCCCTTTTCCTACAAGGGGATTGTCGACCTGACCCCGGTCCTGGGCGGGCGCTTCACCGAGTACTGGGACACCCGGGGGGCCGCTCAGTCCGGAGGCGCGGGTCGCGCCCTCGCCGAGTTCGGCTTCGACATGGACCTGAAGCTGAGCGGCACCTGGGACTACAAGAACCCCATCCTGGAGATAGACGGGATCCGCCACCTGATAACCCCGACGCTCAGCTACCGCTACATCCCTGACGCCGTGAGGGACTCGCAATGGATCCCGCCCATCGACCGGGAGACGTTCACGACGTACCTTCCCGTGCTCGAGCTGGGCGACATGAGGGCCCTGGACCAGCTCCAGGCCGAGAACGTCCTGCGGGTGGGGCTGAACAACACGATCCAGACCCGGGACAAGACGTACGGGTCGCGCGACCTCCTGGCGCTCGACCTCGAGGACGACATCCGCTTCGAGCGCGTCCCCAACGAGTCCGATTTCTCGGACATCTACGCGGAGCTGCGGGCGACGCCGACAAAGTGGCTTGAGCTGCGAATCGAGGACTCCCTCTCGTCGACGCGCGCCACGCAGCGCTCCCGCGACGCCACGATCATCTTCAAGCAGGGCGATTTCTGGTCCGTCGGCTTCGGCCTGGGCTACCTCTCCGACCAGTATATCTCGTTCTACCTGCCCGGCCTTGGCTCATTCCCGATCGAGGGCCTGAACACCTACCACGCGGAGACCCGGGTGCGCCTGAACGAGCAGTACGAGCTCTTCGCGCGCGGCGACTACGACTATTTCGCGCACCAGTTCGTGGACGAGTTCTACGGAGTCGACCAGCGCCTCGCGAACACCTGGAACATCGAGTACGCGATCGTGATCTCGAACGGCCCGAACAAGGGCCAGGGCCACTTCGGCTTCAACGTGAGCCTGAACCTCATCCGGTTCTAGGGGCCCGGCGGATCCCCCCGCGCACAAGCCAAGCCGTGAGCCGCGCCGGCAGCCAAGAGCGTACGCTGATCGGTCTCCTGGGCGCCCTGAGCCCGCACTGGAGGCGCGACGCCGCGCTGCCCTTGCGCATCGATTCGCTGCTGCGCTCCGACCGGCGGCTTGGCTCGCGCGACAGGCGCCTTTACCGGGAGCTTGCCTACACGGCCCTGAGGTACCTGCCCTGGATCGAGCCCTCCCTGGCAGCCGATCCCGCGCAGGCCGCGCGCAGGCTCGCGTGGCTCGCTGCCGACACGGCCCAGGTGCTGCCCTTCCGCGCGGAGGTCGCCCGCGGGCTGCCCCCGTGCCCGCCCGGCGCCGACGCAAAGGCCGCGATCCTGGGCGAGAGCGCGGACGCCCTGAGCCCGCGGTGGCTGCGTGCTGAATGCCCCGAGGCCCTCGCCCCGCCCCTGCGCGAGGCCCTCCTGTCCCGGGCGCCGCTCTGGATACGCCTGCAGGGAACCGGCTGCGACGCCGTCCTGCGGGAGCTTGAGGCGCTGGGGGTGCCCTGGCAGCGCAGCGCGCTGCTGGATGCCGCGATCAGGCTGCCCGCCGACGCGAGGGTTGACGCCATGGATACCTACAGGCTCGGTCTCTTCGAGGTCCAGGACGCCGGCTCGCAGCGGGTCCTCGAGACGGCCGGCATTGCGCCCGCGGGCCGCTGGCTTGACGCCTGCGCGGGCGCCGGCGGCAAGTCGCTCCAGCTGGCGGCGCTCCTCGGGCCGCAAGGCGCCGTGATCGCGCGCGACCCGAGGCCCGAGGCGCTTGCGCAGCTGCGCGCGCGCGCGGAGCGCGCCGGTCTAGCGGGCAGGATCGCCGCGGGCGGCGACGCGGACCCGCCGGGGGGCTTCGACGGCGTGCTGGTGGATGCGCCCTGCTCCGGCTCCGGGACCTGGCGGCGCTCGCCGCACCTGAGGTGGGTGACCACGCCCGCGGGCATAGAGTCCGCCGCGCGCCTGCAGCTGCGCCTCCTCGTCGAGAACGCGCCGCGCGTGCGCAGGGGCGGCGTGCTGGTCTACGCGACCTGCTCCCTGTGCCGCAGCGAGAACGAGCGGGTGGCCGAGGCATTCCTCGGGCAGGGCACGGGATTCGTGGCGGCGGCGCCGGCAAGGCGGCTCATGCCCTGGGAGCATGACGGCGACGGCTTCTTCGTCGCCGTGTTCCAGCGCACCTAGCGGGCGTCAGGGCTTTGAGATCTCGCGCTGGTGGCGCGCGACGACGCGGATCATCTGCAGCGCAAGCCAGAAGACGGCCGTCAGGCAGGCCGAGCACATGCAGCCCCAGAAGAGCACCATGCGGTGGTCCTTGGACGGCACGTGCCCCGAGACGACGCTGTACATGTAGACGAAGAACGCGATCACGAGGACGGCGTCCACCGCCAGGCTGGCGGGCGTGACTAGCTTGCGTTCCGGCTGCTGCATGTGGTCCTGAAGCAATCGCGCCCGCGCGCCCTTGTCCATGAAAAATGCCCGGGGCCGCTCCCTGAGGCGACGGGCGCCCTTTCACGCCCTTGCGCCCATTGCAAGACCCGTGCAAGCCCGCCACTTGCGCCTCCATGGGGGCTTTCGCATGCGCGCAGGGCTCTGCGCCGCGCCGGCCGCCCTTGGGGCCGCCGGCCCCGTCAGGGCAAGTTATGCAGGGGGTATCGCAAGTGATGCGCAGCGGGCGCGCCCGGACCGGCTTAATCTGCGGGCGGCAAGACTGCTTTCTAAGCAACCCCAAGAAAACCAAGGAGGCGCAACCATGAGCGCAGACACAACCCACCCCAGCCTGCGCACCCTCATTCGCCGTGGGCTTCACCTCGAGAGCATCGAGGGCCTGAGCGAGGAGGAGCTTGGCATCCGGCGCCGGAGACGGGTCGAGACCCTGATCGGCGTGTGCTGGGGACTCATCGTCCTAAAGACGTTCGCCGTCGTCTGGGTGGTGCACCACTACGCCATGCCGTTCAGCCCGATGTGGGTGATCGCGCCGACGGTCACCATGGCCTTCGTAGCGACCTCCGCCTACTACTGGCTCAGGGACTAGCGGCCCCGGGCGCTCACCCGAGCACGGCCGAGATGCGGGAGTCCTGCCTCAGGGCTGCGACGGGGATCAGGCTCCCGTCCAAGGGCTTCCCGTCGACGGTCAGGGACTTGACGCCGCGGCAGACCCCCGAGGGGTTGCTGACCTCGATGTGGAGCGTGCGGCCGCGAAAAACGCGGGTCGCCGTGAAGCCCGGCCAGGCCCTCGGGATGCACGGGTCGATCCGAAGGCCGGCAAGCTCCGGGCGGATGCCCAGGATATGCTGGGTCGCCGCGTAGTGCGCCCAGGCGGCCGTGCCCGATAGCCACGGGATCCGCGACTTTCCGTACTTCTTCGACGAGGGCGCGTGCGTGCTCTGGCAGTGGACGTATGGCTCGATCTCGCGCACCTCGGCCTTGTCGTTCTGCGCCGAGGGCATGAAGGAGCGGTAGTAGGCGTAGGCCTGGTCGCCATTGCCGCGGGCGATCTCCGCGAGGACGACCCAGCTCTGCGTGTGCGAGAAGATGCCGCCGTTCTCCTTGTTGCCGGGGTTGAACAGGACGGCGCGCATCACCTTGACCGGGGTGCGGGCGAACGGCGGGTTGCAGAGAGCCACGCCGTAGTCCGAGGCGAGGAGCCTCTTCACGGCGCCCAGGGCCTTGTCCGCCTGCTTGGGGGTCGCCGCACCGCAGAGGATGGCCCAGCACTGCGTGTTCAGGTAGATGCGCCCCTCCCTCGCCTTCTTGGCCCCGAAGACGACCCCGTCCTCGCTGATCGCCCAGATGAACCAGCCTCCGTCCCAGCATGTCCTGGCGATCTTTCGGTCGAGCTTGGCGAGCTCGGCCAGCGCCCAGCTCGCCTCCCTCGGCCTTCCCAGCTCGCCGGCTATCCCGGCGTAGGTCTTGAGCCCCAGGCGGACCTGGAACGTGACGAAGACCGACTCCCCCTTGTATCCCAGCTTGAGGCAGTCATTCCAGTCCGCCAGCAGGCCGCACGGCAGGCCGTTCTTGCCGGTGCGCTCGAGGTTGAACTCAAGGGCGCGGCGCAGGTGCCCGAGCACGGTCGCCCTGCCCTTGTCGGCGTAGGGCACGACCAGGTCGTAGAAGCCCACGTCGCCCGTCTCCGCGACGTAGGCCGGCACGGCGTTGAAGAACCACTGGCAGTCGTCGCTGCGGTAGCTTCCCGGGGGGGTCGGCTTCATCTTGCCCGGGGCGTGGGTCCAGGCCCGGATCTCGGGCTGCGCCCCGCCCGTCGAGTCCTGGCCCGAGAGCATGAGTATCATGCGCTCGCGCACCTCGGAGGGGATCATCCCCGTGACGCCGAGGAAGTCCTGCACGGTGTCGCGGAAGCCGAAGCCGTCGCGCTGGTCGCCCGTGTACACGAGCGAGCAGGAGCGCGACCACTCGAAGGTCATGAGGGCGTTGTAGGCGCCCCAGACGTTGGTCATGTGGTCGAAGTCCGCGTCGGGGGTCTTGACCTGCATCGAGCCGACAAGGCCGTGCCAGTGGCGCTTGAGCCGCGCGAGCTCGCTGTCGGCGGCCGCCGGGTTGGCGAACCTCGCGCGGGCGCGCCTGGCCGCCGCCGTGTTGCCGACGCCCAGCATCACGATCACCTCGGCCGACTCGCCGGGGGCCAGCTCGATGTCGCTCTGGATCGCCCCGCAGCCGTTGTCAGAGAACTGCTCGCTGTTGGAGCACGCGCCCCGCTCGACCGCCTCGGGCCGGTCGAAGCTGCGGTAGACGCCCAGAAACCTCTCGCGCTCGCAGTCGTAGCCCGCGACCTTACCGCCAACCTGCGTCATCCACCACCAGCGCGACTGGTCCCCCGCGGCGAAGTCAACCGGGTTTTCGGGCAGGCGCGCGCAGGACGAGGCCTGGATCAGGCCGTCCACCCAGCGGGCCTGCGAGATGAACTGCGTGTACTGCAGGTTGAACGTGTCCTGCAGCAGGTTCCACTCGGTTGTGAACTCGCAGAACGAGAAGACGCTGAGCGCGCGCGGCGCGCCTCCCAGGTTCGTCACCCGAAGCCTCCAGTACTCGAACTCCCTGCCGAGCGGGACAAAGTAGGTGGCCTCGGTCCTCACGGCGGCGTACTCGCTCGTGATGACCGCGTAGCCCAGGCCGAAGCGCGTCGTCGTCCTGTACTCGGAGAGGGGCTTGCCGACCGGCTGCCAGGCCGCCGACCAGAAGTCTCCGCTCGAGCGGTCGCGCAGGTAGAACTGGCGCCCCGGCATGTCCATCGGCACGGCGTTGTAGCGGTGGCGCATGAACCGGCCCGAGGCCGGCGAATGCGTGAAGCTGTAGCCCCCGGCGTTGTTCGTGATGATCGCTCCGTAGCGGCGCGAGCCCAGGTAGTTGGACCAGGCCCGGGGGGTGTCCGGGCGCGTGATCACGTACTCGCGCGCTTCGTCGTCAAAGTGTCCGTATTGCATGGGGGTGTTGGGTGATGGTTTGGATGGCGAAAGAGTTCCGGGCCCCGCGCCCGCCGGCCCCGGGGGCCGGGCTCACGAGCCGAGCGTCACCTCGACCCTGACCTCGGCCTTCCCGTCGGCGCCCAGGGGCACCAGGTTGCCCTCGATCCGGCGGCCGTCCACGAGGAGCGACGAGACGCCCTTGGAGCGGCCCCGGGGGTTCTTGACAACGATCGTGTACGAAACGCCCCGGAACTTGCGCCTGACGGTGAAGCCCTTCCAGCGCCTCGGAACGCAGGGGTCGATGCGCAGGCCGCCGAAGTCGGCCTTGACGCCGAGGATCGACTGGCTCGCGACCACGAAGGACCAGGCCCCCGTCCCCGTGAGCCACGAGTTCTTGCCCTCGCCGGGCGTCGGGGAGAACTGCGACGCCGTCATCTGCGCGTAGGCGTAGGGCTCGCTCCTGTAGCGGTCGTGGTCCTTCTTCGCCGACGGGCAGATGCTCAGGTAGTACTCGAGCGCCCTCTCCCCCTCGCCGAACAGGGTCCAGCCGATGTGGATCCAGGTGTTGTTGTGCGAGAAGACGCCGCCGTTCTCCTTGTAGCCCGGCGGGTAGCTCGACACCTCGCCCAGCTCGAGGTGGTACTCGGAGTAAGGCGGGTACTGCAGCGCGCAGCCGTGCTCGGGCGTGTAGAGGTGCCTGTGCACGGCCTCGAGGGCCTTTCGGGCGCGGCCGTTTGCCTGGCCCGCTCCCCCGAGCACGCACCAGGCCTGGCTCTCTATGAAGATCCTTCCCTCCTTGCACGAGCGCGAGCCGACGGGGTTGCCCTGGGCGTCGAAGGCGCGCACGTACCACGCCCCGTCCCAGGCCTGCTCCTCGACGGTCTTTAGCATCTCGTCGTACTGGCCCTGGATGCGGGCCGCGTCGGCGGGCCGGCCCAGGAAGGCGTAGAGGCCCGCGAGGTCGCGCGCCGCGTACAGGAACAGGCCCGCGATCATGACCGACTCGGCCTTCGAGCCCACGATGTCGCCGGTGCACTGGAAGGACTCGTTGGGCTCCCTGGAGAAGCAGTTGAGGTTCAGGCAGTCGTTCCAGTCGGCGTGGCCGATCAGCGGCAGCCCGTGCGGGCCGCGGTTGTTGAGCGTGTAGCCGATGGAGGTCTCGATGTGGTGCAGCAGCGTGTCCCGGGAGCCGGGCTTGTCCGCGTAGCCGCAGGGTTCCTCAAGGACGGACGTGTCGCCCGTTTCGCGGATGTAGGCGCACGTCGACAGGATGAGCCAGAGCGGGTCGTCGTTGAAGCCGCCGCCGATGTCGGCGTTGCCCTTCTTGGTGAGCGGCTGGTACTGGTGGAAGCACGTCCCGTCGGAGAGCTGAGTGGACGCGATGTCGAGGATGCGCTGGCGGGCCCGCTCGGGCAGCAGGTGCACGAAGCCCAGGATGTCCTGGTTCGAGTCGCGGTAGCCCATGCCGCGGCCGATGCCCGTCTCGTAGCCCGAGGCGGAGCGCGAGAGGTTGAAGGTCGCCATGCACTGGGCCTGGTTCCAGGTGTTGACCATGCGCCGCAGGTGCTCGTTCGGCACGTTCGAGGCCTGGTAGACGGACAGCAGGTCCTCCCAGCGCCGCTTCACGGCCCCGAACGCCGTGTCGATGGCGCCCAGGTCCGAGTACTTGCGCATGATCTCGCGGCCCCTCTCCTTGTTCATGACGAACGGGGCGTCGAACTTCGGCAGGTCGCCCTGCTCGACGTAGGCGAGGACGAAGGCGAACGTCTCCTGCGCCCCCGGCTTGAGCGAGAGGTCGATCTGGTGGGCCCCCACGGGGTTCCAGCCGTAGGCGCGGCTGTTCGTGCACCGGCCGGCCATGACCGCCGCCGGGTCGTGCAGGCCGTTGTGCACGCCGACGAAGGCGTCCCGCGAGGTGTCGTAGCCGTCGACCCTTCGGGTGCAGCCGAAGAGCGCGTAGTGGTTGCGGCGCTCCCGGTACTCGGTCTTGTGGTAGATGACGCCGCCCTCGATCTCGACCTCCCCTATGGAGTACGTCCTCTGGTAGTTCGTCATGTCGTTCAGGGCCTCGAACGAGCAGAACTCGACGAACGAGAAGACGGAGAGCCTCTGGGTCCTCCTCGTGCGGTTGCGCACGCACACCCTCCAGATCTCCAGGTTCTCCTGCGGCGGCACGAACATGAGCTGCTCGACCTCGACCCCGCCCTTGCGCCCCGTTATGCGCGTGTAGCCCAGGCCGTGCCTGCACTCGAACGCGTCGAGCTTCGCGCGCGTGGGCTTCCAGCCCGGGTTCCAGACGGAGGCGCCCTGCTTCACATAAAGGAAGCGCCCGTCGTTGTCCATCGGGTTGCTGTTGTAGCGGTAGCGCGTGATGCGCCGCAGCTTCGCGTCCTTCCAGAACGAGTAGCCGCCCGCCGTCTGGGTGCACAGGCCGAAGAAGTCGTCCTGGCCGAGGTAGTTGAGCCACGGCAGCGGCGTGTCGGGTCGCGTGATTACGAATTCTCGGTTGGGGTCGTCGAAGTAGCCGTAGCGGGACATTGAGGTGCCGTGTGTGGGTTGAAAAGCGACAGGCCAACGTATGCAGGGCCGGCGCGCCATTTCGACCAAATTTCAAAATAAACGTGCCGGAATCGAGGCGTTCAGCCTCCGTTCAACACCGCGGCGCCTGACACTCTTCACGCTGTGCCGCAGCGGAATGGAACGGCGCCGGCAGTCCCCGCAAAGAGATTCAAGCGGCTGACAATCAAACTCAACGCGGCCGGGGGGCGTTGCGCCCTTATGGCACTTCGTAGACCTCAACCAGGGCAATCCCTCTGTCGCCGCTCGCACTCGAGACCTGCGCCGTGTAGGGGTCAGGCGGAAGCGTCACGAGGAGCGCGGAGTCGCTTGTCGGCGCCGTGCCCCACGAGAAGGCGCCCACGGAGCCGGCAATTCCGGAGATCTGCTGGCTGGCCCCCCAGCCGTTGTTGGACGCGATCACCTTGCCCGAGGAGTCGAAAAGCTGCAGTTCCGGGTCAGGCAACAGGCCGGTGATGCTGAATGCGGCGAGCGCGGGACCCGACGCCCGTATGAGCACCGTCTTGGCGCTTGATCCGCCGACCACAAAGCCCGCGATGAGGATGTTCGCACCGGATCCGACGGAAACACGCGCCGAGACGTTGATCAGCCTGGGTGTCGCCGAGGTGTAGGAACCGCTTGGCGTCGCATCGTAGACCTCCGTCAGGGCCACGCCGGTGTCATCGGACTGACCGGAGACGTTCGCCGTGTACGGCCCTGTGGGCAGGCTCTGCAGCAGCGCGCAGTCGTGGCTCGAGGGGTTCGACCACGCAAATGCACCGAACTGCGAAGCGGCGGTCGATATCGCTGCCGAGCCTCCCCATCCCGTGTTTGAAGCGACAAGCGTCGACCCCGATGAGGTGCTGTAAAGACCGAGTTGCGGGTCCGGAAGAAACCCTGCGACGTTGAACGCGGCAAGCGCCGGACCCGAGCCGCGAACGAGAACCGGAAGGCTGCCAGCCGTTCCCGCCCCTCCCACCACAAAGCCGGTTATCAGGATGCCCCCTCCGGTGCCCACCTGGGCCCGGCACGAGACATTGATGAGGCGCCCCGGGTCCGAGGTGTAGGCAATGGATATGACCGCCGGCTGGCTCGCCGCGGAGCCCGTCGAGTTTTCAACTAGGCAGGAGTAGCTGCCTGCCTGCGCCGAGCCGCCGGCAAGCCCCAGGGTCGCGGTCTGCGACCCGCTGACTCCGCCTCTGTCGGAAAGCTCCGCCCCGTTCAGATACCATTGATAGGTTGTCGCAGCGTCCGCCCGGGTCATGGGAGCGATGCTTGCCCCCGGGCCAGACGACGCACCAACCGTGAGGAAAACCGTCTGTCCAGACACAATCGTGAGCGATTGGGGCTGGCTCGAGATGCTCGGCCCGCCAGAGCCCGTGACTGTCAGAAACGCCGGCGCGCTCGTCGTGCTGCCGCCCGCGCCGGTCACGATCACCGCGTAGGCCCCGGAATTTGAGGGCTGGACGCTTGAAATCGAGTACGAGGGGCCGGTCGCGCCCGTGATGGCGGCGCCGTTGTAGGTCCACTGGTAGGTGTCCGAGCCGCTTGCGGCGACCGTGAACGTCGCGCCCTGGCCGCTCGCCACCGCCTCACCGGCAGGCTGAGCCGTGATTGTGGGCCCGGCCTCGACAGTGATGGGCCCGGAGGCCCCGCTGATGGATGCGTTGCTGTCGTCGGCCGCCGTAATCGTCTGCGCTCCCGCGGTGTTGAGGGTGACCGTGAAGCTGCCCACTCCGGTCGGAAGCGGGGCCGCCGGCGGCAGGACGGCCGCGGGATCGCTGCTGGTGAGGTGGACAAACCCTTCGTAGGTTCCGGCAACGTCGCCAACGGCGTCAAATGCCGTCACGGTCACCGAGATCGCCGACCCAGCGCCGGTCGATGCCGGCGCGAGGACGCCCAATCTCGCCGCCGGGCCGACAACCGTAACCGGGTTCGAAGTTCCAGTGACCGAAGGATTTGCCGTGTCGGTGGCAGTAACGCTCTGGGAGCCGTACGTGTTGAAGGTGATCGGGAATGTCAGGTTGCCCACCGTCAATCCGCCGTCCGGGGGAAGCACGGCCGCGAGATCGCTGCTCGTGAAGTGGATGGTCCCCGTGTAGTTCGTGACGATGTTTTCGGAGGCATCCAGCACCGTGACAAACATCCCCGTCTGGAGGCCCTTCGCCAGGTAGGCGGGCATGGCTATCCTGAACTGGGCCGCAGCCCCCGAGACGCTCACCTGGTTTGATACGCCCGTCAGCGCCGGAATGGACGTGTCGGTCGCCGTGACGGTCTGCAGGCCGGGCGTGTTGAAGTTGACCGCCAGCACCTTTGACCCGTTTGAAAGCGTCGTGTCGGCGGGGAGGACGGCGGCCGGATCGCTGCTGGTGAAGTGAACGGTGCCGCTGTATGACGCGATCGCCCCATCCGCGCTGCTGACGGCGACGGTGAAGAGAACGGGGGTGCCCATGCTGGCGGTTTGCGGCAGGCCGACTAAAAAGCCGCTGGGCAGAGCGATTGGCGCAGAGGTTCCCGTGATCGCGACATTGCCCGCATCGGTCACCGTGACCGTCTGGGTTCCCAGCGAATGGAACGTGATGGAGAAGCTGCCAACCCCGTTCGCGATCGCGAAATTCGCCGGCAGTCCCGCCTGGGCGTCGCTGCTCGTGACGCGCACGGTCCCTGAGTAGCTCGACGCCAGGTTGTTGTTGGCGCCCAGCGCGGCGACCTTGATTGCCAGGGGCGCCCCCTGCGTGCCCTGCGCGGGCGTCCCAAGGATAAAATGAACGCCCATGCCCGCAACAGGGCTTAGCAGGTAACTGTCCAGCATCCCGGCATTCGCCGCGATCATTCCGCTGTCATTGATGGCCGCAGCCGAGAGGGCGCTGGGAAAACCCACCGTCACGTTCACCATCGCGCCCAAGCTGACATAGACCCCGCCGCAGTAGAAACCCCCGCCAACGATCGTACCCGAGGCGTTGATCGCCTGCGCCCCGATATTGCCAAGGTCGCTCATCACTCCGGCGCTGTAGCTGAAGGCATGTTGGCTACCGTCGGAAAACTGGGCGTAACCGATGACGGTGCCGGATGCGTTGATCGCCGTGGCGTGGCTGTTCTGTCCGCCAAGCGTGCCGATATCGGTCATCGTTCCGTTGCTGTACACGAAGGCGTGGTACTGGGTGGTATTTGGGAGATCGGAATATCCGACAATGGTGCCTGAATCGTTGATCGCCGTTGCCCAGCTCTCACTGCCTCCCAGCGTGCCCAGGTCGGTGAGCGTAACGTTGGAGTAGCTGAACGCGTGCACATAGCCGCTCGCGTTCGCGGCACCTCCCACGATGACACCGGAGCTGTTTATCCCGTACGCCCTCGACTCCATGTTGGAGGGGAAGAGGTTCGTCATCACGCCACCGGCGTAGCTGAACGCCTGCTCCCAGTTGTCGGCGTTGGACGAGTACCCGACGACCGTTCCCGAGGCGTTAACCGCGTATGCGTAGCCGTAATTGCCGCCAAAATTGGCCAGAGTGGTCAGGGTGCCGTTGCTGTAAACAAAGGGAAACTCGTCGTACACCTGGCCGACAACGGTCCCCGAGCTGTTCATGCCGTAGACCACGGGCGCCGAGCCGTTGTAATCCGGCAGCAGCGTTGCCGTGTAGAACTGCGCTTGCGCTGCGGGCGCGGCCAAGACGCCAGCCGCAATTCCCGCAAGAATCGCGCTTCTGCGTATGCGGGCCGGCCAACGGGCCCCTTTGGCGATGGCGGCTGCGCGGCTGGGCGGGGTGTTCATGCTTGGACGCCGCACCGGCCGAGCGAGTCCGGCCGCTTGATGGGGCGCTTTCATACGCGAATGGATGCTTTCGTCAGGAAGGCGACGGCACAATTCGATTCTTGAACGCGCATCCGGGCGCCGTTCCGAGTCTTCGCGCACTTCACCCGGCCGCACAAGCCTAGCCCGGTGTCCGCCATGCGTTGTCGAGCCTGTCCCGCTATTGGGAACGGCGGGTGCCGATTCCGGCAAGACTCCAGAGCCGCCGGGAATTCCCCGGGGCCTGAGCTGATAGGTTAGTATTTACCTTCCAAATGATTGCGTCACATTCGATTCCGGGGCACGGGCCATGCTTTCTTCCTGGGCAAGCACCATGCCGGGCCGCGCCGCTTTGGACCGCCTGTCCCTAATCAGCCGCGAACTCCTCGAGCCAATTCCCCCGGAACCTACACCGACACAACCGCCATGCACGCCCTTCGCGCGCTGATCCGCTCGCCCGGCTTCACCCTCATCTCGATCGTGACGCTTGCGCTAGGGATCGGCCTGAACACGGCGATGTTCAGCGTGATCAACACGCTGCTTCTCGCGCCGCCGCCGTTTCGCGACCCTGACAACCTCTTCATCGTCCTGCGGACGACCTCCCAGGAGCGCCAGGGCGGCCACGCCCCGGCCTCCGTTGAGGAGTTGGCCCGGGAAAGCGCCCCTTTCACCCAACTCGCCGCATACCGCTACTGGGGCTACACGCTCTCGGAGCGCAATCGCCCCGCCGAAGTGGTCAACGTCCTGCGCGTCTCCTCCAACTTCTTCAACGTGCTTGGCGTCACTCCGGAGCTCGGCCGCAGCTTCCTGCCCGAGGAGGACACCCCCGGCCGCAACAACGTCGTCATGCTCAGCCACTCGTTCTGGCTTTCGCGATTCAGCGGCGATCCCGCCATCGTGGGCCGCACCATCCGTCTCGACGGCGGCTCCATCGAGGTGGTCGGCGTCCTCCCGGAGAGCGCGGCGGCTCCGACGATCTTCGGCCCGATCAACATCTTCCGGCCCCGCGGCCTGACCGCCGATGAAAAGGCCAACTGGACGGACTACTCCTACAGCGTGTTCGGCCGGTATAGCCCCCAGATCGGCGCCGCCCAGACCAGGGCCCGCTTTTCGGCCCTGGCCTCGCGCATGGCGGCAGACCATCCGAAGGAGCTCGCCGACACCGGCCTGCGGATAGACTCCCTGCAGTCCACGACCATGGACACGACCTCGCGCCAGATCACGTTTATGCTGCTGGGGCTCTCCGGATTCGTCCTGCTGATCGCTTGCGCCAACCTTGCCAACCTCCTGCTCGCCCGCGCCATCACCCGCTCGCGCGAGTTCGCGATCCGCGCGGCCATCGGCGCCTCGCGCGCGCAGATGATTCGGCCGATCGTCGCCGAGTGCGCGCTCCTGGCGGCCGGCGGCGGCGCCCTTGGAATCTTGATATCGCGCTGGACAGTCGACTGGGTCGCGCGAGAGGTCGGCGGCGAGCTTCCGCCCGTTAATTTCGCTCTCGACTGGCGCGTCCTTCTTTTCGCGGCCGCGGTGTCGCTCGCAACGGCTATCTTCTTCGGCGTCGCGCCGGCGCTCCTCGTCGTGCGCGTGCCGGTGAACGAGACGCTTAAGAGCGCAACGAGGGGCACGAGCGGCAGCCGCTCCCACAACCGCTACCGCCAGGTCCTCATCGCGGGCCAGTTCGCGCTCGCCCTCGTGCTCCTGGCGGGCGCCGTGTTCTTCGTGCGCGGGCTGGACAATCTGATCAGCAGCCCCTCGGGCTGGGACCCCGCGCCGCTTCTCCACGGCAACGTGTCGCTGCCGACCGGGGTGTACACGACAGCGGCTCGCATGATGGCCTTCTACACGCAGCTTGAGCACCGCCTGGCCGCCGTCCCCGGCGTCGAGAGCGTTTCGGTAAGCTACAGCATTCCCCTGTACACGTTTCCGTCGCAGCGCGCCTATGCGGTCGAGGGCCACCCGCCGCCGGTGCCAAACCACGAGCCTGTGGCCCTGGTGAACGGCGTCACATCGGGCTACTTCGCGACCTTGGGAACGCGCGTTCTCCAGGGCCGCGCCTTTGCCGCCACGGACCGCATCGATTCGCAGCAGGTCGTGATCATCAACAGGTCCATGGCCCGGGATCTATTCCCGAACGAGGACCCGATCGGCAGGCGGCTGTCGCCCGTGGGCGAGAGGGAGCAGCGCTGGCTCACGATTGTGGGCGTCGTCGACGACGTGCGCTCGATGAACATCACCCCTCCCCCAACCCGCTTCCAGCTGTACCTTCCCCTGACGCAGGAGACCTGGGGATTTGTCTCCGTCACGGCGAGGACCTCGCGGCCAGCCAAGATGCTCATGGAGCCGTTCCGGCGAGCGGTCACGGAGCTTGATCCCGAGATGCCGTTGCTAAACCTCATGCCGGTTCCCGAGCGCATCTCGCGCAACATGAGGTCGCTGAGGCTCATCAACCAGCTCCTTGTCGGCTTCGCCTCCCTCGGGCTGTTCCTGGCCGCGTTGGGCATCTATGGGGTCATCACGCGCCTGGTCGTGCAGCGGACCGGTGAGATCGGAATCCGCATGGCCCTTGGGGCCCAGGCGGGCGACGTGGTGAGGATGATCCTTGGCACGGGCCTGCGCATGGTGATTTTCGGCGCCGCGCTGGGCCTGCTTGGCGCCCTGGTGCTCGCAAGATTCCTCGCCGGCGCCATGCCCGGTCTCGCGACAAGCAACCTGGCGGCTATCGCTTTCGCGGCCGGCGCCCTGGGCTCCATTGCGCTGCTTTCCTGCTATATTCCCGCGAAGCGCGCCGCGAAGGTCGACCCCTTGATTGCCCTGCGCTCAGAGTAGCGCGGCGAAACGCCAACGCGCGCGGCCGCAGAGCGCAATCCGGCTACCAGGATATCCGGAAAAAATCCCAGCCCGCGTTGGGGGCGTCGTACTGGAGCATCGTTTCCGCCGAGAGGAGCTTGCCGTCGAACTTCTCGAACGTGCCGCCGTCCCTGAGGTCGAACGGATGGCTGAGCGGCGACGGCCCGTTGATACGGCCGACCATACCGTGGTCCGCGCCGATTACCGGATACTGCGTGGTTTCCTGGGCGACCGCGCTCGATGCCACGCCGGGATTGCTCACATGCGCCTGCGGCAGCAGATGCATCCCCTCGCTCAGCGTTGCCTCGCTCAGGCGGGGTCGCGGGGCCGGCTTCTGCTCCGAGTCCGAAGCCCATGCGGCTGAGGCGGTGCCAATCAGCAGGAATATCAATCGCAGTCTCATCATCTTCGGCTAACGGCGGCACTGTAAGGCCGCGTTGCCGCCTACGCAAGGGGCTTGCGCCCTTATTCCAGGTGCCAGGATCCGACGCCCCACGCCCTGCGCCGTGGGTCCTGATTGGGGCCGGGATCCGGCCGGGCGGAGGATTCCGTTGACCGCGCCGGCACCGGCACGTGAACTGCTCGGGAATTAGAGCCATGAACCGGATCCTCCTTCGCCTGGCCGGCCTCGCGCCGGCGCCACTGTGCATGCTCGGCGTGGCCCTCGCGGCCTTCCCCTCGGCCATGGCGCAACCCATCCCGGTCAAGGTCGCGGTCGTCGTGACTTTCGAGGTCGGCGCCGACACGGGCGACATCCCCGGCGAATTCCAGTACTGGGCGGAGCGGGAAAAATGGCCTCAGAGGATCGTCGTGCCCGGCATGGACCACCCTGTGCTGACGGACGGCAACGGCGTCATCGGGGTCGTGGCCGGCACGACCGAGCGTGTGGCGACCCAGATGATGGCGCTCGTGCTGAGCGGCAGGTTCGACTTCTCCAAGACCTACTGGCTCATCAACGGCATCGCCGGGGTGGATCCAGCCGCGGCCTCGATCGGCAGCGCCGCCTGGGCGCGGTACGTGATTGACGGCGACGTGGCCTACGAGATCGATCCCCGCGAGGGTGACCCTTCGTGGCCCTACGGGATCATGGCGGTTGGCGCATCCGCGCCGAATGTGAAGGCAAAGAGGCGGGGATGGGAGCCGGACCCGATGGCGTACGAGCTGAACGCCAACCTTGTCGCATGGGCCTACGGCCTAACAAAGGCGGTGCAGATTCCAGACACGCCGGCCATGGCCGACTATCGCGCCCTCTACGTAGGATTCCCCAACGCCCAGCGGCCGCCGTTCGTCCTCATGGGCGAGACGTTCGGCTGCAACCGCTACTGGCATGGCCGGATCATGACCCAGTGGGCCAACGACTGGACGAAGCTCTGGACCGACGGAAAGGGCAACTTTGTCATGACCGACATGGAGGACCAGGGCTTTGCGAACGCCCTTCGCCGCCTCTCGCAGATGAGCCGCGTGGACTTCCAGCGGGTGATGTTCCTTAGGACCGCGAGCAACTACAGCATGCAGCCCTCCGGCATGGCCGCGAACGTGAGCCTGCACAACGAGATGGCGGGGTACCTTCCGTCGCTCGAGGCCGCCTATCGGGTCGGCAGCGTTGTCCTGCACGAACTCTCAGGGCACTGGGACAAGTACGCCGATTCGACGCCGAAACCCGGGGCCTTGGGCCCATAAAGATGGCGGAGAGGAAGGGATTCGAATTCCGCCACGGGTCTCTCGCCCGGGTCAGTGGCATGGCATTCGAGGCATTCGTGCTTGGGCCGAGCACGGGGAAAATCCGTTTATTTCGGGCCAGAAATTAACCCACGGCCGCTGGATTGAAGAGGATTTGTTGACACGGTCCATTATCGGACCGAAAAACGGTCAGTGAACTATTTCACGGTTTCCACGGCAAAGCCGAAATTGGGGCGCCTTCTCGACACTGTCCTTAAAAGTGGAATCCCGCTGGTTATTCGACGCGGTAGTCGCTTCCTGCAGATCAGCGAGTACATCGTGCCGCACCCCGGGCCCCAGGGATCGCCTAAGTCCTTTTCGGCGGCAGAAGCGCCATCTGCGTATGGTCCCACCAATCGGCTGCATTTTAGGATCAATCTTTTTGAGTCGGACGAAGGCTGGGCCGTCAGCTGCCCGGACCTCCCGGGGTGTCATTCACAAGGGAAGAACCGCGGGGAGGCTCTGAGGAATATCAAGGAGGCAATTCGCCTCTGGCTCGAGGTCGAGGTCGAGGAGACAGGGTTGAAGCGCGTGGAGCAGGCAGACGTGCTCGTATAGACGATGCCCCGAATTCCGGGAGTCGGCCAGCACGACGCTGAAAGAGTATTGCAAAAGCTCGGCTACCGCATAGCCCGCCAAAGCGGCCATGTGGTCATGAGCAACGGAAAAACCAGGCTCACAATCCCCAGGCATACGCCAATCAACGCAATCACGATGGGTGCCATCGCGAGAGACGCAGGCCTCACACCGGAACAGTTCCGTAGGCTGCTCTAATCGCCCGCCGCGGGAATCCCCTCTCGCCGAGCAAGGAATTGCGGAACTAGCGCCGAGCCTCACTTTCAGGCGGGCAAGGCCATCGAAGTCCAAGCGCGCTGGCGCAGCTGACCGCACGCCGCGTCGATGTCGGGCCCACGCGAGCGCCGCACATGAGCGACGATACCATTGCGCCGGAGCCGGTCCAGAAACGACTTGGTCGCCTCGTTGGACGAAGGCGTGTAGGTCTCGCCGCGGAACCCCGGCCCAGTCGGGTTGTAACGCAGCAGGTTGACGTGCATCCTGCGGCCGTCGAGGAGCGTCGCCAGATGGTCGGCCTGGCCGATCGAGTCGTTTACCCCGGCCAGAAGGCAGTATTGGATGGAGACAGGCCGGCCGACCCTCGACTGATACAGGTCTGCGGCGGCCAGGATCTTCCGCACGCCATAGCGCCGTCCCGCGGGCAAAAGCCTGGCCCGGGTCGGGTCGTCCGGCGCGTGCAACGACACCGCTAGGTACACGCCCAGTCCCGACGCGGCCAAAGCCTCGATCCCAGGAACAATGCCCACCGTCGAGACCGTGATCTGCCGGTAACCCAGGCCGCCCATGTCGTTCGAGGCAATTCTCTCGATGGCCTTGCAAACATTCTCGAGGTTGAGCAGAGGCTCGCCCATTCCCATAAAAACCATCGTCTGAAGCCTGCGGCCGCCGGCCCGGGCCTCGTCGCGAAGGGCGAGGAACTGCTCCACGATCTCACCGCTGGAGAGGTCCCGCTCGAACCCGGCCTTTGCGGTCGCGCAGAAGTCGCATCCCATCGCGCAGCCGACCTGCGACGACACGCAACCGGCTGCCCGGTCCGCCCGGTCACCCGGCATGAGAACCGATTCGACCGTACGCGTGTCCGCAAGGCGAATAAGAAGCTTGGTCGTGCCGTCTGCGGCAACCCGCCGCGCCGCGATCGCTGCCGCCCGTCTGCGCGCCTGCCCCCTGAGCAGCACCCCAAGCGCCGGCGGAAAGCGTCGGCCGTTTCTTCCCGCCACCTCATCGCCCCGGTAGTATGAGCGCAGGAGCGGACCCGAATGCGAGGGTCTGAAGCCGTCGGCGACGAGTTCCTGTGCCAGAGTGGCGATTGTATGCTCCGAGAGGTCGGTCACGGCGCAAGCCACGCACCAATTGCGCTCCATGCCAAGACGCCAGGGTGGCGCAGATCAAGGCTTAAAATGGCGGAGAGAGGGGGATTCGAACCGCATCATCCCGAACAACAGAAGAGCTTCTTTAAGCGTGCTTTAAATTGTTATTGAGTGAGATAGAACAGGCAACAAAGTGCAGATACGCGCCAGCAAAACAAGCCAGAAACATGCTTGCTGGCAAATCCGTGGCAAATCTTCACGAATAAATCCGGATCCACTTCACCTCTCGGTCGGTCACTGCCGAAGAAAGAGTACGAACGGTGCGTCGGGTCTCGGGCGGAGATGGACAAGATGCTGAAGCATACCTGACAGTGCTGTAGGGTTCGCGAGTCCCGCTCAGGCCCAGGGGTCATTTGTCGAGGCTTGGCGCCTGCCACTTGAACGCGTCCTTGATCCTCGAAAGTGGCGAATCTGCCAATTCCTCCGGGATTAACGAGCGCCGATCTATCCCTGCAGCGGCCAATGTTTGCGCGGTGCGCCGATGTTGCAGCACCTTGAAGGCGCGGCTTATCACAGCCAGCGCGTCCTTTTCAGTCTCCGGTTGCACGACTGCGGCTTCGTGGATATCCCGCAGGTAGGCTGGCCAGCAGCGAGCCAGGAGTTGGAGATGCACTCGGTCCTGTCTGGGCGGCGGGCCGTCCTGGTTGATGTCGCGAACATTGGCCGCCTTCGACTTGAGCATCACAATGGGATCGAGGAGCCGATACTCGGTCCCGTCGTAGCTGACCACCTCGACAGCGGAAAGATCGGCTTTATCGAGGCCATGAACGCTGTGAAGAATTTCGACGAGGAGACGGCGGTTATCGCTACTCACGCTCGACATGAACGCGATTCGGGCATCGAGAAAGTTTCGCAGGTCATTCGGTTTGTAGCCCCATCCTGGGAGCTGCTTGAGCCTCGTGATCAGCGCCCGATCGGCTAGGACGTCCAGGTCGGCGCTCCCGAATCGGGTCGTAATCCCCTCGGTGTCGGGATCGAGGTAGCTGATTGCCCAGAGATTGACGGCTTGGCCGCCGACCACGACCGCCGGTGGTTGTCCGGCGCAGATCAGGCGGTAGTCGTGCGGATAGGTGAGGTCAGGTGCGGACACGGACGCTATTGACCGTCAAAAGCCGGCCGCGCCCGTGGCCTGTTCCGCCGAGCAACCGAAGATTCCGCTCCAGTACTTCGCGCCCTCGGCCTGCGGCGGCAAGGGCATCGTCCTCACGGCGTAGCTCCGCTTTGACCGCAGCGGACTCCCGGGCGGCGGCGGATAGATTCAGCCGGGCCAGTTTCGTCTTAAGTCGCTGCACGTTCATGGCAATAGCATGAACGCTGGCTGGGCGGCGTCAAGCTGGCCGCCGGGCGGCCTAAACCCGCTGGCGGGCCAGCACTCGGTTGACGGCCGCAAGATCGAACGCCGTCGGATCATAGTCGCCCAGCCATTCCACCAGGTCTTTGACTACCCGCTTGGGGTTGGTGGAGGCGGCGAGGACGTGTTCGAATCCGGGAACTCCGCCGCAGTCTTCCGGAGGACACGCACGCGCACCCTCCATGCAGAGCGGCGTGGACAACCTGACTGATTGGGCGTGGACGGCTGTCAGTTTGATCTCGTGGCGCCAGCTATCGCCGAAGTCATATTCGTACCCAATGCGATTTCCGGGCTTGGCCAGGAAATTTTTTAGGAGGCGCTTCGTTTCGTCCTGGGTAGAAGTGCGTCCTTCGAAATCCGGATCGGGACGACCGACGTAGGCTTTCGTGCCACCCTTCGCGTCGATCACATGAAATTGGTGCAGATGCGAGTCGGTCCAGCCGAGGGCGATTTGGAGTACGTCGTGCAGTCGATCCATACGGATATCGGCGGGAACCCGGATCAGCCGCCAGATTTCCGGCTGAATGTGCATTAGGGACACCCGGATGTCATATGCCAAAAGCGAAGTGGTCGCAGCCATGCAGGGTCGCCGAGCTTGGCGAGGCCATTGCCGATGGCAAGAGCACGGCGCGACGGCCGATCACGTCTTCTCGTGGCTTGACGGCAGTAGATCTGGCGGTGTGGCTTGTGCAGATGGAGCGCCCGCCCAATCCGCCGATTCTTGCAGCTACCGAGGCAAACGGCTCCTTCGTTGAATTGGCGTTCCTGCCGTTCAATATTGCCGATGCCGACGTTCGCCCGGCTTGGGCCGAGCGAGGAAAAAGGCGGAATGCTTGGAATTCGCTGAGCGAAGCCGAACGGCGTGTCGCCCTTCGACTCCTCAAGGTGAAGATGCCGCGCCAATTGATCGCGGGAGCCAGGCCCGCGACGATTACGGACGTCAGGAAACATCAGCATTCATGCCTTCGCAAGTTGGGTTGCGGCAGTGTTGCGGACCTTCTCGGCCTGCACCGCGAATTCGCGTTCAAGTTCGAACGGCGCGCGTGGGCCGCCCGTCACCCAGGGGATCGATAACGGCGGCCATTCTGCCTGGGCCTGCACGCCGACCGATTCTTACCCGCTAGATCACCAACGAGGGTCTTTGCAGTTTTGACCTTCGGCGAAAACTGGCGGAACGATTTCCGCGCCCCATAGCTTGTTTCCGGCCCGCTTCGGGTGCTCGCGAAAATGCTGGTTCCGCTCGGCAAAGTAGCGGTCGATGGCCGCCTTGCACATGTCTGCGGATGGATAGTCGCTATTATGGATAATGGCCCGAGCCATCCCGCTGAAAACCGATTCGATCACGTTCAGGAATTGGGCGCATGCCGGGAGTGGGGCCAGGCTCACGCGCGGCGTCATATGCGCTGCTTGGTAGGTTGGGGAGTTGATTTCCCTGACCCTACGTTTGAGCCGGCCGGAAATGTGCCACGATGCCGCGTCCCACGAAAGGTAAAGGCGTGACTGGCTCGAATACTCGGCCAAGAGCATGTCCAGCAGCTTCAACATCTCATCGGTATTCTTCTTTTCCGATTAAAATTGAGTGACTTGATTCGTGGAGAGTTCAAGTGCCGCGGTACAGATCAGCCGGCCCTTGCTCCGCTGGCGCATCGGCACGGTTCGTGTTTGCCCCGGTTTTACCAAGCAACGTCCGCCCTGAATCTTGATCGCGAAGGGGCCAAACTCGTCGATGGAAAAGAATCTCTCATCAGGTCGGAGATTGCGGAGGATGTTTGTTATCGCGCGCAATTTTCTCCGATATTGGGGATCGGTGCTGGTGAGCACTTTTTTTGCTTTTCGGAAGCGAAATCCTGCAGAGCGGATTATCCCGCGGATCGTGCCACGCGAGAGCGTGATGCCGCCATTGCCGAGTGCCGACTTCAGGTCGGTCAACTTCCATGTTGTGCGATTGAACCCGTATGTCGCTGGCGGCGCATGGAGAATCTTGAATACAGCTTCGCGGTAGTACAGGTTTTCAGATTTTCTATGCCGCATCTTTCGGGAATCAAATAGCCGTGCGACACCGTCGCTGTTGAACCGGCGGCAATACTGGCGCGCAGTATGGCGGTTGATTTGGAGAAAGCCGGCAATCGAACGCATCGTGATGCCTTTCAAATGCGCGCTTACCACAACAGCTCGATTGCGTTGGGCCAGCCGACCTTCTCGAATCCGTTCAATGAAAGCGCCTGCCTCTTCGGAGGTCAGTTTGTCTCGGGAACTGGCTTGGAGCGCTTCTGCGTCAATTTTTCCCTGGATGAGCCGAAGGACCCAAGCGTCGTCAGCGGTCAGCAGAGAACCGCCACACGGCACGACCGCCCTGCTATTCCGGCGGTTGAGGTTCTCTATTTGGAGGCCACGGGCAAACCGTCGCAAGTTTCGCATTGTGCCGGCAAACCCGGCCGCCCTAAGTTCGGTCAGAGCTTCCCGCGCCGTGAGCCCGCGGACTGTGAGGGCCTATATTGCGGTGGCACGGTAGGGGTCGATTTTCTTTATTCTGGCTTTGCGCGGCGCGGCTTTTCGGAGCGCTGTCGGAACGACCGGGCATTTCAATCGGAGCACTTTTCGGACGGTTGCGCGGTCCCGACTTACGATTCGGGCGATTTCCCGGCCAGAAAGTCCGCGCTGGGATAGCAGCAGGATTTCGGCGTACTCAACAGCAGTTAGCATGGTCGGATCCGCTCTTTATGGGAACCGGCAATTCAGTCTGCAATGCGTGTATCGCGCCAATTACCCCAAGGCTGACAGCTCCCGCAATGCGGCCCGCTTGCCTTTGGTTTCGATGTGAGTGTAAGCTTGCTCGATGTCGGCTTGGGCTCGGCCCGGGCGAGGAAGTCAGTGATTTTTTGATCGAGGCTAATACTGTGGGGATGGTGTCAACCTATGAGCCCGTCGGAGCCGAATCGGAGTAAATCGGAGGGGATTTGAGGCCATCGGGAACACGCGATTCGAGACACTCCTATCGGCTCAGATTCGCTTCGATGCCATCGGAGTCCGTCGGAGCATTTCTAACGGACGCAAGGCGTCGTTAGACCTATTGCGTCTCGACTCCAAAGCGCTTGAGCCCCGATGAACTGACGACGTACGTTTTGGTAAGGGGCGACGACGAACGTGGGAGCGGCAGTCCGAAGAGGGTCAGGGAACACCCAAATCCGGACACGCAGAGGCACGTCAAAATCGGACGCAAGCCGAGGGTCGCTTTTCTTCGGGTCTCGTCGTTGCCAGGATGTGGCCGCCGAGTCAGTTTGCGCTGCCGTGGCGGGCGCAAATGCTCAGGAGGCCGGCTGGGCCTTCACCGGGTAAACCCGGCGCCGCAAAAGCAAGACGTCGGCGCCCCTTGGGGCGCCGTTGGCGTCAGATTTTGCGCCTGGCGATCCCCATGGACGGCAAAGCCGCCACTTTAGTGAGGACATCAAGAGCCGGGCGGTAACCGGGCAGAATATTTAGGCGAAATGCAAAAATTGCGTAGGCCATTGCAATCGAATACAATGAATGATTTAGGGAGCAAATCTGTGCCGACGTGATCAGTAGTCACTCGGCAAGACGGGAAACGTAGTGCCGGCACTACGTTTCTTGCCCTGATCACATTCCGTTTTCTAAACTCGCGCCGGCACTTTCAGTTTGGCGCGGATGTGCGCGCTGATCTCGATTGGATCGTAATAGACGAAGTGCCCGATACGGTGGTGCGGGATGCGCCTGAGCTTGGTCCATTCTCTAAGAGTGCGAATCGAGGGTTCCCTGCCTATCGGAAATATTCCGCACAGACGCAGG
Source organism: Opitutaceae bacterium (assembly GCA_003151515.1). Classification (GTDB taxonomy): domain Bacteria; phylum Verrucomicrobiota; class Verrucomicrobiia; order Opitutales; family Opitutaceae; genus Palsa-1447. The sequence continues at coordinate 384,812 of PLXS01000025.1, forward strand.
CCGGTGATGTCCGTGAGCTGGCTTCCCACTCTTGGCGAAGATTGTGCTTCCATGCTTCTATCTGCACGTCAACTCACGCAGCTCGAGGCTGCCGTTGCCGGGCAACGACCGTCAGGGCGAGATTATGGCGGGCGGCCGCCGCGGTGACTGTTGTCGCAGATGTGTCGGTGCGCTTAGGCAGAATGTTGAAGAACTCCGCAGCTTCGGCCGCGGTTTTCAGATCGAGGTAGTGTTTGCGAATTACGCTCTCGGAATTGCCCGCTTGCAGCGCCGCCTCGCCGACCGAGCGGAACCTGGCGACGAAGAAACTGATGAAAGAATGCCTCATGATATCGTGCGAAAGACCAAATTTCGTGGCGATCCGTGCCCGGTGCCGTTGAAGGTTCGGGACTACTATCGGGAATCGTTCGAGGGGATAGGCCCGGAGCCAAGCGCCGAGGTTGGGTTGGATCGTTACCGTTCGCTTCTCGCCCACCTTCGATACCCTTTCGTCTATGGCGATCACACCGTCATCGAGCCGGACCTGTTCGGGCTTGAGCCTGAAGACTTCCCCACCCTTGAGGCACGGGCGGATGCCGGCAAAGAGGCAAAGGGCGAAGAACGGCACGAGCCGTCCCCCTTGGAATTCTTCGACGTGTGCCATCAATTCCTGAGCCTGGGCGGCCGAGAGCGTCGCGGCGGCACAGCGCCGACGGCGGATCCGGTGGTGGTGGACCTTGAGAATCGGATTTTCCGTGATCCATTCGTTTCGGAACCCGAAATTGAGGAAGGTCGAAACAATCCCCCGACGGTTGTTGTGCGTCTTGAACGAAGGGTTCCCAAGATTAAAGAACTCCGCCAGACGTTTGGCGGTTACTTCGGCGATAGTTACGGCAGGAAAGTGCCGTTCGAATCGCTTTAGGTCCCTCTCAATCCGGGTGAATTGCGAGACCGAAAGCTGTCCCTGCTCATGTTCCCGTCTCTTGGCGGCGACGTATTCTGCTATAGCCTCGGGTAGGAGTTTCTGCCGGGCTGGCTCCCGATAGTTGGCGAGCGCAAACTCCATGTAGAACGACAGGGATCGGTCTCGGCCGGCTAGGCGGCGGAAGATCATCTCGGCTTCTTGGATTTGGTCGTCGGTTAGCCGGGTGGCCGTCATCCGTAAGGCGCCGGCCTGAGCCTGCTGGATTTCCAAGGACTGGCGCTCGGCCTGGGCTTCGGCGCGAGTGGGAAAATTCCTTCGGACGCGCATTCCGTCTAACCAGCCTGAGACGCGGAAAACGACAGCCCCGGAGGGATTCGTGAATTTTGAAACAACGAACGATTGTATGTGCTTCATGACAGATTTGCCACGTCAACTGGCAAATCTGTTGTCGGGAAAATTAACTCGTTGATTTAGAATGAGAAATTGGCGGAGAGAGGGGGATTCGAACCCCCGGTACAGTTTTACCCGTACAACGGTTTAGCAAACCGTCCCTTTAGGCCACTCAGGCACCTCTCCGTGTCATTCTAAATCAACGAGTTGAGGCTGAAATTGACCATATCTCCAAAAATCAAAAAACCGGCCGATTTCGGCCATTTTTTGGGTGTTTCTTGGGGTTATTCTATGGTTATTTTCTTTGCCTCGCATCGAAGTGAATGAAGGGAGCCTGCGTTAGAGTCTCCATGCGGCAAGAATAATTGACGCACACGAGCATCTAGACGGCCGTTTGGGGCCCCTCACTTTGAAGTGCAGATAGAAACAGCAGCGGCATGGGTGGGCGCATTTTCATGGGGCAGAGCCTCGACTCCCGACTCGGCAATCCTAATCACTCTTCCGCCGGGAGCCTACACCGCGCAAGTATCGGGCGCCAGCGGGGACACGGGGATCGCTCTCTGTGGGCAACTTCGAGCAACAAACCCAAACTTTTCACCCAACCTATTTGCGAGCGCGACTGCCCACGCGACGGGCAGTCTTCGTCGAAACAGGAAGAGAGGCTGCTTGGCGGGCAGCCTCACGTTCGGGGTGTTCAAAGGCCTCTGCATACTGCGCCAGCTCGGAGACTGACATGCCAATCTCGTCCCCCACCGAGCGCCAAGTAGCAACGGCATTTTCCACCTGGCCAATTATCTCGGCGGCGCGCGGACGACTGATTCGAAAATAAGGGGCGACGGTAAGCAGGCCTTCGATCGTCGCCTCTGGACCCGCCTCCTCCGAAATCCACGTCTTTAGCTCCCGAGCACGGTCTGGAAAGGGATTCAGATCAAAGGCGGGAGCAAGCCGCCACTGTCCGCGGGCAACATGAAGGAACCCGTGATTGCGGAGATGATCATCGATATTGGTGATCAGAATCGAGAAGGCGATCCGGCGCCAAAGCTCCTCGCAGTCATGCTGCACCACCGCCCCGTGAACACGCAACGCGTCGACCATTTCGGTGTAGCTATGCTCTTCCGCCGAATCGGCCCCCAGCATCGTTGCCGCAGAAATATAAAGCAGCCGGGCACCGTCTGCGGTGCGATCGAAACGGCGGACGAGCGCAACGGGGATGCCGTCGCTGTTGACAAGCCGAGCGTCGGCGGCCGTGATGCCCGCGCGCCGCGCAAGCCGCATTGCGAGCACTTCCGCTTTGGTGACGGCAGTCTGATCGGTCACGCTTGGAAACTTCCCGATCGAGAGCTGACCATCGTCGTCAATCACGCTGCATTTCGGCCGGAGTCCGCCCAGTGAGGTACCGCGACCGCGCAAGTAGGCCAGGTCGGCCGCTGTTTCCGAATCATTTTCAACGGCCCGAGTGGCCGCGAGCAAATGCCCCAACTCCAGCAGTGGCGGCGTCGTGCGCCGGCCAGCCTCCGGTGCCCGCTGAAAGATTCCGGCTTCGTCTTGGAAGCGCAGGGCGCCGACCCGGCTGCCTTCATCCACGGCAAGCAAGTAATCGACTGCGTTCAGAGTCGCGGCGACTGTCCGCCGGCCACTCCGTCGGTCGGCCTGCCGACGCTTGGCGTGGTCCCGTAGAATCACGCGACGACCCCAGCCATCCGGCTCCGTGTCGGCAATCGCAGAGGGAAACACCGAGTTCTCACCGGTCGGACGGCGGAACTGCGGACCTGTGACCAACAGCAGCGCTGGATCGAATGTGAAACGATCGGGTCGCGCGAGCCACTCTGCGCCGAATTGAAAAACGGTGCGCTGGCGGGCGCCCTGAGCCTCAAAGCGCAGTGTACCGGCCAGCCGGTCACCGATGAAAACTTGGAGCGTACGACTGCTCATGACGGCAACGAAGTTTTCGGAACCCGCACGCGTTTCGGGAGACGTTCGGCCTCGAGGGAGAGTCCGACCTCGTCCCCGTGCACATCGGCCAAACCACCCAATACCTCGCCAAAGCCGAGAGCGAACAGTGCCATGGCGTAAACCCCGAGCGCGACCGTGGGGTCGCCTTTTTCCAGACGCAGGTAGGTGCTCTTGGCCACTCCCGTCCGCTCGACCATCATGGTCACGGTGAGGCCTCGCCGCCGACGAGCGGCCAGAAGATCAGCCCCAAGCTTACGCAGCGAAGCGCGGACTTTTGGTGGAAGAAGCGTATGGACCGATGAGCGCATAAGGTTTCTTGTATGAGTCTTAAAGTTAGTTTAGGTCTCATATATGAATCCTTATACTTTATTGTCGAGCACAATCGGACGATGCCTCCTCCTTTGCGTTCGTAGGTATATTTCTATTCTGTTTAAACTCTCTGAAGGTCAAAACGAGGTAACAATCAAACGGATCGGAAAGGTACCTTCAGGCCATAACCTGAAGGTCGTTGGTTCAAATCCAAGCCCTGCACACTGGGCACAATCTTTGTCCCGGATTAGCAAACCGTCCCATTAGGCCACTCAGGCACCTCTCCGTTACCGAGCCGGGAATCCAAGGTGCCTGCCAAGGGAAGGGCGAGGTCGTATTTACGGGGATTCGAAGCCGCACCCAGTCGGGGGTGGCCCCTCCGGCCGGCTCCCACGGGCAAATTAATTCTCAAAATGCTACGCAGCTACTTGACGAACGCCGGACAACGCCGATTCACTGTGCGCCTCATTCCTAAAACACGACGCATGAATTGCTCACTCCGTATTGCCTACCTCCCCGCCGCAGCCGCCTGCCTCGCGATGGTCGTTCGCCTGTCGGGCGCGGACACCCCGCCCGCGCAGCCGACAACCGCTGCTCCAAGCGCGACTGCGGCTGCGCCAGCGCCGACACCGGCCGCGGCGCTTCCGCCGCATAACCAGCCTTTACCGCCAGCGCTGCCTAGATCACTTGACGGCATCGTGACCCAGGATGAATTTACGGCTCTCGTCAAATTCCAGCAGAGCCTGCGGGAAGATCCCGAGATCAAGGAGTTGAACGGCCAGATTCGCGCGAAGAGGGTTGAGATGAGTGAACTGCAGAAGAAGGTTCAGCTTGCGCAGCAAAGGGCGATTGAGGCCCATCCTGACATCAAGGCGATCGCAGATAAGATAGCGAAGAGCCGGCAGAGGCCGCAGCCCTTCCCCGCGGCCCAGGCTGCGCATGCGACTGCGGCCCCGGCCCCGGCTGCGACTGCGGCTCCGACCGCGACTCCGAAGTAAGCCGATCGCCGGATTCCCAAGGCTTGGTCGGACGGTGGTCACAGGCACCGAGGGCAGGCTTTTGTCGCCCTCGGGCGGCCCGCATCTGGTCGCGGCTGCGTTGAATTGTCGCGGGATCTCGTGGTATTGGCGCGCCTTGCTCCGGAGACAGCCAGCGCCCCTGGGGCGCGCGGTGCATTGCAACCTAGACCGCATTCCAAGCGAGGAGGAACGGGTGCCCAGTCCGTTCACATCGGGTCGCGGTGAATAGCAGCGGCTATTACGCTAGCATTTGATATTAAGCATTTTACGTAGATCCGCAACCCGCCTCTCCCGGCCTTCTCAGCCGTTCTTCCCGAGGCGGTGCGGCGCGCGGCCCCTACGGGGCCTTCGGTAGGGGGTTAAGCTGGACGGGAACCGTCATCTCCTCGCCCTTTCGGTTGAGCGTGACGCGGATGGCCGTGCCTGCCCGGGCGTCGATCAGCTGCTTGTAGCTATCCACGTCGTTCACCGCCTGCCCGTCCACGGCCTCGATGATGTCGTCAGGGAGGATGCCGGCGTGCATCGCCGGCGATCCATCCACGACCGACGCGACTCTCAGGCCATGGGACAGGTGGGCCATCATGGCCTCGGCGCCGCTCATGGCCTCCAGATTGGCTCCCATCAGGACCGCGCGCTTGCGCATGAAGATCGCCCTGTACTCGCTGACCCCGACTCCGCTGGTGTCCCCGGCGGAGGCCATGTTTTCCGTAGCACTTGCCGACGGCACGCCCGTGGCGGGCGGGCGGCTGCCCGACGATTCGATGTAGCCTCCACTGTTCGCGGAGTTATTGGCGAGCATCGGATTTCCCGGGTCCATGGGCCCCATCTCCGTGCGGTATCCCTTTGCAAAGGCGCTAGACAGCACCACGTCCGCCTGCACCGCCTGGGCCTGCGCCCGCAGCGCGGGGCTGTAATCGTCGGTGTCGGCGCTGAATTTGGAGTAGCCGACCACCACGTAGCCGCGCCGCACGTACCTCGCGGTCTCCGCCACAAGGTCCACCATCGGCACGGGAACGACTTCCGCGGCACCGGTGTGCGGGAGCAGGTAGCGCTCCGAACTCGGAGTCGCCTCGCTCCTGTACTTGTCAGCGTAATAGTTGGCCTGGCAGCCGCAAAGAAGGGCTGCGCACGGGATGACAAACAGGATGCTCTTCATGGATATTTGGGAGGGGCTCTTGGTCCCTGCTGTCACATTAGCCAGCTAGCCACTTACGACAACTGGCCAATACAGAAATTTCCCTCTATAAACGCCGGGCGCAAGGGCCATTAGCCGGCTTTCGGTGTCCGCGGCTTCAGGCGTTGGCCGGCCGCCCGGGATCCTTCTCGGCACCGTCGCCGCCCTGCTGCTCGGCTATCGCGTCGAAGGCCTCGGAGAGCTGCTTGAGCACCTCCGACCTGGCCTTGTACTTGAGCACGTACGCCTGGGCCCCGAGCGCGCGGGCCCTGTCCAGGGTCTTCAAGGTGCTCTGGGCGGTGATTATGATGACCGGCATCTTGGGATTCTTGGCCTTCATCTGCGCCAGCACCTCGAGCCCGTCGAGCTGAGGCAGGTTGATGTCCAGAAGGACCACCTCCGGGTTGTGGGCCGCGACCTGCTCAAGCGCATCGGCGCCGTCCGCAGAGTCCCAGACGGTCGTGATTCCGAGCTCCTTTAGCAGCGCCCGGAACAGCACGATGACGTGAGGCTCGTCATCGACAATCAACGCGTTGACCGGTCGTGGCATGGTTCGAATCGCCTAGGGAGCTCTGGACGGGCTGTCGCCAGCAGGTCCGCTGCGGTCCTGCGTTTCGGCTTGTAGTATCATAGAGTGTACCGCCCGAGCGGCCCATAGCCACTGATTTATCTTGGCGCGCCTGCCGATTGCTCCCGGCCGGGGGTCGCAGCCGCCCCTGGGGAAGCAGGTGCGCGGCTTCCTGGACGGATAAATAGGTCATTCCCCAAGAGCCACTTGCAACTGCCATTTCCGCGGGGCCCTGCGCGGCCCCCCCCTGCGCGCCGGGATTCTGCGGCGGATTTTAAATTGTATTTGCCTCGGATTGCCGCACCTTGGCCCCTAGTAAGGCCCAATCAAAGGCACCCCATACCCCAAATGAATGACAAGGGAGACCCTAGCGGACTCTTTGTCGCCAAGCGACTGAGCAGCCACAACCGCGCGGAGATGCGCGAGATCTTCGACCGCACGATCAAGCTTGCGGAGCGGGACCGGCTGCGCCTGAAGGTGCCCCACGAGGTGAAGCAGGTGCAGAAGAGGCTCGGGATGCACTACCATTACCGCCCCGAGATATTCATCCAGCTGCAGGGCCGCACCGACTTCCAGTTTCCCAGGGAGGCGTTCACCCTCAGTCCGGAGGAGATCTGCATCATCCCGGCCGGCGTCTCCCACGGGGAGATCGTGTATCCGGAGAACGGCGTGGCCTTCCGCAACCTAGTCGTCGGCTTCTACAACAACACGCTAAGCCTGCATTTCGCCTACGAGGCGCGCCCCAACCACCCCGACATCGAGGTGATCGAGTTCTTCGACGCCCCCAATCTGGACGTCTTCCTCACGCTCGCCAACAGCCTGGCGCAGACCCACCACTCCCAGGGGCCCGCGAGGGAGTCCGTTCTCAAGGGCCTCCTGATCGCCCTGGTCGGTTTCCTGCGCAACATCGTCGAGACAGGCTCGGGCCAGCTGAACAGCGACATCGGCAAGGTGTTCAAGGCGAAGTGCCTCGTGCGGGAGCAGTTCGCCAACCCGGAGCTGAGCGTGCAGCGGATCGCCGAGCTTCTCGGCTGCTCCGCCGACTATCTCTCGCACCTGTTCCACGTCGAGACGAAGGAGCGGCTGACCCACTACGTCCAGCGCATCCGCATCGAGGGCGCCATCCTCGCCCTCGAGAGCACGACGCTCAACATCTCCGAGATCGCCTACGCGGGCGGGTTCGCCGACCCGGCGTACTTCGCCAGGATCTTCAAGCAGCACAAAGGCATGACGCCCCAGGAATACAGGGCGCAGCTTGACGCGCACCGGGCCGAGGTGGACTTGAAGCCGAAGACCGTCTTCTACGACCGGCTCGACTTCACGCATGGCCAGCCCAAGGTCGCCGTCGTCGAGGAGGAGCAGCCGGCGCCCAAGCCCCACGACGCCATCGCGCTAAGCCGGGCGGGCGTCGTCTCGCGGAACAAGCGATAGGGCGGCGGCGGCCACGAGGAGCGACACACCCCCGATGATGACCGCGGGAAGCGCGTGGCCCGCGAACAGGTTCTTCACCACGGGCCCCAGGAGCGCCGCGGCTGCGATCTGCGGCAGCACGATGAAGAAGTTGAAGACGCCCATGTAGAATCCCATCTTCTGGGCGGGGATCGCGTCGGCCAGCAGGGCGTACGGCATCGAGAGGATCGTGGCCCAGCCGATCCCCACGCCGACCATCGAAACGAGCAGGTAATGCGGGTCGCTCCAGAGCCGGGTGGAGATGAGCCCCAGGCCGGCGCACACGAGGCCCACCCGGTAGAGCGTGCGGGAGCTGATGCCCTTGCGCGAAAGCGCGACAAGGCCGAAGGCCACGATGAAGGCGATGAAGTTGTAGGCCGACAGGCAGACGCCGCTCCACTCCACCCCGCTCTGGTAGGCGGCGGAACCGGGCTCCCCGTGGAAGATCTCTGTGCCCACGGCCGGCGGGAAGTACAGCCACATGCAGAAGAGCCCGAGCCACGTGAAGAACTGCACCACGGCAAGGCGGCGCATCAGGCGGGGCATGTTCATTAGCCCGTGGAAGATCTCGACCACGGCGGAGCGGCCGGCGTCGGGCGAGGGCGGCGCCGACCGGTCCGGCGGGATCTCCGCGGTCGTGGCCACCGTGTAGACCACGGTCCCGAGGAACACGACCGCCCCCAGGTAGAACGCCAGGTGGACCGTGTGCGGGATCGCTCCCTTGGCGGTCGGCCCGCCCCCGTACCCCAGGTGCGTCAGCAGCCAGGGCATCGCCCCCGAGAAGACGGCCCCGGCCCCGATCAGCAGGCTCTGCATCGAGAAGCCGAGCTGGCGCTGCGAGGACGGGAGCAGGTCGCCCACGAACGCCCGGAACGGCTCCATGCTTATGTTCACCGAGGCGTCGAGCACCCAGAGCAGGCCCGCCGCGATCCAGACGGACGGCGCGTTGGGCATCGCGACCAGGGCGCAGCTCGCGAGGATCGCGCCGGCCAGGAAGTACGGACGGCGCCGCCCGAGCCGCGTCCAGGTGTGGTCGCTGTAGTGGCCGATGATGGGCTGCACGATGAGCCCCGTCACGGGCGCCGCGAGCCAGAGGATGGCGAGGTCGCTCTCGCTCGCCCCGAGGTACTGGTAGATGGCGCTCATGTTCGCCATCTGCAGCCCCCACCCGAACTGGATCCCGAAGAAGCCCGCGCTCATGTTCAGGATGGCCGGGAGCGAGAGGGGGATCTGCCTGGAGTTCATCGGTGGGCGCCGGCGGCGGCCGCCGGGGCCTCGCTGTAGTCGCGCACCATCCTCTCGCCGGTGCGATCGTAAAGTTCAATCCAGTGGCGCAGCGTCGCGAGCCTCTCCTTTGACAGGCGCTCCAGCTGCTCCTGCGTGAAGCGCCACTGCCAGTTGCCCTCGGCGGTGCCGGGACGGTTGAGCGTGCTCGACGCCGGAAGGTCCAGGAGGTCCTGGACGGGCACGACGGCGAGGCGCGACACCGTGGCCAGCGCCGAGCGGATCACCGGCCAGGCCGAGCGCGCGCCGCCCAGCTGGAAGTAGTCGTCCACGAGGGCCGCCGTCTCGCCCGAGAGGTGCTCGAGCCAGCCGCGCGTCGTGAGGTTGTCGTGGGTGCCCGTGTAGACCACCGTGTCCGGCGTGTACAGGTGCGGAAGGTTGACGTTGCCGGCGTCGTGGCCGTACGCGAACTGCAGGACCTTCATTCCGGGAAGGCCCGCGGCGTCGCGCAGCGCCACGACGTTCGGCCCGATGTAGCCCAGGTCCTCGGCGATGATCCGCGCGTCCGGGAACTCGCGTCGGACGGCGTCGAAGAAGCGCATGCCTGGGCCGTTCCTCCACTGGCCGTCGCAGGCGTCCTTGGCCCCGGCCGCAATCTCCCAGTACGTCTCGAAGCCCCGGAAGTGGTCCAGCCGGATGATGTCGTAGAGGTCGAAGGTGGCCCTCAGGCGGTCCAGCCACCAGCCGTATCCCGTGCGGGCAAGGTAGTCCCAGTCGTAGAGCGGGTTGCCCCAGAGCTGGCCCTTGGCCGAGAAATAGTCCGGGGGCACCCCCGCCACGACACGCGGGTTTCCGTGCTCGTCCAGCCTGAACACCGCGCGGTTCTGCCACGTGTCGGCGCTGTCGAGCGCGACGAATATCGGCACGTCGCCGATGATGCCCACGTTGCGCGACGCGGCGTAGCGGCGCAGGCGGTCCCATTGCCCGAAGAAGAGGTACTGGTAGAACGTGTGCCGGTTGGCGTCGCGCCTCACGGTGGCCGGCAGGCCGCCCAGGATGCCCGCGTCCCAGGTCCTCAGGTTCTCGGGCCACATGGTCCACGCCCAGCCACCGAAATGGGCCTTGAGCGCCATGAAGGTCGAAAAGGGCTCGAGCCAGTCGGCCTGCTCCGCGCGGAACGCCGCGAGGGAGCCCAGGTCCCGGACGCTGTCCTTGCCCGACGCGACGAAGCGGTCGTGCGCGCGGCCGAGGACGCCCCAGGTGCTCTCGTAGAGCCTCCCGTAGTCGGCGTGGTCGCTCGGGAGCTTGCGAAGGGGCGCAAGGTCGTCGTCGCTCAGAAGTCCGGCCTCCGAGAGCTCGTCCAGGTCTATGAAGTACGGATTGCCGGCCCGCCCCGAAAAGGTCTGGTAGGGCGAGTCGCCGAATCCCGTGGGGCCCAGCGGGCAGATCTGCCAATAGCGCACTCCGGCGCGGCCCAGGAAGTCGACGAAGCTGCGCGCCCCGGAGCCCAGGTTGCCGATGCCGTAGCGGCCCGGCAGGGATGAGACGTGCGCCAGCACCCCCGCGCTTCGGGTTTCGAGCCAGGTCAGGTTCTTTCGTGACATGGGTCCGGTTGGCCGCGCCGCCTAAAAAACGTCAGCCGCCGCGGCAGCTGTGAAGCCCGGAGGACGGCACGGGGCCGTTCCCGCGGTTCGTTGGGCTGGGGAGCGCATATCTCTGGTCGCAAGTGGCCTTAGTAGCGGGTATCCGGGTCCGCTCGAAAAAAGCGGCCACCAGAGTGAATCCGGTGGCCGCTTGAACTGGCCTTCAGATAGGCAGCCTATTTCAGCAGGCCATTAGAACTTGTACGTTACGCCCGTGCGGTAGGAGGCTCCGAACTTGAACCAATCCATGAGCTGGCGCGGATCCCCGTTGTTGTAGCTGATCTGGGGGGCGTTGTTCAGGTTGTGGCCCTCGATGTAGAGCGTCAGGCCCTTCATCGGGCCCTTCTTGAACGCGTAGCTGATCTCGGCGTCGATCGTGTGGAACGGAGTCTCCTCCGAGTAGCCGTCACCCGGGGTTCCGAGCGAGTTGTACGTCGGTGCGCCGAACAGGACGAAGTACTCCCTCGTCTCCGACTGGTAGTGGTCGGACACGCGGGCCGAGAAGCCGTAGCCCTCGTAGAAGAGCGTCAGGTTCAGGGACTTCTTCGACATGTCAGGCAGCGGAGCGCTCGCGTTGGTCGGGCCCCACGGCTTGATGCTGCTGTCGACCAGAAGGCCGTTGGCCTCGATGCCGAAGCCGTTGACCACCCCGCCGGTGAGGATGCCGCTGGTCACCTGGACCGTGGCCTCCATGCCGGTGATGTTGCCGCCCTGCCCGTTCACCCACTGGCTGCCCGTGCCGATGAAGGTCGCGGGAGTCGGGCCCGTGTAGGGGTAGCCCGCGAAGCTCTCGATCGTCTGCTGGTCGTAGATGTAGCTCTGCAGTTTCTTCTCGAACAGCGCCACCGAGACGTAGCCGGCGCCCTTCGGGAAGTAATGCTCGAAGTCGAGGTCGGCCGAGTTTGCGATCCAGGGATGGATCGACGGGTTGCCGCTCGTTGCGCTCCAGGGGCCGTTGGCGCCTGTGTTCAGGTAGTTGGCGGCGTCGTAGCTGTAATCGCGCGCCGCCCTCATGGCGTAGAAGTCCGGCCTCTGCTCCTCGCGTCCCACGAATACCCGCAGTATGTCGTTCGGGGTGAACTTGAAGTCCAGGTTGAGCGTCGGCATGAAGTCCGCGTAGCTCGCCCCGCCGGACACCGGCACGACAACGAGAGTGTTGCTTGTGTTTCCGGCGAAGCCGTTGGAGTTCTGCTTGGCCGCGTCAACCACGAAGCCGAGGTTGCCGTCAAACGGCACCCCACCCACGTCGCCCTTCAGGTCAAACTTGACGAACGGGCGCGTGACGTCCTCCCAGACCTTGTAGTTGTCGCCCTCCCAGGAGCCCAGGTTCGGATTCGAGACGAACTTCAGGAGCCCGGAATTGTAGGCGGCATTCGCGTCGAAGGCGACCGGGTGCAGGTTGCCGATCCAGCTCAGGTCGGTCGTCCCGATGAGGGGCGGCAGCGGAGCCGTCGGCTGGCCATCGGCATTAAGCAGGTAGCCTGAGGGGTTCTGCGCTTGCTGCTTGAAGCGCTGGGAGTAGCTGACGCCGATCTCCACGTCCTTGAAGATGGACGCGTTGAGCTCGTGCGTGGTGAAGACCTTCCCCGAGTCCGCGACGTCGTAGACCGTGAAGTACTTCAGGTAGCCCTCCTGGCCCGTGACCGGGTACGTTCCCGTGCCCCAGCCCTGCGGGTCGGTGAGGTAGAACAGGCTGGCGTTCGAATAGTTGACGGTGTTCTGGACACTTGGCGGGGTCGAGCTGGAGCCGCCGCTGACCACGAACGTGTCCCCGTCGGTCTCCGTATTGTCGAACCCAAGGCCCGCGTAGGTCTCGAGGACCTCCTCAGTCTTCCGGGCCGTGGAGTAGCCCGCCGAAACGTGCACCGGCCATGTCGACTTCTCGCCCACGTCGAGGTTCCAGACGACCGACTTCATGTGGGCGAGCCACTGGGTGTCCATGTTGCGGATCACCGGGTTCACGTTCGTCAGCGTGTAATTGGTGATGGCTCCGTTGCTGACCGTATAACCCGGCTGAAGGGTCGGGTTGCCCCATTCCGCCATCGGAATCTCCATGCCGCGCAGCGGCTGGTCGTCATGGTAGTAGGAGAGGAAGAAGTCCAGCTTGCTGTGGATCCAGTCGTTCGGCTTGCTCTCGATGACCGCCTGGAACGAGTCGCGCGTGAGCAGCTCGCTCTGGTCGTAGATCCTCATGCCGCCGAGGATCAGGTTGCCGTCGGGCGCCGTCGGGTAGCCCCAGGCGTTGAACTGCTTGCCCTCATACGGATTCTCAGTGTGGGAGAATCCAAGGTAGATGCCCTCGGTCCCATTGGCGAACTGGTCGATGTAGGCGGCCGAGTAGCTGACGCCCGCCTTCTTGACGCCCGGGGTGAGCTGTCCGTAAGCCGTCCAGTTGTAGAAGGCGCTCAGCGAGATGACCCGGTGGTCGGTGGTCAGAGGCGAAACGGTCTGGATGTCGATCGTGCCGCCGATGCCGCCCACCATGTCGGCCTGGCCTGACTTGTAGACCTCGACGCCCCCGACGAGCTCGGAGGGGTACTGGTCGTATTCCACCGCTCGGGAGTCATCTCCCAGGTTGCCGCCCGTGGTGGCCTGCTCGACGCCGTCCATGAGGCCGACGTTGAAGTCACCCGAGAGACCGCGGATCGTGATGTCCTGGAAGCGTCCGTTGACGCGCTGGCTGGTGAGGCCGGGCAGGCGGGCCAGGTCGTCGGCGATGCTGACGTCCGGCAGCACGCCAATGTCCTCGGGCGCGATGACCTCGACGATGGCGGCCGAGTCCTGCTTCTCCTTGGCGGCCATCTCAAGGCTTCCCGCATAGGAGCCCTGGACATTGAATTCATTCATGACGACGACCTCTTCGGGCTTCTTTGTCTCCTCGCTCGTGGTAGTAGTGGTCGTGGTCACGGCTGGCTGGGCGCTCTGGTTGTCTGCCGCGGCCGGCTGGTTGTTAGCAGCCTGCGCCATCGCAGACATCGAGGCGGCCATCGATATAAGGCCGGTGGCAACGAGTCTCAACAGACTCGCGCGTTTGTTCGGGTTCGATACTTCGGTGTGCATGGTAGAGTAACTAACGACTGGGTGAAAACGACTGCCGGTTTTCGGCATCGATCGTTGCAGCTTTGTGTTGGGTTAGGCTTTGCGTGGGGCGACGAGCCAATGGGCATGCATGGCTCGGGTGCATTGATAATTCGATGGGTTGCGGATTTCACTACTCCCAAATCCCTCAAAAAACCGAGATGACCCCGAAAAAACCGCGATGGGCCCACAGGCCGGCCGTTTTTCCGTTTAGGAACGCTCGAATCGAGGGCCCAAGAGACCGTGTTTTCAGAGGGAAAATGTATCCATGATCCAAGTTCCCGCGCCGGACGCGGCGGACGCCTTTTTTTCTGGCCGTTTGGACTTTTCCGTGGCTTGCACCGCGTATTTCTAAGATTTGTCCTGTCTTTCCCGGATATACACCTCGCGGGCGGCCGGATCCGGTCTGTCAGCGCAAGCGCGAGAGGACCGCCTCGATCGCCTGCCCAATGGCGGCCGTCGCCGCCGGATTGCCCTCAAAGGCCGAGATTCGGCGCGCTTCGGCCAGGTGAGCCAGGGCGTCGTCGGGCCGGTTAAGCTCCATCAGCTTTCGCGCAAGGTTGATCTCGACACCGGAAGTGACCGGGCCGCTACGCTCGGCCGCTAGGAGGCACCGGACCTCCTGGGCGGCGTCGTGTCGCTCGTCGTAAATGACCGCGGCACGCAGGTTGTTCGTCAGGTTCCTGGGCTGCAGGCGCGCGACCTCGAGGCACTGCGCCTCCGCCTCGCTGGCGCGCCCCGCCCTGCCAAGGAGGCCCTGCAGTTCCTCGGCCGCCGGCACATTCGCCGGGTCCGCTTCGAGGACGGCGCGATACTCGCGCTCCGCCCCTGCGGTGTCGCCCGAGTACTGCTCCAAGCGGCCGAGGAGCAGTTTCAGGCTCTGGTCGGCGGGCCGGCGCCTGATCAGCTCCCCGAGGTACCTCCTGCCGCCGTCAAACCGCCTTGTGCGCGTGTAGAGGTCCGCGAAAGCCGGAGCCATCGCCGCCTGGTCCCTGGCAGTGCTGCGGGCCGAGGCCCGGTCGAGCAGACTCTCCGCCACGCCGAAGCTGCCAAGGCGGCAGAGCTTGATCGCCTCGTCGGCCGCCAGAGCGTAATTCCACGGCTGAAGGTCCCCGGCGCGGCGCGCCTGGGCCAGGGTCCCGGGGACATCGCCCATATCGTCCAGTATCTCCTCCGCCATCTTCGGCAGGTCTGCGCTCCCGGGGTCGAGAGCCATCGCAGTCTGAACCGCCTGCAGGGAGCGCCGGAGGCCTCCCGGATCGGAGCGCTCCGCCCGAGCCGCGGAAAGCTCGTGGGCCAGCCTCGCCTCGTCCTCGCAGTAGGTGAGCTGGTTCGTGAAAGGGGGGTTGTCGACGATCGAGCCGACCTTCTGCAGGATGGCGCAGCGCTCATGGGGCGTGTAGGCCAGGGCGTCGGCGCAGCCTCGCGAATCGAGCCATGCGCGAGCGCCATCTGACGCGGGCGGCAGCGCCGCCTCGGCGGCCTGCGCGGCCATGAGCGCGAGCCTGTAGTTTCCCTCCCAGTCAAGGTGCACGTGCTCAAAGAGCAGCCCGCTGCCGGCGGGCGCAGCGGACGAGGCGGGGTCCGAGCCGAGCGCCATGGCCGCGTCGACCAAGCTCACCCCCTGCCCTCCCTCGCCGGCCACCTCGCGGATGATCTCATTTATCCTGGGGTCCGGCCGGAATCGCAGCGCGTCCCAGTGCTCGGCGCCGATGAAGTGCGCCCTCGCGGCCTGGACGTCGCCCTCCTTCAGGTCCAGGGAGCCCAGCAAGAACTCGGTGTCGGCGTACTGCGGGTCGATTCGGAGCGCCTCAAGGAGGTCGGCGCGGGCGGCGGGCGCGTCGCCGATCAGCCATTCGATTCTCCCGCGATTGAACGACCGGTCCCACGCCTTCGTCTCCGACTCGGTGATCCCCGCCCGGTGAAGCGAGAGGAACGGGGCGCAGTCCTTCACGTTGGACACCACCGTGCACAGAAGCGTTCTCGCCCCGGCACCCCGCGCGATGCGCACGATGTCGCGAAGGTTGGCCTCGAAGTTCCTGTAGACCGCCTCGAGCCTCGGGTCGTCGCCGGCCACGGCGTTGTTGACGAACATTGACATGCCGCCCCACTCCTCCTGGCGGCCCGCGCCGAGGCCCGGCGCGCCCAGGGCCTGGGCCGCGAGCTGCCCGGTGCGCGTCGAGCGCACGAACACGCTCAGGCGGATGAGCCAGAGCGGCGGCATGCGCGAAAGGTAGGCGCATCCCGGGCCGTACGGGCCGACGACCTCGTTGTTTCCCATGTAAATGACGAAGAGGTCGGGCGAGTAGCCCGCCATCTCCCTGGCGATCTGGTAGACGACGTGCGAGTTTATGGCCACGATCCCCGTGTTGATGACCTCGATGTCCCTGCCCGGGTAGCGCGCGCGCAGCTGCGCGCGCAGCTGGGCGGCGAAGGCGAACGCGGGCACCGGGATCCCCTGGGCCGCCGACTCGCCGAGCACGACGACGCGCAGAGCGTTCGCCGGCTTGCGCTCGCTCACGCGGTAGTTGAGCGGCCTCAGGTCGAACGCGCTCGGCAGGAACGAGGCGACAAAGTCCGGGTTCGTCCTCAGGTAGCCGGCCCTGTCGTCGGGCACGAGGAAGCGGACGGTCCTGCCGTATCCCGCGATGCGCAGCGCCCCCTCGAGCCCGAGGAGGAAAGCCGCGGGGATCGCCACGGCCGCCAGAAGTCGGTGCGTCCACAGCCGCGCGGACCCGCCGTGCGGCGGCTCACCCTTTGGGCGCGTCTGTTCGGTGTCTGATCTCACATCGGCCTCCCACACTGCGTCGCCGCCGCGAGGCGTGTCAACCGATAGGCCCGGCGCGGGCTCGCGCCGACGGAACTTGCTCCCCGCGCGCTTGGGTCTAGTGGTGTCGGCTGAATGCCCCCCAGACGCCGAACCCTCGTCCTCGCCGCAGCAACGCTCGTGATCATCGCCGCGGCGGCCGTCGCCCTGCTGCTGCCGCGCGCTCCCGGCCTTCCGAAGTACGCCCGCTACCAGAGCCTGCCGCCCCAGTTCGACCAGGCCCTGCGGGCCGCGCGGGAGCGGGCGGGCCGGGGCCGCGACGCCGAGGCGTTGAGGTCGCTCGCCCGGCTCTACCAGGCCAACCGCCTCTTCGCGGAGGCCCGCCAGTGCTACAAGGCGCTCGCCTCGACGCCCCCGGGCCTGTCCGCACGTGACCACTACTGCCTGGCCCTGATCGCCCTCGACGAGAGCGACTCGGACACGGCGCTTGCCGAGCTGCAGGCGACGCTGGCCGGCGAACCGGGCTACATGCCGGCGCGGATCGCGCTGGCCGACACCCTCTTCAGGTCCGGCCGGGCAGACGACGCGGAGAAGGAGTACAAGGGCGCCCTGAAGGCCGAGGCCGAGCAGCCTCAGGCCCTCCTGGGGCTTGCGCGCGTCGCGCTCCAGAGGGGCGATGATGACTCCGCGGTGGCGCGCCTGCGCGAGCTCGTCGCCCGCCACCCCGAGTCGACGTCCGGGCCGGCCCTGCTGGCCCAGATCCTGGACCGCAAGGGCCAGGCCGACGAGTCCGCGGCGATGGCCGCCCTCAGCCGCCAGACCCAGGAGCCCCTGCCGGCCGATCCCTGGGCCAAGGCGCTCCAGGCCGACTGCTACGACCTCGCGCGAATCGGCATCGCCTTCGAGGAGTACCGCGTCTCCAAGCAGATGGACGAGGCCCTTCCTCTGCTGTCGCGCCTCGAGGAGCTCGATCCGAAGGGCTGGACCGTGCCCATGCTTCGCGGCTGGTCCCAGAGGCAGGCGGGCCACTTCGCCGAGGCGGTGCAGGAATACCAGCAAGCGCTGGCGAACGGCGCCGACCCCGAGAGGATCTGCCCGCTCATGGTGAACGCCCTCCTCTACGAGAAGCACGCGGACGAGGCCGCCGCCCTGCTCGCGAAGTACCACGCGAGGCTCCCGCACTCGATGCCCATCCTCCTGTCCTACTGCGAGGTCGCCGTGCGCCAGAAGGACGACAAGCTCGCCCGCGGCCTGCTCACCGAGGTGATCCAGGCCGAGCCGTACCTGTACATGCCCAACATGAGCATGGCCCAGATCCTCTGGAACTCGGGCGAGCGCGACTCGGCCGCCCTAATCCTGCGCCGCGTCGCCAGGGCCTTCCCCTCGGACGTCGACTCCCGGGGGCTGCTGGGGCAGTACTACATGGAGAAGGGCGACGCCCTGTCGGCCATCGGCCCGCTTGAGCAGGCCCTGGGCGCCGTCCCCTCCGGCGACAAGCAGAGGGACAAACTCGTCAAGATGCTCGACACGGCGTACCTCACGGCCGGAAGCCTCGACGCCTCCCGAGGGAAGCTCGGAACGGCGATCGTCTACGCCGATAAATCCATCCGCCTTGTGCCCGACGGGATCAGCGGATACGCGCTCAAGGCCAACGCGTGCCGCAGCCTCGGGGACACCAAGGGCCTCGCGCAGGCGCTCGGCCGCATGGCCGAGCTCGATCCCTCCAATCCGAAGCTGCAGTTGGACCTGGGCGACGCGCTTCTGCATGCCGGCGGGCGCGACCAGGCGCGCGAGCACTGGAAGCGCGCCCTCGAGCTCGCGCCCGCGGGGCCCTCCGAGATGCGGGACGACCTCACCATGCGCCTCTCCGGCCCATGAGCGCGCTCACTCCCAAGGCAAAGGCGTTTATCGGCGCGGCCGCGGCGCTCGTCCTTGTGGCGGCCGCAACCGTGATCGTTGCCACAAGAGCCCGCAGCGGGGCCGCATCGGGCGCCGCCGGGGGCCATCACCGCCCGCTCCGGCCCCTCGGGCTCGACTTCTTCACGCAGCGCTCGATCGGGACGCCGCCCGAGGGCGCCCCGTGGATATCCGACCTGCTGGTCGTGGACCTGGACGGCGACGGCCTGAAGGACATCCTTGTCGCCGACGGCCGCCGCAACAGGATTTCGTGGATACGCCAGGTGCGCCTCGGGGTCTTCGAGGAGCAGGACATCGGCCAGCCCGTCGCGGGGCCGGCCCACCTCGAGGTCGCCGACATGAACGGCACGGGCCACCTCGACGTGCTCGTGTCCTCGATGGGCGTCATCCCGCCCAACAACGACAAGGTCGGCTCGGTGATCGTGCTCGAGAACGACGGCACGAACCATTTCACGAACCGGGTGCTCGTGCAGAACATGGCGCGGGTGACCTACGTCGCGGCCGCGAAGCTCACGAACTCGGGCCGACTGGACCTGGTCGTCGGCGCGTTCGGCTACCTGCAGGGCGAGGTGCGCTGGATGGAGAACCTGGGAAACTGGCAGTTCAAGAGCCACCCGCTCCTGGACCTCCCGGGAACCGTGCACGCACCGGTCGCCGACCTGCTGGGCGACGGCAAGCCCGACATCGTGGCGCTTGTCACGCACAACACCGAGGAGGTCCACGTGCTCTGGGGCGACGGCCTGGGGCACTTCCGCGACCAGGTGGTCTACGGCTCGAGCAACAAGGACTACGGGATGAGCGGGCTTTGCATCGCCGACATGAACCAGGACGGCAGGCCCGACATCGTCTTCACCAACGGGGACGGCTTCGACTACGCCGTGCCGGGCTCGAGGCCCTGGCACGGCGTGCAGTGGCTGGAGAACCGCGGCCAGGGCAAGTTCACCTTCCACCGGATCGGCGACTTCCCCGGGGCGTACAGCCCGTGCGTCGCGGACCTGACCGGGAGCGGCCGCCTGGACATCATCACCTGCTGCGGCTTCAACGACTGGAGCGACCCCGAGGCCGTGTCGCTCATGTGCTTCGAGAACGAGGGCTCCGGGCACTTCACGCCCCACGTCCTCGCGCACTACCCGACGCACCTGATCGTGGTCAGGGCCGCCGACCTTTTCAACGACGGGCGAACGGAGCTGGTGACGGGCGCCTTCATGTTCTACCCGCCCTACGAGCACGTCTCGCGCGTGACCCTCTGGGAGCCGAGGCCGTAGCGGGAGCGCCCGGCCGGCCCGCCCGCTCGGTTTTGTCCGCGCGGCCTATGAATTCTCCGAGCCGCGGCCTTTGACTCGCCCCGGCACCGGTTCACGCTGGCGCATGCCACGCATGTCGAAGCATCCCATGAAAGCCCCGCACCCGGCCCGCCGCGCCCGTCCGCCGATCCTGCTCGTGTGGGCCGCCCTGTGCCTTGCGGTTGCGGCCGCCCGGGCCGGCGAGGGAGGCACTCCGCTGGTCAGCGTCCCTCGCCTCACGCACCCCGGCGTGGGCCAGGTGCTCTACTTCGCCCTAACGGACCGCTTCGCGAACGGCTCGGCGGCAAACGACACGGGCGGCATCGCGGGCGGGCCGGGCGCGAGCGGCTTCGACCCGACGCTCATCTCCTACTACCACGGCGGCGATTTCGTGGGCCTGACCTCGAAGCTCGACTACATCCGCCAGCTGGGCGTCACCGCGATCTGGATCACGCCCCCGTTCGTGAACAAGCCGGTCCAGCGCGACTCGGCGGGCTACCACGGCTACTGGATCCTCGACTTCACGAGGGTGGACCCCCACCTGGGAACGGACGCCGAGTTCAGGCAATTCGTGGCCCAGGCGCACTCGCGCGGCATCCGCGTCTACCTGGACATCGTGTGCAACCACACCGCGGACGTGATCCACTACGCGGGCGGCGATAGGAAGTACGTGCCCATGGCCGAGGCGCCCTACCGCGACTCGTCCGGCAGGCCGTTCAACCCGCACGACGTCGCCTACAACGGCACGGGCCCGGCCCGCTTCCCCCAGCTTTCGGCGGCGAGGAGCTTCCCCTACGTCCCGGTCGTCGCCCCGGGCAACGAGCACGCCAAGGCCCCCGAGTGGCTCAACGACCTGACGCTCTACCACAACAGGGGTAACAGCACCTTCCAGGGCGAAAGCTCCCTGTTCGGCGACTTCGGGGGGCTTGACGACCTGTTCACCGAGAACCCGCGGGTCGTCCTCGGGTTCATCGACGCCTACGGCGCCTGGATCGAGCGCTACGGGATCGACGGCTTCCGCATAGACACCGTCAAGCACGTCAACCTCGAGTTCTGGCAGGCCTTCGCGCCCGCGATGCGCGAGCGGGCCCGCAGGCTCGGCAGGCCCGACTTCGTGCAGTTTGGCGAGGTGATGAGCGGCGACGATGTCGCCCTCATGAGCGAGTTCACGACCGAGGGGACCCTCGACGGGACGCTCGACTTCGCCTTCTACGATGGCGCCCGCGCCTTCATCTCCAAGGGCCAGGGCTCCGGCGCCCTCAAGCGGGTCTTCTCCCAGGACGCCCTCTACACGGACCACGACAGCAACGCCCAGAACCTGACCACGTTCGTCAGCAACCACGACCTCGGGCGCATCGGCACGCTGCTGCAGACGGACAACCCGGGCATCACGCCGGACAGGACGGCCGCGCTCGTGACCCTCGCGTACGATCTGCTCCTGACGGTGCGCGGGCAGCCGGCAATATACTACGGCGACGAGCAGGGGATGATCGGCTTTGGAGGCGACAAGGGCGCCCGCGAGGACATGTTCGCGTCGAGGGCGCCGCAATACATGGAGCTGGCGCTGCTCGGCACGACCCGCACGGGCCGCGACGACAAGTTCGACGCCGGGCACCCCTTCTACAGGAACTTCCATGCCCTCGCGGCACTGCGCACCTCCCACCCCGGCCTGCGCGTGGGGGCGATGCTCATGCGCGAGAGCGCCAACCCCCACGTCTTCGCGTTCTCGCGCATCGAGCGCTCCGAGCACGTGGAGTATCTCGTGGCGCTCAACAACTCCCGGGACGAGCCGGCCCGGGTTGCCCTGCCTACGTGCCAGCCCGAGGGCGCCCTCCTGGATCCCCTATTCGACTCGGCCGCCCCCGAGGCGCCGGGCGGCGCCGCGCTGAGGGCCGGCGCCCGCGGGTCGGTCGACGCCGTCCTCGCCCCCATGCAGCTCGTCGTGTGGAAGGCCGAGCGGCCCCTGCCCCCGCACCCCGGGGCCCTCGCGGTCGCCCTCGCCTCGCCCGGCGCGCGCTCCACACTCGCCTTCTCGGCCCGCACCATCGCGGGCCTCACGATCCCGATCCGCCAGGAGCTGCGCGCCGACGTCGCCGGGGGCGACGGCTTCGCCGAGGTCACCTTCGCCATGGCGCGCGCGTCGCGACCGGGCCAGTTCGAGCTCCTGGGCACCGCGGACGCCCCGCCCTACCGCGTCTTCTGGCGGCCGCCGGCGGACCTCGCGCCGGGCGAGACGCTGACCTTCATCGCCACGGCGGACGACCTGAGGGGGCGCCGGGCCTCGGCCGAGGCCGCGGGTGTCCACGTCGCGCCGTCGACAATCTCCTTCGGCGTGCGGGGCGCTGCGGTGCCGGAGCTGACGAGCGAGCCGCCCGCGAGCATCGCCGTCAGGGCCGGAAGGAGACTCGATCTCGCGGTCGTGGCCCGAGGCACCGCCCCCATCGAGTTCAGCTGGCTCCATGACGGCGTCCAGGTCGCCGGGGCGGGCGGCCCCGCGCTGCGGGTGGATGCCGCCGGCGCCTCCGACGCGGGCCACTATGTGGCCGTCGTGCACGACCGGGAGGGGACGACCCTCTCGGGGGGGACCGACGTGCGCGTGTCGCCGTAGGCGCCCGCCGCGCGGGCTGGCCCGCCCCTAGCCCTCCTCGTCGACCGGGCCCTCGGAGTCGTCGCGGCAGTCGTTGACGACGCGAAGCCAGATCTCGCGAAGGTCGAAGAGCCTGTGCCTCATCTCCTCGCGGCACCCGGTGATCGCCGCATTCGCGTCCGCCTCCTCGGTTCCCAGGTGCGCAAAGCAGTCGTTCAAGGCCGCCAGCGCCCTCTTGAACAGGCAGACCGCCATGGCGTAGTCGCCGAAGTCGAGGGCGTGCACGGCCATGATCGCCTGGTCCTCGCAGCGGTGCAGCGCGGAGAGCATGCCGACGGCCACCGGCTGCGGGACCCTGCCCGGCTCCGACGCCGCGTGCTCCCACGTGGCCCGCAGGCTCAGGAAGAGCGCCTTGGTGGCGATGAACACGGGGTTCTTCTGCAGGGTGTAAATCTCGTCCGAGAAGAGCACCTTCTCCGGCACCTCGCGCTCCTCCGCCTCCTCGGCTTCCAAGCGGTCCCAGCCCATGCGGTCGGCCACCTCGTCTATCCTCTCGGGCCCGGGCTTGAGCGACTCGTAAAATCCAAGGTACCTGTGAATTGCGTTATCCTGCTCGCGCAGGTATACCTCCCAATCGAACTCGTTCCAGGCCAGATCCCCGTTCTCCTCCCACTCGTTCTCCGAGGGGCTCTCAGAATCGAAATCGCTCATCGGTTGGCGGACGCTCAGCTAGAACCGTGCCTTAGGCAAATAAATTCCCGAACCCGGCGGCCGCGGGCCCAGATTGCGGGTTGAAGCGTGCGCCCGCGCGCCCTTAAGTCTGCCTTTCCATGGCGGAGACCCACCACGAGAGAGCCTACTTCACGGGCCGCGTCCAGGGCGTCGGCTTCCGCTACACCGCGCTCCAGGTGGCCAGGGAGTACGAGGTGGCCGGGTTCGTGTGCAACCTGCCGGACGGCCGGGTTCATCTTGAGGCGGAGGGAAGGGCCGAGGTGGTGGACGCGTTCATCAAGGCCGTGCAGGAGCGCATGCACGGCAGCATCCGCAAGGTCGACCGCTTCACGAGCAGGCGCGAGGCGCAGTTCGCGGGCTTCGTCATCCAGTGAGGCGCGGCGGCGATCCCCGGCCGGCGCTGTGGCGCACGTGGCTCGCGGCCGCGAGGCCTCGCACGCTGCCGGCCGCCGTCTCCCCGGTCGTGGTCGGCTCGGCGGTGGCAGGGCACGACCACCGCTTCGACCCGGCCGCCGCCGCCCTCTGCCTCGCGTTCGCGCTCCTCGTGCAGATCGGCACCAATTTCGCGAACGACTACTACGACTTCGTGAAGGGCGCCGACAACGCAAGCCGGGTTGGCCCTAGGCGCGCGGTCGCGTCGGGCCTGGTCGCGCCGGCGACGATGCGCGCGGCGACGGCCTGGGTCTACGCGGCCGCCTTCGCGCTCGGCCTCGGCCTGGTCCACTGGGGCGGGCCCTGGATGATAGCCGTCGGGGCCGTGTGCATCGCCTGCGGGGTCGCCTACACGGGCGGCCCCCTGCCCCTCGCCTACCTCGGCCTGGGCGACGCCTTCGTCTTCGTGTTCTTCGGGCTCGTAGCGGTGGGAGCCACCTACTTCGTGCAGGCGGGCCGCCTCACCTGGGCCGCCGTCCTGGCGGGCGTGCCCATGGGCCTGCTGGCGGCGAACATTCTCCTCGTGAACAACTACCGCGACGCGGACTCCGACAGGGCGGCCAACAAGCGCACCCTGGTCGTTCGCCTCGGGCGCGCCTTTGCGCGCGCCCAGTTTGCGGCGTCGCTCGCCGCCGCGCTCGCGGTGCCGTTCGCGTTCTGGGCCTCGGGCTACAGGGCCTGGTGCCTCCTGCCGGTATTGACGGCGCCGCTCGCCCTCTCGCACGCGCGCCGCCTCGGCGCCGCAGCAACGCCGGCGCAGCACGTCGCGCTTCTCGGCGACACGGGGCGGCTGATCGCGGCCTACGCCGCGCTCTTCGCCGCGGGCGTCCTGCTTTGACTCCAGTCTGGCCCCCTCAGGGTCAGATCTGGGCCGCCAGCTTAGTCTTGAGCGCCGCCTTCGGAAGGAGCCCCACGATCTGCTCGATGACCCGGCCCCCCTTGAAGAGGAGCATCGTGGGTATGGCCCGAATCCCGAACTCCGTGGCTATCGCCTCGTTGTCGTCGATGTTGACCTTGGCGATGGCTATCTTGCCGTCGAACTCGGTCGCCAGCTCGTCAAGGATGGGCGCGATGGCCTTGCAGGGCCCGCACCAGGGGGCCCAGAAATCGACGAGGAGCGGCGTGGCCGTGTTGGTCACGGCGGTCTTGAAGGTGTCGGTCGTCAGGTGGGTAATCTTGTCGGACATGTGGACCATTCAGTAAAGGCAGTTGCGCGCCAAAAGCAAATCCCGTGGGCCTACTTGGGCGCCGACTTCTTGATGATCTCCGCCAGCTCGGTCGGGCGCACCTCGTTCAGCTGCTTGCCCCTCTGCTTGAGCTCCTCGAAGGTCTTCACCACGGTCTCCGTCATCCTCTCGTGGGTCTCGGCCGAGCCGCCGAGGACGGCGAACTGCTCGCCCGTCGTGATCCGGCGGTGGCCGTCGTCGTTGTCAAACCCGAGCCCCACGAGGGCCCCGGGCGATCGTCTCGGTCTCTTCTTGGTCACGATTTCAACGTGGTCGCGGAAGCCTCGGTTTCAAGCGGCTTTTCGGGGGCCACGTCGCAGACGATGTCCGTGAACGCCTCGTCCTGGCGCAGGCGCAGCCTTCCCAACCGGGTGAGCTCGAGGACGGCGAGGAACGTGGCGACCAGCTTGCGCAGCGACACGCCGTGCTCGAAGAGGTCGGAGAAGGTGAAGGAGCTCTCGGTGCCCATGCGGGCGAGCAGCCACTCCATCTGGTCGGCCACGGTCACGACCTCGTCGTGGATCTCGCCCACGACGAGCTTCTCGGCCAGCCGGCGCAGCACGATGTTGAACGTGTTCCAGAGCTCGATCCTGCCGACGCCCTTCAGGGGCCGCCCGAGGGAGTCCGCAGCCCTCGAGGAGAGCAGCCTCTCCATCAGGTCGCGCTGCAGGCGCGCCATCTCGGCGAGCCGCGCCGAGGCGTCCTTGAACTTCTTGTACTGCAGGAGCTGGTGGACGAGCTCCCAACGCGGGTCCATCTCGTCCTCGCCCTGAGCGTCCGGGTCGACGGCGTGCTGGCCCTTGGGCAGGAGCATGCGGCTCTTGATCTCCATGAGCGTGGCCGCCATCACGAAGAATTCGCCCGCGACATCCAGGTCGAGGTGCTGCATGGCCCGCAGGACCGCGACATACTGGCTCGTCACCGACTCGATCGGGATGTCGTAGATATCTATCTCGTTCTTGCGGATCAGGAACAGGAGAAGGTCGAGCGGCCCCTCGAATACCTGGAGCCTGATGCGGTGGTCGGAGTCGGGAAGCACTGAGAGCAAGTGTTGGAATGCGGCGCGCCCCGATGCGACCCCAAAATATCCATTTTGCCGCTGGACGATTGACAGGCCCCCGCGCCGACCGTTGGAATGGTGTGTTCCACGTACGCGTGGGACGGCAGAAACAAAACCCACAGACTTATTGCTATGGCCGCCAAAACCACCTCCCGGAAGTCCCGCGCGAAAGCCGGGGTTTCGACCAAGAAATCGGCCTCTCCCAGGGCCCCCAAGTACGTCTACTGCTGGGGCGCGGGAAAGGCTGACGGCGACGGCTCGATGAAGCCGCTGCTAGGCGGAAAAGGCGCCAACCTCGCCGAGATGAGCCGGATCGGGCTGCCGGTCCCCGCGGGCTTCACGATAACGACCGAGGTGTGCACGTACTACTACGCGCACAAGCGCACCTATCCGGCGGCGCTTCGCCCCCAGGTCAGCGAGGGCGTGGCCAAGATAGAGAAGATCATGGGCTACAAGTTCGGCGACGCGGCGGCCTTCCCGCTGCTGGTCTCGGTGCGCTCCGGCGCGCGCGACTCGATGCCGGGCATGATGGACACGATCCTGAACCTCGGCCTGAACGACCAGACCGTCCTGTCGCTGGCCGCGGCCACCAAGAACCCCCGCTTCGCCTGGGACTGCTACCGGCGCTTCATCCAGATGTACGGCGACGTCGTCCTGGGCGTGCAGAAGCGCGAGGGCGAGGACCACGAGCCGTTCGAGACCGTGATCGAGGGCTTCAAGCACGAGAAGTACCACGCCGGGATCGAGGACTCGAAGCTCACGGCGGAGGACCAGCAGGAACTCGTCAAGCGCTTCAAGGCGCTCGTCGCCGAGCGCACGGGCAAGTCGTTCCCGAACGACCCGTGGGAGCAGCTCTACGGCGCGGCGGGCGCCGTGTTCGGCTCCTGGATGAACGACCGCGCGATCGTCTACAGGCGCAAGTACAACATCCCCTCCGAGTGGGGCACCGCCGTCAATGTCCAGGCGATGGTCTACGGCAACACCGGCAACAGGTCCGGCTCCGGCGTCGCGTTCACGCGCAACCCGGCCAACGGCACGAACGAGTTCTACGGCGAGTTCCTGATCAACGCCCAGGGCGAGGACGTCGTAGCGGGCGTTCGCACGCCCGAGCCCGTGCTCAGGCTGAAGGACGAGCTGCCCGAGTCCTACGCGGAGCTCCTGAAGGTGCGCGCGACCCTGGAGAAGCACTTCAAGGACGTCCAGGACATCGAGTTCACGATCCAGGACGGCAAGCTCTACATGCTGCAGACGCGAAACGGCAAGCGCACCGCCATGGCGGCGCTCAAGTTCTCGATCGACATGCAGAAGTCGGGCCTCATCGACTGGCGCACCGCCATCCTGCGCAACCCGGCCGACCAGCTCGAGCAGCTGCTGGCGCCCGTGTTCGACCTCTCCGAGGTCAAGAAGGCCAAGGTGATCGCGAGCGGCCTGCCCGCGGGCCCCGGAGCGGCCACCGGCAGGATCTACTTCAACGCCGACCGGGCCGTCGCGGCAGCCGAGAAGGGCGAGAAGGTCCTCCTCGTGCGCGTCGAGACCTCGCCCGAGGACCTTCGCGGCATGATCGCCGCAGAGGGCATCCTCACGGCGCGCGGCGGCGTCTCATCGCACGCCGCCCTGGTCGCCCGCCAGATGGGCAAGGTGTGCGTCTGCGGCGCCTCCGCGCTTCTCATCGACTACGACAAGAAGACGCTCAGCGTCGCGGGCCTGACGATCAACGAGGGCGACTTCCTCTCGATCGACGGCACGATCGGCGCGGTCTACGCGGGCCAGATCAAGACGGCACCGTCGGAGATCGTCGCCGGGCTCATCCACGGCGACAAGGACGCCCAGCAGACCGAGAAGTTCAAGAGCTACAGCCAGCTCATGAAGTGGTGCTCGAAGGCGACGCGCATGTCGGTGCGCACGAACGCCGACACCCCGGAGCAGGCCCGCTTCGCCGTCGCCTTCGGAGCCGTCGGCATCGGCCTCACCCGCACCGAGCACATGTTCTTCGAGGGCGACCGCATCGACGCGATGCGCGAGATGATCCTCGCCGACACCGTCGCGCACCGCGAGGCCGCCCTGGCCAAGCTGCTGCCCTACCAGCGGGCGGACTTCTACGGCATCTTCAAGGCCCTGAAGGGCCTGCCGGCGACGATCCGCTTCCTCGACCCGCCACTGCACGAGTTCCTGCCGAACACGCCCGAGAACCAGGCCGACCTCGCGAGGAAGCTGGGCATCCCCGTCGAGAAGGTCACCAACCGCGTCCACGAGCTGCACGAGTTCAACCCGATGCTCGGCTTCCGCGGCTGCCGCCTCGGGATCAAGTACCCCGAGATCACGGCCATGCAGGCCCGCGCGGTGTTCGAGGCCGCGGCCGACGCCACCAAGGACGGCTTCAAGGCCAAGCCCGAGATCATGATCCCGCTCGTCGGCTTCAAGAAGGAGCTCGACCTGCAGGTCGCCATCGTCCACGAGGTCGCGAAGAAGGTCCAGGAGGAGAAGAAGTCCAAGATCCGCTACTCCGTCGGCACCATGATTGAGATCCCGCGCGGCGCCCTCACGGCCGACGAGATCGCCGAAACCGCCGAGTTCTTCAGCTTCGGCACGAACGACCTCACGCAGACCTGCCTCGGCATGTCGCGCGACGACTCGGGCTCGTTCCTGGGCGCCTACCAGGAGGCCGAGATCTTCAAGAAGAACCCGTTCGCCTCGGTCGACCAGACCGGCGTCGGCGAGCTCATGAAGATCGCGATCGAGAGGGGCTCCAAGACGAGGCCCGGCATCAAGCTCGGCATCTGCGGCGAGCACGGCGGCGACCCGGACTCGGTGAAGTTCTGCCACCGCATCGGGCTCTCGTACGTGTCCTGCAGCCCGTACCGCGTGCCGGTCGCCCGCCTCGCGGCGGCGCAGGCCGCGGTCGCCGAGCTGGCGGCCAAGAAGAAGTGACCCGGGGCTGACCCGGCAATGCGGCGCGGCAAGGCGGGGGTCCCTCCGCCGGGCCGCGCCGCCTTCTTTTGCCCCCTTTCCGGGGGCCGCCGGCCTCGCGCGCGTGTCGGCTTGTCTTCGCGGGGCGCGGCCCCCTTCCTCTCAGGCGTGGGCGCAAACGGCCACCGATTCCTCCTAGGCACGTACACCCGGGCTGAAAGCCGGGGCATCTACTGCGCGGACCTCGACGCCCGCACCGGGGCCCTCGGGCAGCCCGCTCTGGCAGCCGAGTCGCCCAACCCGACCTTTCTGGCGCTCTCGCCGGACGGAGCCTTTGTCTACGCCGTGTGCGCGGGCCCGGCCTGGGCCTCCTCGTTCCGCGTCGACCCGGCCTCGCCGCGGCTAGCCCCCGTGCAGCTGGCGCGCCCCGACGCGAGCCCCACGCCGTGCCACATCGCGGTCGACCGATCGGGGCGCATCGCCGTCGCCGCGAACTACCACCTGGCGCTTGCCGCGCTCATCCCCCTCGGGGGCGACGGCTCCCTGGGCGCCCCGGCGATCGTGGCCCACTCGGGCAGGGGCGTTCATCCCACCAGGCAGGCCTCGGCGCACGTGCACTCGGCCAACATCTCCCCCGACGGCAGGTTTGCGGTCGTCTGCGACCTCGGCCTGGACCGGGTATACTCGTATCGGATCGATCGCGAGGCGAAGGTCCTGGCGCCCGGCCCGGTCCCCTTTGTCGCGGCGGCGCCGGGCTCCGGGCCCAGGCACATGGCCTTCGGCCGCTCGGGCCGCCACGCGTACGTCATCAACGAGCTCGACAACACGATCGTCGCCTACGGCTACGACGCCGAAGCCGGGAGGCTCTCGCCGATGCAGTCGGTCTCGGTTCTCCCGCAAGGCTTCACGGGCGCGGCGACGGCGGCCGAGGTCCGCGTCCACCCGGGCGGGCGCTTCCTCTATGGCTCGAGCCGCGGCCCCGACTCGATCGCGGTTTTCGCGATAGACGAGCCGTCGGGGCGCCTCTCCCACGTCGAGACCGTGCCCTGCGGCGGAAGGGGCCCCCGCCATTTCTCGCTGACGGCGGACGGGGCGTGGCTCGTCTGCGCCCACCAGGATTCGAACTCCGCGTGCTCGTTCGCGGTCGACCCCGACAGCGGGCGCCTGCGCAGGATCGGCGGGTCGATCGGGGTCTCGATGCCCGTGTGCGTGCTCTTCCTGGGCTAGAGGGGGCCGTCAGGGCTCCTTCTTCACGTCCTCGATGGCGCCCAGGACGCCGGCCTGGCTGAAGGGCTTCTCCAGGAGGATGTGAGCCCCGAAGCTCTTCGCTATGCGCAGGTAAGAGTCCCTCGCCACGTGGCCGCCGCCGGACATGGCGATTATCCGCACGGCCGGGAACTTCTTGCGGATCTCGGTTATGAAATCGAGCCCGTCGCGCTCCGGCATCAGCAGGTCCGTGATGACGATGTCCACCGGGGTCGAGGCCATGACCCTCGAGGCATCGTTGCCGTCCTGGGCCGAGCACACCGTGTTGCCCGCAGCCTCGAGCATCATGGAAAGCAGCTCCCTTATTCCGGGCTCGTCATCGACGACAAGTATCGAGCATGCGGCCATTAGCTTTGCCTTAACACAGTGAGAAGCGTAGATTGCGCGAGTGTCGTGGGCAAGCCCATGGCCCACGAATCCTCTTCGCAACCCAATAAATGGCCGACTTCCTTCCCACCCTGCCCAAGGCCCAGCGCGCCTTCCTGATTGGCGTGCAGACATCGCAGATGCCCGCGGGCGAAGGGGAAGAACTCCTGGCCGAGCTGACCGAGCTTGTCGAGAACCTGGGCCTTTCGATAACGAGGACGACCCTGGTGCGGCTGCGCGGCGCGACTCCGGCGCTGCTCCTCGGCAAGGGCAAGGCCGCTGAGCTGGCGGCCCTCGCGCGGGAGGACGGGGCCGAGGTAATCGTCTTCGACTCCGCGCTCTCGCCCGCGCAGCAGCGCAACTGGGAGGAACTTGCGGCCATGGCGGTCATCGACCGCCAGGAGGTCATCCTCGAGGTGTTCGCGGACCGCGCCCACACCCGCGAGGCCGTCCTGCAGGTCGCCCTGGCCCGCATGGAGTACTCCCTGCCGCGGCTCACCCGGGCGTGGACCCACCTTTCGCGCCAGCGCGGCAGGGGCGCAATGGGCGGCGAGGGCGAGACCCAGCTTGAGCAGGACCGGCGCGTCGTCAGGGCCCGAATCGCGCACCTGAAGGAGGAGCTCGCGAAGGTCGTGCGCCAGCGCGGCGTCCAGCGAACGCGAAGGGTGCGCGTGCCGGTGCCCACGGCCTCGATCGTCGGCTACACGAACGCCGGGAAGTCCTCGCTCCTGAACGCGCTAACGGGCTCGAACGTCATGGCCGAGAACAAGCTCTTCGCCACGCTCGATCCCACGACGCGCCAGCTCATGCTGCCCGGCCACCAGAAGCTCCTGCTCACGGACACGGTCGGGTTCATCCGACGCCTGCCCCACGACCTGGTGGAGGCCTTCAAGGCGACGCTCGAGGAGGTGCTGGTCGCGGACTTCCTGATACACGTAATCGACGTGACGAGCCCCCACTTTGAGAAGCACCGGGCGACGACGCTGGGCGTGCTCGCCGAGCTGGGCGCCGGGGACAGCCCCATCGTCAACGTCTTCAACAAGGTGGACCTCGCCGACGCCGGCGAGATCCGGGCGGCCCGCCAGGCCGTGCCCGACGCCCTGTTCGTGAGCGCCCTGACGGGGAAGGGCTTGGACGCGCTGCAGGAGCGCTGCCGGGAGATGGTCGCCCACGGCCTCGGCACGGTGCGCGTCCTGGTCCCGCTCGACCGCTACGACCTGGTCGCGCGCCTGCACTCGCAGGGGCACGTCCAGGCGCAGGAGCACCGCGAGGACGGCGTGCTCGTAACCGGGCGCTTCCCGCCGTCGCTGGCGGCTACGCTGGAGCCGTTCCTGGTCAGGGAGCCGCCGAAAAAGGAGACGAGGCGCGTCAGGGCGTGATCGGGGCGACGGACATCCCGTTCGCTATCCCGTCGCCCGTAACGATGGAGCAGATGGAGATCTTCTCCTTGACCGTGTCCACGTGGATGCGGCCCTTCTCGGTGAACGCCGTGTCCAGCGTCTCCCCGGTCGCGGGGTCGCGCAGGATCTCCGAGCTGCCCACCTTGAAGACCTGGCCGGCGACCACGCCCTCGCGCGAGCCCCGGTTGATGTAGACCTGGGTGCCCTTGACGAGGACCACGTTGCCGCTCCAGTGCAGGTTCGGTATCTGCGTCACGATGAAGGAGACGGCGTCGTCGATCGCCTTCTCCATGGCGGTTCCGACGTTGGTCTTCTTGAATCCGCCCATGTCGCCGCTGAAGTTGCGGTCCGTGAACCCGACCGAGAGCCCGCTGCTCTTCACGGAGCCCAGGACCTTCTTCGAGGCCACCACCTGACCCGTCGTCGAGTCCACGACGTAGATCTCCGCGTTGATCTCGGCCGTGTCTCCCCCGCCGCCGAGGCGCACGCCGCCGAAGGCGACGCCGCCGTGCTGGCCCGACGTCGTCTGGAAGTTCGTTATGACGCCCTTAACAAGCAGCTGGGCCGGGGTCATGTTGCCCTTGACCGGGGTCTTGTCGCCCCCGGCGGTGCGGCCGCCCGCCGCGAAGTCCTGCTCCTGCATGGCGGCCTGCCTCATGTCGGCCTCGCCGAGCACGATGAACTTGCCGGTCTGCATGAGCGAGTCGGTGAGCATCTCCCCCCACGTGTCCGAGAGGTTGAACTGCGATCCGGAATAGCCGGAGTGGTTCTCGAACTTGGTGACGGTGATGCTGAACCTGAGGCCGCCGGCAGCGGCGTCGGCCGGGGTGGCGGGCGCGTCGGCGCGCGCTGAGGCGGCCAACGCCGATGAGATGACAATCGCTAGGAGGGCTAGTTTCTTCATGGCTGGACCAGGGCGTTTGCTGTTGGGGTGCCTCTTGCGCGGGGTGCGCCGATGCGGCCAGCCGCGCATCGCAACCCGCCATCGGGCTTTGGGCCTCTCCCTTTGGGGAAGGCGAACGCTTAAATGGTTGAAACGGCCTGCCTTGGCAAGAATTACCCCTTGGGGCATGGCCGCTTTAGCGCCCGGGGGCGGCCTGGGCCCGGATGAAGGCGTCGTACTCGCTGCGCGCCTGCGAGAGCCCGGAGATTTCCCCCGAGAGCTGGGTTTCGGCCAGGGTGAGCGCCTCCTGCAGCGAAACGAGCCGCTTTGAGTCCTCCTGGAGGGCGGCCCGAACCTCGCCCGCATCCTTCGGCTGGCGTTCCTGCGCGGCCGGGGGACCGGAGGCGTCGAGGGCCGGGTCCTCCAGGAGCGCCCTGAGCGCCGGGGAGGCGAAGTCCTGCCACTTGGCGGCCTGCCGCCTCGCCTCGTCGGCCGAGATTTCGTCCCGGGCGCGGCGCGCCTCCAGGCGCAGGTTGAACAGGTCGCAGCGCACCGAAGCCGCCATCCTGCCGTTCTCGCGGGCCTGCCTGCGGTTCTGCCAGAGCGCCGCTGCGTTGGCCGCGATTGCCCGCCGGATGCTCGCAAGCTGGGCGCGCTCCTGCCCAAGCGCCTGCTCCCGGGTCGGCGGGGCCGGCTGGGCCCTCTTGAACCCGAGCGGGCGCCGGCCCAGGTTCTTGAGCGTCAACTCGTATAGGAAATGGGCGTCCGTGTAGTTGTAAAACCTGTAGAACGCCGTCTCCGACACGCCCAGGGGGTTGCCCAGGATGGGTCCGAAGACGACAAGGGCGTCGGCCAGGCTGGTTGCTGCGAGCGCCAGTCCCGCCAGGGCCCATAGCGGCGGCGTGAGCGCCGGAAGGCCCTGCCACCAGCGCGCCGTGAAGAAGATGAGCGCCGGGAAGACCGGCTGGTAGAGCCTCGCGATCCAGGTCCCGCTCATCTCCCAGGCGCCTGCGCCAACGGGCGACAGGTTCAGGAAGACGAAGAGGGCGAGGGTCGTCGCCAGAAGGGCGCCCTCGGCGGCGGCGAGGCGGATCCGCGAGGTGATCGGATTGAGGACGACGGCGAGGAGGAACAGTGCCGGCACGTAGATGAAGTTCGCCCCGAAGAACGCGTCGGCTCCCGTCGCCGGAATCCGCTCAAGGCTGTGCCACCAGGCCGGTAGGCCGGAGGGGTGAAGGAACGCCAGGGCGACCAAGCGGTAGATCGCCGAGTTCGGGTTCTCGATTGCCTGGTGGAACACGAGCCTGAGCGCCACCATCCAGAGAGCCAAGGGGGCCGCCTGCAGGGCCGCCGAGGCGAGAGCCGCCGCGAACCGGCGCCTGCAGAAGAGGGCCAGCAGCGTCGCGGGGATGAAGTAGACGGCGAGATCGTATCCCAGGTAGGCGACTCCCATTGCGAGCGAGATGGCGGCGAATCGCCCGCCCAGGGGGGCGTCGGGCAGGCGCCAGAGCCCGAGCATGAGCAGCAGGCTCGCGGGGAAGATCATGCAGTAGGTGTACGGGAGGCCCCCCCAGTACGCGGCGCCCGGATAGAGCGCCAGGAGCCAGGCCGCCAGGACAGCGGCCCTCTCCCCGACCCACCGGCGCATCAGCACGAGGCCGGCGACGAAGGCGGCGAGGTTCAGGGCGAGGCTCGCCAGCGTGCCCCCGACCTCGAATCCCAGCAGCTTCATGAGCGGCCAGCCGAGCGCCGGGAAGAGGATTCGTCGAAGCAGCAGGGCGTGGTCCCAGACGGACCTGTCCCTGCCGTCGACGAAGTCGAAGAGCACGCGGAAGTGCGGGTGGTCCTGGTTGTAGGCGTACCCCGTCTCGGGCTGCACGTAAGGGGCGCTCGTGTTGGCGTACGGCGCAAGCGTGCCGGTGTTGCAGTACAGCCCGAGGAGAAAGAGCGCCGCCGCGCCGGCAAGATGCCATCGCCACGCCGTGCGCCCGGGGGCCGGCCCGCCCCCCGCCGAGGCGGCGCCCCTTGCCAGGCGCCACCAGAGGGCCACGCAAGCGGCCAGGCCGATCAGGGCCAGGTCCCCGAGGCCGTCCGTGTAGAGGACCGGCGTCCTGATCGCATACGTCCGGCCGTTCGAGCGCGGGTCGCCCAGGTCCGTCGCCGAAAACACGATGCGGCCCGGCTCGTGGCAGAAGCGCGACCCGCCGACCAGGGCGACCTCCGCCGGGTCGAAGGCGCGCAGGGAATAGGGGTGTCCGTCCTCGAGGAAGACCAGGCGGCTGCGCAGGGTCGGCCACCGGTCGGGCTCGCTCCCGTCGAACGGGTAGACGTACGCGAAAGTCTTCTTCTCCGAGTAGGGCCGGATGCGCGCGGTCTCAAGCCTCACGGTGCGGTCCGGAAGGATGTCCGCGGCGAAGTTGTGGATCACGAGCAGGAACGCCGCCGCCGTCGCAAGCGCCAGCGCCGCGCGGGCCGCGCGGGCGCCCGGGCGGGCGCTGGGCCTGGCATCCGCGGCCTGCATCGGTCTCATCCGGCGTCCCGCTGCGGGGCGCGCGGCTGCGAGCGGGACACGAAGACGTCCACGTGGCCCTGCCCCCTCAGCCGTCCGGCCATCGCCAGGAAGGCCGACCTGTCCATCGGCGCCCAGGTGCCGCAGGAATAGATCCTGAAGCCGAGGGACCGGAGGTAGTCGAAGAGCTGCGCGGGCCCGTCCCCGGCGCGGCGCAGCCACTTCGGGCAGACCTCCAGGTATATCCCGACCGCCTCCACCCGCCTAAGCAGGGACTCCATGCCCTTGAGCACCTTCAGCTCCCATCCCTGCACGTCCACCTTTATCAGGTCCGGCCGCAGGCCCTCCATGAGAATGTCGAGCGCGGCCACCTCCACCTCGACGGGCCTGCGGAACGTGGAATCGCGCGACTCGCCGAGGTGGTTGTCACCGGAGTTGAGCGTGAGCCGGCTCAAGACCATCCGCCCCGGCGAGGCGCCAAGCGCCAGGTTGTGGGCCTCGACGTTTGCCGCGGAATTGGCCGCGCAGTTCTCGCGCAGCAGCGCGAACAGGTCGGGGTCGGGCTCGAAGGCGATCACCCGGCCCGACGGCCCGGCGCCGCTGGCCAGGAAGAGGCTGTAGAGCCCCAGGTTCGCCCCGACGTCGAGCACGGTCATGCCCGGCCGCACAAGGTGACCGAGCGCGACGCGCTCGGAGGCGCCCATGAGGCCCGCCCTGTGCAGCGCCAGGTAGAGCGTCCGGTCGAACGTCACGGCCCGCATCCTTAGCCCCCACACCCGCTGCTCCAGGCGCCAGAGGGCGAGCCCGTTGAAGCGGGACGCAAGGCGCCCCATGACCCGTGCGGCCTGATTCATCTGGTTGCGGATCCCTCCACGCGCGTTTCGGTAGCCATGAAGCCGAGCCCGCAATTGGGAACGCCAAGGGGGCCCCAAGTCGACGCAACGTTGAACGCATTGTATAACCCCATTGCCGATGAATACGTTAAATACTTATCATCAAAGAGCCGGGATGGTGCCGGCCCCTGCAGATTGCAAGGACTAATGCCCCGGCTCCATGCGAAAGGCCCTGAGCACCTGGCCCGAGAAGCGCGGGGCGACGACCGAGCCGCCAACCGGATTCTCCCCGAAATAGACCGGGAGCCTGTCGAGGTCTGGCGTGTCCTTTTCGAGATCAAGAACGGCGGCGCCGTCGACCAGGATCCTGGCCGAGCGCTTGATCGCGGGCTGGCGCCCGGCGGGCACGGAGCCCCATCCCGCAGCCCCGACGTCCGGGAACAGCGATCCGAACGAGTATTCCACGTCGATTGGCCTGCCGGCGCCCGCGCGAACCGGCCGGCTCTCCTCGACGCCGACTCCCCAGACCTCGATTCCAAACACCGCGCTGCCGTCGGGGCGCACCCTCACGTAGCCCAGGACCGCCCGCCCCGGGATGCCCGCGACGACAAGGGGCTCGGCCGTCCCGTTGCCGGCGGGCGCCAGAACGACCTGCAGGCGCGCGGGGCCCCAGGCCACTCCCTGCCCGGGCGCGCGGGGGACGGGCGGCAGCCCGCCCCTCCTCGCGCTTAAGATCGTGCCGAAGAACTGGGCGCCCGCCGCGTCCGCCTCCACGGTGTTCACTCCGGCGTAGACCTCGCCGGGCCGCGCGTCGTGGCCGGGGGCAAACTCGCGAAGCAGCGGCCGGCCGTCGAGCGACGCATAGACGAGATGGCGCAGGATCGCGTCGTCTGCGGGATCCTCGCCCGCGAGGGAGCCGGGGGGCATGAGCGAGCCGCTGAACAGGCGCAGCGTGCGGCGCTCGCCCGCTGCGTAGGCGAACGGCTCGCTGTTGACGAGCGTGCTACCCATCGCCTCGAAGCCGAGCGTCGCCTGCGAGGCCGACACGTACCTAACGAAGAACAGGTCGCCGTTGCCCCTGGGCCCGATGGACAGCAGGGGCTCGAAGAATCCCGCCCGCCCCTGGGGAAACGCGAGCTCCACGGTCACCAGGCCGTGCGCGTCCCCGCGCACGTGCTCGGCCTCGGGCACCGCCATGCGCACGAGGCGCATGCGCTGGTCGATCGAGAAGCGCAGCCTGCGCATCTCCCTCGAGTCGCCCTCCATGACGAACGGCCGGTACTGCATCGGGTGCGGGCTCGCCAGCAGCGTCTCCAGCGGCTCGGCGCGAAGCACCTCGGGCTCGAGCACGAAATGGTCCACGTTGACTAGGCGGTAATAGCTCCTGCCGTCCTCGATGGGGGGCCGCGCCCTCAGGACGGCCTCGGCCCGCGCCCTGAAGTCGCGCGGGAATTCCTGCGAGAGCGGGACCGAGAGGGTCGCGAACGCGTTCACGACGAGCACGGCCGCGGCCGCGCCGGCCGCAAGGCGCCCGTGGCGCCAGCGCTGGCACAGCCAGTCGAGGCCGAGGCCGAAGCCCAGGATGAGGAACGGGGCGAGCTGGCGCTGGTGCCTACCGTGGACGACGAGGTTGTGGCGGATGTCGGAGTTGACGATGAACACCAGGTAGACCGCGAGGAACCCGGCCGCGGCGAGCCTGAGCGCGGTCACGCGCCCCGGCGCGGCGCCGGCGCGAAGCTCGAGGACCAAGGCGGCGGCGAACACGGCCACCCAGAGGAACAGCGAGGCCCTCTCCGAGTAGAAGAAGTAGACCCAGGAGTTGATGCCCGAGCGGAAGTCCACGCCGCCCACGGCCTGGTACTTGGTGATCTCCACCATGTCGTGGTAGAGGGTGCCGGCCCCGAGGCGGCTCAGGCCAAGGAACGCCAGGACGACAGCCGCGAAGCCCAGGCCCGCGCCGGCAAGCCTCCCCGCGAATCCGGCGGGGCCTCGCCCCTGCCAGAGCGCGTGCACGAGGAGCGTCGCCCCGGCCAGCTGCCAGTAGCCGTAGTAGCAGAAGAACGCCCATGCTGCGAGCGCCCCCACGGCGAGGGTGCGCACCCACCCCGCCGGCCTCCTCAGGCCGATCCACGTGGCCAGCAGCGCAAAGAACATGGACAGGTCGTAGGGGACGACGAACCTCGCGTAGGCGAACAGGGTGGCGCTCGTCGCCGCCGCGAGGAGCGTCGCGTCGAATGCCATCCGCGAGCCGCCCAGCCGGCGGGCGATCGCCGCCAGCAATAGGACGCAGAGCGCCGAGAACATGCTGAAGAAGTACGCCGGCACGTGGTCGTTCGGCCCGGTGCGCAGCTCAACCAGCTCGGGCACGATGCCCGCAAGCTTGTAGCCTATGTGGTCGGCAAAGGAGCTCGCGTGGGGCTCGATGGCGTAGACAAGGGCCTCCCTGACCCTCCCCTTGAGGAGCAGCGCCGCCGCCTCGCGGGCGGTGCGGAACTTCGCCTCGTCGTAGAAGTAGTGCTGCCCCCCCCTGGAGACGAGGACGAGCCTGGAGATTACCGTGAAGGCGAGGACTGCGGCCACGAAGAGCCGCTGAAGCGCCCGCGCCCGGGGGGCCGGGGCCGCCTGCGCGGGCGAATCTGGGGTGCGGGGCGGGCTGGGCGGCATTCGCACCCCCCAGTCGATCCCCGGGCACCGGCCCTAGTCAAACCCTGCCTTGGCCGGCGCGCCCGCGGCGGCGCACATTGTGCTCGCGGCGCGAATTCCAAGACAAATAATGCGCAGCTTCTGCCAAGAGTCATTGAGCCGGTTTAGCCCTTATGCAATAGTATCACAGACGGCACCATGAATCCCCACCCTTTCGCGTTCCTTGCCCTGTACGCGGCAGTCGCGGCGGCGTTCCCGCTCCTGCTGCTGGGGGTCGCGCAGCTGTGGTTCCGATTCTTCCAGCCGGGTGCGCCCGGTGAGGTCAAGAACTCCGTCTACGAATGCGGGATACCCTCCTCCGGCGACTCGTGGATCCAGTTCAAGGCGCACTACTACCTCTACGCCATCCTCTTCCTCATCTTCGACGTGGAGGTCCTCTTCCTGCTGCCCTTCGCGGTCGCCTTCACGGCGCTTCCCGCCGGGGCGCTCCTGGCCATGCTCGTCTTCATCCTGCTGCTCGCGGAGGGCCTGGTCTGGGCGTGGAACCGCGGGCACCTCGAGTGGAAATAAGATGAGCGAGCCCGCCCCCGCCGCCCCTGCCGTGACGGATGCCGAGCGGGCCGAGCTGCGCCGCCACGGGATGCTGCTGACGAGCATCGAGGAGCTTTGCGACTGGGGCCGAAGCCACTCGGTGTGGCCGCTGCAGTTCGGGCTCGCCTGCTGCGCCATCGAGATGATCGCGGCGTCGATGGCGCGCTTCGACATCGCGCGCTTCGGCTCCGAGGTGTTCCGGCCGTCGCCGCGCCAGGCCGACCTGCTGATCGTCTCCGGAACGGTAACCAAGAAGATGGCCCCCATGGTGGTTCGCATCTGGAACCAGATGCCGGAGCCCAAGTACTGCATCGCCATGGGCGCGTGCGCCATCTCGGGCGGCCCCTTCAAGCAGGGCTACAACGTCCTCAAGGGCATCGACAGGTTCGTCCCCGTCGACATCTACGTACCGGGCTGCCCCCCGAGGCCCGAGGCCCTCTTGCACGGCCTCATCAAGCTCCAGGAGAAGATCCGCGGCCAGAGGCTCGGCACCCCGGCGCCCAGCGAATGCCCGGTGCCGGAATACGCGGCGCACGACCTCGACCCCACCAAGAACCCGCAGCTCTGGCAGCCGCCGGTGCTCGTGCGGAAGGAGGGCGCCTAGGCGCACCCCCGCGATGGAGACCACCGAGCAGATCCGCGAGCGAATCCTGGCTAGCCTCCCCGGAGCGCAGGTGTCGCTTGTCACGAACCCGGGGTTGGCCGCGCAGCACTCGCTCCTCTTGGGGGCCGCGCACGCCCTGCAGGCCGCCCTCTTGCTCAGGGACGACGCGGCCCTGCGCCTGGACTTCTGCTCCAACGTCACCGGCGTCGACTGGCCCGAGCGCGAGGTGAGCGAGGCGGACCCCACGGCCCCGGGCGGCAAGGTCAAGCGCGTCGTCCCCGGCTTCCTCGAGGTGGTCTACCACCTCTACTCGGTCGCCCTCGGGCACGGGCCGCTTGTCGTGCGGATGCGCACCGCGAACCGCTCCGACCAGGTGACACTCCCGTCGCTCACCCCCGTGTGGCGCTCGTGCGAGTTCCAGGAGCGCGAGGTCTTCGACCTCTTCGGCGTCGTCTTCGCCGGCCACCCGGACCTGCGCCGCATCCTGATGTGGGACGAGTTCAAGGACCATCCCATGCGCAAGGACTACGTCGAGCCCGACGACTTCGAGTGGGAGCCGACGCCGCACGGCGACGTCCTTGAGCGGGCCAGGCGCCACTATCCCGCCCCGGCGCGGCCGGCGAAGGAGCCCGCCCCGTGAACCCCTCCGGCCTGCCCCCCCTGGCCTCGCTCCCGGGCCCGCAGATCCGCGCCGTCCACGACGAGCTGCACGGCGACCTGCTCGAGCTCTCGATGGGCCCGCACCACCCCTCCACCCACGGGGTCTTCCGGATGGTGGTGACGCTCGACGGCGAGACGGTCGTCAAGCTCAAGCCCGTGTTCGGCTACCTGCACCGCAACCACGAGAAGATCGCCGAGGGCGCCTCCTACCTGGGGTCGATGCCGTACACGGACCGCCTCGACTACCTCTGCTCGATGACGAACAACTGGTCGTACGCGCTCGCCGTGGAGCGCCTCGCCGGCCAGGCGGTGTCCGAGCGCGCCGAGTACGTGCGCGTGATCCTCGCGGAGCTCACGCGCCTTTTGAACCACACCTGCCTCGCGGGCTTCCTCCTGCAGGACGGCGGCGCCAGCGGCACGCCGCTCATGTACGCGTTCCGGGAGCGCGAGAAGATCCTCGACCTGTTCGAGTCGCTGAGCGGCTCGCGCATGATGTGCAACTACCAGCGCTTCGGCGGATGCCGCGCCGACCCGTCGCCGGCCTGGCTCGACTCGGCGCGGGCGCTCGTGGACGGCTACGGGCGCTTCCTGGACGAGTACGAGGCCCTGCTCACCGGAAACGAGATCCTCATGGCGCGCACCCAGGGCATCGGCCGGCTCTCGCCGCAGCTGGCCGTGAGCGCGGGCGTGACGGGCCCGATGCTGCGGGCGGCGGGCGTCGGCTACGACATCCGCAAGGTCGACGGCTACGGCTTCTACCCGCGCTTCACGTTCAGGGTGCCGATCGGCGCCGACGGCGACACGTACGACCGCTACATGGTGCGCATCCTCGAGATGAGGGAGTCGATCGGGATCCTGCGCCAGGCGCTGCGCGACATCCCGGCAGGCCCGATCCTGGACCCGAAGGCGAAGCAGCGCGGCCTCAGGCCCAAGGCGGGCGAGGTCTACAGCCGGATCGAGGGCCCCAAGGGCGAGATCGGCTTCTTCCTCATCAGCGACGGCGGCCCGAACCCGTACCGCTACCGCGTGCGCCCGCCCTCACTCATCAACCTGACGATCCTCGAGGACATGTGCCTGGGCCAGTCGATCGCGGATTCCGTCGTCATCCTGGGAAGCGTCGACATCGTCCTCGGGGAGGTCGACCGCTAGGAGCCCAACAGGCCGCCCATGCTCGGAACAGGACTACTTCAGGGACTCGCGGTCACCGCCAGGAACTTCCTCGGCAGCTTCTACGACCGCAGGCGCTTCGTGACGACGCAGTACCCCGAGCAGAGGACCGCGCTGCCCGAGGCCTACAGGAACTTCCCCTTCCTCGTCTGCGAGAGCGCGGACGACCCGATGGGGACACTTCGCTGCGTGGCCTGCCAGATCTGCGAGAAGGAGTGCCCGCCGCAGTGCATCTACATCGAGAAGAGCAAGGACAAGAAGCCGGACGCGAACGGCAAGCCCCAGATCTACCCGGCCGTGTTCGACATCGACACGGCCGTGTGCATGAGCTGCCAGATCTGCGTGGAGGTGTGCCCGTTTGACGCCATCAAGATGGACCAGGTCTTCGAGCTGGCGGCGACCGACCGCTTCGGCGCGCTTCTCATGGACCGCCACGCCCTCGCCAAGCCCAACAGCTACTTCCAATCGATACACCCGACGGAGGCCGGGGAGGTCGACAGCCGCCTCCTTGCGGCCCGCCTCGCCGCCGAGGAGAAGGCAAGGACGGCCGCGGCCGCCAAGGCCGCCCCCAAGCCCGCCGCGCCCAAGCCGCCAGCCGCGCCGAGCGCGGAGGCCCCAAAGCCCTCCCCGCCCCTAGCGTGAGCGCCGGCCCGACAGACGCCCATCTCCTCGAGCGCGCGCCCTTCCTGCTGCGCGACTGGCTTACGCACGCGCTTCCCGAGCCCCTTCGCTGGTTTGCGAACACCCTGATCGCCATAGCCGCGATCCTCGCCATCTTCGGCACGCTCTTCGCCCTGCTGACGCTGGTCGAGCGCAAGGTGCTCGGGCGCGTCCAGAACAGGCCCGGCCCCAACCGCACGGGATGGTTCGGCATCCTGCAGCCCGTTGCCGACGGGATCAAGATGCTCACCAAGGAGGACATCGTGCCGCGCGCCGCGGACCCCCTGCTGCATTTCCTGGCGCCGGTCGCGCTCCTGGGCTTCTCGGTTCTCACCTTCGCCGTCATCCCCTACGGGCGCGACCTGGTCGCGGTGAGGCTCGACGCGGGCGTCCTGTACTTCTTCGCGGCCGGGTCGGCGACCGAGCTGTCGATCTTCATGGCCGGCTGGTCGAGCAACAACAAGTACGCCCTGGTGGCGGCCATGCGCGCCCTGGCCCAGCTGATCAGTTACGAGCTGCCGCTGCTGCTCTCCGCCGTCCCGGTGGTGCTCGCCGCCGGCACGCTCTCGGCCCCCGACATCGTCGAGTCCCAGGGCGGCTTCACGTGGGGCTTCGTCCCGCACTGGCACGTCTTCACGCCGTGGGGGGCGGCGGCCTTCCTCGTCTTCTTCATCTCGGCCCTCTCCGAGTCCAACCGCTCGCCCTTCGACCTGCCGGAGGCGGAGAGCGAGCTCATCGCCGGGCACCTGACGGAGTACTCCGGCTTCAAGTACGCGCTCTTCTTCATGGCCGAGTATTTCGGGATGTGCTCGCTGTGCGGCATGGCGGTCACGCTCTTCCTGGGCGGCTGGCAGGCGCCGCTCGCCGCCCTCGAGTTCATCCCCTCCTACGCCTGGTTCGCGCTCAAGCTCTGCGCGCTGCTTCTCGTCTTCATCTGGATCCGCGCCACGCTGCCGCGCCTTCGCATGGACCAGCTCACGCGCTTCGCGTGGAAGTTCCTGGTGCCTCTCGCCCTCGTGAACCTCGCCGCCTCGGCCTTCTGGTCGCTCTCCTTCGGCTGGGCGGGCCCCATGCAGGCGCTTCGCTGGGCGATCGGGATCGCGCTCGCGGTCGGCCCGTTCGTCCTCCTCGGCCGGCGCCTGGGCGCCGGAATCGGCCCGCGCACCTACCGCTACGCATGAGCGCCGCCCTCGCCATCGTCGCCCTCGCAACCCTCGGCTCCGCCGCGGCCGCGATGCTCGGTCGCAGCCTCCTGCGAAGCATCTTCATGCTCGCCGTCAGCTGGGCGGGCGTGGCGGCCTTCTACATGTGGGCGGGCGCGCAGTTCGTGGCCTTCGCCCAGGTCCTGATCTACCTCGGGGCGATCTCGATGGTCGCGCTCTTCGCGGTGCTCCT
This sequence comes from Opitutaceae bacterium, assembly GCA_003151515.1. Taxonomy (GTDB): domain Bacteria; phylum Verrucomicrobiota; class Verrucomicrobiia; order Opitutales; family Opitutaceae; genus Palsa-1447. The sequence continues at coordinate 428,411 of PLXS01000025.1, forward strand.
CACCCGGCAGTCGCGCGACGAGGCGTCGCCTCCGCCGGCCGCGCTTCGCCGCGCCATCCTGGCGGTCGTGGCGGCCGCCGGCGTGGCCGCCGTTCTCCTCTGGGCCGTGGCGCACTCGCCGCTGGCCGTCTCCGGGTCGCTGGCCCCGGCGACCAGCGTTCGCCAGCTGGGCTTCGACCTCATGGGCCGGCACGCCGCGGCGCTCCTCGTGGTCGGGGTGCTTCTCACGATCGCGCTCCTGGGCGCGGTCGTCCTCGCGGCCGACGGGGCCCAAGAGAGGCCGGGGGACGAGCCATGAACGCGCTGCAGCTCTGCCTTGCCTTCTCAAGCCTGCTCTTCGCCGTCGGGCTCGCGGGCGCCCTTGCGCGAAGCAACGCCATCATCGTCCTTTTGGGGCTCGAGCTCATGCTCAACGCCGCGAACATTAACTTCATCGCGTTCTGGCGCTTCAGCCCATCGTCCGCGCCGGCCACGGGCGTCATCTTCGTCCTTTTCTCGATCGCCGTGGCGGCCGCTGAGGCCGCGGTCGGCATGGCCCTCGTGATCGCGATCTACCGCCACCAGAAGACCATCCGGCTGCCGGACGCCACGGACCTCAAGGGCTGAAAGCCATGAACCCCGCAAGCCACCTCTGGGTCATACCGGCGCTCCCGCTCCTCGCGGCGGCCCTGGGCGCCCTGACGCCAAGGGGGGGCCGAAGGCTGGCCGCGGGCGCGGCGATTGCCGCGATGGCGGGCGCGCTCATCGCCTCCTGCTTCGCCCTGCACGCGGCGCTGGCGGCGCCCGCCGCGCACCTCACCTGCAACTTCGAGTGGTTCCGCCTGGGCGGCGGCGCCGTGAGGCTCGGCTGGCTCCTGGACCCGCTCAACGGGCTCATGTGCGTCATGGTGAGCCTGGTCAGCCTTCTCATCTTCATCTTCAGCCTGGGCTACATGGACGAGGACGAGAACTTCACCCGCTTCTTCTGCTTCCTCGCTCTCTTCGCCGCGGCGATGCTGGGCGTCGTCGTCTCGAACAGCCTCCTCTTGCTCTTCGTCAGCTGGGAGCTGGTCGGCCTCTCCTCGTACCTGCTGATCGGCTTCTGGTTCCACAAGCCCTCGGCCGCCGCGGCGGCGAAGAAGGCCTTCATCGTGACGCGCATAGGCGACCTGGGCTTTTTCATCGGGCTTGTCTGGCTCTACGACTCGACCGGCTCGCTCCTGCTCTACGACGGGGGCCGGGGCATCCTCGAGGCGCACGCCCTCGCGGGCCTGGCCGCGCCCGCGCTCGCGGGCGGGCTCGCCGCCTCGACCGCAATCGGGCTCCTCATCTTCTGCGGGGCCGCGGGCAAGTCCGGCCAGTTCCCGCTGCACGTGTGGCTTCCCGACGCGATGGAGGGCCCGACGCCCGTCAGCGCCCTCATCCACGCGGCGACCATGGTCGCCGCCGGCGTGTTCCTGATGGCGCGCGTCTTCCCCCTGATGGCGGCCGACCAGGCGCTCGCCTCGGCGCCGCTTCACGCGCTGACCGTCGTCGCGGGGATCGGCGCCGTGACGGCGCTCATGGGGGCCGCGATCGCGGTCGCACAGGACGACCTCAAGAAGGTCCTCGCCTTCTCAACGGTGTCGCAGCTCGGCTACATGATGCTGGCCGTCGGCGTCGGCTCCTGGGTCGCGGCCATCTTCCACCTGCTCACCCACGCCTTCTTCAAGGCGCTCCTCTTCCTGGGCGCCGGCTCCGTCATCCACGCCACCCACCACGAGCAGGACATCCGCCGCCTCGGCGGCCTGGGGGGGCGCATGCGCGTCACCTTCGCCACGTTCGCGGTCGGCATGATGGCGCTCGCGGGCGTCCCGTTCGTCTTCTCGGGCTTCTGGAGCAAGGAGTCGATCCTGCACGCGGCCATGGAGTGGGAGGTCTCGCGCCTGCCCCTGTGGGCCGGCCTGGCCGGCGTCGTCCTGACCGCCTACTACATGACGCGCCTCACCTTCGAGGTGTTCGCCGGCAGGCCCCGCTCCCACGCCGCCGAGCAGGCCCGCGAGAGCCCGGCCGTGATCACCGTGCCGCTGCTTGTCCTCGCGGCCGGAGCGATCCTCCTGGGATTTTTGGGAACGCCCGCCTGGCCCTGGCTGCAGTCGCAGCTGACCGGGGCGGCCGTGCCTTCCGGCCCGCTGATCGAGAGCCCCGTCCTGACAGCCGTCTCCGTCATTTTGGTCGCCCTGGGCCTCGGGGCCGGCTGGTATCTCTACGGGAGGCGCCCGCGAAGCGACGCCGGGGCCGCCGACCCGGTCGCCGCGGCCTTCCCGGCCGTCTTCGCCTTCCTGGCGGCGCGCATGAAGCTGGACGAGCTCTACGCCCTGACCGTCGGCCGGCTAAGCTCGGCGCTCTCCTGGCTGGCCGACTTCCTCGACCGGCGGGTCTGGGACGGCGCCATCCGGCTCCTCGCGCGCCTGGGCGAGCTCGCCGGGCTCATGAACGGCGAGGCGGACAGGGACGGCCTGAACGCGGGCTTTGACGCCGTGAGCGAGGGCTTCCGGCGCGCGGGCCGCGCGTATTCCAGGGCCCAGAGCGGCGACGCCCAGGGCTACCTGCGGGCGCTTGCGGTCGGCTTCGTGGTCCTCGTGGTCCTGGTCCTGATGGGGTGCTCCCGATGAGCCCGCTCCCCCTGCTCTCCCTGGTCATCTTCGCCCCGTGGATCGGGGCCGCGCTCATCGCCTGCCTGCCGAGGCTGGGCGCGGGCGCCTGCAGGGCGATCGCCCTCGCCTTCAGCCTGTCCACCCTGGCCCTCTCGGCCGTCATCCTGGGCTGCTACGAGCGGGGCGCGGCCGGCTACCAGCTTGTCGAGATGCACGGCTGGATCGGCGCCCTCGCCGTCCACTACCACCTGGGCCTGGACGGCCTGAGCCTGGTCCTCGTCCTTCTCACCGGGCTCATCGCCCCCGGCGCGCTCCTCGCCTCCTGGCGCCAGCCGGGAAGCCCGCGGCTCTTCTCGCTCCTCTTCCTGCTGCTTCAGGGCGCCGCTCTGGGCGTCTTCCTGGCGCTCGACTTCTTCCACTGGTTCATCTTCTGGGAGCTGAGCCTCATCCCGGCCTACTTCCTGATCAGGCTCTGGGGCGGCCCCGGGGCGGGGCGGGCGGCCTACCAGTTCGTGATCTACACCCTGGGGGGGAGTGCCTTCCTGCTGCTGGGCTTCGTGGCCATCTTCGCCGCCACGGGCACGCTCGACTTTGTCGAGCTGGCGCGGATGGGCGCCGACGGCTCCCTGGCCGCCAGGCTCGCGGCCCTCGGAGGCTTCTGGCCGAAGGCCGTCTTCGCCGGGGTCCTGCTCGGCTTCGCCGTCAAGGTGCCGCTCTTCCCCTTCCACACCTGGCTGCCGCCGGCGTACGCCGAGGCCCCGACCTCCGTCTCGATGTTCCTTACCGCCGTCATGTCCAAGATGGGCGTCTACGGGTTCTTGCGGCTGCTCTGGCCCCTCTTCCCGGCGCCGCTGCACGCGGCCTCCCCCTTCCTCATCTGGCTGGCATTGGGCGGCGCCGTCCTCGGGGCGTTCGCGGCGATGCGCCAGAGCGACATCAAGCGGATGATCGCCTACTCGTCCATCAACCACCTGAGCTACTGCCTGCTCGCGATCTTCGCCGTTTCGGCGGCCAGCGGCCGCGCGGCGCCAGCGGGAGACGCCGCGGCGGCCGCGCTCGGGGGCACGCTCCTGCAGATGTTCAACCACGGCCTGTCGGCCGGCGCGCTGTTCTTCTGCGCCGGCATCCTCGAGGCCCGCGCGGGCGGCAGGCGCGGGCTCGGCGACTTCGGAGGCGTGCGCACGGCGGCGCCGGTCCTCGCGGGCCTGTGCGGGATCGCGATGTTCTCGTCCCTGGGCCTGCCGGGGTTGAACGGCTTCGTCGGCGAGTTCCTGATCTTCCGCGGCGTCTGGGGCCTGGTCCCCTGGGCGGCCGCCACGGCCTGCCTCGGCCTCTTCGCAACCGCCCTCTTCCTCCTCACCTTCTGGCAGCGCGTGTTCCACGGGCCCAGGGCGGGCGCCGCGGCGGGCCCGTTCGCCGACGTGGGCCCCCTTGACCTCGCCGTCCTCGTCCCGCTTGTCGCCCTCATGTTCCTTCTCGGGGTGCTGCCCCAGCTCCTGACGGGCCTCTTCAACCCGCTGGTCGCCTCGTGGGCGGCCCACCTGTCGCTGCCATGAGACTGCTGCCCTGGACCGTCTACCTGACCCTCGCGGGCGCGCTCCTTTCGCTCGCCGCCGGGCGGCGCTCGGCCGCCGCGGCGCGCTGGGCGGCGCTCGCGACCGCTGTTGCTGCGTGGGGCGTGGCGCTTCTCGCCGGCACGCGCTTCATCCCGGCAAGCTCCCTGCAGACCCTGACCGACCTCGCGTGGATCCCGGCGATGGGCGTTCGCTACCACCTCGCCGTTGACGGCATCAGCCTCACCCTCCTCGTGCTGACCGGCCTGGCCGCGACGGCGGGGGTCCTCTTCTCGTGGAACATCGAGGAGAGCACGGGCGAGTTCTTCGCGCTCTTCCTGACGCTCGTCGCCGGCGTCTACGGCGTCTTCCTCTCGGCCGACGCCATCCTCTTCTTCGTCTTCTACGAGGTCGCGATCGTGCCCAAGTACTTCCTGATCGCGAAGTGGGGCTCCACGAACCGCGAGTACGGGGCCATGAAGCTCGCGCTCTACTCGTTCGCGGGGAGCGCCATGGTGCTGGCCGGGCTCTTGTGGGTGTACGCGGCGGGCTCCGCCCACTCCTTCGGGTTCGCCGACCTGGCCCAGGCGGCAGCCACCCTGCCGCGCCACCACCAGATCGCGGTCTTCGCCCTTGTCTTCTTCGGCTTCGCGACCCTGGCCGGCATGTTCCCGCTGCACACGTGGGCGCCGACGGGCCACGTGGCCGCCCCGACCGCCGCCTCCATGCTGCTGGCGGGCGTCGTCATGAAGCTCGGCGCCTACGGCTGCCTGCGCATCGCGCTTCCCCTCTCGCCCGTCGGCTTCGCCTACTGGCAGACCCCCATCGCGTGGCTCGCCCTGGTCGGCATCGTCTACGCGGGCCTCGTCGCCCTCATGCAGGAGGACCTCAAGTTCGTGATCGGCTACTCGAGCGTGAGCCACATGGGCTTCGTCCTCCTGGGGATCGCCGCGGCTACGGCCCAGTCGGTCGGCGGCGCCGTGCTGCAGATGTTCTCGCACGGCATCATCGCCGGGCTCCTCTTCGCCGTCGTCGGACGCATGGTCTACGACCGCACCCACACCCGGATGCTCGCCGACCTTAGGGCGATGCCGCTCTACCGCCTGCTGCCGTTCGCCGCCACGGTCTTCGTCGTGGCGGGCATGGCCTCGATGGGCCTGCCCGGCTTCAGCGGGTTCCCGGCCGAGCTTTCGATCCTGGTCGGCACCTGGAAGGCGTTCCCGGCCTGGGCGGCCGTCGGCGCCCTGGGCGTCCTGGTTGCGGCCGCGTTCACCCTTCGCGCCATCCAGCAGGGCTTCTTCGGGTCGTGGCCGACCGGGTCGGCCGCGGCTGAGGGCGGCGCACGGGCCCACTCCCTGCCCCCGATCACGCTCCCGGAGAAGGCCGGGGCGCTCCTCCTGGTCGCGGCGACGGTCGTCGTCGGGCTTCGCCCCGACCTGCTGCTCAACTGGATCAACCCGGCCCTGCAGTCGCCGCTCCTGCAGGCCGTCATCAGGGGAGGCACGCCATGAACCCGGACTACGTGGCGCTCTTCAACGCCCTGCGCCCGGAGACGGCGCTCGTCCTGGGCGCCCTTGCCGTCCTCGGGCTTGACATGGCCATCGACCGGCGGCGCCCCGTCGGCGAGCGCCAGCGCTACGCCCTGTGGGTGGCGGCAATCGCGATCGCGGCCGCGTTCGTGCCCGCCTGGCACGGCCCGCGCGGCCAGGTCTTCGGGAGCGTCCTCGTCCTCGACCACCTTGCGGTCGCGACCCGCCTCGGCGTCCTCGTGCTGACGATGCTGACCCTGGGCGTCATCCGGGCGGCCCCGGTGCGCCATCCCGCCGAGTACATCGCCGTCATGCTCTTCGCGGCCACCGGGCTCATGCTCATGGCGGCCGCGCAGCAGCTCCTTCTCGCCTTCCTCGCCCTCGAGCTCGCGAGCCTCTCCCTCTACGTGATAACGGGGATCGGCAGCGCCCGGCCCGACGCGGCGGAGGCCGCGCTCAAGTACTTCCTGTTCGGCGGCATGGCGGCCGCATTCCTGCTCTTCGGCTTCAGCCTCATCTACGGGGTGACGGGCTCGATCGAGCTGCCGGTGATCGCCGCGCAGATCTCCGTCCAGGGGACGAACCCGATCCTCCTCGTGGCCCTGGTCATGGTGCTCGTGGCCTTCGGCTTCAAGGTGGCGGCGGCGCCCTTCCACCTCTGGGCGCCGGACGTCTACCAGGGCGCGCCGGCCCCGTCCGCCGCGCTCATCGCGTCCGCCTCCAAGCTCGCGGGCTTCGCGCTCTTCACCCGGCTCCTCTGGCCGGGGTTCCACGCCGCCTCGGGCAGCGCGGCGACGTTCGCCGGCGGCCCCGGCTGGCTGCCGGCCGTGGCCGTGGTCTGCGCCGCGTCGCTTCTCCTCGGGAACTTCGCCGCCCTGGCGCAGGTGAACGTCCGGCGCCTGCTCGCCTACTCGGCGATCGCCCACGCGGGCGCGATGCTGCTCGGCGTCATGGCCGCGGGCCGCAGCGGCCCGGGGCCCCTCTTCTACTACGCCTCGACCTACGGCCTCGCGACGGTCGGGGCGTTCGGCGTCGTGACCACGGTGGCGATAAGCAGCCGCTGCGAGAAGATCTCCGACCTGGCGGGCCTCTACAGGCGCTCGCCGTTCCTGGCCGCGACCATGACGGTGTACATCCTCTCGCTCGCGGGCATCCCGCCGCTCGCGGGGTTCTTCGGAAAGCTCATGGTGTTCTCCGCCGCCCTGCAGCTCGGGGGCGTCGCGGGCCCGGCCGGCTGGCTGGCGCTTCTGGCCATCGCGCTCAGCGCCGTGGCCCTCTACTACTACCTGATCGTGGTAAAGCAGGTGCTGGTCGCCGATCCCCCCGCGAACTCGGGCCCGGTGGCGGCGCCCGCCGCGACGAAGCTCGCCCTTGGCGCCGCCGCGGCCCTGATCATCCTTCTGGGGCTTTTCCCCGGCGTGATCCTCGGGTTGTTCCAGTAGGCGCGCACGGGAAGCCCGGGAGCCCATGACGAGATGTTCTCCCGCGCACGCGCAGAATTACCCGGGCTAATGATCCGATGGGCTCCATCTGATTGACAACCCCCGAACGTGGGCAGAATTTAACCCCTCCCCAAAATGGTATTGCCAGTAAACTCCCCATCACCCGGCACCGATCCATTGGTTCCGGTCACAAGAAAATCGGTCAACGACGTCGTCATCCGCCTTGCGGGCAATTCGCAGGACGGGATCCAGACGATCGGCGGCTTCCTGGCGCGCCTCGCCGGGCGCTCCGACCAGGATGTCATGACGTACATGACGATCCCCTCGACCATCTCGGGGGGTCCGTCGATCTTCCAGGTGCGCATGGGCAACGGGGACATCCTCTCCTCGGGCGACCAGGCCGACCTCCTCGTCGCGTTCTACCAGCACAGCTACGACGACCACATCAATTCGCTTAGGCCCGGCGGGGTCCTGATCTACGACACGGAGTACGTGACGCCCAACCCCGACGACCGGCGCTTCCGCTCGGTGGGGATCCCGATAACCGGCGCCACGGTCGAGGCCGTGGGCGGCTCCTCCAAGGACAAGGGCAAGAACCTCTTTGTCCTCGGGCTCATAACGCGGATCTTCAACCTGGACGTCGCCAAGGTCTCCGGCCTCATCGCCGAGCGCTTCGGCGGCAAGTCCGAGGACATCGTGCGAAACGCGATGCTGGCCTTCGACGCGGGCTACGGGACGCCGGCCGACAACCTGCGAGACGTGCTGTACAGCTTCGAGGCCGCGACCGTGAGCGCCTCCGGCCGCCCGCAGGTCACGACCGACGGCAACCTCGCCCTCACGTACGGATTAATCACCGCTGGCGTGCGCCACGGGGCGGGCTATCCCATAACCCCGTGGTCGAGCGTCATGGAGACCATGCGAACCGAGCTCTCCAAGTATGGCGGCATCTTCGTGCAGACCGAGGACGAGCTTGCGGCCATCGGCTACGCGCTCGGATTCGCGTACTCGGGCCACCTCGCGGTCACCGGGAGCTCCGGTCCCGGCATGTCGCTCAAGATGGAGGCCCTTGGGTGGGCCGTCATGGCCGAGATGCCCCTGATCGTCATCAACGTTCAGCGCGGGGGCCCCAGCACGGGCATGCCGACCAACGTCGAGCAGAGCGACCTCATGCAGGCGATCTACGGGAGCCACGGCGACGCCCCGCGCGTCGTCCTGGCGCCCAAGGACGTCGAGGACTGCTTCTACATCGCCCTCGAGGCGGGCCGGATCGCCCGCGAGTACAGCACCCCGGTCATCATCCTCACGGACCAGGCGCTCGCGACGCGCATCGAGGCCTTCGACGAGCCCGACCTGCCGAAGCTCATGGTCGACCCGAAGCCGGACCTTTCGCCGCGCGGCATGGACTTCAAGCCCTACCCCCTGGACAGGCTGACCCGGCACGCCCCCCCGGGCGCCCCGATCGCGACCGGCAAGTACCCGAACGTGAGCGGCCTCGAGCACGACGAGCTGGGGCACCCGACGGGCAACCCCGCGCTGCACATGAAGATGACGGCGAGGCGCCGCGACAAATTGAAGGCCCTCGCAGCGACCCTCAAGACCCCGGAGGTCTACGGCGACCAATCGGGCGACGTCCTTGTCGTCGGATGGGGCTCCACGTGGGGCCCCGTGCGCGAGGCCGTCAAGCAGCTGCGGGCCCAGGGCACGAAGGTGGGCCAGATCCACCTGCGCCACCTGCACCCGCTGGAGCCCGGCCTCGATACCCTGTTCGCCCGGTACAGGAAGGTGCTGGTCATCGAGATGAACGACGAGGGGCTCTACGGCTTCGGCCAGCTGGCGACCCTCCTTCGGGCCCGCTACGCCCTTCCCTCGATCGGCAGCATCACGAAGACAGACGGCCTCACGTTTCGCATCGCGGAAATCGTGAACGGGGTGAACAAGAGCCTCGGCCGCAACGGCTCCGCCGCCGCAAACGCAACCCGCTGACCCTTAACCCCATGTCCACCACTTCCACAGCAGCCGCTCCCCCGGCCCCGGTCCAGCCGGGCCCCCTGACCCGCAAGACCCTCACGGCCGACCACCCGACCTGGTGCCCCGGCTGCGGCGACTTCGCGGTCCTCGCCTCCTACTACAAGGTGCTCGAGAAGCTCCAGTACCCCCAGCCGAACATCGTGACCCTGGCCGGCATCGGCTGCTCGTCGCGCTTCCCGTACTTCGTGAACACGCACGGGGTGCATTTCATCCACGGGCGCTCCCTGCCGTTCGCGGCCGGCGTGAGCCTCGGCCGCGACGACCTGCATGTCTTCGTCTTCGGCGGCGACGGCGACGGCTTCTCGATCGGGGGCAACCACCTGGTGCACACCGGCCGCAAGAACGTGCGCATGACCTACGTCATCATGGACAACTTCGTCTATGGGCTGACGAAGAAGCAGACCTCGCCCACGTCGCCCGTCGGCTTCAAGTCGAAGACCGACCCGACCGGCGCCATGGACCAGCCCATCAACCCGATGCGCACGCTCATCAACACGGGCGCCAGCTTCGTCGCCCGAAGCCACGCGACGCAGGTCAACCACATGGTCGAGATGATGGAGCGCGCCGCGCGCCACGACGGCTTCTCGGTCGTCGAGATCCTCTCCGAGTGCGTCGAGTTCAACGAGGGAGCCTTCGACGCGGCGATCCCGCGCAAGGGCGGGCAGTTCCGCGTCATCGAGGAGAGGAAGAACGACGGATCGCCGGAGGACGCGCTTCGGCACGACCCGTCCGACGAGATCGCGGCCTTCCGACTCGCGTCCCAGCCCTGGCCCGGCGTCTTCGGCGTCTTCTTCGAGACCAACAGACCCACGAAGAACCAGCTTGAGGCCGGCCTGGTCGCGAAGGCCCGGGAGCGGACCAAGGGGGCGTCCGACCTCGAGCTGCTGCAGTCCTCGTTCAAGCGCCTGCGCTGAAGCGGGCGCGTGCGGCCGCACTCGCCCGGCGCGGCTCGGCCGCCTAACGGGGCCCGGCGCCCTTCCCCTCCTCCTGGGCCTGGCGCTGCCCCGCAAGCCTGACGACCTCGACCACCGCCGGGTCCGCAGGGTCGACCTTTACGGCCCGGGCGATGATTGCATTCGCCTCCTCGTCCCGTCCGAGCCGCAGGAGGCAGTACCCGTAGTTTGCAAGCAGCACGGCCGAGTCCGGCTCTTCCCGGACGGCGCGGGCGTAGTCATCCGCGGCCGACTTGAAATCCCCGTCGCGCAGGTGCAGCGTACCCAGCGTCGCCCGCGCGACGACCAGACCGGGCTCCAGGGTCAGGGCAGCCTGAAGGTGCTCGAGGGCCGCGGGGCGGTTGGCCTGCAAGACGTCGACCCGCCCGTGCTCGGCGAGCGACTGGGCTCGAAGCCAGACGACGAGCAGCAGGCAGAAGGAGCCCGATGCGGCGACCGCGAGGCCCCACGCGCAGCGCACGGCGGCCCGGCCCCAGCCGCGGGCCAGCGCCTCCGCGCCCAGGTAGCCCACGCCCGCGAGGATCGCGGGGAACAGCGCGAACTCGAACTCGTAGCGCAGGCACGCGCTGTAGAACAGCAGCAGCGGCGCCGCAGCCGCCAGGCCGGCGCACGCCACCATGCCTGCCAGCGCGAGGAAGTCCCGGCGCCGGGGCGCCGGCACGGCCCGCCAGGACACGGCGAGCGCCGCGGCAAACAGGGTCGCCGGCAGGCATGGGATCAAACCGAAGGGATGGTCGCCTCCCCGGTATCCCGGGGGAGCCGGGGGGAAGACCATGGCCCTGATGAAGGGGAAATGCGGGGCCCAGTCCCCGGCGTGCAGGGCGTAGAGCCTCAGGTTGTAGGCGAAAAACCTGGGGCTGAAGTATCCCGACGAGGCGTGGCGGCCAACCTCCCCGTTCAGCTGGTAGCGCTGCCCGAACTCGAGCCACTCGAGGAAGCGGGCCCTGTTGAAGGCGAGCAGGCCCGCGGCCACGGCCGCGAGCGGGAGGACGAGGGCCGAGAGAGAGGCGGCGCGCGCCGCCGCCCCGGCGCCCCCCTCGCGCAGCAGCCTCCAGGCCGGGAACAGCAGGATCACCGCGCAGAGGGCACCCGAGGGCCTCGAGCCCGCGGCCAGGGCGGCGAGCGTCCCGGCCGGGAGCCAGAGGAGCCAATGCGCCCGGGGGCGAAACCACAGCCGCCAGGCGGCCAGGATGGCAAGCATCCACGCGGCCTGGGCGCACGCCGCGGGCACCTCCCACACGTCCGCGCGCTCCAGCAGGACGGGGCCGAGGGAAAGGAAGCCCAGGGCCGGCACGACCGCGGCGACCGCCGCATTGCCGACACCGGGGAAGAACCGGTCGCGCGCCGACAGGACCAGGAGCACGGCCCCCCAGAACTCGACCAGGCAGAAGAACAGGCAGGCGCGCTGGTGCGACAGCCAGTGGCCCGTGAGCACGCGGTAGGGCAGGAACGCGACAAGCGCCGGCACCGGGCTGAAATAGGCGTACAGCTTTCCCTTGTAGTAGCTCAGGTCGTGCACGCGCGGCGGATAATAGAGAGAGCCGCGAAACGTAATGTTCGCCTTCGGATCGTACGGATCCGCCAGGCCCACCAGGCCGGCCGGCGCCTCGAGGGACAGGCTCGTCTTCCCCTGAAGCCAGCCCTCGACCATCAGGTTGTAATAGGCGTCCCTGGGATTGTCCCCGCCCGTCTCCGAGTCCCCCGTGCAGGCGATGCAGCCGAACAGGACCGAGACCAGCGCCGCCACCAGGAGCGCCGCCCAGGGCCTTGCCGGGACATTGCCCGACGCGGACATCGCTGCGGTCATCCGGGCCATCGTCGTCCTGCGCGCCCCGACCGCAATTCATTCCAACGGGCCTCACGCAATTCCAAGCAACGGCCGGCCTGGCGCAAACGCGCCAGCACTGCCGCAGACGCGCAGACCGATCCCTCGGCGCCCGATCAGCGCGACTTCCCGCCGTGCCTGCCTGACGCGCCCCCGAAATTGCGCACCTGATTCTGCCTGCCGCCGAGGCCCGAGGGCATGGGAGAGGACAATTTCTTGGGATTCACCGGAAAATGCGGCCCGGCCGGCGGCTGGGTGGACCCCTTGAGCAGGTCGTAGAAATGGTCCTTCGGGGGCTCCTTAGCGGGTTCGTTTTTCATCGGTTACCTTTCGACTACCTAAATCTGGCCTTCAGTTTCACCCTATCCCTGTTCGGCCCCCTTATCAACCATCGGATCGGCCCGCTCGTGCCGGCTCATGCCAGGCCCTCGGCCCTGGCCCGCTGCAGGAAATACACCGCAAGCAGGATGCTCGCGACCGGCAGCAGGCACCCGAACTCGTCGATGTAGAGATGGGTGCCCGGCCCCTTCGTCGTAAGGGGCGTGTAGACTCGCTGGATGAAGCAGTTGTGGCTCGCGTGCAGGACCACGGCGGGCCAGAGGCTGTTGGCCCTGAAGGCAAAGTAGGCGAAGACAACGCCCATTGGCGTAACGCTCGCCGTGAAGAACAGGATCTGCAGCAATCGGCTTCCCTCCCCCGCGCTGTAGTTGGTGAGAAGGATGCCGGGGTAGTGCCAGACCGACCAGATGAGCCCGGAGCCCAGGCCGACCGCCCAGAACGGCATCACCTTCCTCATTTCCCAGACCAGGAAGCCGCGCCAGCCGATCTCCTCCCCCAGGGTGTTGGCCGCCGAGTTGATCACTCCGAGGGTCGCAAGAAGGAACAGATAGAACAGCGCCCCGCCGAGGCTCGTCGGCCCCTTGCCAAGGACCTCCTGAGACCATTGGGCAAGGGTGTCGGCGTTGCCAAACCCAGAGCCTCCGAGCGACAGGAGCCACACCGGCAGGTAGATCGCGAGGCCGTAGCCGATCGGCAGCGCCCAGGCGGCGAGGATCCATTTCGCAGGAGCCCAGCGCCAAGGCAGGCTCCTTACGTCCCTCTTCAGGATGAGGCAGGTTAGCACCGCCGCCGTCCCTGGGCACCACATGACTCCCATGACCAGGTAGTGGGTCATCGTACCCATACGACCCATAAGCGTTTCGAAGACCGCGCTCAGGGCCGCTGTTATGAGAAGGAATAGCCCCAGGGCCCGCCAGGCGGCGCGGCGTTCCATCGGGTCGGTGGCCATGGGTTTAACAAGGGGAGCCCCTATCGCGTAGCCGAAACACCGCGATAGTCCACATCTTTGAACCGCAGACCCGGGTCGCCTTTAGGCGAGGTCCCGCCCGCGGCCCCCCTTCCGAAGTTCCTGTTGCGTTATCAGGGACTGTCCCATAGCCATTTGCTCGTGTTGTCGCTGCCCGCGGCGCCAGTGAAAAGCGAATGAACGACGACAGCCAGACCCCCGCCGGGGCCCTTGGCCGCTGCGCGGTTCTGTTGCCCGTATGGCAGCCCGAGGAGGGCCTCGAGCGCCTTGTATCCGAATTGGCCGCCGAGGGCTTTGGCGCCGTCGTCCTCGTCGACGACGGAAGCGACGCTCGCCATGGCGCGCTCTTTGCGAGGCTTTCGCTGCTGCCGCGCGTCAGCGTCCTGCGCCATGCCGTCAATCTGGGCAAAGGGCGCGCGCTCAAGACCGGCATCAACCACGTCCTGTGCGCGCTTACCCTGATAAACGGCCTGGTAACAGCAGATGGCGACGGACAGCATAGGGTGGCCGACATCGCCAGGGTTGCCCGGGCCCTGGCGGAGGCGAACGGAGCCGTTGTGCTGGGATCGCGAAGCTTCGGAAGGGAGGTCCCTCTGCGAAGCCGGTTTGGCAACCTCCTGACCCGCATTGTCTTCGGATTCATCACCGGGGCCATCCTCCGGGACACTCAGACCGGGCTTCGCGCGTTCCCAAGGGAGTTGCTTCCCGAGCTGATGACGCTCGACGGCGAGCGCTACGAGTACGAGATGACGGTGCTCGCCCACGTGTGCCACCGCCACAAGCCCGTGGAGGTGGCGATCGAGACCGTCTACCTCCAGGGCAACCGCGCGTCGCACTTCGACCCGATCTGGGACTCGATGCGCATCTACTTCGTCCTGGTGCGCTTCTACTTCTCGGCGATCCTCTCGGCGGGTATCGACTTCGTGGGGTTCACGGCGACCTACGCACTCACCGGTAACGTTTTGGCCAGTGTCGTCGTCGGCCGCCTGAGCTCGCTCGTCAATTTTGCGCTCAACAAGAGGTTCGTCTTCCACAACGGAGCCTCGCTCGCGGGTTCCCTGTGGCGCTACTATGCCCTGGCCGCGGCCTTGGGCGCGATCTGCTACGTGCTGATCTCGAGCCTCGCGCAGTACGCCCACTGGAACGTCTTCGCCGCCAAACTGGTCGTCGAGACCCTGCTCAGCCTCGTGAGCTTCTCCGTGCAGCGCACGTTCGTGTTTCCCCGGGGCGACTCCGCCGTCCGCTCCCCCTAGCGGCGCGCTTCCGGAAGGCTACTTCTGGGCCGCCTTCTGCGCGCGCGCCCACGCGAGGTTGTTCCTCGCAAGCTGGAAATCGGGCCTGAGCGCGACGGCCTTCTCGTCATACCGGATGGCGTCGTCCCACTGGCGCATCGCCGCGTAGGCCGCGCCGATGTTGTTGTAGGCGTCGGCGTTGTCCGGCTCGAAGGCGAGCGCCTTCTTCGCCGATTCGATCGCCTGGGAGTACCTGCCCTGCCGATACTGCGATAGCGAGAGGTCTATCCACTTGGCGGCGTCGTGCGCCGGAAGGCTGCGCACCGCGTCCAGAGCGATGGCATCGTCCGGCGACTGGCGAAGCGTGTCCCGGGCGTACTGGAGCGCCGCGCCAACGTCGCCCGCGCTGCTCTCGGCCTGAACCAGAAGGTCTCGCTGCATGAGGCGCTGGGGGTTCAGCACGACGGCGCTCTTGAGCTGCGCAATGGCCTCGGCCGATCGACCGTGACGGTAGAGCCAGCCGCCGTAGTAGGCGTGCGCGTTGTCGTCACTCGGGGCGAGCGATATGGCGCGCAGGAAATGCCGCTCCGCCTCCGCCACCCGGGCCCGCTCGCCCGCGTCGGCCATCGCCCCGTTGACGACCCCCAAGTTGATTTCCAGCGTGGAATAGTTCGGGCTGTAGACCAGGGCCCGGGTGAAGTAGTCGAGCGCCTGGGGATAGGCCCCCTTGGCCATCTGCGTCAGCCCGTAGTTCATGAGGCCGCGGCCGTTGTGCGGCGACTTTCGCACGTCGTCCAGCCAGAGGGATTCATCGTCGTGCCAGACCACGTTTCGCTGGTGGACGCCGTAGGCGTAGCAGGCGAGCGCCAGCACCGCCGCGCCGGCCAGGATCGCTCGAAGCCTAGCAACCGATGCCTCGCCGAGGAGACGCAGCAGGAAAAGCCACGCCCCCCACACGACCGCCAGCACCAGCCCCACGAAGGAGAAGAACATGCGGTGGTCGTTCTCCACCTCGGAGAGCGGATAGAGCGAGGTCGGTAGCTGCGTGACGACAAACCACAGCAGCCCGAAGGCGACCGGATGCCACGGGCGCCGGCGCAGCGCGAAAGCGACGACGCCGAAGAGCACGAGGACAAAGGCGATTCCGGCCCAAGCCTCGGGGTTTAGCCGGGCGAAGGGATCCAGGTCGGTGTCGACGTTCAGGTGCAGCGGCAGGAAGAGCTCGCCCGCATAGCGCGACCAGACGAAGGGCTGAGTCAGGCGGTATGACCAAGGCGACAGGATCGAGGGAAGGTAGGACTTCGGCGTCATCGCCGCCTGCAGCCAGAGAAGCGCGGCGGTGGCCGCCACGGCGGGCAGCGACGCCAGCGCCGCCCGCCGCAGCCTTCCGGGCGCCGACCCGTCCTGCGCCTCGAAGAAGCAACCGTATAGAAAAAGCAGGAGCGGGAAGACGGCCGCGGGCGGCTTGGAGAGCATCGCCAGAGCGAACGGGACCAGGTAGAGCCCGTAGCGGCGCAGCTGAGGGAGGCGTGCGTAGAGGTACAGCGCCGCCACGCAGCCCAGGGTGCAGTAGAGGTCGCCGCGCTGGATCACGTAATCGACCGTCTCGGCCATAGCCGGGTGCAGCCCGTACCAGGCGGCCGCAAGCAGCGCCAGCCAGGCGTTCGCGCCAGAGGGCCGGATCCTGTCCAGGAGCAGCCGGTACAGGGCGGCCAGCAGCGCGATCTCACACAGGAAGAGCAGGAACGTCGTCAGATGATACCAGAACGGCGTGTAACCTCCTCTGCCGGCCGAAAAGGCCATCGAGAGCGCGTAGTCCAGGGCGAGCGACGCCGAGACGACCGGCCTGTAGGTCCGGTTGGCTGGCAGCACACTGAAGGCCGTTGGGTCCGTGAAGAAGCGCGGCAGGCTGCGAAGGCTGCGGATCGCTGGGTTGTCCACGACCGCATGGAAGTCGTCGAAATGGAATCCTCCCGAAAAGGAGTTGGCGTACGCCCCCCATACCGCAAGGAGCACCAGGGCAAGGCAGATTGGGTGGCTGCGTTTCACAAGGGCGTCGCGGGCCTAAAGCTTAACTTGAACGCATGGGGTCAATTGCTCTGAACCGCTTCGGTGGATGTCGACGAAAAAAGCGCCCGTCGCAGCGGGTAGCCGCCGACGGACGCCTTGCGGCCGGGGCATCGGTTGATGCCCCGGCTGTTGAATCCGTTACTTGCCGTTCGCGTTGGCGACGGCCTTCCGCAGGGCTGCGGATTGAGCGCCAAATTCATCCGGAGCCTCTCGGCGGCGTAGCCGGTCGGCTCGATCGCGTACACGCGGCCGCTCGGGCCCACAAGCCGGGCAAAATGCAGCGTGTGCGCCCCGATGTTGGCGCCGATGTCGAGCACGACGTCGCCCTCCTTTATTAGTGACGAGTAGGCGGCGCGCGTCCCCGGCTCATAGGAGCCCAGCACGCAGATGCAAAGGTCTATGCCCTCATCGAGGTCGAGCCTCCAATTGACGCCGCCCCGCCGGCAGCTGGCACACATGTCCCTGACGACGACATGCCTGGCCAGCCTCAGGAACCGGTTGAACACCCGCGCAAGGTACATCTTCTGTCTGACGGTAATCATGGGCCGGTGGCAGCGCCGTGCGGCAAGTCATGGTGCCCCGGCAGGGTTCATTCAATGAAAATGGCCGCATGGCCATTGTCCTTGCGGCGGCGCCCTGTCGCGGACGGCGACAGGCGGTTTGCCGCCGCTGCGTTCGGCTTACAGCCGCCGCAACGGGCTTATCTGGAATATCAAGGACGCTGGCTGCCCACCCGCAACCCGGGCCTACGGGTGCGACGCGCTCTCGTAGAACGCCGCCAGGTCCGCGCGAAACGCCTTATGGGCCTCTGGGTTCAGGTACACCATGTGCCCCGATGGGTAGTACGTGAACGACAGGTTGGCGCGCAGGCTCGGGTCGAGCTCCATCTGGTTCAGGTCGCGCTCGGTGCCGAAGAAGGGCGTCGCCAGGTCGAAGAGGCCGTTCGCCGACAGGACCTTCAGGTGCGGGTTCTCGCGCATGGCCTGGGCCAGGTCCGCATTCACGAAGACCATCGGATAGGGGATCGGGAAGTGCAGGAATTCCGGCAGCTTGTGCTTGAAGTCCCAGTCCTTGAAGATCTCCGGGTTGAGCACTGCATAGGGGCCGTCCTGGCTGTAGTTCAACTCGCCAGCCACGTAGCTGTTGAACGCGGCGACAAAAGCCCCCTCGACTGCCGACTGCGACGGATCGGAGCCGGGCGCCTCCCCGGCTGCGTCGAAGTCGATGCCCTCGAAGCGGCCGTCGTAGCGGCCGACCGAGCGGCGCTCGTCGCGAAGGAGCTCCTTTCGGAAGCGGCCGGGCTCGACGCGCAGGTTGGCATCCTTGATGTACTGCACGCTTAGCCCCGTGAATTCGTGCAGCTTCTGCGCCACGGCGTCCAGCTGGGCCTCAGGCAGCGTCTGGCCCTTGGCTAGCGCCTGGGCGTACCCGCCCACCGCGTAATCGCGCGCCTGCTGCAGGAAGGCCCCCAGGTCCGCCGGCTTCGGCGCCAGCTTGTCGTGGAACCAGGCGATCGCGGCGTAGGTGGGCAGGATGTTCTCCAGCGGCTCGTCGATCATCGGCGAGAAGAGCGTCCCCAGGTTGAGCGCCGAGGAGAGCAGCACGACGCCGTTCAGGTCCATCCCCTCCTCGTGCAGGTGGTACGCCAGGGCCGCCGAGCGCGTCGTCCCGTAGGACTCGCCGAAGAGGAACTTGGGCGAGTTCCAGCGGTGGTTCAGCGTGACGTAGCGGTTGATGAACTTGGCGAACGCGTCCACGTCGCCGTCCACGCCCCAGAAGTCCTTGTTCTTGCCCTTGCCCGCGGCCTTCGAGAAGCCGGTGCCGACCGCGTCGATGAAGACCAGGTCGCTCTTGTCGAGCAGGCTAAGCTCGTTGTTCACGACCCGGTACGGCGCCGGCCCGCTCGGCTGCGCGTTCGCGGTCTCGACCTTTCGCGGGCCGAACGAGCCCATGTGGAGCCAGATCGTGGACGAGCCCGGGCCGCCGTTGTAGAAGAAGGTCACGGGGCGGTGATCCAGGTCCTGCACGCCGTCACGGGTGTAGGCGACGTAGAACACCGAGGCGATCGGGTCCTCCGCCTTGCGGATCAGGAGGGTACCGGCGGTGGCGGTGTAGCCGATCTCCTGGCCGGCGATGCTCACCTGGTGGTGGGTGACCGAGGAAGCCTCCTTCGGGACGGGCAGGTCGGCCTTCTTCCCGCCGCTGGCCTCGTCGGATCCCTCCTTCTCGGCGGGCTGGCCGCCCTTGGAGTCGTCGTCGGCCGCGGCCGCTCCGGCTCCAGTGGCCAGCAGCAGGGCGAGGCACGCAACGAGGCGCAGGAGGAAAATACGGCTGGCGGGAAGAGGCTGCGGCCATCTGGCCGGAGCCGCGAACGTGAAGGCACAGGAGGTGGTCATGGTGGACGATGGACGAGGGCTTTTTTCTTGCCGATTGCCCTGGGGCAATCGGACCGGGGAGAAGGCCCGGAGATAGGGTGCCGCAATCCCGTTGGCAAGGCCGCTTACGAAGCAAATCCAGGATCCTCGCAATCGGCCTTCGCCGCAACGGCCTCCTGCGGGAGAAGGAGCGCTGAACTCAGGAGAAAGAGAAGGAAGATCGCGGAGGCACCCCACTCGAAAAGGCCCGCGAGCCTGCCGAACTGCCTGCCCGTCTCGACCGCGCTCAGAGCCACGCCCAGGACGAAGGACAGGACAAGGACGCTCCAGCAGGCGAACAGCGCCGGAGGGCAGCGTTGCCTTGCGGCATCCGGGCCAAGGCGGCCCTTGAGGGCGCAGGCCCAGAAAACGATCATTGACGCGCAGAGGGCGAAGGCCGATCCGCGCGCGATGAGAGTGTGTAGCCTCGGAAGGAGCGCATCCGCGTGGTACGCAACCACGCCCACGAGAACCGCGCCGGCGGCGCCGAATCGGAACAGCGCCTCGCCGATCCGGGAGCCCGTCGGCGCCGCCAGCCGGAGCCGCCGGCCGATGTACCCAGCGAAGGGGATGATCAGCGCGCCGGCGAGGGCGATGCCGGCCGAGGCGATCCAGTGGCATGCCGGGTTTCCTTCCGGATAGAGCGCCAGCTTGGAGATCGTGGTGGAGCGCCAGTCGTGCAACCCGGGGCGCAGGCCGATCGCCAGGGCCAGCGAACCGAAATAGGACACCGACGCCGCAGGCAGGATGAAGGCGAGAAGGGCGCCCCTGGAAATGCCGGCTTCGAGAAAGGCAATGGGACCGCGCCGGGCCGGTTGCATCCTGCGCGTCTCAGCTTGAATCCGGTCCGCTCATGGCCCGGACCCGCTATCACATCCCGCCGTGGAACCGCGCGAACGCGTGGGCGAGCATGAGCGACATGACGACGAAGCCCGCCCCCGCGACAAGGACGTGGCGGGTTTTCTTCAGATCGAACGCCCCCACCCTGCACAGGAGCAGATAGGCCACGGCAAGGTTGAAGAGCCCCCAAAGGACATTGATCATCGAGGAGGACAGGCCCTCCCCCGGCGGGCTCGCGAATGGACTCTGGAAGGCGTGGCCCGAGATTCCGTTGCCGAGATGGGGAAGCGTGTTCGCGAGGAAAGCGCCCCCGAAGAAGTAGGCCAGGTAGTGGTACCAGCGCATGGCAAAGGTCATTTGGGACTCCTTACCAACGGGGTCACGTCAAAAAATGGCGCGAAACCCGATGCATTCCTGACCGATCGAAAGCCGATCGGGAATTGGCTTCCTCGCGGGTCGCCAGAATCGCAGCGATTCCATTCAACCAGTTTGCGCCGCTCAAATGCAAATAAAACGCATCAACTCGCTGGAACGCCTTGGCTTGAGTTATTCCTGATCTCTTACCCGGCCGGTTCATCACGGTTTGCAGCGAACCCGGACCGGGCGCCGTATTCAAGGTCTACGCGCCGGCCGCCAATGCGCCGGAGGCCGCGCGCGTCGAGGCCGAACCGGTCCCGCTGCTTGCGTAGTTCGCCGGCGCCTCGCGGGGTTGGCCTTGGCACCGCCTCCCTGGAAAAAAAGCCCGGCCTGAATTGACGGCATGCGCCGTCGCATGATGAATGGGGCCGTGAAGATCGCACCCGGAGCCCGGCTTCTGTTCATCGGCGATTCCGTGACGGACTGCGGGCGCCTGCGCCCGGTGGGGCGGGGATCCCGTTTCGCGCTGGGCAACGGATACGTGGCCCAGGTGAGCTCATGGCTTGAGGCCTCCCAGAAGGCGCGCGCCATCCAGATCCTCAACATGGGGACGAGCGCCAATACGGTCAGGGACCTCGCCCGGCGGTGGGACGCCGACGTGCTCTCCCATGAGCCCGACTGGCTCTCGGTCATGATCGGCATCAACGACGTGTGGCGCCAGTTTGACGGAGTCGAACCGACCGCCGCCGTGAGGCTGGACGAGTTCTGGGACATCTACAGCGGCCTGCTCGCGCGCACGCGTCCTCGGCTCAAGGGGCTCATTCTCATGACGCCCTACTACGTTCAGCAAGATCACGGCGACCCGATACGCAAGATGATGGATGAGTATGGCCTGGTCGTGAAGGACCTGGCCTCAAGGAACAACGCCCTGCTTGTCGACACCCAGGGCGCCCTGGACCGCGTCCTTGCGCGCTCGGACTACAAGGCGATCGCCCCCGACCGCGTGCATCCGACGGAGATGGGCCACGAGATCCTGGCGTACGCGTTCATGCGGGCGGTCGGTGTCACGCCGCGCCAGCGCCGGTGACCCTGTCGAATAGGGCGAGGGCCGGGAATTGAAACCACTTCAACGGCTTCGGAGGCCGACTATATATTCACCGCCCAAAACCGCCCAATTCAGCCCAAAAACGGGCCGCCAGTGTAGAACAAAGTGTAGAACTTTGTCTTCGGCGCAGCCGCATTAGTTGACCTCAAAACCGTCGCTGCCGCGAGCATGGCCAGCAAAACGGCCCTCGCGGCCACCATGCGTCATACAAAGCCTTGTCGCACGAGCACTGTCCGCTTGTAAACTCTAGAACGATTCACCTGGTTCAAACTCGATTCTGCTGTTCAGCAAATCTGAGTGACTGAAGTTGTCTCCTCAGTGGGAAAAGCTCCGTCGGGATCTCCGCCGCGCCGCCTGCCCAACTCCGAATCCCTGGCAAGCAATTTCTCATATAAGAGCCATGCTTGGTCATTCGCGGTTGTTCCATGTAGAGGCTGTGCGTTAACATCTCAATTCGCATTAGACTGCCGGATCTTTGCTTGCCAATATCTATCAGCCTCTGAATAATACTTTAGTGCTTCGGCTTCCTGCAGCGGGTCGGAGAGATGAATGAGCGACGACCGCTCGTGCAGCCACTCTAGGAAAAACTGCGCTGAAGCGCGGCTAATCCGCGCAGGCGCAATTCCAATCTCGACATAAAACGGTGCCGTTGAGGCGAAACGAAAAGTCTCGGGAACGTTAGCGATAGCGCGCACTAAGAACCAACCGCTTTCCGAGAACCGGATGGGGCCAAGGAAGTGGTCACGGACCGATTCGGATGCTGGGATGGTCCGCTCCACCAATCCGTTCTTGATCACCTCTATCCGCTCAATGGGATCCCGCGAATCCAGCGCAGCCTCCAGGCCTATGCTCAGGGTCTTGCCATCTTTCCCCTTGAAAACGTAGCCAGGCCAGTGTCCGTCTGCCTTGACACGAAGCAGCGGCCCATTGGTAACGAATGAGCGCCCTGCTCGGAGGCCGTTCCACCAAGCATCGTAGCTCAATCCGTTCTCGGTGTGTACATAGACTCGGTTGTAACCTACCGGGTTTGGCAAAACGCCCGACGCGCTTCCAGCGGACGGTGGCAATCTAATCCCGCAATTGAGTATTCGGTAGTAGATCTCCTGTGTCCAAAGACCGTTGCCCCAGGGTGATGGAAATTGAGCTCGGTTCCGTGCCCGACCCCATGCTTCATTGTCGATCATTCCGCCCTGATCCATGTGGTTGTGAGCGATTTCGACCGAGTCCACCATCCCGCTTGCAAGCCATAACGGCACGTCGTACCAAAAGGGCTTTTCGATATCGACCCACACACCGGATTCCTTTCGGGCCATCCTTAGAAAGCGCATTTGTGGTGGATACTCGCCCCGTTCAGCTCCCATCGAAAGATTTGTCGCCAGTGGCAATGGAGTATTTAGGCCAAAGTACAACAATGAGCCGCCCGATCGTTCATCCTCCCCGGCCATTATTGAGTAGTATCGGTCGCTGTCGAACCGCACGATGAGCGGTCCGGTAGGCTTCTGCGTCGCCCAGAGGTTATTTGTGTTCCACCACGTGATCACAGGTGCCACGTGCAGATCCTCGGAGCGCATAAGTGTCTCGATGTCACTCAATGGACGGTGGATATGAAGTTCACCGCTCCACCATCCCTCGTGTGCGAGATCGGCTATGCGCGTGATCTGATAGTGGAAATTTGCGGGCTTACCCTCCGCGATTTTCCACGTGTCCTCAACCTCCGCGTACTCGGGTCCACGTTCGATCGTTATCCGGTAGTTTCCGGTCGGAAGATCGAACTGAGCCCTTCCGGAGCACGAGAATTGACCGTTCCATGCTGGGTATCCGCTCGGAAGGACGAGGGCGTGTCCCTGGCGTCGTTAA